>NZ_JAWHPK010000025.1:0-450715 GCF_032587795.1 Pseudomonas syringae group sp. 247E2 | reverse complement strand
CCTCGCTCCTGTTTCCGGCCCGACTTCGTCGGGTTCCTTCGCCCTGTCACTGATCCGGGGGCCGCCGCAACGGGCCATCCTTGGCCCGGTGCGGCTTGCTCGGCGTCCTGCCTCGCATCCCCCGGATCAGTGCCAGGACTCAGCCGTCACTAACGTCGCACTCTGCGTCGTCAGTGCTACCGTGATCGAAAAGCACGTATGGCGGCCTCCTGCGGGCGCAGCATGACGTTGTGCTGCACTGAAAACTTGTGATGCAGGGCATCCCAGGCTCCAGCACCGGACACTACCCACCCTTACGCCGCTGTTGCCAAGCCGCCGCCAGGCCGCTGAGGCAGATGATGGCGATGCCTGCCTGTGCGGTCGGTGATGGCATGTGGTCGAACACCACGAAACCCAGCAGCCCGGCAAACACGATCTGGCAATAGCTGAACGGTGCGAGCATTGCCGGGGCGGCGAAGCGGAAGGCCTGGGTCAGCAGCAAGTGGGCCGACATACCACATGCCCCCAGCGCCAGCAGAAACGGCAGATCTTTAAGCGCAGGCACTTCCCAGAAGAACGGCACCAGCGCGCTCATCAACAGGGTATTGAACAGCCCGGCAAAAAAGTTGCTGGTGGTCGGGCTGTCAAACGGGCTGACCAGCCGCGTCAGGAGTTGATACAACGCAAAACACAAGGCTGACGACAGCGGCAGCAGAATCGCCGGGGTAAACAGCTCGCCCCCCGGATGAATGATGATCATCACCCCGATAAACCCGACAACCACCGCAACCCATTGCCCGCGCGTCACACGCTCATGCAACAGCGGCACCGACAGTGCCGTGACCAGCAACGGAGCGAGAAAGTTGACCGCGGTCGCCTCTGCCTGCGGGATGAACATCAGGCTGCTGGTAAACAGCAGACTGGTGCCCAACAGCGCCAGCGCACGCAATGCCTGCAAGCCGGGACGCTTGGTACGCAGCACGCGCAACCCCGCCGATGGCATGAAGATGCAGGCCATGAGCAGCGTGTGCACCACGTAGCGCGCCCAGACCACCAGAATGATCGGATAGAAGCCGGACAGGTACTTGGAGAGTGTGTCGTGACTGGCGAACAGAAAAGTCGCCAGAAGAATGAAACCAATCCCTTTCAGTGGTTGGTTGACGCCGGACAAAGGCGTGCTGGCAGTGCTCATCGCGCTTCCTTGTTCAAGTTTCAGCAGCCGGACGCCGTGGCCGAAAACGCCAGAGCACGCCGCCTATGTTTACAGACCCGTATCTACAGACCAGTGAGCATCGCACACACGTTTGCAACGCCCCTCACAAAATGTTCGAACCGGTTCATTAACGTTCGATTATCGCCCGAAACAGTTATTTCACAATTGCACGGCACCTTCCGGCCTTTCACTATCGTAGCCAGCTACACGACTCAATAACTACAAAAAAGGTCTGTTCCATGCGCGCCAATTCCTCCTGCAAACTCCTTTGCGGTCTGTCTGCGGCCATTGCTGCAAACCTGACACCCATCAGCGGCAATGCTGCCGGGTTCGTCGAAGACGCCAAGGTCAATCTGAACCTACGCAACTTCTATATCAACCGCAACTTCGTCGACCCGGCCAATGCGCAGAACTACGCCGAGGAGTGGACGCAGAACTTCATCCTCGATGCCCGCTCCGGCTTCACCCAAGGCACCGTTGGCTTTGGTGTGGATGCGCTGGGCCTTTACTCGCTCAAGCTAGACGGCGGCAAGGGAACAGGCGGCACGCAATTGCTGCCGATCCACAGCGATGGACGCCCGGCCGACGACTTCGGGCGACTGGCCGTGGCGGGCAAGGCGCGCTTCTCGAAGACCGAATTGAAGGTCGGCGAGTGGATGCCCGTGCTGCCGATCCTGCGCTCCGATGACGGCCGCTCGCTGCCGCAAACCTTTCAGGGCGGGCAAATCACTTCCAAAGAGATCGACGGGCTGACCCTGTACGGCGGACAGTTCCGCGGCAACAGCCCGCGCAACGACGCCAGCATGGAAGACATGTCCTTGAACGGCCGCTCAGCGTTCACCTCAGACCGTTTCAACTTCGGCGGCGGCGAGTACGTGTTCAACGAAAAGCGCACCCAGGTCGGCGTCTGGTACGCCGAGCTTGAAGACATCTACCACCAGCAATATTTCAACCTGCTGCACAGCCAGCCGTTGGGCAGCTGGACGCTGGGTGCCAACCTTGGCTACTTCCAGGGCAAAGACGACGGCCAGTCGCTGGCCGGTGATCTGGACAACAAGACCTGGTCAGCGCTGCTTTCGGCGCGGCACGGCGGCAACACCTTTTATGTGGGCCTGCAGAAAGTCAGCGGCGACAGCGCCTGGATGCGCGTCAACGGTACCAGTGGCGGGACGTTGGCCAACGACAGTTACAACTCCAGCTTCGACAACGCCAGGGAGAAATCCTGGCAGTTGCGTCACGACTATGACTTCGCAGCCTTGGGCGTGCCCGGCCTGACCCTGATGAACCGCTACATCAGCGGCGACAACGTGCATACCGGCACCATCACCGACGGCGAAGAGTGGGCACGGGAAACCGAGCTGGCGTACGTGTTCCAGAGCGGCGCGTTCAAAAGCCTGTCGCTCAAATGGCGCAACTCCACCATGCGGCGTGACTACAACACCAACCAGTTCGACGAAAACCGCCTGATTGTCAGCTACCCGCTGTCGCTGCTCTAAAAACAAAGAACGCCGCCACGGTTGATCACTCATCGTTATACAGAAATCTAACTGACTATCGTGCCGACGCTCCGCGTCGGCATGCAGTTCTGGACGCTCTGCGTCCTCTTTGTGACGCTACGCGCCACGCGCTGGTTCTGCGAGTCAGTGAGATTGAGGCCCGACTTCGTGATAAAACAGCGCTTTCATTTATGGGCAGTGAACGCGGGTAAGGCATGACATTTCGCTGCAGCACTCCTTGTTATGCGACTTTTCAATCCTCCTTCAACGACTCCACACCCATTTCATCCCATACCGCTTCGGCCAGGTGGAACGTCGCATTGGCCGCCGGAATGCCGCAGTAGATAGCGCTCTGCATCAGCACTTCCTTGATTTCCTCACGGGTCACGCCATTGTTTTTTGCGGCCTTCAGGTGCAGGCGCAATTCGCCCTCGCGATTCATGCCGATCAACATCGCAATGGTAATCAGGCTGCGGGTATGGCGTGGCAGCCCCGGACGGGTCCAGATATCACCCCAGGCGTGACGGGTAATCATCTCCTGGAATTCTTCATTGAACGGCGTCAGTTTGCTCAGGCTGTTGTCGACATGCGTATCGCCCAGCACTGCACGGCGCACCTGCATGCCAGCTTCGTAACGTTCGTCTTCGGTCATCGGGAAATCCTTGTGTGTTCAGCCACGGCACGCTCGACCCATTGTCGGGCCTGGCCAAGGTAATGGGCCGGATCAAGCAGACGATCCAACTCGTCGGAAGAAAACTGCTCACTGACTTGCGAGTTTTCGCCGAGCACCTGACGCAAATGGGCGCCCTGCTCCACCGCACGCCGGCAGCACTGTTCGACCAGATGGTGGGCAGCATCGCGGCCGATACGCTGAGACAGCGCAATGCTCACTGCCTCGGCGAGAACCAGGCCTTTGGTGGATTGCAGATTGCTCGCCATACGCTCGGCATCGACCTGCAGACCGGGTAGCACCTGCAACGCTTGCTGCAGCGAACCGGAAACCAGACAGCACAGCTCCGGCAAAGTCTCCCACTCGGCATGCCACAGGCCCAGACTGCGCTCGTGCTCCTGCGGCATGGCGGCCAGCATCGTGGCGACCAGCCCCGGTGCGCGGGTGGCGGTGCTGATCATGACCGCAGCACCGACCGGGTTGCGTTTGTGCGGCATGGTCGAAGATCCGCCCTTACCCGGTGCCGAGGGCTCGAAGACCTCGCCCACTTCGGTCTGCATCAGCAAGCTCACGTCGCGCCCCAGTTTGCCGAGGCTGCCGGCGATCAGGCCCAGCAGACCGGCAAACTCCACAAGTCGGTCGCGCTGGGTGTGCCAGGGCTGCTCGGGCAACTCCAGTTGCAATTCACCGGCCAGCGCTTCGGCCACCGAAAAGGCCTGGTCGCCCAGCGCCGCGAGGCTGCCGGAAGCACCGCCGAATTGCAGGCACAACAGGCGCGGTTTGATCTCGTTCAAGCGCTGTCGATGGCGAGTCACCGCGCCCAGCCAGCCGGCGATTTTCATCCCCAGGGTGACCGGCGTGGCCTGCTGCAGCCAGGTGCGTCCAGCCAGCGGCGTGCCAGCATGACGCTGTGCCTGCTCAGCCATCGCATCGGCCAGTAGGGTGAGATCACGCTCAAGCAGCACGATCGCTCGACGCAGTTGCAGAATCAGCCCGCTGTCCATCACATCCTGGCTGGTTGCGCCCATATGCACATAGCGCTCGGCCTCAGCACTGCGCGCGGCTATCTGTTTGCCCAGCGCCTTGACCAGCGGAATCGCCGAATTGCCGGCACTGCCGATGGCAATTGCCAGCGCGTCGAAATCGAACAGCCGTGCGTCGCAGCTCAGTTCGATGTCGGCGACCACCTCCGGCGGGATCAGGCCGACGCGTGCCTGTGCCCGAGCCAGCGCAGCCTCGAAATCGAGCATGCCCTGTACCCGGCCTTCATCCGAAAAGATCTCGCGCATTTCGGGTTGCATGAAGTAGGCATCGAAAAGTTGATTGCTCACTCTGTTCACATCACCACTCCAGATTGAAAGGTTTCAGGTAGCGTCCGAATGACTGACCCAGCCCTTGATCAGCACCGCTATCGCGGCCAGGGCAGCGGGGACCACCAGCGCCGTCAGCACCTGTTCGAAGCTCCAGCCCAGGCCCAGCAGTGTGGCACCGGCCCAGGCGCCGAGAATTGCGCCGAAGCGGCCGATCCCGAGCATCCACGACACGCCAGTGGCACGCCCCTGGGTGGGATAGAAACGCGCTGCCAGTGAAGGCATTGCCGACTGTGCGCCGTTGATGCACATACCGGCCAGCAGCACCAGCGTGGCCAACAAGGCGACATTGCCCAGACTCTGCCCGACCAGCCAGGCGAACACACCCGCCAGCGCATAGGCCAGACCAATGACCTTATGCGGATTGTAACGATCCATTGCCCAGCCGACCCCCACTGCACTCAGCACCCCGCCGAACTGGAACAGCGCACCGATGAACGCCGATTGCTCCATGCTCGCGCCACTGTCGCGCATCAACGTCGGCAGCCAGCTGGTCAACAGGTAGACGATAACCAGCCCCATGAAATACGTCAGCCACAGCAACAGCGTGCCAGCGCTGTATGTACCGGAGAAAATCACTTTCAGCACGTTGCGGCTACTGACCGTTTTCTGCTCGGGAACGCTGAAATCGGTGATGCCAGCCAACGCCTTCGGCGCAATCGGTGCCAGCACTTTGCGAATACGCTCCGCACCGCGATTGCGCACCACCAGAAACCGCGCTGATTCCGGCAGCCAGACCATCAGTACCACCGCCAGTATCAACGGCAGAATACCGCCCAGCATCAGCAGGCTGTGCCAGCCCATGCTCGGGATCAGTTTGGCCGACACAAACCCACCGCACGCCATGCCCAGATTGAAACCACAGAACATGCTGGTCACCAGCAGCGACTTGAGCCGCTCGGGCGTGTATTCCGACAACAACGTGGTGGCATTGGGCATCGCTGCACCGAGCCCCAGCCCGGTCAGAAGGCGTAATACCAGCAGTTGATCAATGTTGCTGCTGTAGGCAGACGCCAGGCTGAACAGACCGAACAGGAACACCGCGACCACCAGCACGACCTTGCGCCCGAACCGGTCGGCCAGCGGGCCGGAACCCAGCGCGCCGAACACCATGCCGATCAGCGCAGCGCTCATCACCGGGCCCAGGCTGGCCCGGTCGATGCCCCAGTCCTGGCTGAGCGCTGGTGCAATGAAGCCCATTGCGGCGGTATCGAGGCCATCGAGAAACACGATCAGAAAACACAGCGCAACCACCCGCCACTGATACCCGGACAGCGGTTGCGCATTGATGAAGGCCTGAACGTCGAGCGTACCCGGCACAGGCTGGCTGGCGGAAAGCGTCATGGAGATGTCCTTTTATTTTTATAAGGTCGCCTGCCGATGCAGGCGCCGGGAACGCACGCACATTGATACGCAAATCGACAACCGATTCAGAAATCGAAAAACACTGTTTCGCCTTCACCCTGCACGCGGATATCAAAACGATAGGCCGTTTGCCCATCATGCGTGCAGCGGCGCGCGACCAGCGTTTCGCGACGCGGCGGCTGCTCGATCAGATTGAGCACCGGGTCCTGAGCATTGGCCTGCGCTTCGTCGTCGAAATACAGCCGTGTCTGCAGATGAATATTGATACCACGGGCAAACAGCGAAACGTTGATGTGCGCAGCCATCGGCACCCCGGCCGCATTATGTGCCGAGCCTGGCTTGATGGTCTTCAGAATCCATTGGCCGTCGTCAGTGGTCGCCGTGCGGCCGAAGCCGTTGAACGGCCGCTCCGGGTCGAATTCGCTGTGATACGCGCCTTGATGGTCGGCCTGCCAGAACTCCAGATACGCATCGCGGATCAGATGACCGTTGCCGTCGAAGACGTTGCCCAGCAGCACGATGTGCTCGCCCGGCGCGTCGGGTCTGGCCATCTCGTTCCAGATTTCCAGCTCGCGGGTCGGATTGCCGGCCACTTGCGGTGCCAGACCGATGTGCACGTACGGGCCAGCGGTTTGCGAAGGGGTTTCCTGCAGTAATTGAACGGGCATGTCGGGCCTCCTCAGCAGTTTTCGAAGTGTGTCTTGCGCTGGCCGCGCAACACGATGTCAAAGCGGTACGCCAGGCAATCCATTGGATTACCCATCCCCAGATCGAGCCTGGCAATAAGGCTCTGCACGGCGTCCGGGTTGGCGATGGCCTTGACAATCGGGCAGATAGGAATCAACGGATCGCCTTCGAAATACAGCTGGGTGACCAGGCGGGTGGCAATCGACGGGCCGCTGATCGACACATGAATATGCGCCGGACGCCAGTCGTTAGGGCCGTTGCGCCACGGGTAAGGGCCTGGCTTGACGGTGCGGAAGCTGTAATTGCCTTCGCTGTCGGTCAGCGCTCGCCCTACACCGCCGAAGTTGGGGTCGATGGGTGCCAGATAGGCATCGCGTTTGTGGCGATAACGCCCGCCGGCATTGGCTTGCCAGATCTCCACCAAGGTATGCGGAATCGGCTTGCCGTACTGATCACAGACCCGGCCGGCCAGCAGGATGCGCTCACCGATGGGCAGCCCGCCGTTGTTGAAGTTGAGCAGCAGATCGTTGTCGTGCTGACCAAACTTCAAATGCGAGAAATCCGGGCCCGTGGTTTCGGAAATGGATTGCGGGATACTGACCAGCGCCTGACGCGGCGAGCGCAGGATCGAGGTCTTGTAATCAGGTGTCAGGGCTTTGGGGTGCCAGTTTCGGTCACGAATGACGAAGCGGCTATTGTCCGCGGCAGACATGGGTTCTCCTTGTTTTTCTTATGGGCGCAGGCGTCGATCACTTGCGCTACAGGCTGCGGCGAAGTGTCGCGTGATCCATGCTTATAGAGAATTGAAATAAAACCGGTTATCCATAACCAAATGGTTATGCATACTGCGCTTTGCGGTAGGTCTCTCCAACGCCTCGCAGTTCATCCACACACCATTGCGCCGCACGTGTCAGCGGCAGGGCCGGGTTGCTGCACAGGCCGACTGATCCGCCCGGCTCGCGAATGCCCATGTCCAGCTCCACCAGCGTGCCGCCTTTCAACTCCAGCGACACCGCATCCAGTGGCGCGATCCACACCGCATCGCTGCACTGCACATAGCGGCGGCTCAGGGTGAGTGACAGGGTTTCAAGGCGCTGACGCGGCATGCGGATACCGCACTGCACGAAAAGACTGTCGGCAAACTTGCGGATGGTGGTGCCCGCCAGCGGCAACACCAGCGGGAACTGCTCCAGACTTTCAGGCTTGAGCGGCGCCGTCAGTAACGGGTGATCGTTGCGCACCACCAGCGTCATCGACTCGTTGTACAGATGCTCGAACGTCAGCCCCTGAATCTGCGGGCTGTCAGTCATGCGCCCGACCACGAGGTCCAGCTCCCCTACCCTCAGTTGCGACAGCAGGTAGGCACTGGGGCCGGTCATCACGCTGACGATCAACGCGGGGTGGCGCTCGTGCAGACGATGGACCACCTCCGGAACCAACAGGCTTTCAGCCGTGGACAGCACGCCCAACCGTGCGGTAACAGTTTCATGTTCACCCGAGCGCAGGCTACTGACACCTTCACGCAGGGCCTGGACGCTCGGCCCGGCGAAACGCATGAATGCCACCCCCGCCTCGGTCAGCGCCGCACCGCTCTTGCTGCGCACAAACAAGGTGGTGGCCAGCAGTGTTTCCAGCTCCTTGAGACTTTTCGACAGCGCGGGCTGACTGATTGCCAGTACATCGGAGGCACGCGCCAGGCTGCCCTGCCGAGCCACCTCGAGAAAGCACACCAGATGGCGAAATTTGATGCGGGTATCGATATTCAATGCGCGTCGGGTCCGGGGGATAAAGAAGAATGCAGCTCTACGACAATGCCGCTCAACGACTCAAAAACGAAGCTACCTGAGGCGCGTCAAATGGCCAGTCCAGCTCATCCCCGGTGTCGACTCGACGCAACACAGGGACGCGCCACTCGTAACGCTCGAACAGTTGTTCATCCTCGCAGATGTCGACCAGCTCAACCAGTAAGCCGTGCTCGATGGCGAACGGCAGTAAAACCGCTTCGGCAACCTCGCACAGCGGGCAGCCCAGGGTACTGAACAGCTGGCATTCGGGCGGCATGAATTGATCCTCGGCAAATCCTCTACAACCGAAAATTATTCTAGGCGCACCCCGCGATCACGTCGACACCCGGAAATGCATCTTGCTGAACGCGTTGGCGCGGTCCAGTACCGGTTTCTCGAAACAACGGTAACCGACCCAGCCGTAACACACCGTTGCCGCCATCATCAGCAGCGCGAAAAACAGGTTGTCCAGATAGCTTTCGGGCCAGGCACCGACCAGGCTCCACACCCGCCCGATCACCCCCAACACCAGCAGATGAGACAGATAGATCGTGTAGGACATGTCGCCCACAGCGACCAAAAACCCTGGCACAGCCAGTTGTCGACGTCGTTCGAGCAAGGCAAGGGTCAGTACCAGCAGGCCGAAAGTACCGCCGACCATGAGCATGCGCAGCAAGCCCTGACTGTCGTATAACCGGAAGTAACCGATCAGGGGCACGCCCAGCAGCAGCGCACCTCCCAGCGAGGCAAGGACGGCAGCGGTCGGCACGCGCGCGCTGTGCCGACCATAAAAGAACAACGCCAGCGCTGCGCCGAGAATGAATTCAAGGGCGTAGGGATGCAGGATGATCTTCAGTGCGGGCGAATAGTCCTGCCAGTCGGCCAGCACGTTGAACACGATGATGATCAGCGCCCAGCCGCCGAGCAGAAGCGGCACGCTGCGTTCACGAAACAACAGAAAGCCGGAGTACACGACGTAGAACCACAGTTCGAACAGCAGCGACCAGGCCACCATCACCAGCAGCACTTTATCGTTGGGCAGCAGCAGGAACGACATAATCAAGTTGGAAGCCCCATGCCCGCTGTTGACCATGCCCGGCTGCACCAGGTACACCGCCAGCGTAATGAAAAAGTACAGCCAGTACGTGGGGTAGATCCGCGACACCCTGTTGAACAGAAAGCGCCGGGCCTCGACCCCGCTCTGGAAACGGCCACGACTGACGATCACCATCACGAAACCGCTGATGACAAAGAACAGATCGACACCCAACTGAAAAAAATCGAGCATCGGCGGCAGAAGGATATCGCCACCGGAAAACTTGCTCTCTACCGACATCATGTGAAACAACACCACACCAAGGACAGCTATGCCCCTGAGCCCCTGCAGGGAATACAGCCGCTCCATGCCTCTCTCCATTCAGCTCTCATATCGCGCGCCATGTACGTGATCACGCGTGTGGAGCATAGCCAATGGCCAGAAATACGGAACCCCAATCTTCAACACGTCGCGGTTTTTCCTGACAGATACTTTTGGAGTAAGGTGCAGCGGCAGCACGCAGCCTGATCGAACACCAGACGGCAATCGAAGTGAACCTTCAGGAATCACCTGTACTCGAAACATTCATACGCCCACCAAACGGAGAACATCATGGCCCGCCAAACTGCACAGAATGCTCAGGAAATCCTGAGAGCCGACTTCCAGGTACTGGTTGCCGACACTGAGAAATTGCTGGCGCATACCGCCTCTCTCGCTGGTGATCAGGCCGATGAACTGCGCGCCCAGATCCGCGAAAGCCTGCTGCGTGCCAAGGAAACACTGAAGACCACTGAAGATTCGCTTCGTGAGCGCGGTGAGGCTGCTGTGATCGCTACCGAAGATTACGTTCAGAACAACCCCTGGCAGTCAGTCGGTATCGCCGCAGGTGTCGGCTTTCTGATCGGTCTGCTGGCTACAAGGCGCTAACATCATGACTCTGGGAACGGAATCAGCACCGCCCGAGGGAACTCCGGGCTCTTCACCGCGGCGTCTTGGCGCTGCATTCCTTGGCCTGCTGCACACGCACGTCGAGCTGTTCGGCATCGAATTGCAGGAGCAGAAGGCACGTACCGTCAGCCTGCTGCTGTTCGCGGGACTGGCGCTGGTTTTCGGCCTGCTGCTGCTCACTGGGCTCTCGGCCTTGTTGCTGATCGTTCTATGGGACAGCTATCGCTTGGCCGGTATCGTCGGCCTCTGCACGTTCTACCTGCTGGCCGCCATCTTCTGCGGGCTGCGCCTCAAGGCAGCGATTTTCGATGAGTCGTCGCCATTCCACGCAACCCTTGAAGAGCTGGCCAACGACCGCGAGCGATTGATGCCATGAGTGAACCCAAGTCGCACCAGAGCAATACCCGTCGAGAACTGCGCAAGGCGTTGATCCGCCTGCGCATGGAGATGCACCGTCAGGAAATTCGTCATGAGTCGACGCAATTGCTGCAGCCGTTGCAACGCTTTCGCGGGATCCGCCATGACTGGAAAAGCGCGCTCGGCTTTCGCCACGCGCCACTCTGGGGAGTGGGCTCGGTCGCCCTGCTGGGGTTTCTGAGCGGCAAACGTGCCAAGACCGGACGCACCAGCCTGCTGGGTCGCCTGTTGAAGCTCGGCATCACGCTGACGCCACTGATCAAGGTCGCCATGCAGAGTCGCGCCATCCAGAACCGCAACCGCAGGCTCTGATTACGCCAGACCTTTTGCGTGATTCGAGCCTTGTGACAAATGCCTGCTCCGGTGCTCCGGGGCGGGCATTTGCTTTTTAACACACCCTGTTTCTGTCTGTCCGCGCGTCAGGCCTTGCGGCAGGCGTGCCGAACCGGGAAGCTACGGCCAACATTACTGACGGAGTGAACGCCTTGGATTGGCAAACCCTGCTTAACCGCGAACGACTTGGCAAGACACTGCACAGCCCCGAAGAATTGGGGCGCAGTCCGTTTCACAAGGACCATGACCGGATCATCTTTTCCGGTGCGTTTCGCCGTCTGGGACGTAAGACGCAAGTCCATCCGGTGTCCAGCAACGACCATATCCATACCCGCCTGACTCACTCGCTGGAAGTCAGCTGCGTCGGCCGCTCACTGGGCATGCGCGTTGGCGAAACCCTGCGCGCTGCGCTGCCCGACTGGTGCGACCCAAGCGACCTGGGCATGGTTGTACAATCCGCCTGCCTGGCACACGACATTGGCAACCCTCCGTTCGGCCATTCTGGCGAAGACGCAATTCGCAACTGGTTCAATCAGGCTGCCGGACGTGGCTGGCTCGACGCGATGAGCGAGACAGAGCGCAATGACTTTCTCAATTTCGAGGGCAATGCCCAGGGCTTTCGGGTGCTGACGCAGTTGGAGTACCACCAGTTCGATGGCGGTACCCGTCTGACCTACGCCACACTGGGCACTTACCTCAAATACCCGTGGACCGCTCGCCACGCAGACTCGCTGGGCTACAAGAAGCACAAGTTCGGCTGCTATCAGAGTGAACTGCCAATCCTTGAGCAGATCGCTGGCAAGCTGGGTTTGCCGCAGCTTGAGGAACAACGCTGGGCGCGCCATCCACTGGTTTACCTGATGGAAGCCGCCGATGACATCTGTTATGCACTGATCGATCTGGAGGACGGCCTGGAGATGGACCTGCTGGACTACGCGGAAGTGGAGTCACTTCTGCTTGGACTGGTCGGCGATGATCTTCCGGAAACCTATCGGCAACTGGGCCCTGGCGACTCACGGCGGCGCAAGCTGGCCATCCTGCGCGGCAAGGCCATCGAGCACCTGACCAACGCAGCGGCCAGAGCATTCGTCGAGCAACAGGACGCCCTGCTTGCGGGCACGCTGCCCGGGGATCTCGTGGAACACATGCACGGCCCGGCCAAACGCTGCGTACTGAACGCCAAGGACATGGCGCGCAAGAAAATCTTTCAGGACAAGCGCAAAACGCTGCATGAAATAGGTGCCTACACCACACTGGAAATCCTCTTAAACGCCTTTTGCGGTGCAGCGGTCGAACAGTTTGGCGGCAGGACGCCCTCCTTCAAGCACCGACGTATCCTCGACCTGCTGGGCAACAGCGCGCCGGATCCCAAGGCACCGCTGCATGCATCGTTCCTGCGCATGATCGACTTCATCGCCGGCATGACCGACAGCTATGCCAGTGAGATGGCCCGGGAAATGACTGGCCGCTCCGGACAGATTTAGCCTTGATAAGACCAGCCGAGTACCTGCGCGCATGCAGATACAACGCTGGTCAGACCTGATTGCCTCGCAAAAACTCAGACAGGCCCTACATGCATGTCAGACGAGTCCTATCGCAGCTTTTCTTCCATCCCTCAATAATTACAGCCACTTCGAATGCCACTCCGGCTCGTCATCCATCCGCCTGCGATACTAACGGTCCGCACGCCGTCTGCGAGGCCTGAACGTCTCGTCAGGGCCTTTCCGGAAAACTCATGTCCACACACAGCCTGCGCATCCTCCTGGTGGAAGATCACCCGTTTCAACTGATCGCCACTCAGGTGCTGCTCAACAATCAGGGCTATTTTCTACTGACTCCCGCACTCACCGCCGCAGAGGCCATGGCTGCCATGCAACGCAGCCCGGAGCCCTATGGGCTGTTACTGTGCGATCAGTGCCTGCCGGATATGTCAGGCCTCGACCTGATCGACGAGGCAGCCCGTCAAGGCTTGCTGCATCAGGCCATTCTTCTCAGCGGCCTGCCTGATGTACAGCTTGAAAACCTGCAGCAGCTTGCCACGCAGCGCGACCTGCCCCTGCTCGGCTGCCTGAGCAAACCCCTGCATGGACCTGACCTCAGCCGCTTGCTGGGGCACAGCCCTGAGTGACATCTGCATTCCTGTTTCAAGCGACTTCGGAAATGCCTCGCAACTATGTAAACGGCAACTGATGCAAAACCGCGCTGCTTGTGAATTCACGTTCAGTCTCGTAGGAAATCATCAACCCACATGAATGATGATTCCATAAAGTAATAAACACCCCGTGCATCAATAACCAAATACACACCGAAATAAGCATTAACGTTTAAACACACTTGTGTTCAACGTAGGCTTTTACGTACTCCGATACGCTAATTATTGTAGGACTTTTCCTATATATGCCTGCCGAGCAAGTCTCTTTATGTGCCTGCCCGAACATCTGAGCTAAGGTGCGCGCTTTCTTCACTGCTTGTTATGGAATGGAATATGAACTCGAATGTTTTTGTGGACACCAATCTGAATATAAAATATTAAATATAAACAAATCATCCACTTATGTAATTTTTCGTAGTTTTTTGACACCGACAATTTGACACCAGATTTTGCTGGCCTATGATCAGATGAGCTAAATAGAGGTTCAGTCCATGATCTCCTTCAAGATACTCCCTGACCACATCCTGTTTCGCTTCGATTGGCAGAACATGCAAAAGTATCGGGACATGGAGTTGCCAAGGCCACCACTAGCCTCAATAGAAAGCCTTCAGGTTGTATGTGCGGAAACGGTTCGAGCCTGTCAAAGTTATGCGCGACTAACTGGTACCTCACGAGCAAACGCACTCAAGAGGATGTTCATTTTCGCGAAAGCTGAGGGAAAGGCTATACCGGCTTCGGGCAGTCCGGATTGGAAAGTATTTGTACAAGAGCACTACATTTATCACCTATCACACCCTGAAAAGACAACTCAAGAGGGTGATAAAGATTTGGAGACTATCCGTTCAGAGTGGCGACAAATAGTATATCTATACAAAAGCTTTAAACAGCAAAAAGTGATACCACTTGACACTACAATTCCAACCATTAAACAGCCGCAAATTCCGGACGATGACAGAAGTGCCGAAATTCTGGACTCTGTAGAAGAACGGTTGTGGCCACTTGAAGACGCAAATCACCTCTGGCCTAAAACATACTTAATTGACAAGAGCCTAACGGTCAGTACAGATAAGTTCCTTGCAAAGCTTCAAAGCGATGTCGAGCACCGTACTCAATCCATACTGACGGCGTGCGAGAGCTATTGGGATAGGGTGGTTATCTGCCAGCGTATTGGTGAAGATCTAATAAAATCCATTCCCGTAGAAGAGATTGAGCGTGTGTTATCGTCTGGTAATTTTTACGTCAATCATCGGTATATCGCTGATGCTTACCGCCCAGACGGCGCCGCTTGGTTTTTGGCAATGATCGAGCACTTTTTTCTCCGAACAGGAGAGCTAAGAGCCATCTCATATACTGCCATGAAGGCTATTCCATTTTTCAAGCCATTCTGTGGCAACAGCTATATGCGAGCTAGAATGGATCAGGAACTCAGGAGAATTGCGGGCAGCTATGCTGCTCCTGGCGAAGATAACCGAAACGCTAATCCGCCTCTTAGGATACGTCTCTGCTCGGGACTGCGGAGCAGCGGCGGCTATCTTAACCGCTGAGAACCCAAAATTTAATCCACACGCACTACGATCAGCGGCCTATCTGTCCGACGGCGATAAGCCCTTACATCACTGGGACAGTAACCTCGGTTGCTTGAAGTGGGGCGTTAGCAAGCCCCGGGCAAAGGCCAGGAAAGTTTCCGCATTATCGCCGCGCAGTTTTAAAATTTACACAGAGCTGGTTAAGGCTACAATGAAAGCCCGAATAAGACTTATTCTGTCAGGAGATAATAATTACAGAAAATTGTTTCTTACGACTTCCTATAAGTGGGTTGGATTGAGCAGTAGCCTTGATCAAATCCTGACCACCAAGGTCGGCATTTGCCTATATGAAGTGATTGAGAATGAACTTATCGCCGGTGGTGTATCTCGGAAGGTGTTTACGCTAAAGCGAATTCGAGGTACTCAAGCCTTGATTAGCTTTCTCAAAGAGGGTACTTATCAGGCAGCGGCTAACACCTTAGGCAACTCGATCGCGGTTATAATAGTAAGATACATACCAAAGTGGTTAAAACAAAGATGGAACGTCCGTATTCTCCGGACATTTCAGACCAAACTGATTGTTTTGGCGACTAAAGGTACCCCTTGGCATGTGGCGGCTACCGACTTCCTGACAGACAAAGACTTATTTGACTTCATCATTAGACAGGCGACAGAAATCGATTTAGCCTCTGATCCAGTCTCGGTTGATCTGAAACGTTATGCCAGCGAGCTAACCGAAGACGCTGCCGAATACTTAGTCAATCAACTAATCAAGCACAATGTAATACTCAAGCTTGATGTTACATCTCTGGCTGCTATCTTTCTGTTTGCTGAAAGGCGCGCGAACTCTCCTATCAAATATTATGTAGACGATGCAAGTGGAATCGACGAAAACTCGATTATCACATTGTCTCACTTATTACATTGCGCATACGATATAAGCAAAGATCCGAAAGCGACCGGAGCAGTCTTGACCAGCATTGCTGGACTATCTATACCGCAGTTTCAAGCAGTGTATTTAGAAGCACTTGAAGTGAAAGCGACCTTGGATAATCAGGTCGACAAAATCAATACTATGGTGAGCTGAGGGATAATAATGCCCAAACTTAACCCCAACCCCATGAGCGACAGAGCAACATTATCATTGCTTATAGAGCGCGCTCGCCAAAATCTTGAACCCACTATCGAATACCGTGCCTCCTGGTTGAAAAAAGGTGGCATCGGGTCGTCGGAGTGGGAAGTCGTCGGCCCTAACCGATCAACTGCCATTGTTAGTTTTGCAGAACCTCTTCCCGATGGAACTTTACTTACGGATACCGTTAACAAACTAATTTTGACAACAATTCAAAAACATGTCTTTTGCATTCGTGCTGGTTATCTTTCTCCGCAAGTCGATCATCGAGCCTGGGCGAAATACGTGCGATTTTTTATTAATATTACAAGCTGGCAGTTCCTTTTCAAAGAGCGCTATCAGCCCCAATCAAAAGGATTTAAACTTATAAACGAAAACGCCTGCGAAGTCATTATTGAAAGCTACAAAAAATGTGGCTGGGCAGGGGTTCTTCAGATCATCCCGCGCCTAAGCGAGTACTTCTGCACATTAATTGACGAGGAATATGACGGAGAAAAACTGACAGAACAACAGATTTCAAAAACAATCAAGCATCTCAAGGAAAACTGCCTTTATGTTAAAAAAGGCAATATCCGAAATGGTACAACTGGATTGGTATCTAGAGACTATTTGGCAAAAGCGATCAATACCCATGCGTCAGCTTTTAACCACGATACAGTCCGAATTTTCCTTCGCCAATTTGAAGAATCTTTGCAACAGCCGATTTTAGTTCAGGGAGTACTGACCAGGGCGCAATACAAGTCTCATAAAACTGCTATTATCAATCATGAACAAAATGGTGGAATAACACGAAAATCTCTTATTCAGTTCCTGAATCTCATGAAGTTGCTATCGGAGGGTAACCCATACCTGCCCGACACCATTCCGAGTTTTAAATTCGACCCTGCCGAACATATGAACAAGCAGGACGTCCGGATTGATGGGCATACAAGAAAAATACCATACTCCATTGGCATTTACGCGCTTGGCAAAGCGGTAGAATGGATCATGGTATATGGGAAAGCAATCGTTGGAGCTACAGTCGCAACTGTCATGGCGTTTAAAAACATCCCTCCTGAGGAGCTGAAAGGGCGCAGCCACCGTTACCGACAGCGGCAAGAGATTTTTGAAGACATTATTTCTCAATACAGCACCGAATCCTTTGAGGGCTTACCTGCTCAGCCCCTTGCAGCGGCTCTGCACATAACTAAGCTCACGAGCCATTCACATGCCGAAAGCACGAGTACGAACATGACGTTTGCCGTCGCATTGGAGTGCTTCGTTGCTGCATGCGCTATAGTCATAGGTTTTACAAAGCCCATCAGAGTTAACGAACTGGCTCACATACAACGGGACGCCCTT
The DNA here is from genome assembly GCF_032587795.1 of Pseudomonas syringae group sp. 247E2. Taxonomy (NCBI): domain Bacteria; kingdom Pseudomonadati; phylum Pseudomonadota; class Gammaproteobacteria; order Pseudomonadales; family Pseudomonadaceae; genus Pseudomonas; species Pseudomonas syringae group sp. 247E2. Next base: position 433,266 of record NZ_JAWHPK010000025.1, on the reverse strand, counting down.
AGCTACCAAACCAATGATGAAGGTGCCTTCCTCGCACATCCCATACTGAAGAGACGTGTACCTATTCCTCCCACGATTCGCCGTCCTATTCCCTACATTGCAGCGGTCGCGGCTCAGCTGTTGGCCGTGTTAGGGAATGGGCTTAAGGAGGTGTATGAAGATACGTCCCCCCATTCCGAGCACCTCTTTTATTTTCCTTCTTCTAAAGGGTTCAATCAGCCGAGTGGAAAAGGCATCGACGCTCGTATTGACTACGCTATGCGGTCTTTTTGCGACATCATTGAAATCCCCGTAGATATCTATGGCCGTCGCTGGTACATAAAAATCCATGAAATGAGAAAGTTTTTTATTTTCACCATGTACAACCATGCCAAAGTGTACACCGATGATGCTATTCGACATCATGCAGGTCACGACGACCCTCGCTACCTTCATGACTATCTCTGCGGCGAGGTACCTGAAGAAGAAATTATCAGATACAACATTGAAAATATTGAAGACAAGCTCATCAACCTAGAAATCGGGAACGTAAACGAAAGCGAAAACCAAGGACTGGTTGCACTGTATAAGCAAATTTTGTCCACCATGAAGATTACGTCCTTGAAGTCAAGGAACAAATATGAGTTTGATCAAATTCTTCAAGCGCTGCTGGCAACAGACGGACTGCTCATCTCTGTCTATACTATCAGACTGACGACTTACGACTCAGAAGTCTTTGACACCGAAATCGCGTTAAAGTATGGGGAGGCAGCAGATGAGAAATTCAACCGTTGAAAATATCAATAAAAGATTTAGCTGGTTAAAGTCAATATGGGACGGACACCTCACCCTAACTCAGTACCAACTAGAAAAGCTTGTAGACATGAAAACTTTTTGCACCCTAGAGGTACATGACAACTTTGAAAAAATCAGCTACAACAGCATTAAAAGCTTTTGCTTAACGCAAACATGCGCAGACAGTAGCTATGAAGCAGAAAATTTATGGGAGCATCTACTGTCCCTCCGATCAAAAATATACTCCACATATAAACCACCTGAATCAGAAGCCGTTGAAAAAGGCCCAACTGCTGAGATGAAAATAAACGAAGCGTATAACCAAGCGCAATTAGCCACCTATGCTTATCTTGACATCTTCAGATTCTTCAAAAATTTGGTGGAGTCTGATACTACTCTGAACAGCTCGACTAAGCTTCAGATCGCTAATTTTTTATTTGAGTCGAACCTTAGATTTGAAGGTATTGGAACGAACACAAGATTATCTTCAAAATCCCTTAGCGTAATACAGGGGGGCAAAGGAAATGCCTGATTTTCAGCTGTATCACACGGGCATGAAGCTCGAAATGCCAAGCAGCGTGATTTACTCTCGAAACAAACAGGCGCCGACTGTAAGAAAGAGAATGCTTTCAAAGCAAGTGTATATGTTTTGGCCAAACGGTTCCCCATGTACTCTCGTCAACATCTGGCTGCAACAGATAAGTACTAAGGCCACTGGTAGCTCAGCCGAAACATTCGCAATCCACATGACCCACTACATCAGATACTGCTTTAACCGGGGCGCAGACCTACTCACCGCTGATGACATTTTCCTTTCGGACTTTGCGAAGCATTTATTAGAAGAAAAGAAATTAAAGCACTCCGCCCTCGCAGACGCTCGCAGCCCCAACCATGTAGCCTACACAATCAGAAGAGTAATAGACTTCTTTATTTGGTACCAGATGCACTATAGGCTCATATCGCAACCTAAGATTATCGGCGAACTAGGCACCGGGGCACAAGTAAATATCACATGGAAAGTGAGCATGCGTGGCCAGCCTATATTGTGTCACCCCGCTATTCCTACAGAACGTCCCCCAGTGGGTGACAAAAAGCCTATGCCAGACGATTTCATTGGAAAGATATGTGACACGATTTTGATGCTAAAAACAAAGCCTAGATATCCGTTTGGTGTGAGCGCTGCTCCGAGGCACAATGACTATGTTACAAAAAATGAGTACTTATATAGTCGCAGACTAGCGACGGTTAAACTCTCAAAAATGACTGGTCTTCGCCCCGATGAATTAAACAATATTCCGTTCGACTTGAATCAGCGCCCTATTGAAACCCGAACATTGTATATACCCACACTTAAAACACGCCGACTACCGAGGCCTATACGAGAATTCCCACTTTCCTTGGAAGATGCAATCGAGGTCTCCGTATACCTCAAAGCTCGGAGTGACTTTTTAGCATATTTAAATCTGGAGTCCAGCGCGGCGAATTCTTTTTTGCTTGCGCAAGATGGGACACCAATCGAAACTCGATCACTAGCGCGAGATTTTAAAAGGCTATGTGATCTCTCAGGCCTGGCAGACGTCCAGGTGTGTTTATCTATGTTTCGACACAGATTCATTACTACACAGATTGCATATGAGATTGCAAGAGAACTGCAACGGGATTTGCCACAAAAAGACTTATGGCAGGAGGCCGTTCAGAGAAGAATCTTGGCTAAGGTAGCAAAACTCACTGGCCATCTCGACCCAATGTCTCTTAAACATTATTTTGATGAAGCATTTGCAATCGCGATAGCTAGCTCCGCTACAAAATCATCGCAGAAAACAAAAGCTCTTATCCTTCAACTTCAAACCACAATTCTTGAGCTTTCCCAGAATCCTGCCGTGTACAGTGACCCGAATATTGCCAAAGGAGTATGTGAACTAGAGCTGATTATATCACAATTGAAAAATCGCTAATAGCTACAAGCAGCTCAATCTATTATGAGTCTCGGCGGTTGTCACGCCTATGATTACTAACTGGAATTGTCATGCCACTGTTTCCCCATACTCGGTGTCGCCCACCAATCCCGAATGCATTTCACTCATCCTCACCATGCTCATGGAACGCATCCATACTGTAATACCCTACCCCAAACCGTGACTGAGTAACTTGGAGCATCATCAGGGCACATTGAGCCCAACACGCTAAAATAACTGCTCCTAACAAAAAACCGCTCTTGCAGATTTCTGGAAACCGCTTTGGCCATTTGTTCACGCTGCCGGAGATCGCGGTAAGGACTTAGCTAAACCAACGGGGCCAAATAACGCCATAGGGTATTCACCTTGAACCGCCCAATCGCGACCAGGGATCGTACGTATCGGCCGCTGCTATCCTCAACCATAGCCAGCATCCCCCGGATTCATGAACAGGTTTTTGCGGTATAGACAACTCCAGCACCTGCAACCTTGATTAAAAATCAAGCTTAGCCAAGCTCGCCTCCAGCGCCCGAATCTCCATGCACGATTTGAAATCAAAGCAGACCTTGGCGAAGGCCGCTTGCAACCTTTCCTCATCGAGCCCATCAAGACTTACCGGTAGCTGATCGCAGACCAAGATGTGATCAAGTGAATAGCCGACGCAACTCCCCTGCTGATCAGTGTCAGGATGTCGTACTGCACACTACGCGCGGTCGCGAGATCGGGAACAACCACGCCTATCCCTGCCCACTTTTTCTCCGACAGCCTGAGGCTTGGGATAGGGTTTCCTTCCAACCCATCCAGCTCGATGCGCTATATACACTTGAGATAGCTCCCAGGGTAATGCCACCGCCACTCTGCACGACTGCCTCTCAGACAGAGATCATCGTTCGCACCTTGACGGCCCCTCAGGGTCGGCCCCTTGACGCTCCAAAAGACCTGCTTCGACCGTCACCAAGTTAATTCCACCCCGTAGCGCCGTGCTCAGAGGGAATGTGAGGGTGAACAGGCTCACTCCTGCGGCATCTGTACAAAGACTGCCCAGAGCGCATCTTGAATCTCCTCTGAGCTTTATTTTCTCGGGCACTTGGTCTTGCCTGCGCAATTCCATATTAGCGCGGTGGATCAAGATACTGGCAGCGAGAAGGTGATCCGCCTCCTTGCTAGCAGGGAGGCAGACACCTTCTTCCGAAAATTTTAAACCTCTGATATGGCAACACACGCCAAGTTCTACTTACCCCAACGCAGTGCGAAAAACAGATAGGGGTCGAGGATTGAGACCCAACGTAGATCTCCTCCGAAATCTAGCTTTATCTCTTTGCTCATGTTGTTAGCAATGTCCGATATATGGCGGACAGACTCCCATACACTAGCGACGTCGATTCCAGCTAAGGAGTTGACCCTCGTTTGGAGCTCATCATGGGTAAGCCGCAGCTTTGGTGGATCCATCCCAAATGCCGAGATAAGCAGTTCATAAACATCCCGCGCATTCCCCCTGCTATCAGGGTAGCTTTTTCTAGACGTTCCACGCGTCGGTGGGCCCTTACGCATCTGATCGATTGTCGATGAGAAGTCAGCCCTGTTATTCGCGAGCTTCGTACACACATTTGTCACATGATCAGCGGTTATCTCGACCAATTTAGGTTCGGCCAAAGCTTCACGCGCGTCCAGATCTCTGGCTAGCGCACGCTGAGCGCATGTTAAGCCAGGTACCTGGATGCCTGGTAGGACGGCGTCTTTCCGGAATGTGTACTGCCAATGAAAATTTTAGGTATTGTTGCTCGCGCCAAAATGCGAGCCGCATGAGTACACGACAATAAAAAAACCCAGCCTTGAGAGCTGGGTCTGATCCCATATCGCCTTTGCAGAGGTTGATCGCTATGGGAACAAAATCAGCTTATTTACTCAGTTGATCCAGCAAGTCGTGCCCTGCCCAGGTAAGCTGATACCTCCCGTTGTCACAGCCCAAAAAACCACCATCCACCATCAACCTCATTCCGTAAGACCAGTCGTACCCCGAGAGTCCGGCAGCTGCAGCGAACTTGTCCAAGTCCAGATAGGTAATTCCAGTAATGTCGGGGTGAATCGCCCCTGGTTTCCTAGACACTCTCCAAGCTCAGGAAATAACGTTTCTCATACTCTACTGGAGACAGCTGCATAGCACTGCTGTGCCGGCGTTTAGGGTTATAGAACATTTCGATGTAATCGAAAATATCACTTCGAGCGTCTTCACGCGTTGTATAGATCTTTCGTCGGATTCGCTCCCGCTTCAAAAGCTGGAAAAAGCTCTCGGCTACGGCATTGTCGTGGCAGTTTCCTCGCCCACTCATGCTGCTGATTACATTGTTGGCCTTCAAGAAGCTTTGCCAGTCTGAACTACTGAACTGACTGCCTTGGTCTGAGTGGATCATTACTTGCTGCTGTGGTTTGCGTCGCCACACAGCCATCAACATCGCATCGATAGCCAGGTCTCTGCACATCCTTGGCTTCATTGACCAACCAATTACTTGGCGTGAGAACAGATCCAGCACTACTGCCAGGTAGAGCCATCCTTCATAGGTGCGGATGTAAGTGATATCTGTCACCCAAACCTTGTTCGGCTCACTGACCTTGAACTGCCGCGCGAGGTGGTTGGGCGAGGCCACTGTTGGTTTTCCACCGTAAAACCCTGGACGCCGCCGATAGCCCGTTTGCGAACGTAGCCCCTCCGCCTGCATCAAGCGTCCGACCCGATTTCGCCCGCATGCCTCTCCCAGCTCACGTAGGTCATCGTGAATTTTGCGGTAGCCGTATACACCTCCGCTTTCCAGCCAAGCGTGTTTGATCAAGCCAAGCAGACGTTGATCTTCTTTCGCTCGGGCAGATTGAGGCTCGGCCAGCCAAGCGTAGTAGCCGCTGGCGTGCACCTTGAGGGTTTGGCAAAGGCGCCGCACCGGGTAATCAGTCGAGTGCTTCTTGATGAAGGCGTACTTCAGCCGCACTCCTTGGCAAAGTACGCGGCGGCCTTTTTTAAGATGTCTCGCTCTTCAGTCACGCGCTTAAGTTCAGCGCGTAGATTGCGCAGTTCTGCCTGCTGATCGTCGTCTTGCTGACGCTGCTCTTGGGGCTTGCTGTAGACCTTGATCCAGGCGTAAAGGCTGTGCACGGACATACCCAGGCGCTGGGCGACATCGGCGACAGGTTTGCCTTTTTCGGTCACTTGCTTGACCGCCTCGATCTTGAATTCTTCGGGGTAACGCTGACGACTCATGGCACCTCCTATTTGGGCCTCATTATGAGGCTTGGAGGTGTCTAAGAAACCAGGGGCGATTCAGACGTTCAGTGCTCGGCCAGACGAGGTGCTCTATAGCTTTGAGCGCAAAATCAACGACCGCTAGCTAATGGCCGGGTGGCGGTTGGCTGGGTTTGAGATGGTGCGCGCCGCATCTGGGGAACATATTTAAAAGACCTAGCCAATGCTGGTGATCGTCTGTAACCGGATCTGCCGCATCCCTGGCAGCCATTCTTAGCAGTTGAGGAGACACGTTAGGCCAAATCCACCACCTTCCCAGGATGGGCGACAGTGAAAACTAGCAACACTTAAAGCTCCATAGCTAGAGCAGATATAAAAACGCCCCGGTAACCGGGGCGTCCTTTTACAGTTTGAATCTACGTCAAAACTACTTCCAACTCGCGACCAGAACCGCATCCAACTGATTCTGCTGCGATTGAGTCAAACTACTTTCAGCGCCAGCACTCACGCCGAAGGACGCCATGGTATCGACCAGGCTTTGTACCTGGCTGTCTAACAAGGTTTTCCCATCGGAGGTTTTGAACTGATCCACATGGTAGTCATTGGAGGAGTACCAGTTATTGACGACAATCTTGTCGGGCGTATCGACAATGCTAACCTCCAGGTCGTTGCCACTGCGACGGAACCAGAGCTCCTCAAGGCTGACGCTGGCATCGAACTGAACGGTGTCGTTACTAGTACTTGCGTCGTAGTTGTTGACCGAGTCCTTCCCTCCACCAACGCCAAACGCATAGGTGTCGCTGCCTTCGCTCCCCGTTAGCGCATCGTTGCCAGCTCCGCCATCAAGAAGGTCATCACCGGCACCGCCATAAAGCGTGTCATTACCGGCATCACCCAATAGGTGATCATTGCCTACATCACCATACAGCGCATCGATACCATCACCGCCAGAGAGAGTGTCATTACCATCAGCACCATAAATAGCATCATCTCCCAGCCCCGCGCTGATCACGTCGTCAGTGGCAAAACCACGCAAGGTATCATCCGAGTCAGTACTTTGAATAACATTCGACTTAATTGTGGTTTGATTCCACTCACTACCATCCGCGAATTGAATGCGATCAATCTCATATCCAGCCGTAGCATCTCCGGCAAAGTGCGACGCCACACGCAAGCTGTCGGAGCTACCGATAACCTGGATAAGAAGGTCATTGTTTTCACGTGTGACCTGCACATCTGCAGCATTAAGATCGGTGAGTTTGAGGGTGTCAGTTTTTCCAATGCGAACCTCACCACCGTTATTAACAGTATCCTGACCAGAGCCTTTACCGAACAGGTAGGTATCGTTGCCGTTACCACCATTCAGCACATCGTTGCCAGCGCCAGCATCAAGAACGTCGTTACCATCATTCCCGTTGAGGGCGTCATTACCAGCTCCACCCTGCAGCAAATCATTTCCATCTCCTCCATTCAGAGTATCCGAACCATCGTTACCCTTGAGGGTATCGTCACCGCCTCCTCCGTTGACGGTATCGTCCCCCAGTCCGGCATCAATGACATCGTTGCTGCTGGTGCCCGATAGAGTGTCATCTCCATCAGAACCTTGCAGTACTTGGAACTTGATCGCTGCTTGATCCAAGAAGCTACCGTCGGCGAACTGAATACGATCAATTTGATATCCGGCAGTCGCATCTCCCAGGAAATGGTAGATCACTCGCAGGCTATCAGTTGTACCGTTGACTCGGATAAAAAGATCCATACCATCACGAGTAACACTGACATCAGAGGCATTCAGGTCAGTCAGCTTGACAGTGTCCATCTTGCCTGCCCTAGTCTCATTGGCGTAATAGATCGAGTCCTGGCCAGCCCCTTTGCCAAATATATAGATGTCATCTCCAGCTCCGCCGTCCAGGCGATCATTACCTGCCCCGCCATCAAGCACATCACTGCCATCCCCGCCGTAGAGGACGTCGTCGTCTGCACCACCCTGTAGAACATCATTACCTTCGTTACCATTTAGCGTATCGGCACCGGCACCGCCAGAGAGCGTGTCGCTGCCAGCCATACCATTGACGGTATCGTCACCTGCGCCCGCATCGATGGTGTCGTCAGCCGACGTTCCTGAAAGTGTTTCATCCGCCGCAGTGCCTTGCATGATCTGCGTCTTGATTGCGGTTTGATCCCAGAAACTGCCATCAGCAAACTGGATATGATCAATCTGATATCCAGCAGTCGCATCGCCCATGAAGTGGTAAACAACCCTTAAGCTATCGGTTGTTCCGTTGACTCGTATAACCAGGTCATAACCATCGCGTGAGAGACTCACGTCGCCGGCGTTCAGGTCGATCAGTTTCACGGTATCAAGCTTGTCAGCACGGGTTTCGTTTGCGTAATAGACACGGTCTTGACCAGAGCCTTTGCCGAACAGGTAAGTATCATCACCATTCCCGCCATTCAACAGGTCATTACCTGATCCACCATCGAGAACGTCATTACCATTCCCGCCATAGAGGCTGTCATTGCCAACCCCACCTTGAAGAAGGTCATCACCATCATCACCGTTAAGAGTGTCCGCGCCACTGCCGCCGATCAAAGTGTCGTTACCTGTCCCACCACTGACAGTGTCGTCACCCGCTTCACCGGACAGGGTGTCGTTACCACCGCTGCCGCTGATCGAATCATCCCCCACACCGGCATTGATCACGTCGTCCGTTTCGTAACCAGTCAATGACTGATTAGCGTCCGTGCTACGCAATACTTCGGTCTTGATGAATGTCTGATCCCAAAAGCTGCCATCTGCAAACTGAATACGATCAATCTGGTATCCAGACGTAGCATCGCCCATGAAATGGTAATAGATACGCAGGCTATCGGTTGTGCCATTCACCTTTAGGATAAGGTCGTACCCGTCGCGGGAAATGGTGACATCACTCGGGTTCAGACCGAGTAGTTTCACAGTATCGAGTTTGCCTAGGCGCGACTCATTGGCATAGTAAATCGAATCTTGGCCAGAGCCCTTACCGAACAGGTAGGTGTCATCTCCAGCGCCGCCATTGAGGAGGTCATTACCTGCGCTGCCGTCGAGAATGTCATCGCCAGTGCCACCATTAAGGGTGTCATTACCAGCGCCGCCATTCAGCTTGTCATCACCCTCGTCGCCGTTGATCGTATCTGAACCACTACCGCCGGACAGAGTATCGTTACCCGCGCCACCGGACACAGCGTCATCACCCGAACCCGCGTCGATTATGTCGTCGCTAGCGTATCCCGTCAGACTTTGATCCGCGTCGGAGCCCTTCAATACCTGCAGTTTGATGATCGATTGATCCCAGAACGACCCATCTGCGAACTGAATACGATCTATCTGATAACCAGTCGCTGCGTCTCCAGCAAAGTGACCAATTACCCGCATACTGTCGGTAGTATCGTTAATGCGAATAATCAGATCATCAGCGTCACGAGAGATAGTTATGTCAGAAGCTTTCAAGTCAGTCAGCTTGACGGTATCGACCTTGCCTGCACGTGCCTCATAGGCGTAGTAGATCGTGTCCTGGCCAGAGCCTTTGCCAAATAAATATGTATCGTCACCCGCACCACCATCTAGGCGATCATTTCCTGCACCACCATCCAGGATGTCGTTGCCGATACCACCACTCAGGATGTCGTTTCCGGTGCCTCCTTGAAGAAGATCGTTGCCGTCATCACCGTTAAGCCTATCGGAGCCAGCACCACCCAATAGAGTGTCGTTGCCTCCGCCGCCGCTAACCGTATCGTCACCAGCCCCGACGTCAATAAAATCGTCTGTGCTGTAGCCTGTCAGAGACTGATCACTGTCCGTTCCCTGAAGCACCCGAGCCTTGATAACAGACTGATTCCAGAAGCTGCCATCCGCAAACTGAATTCGGTCAATCTGGTATCCACCGTTTGCATCATTCAGGAAGTGATTCATGACTATGAGGTTATCGGTCGAACCATTGATCCGAATAACCAGATTTGCACCTTCCTGGAAAAGCGTGACATCAGATGCGTTGAGATCAGTCAACTTGACCCTGTCAAGCTTGCCGACGCGGTTTTCATAGGCGTTATAGATCGTGTCCTGGCCAGCACCTTTTCTGAACAGATAGCTGTCATTACCTGCTCCGCCATCAAGACGATCGTTTCCATCGCCTCCATCAAGGGTGTCATCGCCGGCGCCGCCGCTTAATATGTCGTTTCCAGCACCACCTCGCAGAACATCATTACCTTCCTCGCCATTTAACGTGTCGGAGCCGATACCTCCTTTGAGCGTATCGTTACCAGCCCCACCACTGACGATATCGTCACCGGCTCCCGCATCGATTTGATCATCCGCTTGGTAACCAGCCAGGGTCTGATCGGCCGCTGTGCCACGCAGGACTTCTGACTTGACCGTAGCTTGATCCCAGAACGTCCCGTCAGCGAACTGGATACGGTCAATTTGATAGCCCGAAGTAGCTTCACCAATAAAGTGATTCGAGATGCGCAAGCTATCAGCTGTGCCATTGATATTGATAACAAGGTCATTGGCGTCGCGCACCAAGCTGATGTCAGAGGCATTCAACGCTGTCAGCCTTACAGTATCCAGCTTACCCACTCGCCCCTCGTAGGATGAAATAGTGTCCTGACCAGCGCCTTTACCGAATAGGTAGATGTCATCTCCTGCACCGCCGTCCAAACGATCATTCCCCGTCCTGCCATCCAACACGTCATCACCGGCGGCGCCACTCAGCGTGTCATTGCCTGCGCCGCCCGCAAGAACATCGTTCTCACTTGTGCCGGCAAGGTTCAACGGATCCACCGAGGTCTGCCCTGCTAGGTTGGAACTGATATCTGTTGCGTTCCAGATCGTGCCATTTTCAAACTGAAGCTGGTCGATCGTATAACCCAATGTTGTGCTGAAATGCGAAGACACTTTAAGCGTTTCGCCGGTAGATTTGATCTGGATGATCAGATCATTTACTTCCCTGCGCAGCAAGACGTCCGCTGGATTTAGCCCTTCCAGTTTCACGACATCCAGCTTGTTGGGCGTCGTATCGTTATAGGCATAGTTGTTAACGGTGTCTTGCCCAGATCCTCTTCGGAAAACATAGGTGTCTGACCCATAACCACCGTTCAAAGTGTCGTTCCCAGCACCGCCGTCAAGAATGTCGTTGCCGTCTTCGCCATTAAGCGTGTCTTTGCCTTCGCCACCGAGGAGTGCATCATTTCCGGCTCGGCCGCTTAAGGTGTCATTACCGCTAGCCCCCTTTAGAACATCTGCCGAGTCATAACCGAAAATGATATCGTCACCTACTGTGCCAATTAGCAACGCGGTTCTGATCTGATCAGTTGTCAGAAACGATCCATCACTAAATTGAAGCTGATCAATCGCATAACCGGAGATCAGGCTAGCGTTAAAATGCTGAGTCACACGCAGAATCTCACCGGTTTCCTTAATCTCGATGATCAAGTCGTCCGACTCACGCCGCAGCGAAATATCCGAGAGGTTCAATCCATCCAGCTTGATAACGTCAAGTTTATTAGCCGTCGTGTCGTTATAAACTGAATTATTGATGGTGTCCTGGCCCGATCCCATACGGAATACATAGGTATCCGAACCGGAACCGCCCGCTAAGGAATCATTGCCAGCACCTCCATCCAGCAGGTCATCTCCTATGCCACCGTTTAACGTGTCGTCATCCGCCTCCCCTCGCAAAACGTCATTACCTTCATCACCATAAAGGTTGTCCTTACCGGCACCACCGTCGAGAATATCGGCACCTACACGACCGCTAATGTTGTCATTGCCCGCTAAACCTTTAAGCACATCATCGGTGTCGTAGCCGACGAGGGTATCGTCATCCTCCGTCCCACCTAGCAGGGCCAGTTTAATTTGCGAGTTATCCATGAGCGTTCCATCAGCAAACTGCAACTGATCGATGGCATATCCGGAAATAGCGCTGGCACTAAAATGAGAGGTGACTCGAAGAGTATCGCCAGTCTCCTTGATCTGGAGAATCAAATCGTCGGACTCACGGCGAATAGAAATATCTTCAGCGTTGAGCCCCTCGAATCGAATGACATCGAGCTTCCCTACGGTCGTATCGTTGTAGGCTGAATTGTTGATCGTGTCTTGGCCTGCGCCCTTACGAAACACATAAATATCTGAACCAACACCACCATTTAGCGAGTCGTTGCCTAAGCCACCATCAAGAGAATCATTGCCATAGCCGCCATTAAGAGTGTCATTGCCAGCATCGCCAAATAGCGTGTCATTACCATCTTCACCAGAGAGAGTATCTTTACCATCACCTCCATCTAGAACGTCATCGCCGCCACGACCGCTGATGGTGTCATTCCCACCAAGCCCGTTGAGAAAATCTGCAGATTCGAACGCAATAAGAGAGTCATCCTCTTGTGTTCCTTTGAGTATTGCCGCTCTGAGCTGATCAACGTTCAACGTTGATCCATCCGCGAACAGCAATTGATCAACCGCATAACCGTAAATGGCGCTGGAGCTAAAATACGAGGCAACGCGCAGTGTCTCTCCCGAGTCGCGGATCTGGATAACCAGATCGTCTGAATCACGACGTAGGGAAACGTCAGCCTGATTCAGCCCTTCAAGCCGCACTACATCAAGCTTATTGACGCTCGTGTCATTATAGGCCGAATTGTTGATCGTGTCTTGGCCAGAGCCGTGGCCAAAGACGTATACATCCGAGCCATACCCACCGTATAGCGTATCATTGCCTGAGCCACCATCTAGAAAATCATCGCCGTAACCGCCACTAAGAGAGTCGTTGTCAGCCCCACCTTTAAGCGTGTCATTGGCATCCCCACCAGAAAGCGAATCGTCGCCCGAACCGCCCAAGAGAAGGTCATCGCCGTCATCTCCAGAGAGATTATCCTTGCCATCTCCCCCCTCGATCCTATCACTTCCGGAACCACCACTAAGGGTATCGTTGCCGCCATCACCGGCAATTACATCATCTGTACTGTACCCCGTCATAACATCGTCAGCGTCAGTTCCCAGAAGCAATGCAGCTCTGATTTGTGCATTGTCCAGAATCGTTCCGTCGGCAAATTGCAATTGATCAATTGCATAACCGTAAATCGTGCTGGCACTAAAATGAGAGGTGACACGTAAAGTTTCACCAGACTCTTTAATCTGAATCAGAAGATCGTCTGAATCGCGCTTAATAACCACATCTGAGACGTTCAAGCCTTCAAGACGAATAACATCCAGCTTGTTTTCAGTCGTGTCGTTGTAAGCAGAGTTATTGATTGTGTCTTGACCGTAGCCTTTACGGAAAGTGTAGATATCAGATCCCTTGCCTCCGGCAAGCGAATCTGTGCCGACGCCGCCGTCAAGGATGTCATTACCATCACCACCACTCAGAGTATCGTTGCCTTTTCCACCCCGCAGAGTGTCGTTGCCATCCTCTCCGTAAAGGATATCATTGCCCTCTCCGCCATCCAGAGTGTCGTTGCCAGCACGCCCACTAAGTGTATCGTGACCTGCCAATCCGCTCAGCCTGTCTTCAGTGACATAGCCAGTAATGCTGTCATCCCCAGCAGTACCCACCAGCAAGGCTGCAGTAATTTGGGTCTTATCCCAGAAAGTGCCGTCACTGAACTGCACTTGATCGATGGCATAGGCGTCGCTGCTGAAATGTGACGAGACACGAAGGGTTTCACCAGTATCAGTGATCTGGACAATGAGATCGTCTCCCTCACGCCGGATACTGACTTGAGATGCATTCAGCCCCTCCAGTTTCACGACATCGAGTTTATTCTGAGTTGCGTCCAGATAGGCGTAATTCAAGACGGTGTCCTGACCGGAACCTTTGCGGAAGATATAGGTGTCCGACCCACCGCCGCCACTCAATGTGTCGTTTCCTGAACCGCCATCCATGACATCGTCATCATTGCCACCAGAAAGCATGTCGTTACCAGCGCCGCCAAGCAGAGTGTCGTTGCCATCCTCCCCATTCAAAGTGTCTCGGCCATCTCCGCCGTCCAGAACATCGTCGCCAGCCCGACCACTAAGCGTGTCGTTACCACGGAGCCCCTTCAGCATATCTGCAGTCTCATAGCCGGTGATGTTGTCATCACCCGCGTTACCTGTCAGCAATGCAGACTTGATGAAGGAGGTGTCCCAAACAGATCCATCTGCGAATTTTACCTGATCGATTGCGTAGTTATATGCGACGTACGAGCTGAAGTGCCCGCTTACACGAACAGAGTCATTCGTGTCTTTGATTTGAATGATCAAGTCATCGGACTCGCGCCGCATCACGACATCTTCGGGCTTGAGACCTTCAAGAACAATAACGTCCTGTATGTCAGTATTGGCCTCGTTGGAGACTGAATTATAAATCGTATCTTGGCCCGATCCGCGACGGAAAACATAGGTATCCGATCCAAGCCCACCTGCTAACGAGTCATTGCCCGTTCCACCGTCGAGGAGATCGTTACCCTCTCCGCCGCTCAGTGTGTCGTTGTCGGCGCCGCCCAGAAGAGTGTCGCTGCCCTCTTCTCCGTTGAGGGTATCCTTGCCAGCACCACCATCCAGAAAATCATCGCCACCACGACCACTGAGCGTGTCATTCCCAGCGAGACCAAACAGTTGGTCGGCAGTCTGATAACCAATGATCGTATCGTTGTCGCCAGTCGTCTTCAGCACTTCCGTTTTCAGTTTCGCACCATCCCAGACAGTACTATCCGCAAACTGAAGCTGATCCACTGCGTAGACGCTGTCACCATCTTGGTTGAAGTGGGAATTGACGCGGATCGAATCACCCGTCGATTTTATCTGAATAACCAGATCGTTATATTCTCTGTGCACCGTGATATCGGTCGGATTCAAACCGTCCAGTTTGACCTTATCGATTTTCTGGGCTGTCTTATCGTCCGAGGTATAGTTATTAATCTGATCCTGGCCCGATCCTTTGCGTAACACATAGGTATCAGAGCCCATACCACCATCAAGCGTATCGTTGCCGCTACCGCCATCCAGAGTGTCATTGCCATTGCCGCCATAGAGCAAATCGGCGTCTGCACCACCGTTGAGAAGATCGTTACCATCCTCACCGTACAAGGTGTCGTTACCGGCCTCGCCTGACAGCGTATCATCCCCGGCACGGCCGTAAATCGTGTCGTTACCCAAGCCGCCACTGACGCTGTCGTCAGATGCGTAACCCGTCAGTACATCGTTGCCTTCAGTACTTTTGAAGGCCGCCATGGTTTTGACCTCATCCAACGACCAGCTCGTGCCATCGGCAAACCTGATCGCTTCCAGCTGATAAGCACTCAAACCATCAGAGCCAAAATAACTCGATACGCTGATTTGATCAGTGGTACCCCGAAGGGTCAGAACCAGGTCATCGTAGGAGCGAGTGATGACGATATCGCTAGGCAGAATATCGGATGCAAACTCAATGGCATCCGACTTGTTGGTACTAGGGTCGTAGTTGCTGATCGTGTCCTGGCCCCAGCCACGACTGAAGCGGTAAGTGTCCGACCCTTCACCGCCCGAAAGCGCGTCATTGCCCGCACCGCCTTCCAGTACGTCATCGCCGGCATCGCCAGACAGGTAGTCGTTTCCGCTGCCGCCCGCCAGCAAATCGGCCCCGGCGCCGCCATACAGGTTGTCCTGGCCATCGCCACCCGACAGGGAGTCAGCCCCGTCAGCGCCATAGAGAATGTCGTTACCAGCGTCCCCCTTCAGGACATCGTTACCGGCCTGACCATACAACGAGTCGTCACCAATACCGCCACTCAAGGTGTCATCCGTGGCATAGCCCCGAATGGAATCGTTACCCTCGGTCGACAGCAATGCCATCGACTTGACCTGATCCAGCGACCAGCTCGTGCCATCGGCAAACCTGATCGTTTCCAGCTGATAAGCACTCAAACCATCAGAGCCAAAATAATTCGATACGCTGATTTGATCAGTGGTACCCCGAAGGGTCAGAACCAGGTCATCGTAGGAGCGAGTGATGACGATATCGCTAGGCAGAATATCGGATGCAAACTCAATGGCATCCGACTTGTTGGTACTAGGGTCGTAGTTGCTGATCGTGTCCTGGCCCCAGCCACGACTGAAGCGGTAAGTGTCCGCCCCTTCACCGCCCGAAAGCGCGTCATTGCCCGCACCGCCGTCCAGTACGTCATCGCCGGCATCGCCATACAGGTAGTCGTTTCCACTACCGCCCGCCAGCAAATCGGCCCCGGCATCGCCAGACAAGTAGTCGTTTCCACTATCGCCCGCCAGCAAATCGGCCCCGGCGCCGCCATACAGGTTGTCCTGACCATCGCCACCCGACAGGGAGTCAACCCCCTCAGCGCCATAGAGAATGTCGTTACCAGCGTCCCCCTTCAGGATGTCGTTACCCGCAAAGCCATACAGCAAGTCGTCACCGAGACCGCCACTCAGGGTGTCATCCGTGGCATAGCCCCGAATGGAGTCGTTGCCCTCGGTCGACAGCAATGCCATCGACTTGACCTGATCCAGCGACCAGTTCGTACCATCGGCAAAACGAATCTCCTCAAGCTTGTAAGCACTATCACCATCACTAATAAAATAACTAGAGACGGTTATTTTGTCGGTGCTTCCGTTCAGCGCAAGAACCAAATCATCGGCGGAACGGGTAATGACGATATCGCCAGGCAAGATGTCAGATGCAAACTCAATGGCATCAGACTTGTTGGTGCCGGCGTCATAGTTGCCGATCGTGTCCTGACCCCAACCACGACTGAAACGGTAAGTGTCCGAATCTTCACCGCCTGAAAGCGTATCATTGCCTGCGCCGCCGTCGAGTACGTCATCGCCGGCATCGCCAGACAAATAGTCGTTTCCGTCGCCACCCGCGAGAAAATCGGCTCCGGCGCCGCCAGAAAGGTTGTCCTGACCACCGCCACCCGACAAGGAGTCCGTCCCCTTAGCGCCATACAGAAAGTCGTTGCCCGCATCCCCTTTCAGAATGTCGTCTCCGGCGAGACCATAAAGTAAATCATCCCCCATCCCCCCACTGATTACGTTGTCGCCAATATCCCCCCAGAGTTGGTCGTTACCTTCGGTGGTTTGCCCAGACATGGAACGAACTTGTTCAGCCGTCCAAAAACTCCCGTCCTCAAACTGAATTCTATCTAATGAGTAGTTGATACCATCTGGCGCTAGATCATTAAAATAACCCTGAACTGTGATTCTATCTTGCGCACTCTTTACAAAAAGAATTAGATCGTAGTCGCTACGTTTAACCAGAATATCGCCTTGTGAAATTCCGGCACCAAATAGAATCCTATCTAGCCTCTCACCTACAGGATCGGAATCCATATTAATAATTGTATCTTTACCGTCCCCAACATTAAAATGATAGGTATCTGAGCCACTACCACCTAAGAGATAGTCATCACCCAAGCCACCATATAAATCATCATCTCCTTCACCACCAAAAATATTGTCATTACCTGACATGCCCATGAGATGATCATCAGATAAAGTCCCATTCAAAAAATCATTGCCAAAGCCACCGAAGTTTCCGACCCCAATAATAGAGAGCAAATTTAAAAAACCATCCCCACCCTCTTTCCCGGAGTCCCTAAGCTCTTTTAATAAAATTTGACCAAAGTCACCAGAACCAATCAATGCATTAGAAAGCTCTGCGATAAGTAGCTGACCTTTCTCGTGATCCACATCAAATTGAGTTTTAAGCTTAACAACAACAGATGAAACATTCCATTGAACTCCATCTTCAGTATAGGTTCCGTCCAGTCCGTCAAGTAATGATGCCAAATGAGTTTGTAGCATTATTTTGCCGTAAACAGCAGTAGCTAAACTGTCAAATGCTTCGTTCAGCTTCGACACTGCCACTGGCCCCATTGGGTCGGGGGAGCCTCCACTGGTAAAGTATTTTTCCCCTAAAAAAGCCTCTAAAGCAAAAAGCTTACGTGCATCGCCAATCATACTTCCGCGGCTTGCAGGATCGAGATCCTGGACACCAGCCCAATGATATATAATATCTAGAATCAGCTTCTGCCTAACAGATGTATCTTGCTCATTTCTGAACGACTCGACCAAAGTAACAAGGATTTTGTCACGCCCCATTGCCTGCTGCAGATCATTGACATTCCCGAAACCATCAACGTTAGGTAAAGATACTATTTCACGCGGGACTTCAACACTAAAATTATCGGCAGTATCTGTAGCATTAACATCAAACCAGACATCTTCTATTGCAGCAACAGAACCGTCAATTCGAGTATAACTTCCTAATTGACGATGATCATTACCATTAGAATCAAGCATACTCTGAGGTGCATTTCCGCTAGCGTCTGGCTTACTAGAATCGGAGTAAGACAAGTTGATTGAGGCAACTTTTGCTTGAGTAAGAGTTAATAGCTCGCCCTCACTAACCACACCGTCAGAGTTCTTATCAACCCATACATTAAGCTCCGAAAAGGCATTATCATGAGAATCAAAAACACCATCTTTGTTACTATCAAACTCAGATAATGCCAAAAATCCATTTGCGGCTTTCTTATCTACTGAAATGCTCGTCTTATTTCCAAAAAGCTCAGAGCCAGAATCAATCTTCCCATCGCGATTTCTATCATAAACCAATAGGCCGTCATCTACGCCAACCCATCCCGTGCTTTCTAAGAATCCATTACCATCGTGATCAAAGTGAACTCCAGCATCGGTAGAAAGCGTCTCAACTCCATCACCATCCAGATCTAATATCAGGGGGCTAGCGGTTGTCTCAGCATCTCCAAAAGAGTCTTCGATCTTTTCGACCTGACCGTCAGGGACTTTTTCAAAGAAACCATCTGGAAAAATGTGCAACGGGTACATTATATCTTCAATACTTTGAGAAGTTCCCCCACCCTCGCCATCGTACTGCCCGCCAAGCTTGAAAAAACCATCCTGAATACCAAACTCAAAACTTCCAGACTCTGTTTTTGTATTGCCATCTTGGCCATCTGTCGTTGACTTATCGAACTTAAAGCTCCCTCCTTTTGTATCAAGATTAAATGTAAAGCCTTTCCCATCGGTAAAACTCCCCCCAAAACCGTAACCATCTTCGCTTTTAAAAAACTTTCCAGAAGTCGTCGACCCATCACCATTTGGGAAATCTACATTATAGTTCCCATTGCCATCCGGTTCTAAATTAAGCTGCTGTTTAACCCCCGTCTTAGCGTCTTGATATCCTATACCAAAACCGACGCCACCGCCGTCGTCTTTGAACCTAGTTAGGTCTAACTGCCCATTGGGAGTCTTAACTGATACCGAATCAGGATTTCCGGATTTATCGACACCTAACCCCACGCTGGTGTCTTTCCCAGCTGGGAACATTAACTTTACAGAAGTGCCAGCCCCATCAAACGGCCTGGTTTCTGTCTGAATTCCGATCCCATGGCCGTCTGATGCCTCCCCATGTATAGTGATTCCTGTGCTCTCACTGTAAGATACTTTTGCACCGACTGAATAACCTGGACGACCCGACATACCTACCCCTGCAATAGATAAAGCAGCGCCCAAAATATGAGAGCTACAAATTTTGAATTTTTAGCCAACGTAATTTATTTATAGCTTTGAGACGTGTGAAGCATCTGGGGAATAGATAGTCCTTTGGAGAGTTAACCATTGGATGCCCACTAAACCTTTCTCACAACGGACGAGATCACGGGCCTATAATAATATATAAACACCCAGTAATGGCAATTAGCTATTCCTATCAGTCTAGTTTCTTCGATATTCTATCCATATAGCTGCGACGACCATAGGGCGTTAACACCGTCTAAAACCAGATAGCAGAGAAAATTTTGAAATGTTACTATCGCTTTGTTCAGCTAAAATCGCTCTCTATCATTGGCCTAAGACACCTTACAGAGATCCAAAACTGTGAAACGATTATTATACTTGGTGGCATTATCAACCCTCTCCATCTCTGTGTGCGCTCGCGCATCGTTAAATGACGCAATTCAAGCAATTGAAAAAAAAGACTACGCAGTAGCGATTACCTTTTTAACTCCGGAAGTAAAAAATGGTTCGGCAGTGGCAGCCCGATATCTCGCAGGTCTTTACCTCGCAGGTGAAGGAACTCCTCAAAATTACGACGAGGCATTTCGCCTTTATGCCTTAGCTGCTAAACGAGGAGATTTATTTTCAGAAGGTGAGCTAGGATTTTTTTACGAAAAAGGTTTGGGGATCAAACAAGACTATATCGAGGCTGCTAAACAATACAAGAAAGCAGCAGATGGGGGTGTACCTGAGGCGATGCACGCATTATCCATACTGTACGACAAAGGTATTGGAGTACAGAAAGACCCGAAGAAAGCTTTAGCACTGCTGGAACAAGCTGCCGAAAAGAACGATGCACGAGCGCAAAATGAGCTTGGAATTAAATATGCTACGGGAACTGGAGTAATCAAGAACACAATTAAAGCATTCGAGCTATTTCGTTTAGCCGCAGAACAAAAAAATGCTGGTGCTCAGTTAAATCTTGGATATGCGTACAGCAAAGGACTCGGTGTAGCCAAAAACCCGTCCGAAGCCATACGCTGGTATACAATGAGTGCTGAGCAAGGTATTGCAGACGCTCAATTTATGTTAGGGCAAATATACGAAGTAGGGATAGGTACTGAACCCGACTATAAGTTGTCTCTTCAGTGGTATAGACGAGCGGCGAAACAAGCAGGGGGTTATGCAAGCTTTAAAATAGGATTTTTTTACTTAGAAGGAATGGGTGTCAATAAAGATCCTGAAGAAGCTGCGAGTTGGTTCACCGAAGCAGCCAATCAAGACATAGATTTTGCTCAAGCAGCCTTAGGAGATCTTTATGAAACCGGAAACGGAGTGAAAAAAGACGAAAAAATTGCAATCGCACTTTACCGAAAGGCGGCAGCACATAGGTCTCCAATGGGAATGTACCGTTTGGCAATGATGCTTAAGGATGGTCGAGGAGCACCGCAAGACTACGTGCAATCTGCTGCCTTGCTGGAACAACTTGCAAATATGGGTGCAAGTGAAGCTCAGGCCCAGCTGGGATTATTCTATGAAAATGGGCTAGGCGTTGAACAAGACTATCAGCGCGCAATTTCATTGTATAAATTGGCATCTAGCGACAAAGACAACACAGGTTTTGCGTTTGAATATTTAGGTTTTGCTTATGAGAAAGGGCATGGCGTACAAAGAAGTGCTGTCATTAGCTACGCTTTACTACGAAGCGTGCTTTTTAAGCATCCCGAAAGATCCTACATAAATGAACATCTGGAAAAATTATCAAGCAACATGAGCAGCAGTGAAATCGAGAGCGCGAAAAATCTCGCTTTTAAAATAAACCTAAAAGGACTAGATGTAATCGAGAAATATAATTAATGGCGGGCGTAGCCATTCACACGACTGCTGAATGGCGCATTGCTTTTAGCTTATGACCGAGAGAACCAAAGCTATCTTTCCTGGAGAGATTCGGACATATGCTGCTTTAAAGGGCTTAAAAAATATTCAATAATAAAACGCTTATCAGTCTTTACTTCTGCCGTAACGGCCATCCCGGGAGTCAACTCAAATTGCTTCCCATCAACTAACAAATGATTCTGCTTCAAGCGAATTTTGCTGCTGTAGAGAAGGCCACGTTTCTCATCCTCAATCGCATCTCTTGAAACGCTAACCACCTCCCCTTCAATGGTTCCATATTTTGTGAACGTAAAAGTCTCTACTTTTACTGTCACATCCTGTCCTACATGAACAAAGCCGACATCCTTATTTTCCAGCATAGCCTCGACCTCAACGGATACATCCGAAGGCACCAACATCATCAACGGTTGAGCGGGCGTAACAACACCACCAACAGTATGGATATTCAATTGCTGTACGGTGCCATCTACTGGGGCTTCGACAGTAGTCAAATCTTCCTGATATCTAGCTTTCGATAACTCCTGACTCAAGGAAGCAACCTTCTGATCCGCTTGTTGCAACAAATCAAGCATCGCTCTTCTGGTCTGAGCGACAACACCGTCCCTTCTCCGCTCCGCTTGTTGGCGCGCAGCATTTGACTGCAAAACACTTATCTGTTGAACGGCAAGCTGACGCTCTAAGTCAAGTCGAGCTTGTTCTTTTTCCAAGTACGCGTGGCGAGCGATATATTGCTTCTGCAGTAGATGCTCGTAGTCTTGGGCAAGCTTTGTGGCGATGGGCAAAGTCTTTTGCAAACTAGCCACCTGCGCACGAGCGGCTTGAATGTCAGCTTGGCGCTGCAGTATCTCCGTTCCCCCCTGTTCCAGGTTACTTCGGTATTCCTGATATTGCCCCTGAAGCCATCGCTCGGCTGCTAGGACATGCTCAGGATCACCACCGAGAATGGTATCAGCGAGAGATCGCGGCGCATGGTTACCATTAATGGCATCTAGCATCGCCCCAGCGCGAGCACTATCAATGCGAGCAGCGAGGAGATCGCTTTCAATTTTTCCAACATCTGCGTCCGCCGACGTAGAGTCCAATTCAAGAAGAAGCTGGCCAGCTTTGACCACTTGCCCGTCGTTCACGTAGATCGCCCGTACTACCGCAGTCTCACTCGACTGAATGATCTTGGTTTTGCCACTTGGGATAACTTTCCCATTTGCGGTAGCTACGATGTCGATTTTACCAACGCAGGCCCATATCAATAACAGAGTGGCAAAGAGGATGATCGCCCAGATAAATATGCGAGGAGCTGGGTGCACCGGCTGATCTTGCAGTTCAAGAGCAGCAGGCAGAAATTGAACTTCATGCGCCAAACGCTTAGGCGCATCCATTTCCTTACGTCGGCGCCAAGAGTTACGCCAAGCTCTTCGGTAGCTCTGCCCCAACCCCGATTTCTGTACGTCAGCCATGACCACCTCCGTGTTGCAAGCGATGGAGACGAGAGTAGTGTCCGGCCTGATGGTTCAGCAGCTCGGCGTGTGTGCCCTGTTCAACGATTTGCCCTCGATCGACGACGACAATCCGATTCGCATCGCGGACAGCTGATAAGCGGTGTGCAATGATGATGACAGAGCGTCCCGTGCAGATAGATTTCATATTCTGCTGAACAATGCGCTCAGATTCGTAATCCAAAGCACTCGTTGCTTCATCAAAAATAAGAATGCGAGGGTTACCCATAAGCGCCCGGGCAATAGCGATACGCTGACGCTGTCCACCCGACAGTGAGGCGCCGTGCTCACCAACCATAGTGTCGTAGCCCTCGGGAAGCTCAAGAATAAAATCATGCGCTCCGGCCAGCTGTGCGACTTCAATCACGGCTTCCAGTGGAACGCCTGGGTCACTTAAGGCGATGTTTTCCCGGATACTACGGTTGAACAGCATATTGTCTTGCAGCACTACACCAATCTGTCGACGCAACGAAGAAACATCCGCCAGCGCCAAGTCCATTCCATCGACTAGGACACGCCCCCGCTCAGGCACATAGAGGCGTTGAAGCAATCTTGTCAGCGTACTTTTGCCCGAGCCGGATCTTCCAACGACACCGATAACTTCGCCAGCTTCGATAGCTAGGCTGATGCCCCGAAGAATTTCAGAGCCATCCGGGCGATAACGAAAATGAACCTCATCGAACTCTATACGCCCCTTTATGGGCGGGAGCGAACTACGAGTTGCCTGGGTCAATTCAGTCCGGGTGTTAAGGATGTCCCCCAGCCGCTGCACAGAAACGCCGGTTTGCTGAAAGTTTGTCCAAAGTTGAGCCAGGCGCATGATTGGCTGGGCAACACGCCCAGCAAGCATATTGAAGGCAATCAGTTGCCCAACTGAAAGCTGACCGTCGATGACCAGTCGGGCCCCCAACCAAAGCGTGGCCACAGTCACTAATTTACCAATCAGCGACACGCTCTCGTTGGCGATGGTTGACAAGGTCTGAGTTTTAAAACCTGCTGCCACGTACCCCGCTAACTGGTTGTCCCATTTCCGAACAGCTTGAGGCTCAACGGCCATCGATTTCAGGGTGTCGATACCGTTAACCGTCTCTACTAGAAATGCTTGGTTTTCCGCACCCCGAGCAAAGCTGTCATTCAGGCGTGCCCTCAATAATGGTGTAATGCAAACCGAAACCAGGATGTACATCGGGAGTGACAAGAGAACGATCAGCGTCAGCCAACCGCTGTAGTAGAACATCACAGCGATGAAGACCGCCGAGAATAAAACATCGAGAAGCAAGGTAATGGCGTTACCTGTGATAAAGCTCCGAATGTTTTCGAGCTCTCGCATCCTTGCTACCGAATCCCCTACCCTTCGCGCTTGAAAATAGGAAAGCGGCAGTGTAATCAGATGCCTGAATAACTTGGAGCCTAACTCGACGTCGATTCGGCTGGCGGTATGGGCAAACACATAGGATCGCAAGCCCGATAGACTAGACTCGAACAGCATCACACCCGCCAGACCAATCGCGATCACATCCAGCGTGGTCAATCCGTGGTGCACAAGCACCTTGTCCATGACGACCTGAAAGAAAAGCGGGGTGATAAGCGAGAAAATCTGTAAAACGAAAGAAATCAGCAGTACCTCGCCGAGAAGCTTTCGGTATTTAACAACCGCTGGAATAAACCAGGTGAAATCGAAGCGAGAGGACTCACCAGTAATTCCTGCACCTGCTCTTATAAAGAGCAGTTGGCCAGCCCAGCGACCAGCCAAGTCTTCAATCGTTATGATCTCGGGACGCTGAGAGCGAGGGTCATGAATGAGCACCTTGCCCTGATCTAGACGCGCCACAATAAAAAAATTCCCGTCCTCGCCCTGTGCTATTGCAGGTAAAGGCGTGCGATCCAGCCTATCGATAGCCACTTTTGCAAACTTAGCCTTGAGGCCCAATTTTTTTGCAGCAAGAAGCAGCTCGGATGGCTGGAGAGCTTCGCCTGAGGAGAATTCGTGGGCTAGTTGCTCAGGGGATGCTGACACCTGATGAAAACGAGCCAGCATCACGAGCGATGCCAGTCCGGTATCTATTGGTACGGCGTCATTGGAAGCTGCGCCTGGCTCAGTGGCGGTCATGAAGCCCCCCTGCAAATTGATGTGGTGCGCACCAGGGCTATTACTAGCGGTTAGCCAGCACAATATATCTGAACCATACCTGAACCGATACAAAATATTACACAGCATACGGAAGTGATGACGCCCATAAAAATTCGGGCGCCAGTGGCGTGGAAAAAAGTATGGACGAAGGGCGGCTGTGTGCGGGCGCCACTGATCTTAGCCTACTGGAAGGGTAATATCTGACCAGTCATACGACGGCGGTGAGCCGAAAAGGAGCTTAGATATCTGGAGGAAGGAAATCCCGGCTTGGATCGTAGTTCTGATTCAGGTAGGCGGATAAAGACTTGAGATCGTCTGGACTGAGCGAACCCGCTGCTTGTTTGAGCTTCAGGTTGTCCAGAATGTAGTCATAGCGAGCGTCGTTATAATCTCGAACGGCGGCATACAATTGCCGCTCAGCGTTCAACACATCGACAACGTTTCTAGAGCCGATATCGACTCCGACCTTGTTAGCCTCTACCGATTTTCTTCCGGATCGAATGCTCTGGCGTCGGGCGGCTATCTGCTCGATGTCTGAATTTATCCCCCGAAATGCATTTCTCGTGTTGAGCACCACCTCACGACGCCGGTCTTCTTGCTCATCCTGACTTTGGTACAAACGCTCCGTCGATTCTCGAACCTGCGAATTGACCATTCCACCGGAATACAATGGGATGCTTAGCTCAACACCGATGCTGCTCTGGGCTACATTGCCTCGGTATCCGCCCGTCCCGGACTCCGCAGGATTGCTATAGCCAAAACCATCATTATTGCCTGTGCGGTACGACACCACGGCATCCACCGTAGGAGCATGCCCCGCTTTACGCTGGCGAAGAGTCTGCTCAGCGGCGCTCACCGCATGCTCGGCAGCCTGCAACTGAAGGTTTTGCTTTATCGCGGCATCCACCCAAAGAACCGGATTGTTAGGATTTGGAGGTATGACCGGCAATTGGTGACCCATACCATCAAGAGAGTCATAGGAATTTTTGGTAAGGCGATACAGAGCCTCATAGGCATCATCAACTTTGCGTTGAATGAGCTGCCGATTAGCTCGGGCATTGTCGTACGCAGCTTGAGCATCATAAACGTCAGTAATACTTGAGGCTCCATCCTCAAGACGGCCCTGCGCTTGATCTCTTTGCCGTAAAAGCGCTGCCTCCTCAGCCTCAGCGGCGGCTCTTGCATCAAGCTGACGTAGCGTTTCGAAATACGCTTGCGCGGCAGTCAGTATCAGCTCTTGCTCTTTCGCGGAAAGCTCAAGCGCCGCTTGGCTGACCGTGAATTCTGCAGCTTTAAGTTGATACCAGCGATCTATGCGAAACAGAGGTTGGCTCAAGTTGGCTCGAAAGGTCGTGCTGCTGCGCTCCCTCGACAGCGCTGGCTCGTCGCGATCCAATTGAGTCACCTCCGTCGTCGCTCCTGCTGTGAGGCTTGGCAGCAACCCGGAACGCGCCTGTGGCGTTGCTTCTAATTGAGCTTGATAGGTATGCCGCGCAGCGGAAAGCCTCGCATCGTTCAGTGATGCAGCTTGATAAACCGCGAGCAGATCTGCGCGCTTTGAGTAAGGTTCGCGTGCCAGAGCTTCTTGAGCACCTAAGGCGAAAAGGCAAAGAGAAAGCGCGCAGAGATAGAAGTTGTGCTTCATCGACGTTCCATGTATCGGATGCATCCAGACAACCTAAATGCCAGCCAGTCAGATTTGTCGGCCAGCCGATAAAACTCTTTAGCGTTGCACAGCACACCCAGCGTAAGGACGTATCTGAACGTCCGGCAGCGCAATTGCCGCCAGAGCTGACGTCGGCTTCTCGGTTATGATGGGTAAACTCATTCAACGGCGCCGAAGCTGATCGGGAAACCATTCCACAACGCAGTACCCTTGCTGAGGTAGAGCTGCATTTTGCCCAATCATACCAGCGCAGCAAAAGAGGGTCGTGGCTATTTTGTAGTCTGACGCCCCTATTTGCCCTAGCCACATGATCAGACGTTTCAAGATCGACCTCTGTGCTCACGAAAAACTGATAAAGCGCTTGCCAGATCTTAGATTGGTTCGAGTCGACTACGTCCATCAGCTCGCTTGATTGGCCTGTATTCCATCCATCTCATCCCGAGCAGGATTAGCAAGTGCTTGGCTAGGAAATATGAAGCAGGAAGCTGAAGGATTTTCACTTCAACTGGCTCGTTCTCGTCCACGCCATCTGTTACTACAGCACCTCTCGTAAATAGCCCTTGATCACTCGCAAGGGGGCGTCCAGCGAGTCCATTGTTCGAGCGGCATAGAAACTGGCGGAAAGATGCTGAAGCTCGCGTCCGAGCGGCTTTTCAGGGCCGCCCATCGCTTCAAGCGCAACGAGCAGGCACTCATTGATCTTCTGCTGAATCGCATCCACATCACTCTTGGCTATCAACAGTTTGAAGACATCGTGATTGTAGTCACCCATGATTAGATCATCGCGTAAAATTGGACTTTCATCTTCCGTCTCATAAGCGAGCTTATGACAAAAAAGAGCGACTGTTTCCAACTCCGAAACCATAGATAATCCTTGCAAAATGCTCCTTTCCCTCTAGAAAACACGTTTTCGTCGCGCCAACGCTCTCAGCCGTCGCTGGTTTGTATAAAGGGCTCATCAATACGAGGTGTGATTTACGCCCGCGTATGCTCTCCAGGCTCGGCATGTGCCGTGTTGGAACAGTCCGCTACATCGACATGACAGACAGCACTTCCACATACCGGAATTTCTTCCTTGCTGCTTTCACCGCCTCCTGCTCTGCCAAGAGCTTGCTGAGCGTGTCCGCCTCATGAATCAGCTCGTGCATTTTGCCTTCAAACTCATTACCGACACGCATGGTGACTCGCAACCTTGGCGTGAACGCTTTGGCGACAGTCTTTTTCTTTGTCGGTTTTACGGGGTCTGTCGTCACGACTTTCGGCAGGATAACTGGCTCCGGCTGTGTAATAGGCTGCGCAGCAGGCTCGATTTCACCGAATAGCGCCCGGCGCATCTCGTCTTCTGTAAGCTCTGTGCTCATGCAGCCTCTCGTAAGTCTGGGATAAGTAACGTGCACTCTTAACCGGATGCAGTGCGTGCCGCAAGCCATACTGAACCTGAATTAATTCGAAAGACAAATCGCGTTACCAAGCGTTGCGCGATTTAGCAGCAAATTGATAGCTTAGCCACCAACACTTACACGTTGTCTTGGCCGCCATTGGTCTTCAGCAACCTGCAACGTTGATCAGTCGCTAAGGGAATAAGTGAGGTACCGCAAATGGACAAGCACGCCCCCGAGCACCTGCTCCGCCTTCTTGCGCAAGGCGCCTCCCTGTGTGCCACCGACAGAGCCGAAGCCTTCATTGTCCTTCAGAGAGCATCCGCGGTGCTCTGGCGACTTGAGCCCAGCGCTTCCCCCATGTCAGCGATTAAGCTCGAACAACAGCTTCGTGCCCCCTTGGAGACGTGGTTGCCAGAGACACTCAGGCTGGATTACTCAGGCCCACTGCTTTACTCCAATATCGCGACGCAAACCTGCAACGAAATGCTGCTTGAGCTCGACGTCGGTCAGCTCTGGGAAGAAGTCCAGGCGAGCGTAAATAGGGTCAAACAGGCATGTCGGCTGCGGGCAGAAGGAGAAGTTCACTACCGGAACTTCAGGCTTTTCCTCATTGAACACGGCGTAATCTTTCCCTCTGAGGCCCAAGACGTCTTCATCCCGCTCAACCTCTCTCTAAGCGAGTTCTACGACCCCATTCCGCTACACCTGTACCACAACGGTTTAGTCTATTTATGTCCGGAGTGCCGCTGGCCAATGAATGCCCAGCGGCACGAAGTCAGCTGCGACTCGGCGTGGTGCCAGGACAAAAAAAGCCTTTTTGTTCGCGACGGCACAAGCCTTCTAAACAGGGTAAACAACAGCGTATTGAATGGCCAGCCGGTCGATGGCCGCCTGATGCTCAAACCTGCGCTGTGGAAATTCACCCTGCAGCCAGGACTTATCGAAATCGCCCTGGCGAATACGCTGGCGGGGAAAGGGTTCGATGTGCGGCTCTGGCCGGACGTGGATCGAACAGACCTCCGTATCCACTTAGGACTTATTGAACAGGACATCGATGCCAAGGTTTGGGCATCCCCTTACGAGTTGGCCAAGCACATCGAATCGATCCCCTCCAGCAAACCACGCTGGATCGTGATCCCGGATTACCAGAGAGAGAGCATTCCGTTTCTACGCGAACGGTGCAAGCCTGGGGTGAGCGTATTTACCCAAAGCCAGTGTGTGAAGGAGGCTCTGAAACATGCTTCCCCTTTCTGATACCAGCGTCACACTGTTCCTCGCCTTAGCCGCGCGTTACGTCGGCAACGAACCCATGGTGGCGGACGCGGCGGCACTCTGCGCGGGTCGCACACGAGGCTGGAGCACTTGGTACGGGCTAGCCGAGCCTGACCAGCTAGTTATCGCTGAAGGCTTGCGCCTACGCCCCTCCTCCGTGGCTCAGCCCAAACGCTTCGTTATGACCGCAGAGGAAATAATCAAGGGCGAACGTAGCCCCTTTGAGTTAGTCGACTCTGGCAAACTCAGCAGCGAGCTCCACGAGCAGGATCGCTATCGCGTCTCACCCCACCTGAACGTCGATCAGCTCATCAGGGAGCACCTGGATGCGTTGAGATATGGGCGACCCCCACCGGCTCATGCACAGATTCCAGACTCAGGGGATGTCGTTCTCAAGCACATCACAGGTGATCAGGTCAGGGTGTTCGTCGTCCCACAGAGCGAGCGAGGGGTACTCAGTGGCGCCCACCGATACGTTAGTGTCCCAACATCCAACGCAGCCCCTGAGATGGAGTGGAAACTTGGCGCGCTGAACGAGCTCGCGGCGTCGCTCGATGCTGCAACCGGATTGCACACGAATCATCGAAGCTCCTTGGCCAACATTTGGGGCTCAGATCCGTTACGCACGGCTGACGCAGGTGATTTCTATCGTGTGAACGCGCCGACCGGCACCGGCAAAAGTGTGGCTATGGTCATGATGTCGATCGATGCTGCGCGCCGAGGACACCGGGTGGTGATCGCGGTGCCAACGTTGGTTGAGCTGGAGAACACGGTTCGGATTCTCAAGCAATCCGCTGCGGTGACAGCCCCTGAAATCACGGTTGCCCCTCTGCATTCAGCAACACGCATCTATGAACGCGGAAAGATTCAATTTCAACAGGGTCACTCTGCACCGGCTTACGACTATGCCTGCCTACTCGATGCCTATTCCTCGGATACGCTCCACGTTGAACCTGGAAAAGAGCCGTGCTTCAACGTTAGGGTATCGACGCAGGGAGAAGGGCGTGCAGAACAATCAAAGCGACTGAATCACTGCCCTTTCCTGTTCAAGTGCGGGCGAACCACGATGCTGTCCCAAGCTCTGGAAGCGGACATCGTGGTGATCAACCATCATGCCCTGTTGTCCGGAACAACCCGCATTCCGCTGTCCGACTCAGATCGGTTTCCAGGCCCACGCAGCTTCATAGAGCTGCTGCTAAGAACAGCACCGGTGTTTCTCGTCGACGAAATCGACGGTCTACTGAAGTCTGCGATAGACAGCAGCGTCATCGAATTGAAGCTGGGCAATCAAGGCGACAACAGCCCGCTGCTCCGTCTATTCAATACAGTGGCCGGTCGATCCAGCATTCCCGAGATCGATCGAAGCAGCATGTATCGCGTGAACTGGGCGCTTACCTACTGCACACTCAGTGTCAGTCAGCTCATGAACCTCCAGCAGGAGGAATATTTCGAGTGGCCAAAGAAAGAAACCACTTGGTCGGACGCAGACGACACGTTCATTACCGAAAAGCTCGGTATTGATCGTGAGACGCTGGAGCATCTGTTCAACAGCACGAACCGCGTACCGGGCTATCTCGACAAGCTGAGTCACCACCTTGCTCACTGGCGATCCAATGGAGGTCAGTACAAGCTTGAGGCCCTAGCGATCACTCTGGGGCATCTCATCAAAGAGTTGTCCGACAGTGACCTGCTTCCAGAGCGCCTCAAGGAGCACGATCAAATCCGCCTCAAGGCCTCACTCATCTTGCGAGGTACGTTAGAGGCAATCGAAACGCACCTGCGTAATCTTCAGGTCGAGCTACCTAGCTTTGTGAACGCCGAAATACCTTATGCCTACGAGGTCAAACGGAGTATCGCAGGGCCGGAACCCCTGAGTCCGACTCCGAATGGCCCCTTGCAGCGAGCCGTATTTGGCTTCAAGAGCAAAGACACTGGCGACAACGACTCAACCCTGAACGTTGTCGCAATGCGTGGTGATCCACACAGCACACTGCTTTCGCTGCCAGATGTCAGCGCCTTAGGCTATGCCGGTGTGAAGCGGTTGTTTATCGGCTTTTCGGCGACGGCCTACTTCCCCGGCGCCAGCGCTTACGATCTTCGTGCGAAGGATTTCATTGACGTTCCAGATGTCGCAGGCCAGGTCACCTTCGAGAATGTGCCTCAGACCACCGCTATCTCTGGCGCTCAGTTCTCGCAGCGAAAATTCCTGGTATCAAAATTCGCCAAAGAGATTTGGCCATGGCTTCGTAGCCGACTTGCAAGCTTGGCCAACGACCCCGTCACGCAAACGCGTGCCCGCCTGCTGCTGGTTACCAATAGCGATGCAGACGCTGAAGTTCTTGCCATGACCTTGGCCAGGATGCAGGGCGGCCCTGGTCAACTGGTGGGCTGGGTTCGTGGACGGCAAAGCGATTACAAGCCGTCCTCGCTAGATGCACAGCAGATGCTTGCATACGATGATCTCGCTGAGTTCACCAACGGCCGACACAAGGACAAAACTCTGCTGGTCAGCGCCTTGGGCCCAATGGCGCGTGGACACAACATTGTGAACAGCGACGGATTTTCAGCCATTGGTGCTGTGGTGATCTGTGTACGCCCTCTTCCATCGTCAGACAGCCCCAACAACAATCTGGCGCACATCTGTTACGAAACCAGCAAATCTGTGGCGCCATCCAGCAGTCCGGGCGTACTGATGATGCAGGAGCGGAAGCATTCCAATGCGCTTCTGCAAAAAATTCGTACCGCCCGCCCCGCTTTCAGCCAGCAGCCGGCCAACATCCGCCACTACACCATCATGAACATCCTTGTGAGCCTCACCCAACTGATAGGTCGTGGACGCCGTGGCGGTACACCTGTGACCTGCTACTTCGCCGATGCTGCATTTCTCGAAGGTTTGAAGCCGTGGCCTCAGATGCTTAACGAAAGCGTTGAACAGCTCAAGCAGGACGGCGATTGGAACCAGTTTGCACGTCACCATGCCGGCGTTGCCTCGGCACTCTTGAACTACATCAATGGATCAGTGAAGGACGCACGATGAAGGTTCTTGAATTACGCACTAGCCTCTTTGAGTTCGATCCAGCAGCTTTGGGACAAAGCTACCGCGTCGTGGTAGGCCCGCATTACCTTGATGCCTGGCAAGCTCTTCAGGGACTGGTAAGGAAACCCCATCCTGGCCTACCGACCATAGGGCTTGAGGAAATGCTCGCCACTCTTTCCGGAGGCCCGGTCAAGGTGAACCTGTTTCCGCAAAAAGAAGGAGGCGTCTCGGCGATCCTTTTGCTCAAACCCCTGCCCGTTGACACCATCAACGAAGCGCTCCACCTCTGGGCAATGGACGTGATGCAGTTTTACAAACAAGAACTGGTGGAATTTGAAGGCAAACTGGTCGTCACCGAGCTGGTACCTATGGACACCACTCGCCTAGTAGCGCCTGGTGACGTATCGTCCCTTGCGTACACAGTCATTCCCTGGCTGGTAGGTCAGGCGCTCATCGCGAAGCCAATGCAGGCCGCGAAACCTCTTAAGCTTTATCAGGCTGCCGACGGGTGCGTGCTCGCCTGGGACGACCCTGTCGTTTCGGAAAGCGACGTACGCTACGCCAGTGCGCTTCATGCCATCGAGCCTGCATTAGTGCTGCTCTACGGTCAGTCCAAACCTTATCTGCAGCTGCGGGTAAAGCTGACTCAGGTGATGCCCAGTCTCAAAGGCCAAAAGAAGCATGCGTGGGTCAAAACAGGCGACCTGATTGTTAAAGCAAAAATCCGGAGCAAGCCCGACGGGCATGGCGGCTGGGAAACATTTTACGAACACCCCATTGAAAAGTTGCTGACCTTCATGGGGGTTCCGTCATTTCCCCCAATCATCGAAGGCGATATCCCTGTCGACAGCGATGTGCGGCCTATCTACGCCATTCCACCCTCGAACCCTTTGATCGCGTCAGGCACTGGCCCACTGTTTCTCGACCAGGCAGGATTCCATCTAGTTGCTTGTCTGCCAGGAACAAAGCCGCTACTGGTCAGAAAGTCTGTCGCCGTTCTGCGTGAGGAGAAGGCCAATACTACGGGCGAGGTGATCGACTTGAACGTAATGGTTTTGGCAGCTCACGCAGACGTGATGCTCAGGCTTCACGGGGCGAGCCCGAACTTGGCCAAGGACAGCAAGTTCTTCAAGAAAGTCTCCCCACCACGTGTGACGCTGTTACGTCTGGATGTGCCCGATGCGCAGCGTATGCTGGAGGGACAGCATGACCTGAACAGCCTCAACGAATGGTTGTTGAATCACGTGGTACCGTCGAGCAAATTGCTCGCTCAAAACGGCGCCAAGGTCATGATTGTTGAGACCAGTGCATCAGCGGCATCACGCGAGGCGGGACTCGACCCCAAGCACGTCATCCGCCGGGTGCTGGCAAAGCATGGGATCGCCACCCAATTCATCATGCACGTTGACCCCGATGCACAGGTAAAGAAGCGTAAGCCCAAGGAAGATGACCGTGATTTCAAAGCGATCAACTCGATCATTGAAGCGATTCGGTTGAGCGGCGAACACCCTGCCCCTACACCCAAGGTCAAGTCGATGCCGGCCAACACCACGGTACTGTCAGTCCTGCTGGATAGACTTCAGGACAAAGGTTGGGCGAAATTTCTACCCGTGATCACCCGCACCAAACTCGGTGGCCACACCCCTGAAATCTTCTGGTTTGAGTCTGGCGTAGACTCTGCTGGCGGATGGTTCAGCTACAGCTCGGGACTGACTGCGATCCATGCCACGGACACGCTACTGACGCCCGATCAATTGAAAACACTGATCACCCAAGCCCTTCTTGATTGCAAAATCAATCCAGCTGACTCGTTGATCGTCTGCCTTGATGCAGATCTGAGAACCTTTTACGCAGGCCTGAAGGACAGTCCTGGTGAGGGGCTACCCCCTGTGCCCGCCGATGCGGCGGTCGTGCGGATTCGTGCAGATCACCAGGTGGCACAGGTCAGTGGCAGCCACACCTTGTCACCGCGAGCCGCCCATTTCATCGGTACGAAGATCGGCGCATTCCAGTCCTGTGAGAGCTCTTCAGTATTTTACTTTGTGTCCCCATCCAAGCAGTTTGGCAGCGCTCGTTCGCAGCGTCATAACACGCGTTACGACGTACAGGAGAGAGATCTTCGTGATCCTTGGCAGCAGCTCGGCGTCACGGAGATTGCCATCATCCAGCCTGGAGCCTTTGACGGTGCAGCTGCGGTCGCCGAGCAAGTGGCGTTGCTCTGTCGCAACCCACCACTGTGGGATGGTCATCTGCGCCTGCCTGGCCCGATGCACCTTGGCAAGCAAGTAGCTGCAGACCATCCGATCATGGAGGCACGGCGAAAGACAGAGGTTAATCGATCAGCCGGTTAAAAACCGCCTCGTAACCGTTTATCACTAGCCACGCATAAGTCATAGCACCCAGCATTTCACAAGGAACGAGAATGCCAGCCATTACCCAGTTAGTGTTGCAAAACTTCAAAAGCTTTCCTGCACTGACGCTGCACTTTGATCCAGGCACTAACGTGTTGATCGGGGACAACGAGACGGGCAAGAGCAGTGTCCTGCTTGCGCTAGATTTGGCGCTCAGCGCGAGCAGAAGTCGCGTTGAGACCATAGGCTACGAAGCTCTCTTCAACCAAGCTGCTGTCAAGAAATTCCTGGCAGCCCCTGCTCGATTAGACCTGCTGCCAGAAGTTATCGTGGATGTCTTTCTTGAGGACGGTCAAGATCAGGGTCTGTACGGGTATCAGAACCTGACGCAGGCCGCCGGCGACGGCCTGCGGATGGCTATCGTGCCCTTGATAGAAGATTTCGGGCCTACGATTCTTGAGCTGTTGCGCACTAACAAGGAGAGCTTCCCGTTCGAGTATTACACCGTGCAGTTCTCGACATTCTCGGGTGCACCACATGTCAGCTACAGGCGACCGGTCAAACATTTGCTGATCGACAGCTCCCGAATCGATACCGAATATGCGGCTCGGGAGTACACGCGAACCGTCTTCGGATACCACACCCAAGTGCCGGATCGATACATGCTTGAAAATCAGTATCGCCAGGGCAAAGAGGGTTTTCAGAAAACAAACCTGAAGGCGCTGAACGATACGCTTGGTGACTACCAGTTTGCCCTCAGAACAAGTGTGCGTTCGAACCTCGAAACTGATCTTGTCATCACCAAGGACGGCATTCCGATCGAGAACCGTGGCAAAGGGGAGCAGTGCTTCATAAAGACCAACTTTGCTCTTCAGAAGCACGATGCCAAGGGGGGCCTTGATGCCCTGCTACTCGAAGAGCCTGAGAACCACCTGAGCCATACGAACATGAAGCGGCTTGTGGAGCGCCTGACGCTTGCCCGGGAGACTCAGCTCTTCATTGCCACGCACAGTAGCCACATCTGCTCCCGCCTCGACCTTCGGCATGCTCTGCTTCTGGGCACTGAGCAGAGAGCTGGACGGCTTAAAGACCTGACAGCACCTACGGCCGAATTTTTCATGAAAGCGCCGGACAATAACGTTCTGGAGTTCGCACTGTCGAAACGTGTCATCCTGGTCGAAGGAGATGCTGAGTTCATTCTCATCGAGCACATCTACAAGCAAAATGCCCAAGGCAACACTCCGCAGGCCGATGACGTCCACATCATCTCCATTGGTGGCACAAGTTTTAAGCGCTACCTGGAGCTCGGCAAACTGCTGGGCATCAGGGTGGCCGCCATCCGGGACAACGACCACGATTACGAGCAGAACTGCGTGGAGAATTACAAGGAAAGTGCTTACGACGGTGCTCGAATCTTTGCAGACCGTGACAACGCTCGATCGACATTCGAAATCGGCTTGTATCTGGATAACAAAAAGGTGTGTGACGACCTGTTTGGTAAAGGCCGCAAAACGCTGACAGTCCAGGATTACATGCTCAAGAACAAGGCCGATATGGCGTTCGAACTACTGACAGCAAAGGCGGATGAACTGATGGCTCCGGCGTACATTCAGGAGGCAATCAAGTGGATAAGAGCGTGATTTTTGCTGTCGCGGGTTCAGGGAAGACCAGCCTTGTGATCAATCGACTGAGCCTCGACGAGCGCGCGCTGATTATCACCTACACAGAAAATAACTTCCGTCACCTGCGTAACAAGATCATCCAGAAATTCGGGACAGTTCCATCCAACATTACCGTGATGACCTATTTCTCATTCTTGCATGGTTTTTGTTACCGCCCGCTGATGCAGCTGAAACTCGGAAGCCGAGGCTTGACCTTCCGGCTCCCGCCGAACCGTCAGATCCCATTGACGGACATAGCACGCTTCCGCAGTCCCAGCCGCAGACTCTACCACAATCGCCTGGCTAAACTCTTGCAGATGCAAGGCTGCTTACCAGCGATACACAGCCGCATCGAGCGCTTCTACGACCACGTCTATGTCGATGAAGTGCAGGACTTTGCGGGCCACGACTTTAACCTGTTGCTGGACGTCTCCATGGCCCAGGCGGCAATGACCTTTGTGGGAGATTTCTATCAGCATACGTTCGACACCAGCAGGGACGGTTCGGTCAACAGCAGCCTTCATGACGATCTAGCCAAATACGAGAAGCGATTTAGCGACGCGGGAGTGACTGTCGACAAGACCACACTCAGCCATAGCTGGCGATGCGCGACTTCGGTAAGTGACTTCATCAGTGCAAGATTAAATATCCCGATGGGCTCACATCAGAAACGCTCCAGCGACATTGTAACGATCCTTGAGCAGGCACAAGCCAATGCTCTGCACGCCGATCCTTCGGTGGTGAAGCTATTTTTGCAAGAGCACAGCAAGTTCGGTTGCTATTCGCAGAATTGGGGAGCCAGCAAGGGCATGGATCACTTCCAGGACGTCTGCGTCGTCTTGGGCTCAGAAGCATGGACACGGTACCAAAACGGAAGTCTGCACGAATCCAAACCACAGACACGAAACAAGCTATACGTGGCCTGCTCAAGGGCGCGTGGCAATCTGTATTTTGTTTCGGACAAGCTGTTCAAGCCTTTCAAGCAAAGGCGTTAAGGCGTTAAGGCGTCACTGCATGGGATCGCGGCTTGCAGCGTTTCGGCATGGAGCGCCAGCGGTGGAACCCCCATGTGCATATGAGCATGGTCTGTAGAGAAACAAATCGATCAGCGTTGTAGCGCATGACGCGATCAAGAGGCCAGTCACAGGTTGAATTGCAGGGAGCGCGTCAGTGAATCAAGACATCCACCTCATCACCGCCGAGCAGTTGGCCGATGTCAATCCGAGCCTCAAGGATCCGGTTCAATACCGCAAAAGCGGTTTGAGCCTCAATCATATCGTTGGCTGCCCTCTCGACTGCAGCTACTGCGTCCGCCATCTGTTCGGTAATTTTGATCAGCGCCAGCCACGGGCGCTGATGAGCGACGAGCAGGCTTTCCAGCAGTTCATCTCGCATCGGTATTTTCAGCCTCACATCACACCGATCCAGCTGTTTAATCGTGCTACCGATCCGATGCTGCCCGACGTCAAAGCGCATACGCATAATTTGTTGCGGCTGCTGGATGAGGCAGGTCTCACCAACATCGTATTGGTCATCACTCGATGGAAGGTAACGCCAGCGGACTGCGAACAGTTCAATGCTTTGCGAAATATCAAGCTGACGATCCTCGTGACCTATTCAGGCATCAGAGATCCGAAGGTCGAGCCGATCAAGTCGTCGATTGCTGGCAATAGTCTGAAAACGCTTTTTAAGCACGCCCAGAGTTACCGCGTGGTGCTCTACTGGCGCCCTATCATCCCAGGCTTGAACGACTCGGAAGAACACGTCGCGCAAGCAGCTGGATTGGCTAAGCATGCGCATGCTACGGTTTTCAGCGGTTTGTTCTACCGCAAAGAAATTGCCGAGTATTATCAAAGCCAAGGGATCGCGGAACCCTACAACTCAACAGCCAGGCGCAAACTCCTGCCACTCGAAGAGGAGCAGCGTTTGCTCGGACGGTATGAGTCGTACGGGCCGGGCACACCCATTTTCCGTAAAACCTCGTGCGGTGTTGCGTTCGGCCATCAGCAGCCTGATTACAATGGCCACTTCGGTATCACCGAGCTCTGCGAGACATGCCCTAGATCGCAATTCATCATCTGCAAGGCGGCATGGAAAAAACCTGATGAAATCCGCCTTCAGCAATTGTGTTCAGCACTGGGTGCTGAAGGAGAACCACAGGTTACCGAACGCGCGATCATCGTCCGTGGACTGGATGAACAGCGCCGCTATTTCATGCAGCATACACTGGGGTATCAAGTCCACGACGCCGATAAGCCCCATCACTACGACCGTCATGGTCGGGCTGAAGCAGAAAGGAATCTTTGATGAACGACACTGAATTTGCGTGGCCTTCTGAACAGATCATTATCGTGGACGTAGAGGGTAACGGCCACACCCCGCCTGACTTGGTTGAGCTGGCTATTGCTGCCTTCCCAGCTATCAAGGATGAAACTCCTTTGAGCTGGTTGATCAAGCCGCCTAACCGCATCACTTGGCAGGCCAAAAACGTTCACGGGATCGGCAATTCTGACGTTGAAAATTGCCCAGCCTGGAATGAAATCAAGGATGAGGTCGAACAGGAGCTGGCAGGGAAATGGTTTGTCGCCCACAACGCTTCCGTAGACTATTCAGTGGTCAAACGCCACCTGCCCGATTGGGTTTCCGCAGGCATCATCGATACGTTAAGGCTTGCAAGGCATGTGTATCCATACGCTAGCAGTCACAGTCTGGCGGCGCTCTTGACGACCACAGGCCTTCGAGATGCAGTATCTGGAGAGCTGCATCGAGCCGGTGAAGACGCACGCGTCACCGCTCTTCTGCTCGCCCACCTTATTGAAAAGTCCTCGGCTAAAAACTGGATTGAGATATGCAAGATTGCTCAGATCCAGAAGCCAGCCGAGGAGAAGGCCCCCCCACCCGAACAAGGAAGTCTATGGTGAGCGCTATCATGGTAGGCGTGACCGGTACGCATTCAACCGGCAAATCGACATTCTGTGCTGATCTTCGCCAGTCACTGGAGCAGCACGATATTCGTGTTGCCAGCATCCCGTCGTTTGGCAGGCGCGCCCACAATCTTGGTATTCCCATCCTGGCCAACCATACCTATAACTCAACCATGTGGTTCATAGAACAGACGCTTGAGGCTCAACAAGCGGCCATCGTTGATGCGGATGTTGTGCTAGTAGACCGCCCAATCGTCGACGCCTTGGCGTACTGGAATGCAGCCGTTGCGTATCGCGGTGCTGCAGCCGCCGATCATGAGATTGACGCTATTCAATCGCTGATGCGTAACCATTGCCCGGCCTACAAAATTTTGGTTGCCACCAGGCTGGATGTAAGCGTCCCGCTTGGCCCGAATCGAGATGGTGACCTTGTGTTCAGGCAATCGGTTGATAGCCACCTACACCGACTACTGGCAGGGTTGGAGCTTCAACATCAACTGCTGTTTCCACAAGTGCGTGAATCTCTCCTGAGCAACCTGCAATCTGAGGTTCTGTGCCACGTGGGGCTCTCATGGCCCCGACGTTGAACGGCAAACTCGCGGGCAAAACGGTTCGCCGCTTGGGGTTCGGAACCATGAGGTTGACTGGGCCTGGTATCTGGGGGCCACCGAGTGATCAACAACGCGCTATCGATGTACTGCGCAAAGCCGTGGAGTCAGGTGTCCAGCAC
The DNA here is from genome assembly GCF_032587795.1 of Pseudomonas syringae group sp. 247E2. Classification (NCBI taxonomy): domain Bacteria; kingdom Pseudomonadati; phylum Pseudomonadota; class Gammaproteobacteria; order Pseudomonadales; family Pseudomonadaceae; genus Pseudomonas; species Pseudomonas syringae group sp. 247E2. The sequence continues at coordinate 393,240 of NZ_JAWHPK010000025.1, read as the reverse complement.
ATCGACACCGCAGACGCTTACGGGCCCGACATTGCTGAACCATTGATTCGAACTGCTTTGTTCCCCTATCCGGATGACCTGATTATCGCTACGAAGGGAGGCTTTACACGCCAGGGGCCCGGCCTTTGGACGCCATGCGGTGCACCGGCCTATCTACGCCAATGCGTTGAGATGAGCTTGAGACGTCTCAACGTGGAGGCGATCGACCTCTACTACCTACACAGGATCGACCCTGCGATCCCTTTAGCGGATCAGGTTGGAGAGCTTGACCGGATGCGGCAAGAAGGAAAAATCAAAGCTCTCGGAGTGTCCAAGGTCAGCATCGTCCAGCTCGAAGAAGCGAGTTCGATTGCCCCGATCGCGGCTGTTCAGAACCCCTTTAATCTCCTTCAAACTGGATCGTCGGAAATAGTGGCTTGGTGTGAGAGCAAGGATGTTGCCTTCGTACCTTATGCTCCACTGGGAGCTGGGAAATGCCTCAATCCGTCTAAACCCCGTAGAGGAATCACCGGCACGCCCCAGGAGGCTTTGAAATGGCTCCTGGATTACTCCCCTATCGTGCTCCCAATACCGGGCACATCAAGCATCGTCCACCTCATGGAAAACCTTCAATCGGACGGCTACGTTAAGTCCTAAAGCCTCACTGGGCCCTACTCGGCCGAACGATCAGATAGAGAGTCGTCATGGAGAGCATTACCAACCCTATACGAGGTCGATCAGAGGGGCTAGACGTCCTAGGCCGCAACTCGTTGCGTGCGGAGTGGCGCCAAAAATCTCGGAGTAATGTAGAATGATATTGTACCGAGTAAGAGGGCCGCTTAATGACTCAATCAGCTCCCAAAAGCGTCGCCAGTGAAGTCCGCCATTTGGCCAAGGTTCACAAAGTAACCGCGAAGCGGGATAGCGTCAGCCGCATGGCTAGATGCATAACTTCTTTATCCGGCGACACAGTTGCTCTGGATACTGTTGAACAACTGCTAGTGAATTTGAAGCGAAAAGGTGTGATGAGCACATCTGACCTGCTCTCGATGCAGGTGCGATACCTGAAGGAGAAAAGCGCGAGCAAATCCAAGTCTAAGAAGAAGCTCAAGGCGTGAATTTTGATCCTTTCGGTGATTTCGAGACTGCTGGTTATCTGCGAAACCGCTTCCAGCTAACCGACCTCAACACCGTGAAGCGCCTAGAGCATTCCTCGTTCGAAGCGAACATCGAACAGGCGCTTAGCCATCTAGCCCATCTCAAGGAAGTCGATTACGCATCCATCCTTGATGTGCATCGAATACTGTTTCAGGACATTTACCCGTGGGCTGGGCAAGATCGAATGGCAGTGACGCCTGACCTGCGAATCAGCAAAGGGCGAAAAGGTGGGCAAGGCTACACCGAGTTTGCTGACGCTGAAGATATCGTCCGCGCCGCTGGTTATGCAGTTTCCTTGGCGAACAACCACGCTCGGTTTAAGGACAGGCCCGGTGAGGTTATGGGCCTGCTCGCCTTGGCTCACCCCTTCCTCGATGGCAACGGCAGAACCATCCTTCTTATCTTTACGGAACTCAGCTATCGAGCAGGCTTCAGCGTCGATTGGCGCCAGACCACCAAAGACGACTATCTGGCGGCTCTGAGCGCAGAAATCCTAGACCCAATCCGGCGGCCGCTTGATGAGTACCTTAAACCCTCCGTGATCGCTGCCGCCAAACGGAAAGACTGGCCGGCTCTAATAGGTGGCATTCAGGGACTGGACGGGCTGGACAACGAAGACATGGATTACGAGAAACTGGATGGCACACAGTCTCAACCGCAGTATAAAGGCTATCTAGCTGAACGTACCTCATCTCCCTAGCGCTGCGCGAACAGAGAAGTGACTACAGAGCAGCATTCATACGTCAGGTAGCTATGCACTCCAATCCCCATGCAGACAAAGCCTGACTTCTGTGCATCATTCCGACGGGGTTAAACCACTTTCCTGACATTCTTCGTTATGTTATCCATCTGCGACCGCCCCGAATTAACGAATGTGGTCTATCACCAGTTCGGCGAATTGTTGAAGGTCATTGATTGCCCCCTGACGTTTACGATCTAGATGAAGCCCCATCATCCCGACCAACCTCGGGCCATCCTGGTCACATCTCTTTGAATCACCAATCATCACTACCCGCCCCCGCTCGCCGCCAAATACATGGCCTGGCTCGACGTCCATTTGGCTGCAAATCGATCGGTAAATTGAGGGTTCGGGCTTCATAACGCCAAGTTCGAAGCTGAACGCGTACCCGTCCATTTCCGGAAACAGGCGCCTGACGACAGGCCCGTAAGGCGCGCCTAAGTTTGAGCAGATACCGAGCCTCGACCCTGCGTCTCGTAGGCGTGACACTGCCTCAACAGCGTCGGAATAGGCCTCAATCGACGCAAGCTCCTGCTCCAGTGCCCGATTCATTTTCCCCCTCTGCTGCAGGGTTAGCTCAATGCCTAGAAATGATGCCATCTCGTCGAATGGCAGGTTTGTCGTCATTACAGAACCAATGCTTTTTGAGCCTAAAACAACCCCTTGTCGACGGCCCTCCCTGAGTAGCTCCCGGTAAGGGTTAGTCGGGCGATTGATGCGAAGGATTGTCCCGAATGCATCGAGCACCACTGCAGCAATCATTTAATTAGCTCCTTGTGAGCAACTCCGACCAGAATCATCACCCGTGCCCTCCGCTACGCTTCAAAACAATCGCACAACAGCTGACAAAGACATGCACGTCCGGCGCCCATTCCCGAGCAAGACATAAAGCTTGTTTTCAGTTTGGAAAAACATGTCGTCAGTAAAACTGATCATCGGCGTCGTACGAAACCAATGCGATTTCGTCGTCGTCGAACTGTCGTACAGCGTGTCGAAAACCAGCAGCATGGTGGGCTTCTTCCCTTCAGCAGCCAGCTCTTCTAAAACGAGATCAGCTGCGTCAAAGTCAAGCACAACCCACTCCCCCACGATGCAGAAGCTCCGGCCCGGAAACTGCTCTTGGGTAATCTTAATCGCGTCATTAAGCTCGATTCGGCCTCCTGCAATGATCGCGCTTGGGCCGATCATCTGCCCTATATCAAAGTCCTGCATAGTCGATCCTTCTTTCATTCATTCTTTTCCTCACACGCTCTAGGCTCTTCAGCGGGGAGCTCATTACGTGGTCAACCCTCACCGCCACGGGCGTATTCAGTGCACCATGCTGTTAACCAGTAAGCTCGGAGGCAGAAGTCTGCCATCTACAAAACAGAGATCGCTTTCGTCCTGAATCAGCAGGTAACAACTGCCGGACAAAGTAATCGCAATCGTCCAGCCCTGTTCCTCCGTAGTCCCAATGATTCGAGACGTCCGAATCAGTCGTCCATCTTGGAATCTGCCACTCAGATCCATGTACACCCGGCCAATTAGGCAGGGGTGGTCAACCTGCGGCTTCCACAGAAAAGCAGCGACAGGTGCTTCGAATTTGATCGCCGCCGCAGCAAGAACTTTCGCCGGCCAATCAACTACCGTGGCCATGCGCTAGCCCCCTGGCTCCCTGCTCAGTCACCAAAACGTAGTGGTCACCGCCATCGACGGTTTGAAGCAATCTAAAGCTTCCGCGGGCACCGACTTGACGTACCGAGCGAGTTGCTACCGTCATGCCGTCTAACAATGCTCCCGACTGGTCACAATAAACTGTTGCCGCGAAACGGTTACCGATGCGGGCGCCGTCCACCAGATAGGCGTCCACCAAGACACCCCAGTCATGGCCCATCGCCTGGACAACCTCCTGTGGCAGCTCGGTCGGGTTCGACGATTCGGCTCGTAAGGGTGCGCCGCGGGCAGCCTCGGTTACGTTTGATTTCAAATGCAGGCGCTCCTTAAATTTCTATTTCAAGAAAGGGACTGAACCCCGTTGACTCACCGGGATATCCGCGCGGATTAGAGACAACTCGGCAGCCTGCTAGCTCGATATCGACAGCTTCATGCGTGTGTCCAAACACCCAGAGATCTACTCGCTCTATGAGGTGAGGCCAGTCGTTTGTGTACGCCGCAGTAAGATGCCCCTCATGCGTAGATCCGCTCACAGCTGGTGATGGCGCATGGTGGGTGACGACGATCGTCTTGCCGTTAAAGGGCCTGTCGAGCTCTTCGGTTAGCCAGTGTTTAGCCCGATGGTTTCGGGCGATTAGGTCGTCCGAGCGGAGGCGCCGATAATTTTCGATGCGAATGTATTCAAAGTCGTTCATAGATGCCCTGGCCATGCTGGAGGCCGCCACCTGGTCACCGCTGGATGAAAAGTCTGTCCATCCAGTCGTACCTAAGATCCTGACGTTGCCATGCACCAGGATTTCATTTTCGAGCACGTGCACATGGCCGGCCGCTGCATCTTTCATCTTTTCTAGCGTCCGATCGATGTGCCCATCGTAGAACTCATGATTGCCACAGACGTACACGACTGGGCAGGCGAACGTGTCATTAGCCCAGTTCACTCCCCTCGCCTTCTTGTCGATGTCCCCTGCCAAGACCACAAGGTCAACGCTAGGATCTAGCCACGGCAGATTGCAACTGGCGAATTCGAGGTGCAGGTCTGAGTAAATCCTCAGTTTCATCAGCATTTCCAATGTTGGTTAATAATTCAGCAAATCCGCTAGACCATCGGCACGAACTGTTGATGTGCCCCTACCAGAAAACGTGCTTAAATTCGATTTACTAGGTTATTGATTTTTTGGCCATTCCGTCTCAGCCACCCTCTTCGCGCCCTATCCATACCGGGTACGGCATTGGGGCAGCCCCGAGTAGAAGCAGCATATGAAAATGCCCGAATAATTAAATATATAGATTTGAATGAGCATTAGCAAACGCGGCATATCATTTCGTTTGCACGAGAACACCCATGATGTCGTTACACCAGGCGTTTGCAGCAGCGATGATGTTCGTTAGAGCACACCACAAGCTCCTGCAGCAGGAAGTATCCACTGACCTCAGTCAGGCCCGAATCAGTCAGTTGGAATCCGGCAAAAACAGCGCAACGTTGGAGACGACGCGGCAGGTCGCCCAGGCAATGCGCATGACTACAACGTCGTTCGTGGCGACGGTTCTAGCGGTGCACGACAAGACCTCGCCCCGTGAGGTTCTTAACGAAGCCCTTAGAGAGCTGGAGTCTCTTGGGCTGCTGGACGTGGACATTTCACAATACTCCCCCAAGTCAGCTCATCCGGTTTCACAGAAGTCCGCAAACACGCGTGCGGAGGTGCAGAAACTTAAAGCAGCAGGGCACAGGCATATAGATGTTGTAAGAATGCTCGGCCTCGGGAAATCGACGGTGACGCGACACTGGCGGGAGGAGTGAAATGCGGGTAGGTATTAGACGCAAATTTCGAATTCGCGGAGGAGCCTTGATGTTGGGGCACGGGGCATACCAAGGCAGCCCGCTTGAGGGTCAATCGAGAATGAAGGGCGTTTCAGCGCCCTTCCTAATCCAACCGGGCAAAGCCGGATAGGCTCCTCCAGTTCCGCCACGGCAAAATCGTATGCATTGTTGGGCACTGCCCAGTGAATGTGCCGACCAGCCCTACCGCGCCCAGCCCTCGCCCGCCTGAACACCATGAAGCGACAGGTCTTGCAGCAGTCGTTTGCGACTCAAACTTGCCGGAATTTTGAAGATGTTCCTGTAGGCAAAATACAAGCCCATGGGTATGACAACCAGCCCTATCCCGAAGGTGGCTACACCGGCAATAAACCCAGCTGGAATCGCTAAAACACCGTACACAATACCTGCCACGAACCCCGATCTTGCAAGGTCGCGAACTTCCTCAAGATCGTATTCGACCGTCCCGGGTTTGGTTTCAAAAGCAACCACCACGACTGCGGATTTACCGATGTGTTTGATAAACCACGTTCTTGGCACATCCTGGGTCATCGCCCCTTTGCGTTCTAGGTATCTCGGAACGATCAGGTCTTTGTAATAAAAAATTCTGCCAGCCCCATCCAAGAGCCTGACTTTTTTGTAGAGAGTCGCAGCAGCTTGAGATGCGTGAGCATCATAATTCTTGATCGTTACGGTGATTTTCTTCAGATCCGACATTTGGCCTTCCTTTGTGCCTGTGTGCTGTGAGTTTCCATGGGTGGTTTCGTCGCTTCAGCCTTGAGATCCGGTATGAGGTCTCGCCAGACGTTTTGGGTCGAAGGCCTGGCGTCACCAAGGACACAACAAAGCACGCAAATGATGGCTATATGCCCGATCAGGTAAATATATAGATTTGTTTGGTCTTAGGCAAACGCGGCATACCGTCAGCTTTTGAGACGGCAGAATGTCTATACATGAAAATTTTGCTGCAGCGCTGCGGTGGATACGCGTCACGAAGGGGCTTAGCCAGAAAGATGTGAGCGGTGCCGTGGCTGCGTCCCATATCAGTCAGCTTGAAGCTGGCAAAACGAGCCCGACCGTTAAAGTCGCTGGAGATTTGGCTTTGGCGCTCGGCTTGTCACCTTCTGCACTATTGGCTGCAGCTGCTGCCTCTGATTTGAGCGCCACGCCCCGAGCCGTCTTGATGCAGGCCATTGAAGACTTAGAGCGTCTTGGGTTGATCGATACGGTTCCGCCGGCATCAGCCCAAGACACCGATAGCCCTCACCCGACTAGCGCTCGGGCTGCACTTACACGCTCGCAAGTCCAAGAACTGAAAGCTCGGGGGTTGAGCCAGGTGGAAGTCGCGAGGGATCTTGGGATTCCGAGGTCTACGGTGCAGCGGCACTGGCGCTAAAGTCGTGCTCAGCCCACGAGCAAGCCAGTCCACCGTTCATAGCTTAGTTAAGTGCATATCTGAGCTGTGCTTAGCGGCAAGGCTTGAGGCGTGAATCAGAAAGAGGCGTCTGCGGCATTGCGGATATCACCTCCTGCATTCCGCCAAGCTTGGAACAGCCCTGGGTCTAAAACATCTGCCTAAGGCTGTCGATCGAGATTCAATCGTGAGCCTGGTGGTTGAACCGTTACAGATAGCGCTTGGCAAAAGGACTCGGGTATAAGCCATGCGGCGGCCTTGCGGGCCGGTAGCAGAGCTGCCGACTTATTGCTGCGCCATTTGCGCAAGGCCCGCATCACCACCAAAGGTTGGCTAACGCTGCAGCCGTTCCAAGAGCCGCTCCCAGAACATCTCCGCAGCCCCTTCCTGGCTCAACTTACTTGTGCGCCCAGTGAACCCTGAGCTCATCAATGTTTTGAAAAAGACTGCCTGGTCATCAGCATCCACCGAGAGAATCTCGTTGTAGCTATTTCCCGTCAGTTGGCCCGAGTATGTAATGCTGTTTCGGTCATAGTTTTCGCCAATAGCGATTGCGCACTCTACAATGGTCTTTCCGTCACGGTAGATGGACGCGGTGAACCGCACGTCACTGACCTTCCGCAACGTCCCCTGGATGCCCGGGTTACGTGCTTGGAGTTCCGCTAGAGAATTCTCAAAAAAACGCTGGATGTAATCGAAGCTCGCATGCGCGAACTGGTCTTTATCGAAATCAGTAAAGCTCTTGCGAAGCCTCAGATTGCTAGAGCGCGGCGCCGAGATCGCTGGGCCGGCGGAAGCAACAAACTGCGGCTGCGCTGCTGATCCCGGTCTATCTAGCGGGCTAGATTTCTCTGATCCACTCTGGAGAAGCGCGCGTATACCCCGAACAACGTCAGCGTAGGCCTCGTCAGGGTTAGTCCAGCTCGTTATCGGCTTAGCGTCCGTGGGTATGGCCAGTAGTCCACCCAAGGGGCTATGGCTCCAATCGCAGGCTCTCAAAATTATCGGCACGACTTTGCACTCACCGCTAGCTTGGCGCTCAAGCGCCCGCTTCATTTCGATGGAGTAACAATAATGAGAGCTCAGAAAGCTCGCGCTCACCAGTAGTAAGATTACTTCCGCCGTGTTGATCTGGGCGTCTATCGAAGCGCTGAGATCCTCGCCAGGAAGAATCCGCCGATCATGCCAGGACTCCAAATAGCCCTCATGCTTGAGGGAAGCCAAGTGCTTTTCCAGCTGGTCTCGGAGCAGCTCGTCCTCATGGCTGTACGAAAAAAAGACCCGTGCCATACCCGCCCCTTTAGTGAAGTTATTATTGGACAGTAGCATGTCCCTTCGGCTGTAGGGAGATGGAGCTGCCGCACCCAACGACCGCCATCAGCAATGTGCGGATCCATGCGTTCGGCTCGCCCCTTAAAGACAAAGCTGGTCGCTCGCGCTTGAGGTCACGGAAAGAAGAAAAACTCGTTTATCACCATACCTTCCCAGTTTGCTCAGCTAATCTCCAGGCCAGTCGGCTGGATGCCCAAATGGCCAGTATCGATTTTGTTTAAGTGCGATCCGTTAGGGAGGACTTATGAAGATCACTATCAACGTTTTTTTGCTAAAAGCAGGACGAACAGTTCTTGATGCCCTGTCAGATGACGTCACCTTGCAACCCATCTCCTTTTCTTTGAATGGGATAGACTGTCTTTTCTACCATGAAACGAATCCATCACATCCTAAATGGACTCAGCTGTTCAATAACATTGAGGAAGTGGCGCAACTGGATTTAAGGGGGAGGTCATTAAAAGCCCTATTAGTGATGGCGGTTGAAGGCCGGATATTCTGCTTCACATTTGGCCATGCCCGGCACCTGATTGATGGGCTTGGGATTGAGCGCTACTTCGGCCTACGAACAGCGCTGAGCCTCACTGATCCTCTGCTTATCAAGTCGCTTGAAAAATCCAATATTGACCGGACTCCTTTGCGTTCCAAGGCACAATCTTCCAAGCATCTGTCCATTTCAGAGTTCGAGTTCAAGTTCGACTCAGAGATTCTGAAATCCCTTACAGGGATCGTCCAAAACGATCAAGACGATGGCGACTACGTCAGCGGCTCTGACTCTCTGGCTCTTCACTCGGATGTCACTTTGGAGGAACTCCCAGAGATCGCTGCTCGCCTATTGAACGCGTACGGGGACGAAACATGCAAAGAGAGATACCCGTGGATGGATTTCATCGTCCCTGTGCGAGACGCAACCCTTGTGGGGCAGCTCGATGATCAGCTTGTAACTGCTGTGAACGCAAATGACTTCGAACGAGTGAGGGCAGCTCCGCCCATAATGCTGCCTGATGACGTAAGCGGCTTCGGATACCGCAAGCACAATCCTCGGTCGATGAATGGCCCAGCAATCACCTTTGACCTAGATCTCCAGCAAGCCTTACAGGCCAAGCAAATGTTAGGTCAGATCACGCTCCAATCACTGAACTCCGAACGCATCTACTTGTACGGTGCGGACGAGCAAAAAATTGCGGCATGGCCAATGTATAGCTGTCTTGAGGCGGAGATTGAGTTGGACAATAAGATCTACCTCCTCAGCGAGGGGGATTGGTATCAGATTGACCGAGACTACACCGAGGGAGTAAACCGATACTTCGCGTCGGCCATTCCGTCCGACTTGCAATTTCCGGTATATGGAACCGACCATGAGGGCCCGTACCTGCGTCGGATCGCTGACAACATTAATTTTTTTCTGCTGGATCAAAAATTAGTTCGGTTGAGCGGCGCTTCTAGTCCATTTGAGTTCTGTGACCTGCTCACTCCAGACAACCACATCATCCATGTCAAAAAATATTCGTCTTCCAGCGTTCTGAGTCATCTTTTCTCCCAAGCGTACGTTTCTGCTGAGGCGCTCATCAATGACCCCGACGTGACAGTGCAGGTCAATGCACATCTCGCCCTGCATGGGGAGTTTCAGTTTGCGTTCAACTCTGCGGCCCAACCAAGAAATAAGATCGTATTTGCCATCATGCAAACAAACCGGGACTTGCACATGCCTTTCTTCTCGAAGGTGAATTTCAGGCAGTTCGCGCAGCGCCTGACGGCTATGGGGTACCAAGTCGAGGTATGTCGGATCGGCAGTCAGTAGGTAAACGTCGATGAAAACTGACGCAAACGGCGGCTCTCCACGAGCCTATCCGCGCTATCAGGGCCGTCAAGCGGCCATAGCAGCTCGCAAATTGGATAGCGTCACCCGAGCTGCTACGCAAGGAGGATCGCCATTACAGAGCGTCACACTGGAGCTAGACTGGGGTTTTTGACTTCAAACAGGACGCTGGAATGAGCGAGTCACCCTACATTACCCACCGTGAAATTTTGCTCTATGGCAAGTACGGCACCGCCTACTTGCTCCAAGAGTTCATCTTGTACCAGTACGATGCTTCCAGGTACTCGTTCGAAATCGATGAGCACCGGGGGGGATTCGACAGCAGACACCTTCAGATGTACCAGGATATGAAGCAGTGGTTTTGGGAAAACGGTCGGTCGTCTGATGGTTTTATGGAGCTCGCTGAGACCATCCAAGCTAGGTGGATTCGTCAGGCTGAAACCAACCGTGATGAGCTTGTTCAGCTCCGGCAGATGCGTCCCGAAGACTACCCGAATGAGGCGGGAACCACCCAGCTGGAATCGTACCGTACGGATTTGGAGAACCACGAGATGTTCCACCGCCGTTATGTAGCCAAGGGCTACATCGACGAGTGAGTGCAATCCCGCGGTGACATAGCGTTCACGCCAACATGGCGCTAAGCCGTCGTTGCCTCAACAACGGCGCGCACCGCCCGATACCGTAGCCCGTCAGACGCCCAGGAATAGGGATTAGGGGCGCAGGAGCTGGCTGCCAAATTCAGGGAGCTCTCGTTCCAACCCACCACCATCTTTAAGTGGAAAAATAGGCCTTCGAAAGATATCTGCCGTAAGGTCATATACCAAGCTGACCTTGTGCCGCCTCGCTCGTGCTGACAGGATGCGATTCCTCCAAGGATGGCATTGCACGATGACAGATCAAACTTTCACCTCCGTCATGCACATACTCGATCTTCTATACAAGCTGTGGCCCATCGCATGCGGGCTGCTGGTCATAGGGGCTGTGTTTTGGCGTACCCGTTCGTTCTTCTTCCTGTTTCACCAAATTCTGAAATGGCTGGGACTCGAAGGAAAATACACGAACACAGACGATCAAAAGGTGGCTGACGAATACTTGGATTTGAACAAATTCAATCTGAAGACTGGCTTTCGCCTTAAGTCGGTCAAGGCCAAGACGCAGCTACATGGATGGCTGAATGAAAATGATCTGGAATTCGCGGAGGTACGCCACGCGGGTTGGTATTTCAAAGCCAACAAACTGATCTTCGAAATACCGAGCAGAATGCAGATATGGGTCTCTCGGGTACTGTTTCTTGCGCTGGGGTGCGTATTCGTGGCCACGGGCTCGATCCTCCAGAACCCAGACCAGGCCCTGCTTAAAGTCACAGCGACGGGCACTTGGTTTTGGGTGGGGAAAAACGAAGCTACCAGTTTACGATTCGACCTCCCCGGTACCCTCCGGGGCGATGCGTGGAAAATACAGCAGCATGACTGCCGCTACGGTGATGACTCCATTCCGCTAGATAGCAGCTGGGACAAAGATGTCATCTGTCGCCTGGTGCTGGGTTTCAACGACAGCTACATAGCTGATGCGATTGAAACGCAGAAAACATCAGGTTTAGCACTAGTCTTCATGGGGTCGCTGACCTTTGTCTTGGTGGCCATTTTTACGTTCTGGCAACTTACAGCGGTCAAGCTTCAGAGACGGATAACCGGAGAAGACTTGTCTACGCCCGCTAGCCAAGCGTACGACTCGTGGGAGCCTTGAATGGTTTGACATTATCTATCCTGAGTTCCAAGTTAGCGGGGTAACTGAGCAGGCTTTGACAACGTGACACAACTTGCTTCAATCCGGCGAGCGAGGCGCAGAAAAATTCTTGGCGTGGTAGTTAGTAAGCTCCGATGCCTGAATTCCTCTCCGGAAATTTGGTGCTCTTCCATATCCACTGACGGCAGCAAAGCGATACACCCATTACCCATGCGGATAGTCGCCCTCCCAGTCCATCGGCAAGCGGAGCTCGCAAGCGTGAGAATCGAGACGGGTGGCCGATACGGCATTGGTAACGCGATGCGCTTTGCACTCCATACCTGAGGTACTCCTTCAAGTGGCGAAGCCAGCCTTGAGGCTTTCACTGCGCGTACGGGGGACATACCCACGTTCAGATCCCGTGCCCCCTGATTCCCTCAAGGACTTTCAGAGTCAACCCCAGGGTGAACAATCTCAGCCGGAGGAGCTGCAGGTACCGGTACCAACGCTGCTACGACGGGGTCAGAATGCATAGCAGATAAACCAGGAACCACTATTGGCTGCTCTGCCGCATCGACGACGCTACCTATAAGGTTTTGGTCTTCGTCCACATCTGCTCGCAGCTCACCCAGAGGCTCATCCGGATCTAAATCGACATAATCAACGCCCATCATCATCCGATAGTGGGCCGTGTGTTCGGTCACCTTGAAGATTCTGAAGAAAATCTTTTGATAGCTAGCCGCCATGGCATCCCCGATGGCAACATACAGCTCGTCAGGAGAGTAGTGCGAGCCATCATTGACCCAACTGATCAACGACTGGCACTGCACCTTTTCAAGCCCCTCAAACTTCCCGACCAAATGGTACGTGTCCACACCCCCAAGAATTTTGAAGTAGTTTTCCAAAATCCTACGCATGGTGTTTTGCAAGGTAAGGGCAGGTACTGGGAATTTCTTCAGCTCGGCCCATAGCAATTGATAGGAGGTTCTGATGGGATTGCTTGTATGAAATTCGATGGTCGAGTAATCAGCTGGCTTGCGAACGATCCAGAAGGTTTCGTCACTAAGAGACACCTCGGCTTTCCGCCGCTGGTCGTAGGTGATCTCTTTATGAAAATGAACGTTATGCGTAAGCACGAAGATTTGCTTTAGATGGCTATCCTTTTTCCTGACCTCTGCGAACAATTCTTTGATCAGGCTACTTACGATGAAAAGCACGTCACTATCGAGACTGGAGACCGGGTCGTCGATAACCACGATGCGATCACTGGTAATACCGGAGGTGGTGATACTGCCACGGAGCAGGTGATAGAAATATAGAAAGGTAACGAAGCTCTTCTCGCCCTCACTCAGCGTTTGCTTGGCGTCCTTACCGTCACTACGGATAAGCCTGTATGAATTACCCACACACGCGGGGTCAAGCGAGAAGCTACGAAATCCAAAGTTTTTGAGTATCTTATTGATAGCAATGACAGTAGGCTTAACGCTGGTCAACTCCGTTTCAATCTGGTCAATATCGATCTGAGTGGCAGCAACATTCTGCCTTGCCTTCTCTCGGCTTCCCGAAACACCCTCAATGGCACTCTTCAGCTTAGTTTTCTCAACGGAATAGTCGGCTAGGGTATTTTTTAGTTCGGTCTCAACAAGATACTTCCACACCTCACCTGAGAGTTTACTTTGTTCAGCCGTGAAACTTGCCACAAGGCGGTTGTGCTCGGTGACTTTGAGATTGGCAGCGCCGATGATGCGCGCAAAACCATTCTGAATATCATCCATTCCCTCGAACTCGATCACGGCACTCGGGCTAGATACCTTTTTCTCCACTCGATCCTTATTGACAAGCACTAGAGCATCAAGCGTCTGGATCTCAAGGCCGATCTTCACTTTATCCAGATGATCGCAGTCTATAGATAACAAAGCACGCGCCTGAGCCGAGACCTCATCTGCGACCAAGAGATAGTTATTGCGGAGGTTTAAAACTGCTTTCGAGTCAGCTTCAAATGTCTCATCAAAGTACTCAGCAAGATCCTGCTCAAATTTTTGGGGAATGCCTTGCTGGCAAAAAGGGCACTGATCGTCTGTATGTTCAAGAAACCGCATGCCCTGCCGTATCCAGTCGCTATTACCTAGCCGTTGGATTATCTCTGACACACTAACATCTTCCTTGCCGATCACCTTCTTGGCCAGAATAGGGCTTGATTCAAAGGCTATCAGCCGCGTCAAATCCAAATCTGGAACAATTGACATTTTAGCTGGCTGCTCACCATACAAAATCAGCGCTCGCTCTTGAAGACCAGCCAGGTCGACCAGGGATGAGGCATTGTTCGCGTACTCCAGTAAAGCTTTAGCCTTGAAAGCTTCTTTGTTATTCCTTAAACCGGTGAACGCACCCTTAAAGTGTTCATCGTGTTTAATTTTTTGCTCCCAGCACCGGGTAACCAATTTTGCTTCCAAAGAGGCAAGCTCGCCATTCTTTCCACGCTTGCCATCCTCGCCTTCAAGCATGATCGTAGACTTCGTTACGAGCTGCTCGTGTCGCTTTTGTAAATCCTTGAGATCTCTAAGATGATCAAGCTGGGCCTGCTCGGCTTTGCCGAGCGTAAAAACACCTTGAAGTTCTTTGGAGTCCGTGAAGTTAGAAGTTATAAAGTCATTATTATAGACCATGGCTGGTATCTGATTATTTCTTAGCCAGGTAATGCTGGAGTTTGCGGAGATACCAGGTTTTTCGATGAGGCGACTGATTGTAGTTTTTCCCGCCCCGTTGGCCCCGTAGAAGAAATTTATCGGTTTGAGATTGACGATGTTTTCGGGCTTGGTGGGGCTATAGGTGGCGATGCTGGAGAGGCTAATCGACTCGATCATGGTGGGGCATCCGTGCAGGCTGCCGTGATTGGCCGGCCTATGATGACTAGATTAAGGGGGCAATGCGTAAGAGATAGGCATTGCCGAGGACGAACCGCATGATGCCGATTCGCCGAGTCAGCGTAGACGCTTTGGCAATTTATGCAAAAAAGGATTCGTGAGGGCGGATGTACGCAGCGGGAACGGAGGCCCGCTAGGAGATTGCGATGCTCTAGAACGGGCATGCAGGAAGTTTTGGAGCGAGACGGAAATGTAAACCATAGCTACTGTAAAAAAGGCCACGGTTTACACTTTTCGAGAGAAATGGACTTTCGGGGGGGCTGAAGACGGCCTTAAGCTCGGTGATTACGGAGCTTTGGGGAGAAAAGGCGTTTGTTTACACTCCTCCACCGCAGGTGGGGGAAGACAAGATTGCGAACGAGGCTGAAGCCTCGATTGGAGATTTGAAAACCTTTATCCTTGTTCAGATGCGCCTCTAGCGTGCTCAGCGGCTCATCTGCATAAGGTGATGGAGCCGCTCGCGTATCAGATCGGCCAGGCCGTTAAGCTTGCGATAAAAGTTATCAGCATCGATTAAGAACCCTAGGCGATCACTGATGCCGTCCCTCTCGTAGGCCACTGCCTGATATTCAGCAGTTTCTGTTAGCCCCATAGTAATCAAGCTTTGACAGGCAGTGGTCAACTGACGGTGGCGCTCGATCTCGGCTGCGTAGCGAACGAAATAACGGTTGTTGAACACCCGGTGACGCCTCAGCATCACACAGTAAGCAGTGCTGCCAGCAATGAAGACCTGCATCATGCTGACGTGAATACCCAGACCATTCAGGTACTCGGAAATCTGCGGGGTTTGTGTGCAAGCAACGGCATACAGGGCCGGGCAAGCCGCAACGGCGACGAGCGCCTGATTGGTGGAAGGGATGGCAAAGGCGCGGTTTAACATTCGACGCAGACGATTCACAGCAACTCCTGATTAGCAAATTGCCCCAGCAGAGCGCTGGGGCGTGCCTAATCAGCATCAAAAATCAGCGAATCGCGCGCAACCGAACCCACCACACTTAGTGTTGGGCTAGCTGACGCAACACCATCCCCTCCTGTCACATTCAATACTTCAGAAAGCCAACGATCAGATTGGCCAAGCCAATCCCTATTTTCAACAGGTCAAGAAGGCGATCCGCCCATGACTTGCCGACACACGCGTGTTGGGACACTGTTGCTGGCTGTTCCGCGGACACAGGAGCCTTATTCATTCCTCTGCGCCCAAGGCGGGTGGCACGAGCACGATATTTTTTACTGGACACGAGCAAATGCTCCCATTCGAAGAAAGGAAAGAAACTTTTTTCGAAGGGATTAGCGAAGACGGTGTTTGTAGTTGCTGAGCTCGGGGCCGTCTAGGAAGACAGGAACGCGAAAGATGGCTCGCAGGAAACGGGCCAGGAGAGCTATGAGTTTGGCTAGCACTTCACGATGAATGTTAAGAGCAGCAGTCCAAAACTTCTTCTGTTGCACTAAAGCCGGGGAACCAAAAATGCCTATCTGGCAAACATGGTCAAGAGCATCTAGGACACGACGGATCTTCGCCATCGCTTCAGACAGGTTGCGGAACGGGCTACCTGGTTCGGTAGTAGCGCACGCCATTCCAATGGCGTCGTCGACGGCTTTTAAAGCCTCCGCGCGCCTTTCCCGCTGTAGCTTTGCAAACTCAACTTTGAGCTCTGCTGTGACAGGATCCAAAGTCCGTTCGCAGTCAGTCGCTGGATCGTATCGATTTACCGTTAATGTATGATCATCCATAGGGATTCTCGTGAGTTGGTACGGCTCCACGATAGCCACGCGGCCGAGGATAGACAACCCTTTTGTTGGAAAAGCGAGGCAGCCCGAGCGTTCCGTCAAAAGATCGCTTCGTCTAGCTGAGCTGGAGTTGCGATCGCCCTGCGGATGAAAATCTCTAGCTGGGCAACACATGAGAGCGCGAGTTAGGCTGGAGAAGGAGTGATGTATCATCATTCCCTACCAACGCCCCTGCCGGGTGCTGCAAGCTGAGCGCTCCGCGTGCTCCAAGGAAGGAAACCATGTTCGATCATCCGCCGCTCCTCAGTTCTCTATTTGAGGAAGATTACCTACTCCGCGAACTAGGACAAGTCGCCCACGTGCCTCAGGTAGCACTGACGGAGCTAGTAGCTAACGCTTGGGATGCCGGAGCCTCGAAAGTCGAAGTTATTCTCCCATCAGAAATCGGTGGCACCCTGACTGTGACCGACGATGGTCATGGCATGACGCCTGAACTCTTCGTCAAGCGTTGGATGACCCTACGCTAGTCGTGGAGTCGAATATGATCAGTGGCGACGAACCCAAGTGCTCTGAATTGCAACTGGCATCCGTCGAGGACTTTGAAAAGACTAAGATCGGCAGCTTGATGAAGTGCATGGATACGCTGGAATTCTATGGAATTCAGCTGGAGCGCTTTGTTCGAGTGCTCAACTCAAGTCCTCGACACATTTCTGCTCCGGCCTACCGTGGGGGCATCCAATTCAGCTATGCCCCGCCCAGGCAACCAAGCTTAAGGCGCCACGCCCCTCATCCTGCGCGCTGGTCAACGTCAAATTACTTATAATATTAGCGATATGACTAGCTGCATAACTCTAATTAAAGAAATGTCAATGGCGTAAGGCCTTGCATCAGTTATTGCTCCTCGGCAAGATGAATGTATAGGTATAATAATCGGAGCGAAATCTATGACAACCCTTCGTATAACGATCGCCGTCAATGCGCGCGACGAATCTGACTTTATGATCCGAAGCCATATCAAGAAACAGGAGTCAATGTGGGCGTCCGACTTCCAACTGATAGGCTTGGCATACCGGGAGTTCGACGCTGTTGCAAAACGAATTACAGAGAATCCATACGCTGCAAAGGCGTGCTTTGTCAGAGCCCTGATCGGCTGCGGGGTGAGTCTAGTAGACGCTGAAACTCTTCTGGCTGCAAAGGGATGGGAGCGCCGGATGAGGCTAACTTGGGAGCTGTTGAATGAGCGTCAGCGGACTGAGGCCCGGAGCCTTGACTATACCAGTTATGAAAACTACTGGCCGAACCTTGTCTTTATGGATGCAAACTACCCTTCCCTCATCTAAACCTAATTCCATTAACGATTCAGAATGAAGTGTCTATATGCTCGACTGGAAAAGCAGGCTCTGAGGCGGGATTGTTAAATCACTTAAATCGCAGGCAGACCCAAGCGTTAAGTTTAGGTTAAGGTCTTATTTGAAGTCGGCAGGTAACGGCTTCATCCTCCGCCATCCCGCGATGGCCATAAGCTGTGGTGTGTCAGATAGATTCAGCCTAGAGCACTCCCAATCAAAAACACCGTTTAAGCTTTTCCAGCAAGAGCAGGAGCAGGAGCAGGAGCAGGAGCAGGAGCAGGAGCACCAAAGCCTTGTGGGCTTTGAGCTAAAAGCCAAGCAGATCAAGGGCTCAAGAGCAGTCAAAGCCTTGTGGGCTTTGACACCAAGCATACGTCTGTCCACAAAAAGTTTTTATCATCGACGACCATCCGGTTATCCGGATGGCAGTCAGAATGCTTCTGGAAAACGAAAATTACGAAGTGGTGGGCGAAACCGATAACGGCGTCGACGCGATGCAAATGGTTCGCGAATGCATGCCTGACCTGATCATTCTCGACATCAGCATTCCCAAGCTCGACGGCCTTGAGGTACTGGCGCGCTTCAATACGATGGGGCTGCCCTCCAAGATACTGGTGCTGACATCGCAAACCCCCAACCTGTTTGCCATTCGTTGCATGCAATCGGGCGCTTCCGGTTATGTATGCAAGCAGGAAGACCTGAGCGAACTGCTCAGTTCGGTGAAAGCGGTATTATCCGGCTACAATTACTTTCCCAGTCAGGCATTGGCGTGTGCCGTTCGCGAAGACGGGCAGACGAACGAGCTGGAATTGTTCAAGTTGGTCAATGATCGCGAATTGATGGTGTTGCAATTGTTTGCTCAAGGCCGCTCCAACAAGGAAATAGCCAAGGGCATGTTTCTCAGTAACAAGACCGTCAGCACTTACAAAACGCGACTTATGCAAAAGCTGAAAACCAGAACCTTGGTAGAACTTATCGAGATGGCAAAACGCAACGCGCTAGTGTGAGAAACCGGATGCCCACACGCTTTAGACAATTATTAATACTGGCCACAGGCCTGTGCATGGGCTGGAGTGCTCAGGCCAGCCTTTATGCGGCCGAACATTACACACTGCTTGGTCGCTCGAGCCCGGCACACATGGACGTGAAGCTGGACAGCAACCAATGGCAATGGGTGCGCGGTCAACGTGAACTGACTCTCGGCATCTCGAACCCTGATTACCCGCCCTTCGATATCACAATGTCAGGCAACGACTATGAAGGCATCACTGCCGATTACGCGGGCATCATTTCGGATGCGCTGGACCTGCCGGTCAGGGTGCAGCGCTTCGAAACCCGCGATGCAGCGATCAAGGCACTGATCACAGGCCAGGTCGACCTGCTGGGCACTGCCAACGGCTTTGAAGCAGTTGATCGCAACATCAGACTGTCACAGCCCTACTCGGTGGATCAGCCCGTGCTGGTCACCCGGGTCGGAGACACGCGCCCCCTCAACGATGGCCTGAAAGGCATGCGGCTGAGCATGGTCTATCACTATTTGCCACCCGCAGAGGTCGAGGCGACGTACCCGGGTGCAACACTGAAGACCTACCCCTCGTTTCAGAACGCCATCAACGCCGTAGCCTTCAACCAGGCCGATGTCTTTCTGGGCGATACGATTTCCACCCAGTACATCATCAACAAGGGCTATCTGAACAATGTGCAAATGTCGAATTTCGGCAAGCACGAGCCCAATGGCTTCAGCTTCGCCGTCAGCAATGAAAACACACAATTGCTGGGTGTCATCAACCAGACACTGAAAGCGATTCCAGTCGATGAGCGCATCAACATTTCCAGGCGCTGGAGCACCGGCAGCGACCTGATGCTCACCGACCAGAAGCTGCAACTGACGCAACGCGAGGAACGCTGGATCGCTCAGCACCCGACCGTGCGCGTGGTGGTCAACGAAGCGTACGCACCGCTGACCTTCTTTGACGCCAAGGGCAACTTTCGCGGCATCACCGCCGACCTGCTTGAACTGGTCCGCCTGCGCACCGGCCTCAGGTTCGACGTCAAGCGCTCGCCCAGCCTGACCGATATGCTGAACCAGGTCAGCGAGGGCCAGGCGGACCTGATCGGCGCACTGGTGTCCAGCGATGAACGAGAAGACCACCTGAGCTTCAGCCGGCCGTATATCGACAACTCATTTGTACTGGTCACCCGCAAGGACCAGGGTTCGCCCAGCTATCTGGAACAGATGGACGGCAAACGCCTGGCAATAACCCAAGGCAGCCCGATGCTGGACTGGCTGCGACGCAAATACCCCAGAGTCGTACCGCTGGAAATCGACAACCCGTTCCAGGCGCTGGACATGTTGTCACTGGGCAGAACGGAAGGCGCGGTCATTTCGCTGCTCAGCGCAGACTACTTTCTGTCTTCAGGCATCTTCGAGGAACGCCTGCAGATGACCGCCACCATCGGCGAGGACCCGGCGCTGATTTCCATGGCTACCTCACGCAATGCCACCGAGCTGAGTTCGATTCTCGACAAGGCGCTGGCAAGCATCGCGCCGCAGGATCTGGCGGCGATCAACAATCGATGGCGCGCCTATGCCCCTTCAAGCGCCAGCTGGCATGACTACGAACGCCTTATCTATCAGATTCTGATCAGTGCAGGCCTGTTGCTGCTGGGCCTGCTGGCCTGGAATGCCTGGATGCGGCGGCAGATACGTCAGCGTGAAGCGGCAGAGCGGGCGCTGGGCGACCAGTTCGAATTCATGCGCGCACTGGTTGAAGGCACGCCCCATCCGATCTACGTGCGGGATCGCGAAGGCATGCTGCGCATGTGCAATGACAGCTACCTGAGGGTCTTCTCAGCGCAACGTGAAGACATCATCGGCAAGAGCGCTACCGAAGGAGTGCTGGGCAATGCCTTCGAAGCGCGGGAATACGCTGCCGACTATCAACGGGTCATGGCCAGTAACACTGCATTGATCCTCGACCGGCCCCTGCGCATTGGCGACCGGCAGATGACCATCTACCACTGGATCCTCCCCTTTCGCGACTCTCTGGGCGAGGTGCAGGGCATCATTGGCGGCTGGATCGATATCAGCGAGCGTCGCCAGCTTATTGAAGACTTGCAGGCCGCCAAGGAACAGGCTGACGCTGCCAGCCGTGCCAAGAGCACCTTTCTTGCCACCATGAGCCATGAAATCCGTACGCCCATGAATGCAGTTATCGGAATGCTGGAGCTGGCGCTCAAACGTGCCGATCATGGCGAACTGGACCGCTCAGCCATCGAAGTCGCCTACAGCTCGGCCAACGACTTACTGGACCTGATCGGTGACATTCTCGACATTGCGCGCATTGAATCCGGCCGGCTGTCACTGAATCCAGAGCGGGCGAACCTGCGTCGACTGGTAGAGTCGGTACTGCGGGTATTCGACGGTCTGGCTCGCCAGAAGGACCTCGACCTGGTGCTGGAACTGGACAGCCGGATCAACGCCGATGTGCTGATCGACCCTCTGCGCTTCAAACAGATACTGTCCAACCTCGTAAGCAACGCCATCAAGTTCACCCCTATGGGACGGATCAAGATCGTGCTGCAGGCAGCCGAGAGCCCGGACCCGCAACTGCTGCACTTGCACATTACCGTTCAGGACAGCGGTATAGGCATCAGCGCCGAAGACCAGCAGCGTTTGTTCGAGCCCTTTGCCCAGGCCGATAACACCGGGCAGATGGCGCGCACCGGTGCCGGGCTGGGCCTGGTGATTTGCCGCAGCCTTTGCATGATGATGGGCGGCAACCTCTCGCTTGATAGCGTACCAGGCCAAGGCACCCGGATCAGTATGAACCTGGTGCTTACCACGCTTGAACCACTCACAGGCCAGCCCGTTACTACGCCACCGCTAGCCGTCGCTCACCAGACGCTACGGATCCTGATCGTCGACGACCATCCTGCCAACCGGCTGCTGCTCTGCCAGCAACTCGGTTTTCTAGGTCACCACTGCGAAATGGCCGAAAACGGCGCGCAGGGGCTTGAGCACTGGAAGACCGATACCTTTGATCTGGTGGTTGTCGACTGCAACATGCCGGTCATGAACGGCTATGACATGACCACTGCAATCCGCGCAATTGAAGACGCAGACGGCCAGCCACGCTGTCCGGTCTGGGGCTTCACGGCCAATGCGCAGCCTGACGAGATCGAGCGCTGCCGCGCAGCAGGCATGGACGACTGCCTCTTCAAACCCATCAGCCTTTCGATGCTCAGCGAACGGCTGACAGCCGTTTCGCCGCTGTCGCGCACACCTCTGCCGTTCAGCCTCGACAGCATCAGCAACCTGACCGGTAACCGTCCGGAAATGGTTGAACGCCTGCTTGCGCAGCTGCTGCAAAGCAATCACGAGGACCGGCTGTTGCTGGCCAGACTGATACCGGAGAACAATCGCAGGAAAACCCGCGACCTGGCCCACAGGATCAAAGGTGCCGCACGGATCATCAGCGCTTCAAGGGTGGTCGATGCCTGCGATGCACTTGAGCAGGCCTGCGAAGCGGACACGCCGGATGAACAGTTCCATACCTGTCAGCAGGTTGTCGAACTGGCGATGATCGAGCTTGAGGACGCGCTGATTCTGCAGCAGGCGAAACCTGACTGAAGACGTTTCAAAGACGATGTAGCGAAGGGGAACAAGCGGGGGAAAAGCAAGAGAGGCAGGCGCTGGCCTGCCTCCCGTTACATCAGGCGGCCGGGTTGATTTCTTTTTCCGGGTACCAGACGTCGATCAGCGGGCTGACAGTGACTTCTGTCAGTTCACTGCGGCCTTTGAGCCAGGCTTCGACAGCAACACGCTGTTCTTCGCTGACCGAGCCACGCTTGCTCAGGCAAACCAGACCGAAGTCGTCGCCGCCCACATAACCAAGACCGTTGGCTTCCATTGCTTCTTTCAGAAAAGCGTCAAGGAAAGCATCGATTGCCTTGTCATCCAGCTCTTGCTTGAAGTCCAGGTTCAGTTCAAAACCCAATTCCTGGAACTCGTCCACACACAGTTTTTTGCGCAGACGGCGGGAGCGGTTAGTGGCCATGGGACAATCCTCATCAATAAATATCGGGCGGCACTTTACCAGCTTGACGATTTAAAAGCCCGACAATTGCGGTCTGTCATGGATATCCGGTCTTGCGACAGTGATGCAGGCCCAATCGATAAAAAATAACGTTTACCGGCCTGCCCCCCATCACAAGCCTGCCCTGCTTGGGGCATAATGCGGGTCGTTTCATGCGTGGCACTGTATGTTACAAAAAAAGCCCGCTACGCATTCACTACTATAGTTATCAACATCGCAGCGAAATAGTTACCGAGGGAATTCATCCATGCCCTCTTTTTTATGTCCCCCCTTGCAGTAGGGTTTTATTCAATGATCAAGTCGCTACGTCCATTGTTGCTCGCGTCAATTCTTTTGCCACTGGCTCTGCCCTCCTACGCTGCCGTCATCAACACCACGCTGCCCCCCAAGGTTCAACAGGCTCTGAAAGCCAGCAAACTCGGCGATGACGCGCTTTCGCTGGTGATGTTGCCGCTCAACGGGCCGGGCACGCCGACCGTGTTCAATGCCGACGTATCGGTCAACCCGGCCTCAACCATGAAGCTGATCACCACCTACGCCGCGCTGGAAATGCTCGGCCCTACCCACCAGTGGAAAACCGAATTCTTCACCGATGGCACCCTGAGCAACGGCGTGCTGCGCGGCAACCTGTACCTCAAAGGCGGCGGCGATCCAAAGCTGAATATGGAAAAACTCTGGCTGCTGATGCGTGACCTGCGCGCCAATGGTGTGCAACAGGTGACCGGTGACCTGGTATTGGACCGCAGCCATTTTGTGCAGCCGCAATTGCCCGAATTCAATGATGACGGCAACGATGATAACAAGCCGTTTCTGGTCAAGCCTGATGCGCTGATGGTCAATCTCAAGGCATTGCGCTTCGTGACCCGAAACGATGACGGCAGAATTCTGGTCTCGATCGAGCCGCCGATTGCGACCATTCGCATCGACAACCAGGTGAAGGCGAGCGCATCAAAGCAATGCACCGGGGATGTGCGCTACAACCCGGTCACCCAGCCTGACGGCAGCGTCAATGTGACGGTGACTGGCCAGTTGGGCAACGGCTGTAATTCGCAGACCTACCTTTCGCTGCTTGACCATCCGACCTATGCGGCAGGCGCAGTACGGGCCATCTGGCAGGAACTGGGCGGCACTATCCAGGGCAAGGACCGCGTTGGCGTTTTGCCCGGTAACGCCAAGCTGCTGGCCAAGGCTTTTTCGCCGGATCTGGTGGAAGTCATTCGTGACATCAATAAATTCAGCAACAACACCATGGCCCAGCAACTGTTTCTGAGCCTGGGTGAAGAGTTCCGCAATGAAGCTGACGGTGACGACGGCAAGGCTGCCCAGCGCGTCATCCGCCAGTGGCTGGCGAAAAAAGGCATCACCGCGCCGCATCTGGTCATGGAGAACGGCTCCGGCCTGTCGCGTGCGGAACGTGTCAGTGCCCGTGAGATGGCCATTATTCTGCAGGCTGCGTGGCGCAGCCCGTATGCTGCCGAATTCATGAGTTCGATGCCGTTGGCAGGCATGGACGGCACCATGCGTAAACGTCTGAAGCGCACCCCGTTGCTGGGTGAAGCGCACATCAAGACAGGCACGCTGAACACGGTTCGCGCTATTGCCGGCTTCAGCCGCGACAGCAACGGCAACACCTGGGCGGTCGTGGCGATCCTCAACGACCCGCGTCCGTTTGGCGCATCCTCGATACTGGACGAGGTACTGGTCGATCTGTATCGACAGCCGAAACTGACCAACACCACGGTCTCGATCCAGCAATAACCACCCGCCGCTTGTAACCAGCAGACCCGCTTTCGAAGCGGGTCTGTGTGCGTCAGATCTGCTCAGGCTCGACCCGATCGCGACCGGCCTGTTTGGCGGCATAGACACCCGAGTCAGCGCGCAACAACATTGTGTCGATCCCCTCACCGGCTCTCCAGCTGGCGATGCCGAAGCTGGCCGTCACAACCTGATCGACGCCTTCGATAACCTGGTTACGCAGGCCCTCGCGCAGGCTCAAAGCCAGTTGATACGCCTGCGAGCCCCGTGTGCCCGGGCAGATCACCATGAACTCTTCACCCCCAAGGCGGCAGAACACATCATCGCTACGCAGGCGCTGGCTGATCTTTTCCGAAATCGCCTTGAGCACCTGATCGCCTGCGGCATGCCCGAAACGATCATTGATGCGCTTGAAATGATCGATATCGAGCATGATGATCGACAGGTTACCGCCGTGCCGGTCGATCCTTTTCAGCTCGGCCTGCATGCGGTCCTGGAAATAGCGCCGGTTGTAGGCACCCGTCAGTACGTCGGTGACCGACAGCGCGCGCAACTCCTGTTCGACACGCTTGAGGTCGGTGATGTCGGACACAAAACCGTGCCATAGCACGCTGCCATCTACCAACCGTTCTGGCGTGGAAGCAGCGCGGAGCCAGCGCTGGCCCTTGCGTGGCAGGTCGACACGGTACTCCTCGCTCCAGGGTGTCAGATGCTTCGCGCTGGCCAGAATAGAGCTTCTGACGCGCGTCAGATCCGGTGGCTGGATACGTCGCAGAACGGCCTCGGAATCGCCCAGCAACTGCGCTTCATCGACTTCAAACAGCTCGCACATGCCAGCGCTGGCGTATCTGAAGCGCGCACTGCCGTCGATAGCCAGGTGATACTGATAAATGCCGCCAGGCACCTGCGAGCCAAGTTTTTTCAACAATTGCCCTTGTTCGGCAAGCGCCTCGTTGACGCGCTTGTGCTCCGTGACGTCGATGCACACCGCCAGATACCCGGTCCAGAGCCCCTGATCGTCGCGCACGGCGGTAACCAGCATGTTCACCACCAGGGTGCTGCCGTCACTGCGCTGCAGGGTCCACTCCTGCGAAGGGTGATGACCGTCTTGCACGGCGTCGAGAAACATCAGCCGGGAAGCGCTGATCGGGTGCCCGCGGTCCTTGCTCAATACACTCGCGCGGGCCTCCAGCTCGGCCGGCTGATAAAGGTCCATGAGGCGCAGCCTGCCCAGTACCTCTTCCTGAGAATAACCCAGCATTTTCTGCGCACCGACGTTGAACGTCTTGATCAGCCCATCCAGGTCGGTTGCAATGATCGCCACTTCGGTCGCGGCGTCCAGCACACTGCGCAATTGCCCGTGCGCCGCCCGTAACTGCTGCCCGCGCTGGCGCAACTCACGGGTACGCTGCGCCACACGCTGCAGCGCTCGCTGACGCTGGCTGATCAGGCTGTAGAGCAACGCGCTGAGCATCAGGCTCAAAAGCCCGCCAAGCCAAAGCACCCGGCCCGGCATCATGGTCTGATTGCTCTGGCTGAAGATTTCCGTAGGGCGAACCTCGACCAGATAATCCCTGTCACCGAGGCTCAGCAGGCTGCTGGCATACAAATGATTGCGTACTGCTACGACCGGCGACTGGTAAACCTGCTCAGGCTTTGCCGGCGAACTGAGGTCAAGCATGGTGACCGCAAGATTGTCCTGCTCCGCTGTGCCGATGCTCATCAATTGCGTCAGGCTGATCACTGCAGTGACATAGCCTCTCAATTCGGAAGGCGACTGGCCGATGGAGAACACCGGCGCCACCAGCAAAATTCCGTACGTGTCTGACGGGTCAAGGGCCAACAGGCTGATACGAGGCGTTGCAACAATGCGCTTGAGCAAACGCGCACGCTCAAGAGCGACATGACGTACCGGCTCCGAGGCTATATCAAACCCCGACGGCGTCGGAACTTTGCTGAGTGTCTGGATGAATCGAACCGGAAAATACTCGTTGCGTACAGTGGCGGTTTTCAACGCACCGTTTTCATCCATTTCTCTTATGAAATATTCGGCTGAGCTCTCCTCGCGCGCCTGCTGTTCAAAAGCGGCCCGCTCCGCCAGCGTTACTTTCGGGTTCCAGGCGTAGGCCTGGGTTCCAATCAGCAATGGCGCGACAAAGCCGTCGAATTCCGATTGCTCGACCTGATGGGAAAAGATAAAGACGCGACACAGGGTGTCCAGACGAGTGACCTGCCGGTCCAGACGCTCCTGAAGACGACTGAAGCGCTCCGCAGCAAGCATGTCGAAACGCTGGCGCAATTGACGCTGGTACAGCTCATTGTCGGCCAGCGCCAACATGATGGTAAGTGCCGCTCCGACCATCAATGCCAAAACGGCTATTGGCCACGCTGAGAGCTGGCCGTTGATGAAACTCAGAACTCTGAGCCTGAACCGTTTCGCTGTCATACACAGAAACTCATGACGCCAACATGCTGAAGCGTCAAGCTGGCTATGACTTCTGTTATAGCTATTCGCCAGTAATTTTCATAGGGAGCGATGAGCAAACCTGTACAAAACTGTTACAGGCAAGCTCATCACACACCGTATCAGGCACGCGCCATGATTTTCCAGGCGCGGTGAATCTTGCCGTTGCGGGCAAAATCCTGGTCGATGGTTTGCGCGGTAATATCCTCGACCGCATAGCGCTGACTCAGATTTTCATCGAGCACGAACTTGCGGAAGTTGTTGGAGAAGTACAGCACGCCACCCGGTGCCAGACGCGCCATGGCCAGATCGATCAGCTCGACCTGATCACGCTGCACATCAAAAATGCCTTCCATGCGCTTGGAGTTGGAGAACGTCGGCGGATCGATGAAGATCAGGTCGTACTCGTCGCGATTGGCCTGCAGCCAGGCCATCACGTCCCCTTGCTCCAGACGGTTCTTGTCGGAGAAGCCGTTCAGTGACAGGTTACGCCGCGCCCAGTCCAGGTAAGTACGCGACAAGTCGACGCTGGTGGTGCTGCGCGCGCCGCCCTTGGCGGCATGCACGCTGGCCGTCGCGGTGTAGGCAAACAAGTTCAGGAAGCGCTTGCCGGAGGCCTCGCGCTGGATACGCATACGCATCGGACGATGGTCGAGAAACAGGCCGGTGTCGAGGTAGTCGGTCAGATTGACCAGCAGCTTGACGCCGCCTTCACTGACTTCCAGAAACTGGCCCTGCGCGCTTTGACGCTCATATTGTTTGGTGCCGCTCTGACGCTCGCGACGTTTGATCACCACACGGTTCTTGTCAATGTTCAGCGCCTGCGGAATGGCCGCCAGTGCATCGAACAGCCGGGCCGAAGCCTTTTCCGGATCGATGGACTTGGGCGCTGCGTATTCCTGAACGTGAACCCAGTCGTGATACAGGTCGATCGCCAGCGAGTATTCAGGCATGTCGGCGTCGTAGACGCGGTAGCAATCGATACCTTCGCGGCGCACCCATTTGCCCATCAGCTTGAGGTTCTTTTGCAGGCGATTGGCAAACATCTGCCCGCCTTCGCTCAGGCGCGCCTGTTCGACCACCACCGGTTCCGGCTTGATCGGGTTGCCGTTCTTGTTGAGCTTTCTTTCAACAACTTCAACTTCGACAGGGTTCTCGCGCTCGATCTGACGCTGCTCGGGTGTGCGACGCTCGCCGGTCACGAACTGATCAGGCGTGACCTTGATCAGCAGCAATTTGCACGGCAAGGCGCCGTTCCAGAACGAATACTGTTTGTGGCTGCGAATGCCCATGCGCTTGCCCAGGTCAGGCGCGCCGGTGAACACCGC
Source organism: Pseudomonas syringae group sp. 247E2 (assembly GCF_032587795.1). Classification (NCBI taxonomy): domain Bacteria; kingdom Pseudomonadati; phylum Pseudomonadota; class Gammaproteobacteria; order Pseudomonadales; family Pseudomonadaceae; genus Pseudomonas; species Pseudomonas syringae group sp. 247E2. The sequence continues at coordinate 364,961 of NZ_JAWHPK010000025.1, read as the reverse complement.
AGCTTCCCAGTTAAGGCAGGCCTGACGCAGGCGCTCGCCGAGGTTCTGGTAGAGATACAGCAGGCTGGCTTCGTCACCCAGGCGCTCGCCGTACGGAGGGTTGCAGATCACCAGACCTTTCTGGTTCTGGTCGGGACGCGGCTCGAAGGTCGCGACTTCGCCCTGATAGACCTTGATCCAGTCACTCAGACCTGCACGTTCGATGTTGTTGCGCCCAGGCTGGATCAGCCGCGGATCGGCCTCGTAACCGCGAATCCATGAAGGCGTTTTGGCCAGCCCTGCTTCTGCGCGTGCCAGCGCTTCGTCGTGCAGCTTGCGCCACAGCGCCGGAACGTGGCCGAGCCAGGCAGAGAAGCCCCAGCGTTCGCGTTTGATGTTCGGGGCGATGTCGGCGGCGATCATGCCTGCCTCGACCAGGAACGTACCGACACCGCACATTGGGTCAGCCAGCGCGCCGCCCTCGGCAGCAATGCGCGGCCAGCCAGCACGAATCAGGATCGCGGCGGCAAGGTTTTCCTTCAGGGGCGCAGCACCTTGCTGCAGACGATAGCCGCGCTGGTGCAGGCTGTGGCCAGAGAGGTCGAGAGACAGAATTGCCTCGCCGCGATCCAGGCGCAGGTGCACGCGCAGGTCAGGGTTGATCTTGTCCACTGACGGCCGCTCGCCATCCGGAGTACGCAGCTTGTCGACTATCGCATCCTTGACCTTCAATGCACCGAAGTGGGTGTTATCGATGCCCGACCCGTGGCCACTGAACTCCACTGCGATGGTGCCATCGGACTCGAGATGATCATGCCACTCGACATCCAGTACGCCGTGGTAGAGGTCTTCGGCATCTTTCATCGGGAAGCGCTTGAGCACCAGCAGCACGCGGTTGGCTAGCCGCGACCAGAGGCACAGCCGGTAGGCGGTCTCCATGTCGGCCGAGCCGCGAATGGCCGATGTGTGCTCGCGGGTCTCTTGCAGACCCAGTGCCGTAGCTTCCTCGGCAAGCAGTCCTTCGAGGCCTTTGGGGCAAGTAAGGAAAAGTTCGTAGCGATCCGACATGTGTATTCCAGGGCCTGAGCCGTCTGCGGCGGGCAACGCATTGCCCTGCCAGATTTGAACAGGCGTCTTTCGTGGAGAACGCCTGCGTGGCACGTGATGTGTGCCGGTCCACCGCATGATCCTGTCATGTCATTGCGGCAGTTTTCGGGAGTATTAGAACAGATATCCGCCAGGACAATGTCGGCAATAAAAAGACGTAATTAAAAAGTCACGCTGGAAAAGTCACATTTCCACCGTGCCCATCGCGACCCTTCGTCGCTTAACCAGCCAAGGCATTAGGCCACCATACGAGACTGACAAGCGATCTCATCTGGCTCGCAAACCCCTGCGTCAAAAGGGCTGCGCCAAACAATCAGTGTTTGAACAAACCATTGCTTATTGCTCGACAGACCTGAATATGACGTGCTTATGACAAAACGATCATTCACATCGACCTGTGCTTTGGTTAGAAATCGTCTCAGGTCATCTCCGCAACGGTTATGACATCAAGGCCCGCGACGCCGGCAGCGGGCACCAACGGCAGAAGATTCTGCCCGACCTCATCAAGGGGTCTCAGGGATATTACAGTCAACAGACGAGGGCATTACCCTATGAGAAGACTTAAGCGTGATCCGTTGGAAAGAGCATTTTTACGCGGATATCAATACGGCGTTCATGGTAAATCCCGTGAGCTTTGCCCTTTTACTCTACCGTCAGTACGCCAGGCATGGATCAATGGCTGGCGCGAAGGACGCGGCGACAACTGGGACGGTATGACCGGCACTGCGGGCATCCACAGACTCAACGAACTTCACGCGGTCGGATGAGGCGATTCACATCAAAGACTTTCGGCCTCTGTCGGGCCACCTACATGATTGACTGATTCACACCTGTACCATGCACGCCCGACCCGGGCGGCGGGCCAACGCCCAGGGGCTCTCTCGAGGAGCCCCTTTTTTTGCCTTCGATTCAGCGTACGGCCGGTGGCATTGCCGCAATGGCGTCCACCGATTCGCGAATCAGCGCAGGGCCCTTGTAGATGAAACCGGAATAGATCTGCACCAGACTGGCACCTGCGGCTATCTTCTCGGCGGCATGCCGGCCTTCAGTGATACCACCAGCGGCAATGATCGGCAGACGACCTGCCAGCTCACCGGCCAGCACCTTGACGATGTGCGTGCTTTTTTCCCGCACCGGCGCGCCCGACAGACCACCCGCTTCATCGCCATGCGGCAGCCCTTCCACACCCTGGCGGCTGAGCGTGGTGTTGGTGGCAATCACCGCATCCATGCCCGACTCGATCAGTGCAGAGGCCACCAGCACGGTTTCTTCATCGCTCATGTCCGGGGCAATCTTGATCGCCAACGGCACGCGTCTGCCGTGCCGCTGCGTCAGTTCCTGCTGGCGCAGGCTCAGGGCCTGGAGCAGTTGCTTGAGCGAGTCACCGAACTGCAGACTGCGCAGCCCCGGCGTGTTGGGTGAGCTGACGTTGACGGTGACGTAGCTGGCGTGGGCATAGACCTTGTCCAGGCAGATCAGGTAATCGTCCACCGCACGCTCGACCGGCGTGTCGAAGTTCTTGCCGATATTGATGCCCAGAATGCCGCGATACTTTGCCGCCTGGACTCGGGACACCAGGTTATCGACGCCCAGATTGTTGAAGCCCATGCGATTGATGATCGCCTCGGCATGCGGCAGGCGGAAAATGCGCGGTTTGGGGTTGCCCGGCTGTGGACGTGGCGTCACAGTACCGATCTCGACGAAGCCGAAACCCAGCTGCGCAAAGCCATCAATGGCTGCACCGTTTTTGTCCAGACCTGCTGCCAGCCCCACAGGGTTGGGAAATTCCAGCCCCATCACACTGACCGGCAACTTCGCCGGGGACTTGCTCAGCAGGCCATTAAGGCCCAGCCGCCCGCCTGCACCGATCAGGTCCAGCGACAGGTCATGAGAGGTTTCCGGAGAAAGTTTGAACAGTAACTGGCGGGCCAGGTTATACATGGCGGGATGGGCTCGTGAGCAGCTGAATTCAGGGTGGCGATTATAGACGCGTGCAGGCCTGTCAGGCGAGGCGCGCGACAAACTTGTTGCTCACTCTTCCCCGGCGATGGCATATGCCTTGCTTGAAACCGCTATCGGCACTCACTCCAACGGCGGAGCGGTGCATGGACAACGGCGTCGCTTCGACACTTGCATTGCAATGGGTCGGACGACGCCTTTTTTCTGGACGGACCTTTGATGAAGCACGCGCGATGAACGAACGAACCGGTAATGCGCTGGACTGGGTGGCCGGTAGTGACGCCCCGGAAATGAACAGCCTGGACGTGGGCTTCATGGCATTGACCGACTGCGCCCCGCTGGTGGTTGCGGCCACTCAGGGTTTCGCCCAGCCATACGGCCTGAGCCTGAACCTCGAGCGTCAGACCTCCTGGGCCGGGCTGCGCGACAGACTGGTCAGCGGGCAGTTGCAGGCGGCACACAGCCTGTATGGTCTGATCTATGCGGTGGAACTGGGCATCAGCGGTGGTCCGGCGACCGACATGGCCATCCTCATGGGACTCAACCAGAACGGCCAGTGCATCAACCTGTCCCGCGAGTTGCAGGAGGCGGGCGTGATCACTCCTGAAGCACTGGACAAACGCGCGCACCAAAGCGGATCAAGGCTGACCTTCGCGCAGACCTTCCCCACCGGCAACCACGCCATGTGGCTCTACTACTGGCTAGCCAGCCAAGGCATCCATCCGCTCGATGATGTGACCAGTGTCGTGGTGCCACCCACGCAAATGGCGCAACACCTGCAGGCTGGGCGCATCGACGGTTTCTGCGTCGGCGAACCCTGGGGCGCCAGCGCCGTTCAGCAGCAACTGGGCTTCACCATGGCGACCAGCCAGTCGATCTGGCCGGATCACCCGGGCAAGGTGCTGGGCTGTACCCGTGAGTTCGTCGAGCAGAACCCCAACACCGCCAGAGCGCTGATCATGGCCGTACTGGAAGCGAGCCGTTTCATCGAGGAAAGCGACCATAACCGGCGCAGCACCGCACAGTTGCTCAGCGGTGCGGATTATCTGGATACCTCGCCGGACTGCATCGAGCCACGCCTGCTTGGCCACTACAGCGACGGCCTCGGCAATCACTGGCAGGACCCACATGCAGTCAGTTTCCATGATCAGGGGCAGGTCAATTATCCGTGGCTGTCCGACGGCATGTGGTTCATGACTCAGTTCCGGCGCTGGGGCCTGTTGCGTGAAGACCCGGATTACCTGGCTGTCGCCAGCCGTGTCCAGCAACTGGACCTGTATCGCCAGGCAGCTGATGCGCTGGGCATCGACGCACCCACTGCAACCCTGCGCAGCAGTCAGTTGATCGATGGCAAGGTCTGGGACGGCAGCGACCCCGCAGGCTACGCGCGTAGCTTCAAGCTCCACTCGCTGGCCGCCAACGCGCCCGCTGTGGCCAGTCGTTGACGGAGAACGTGACCATGCTGCGTATCCTGCTTATCAATGACACGGCCAGAAAAGTCGGTCGCCTCAAATCGGCATTGATAGAGGCCGGTTTTGAAGTAATCGACGAATCCGGACTGATCATCGACTTGCCCGCCCGCGTTGAAGCGGTGCGCCCGGACGTCATCCTGATCGACACCGAATCGCCAGGACGCGACGTAATGGAGCAAGTGGTGCTGGTCAGCCGTGACCAGCCGCGGCCCATCGTGATGTTCACCGACGAGCACGATCCGGGCGTGATGCGCCAGGCAATCAAGTCCGGGGTCAGTGCGTATATCGTCGAGGGTATCCAGGCGCAACGGTTGCAACCGATTCTGGACGTGGCGATGGCCCGTTTCGAGAGCGATCAGGCGCTGCGTGCGCAACTGCATGCCCGCGATCAGCAACTGGCCGAACGCAAGCGCATCGAGCTGGCCAAGGGGCTGCTGATGAAAATGAAGGATTGCAACGAGGAAGACGCGTACACCCTGATGCGGCGTCAGGCGATGAGTCGCCAGCAAAAGCTGATTCAGGTGGCCGAGCAAATTATCGCGATGAGCGAGTTGCTGGGGTAAACGAGCGAAGAACGCCTGCTCGCACAGGCGTTCTTCCGCTACCAGGTTAATGCGTGCAGTCGGTCAGCTCAGCACCACGTTCTTCATCGCGGGGATGTAGCCGTAGTCATACACTTCCTGCACAAACGAGCGATCGCCCTCCAGTAGAATCCTCACCGTCGGTGCCTCGGTACCGCCAATGCGGTAATCCTCGCCAGAGGTGGGTACGCTGTCGATGAACGAGGTCACCAGACCGTTCGGCATCACACAGTGCGAGTAAGTCTGAAATGGCTGTGCGGGCGGATTGCCCAACACCAGGCCGGAAGCGTTCATCGGCCGGTAAGGCCCGAACAAATGCTCGCCGACAAACCCGTAAACACCATCCGGACCCGTAACACCATCGGCATAAGTAAACTTGTGGCTGATGGTGAACAAGTAATACTTGCCGTCCTGAAATACATAATGCGGGCGTTCAGTCTGATCATTGACGCCCACTGCGGTGACCAGCGGCGGAAGTATTTCCCACTCATCACCACTGAGGTCTTTCGCAACGGCCAGTCCGATACAGCCGACTTGAAATCTGGCACCGCCTGTTTCCTCATGACCTGGCGGAACAGGACCAAGTTCTGCGGTGCCTACTGTATGCGTGCCGCGTTCGCCGGCGACATTGCCTTCAAAAACCATGTACAACTTGCCATCATTGGGATCAATAAACGGACTGGGGTCGCGAAAGTTCCAGGTCGAGTTCTGCGCTTCGGTTTGGTAATATTTGCCGTCGGCCTCGAACAGTGTTTTCACCTCCGTAAAGTCTTTCAATTCCACGCCCTTGTCAGACGTCACAATACGGCCACGTACTTTGGCAATTGCTGCCCCCGGCGTTACACAGGTGTAGTACAGGTCGATATCGCCTTTATCATTCAACAGTACGGGTGTGCCCGCCCACTCCCGGGTGGTTGGCGACACACCTTCGGCCATTACCCGGCCACCAAAGATCCAGTCCTTTCCGGTGCGCGAGTACCAGTAGCACATGCGTGCCCGGCCATGACGATCTTCCCAGTCACGCTTGATGTCATAGCGGCCATTGGCACCGACATACTGCGGATCGTCGGGGTGGCGGTCAGCCGTCAGCGTGACGATCACCGACCAGCCGTTGACTGAAACCACGGTGCCGTCAAGCTCGCGCAACGGCATGGTGTCCCAGATGAATACGGTATCACTCATGACCGGAAAATCCGGGCTTACCAGAGGCTGCGTGGTAGTCGGATCATTTTCATTGACCTTCAGCGCATCAGCTCTGGACCAGATGGTGGGTGCGTAATTGATGTTACTCATGATGATGTCCTTTATTGGCGCCTGCAATGAAGCGCGAAGAGGAAGACAGCCCGGTCGGCGCGGCTGTATTGCCGGGAGGTACCCGGGATCGGTGTTTCAAGCCCTTGGGGGCAACTGAAAACCGGAAAAAGAGCGAGTAGCCGATTACTTTTTAAAAGTAAACATTTATCGAAATTGACAGGCAATTTGCAATTACAGATCGCCGTAGTGAAGAGTAAATTCATTTCCTGATGGATGAGCCGTGTTAATCACGGTGCAATGAATGCTGTCAGAGATACCGGGCAATGTAAATTAAATATTGAGACTGGTGTTATCGTACAACTTCAATAAACAGAATATTAATAAATATTAACACTTATTGATCAGCGCTATTAAAACCGTCATACAAGCACGTCAAAACAGCATCACAATGACAGTACTTAACACCAACACTAATGGCACATGAAATAATAATAATGCCATTGAACTTTAATAAACTCTTCAATGGCCATGCGTGATCTTGCCCTTTCAGCTGCATACTGTCGCGCGCGCGCCCTGTTTTACAGCGCTTTGCTGGCGAGCGCCCGCTTCAAGGTCACTGACCGGCCCTCGCCTGCTTCCCGGGAATCACCCAAACCCGCTCGCAGCTTGCGGCTAATCGCTTGCAACGCCATTGGCCCATCTCTTGCTTTAGCAATCGCACGGTAGCCAACGGCGGCTATCACCTTTTTACGACAAAGACGTCGCTCATCTCTTTCCGCTCATGTGGACAGAGAGGCGACGTTTTTTGCGTTTTGGCCCCGGCGACGGGGCCGGTGGAGTCGCCGTCATTCGGAACACTCCACCACAGCGTCTGGAATACCCGTGTCGCGGTCATGGCCCGACTGACTAACTAGCAGATGATGAGGTGTACACATGGATACAAGCTTCTGGAAGGCAGGCCATAAACCGACCCTGTTTGCGGCGTTTCTCTATTTCGACCTGAGTTTCATGGTCTGGTATCTGCTTGGCCCGCTGGCGGTGCAGATTGCCACTGACCTGCACCTGACCACTCAGCAACGTGGCCTGATGGTCGCCACGCCGATTCTGGCGGGTGCCGTGCTGCGCTTTTTCATGGGCCTGCTGGCGGACCAGCTGTCGCCCAAGACCGCAGGCATCATTGGCCAGGTGATTGTCATCGGCGCACTGCTGGCGGCCTGGCAACTGGGCATTCACACCTACGGTCAGGTACTGCTGCTGGGCCTGTTCCTGGGTATGGCCGGTGCTTCATTCGCCGTCGCGCTGCCCCTGGCGTCGCAATGGTATCCACCGCAGCACCAAGGCAAGGCGATGGGCATAGCCGGTGCGGGCAACTCGGGCACCGTACTGGCAGCATTGATCGCGCCGGTACTGGCCGCCAGTTTCGGCTGGGGCAACGTGTTCGGCCTGGCGCTGATCCCGCTGGTTCTGACCCTGATCGCTTTCACGCTTATGGCGCGCAACGCCCCGGAGCGCAGCAAGCCCAAATCCATGGCGGATTACCTCAAGGCGCTGGGTGATCGTGACAGCTGGTGGTTTATGTTTTTCTACAGCGTGACGTTCGGCGGCTTCATCGGCCTGGCCAGCGCCCTGCCCGGCTATTTCAACGACCAATATGGCTTGAGCCCGATTACTGCCGGTTACTACACCGCTGCCTGTGTCTTCGGCGGCAGCCTGATGCGCCCTCTCGGTGGCGCGCTGGCTGACCGCTTTGGCGGGATTCGCACATTGACCGTGATGTACGCCGTTGCGGCCATCGGTATCGCGGCGGTGGGTTTCAACCTGCCAAGTTCGTGGGCAGCACTGGCCCTGTTCGTTGCCGCGATGCTGGGCCTGGGTGCCGGTAATGGCGCAGTCTTTCAGCTGGTTCCGCAGCGTTTCCGCAAGGAAATCGGGGTCATGACCGGCCTGATCGGCATGGCCGGCGGCATCGGTGGCTTCCTGCTGGCAGCGGGTCTGGGCACCATCAAACAGAACACTGGCGATTACCAGTTGGGCCTGTGGCTGTTCGCAGGCCTGGCAGTGCTGGCCTGGTTCGGCCTGCTGAACGTCAAGCGTCGCTGGAGAACCACCTGGGGTTCGGCGGCTGTGACCGCGGCGCGAGTCTGAACCGCCGATGACGCTGCAACTGCAGTTCGCTCAATTCAGCGCCAGCGGTCCGCGCGCAGAAAATCAGGATGCTCTGCGCCTGGTGACTCCGGCCCCGACACTGGCCGCCAGCAAGGGCTATCTGTTCGCCCTTGCCGACGGCGTCAGCCAGTGTGCCGATGGCGCACTGGCTGCGCAGTCCACGCTACAGGCGCTGGCGCTCGACTATTACGCCACGCCGGAAACCTGGGGCGTGGCCCAGTCTCTCGACCGCCTGCTGCTGGCGCAGAATCGCTGGCTGCTGGCCAACGGTTTGCTGACCACCCTCAGCGCTCTGGTGCTGCGCGGACGACGCTTCACCCTTGCCCATGTCGGTGACTGCCGGGCTTATCGCTGGCAGGCCGGTACGCTAAAGCGCATCAGTGAAGACCACGTCTGGGAACAGGCCGACATGCAGCATGTGCTCAAGCGCGCGCTGGGCCTGGACCAATACGTGGTCATGGACTATCTGGACGGAGAGCTGTGTGAAGGTGAGCGGCTGTTGCTGGTCAGCGACGGTATCTGGGCAACCCTTGGCGATGCCAGCATCCGCTCGATTCTGACCGAGCAGGACGACCTCGATTCGGCGGTGAAAACGCTGGTCAGCGCGGCACATCTGGCGGGCAGCCAGGACAATGCCAGCGCCCTGCTGATTCAGGTCGACAGCCTGGGCGAAGACGATCTGGGTGATACGTTGCTGCAATTGCAGCAATGGCCACTGCCACCCGCGCTCAAGGCGGGCCAGATTTTCGAAGGCTGGACGGTTGGCAATATCGCGGCGCAGTCGCGCCAGTCCATCCTTTATCGGGTGACCGATACCCACGGCCAACCGTGGCTGCTGAAGACCCTGCCAGCCAGCCGGCATGACGAATCGGGTGCTGGCCAGGGGTTATTGCTTGAAGAGTGGTTTTTGCGCCGGGTTGCCGGGCGCTTCTTTCCCGAGGTCCATCCGTTGGCAGACCGTCAGCACCTGTATTACGTGATGCGCGAGTATTGCGGAAATACACTGGCCGAGGTTTTCACGCGCAACGGGCCGCTGCCGCTGGCTCAATGGCAGGACCTCGCGACCCGACTGTTGCGCGCTGCGGGCCTGCTGCATCGGCGCAACATCATTCATCGCGATATCAAACCGGAAAACCTGCTGCTGGCAGATGATGGCGAACTGCGCCTGCTGGATTTCGGCCTGGCTTACTGCCCGGGATTGTCAACCGGCAACGCTGACGACTTGCCCGGCACCCCGAGCTACATCGCCCCGGAAGCCTTCAACGGCGCTGAGCCGCATCCGCAGCAAGATCTGTATGCGGCAGGCGTCACGCTGTACTACCTGCTGACAGGCCACTACCCCTATGGCGAGATCGAAGCCTTTCAGCATCGCCGCTTCGGCACGCCGATCTCCGCCAGCCGTTATCGACCGGATCTGCCGCAATGGCTGAGCCAGATTCTGGACAAGGCACTACAAGCCGACCCGCACCAGCGTTACGAAACCGCCGAGCAGTGGTTGCTGGAAATGGAGCAGGCCGAGCATCGTCCGGTGGTAGCAAAACCGCGCCCGTTGCTGGAACGCGAACCGCTCAAAGTCTGGCAAACGCTGGCACTGATCTCGATGCTGCTCAATCTTCTGCTGGTGATCTGGCTCATGAGCCATCACTGAACCAGACCGCCCTGCTTCTGTGCAGCACGCCTCAACGCAGTGCAGAAATAGCCTGAGGCATCGACCGAAATCCCCTTTACGCAAGTGAATGCGAGTTGGCACAGGCGCTGCATGGTCTTGTGCAGATCATTCATAACGCGTGGCCCTCAACGATGAAGGCTGCGCCTCCCGATAGAACGGGACCGGACAAAGGCGTCCCCGTCAGGCAACTGGCGGGACGCCTTTTTTTGTTTGCGCGAAACGTGTCGAGCACGCGCTGCAGTGACTCGGAGGCAAGATGAAAAAACTCAAACTGGTGATGATAGGCAACGGCATGGCCGGCGTGCGCACACTCGAAGAGTTGCTGAAACTGAGCGAAGACCTGTATGACATCACGGTCTTCGGTGCCGAGCCACACCCCAACTACAACCGCATCATGCTGTCCCCAGTGCTGGCAGGAGAACAGAATTTCGAAGACATCGTGCTCAACGATCTGGCCTGGTACGAAAGCAACGGTATCCAGTTGTTGCTGAACCGTCGCGTGGTGAAGATCGACCGCATCAAACGCGTGGTAATCGCCGATGACGGCACCCAGGCCTCTTACGAGCGCCTGCTGATCGCCACCGGCTCACGACCCTTTATTCTGCCGGTTCCCGGCAATACGCTGGAAGGCGTCATCGGCTACCGCGACATCGGCCACACCCGTCAGATGATCGATACCGCCGTCACACACAAACGCGCAGTGGTCATCGGCGGCGGCCTGCTCGGGCTCGAAGCTGCCAACGGCTTGAGCCTGCGCGGCATGCAGGTCACTGTGATTCACAACGGCCAGACGCTGCTGGAGCGCCAACTGGACAAAACCAGCGGGCTGATGCTGCAAGCCGCGCTGGAAAAGCGCGGCCTGGGTTTTCGCCTCAACGAACAGACCGAAGCCTTGCTCGGCGATGATCTGGGCCGCGTACGCGCGGTGCAATTCAAAAGCGGCGAGGTGATCGACACCGATCTGGTGGTCATGGCCGCAGGCATACGCCCCAACACCGAACTGGCCGAACAGGCTGGTCTGCCCTGCAACCGGGGCATTCTGGTCAACGATACCTTGCAGACCTACGACCCGCGCATCTATGCGATTGGCGAATGCGTCAGCCATCGCGGCATCGCTTACGGGCTGGTGGCGCCGCTGTTCGAGCAGGCCCGGGTGTGTGCCAATCACCTTGCCCAGTTGGGCTTTGCCCGTTATCCGGGGTCAGTGACCTCGACCAAGCTGAAAGTCACCGGCATCGACCTGTTTTCCGCCGGGGACTTTCTGGGTGCTGAAGGCACTGAAAGCATCACCCTCTCGGACCCCATCGGCGGTGTCTACAAAAAGCTGGTGATCAAGAACGACGTACTGGTCGGCGCCTGCCTTTATGGCGACACCGCGGACGGAAGCTGGTACTTGCAGCAGATCCGTGATGGCCAGGGCATTGATGCCATACGCAATCACCTGATGTTCGGCAAACCCGCCGCGCCAGAGGCCGCCTGCGCATGACCAACCTCGCCATTCGGACCACTCGGGTGACCGCGTCCACCTGCTGCTATTGCGGCGTTGGCTGCGGCGTGCTGATCGAGCATGACGGGCAGAATATCCTCGGCGTCAGCGGCGACCCGAAGCACCCGGCCAACTTCGGCAAGTTGTGCAGCAAAGGTTCAAGCCTGCACCTGACCGGGGACATCGAAGCGCGCGCACTGTATCCGGAACTACGCCTGAGCAAAGGCCTGGCACGCAGCGTCACCGATTGGGACACCGCGCTGGAGCACGCGGCCAACGTCTTCGCCGACAGCATCCGCGAGCACGGCCCCGACAGCGTCGCATTCTATATTTCCGGCCAGCTGCTGACCGAGGACTATTACGCGTTCAACAAGCTGGCCCGTGCACTGGTCGGCACCAACAATATCGACAGCAACTCACGGCTGTGCATGTCTTCGGCCGTGGCCGGCTACAAGCGCAGCCTGGGCGCCGACGCACCGCCTTGCAGCTATGAAGATATCGAACTGAGCGATTGCGTGATGATCGTCGGCAGCAACATGGCCTACGCGCACCCGATTCTGTTTCGTCGCCTGGAAGAAGCAAAAAGCCGTCGCCCGCAGATGAAACTCATCGTCATCGACCCACGGCGCACCGATACCTGCGAACTGGCGGACCTGCACCTGGCGATTCAGCCTGGCACCGACGTTGCGCTGTTTCACGGCATCCTCCATGTGCTGATCAGTGAAAGCCTGATTGATCCCGAGTTCATTGCCGCACACACACAGGGTTATGAGGCGCTGTCAGTGCTGGTACGAGATTACCCGCCTGAACGTGTAGCAAACCTCTGCGGCATTACCCAGGAACAGCTATACACCTGCGCCAGTTGGGTGGGTGAAGCTCCGGGCTTTCTGTCGCTGTGGTGCATGGGGCTGAATCAATCCACTGCGGGAAGCGCAAAAAACAGCGCACTGATCAACCTGCACCTGGCCACCGGGCAGATCGGCCGACCCGGTGCAGGCCCCTTTTCGCTTACCGGCCAACCCAATGCCATGGGCGGACGTGAAACCGGCAGCCTGTCCAACCTGCTGCCCGGCCATCGCGACGCAGCCAATTCCGAACACCGTGCGCAGGTTGCGCACTACTGGGGTGTCGACAGCCTGCCCGCCAAGCCCGGTTTGTCGGCCATCGAACTGTTCGAACAAATGCAGAACGGTACGATCAAGGCATTGTGGATTGCCTGTACCAACCCGGCACAATCACTGCCCGATCAGAACAGAATCCGACAGGCGCTGGAAACCTGCCCGTTTGTGGTACTTCAGGAGGCCTTCAAGACCACCGAAACAGCGCGCTATGCCGACCTGTTGCTGCCTGCCGCCAGTTGGGGCGAGAAAGAAGGCACGGTGACCAACTCGGAGCGGCGCATCTCCAATGTCCGCAAAGCCATTGCGCCCCCCGGCGAAGCGCGCTCCGACTGGGCAATCACTGTGGACTTCGCCCAGCGCCTGCAAAAGCGCCTGCAACCCGATGCACCTGCGCTGTTCGATTTCCACACACCCAAGGCCTTGTTCGATGAGTTCAAAGGCCTGACGGCCGGACGGGATCTGGATATGTCCGGAATCGACCGCCAGCTCATCGACCTCCATGGCCCGCAGCAATGGCCCTTCCCTCGCGGTGCAAGCGTGGGCACGCCACGCCTGTATACCGATGGTATTTTCCCCACTGACTCGGGCCGTGCGCAGTTTTTATCCGAGCCTTACATCGCCGCCAAAGAGCTGCGCGATGCTGACTACCCACTGACACTCAACACCGGCAGGCTGCGCGATCAATGGCATGGCATGAGCCGCACCGGCACCGCTGCGCGGCTGTTCGGGCATGTCAGCGAAGCGCTGTTGAGCCTCAACCCTCAAGACATGCAACGTTATGACCTGCAACCTGGCGATCTGGTCAAGCTGATCAGCCGACGCGGCGAGCTGTTGTTGCCCGTCGGCGGCGATGACAGTGTTGCCTGCGGTCAGGCCTTCTTGCCGATGCACTGGGGCGACCGGTTTCTCAAGGGCGGCGTAAACGCTCTGACTCAGCCAGCCTTCGACCCGATCTCGAAACAACCGGAACTCAAGCATTCCGGGGTCAAAATCGAAAAAGCTCATCTGCCCTGGCAGTTTTTCGCCCTTATCGAGGGCAATGTGCAGCAGCAAATGGAAAGGCTGCGTCCCCTGTGCGACGTGTTTACCTACCTGAGCATGGGCCTTGCCGGACGCGAACGTCCTGCATTGATCATACGCGCCGCCAGCGCCGAAGCGCCTGATCCGATGCTGCTGCAGCACATTGACCAGGTACTGGGCCTCGATGAAGGGCCAGTCATGGCTTATGACGACCCCAAGCGCTCAATTGGTAAGCGGGTGCGTATCGACAACGGCCGAATTACTGCCATCCGCCTGGCCGGTGAAACGCTTGCCCGACACTGGCTGCAGGCTCTATGGCTGGAAGAACGCATTGATGCTTCGCTGCGGCGCTGGCTGCTGGCCCCGCTCAGTAGCGAGCCTGGCAAAGACTCGACGCAGGCCTTCGACAAGACCTTGTGCAACTGCATGAACGTCAGCCAGAGCGCAGTAAAGGAAGGTATCGAGCGCGGCCTGGACCTGAATCAACTCAAGACACAACTGGGTTGCGGGACCCAATGCGGTTCCTGCGTGCCTGAAATAAAAAGACTGATCAACACCGTGGCGGTTACCCAATGAGGAGTGCAGCATGAGCGCAAAAGTATGGCTGGTGGGCGCAGGTCCCGGTGACCCGGAACTACTGACCCTCAAGGCAGTGCGTGCCTTGCACGAAGCCGACGTGGTGCTGATAGATGATCTGGTCAATACCGCAGTGCTTGAGCACTGCCCGAATGCGCGAGTGATCGCGGTCGGCAAACGCGGCGGTTGCCGTTCAACGCCACAAGCGTTCATCCATCGCCTGATGCTGCGCTATGTACGTCAGGGCAAATGCGTTGTGCGCCTCAAGGGTGGCGATCCGTGCATCTTTGGCCGTGGCGGTGAAGAGGCGCAGTGGTTGCAGGAACGCGGCGTCGCGGTGGAACTGGTCAACGGGATCACGGCGGGGCTCGCCGGCGCAACACAATGCGGCATTTCGCTGACCCTGCGCGGCATAAGCCGTGGCGTGACACTGGTCACTGCCCATACCCAGGACGACAGCAGCCTCAACTGGCAGGCCCTTGCACAAGGCGGAACTACTCTGGTTGTTTACATGGGCGTGGCAAAGCTGGCGGAAATTCGCGAGAGCCTGCTGGCTGGCGGAATGAGTGGCGAAATGCCGGTGGCGATGATCGAGAATGCTTCGCTGCCCTGGCAGCGCGAGTGCCGCAGCACGTTGAACGCAATGCAGCGCGACGCCAGCGCTTTCGAGCTGAAGAGCCCTGCCATTCTGGTGATCGGCGCGGTTGCTGCGTGCAGCAATGAGCTGCTGAATGAAACGCTGATTGATCACGCACAGCTGAGCGCTGGCTGACCGTGCCTCCTGAGTAGCGTCTGCCTGAGCAAATCGCAGGCAAAGAAAAGCCCGGCCTGAGCCGGGCTTTTCAGTACAAGCGGCTAATTACTTAGCTTGAGCTTCTACTTCTGCTTCTACGCGACGGTTAACTGCGCGGCCAGCTTCAGTTGCGTTGTCAGCAACTGGGCGGGATTCGCCGTAACCAACCGAGTTTACGCGGCTAGCGCCAACACCGTACTGGTTAACCAGAACCTGTTTAACGGCGTTTGCACGACGCTCGGACAGTTTTTGGTTGTAAGCGTCAGGACCGACGGAGTCAGTGTGACCTTCAACAGTGGTGGTGGTCTGTGGGTACTGCTGCATGAAGTCAGCGAGGTTCTTGATGTCGCCGTAGCTGTTAGGCTTGACTACGGATTTGTCGAAATCGAACTTCACGTCCAGCTCAACACGAACGACTTCGGCAACTGCTGGGCAGCCATCAGCGTCAACGGTAACGTTGGCTGGGGTGTCCGGGCACTTGTCGACGTTGTCGCATACGCCGTCGTTGTCGCTGTCGGAGCACACTTCAGCTACTGGAGCTGGTGCTGCTTCGACTTTCTTGCTGCCGCCGCCGAAGTTTACACCGATACCGACGCTAGGCGCCCACTCGGTGTTGCCTTGGTCGATGTTGTACTGAGCTTCAACGCCTGCACGGGCATAGAAGTTGTCAGTGAAGTACAGCTTGGCGCCGCCGCCGATGTTGGCGAAGGTAGAACCGTCACGGCCGTTGCGAGCGTCTTGACCGATGCTTTGGTCAGAGAAACCGGCAGACAGGTAAGGACGCAGCATGTCGCCTGGGTTGTTGAAGTGGTACAGAGCGTCCAGAGCGGTGTTGGCGCCCTTGATGTTCTTGCCACTGTCGCTACGGACGTTGTGGACTTCGTCGTAGCCCAGACGCAGTTCAACATCGTCAGTCAGGAAGTAGCCAACGGAGCCGCCGAACAGGTTGCCGTCGTTTTTGAAGTTACGATCGCTGTCGTAGTATTCTTTCTTGGCGAAGCCTTCGATTTCGACCGCGCCTTGGCCTTGAGCCAGAGCGCCGAACGAAGTTGCGGCAACAATAGTACCAATGGCCAAGCCCAAGGTGTTTTTCAGTTTCATCCGTTAAATCCCCATCTGATGATTATTAAGCAGTCCCACACAGGGGGACAACTCAGCGGCGAGTCTACCAGACCTTGCCAGTTTGTTAGAGATATTTGCACCGTATTAAGTTTCGGCGATTCCCGCAAATTTCTCTCGTAATTTATCTAAAGCCCGCTTGTAACGCATTTTCGTTGCGCTCAAGCCCATGTGCATGATGTCAGCAATCTCCTGGAATTCAAGTTCTGCAACAAAACGCAGGACCAGAATCTCCCGATCGATCGGGTTCACATACACAAGCCAGCGATCAAGTCCGCCCCGCTCTTCAGGTTTGGGCGTCTTTTCTTCCGACGCTTCCTCAAGTGGATCCAGACTCAAAGCGTCCATCAAGCGACGCTTACGCCGTTCCTTTCTGTACTGCGTGATGCATTCATTGTAGGTGATGCTGTAAAGCCAGGTCTTAAATTTAGATTTACCTTCAAAATTTTTCAACCCATACAACACCTTAAGCATCACCTCCTGACAGACATCGTCAGCATCGCGATCGTTCCCTAAATAACGTGCGCAGACGTTAAAAAGTGTTCTCTGGTAACGACGCATCAATTCTTCATAAGCCCGCGTCACATTGAATAGCTCAACATGGGCGCGCGCGACCAGCTCCTCATCAGAGAGCTCGCGGGGATCGTAGCGCGTCGAAAACGGTTGAGGTTTATTCAAAACAAATCTTGCCGACAGTCAGGTCAGTGTCCGCCACGGCCTGTATCGGCAACCTGGCGGCATACATTAGCAGGTTAGCCGCTTAACGGCTGCTTACTCTCTGCTCGAGAAGGATGCGGTTGGAAAACGACACCAGCTCCCCCTCGTCTGTCAGCAACGTTGTCTTGACCGTACCGATTTCCTCGATCTGACCTTCCGTATCGCCCACCCGCACCTGCTGGCCCACCTGAAACAGCTCACGAACATAAATTCCGGCGATGATCTGCCCTGCAATCTCCCGACTGCCGAGGCCCAGGGCAAGCGCCACTGTCAGACCAACGGTAATCAAGGCAATCACAATAACGTGGTTCAGCAGGTCGGTCTTGACCTCAAGCTGGCTGATCGCAACCGAAATACTGATGATGATGACCAGGCCTTGAGCAATTCGTCCCAAGCCGGCGGAGTAGTCGATACCTACGCCTTCGGCTGCGCCGCGTACCAGCCCATTGACCAGTTGCGCCAGCAGCACGCCGACCAGCAAGACCAGCGCCGCACCAAATACCTTGGGCAGATACAGCGCCAACATGTCCAGCGTAGCTGAAACCCGCTGCAGCCCCAGCGATTCGGCAGCCGAGACGAGGAAAATCAGTAATACAAACCAATACACGATCTTGCCGATCAGCGTTGAGATCGGCACCTTGACGCCGGCGCGGCCGATAATCTTGGTCAGACCTGTACCGCCGACCAGACGATCCAGGCCCAGTTTGGCCAGCAGTTTGGAAAGCAGCGCGTCGAGCAGTTTGGCCACGACGAAACCCAGCAGCACTACAACAAGCGCGCCGAACAGGTTAGGGATGAAATTTGCGACTTTGGTCCACAATGCAGTCATTGCAGCAAGAAGGCTCTGGGTCCAGAGATTCAATTCCATGCTCAATCAGCCTTATCGATAGAACGGGCACCCGGAATGGTGCGGCGAGAAACAGGAGAGACGTGGGCAGAACCGTTGTTCACGGCGATCATCAGTGCCTCTGACCAACGGCCCAGCAACCCGAACAACACACCGGCACCGACCTGGCGATTGGCGGTTTTCAGGACGCGTCCCAGACATGCGTCATCATCCCGGCTGGAGGATGAAGAATTGAGCATGTCGCGTAAAGATTCTTCAAACGGATCGTGCATCAGGCACCTCACGTAATGTCAGTCAAAGACGCGACGCGAAAACAACAAGTCACACACGCCCGTCAAAAACCCGGCCAAGCCCACGCTTATACCCAGCGCAATCGCTTGAATAGCCACCACTGCCCGACGGCCAGCGCGACAATCAGCGAGCACGCCACCAGAAAGCCGTATGAACTGTCAGAACCGGGTATGCCGCCGACATTGATACCCAGCAAACCGGTGAGAAAACTCATGGGCAGGAAGATACCGGTAATGATCCCGAAACGGTACATGGTGCGGTTCATGTGCTCGCGCAAGCGCCTGTCTTCGGACTCCAGCAGCAGCCCTACCCGCTCGCGGGTCAGCTCGAGTTCTTCCAGATAACGCGTCAGGCTGTTGTTCAGCTCATTCCAGTAATCGGCGTCGTCATGGGCGAACCACGACAGTTTGATCCGCGAGAGCTGGCCATAAATATCGCGCTGCGGCCCGAGAAACCGGCGCAGACCGGCTGCGCGTCGACGAATATGCAGCAGCTTGCCGTGCTCGGGACTGTACCGTTCGTCGGCGTCGGTCTTTTCTTCCTCTTCATCGACCGATTCGGTGAGTTCGCCGACCAGATCCTGAACCTTGTCGGTCAGGTATTGCGCCAGGTACAGGATCAGCTCCGAGGCACTGGTGGGGCCTTTACCCTGCCCCAGCATCTCGATCAGTTCCTCAGTGGCCCGCAGAGGACGCAGGCGCAGCGAGATCACCCGCTGAGCAGCAGCAAAAATGCGCACCGAGACCATGTCTTCCGGTTCGGCACCGGGGTTGAGGTTCACCCCGCGCAGAAACAGCAGCAACTCTTGCTCCGGCAACGGCAGCAGGCGCGGCCGGGTGTTCTCTTCAAGCAACAGGTCGCAGGCAAATTCGCTCAGACCACTACCGGTACGCAGCCAGGTATGGGTCTGCGGATGACTGCGATCCCAATGCAGCCACAGACTTTCCTGCGGCTGCAGCTCAAGGTCCTGCAATTCGGTTCGAGCGATGAAACGCGCCCCGCCTTTACCGTCCAACACAAGGGCATGAACCAGCCCCCACTGCGCGTTTGCTTCATCGAACATGGATATTTCGCTTATTCCGGCATGGTCAGGGGTGAAGGGGAAATGATGACGCCATTGTTGTCGGCATACAGATACTCTCCCGGACGGAAGGTCACGCCACCGAAGGTGACCAACACATTCAGGTCACCGATTCCGCGTTTCTCGGTTTTTTTCGGATGGCTGGCCAACGCCTGAACACCCAGGTCGGTCTGCGCGATGACGTCAACATCGCGGATGCAACCGTAAATCAACATGCCTTCCCAGCCGCTTCTGGCCGCTTTCTCTGCCAGCATGTCACCGAGCAAGGCACAACGCAGCGACCCACCACCGTCGACCACCAACACCTTGCCCTTGCCGTCGAGCTCGACCTGCTCCTTGACCAGCGAGTTGTCTTCGAAACATTTAACGGTGACGATCTGGCCGCCAAACGAATCGCGACCGCCAAAATTGCTGAACATCGGCTCCACGACCTGAATCAGGTCCGGATAGGCGTCACACAGATCGGGGGTGATGTAGTGCATAAGGTCAACTCCTGTCTCGCGAATGGTACGGATCGGCCTGATGAATCAGGCGCGACCGGCTGACGCTAACCATAGCGACTTTAACCGCTAACTGCCCACCGCCGCCTGAAACTCTACAACCTGTTCAGGAACAGACTGCCCGTTCAGCCACTCGATGACCCGCGGCCAGACCTGTTGCTGCGCGGCCTTGCTGACCAGCATGCGCACGTGGTCGAAGTCTTCGTCAAAACCATACTCGCGCCCCAGGCAAAGAAACTGTTTGTGCTGCGCTGCGCCGATCTGATCAAACAGCGTGCGACAGGCCCACACGGGGTCCTGATGATCGCCAGCCGCAGCAACGGCCAGCACCGGCACCTGAACCTCCTTAAGCCCCGCCCACCAGTTGTTGTCGCGCTCGCCAAAACGCCCGAACAGCCCGTGCCAGCGCAGGCTTTCCAGCACCAGCCCTATTGGCTCGTCTTCCGGCCCACGCTTGAAACGCGGCCCTGAAACATGTTCGAAGGACCTGAGCAACAGCCGCGCGGACCATTGCAGCGGCGGAATTTTCAGCGGCCAGTACGTGCGGCTGACCTGACTGCCGAATAGCGCCACCGACGCTGCAGTGTGCGGCCCCAGGTACTGGCCGCCCAAGGCCGCCGCCAGGGTTGTGCCGCCCAGCGAGTGCCCCATCCAGTGCGGTATCTGACCACTTTGCTCACAGACAAAAGCGGCAATGGCGGGCACGTCGAAACGGGCATAGTCAGCCACACAATTGGCGCGGTAGTTCTGGTTGCGTGCAGACAAGCCGTGCCCGCGCATTTCCGGGATCCATACGTCATAACCGGCACGCGCCAGATACGGCCCCAGACCGATACCTTTGGGCGAATACCAGAAGCGCCGGTTGGAAAAACTGCCATGCAGCAGAATCACCGGGATGCCGCGCACGTCGGGCTGATCGACCAGCCCCAGTCGGGTCACCACCAGCTCGACGCTGGGGTCGGGGCTGTTGGCTGGCTTGAGACGATAGACGTCCTCGACAAGGTCGCCGCGACGCTCGGCGCTGATCAAGGCAACGGGAAAAAGCTGGCTACTGCTTTGCATATCACTCTTTATCTGGCTTGACAGACGGTATGAAACAACGCGCTCCGTGGCTATCGCGGCACGCCATAAAAAAGGCGGCTTCCGAAGAAACCGCCTTTTTCAAACACCTGAACCAAATGACGGTTCAGGCCACCCTCGCGTCACACGAAGGCCGTCTCACCTCAGACAGGTGCCTGCGCCTCGGCGAGGAAGAACCAGGTTTCCAGCACCGAATCAGGGTTGAGCGATACGCTCTCGATCCCTTGATCCATCAGCCAGCGCGCCAGATCCGGATGATCGGAAGGACCCTGTCCGCAGATGCCGATGTACTTGCCCGCCTTGTTGCACGCCTGAATGGCATTGGACAGCAACTTCTTGACCGCAGGGTTACGCTCGTCGAACAGGTGAGCAATCACGCCGGAGTCGCGATCAAGGCCAAGTGTCAGCTGGGTCAGGTCGTTCGAGCCGATGGAGAAACCGTCGAAATACTCGAGGAACTCTTCGGCCAGAATCGCATTGGACGGCAACTCGCACATCATGATGATGCGCAGGCCGTTTTCGCCACGTTTCAGGCCATTGGCGGCCAGCAGGTCGATGACCTGACTCGCCTCACCCAGCGTCCGGACGAATGGCACCATGATCTCGACGTTGGTCAGGCCCATATCTTCACGCACGCGCTTGAGCGCACGGCACTCCAGCTCGAAACAGTCGCGGAAGTTCTCGCTGATATAGCGCGACGCACCTCGAAAGCCCAGCATCGGGTTTTCTTCTTCAGGCTCGTATAGCTTGCCGCCGATCAGGTTGGCGTACTCGTTGGACTTGAAGTCCGAGAGGCGCACGATGACCTTTTTCGGCGTGAACGCGGCAGCCAGGGTGCTGATACCCTCGACCAGTTTGTCGACGTAGAAACCGACCGGGTCATGGTAACCG
This sequence comes from Pseudomonas syringae group sp. 247E2, assembly GCF_032587795.1. Taxonomy (NCBI): domain Bacteria; kingdom Pseudomonadati; phylum Pseudomonadota; class Gammaproteobacteria; order Pseudomonadales; family Pseudomonadaceae; genus Pseudomonas; species Pseudomonas syringae group sp. 247E2. Next base: position 343,252 of record NZ_JAWHPK010000025.1, on the reverse strand, counting down.
GCGATGCGCTTGTCGACACTTTCCTTGATTTCCGGTGGCAGCAGCGAATAGTTGAGCAGCGCCTTGGGATGCACGCCGATCATGCGGTTGATGATGAACTCCAGACGCGCAAGACCAACACCGGCGTTGGGTAACTGGGCGAAATCAAACGCACGATCCGGGTTGCCGACGTTCATCATGATCTTGAACGGCAGCTCGGGCATCGCATCGACCGAGTTGGTCTTGATGTCGAAACCCAGCTCGCCTTCAAAGATGTAGCCGGTGTCGCCCTCTGCGCAGGAGACCGTTACGCCCTGGCCATCCTGCAGCGTCTGAGTGGCGTTGCCACAACCGACCACTGCCGGAATGCCCAGCTCGCGCGCGATGATCGCGGCGTGGCAGGTACGACCGCCACGGTTGGTGACAATTGCGCTGGCGCGCTTCATGACCGGTTCCCAGTCCGGGTCGGTCATGTCGGACACCAGCACGTCACCAGGCTGGACCTTGTCCATCTCGGACACGTCCTTGATGATCCGCACCTTGCCTGCGCCGATGCGCTGGCCGATGGCACGACCTTCGACCAGCACCTTGCCGGTCTCCTTGAGCAGGTAGCGTTCCATGACGTTGGCCGAAGCGCGGCTTTTCACGGTTTCCGGACGCGCCTGCACGATGTACAGCTTGCCGTCATCACCGTCCTTGGCCCATTCGATATCCATCGGGCACTTGTAGTGTTTCTCGATGATCATTGCCTGCTTGGCCAGTTCCGAGACTTCGGCATCGGTCAGGCAGAAGCGCGCACGATCAGCAGGCTCTACGTCGATCACCTTGACCGAACGACCGGCCTTGGCTTCTTCGCCGTAAATCATCTTGATGGCCTTGCTGCCCAGATTGCGCCGCAGAATCGCCGGACGGCCGGCAGCCAGCGTGTCTTTATGCACGTAGAACTCGTCCGGGTTGACCGCGCCCTGCACAACCGTCTCGCCCAGGCCGTAGGCACCGGTAATGAACACCACATCGCGGAAACCGGATTCGGTGTCCAGAGTGAACATCACGCCCGCCGTTCCGGTTTCGGAGCGCACCATACGCTGCACTCCCGCCGACAGCGCGACCAGCTTGTGGTCGAAGCCCTGATGCACGCGATAGGAAATGGCACGGTCATTGAACAGCGAAGCGAAGACTTCCTTGGCAGCGCGGATAACGTTCTCGACACCGCGAATGTTCAGGAAAGTTTCCTGCTGGCCTGCGAACGAGGCATCCGGCAGGTCTTCAGCGGTCGCGGAAGAGCGCACCGCCACTGCCAGGTTCGGATTGCCGGCCGACAGCTCGGCAAATGCAGTACGAATCTGGGCGTTGAGCGTCTCGGGAAACTCGGCTTCCATGATCCACTGGCGAATCTGCGCACCGGTGCGGGCCAGGGCGTTGACGTCATCGACATCGAGCGCGTCCAGCGCAGCATGGATCTGATCGTTCAGACCGCTCAGCTCAAGAAAATCACGGTAAGCCTGGGCCGTAGTCGCGAAGCCGCCGGGCACTGAGACGCCAGCACCTGCGAGGTTGCTGATCATCTCGCCGAGGGACGAGTTTTTGCCCCCCACGTGCTCTACATCATGGACGCCGAGCTTATCGAGGGAAACTACGTACTCTACCAAGGTGATCTCTCCACTAACTGTGTTTGTTGTTGGGAAAAGCTCATTCACCCGAGCCACCGTTATGTGACCTCGGGCGTGTCTGGCCGGGCGCAGGCCCATGCCTTGAAACCGTGCCTTCAAAAAAGATGCACCTGCAGGCCCTCAGAGCCGGCAGGCACGCCTATGATAGCCAGAATTCGTCAACTGCTTAAGGCCTGGGTCAAAAATGAAACGATCTGCTTTCTTCATCTCGGACGGCACCGGTATCACCGCCGAAACCCTGGGCCAGAGCCTGTTGGCACAATTTGAAAACATTACATTCAACAAGTTCACCAGGCCCTATATCGACAGCGTCGAGAAAGCGCGGGCGATGGTACAACAAATCAATAATGCCGCCGACAAGGACGATGTGCGCCCGATCATCTTCGACACGATCGTCAATCAGGACATCCGCGAGATTCTGGCGACGTCCAACGGCTTCATGATCGACATCTTTTCGACCTTCCTTGCCCCGCTGGAGCAGGAGCTTAGTTCACACTCCTCCTATTCGGTGGGCAAATCGCACTCCATCGGGCATAACTCCAACTACATGGAGCGCATCGAGGCAGTCAACTTCGCGCTGGACAACGACGACGGCGCGCGGACGCATTATTACGACAAGGCCGACATCATCCTGGTTGGCGTGTCGCGCTGCGGCAAGACCCCGACCTGCCTGTACATGGCCATGCAATTCGGTATCCGGGCCGCCAACTACCCGCTGACCGAAGATGACATGGAGCGTCTGCAACTGCCTGCGGCACTCAAGGAACACCGCAGCAAACTGTTCGGCCTGACCATCGACCCGGACCGCCTCACCGCAATCCGTCACGAGCGCAAGCCAAACAGCCGCTATTCCAGTTACGCGCAGTGTGAATTCGAAGTGCGCGAGGTAGAGAGCCTGTTCCGCCGCGAGAACATTCCCAACATCAACTCCACGCACTTTTCAGTGGAAGAGATCTCTGCCAAGGTGCTGGTCGAAAAAGGTGTGGAGCGCCGCTTCAAATAACCATTGAAAGTAGCCGCCTCAACTGATTTTTGCAGCTGACTGTTTCAGTCGTTTTACTGTGGCACTCGCACCCAGCCCTCCATCAGCACTCTGGCGCTGCGGCTCATGAGGGCTTTGGTGACTTTCCAGTCAGCGCCTTCCTGAACAGCCTGCGCACCGACTCGCAGTGTGCCGGAGGGATGGCCGAAGCGCACCGCACTGCGCGCCTGTCCGCCAGCTGCCAGACTGACCAGCGTGCCCGGAATGGCGGCGGCAGTGCCGATGGCAACGGCAGCGGTGCCCATCATCGCGTGATGCAACTTGCCCATCGATACGGCACGCACCAGCAGATCGATATCCTTTGCCGCAACAGGTTTGCCACTCGATGACAGGTAATCGGCAGGCGCTGCTACAAAAGCCACCTTGGGTGTGTGCTGGCGCGTCGCGGCTTCAGCAATGCTACGAATCAGGCCCATGCGCACGGCACCGTGGGCGCGAATGGTTTCCAGACGGGCGAGCGCCTGCGGATCACCATTGATATCGCCCTGCAACTCGGTACCGCTGTAGCCGATATCGGCGGCGTTGACGAAAATTGTCGGGATACCCGCGTTGATCATGGTCGCTTTCAGGGTTCCGATACCGGACACTTCAAGGTCGTCTACCAGGTTGCCGGTGGGAAACATCGAGCCACCTGCGCCCTCTTCGTCCGCTGCCGGATCAAGAAACTCCAGCGCCACCTCTGCGGCCGGAAAAGTCACGCCGTCCAGTTCGAAATCGCCGGTTTCCTGCACCTCGCCGTTGCTGACCGGCACATGGGCGATGATGGTCTTGCCGATGTTGGCCTGCCAGATACGCACCACCGCAAAGCCGTCCTGCGGAACGCGGTCAGGGTCGACCAGACCGCTCGTAATCGCGAATGGCCCCACGGCCGCTGACAGGTTGCCGCAATTGCCGCTCCAGTCGACAAACGGCTTGTCGATGGACACCTGGCCGAACAGGTAATCGACATCGTGGTCGGGCCTGCTGCTGCGCGACACAATCACGCTCTTGCTGGTACTCGACGTCGCGCCGCCCATGCCATCGATCTGCTTTTCATAGGGGTCAGGACTGCCGATGACCCGCAACAGCAACGCATCCCGCGCCGATCCCGGAATCTGTGCGGCTTCAGGCAGGTCCATCAGCCTGAAAAACACACCCTTGCTGGTGCCGCCACGCATGTAGGTGGCCGGGATGCGGATCTGGGGTAAATGAGCCATGAATTCGTTGTCCTGTTCAAAGAGCGCGCTGCGCGCTCAAAATCGGACGCAGAGCGTCCAGAACTGCATGCCCACGCGGAGCATGGGCACGATAGTGCTCTTGCGCACGCTTATCGTTCTTCACGCTCCAGCGTAGCTACGATGCAGTAGCCTCCAGAAAATCCTGAGCAAAACGCTGCAACACGCCGCCCGCCTCATAAATAGAAAGCTCTTCAGCAGTGTCCAGACGGCATGTCACCGGCACCTCGACGCGTTCGCCGTTACGGCGCTGGATCACCAGCGTCAAGGTCGCGCGCGGTGTGCGCTGACCGACCACGTCGAATGTTTCGCTGCCGTCGATGCCCAGAGTCAGGCGGCTGGTGCCCGGTTTGAACTCAAGTGGCAGCACGCCCATGCCCACCAGGTTGGTGCGATGGATACGCTCGAAACCTTCTGCGGCAATGGCTTCAACGCCCGCCAGCCTGACACCTTTGGCAGCCCAGTCACGGGACGAACCCTGCCCGTAATCGGCACCGGCAATGATGATCAACGGTTGCTTGCGGGCCATGTAGGTTTCAATGGCTTCCCACATGCGCGTAACCACGCCCTCGGGTTCGATCCGGGTCAGCGAGCCTTTCCTGACCTTGCCGTCGACCACCGCCATCTCATTGACCAGTTGCGGGTTGGCAAAGGTTGCGCGCTGGGCCGTCAAGTGGTCGCCCCGGTGGGTTGCGTAGGAGTTGAAATCCTCCTCCGGCAGGCCCATTTTCGCCAGATATTCGCCCGCAGCACTGTCCAGCATGATGGCGTTGGACGGTGACAAATGATCGGTGGTGATGTTGTCCGGCAGCACGGCCAGTGCGCGCATGCCCTTGAGCGTGCGCTCCCCGGCCAGCGCGCCTTCCCAATAGGGCGGGCGACGGATGTAAGTGCTCATCGGGCGCCAGTCATACAGCGGCTCGACTTTCGGCCCGGTGTGTTCTTCGATGGCGAACATCGGAATGTAGACCTGACGAAACTGCTCCGGCTTGACCGACGCCTGCACCACGGCATCAATCTCTTCATCGCTCGGCCAGATGTCCTTGAGGCGAATCTCTTTGCCATCGGCCATCCCGAGCACATCGTTTTCGATATCGAACCTGATGGTGCCGGCAATGGCATACGCCACCACCAGGGGCGGCGAAGCCAGAAAGGCCTGTTTGGCATAGGGGTGAATACGCCCGTCGAAATTACGGTTACCGGACAAGACCGCCGTGGCGTACAGGTCGCGGTCGATGATTTCCTGCTGGATCAGCGGATCGAGCGCGCCGGACATGCCATTGCAGGTGGTGCAGGCAAAAGCCACGACGCCAAAACCCAGTTGCTCCAGCTCCGAGGTCAGCCCTGCTGCGTCCAGGTATAGCGCCACGGTTTTCGAGCCGGGTGCCAGCGATGATTTCACCCACGGCTTGCGCAGCAGCCCCAGGCGGTTGGCGTTGCGTGCCAGCAGACCGGCGGCAATGACGTTGCGCGGGTTGCTGGTGTTGGTGCAACTGGTGATCGCCGCGATGATCACCGCGCCGTCGGGCATTTGCCCCGGCACCTCGTCCCATTGCCCGGCAATACCTCTGGCCGCCAGATCGGCGGTGGCAACCCGGGCATGAGGGTTGGAGGGCCCGGCCATGTTGCGCACCACACTGGACAGGTCGAAACTCAGCACCCGCTCGTAGTGCACCTCGCTGAGGCTGTCCGACCAAAGGCCAGTGTGCCGGGCATACAGCTCGACCAGTTTGACCTGCTCGTCCTCGCGCCCTGTCAAACGCAGGTAGTCGATGGTTTGCGAGTCAATGGAGAACATCGCCGCCGTCGCGCCGTATTCAGGCGCCATGTTGGAGATCGTCGCCCGGTCGCCCAGGGTCAGGCTCGACGCGCCTGCGCCATAGAACTCCAGGTAAGCGCCAACCACCTTCTGTTGGCGCAGGTATTCGGTCAGCGCGAGCACTACGTCGGTGGCGGTGATGCCTGGCTGGCGGCGCCCGGTCAGTTCGACACCAATGATGTCCGGCAGGCGCATCCACGAGGCGCGCCCGAGCATGACGTTTTCGGCCTCGAGCCCGCCGACGCCGATGGCAATCACGCCGAGGGCGTCGACGTGCGGCGTGTGGCTGTCCGTGCCCACCAGTGTGTCGGGAAAGGCTACGCCGTCGAGCACCTGCACCACCGGCGACATTTTCTCCAGATTGATCTGGTGCATGATCCCGTTGCCCGGCGGGATCACTTCGACGTTCTTGAACGCCTGCTTGGTCCAGTCAATGAAATGAAAACGGTCTTCGTTGCGACGGTCTTCAATGGCGCGGTTCTTGGCGAACGCCTGCGGGTCGTTACCGTCGGACTCCACTGCCAGCGAGTGGTCGACGATCAATTGCACCGGAACCACCGGGTTGACCAGCGCAGGATCGCCACCCTGCGAAGCGATCGCGTCGCGCAGTCCGGCAAGGTCGACCAACGCGGTCTGACCCAGAATGTCGTGGCAGACCACACGTGCCGGGAACCAGGGAAAATCCAGATCACGCTTGCGCTCGATAAGCTGGGTCAACGAGGCATTCAAGGTCGCCGGATCACAACGGCGCACCAGGTTCTCGGCCAGCACCCGCGAGGTGTAGGGCAGCGTGGCATAGGCGCCGGGCTTGAGCGCCTCGACGGCCGCCCGAGCATCGAAATAATCCAGTCGGGTGCCAGGGAGCGGTTTGCGAAATTCACTGTTCATTGCGGGACTCGATCACGGAGTGTTCGGAATACGGGTGGGGAGCTCGTCGGCGGCTCCCCTGCCCCCTTTTCAGCGCTGTTCCAAGGGTACGAACGCGCGCTGTTCGACGCCGATGTACTCGGCGCTCGGGCGAATGATGCGGTTATTGGCACGCTGTTCGAAAACGTGAGCGGCCCAGCCGGTCAGGCGTGAGCAGACGAAGATCGGGGTGAACAGCTTGGTCGGGATGCCCATGAAGTGATACGCCGACGCATGGTAGAAGTCGGCGTTGGGGAACAGTTTCTTCTGCTCCCACATGACCTTGTCGATGGCCTCGGAAACCGGGAACAGCACCGTATCGCCCACTTCGTCAGCGAGTTTCTTCGACCAGCCCTTGATCACCTCGTTGCGCGGGTCGGACTCCTTGTAGATCGCATGGCCAAAGCCCATGATCTTTTCCTTGCGTTCCAGCATGCCCAGCGTGCCTTTGGTGGCCTCTTCAGCCGAGGTGAAGCGCTGAATCATTTCCATTGCAGCCTCGTTGGCACCACCGTGCAGCGGGCCGCGCAAGGTGCCGATGGCTGCTGTGACGCAGGAATACAGGTCCGACAGCGTCGACGCGCAGACGCGGGCGGTGAAGGTCGAGGCATTGAATTCGTGCTCGGCGTACAGAATCAGCGAGACGTCCATGACCTTGCGGTGCAGTTCGCTGGGCGCCTTGTCGAGCAACAGGTGCAGAAAATGCCCGCCGATGGAGTCTTCTGCGGAGGTGCAGTCGATGCGCTTGCCGTCATGACTGAAGCGATACCAGTAGCACATGATCGCCGGGAACGCTGCGAGCAGACGGTCGGTTGAGTCGCGCTGCTGATCGAAGCTGCGCTCCGGCTCCAGGGTGCCGAGCATGGAGGCACCCGTGCGCATGACATCCATCGGGTGAGTGTCGGCGGGTATGCGTTCCAGCACTTCCTTCAAGGCCTGCGGCAGATCGCGCAGGCCCTTGAGTTTGTCCATATAGGCAGACAATTCGGCTTTATCAGGCAGTTCGCCGTACAGCAGCAGATAGGCAACTTCTTCAAAGCGAGCTTCGGCGGCCAGATCGCGCACATCATAGCCGCGATAGGTCAGCCCGGCACCGGCCATGCCCACCGTGGACAACGCCGTCTGCCCGGCCACCTGCCCGCGCAGTCCGGCACCACTCAATACCTTTGCTTCAGCCATGGTTCTCTCCAATTTTGTTTTTTTGATGTTGGACTGACTTTGGCTATCGTGCCAACGCCGGAGTGCTCATCGTTGTACACAAATCCGCTTTTGATTCTGGCCGAAGGCTGTGGGAGCGAACTTGTTCGCGAAAGGGCAGGTATGATCGCCAAAAATGCATAGCCCGAAACACCGTATTCGCGAACAAGTTCGCTCCCGCGCCCTTCGGGCAGAAGCCTGAAGCCCTGATTAAGGGCTCCCCAATACTTTTTTATAGCGCTGAGCGCTGAAGCGTGGGAACGATAGTCAGATGTGCTTTTACCCTTTCTTCTGCGCAAACAGCGCGTCCAGTTTTTGCTCGAATGTGTGGTAGTCGATGGCGTCGTACAACTCCATGCGCGTCTGCATGCTGTCGACCACGTTCTTCTGGCTGCCATCGCGACGGATTGCGCCATAAACATTTTCCGCAGCCTTGTTCATGGCACGAAAGGCAGAAAGCGGGTAAAGGACCAGCGACACGTCGGCCGCACGCAACTCATCGACGGTAAACAAGGGCGTAGCGCCAAATTCAGTGATATTGGCCAGGATCGGCACGCCTGCACGGTTGGCAAATTGCTTGTACATCGCCAGTTCGGTGATTGCCTCAGGAAACACCATGTCCGCGCCCGCTTCGATACAGGCCGCAGCACGCTCAAGTGCCGACTCCAGCCCCTCGACCGCCAGTGCATCGGTGCGCGCCATGATCACGAAACTGTCGTCAGTGCGTGCATCTACAGCGGCTTTGATCCGGTCGACCATTTCCTGCTGCGAAACAATTTCCTTGTTCGGGCGATGCCCACAGCGCTTGGCACCCACCTGATCCTCAATATGAATCGCAGCAGCCCCGGCCTTGATCATCGAGCGCACGGTTCGCGCTACATTGAAAGCCGAAGAACCGAAACCGGTGTCGACATCCACCAGCAGCGGCAGGTCGCAGACATCGGTGATGCGGCGCACATCAATCAACACGTCTTCAAGACCGGTAATGCCCAGGTCCGGAATACCCAGTGAACCTGCTGCAACGCCGCCGCCAGAAAGGTAGATAGCCTTGAACCCGGCACGTTTTGCGAGCAGCGCATGATTGGCATTGATTGCGCCGACCACTTGCAACGGCTGTTCACTGGCGACCGCATCGCGGAAACGCTGGCCGGGAGTACTGTTGTTGTGACTCATTGTTCACCTCGGTCGGGAGCCGCCTGAAAGTGGCGCTTAATGTTGCGTCTGGATGCACCGATATGGCGGCGCATCAACAATTCAGCCAGCTCACCGTCGCGATCAGCGATGGCATCGAGAATGCGGTGGTGTTCGGCAAAGGCCTGACGAGGCCGGTTGGGCGTTGTGGAATACTGGATGCGGTACATGCGCACCAGTTGGTACAGCTCGCCACACAGCATCTGGCTGAGGGTACGATTGCCGCTGCCCTGAATGATCCGGTAATGGAAATCGAAATCACCCTCCTGCTGGTAATAGCCGATGCCCGCCTGAAATGCAGCATCGCGCTCATGGGTGTCAAGGACGCCCCGCAACTCATCGATCTCGGCCTGGGTCATGCGTTCGGCGGCCAGGCGACAGGCCATGCCTTCCAGAGACTCACGGATCTCATAAAGCTCTATGAGCTCGGCATGGCTGAGCGCGACGACCCGGGCGCCGACATGCGGCACGCGCACCACCAGTCGCTGCCCTTCGAGCCGGTGAATGGCTTCACGCAACGGCCCACGACTGATGCCGTAGGTGCGAGCCAGTTCCGGTTCGGAGATCTTGCTACCAGGGGCAATCTCGCCTTTCACAATAGCGGATTGGATGCGTCGAAAAACGTTCTCGGAAAGGGTTTCCGAATCATCAACGACTGCCACTGCCTTCTCGACCGCACCCAGCATTGTCGACACCTTTGGTCTGTTAAGACGAAAATCTAGCCATAAACCGCAAATCAGTCAAAATAAAATAGGTGATTGTCGACAATATATCAAATGAACGTGAAAGCCTCCTGCAAGAGAACCTGAACAGACATACAGGTTGATCGCTGGCAGCGCCAAGGCTTCATGCTAGAATGCGCCGCATCCGCACAGCACGCTCCGCACCGAAGCGGCGACTGCGAACTGCCCGCCCTATCACCCTCAGGTCAACTCTATTTGCGCCCTGACCCTGAAGTTGTTCGCTCATCGCGCCAGGATTTATGAGACTGACTAGACTGCCCACACTGCTCTGCCTGCTGTTCTTTTCCGGCCTGCTGCTGCCCAGCGTCAGCCTGGCCGCCAACAAGACAGTCTATGGCCTCAACGAATACGCCAGCCTCATTGAAATCGACGTCGAGATTGCCGCCAAACTGGATACGGGGGCCAAGACCGCTTCACTGAGCGCCCGCGATATCAAGCATTTCAAACGCAATGGCGAAAGCTGGGTGCGCTTCTATATAGCCAGCGACAGCAAGCATATACACCCCATAGAACGGCCTCTGGCCCGGGTCAGCAAGATCAAGCGTCGCGCCGACGACGTTGACCCGAATGAAGAAAACAAATACTCGTCACGTCCGGTGATCAACCTCGATATCTGTATGGGTGAAGCTTTACGCAACATCGAAGTGAACTTGACTGACCGAAGTGCTTTCCAATATCCGCTTTTGATCGGCTCCGAAGCGTTGAAACGCTTCGATGCGCTGGTCGATCCAAGTCTTAAATATGCGGCAGGGAAGCCCGCCTGCGCTTCCGTCGCTCAAAACGCAGAGTAAACCCATGCGCTCTCTTACACTCCATCTGAAGATCCTGATCACTGCCCTTGTAACCCTGGGCATCGCGATCACGGCCTATCAGATACTGGCGCTCGGCATACCCGTCACCGAAGACGAAACCGATGACCTGTGGAACATCGACGCCAAAGTCGAATTCATCGCCAATCCAAAGGATTCGGTGAAGGTCCAGATGTTCGTGCCGCCACTGGCCCACGACTACATCAGCCTCAATGAAAGCTTCATCTCGAACAATTACGGCGTCAGCGTCAACCGCGCTGACGGCAACCGCAAGGTCACCTGGTCTGCCCGTCGTGCCACCGGCAACCAGACGCTTTATTACCGCCTGGTACTGACCAAGCGCTACAGCGGTGAGAAACCCAAGGTCAAAGGGCCGATCTTTCGCGACAGCATGACCGTCGAAGGCCCCGAAAAAATTGCGGCCGAGGCACTGCTGGCCCCGATTCGCCAGCACTCTGCGGACGTGGAAACCTTCATTACCGAAGCCATCAAACGCGTCAACAACCTGAATGACGACAACGTCAAACTTCTGCTGGCGGGCGATACCTCAGCCTCCAACAAGGCCCGGATTACCGAGTTGCTGCTGTCGATTGCCCACGTACCACTGGAAAAGGCCCACACCATTCGCCTGGATGCCGAGCAGCAGACGCCGGAACTCTGGTTGCGCAGCTTCAATGGCAAGGAATGGCTGTACTTCAACCCGGACACCGGTGAAGCCGGTCTGCCGGATGATCGCCTGTTGTGGTGGACCGGTGAAGACGCCCTGGTCAGTGTCGAAGGGGGCAAGAAAGTGCAAGTCACGTTCAGCCTCAATAACAGTGAAATGAACGCCATGCGTCTCGCCAAACTGACCGACGCCAGCACAGACTCCGACTTCCTTGCCTATTCTCTCTACGGGCTGCCACTGCAAACCCAGCAGACCTTCATGGTCATGGTCATGATCCCGATTGGCGTACTGGTCATCCTGATCCTGCGCAACCTGATCGGCCTGCAGACACTGGGCACTTTCACGCCCGTGCTGATTGCCCTGGCGTTCCGCGAAACCCAACTGGGTTTCGGCATTATTCTGTTTACGGTGATTACCGCTCTGGGCTTGTCATTGCGCTCGTACCTGGAGCACCTGAAGTTGCAAATGCTGCCGCGCCTGTCGGTTGTACTGACCTTCGTTGTGGTGCTGATTGCGGCCATCAGCCTGTTCAGCCACAAACTGGGGCTCGAACGCGGGCTTTCGGTAGCGCTGTTCCCGATGGTGATCCTGACCATGACCATCGAACGCCTGTCGATTACCTGGGAAGAACGCGGCGGCAGCCACGCCATGAAAGTCGCGATCGGCACGCTGTTCGCGGCATCGTTGGCACACCTGATCATGAGCGTGCCGGAACTGACCTATTTCGTTTTCACCTTCCCGGCAGTGCTGTTGATACTGGTCGGCTTCATGCTGGCGATGGGTAGATACCGTGGCTATCGCCTGACCGAACTGATGCGCTTCAAGGCTTTTCTGAAAGAGGAAAAGACTAAATGATCGGCTGGTGGAAGACCTGGAAGGCGCTTGAGGCCCGCGGCATCATGGGCATCAATCGGCGTAACGCCGACTATGTGCTCAAGTACAACAAGCGCAGCCTTTATCCAGTCGTCGATGACAAGATCATCACCAAGGAGCGGGCCATCGCGGCAGGCATTCACGTGCCGGAAATGTACGGAGTGATTTCCACGGAAAAGGAAATCGACCGGCTTGACGATATCATCGGCGCGCACAGCGACTTCGTGATCAAGCCCGCCCAGGGCGCAGGCGGCGACGGCATTCTGGTCATCGCCGACCGTTTCGAAGAGCGTTTTCGCACCGTCTCGGGACGCATCATCAGCCACGCGGAAATCGAGCATCAGGTGTCCAGCATCCTCACGGGCCTTTATTCGCTGGGCGGCCACCGTGACCGGGCGCTGATCGAATACCGGGTTGTTCCGGACCCGATCTTCAAAAGCATCAGTTATGAAGGCGTGCCGGACATCCGCGTCATCGTGCTGATGGGCTATCCGGTGATGGCGATGCTGCGCCTCCCGACCCGCCAGTCAGGTGGCAAGGCCAACCTGCATCAGGGCGCGATTGGCGTCGGTGTGGACCTGGCCACCGGCGTCACCCTGCAAGGCACCTGGCTGAACAACATCATCAGCAAGCACCCGGACACCACCCATTCGGTAGACGGCGTGCAACTGCCCAACTGGGACGGTTTCATGAAGCTTGCCGCCGAGTGTTACGAGCTGTGTGGTCTGGGCTACATCGGTGTCGATATGGTGCTGGACCAGGACAAGGGCCCGCTGATTCTGGAACTCAATGCCCGTCCCGGCCTGAACATTCAGATCGCCAATGACAGTGGCCTGACCCATCGCACTCAGGCCGTCGAGGCGCGTCTGGAACAACTGGCTCTCGAAGGACGCCAGGAATCTGCGCAGGAGCGGGTCAGCTTTGTCCAGGAACTGTTCGGCCACGTGCCCGGCATCTGAACGGACATACCGCTAGGACTGCCGCATCGGCAAGGCTACAATCGCCAGCCGCGTTTCCAAGACCGATATTCGACGATGCAGATCTGTTCGATACACCCCCTGCCCTACAGCGCCGACCCGATCGCGTTCTTTGCGCGAATCCGCGAAGCGCCGGGCGCGGTGCTGCTCGACAGCGGCAGGCCGACCGCCGAGCGCGGCCGATATGACCTGCTCAGTGCATGGCCGCTGCAGGAACTGACCGTTGCCGATGACGAGAATGGGGCCGCCTATCTCCAGCGGTTGCGCGACAGTCTCAAAGCGCTCGGCACAGCGCAATTGCCTGACGGGTGCGAACTGCCCTTCGCTGGCGGCCTGATCGGTTATCTGAGCTATGAGTTTGGTCGACGCCTGGAACCGCTACCGGATCAGGCCGTCGACGACCTGCAACTGCCCGAAGCGCGCCTGGGGCTCTACGCCTGGGCGCTGATCAGTGATCATCAGGAGCAGACCAGTCAGCTGATTTTTCACCCGTCCCTGCACGCAAGCGAGCGCAAACGGCTGATTGATCTGTTCTCTGTCTATATCCCTGAGCCGCACACGGAGTTCCGCCTCAGCCAGCCGTTTCAGGCCAGCATCAGCGCGGATCACTATCGACAGGCTTTCGAACGTATTCAGGCCTACATCCAGGCGGGTGACTGTTATCAGGTCAACTTCGCGCAACGCTTTCAGGCGCAGTGTACGGGCGACCCGTGGGCCGCTTATTGTGCACTGCGAGCGGCTTGCCCGACGCCGTTCGCCGGTTACCTGAGCCTGCCGGGGCACGATGCAATCCTGAGCCTTTCTCCGGAACGCTTCGTGCGGGTCAGCGCCAGACAGGTCGAAACCCGCCCCATCAAAGGCACGCGGCCGCGCAGCCCGGACGCCGCAGAGGATGCCGCGTTCGCCAACGAGCTGCTGGCCAGCGAAAAGGACCGCGCAGAGAACCTGATGATCGTTGACCTGCTGCGCAACGACCTCGGCCGCAGTTGCCGCATCGGCTCGGTGAAAGTCCCCGAGCTGTTCAGCCTCGAAAGCTACCCCAACGTGCACCATCTGGTGAGCAGCGTGACCGGGGAGCTGGCCGCTGGCAACGATGCTCTGGACCTGATCGGTGGCAGCTTCCCCGGTGGTTCCATCACGGGCGCGCCGAAGATCCGCGCCATGCAAATCATCGACGAGCTGGAGCCGACCCGACGCAGCCTGTATTGCGGCTCGTTGATGTACCTGGACGTACGCGGCGAAATGGACAGCTCGATCGCCATCCGCAGCCTGCTGGTCAAGGATGGGCGCATTTCCTGTTGGGGCGGCGGCGGCATTGTGGCGGACTCGAGCTGCGAGGCTGAATATCAGGAAACCTTCACCAAGGTCCGCGTGCTGCTGAAAACGCTTGAGGCGCTCTGAGATACTGCGCGATACGCCTACCTCGCTCCGACTATCGTGCCAATGCTCCGCGTTGGCATGCCTTTCTGGACGCTCCGCGTCCGATCTTGCGCAGGAACCAGAAGTGTAAGCCCTGCGTCTAGAGCGCCAGATCCCGATTCGACGCCTTGATGAACTCTTTTTTCAGCTCATCAAAGGTATGCACCGCCGGAAACTGCGGAAACTCGCGGATCACGTTGTCGGGGGCATGAAACAGGATACCGGCATCGGCCTCGCCCAGCATGGTGGTGTCGTTATAGGAGTCGCCCGCCGCAATGATCCGGTAGTACAGGCTTTTGAACGCCAGTACCGACTGACGCTTGGGATCTTTCTGACGCAACTGGTAACTGACGACACGGCCGGTTTCATCGGTGATCAGGCGATGACATAGCAGGGTCGGAAACCCCAATTGGCGCATCAGCGGCTGCGAGAACTCGTAAAAGGTGTCGGACAGAATCACTACTTGAAAACGCTCGCGCAACCAGTTGACGAACTCCACTGCACCTTCCAGCGGCTTGAGGGTGGCGATCACTTCCTGAATGTCCGACAGTTTCAGACCGTGCTCATCGAGAATACGCAGGCGCTGATTCATCAGGACGTCGTAGTCGGGAATGTCCCGAGTGGTTGCGCGCAGTGATTCGATACCGGTTTTTTCGGCAAAGGCGATCCATATTTCCGGGACAAGCACACCTTCAAGGTCCAGACAGGCAATTTCCACAGCGCACTCCTCAAGGCTTTGACTATCAACGCAGGCAGCACTCTAGCCTCTGGTAACGGCCACTGAACAGCGGATTTTGTTACCATTGCCACCATCACGAGCGCTTAAGCGCCACTCTTGCATTTTAGGAAGCCGCCTGATGAGCCAACCTTTCGACGTCGCTGAACTGGCGACGACCTATGCGAACAAGTCTGCACAAGACATTCTGAAACTGGCCTTCGAACACTTCGGTGATGAACTATGGATCTCCTTCAGCGGCGCCGAAGACGTCGTGCTGGTAGACATGGCCTGGAAACTGAACAAAAACGTCAAGGTCTTCAGTCTCGACACCGGGCGCCTGCACCCGGAAACCTATCGCTTCATTGAACAGGTCCGTGACCACTACAAGATCGAGATCGAAATCATCTCGCCGGACCAGAGCAAGCTCGAACCCTTCGTCAAGGAAAAAGGCTTGTTCAGCTTTTACCGGGATGGTCATGGTGAATGCTGCGGCGTCCGCAAGATCGAGCCGCTGCGCCGCAAACTGTCTGGCGTCACAGCCTGGGCCACCGGCCAGCGCCGCGACCAGAGCCCTGGCACACGCAGCGCCGTTGCCGCGCTGGAAATCGACAGCGCGTTCTCGACCGCCGAACGCACGCTGTACAAATTCAACCCGTTGGCGCAGATGAGCAGCGAAGAAATCTGGGGCTACATCCGCATGCTGGAACTGCCCTACAACAGCCTGCACGAGCGTGGTTTCATCAGCATCGGCTGCGAACCCTGCACCCGCCCGGTATTGCCAAACCAGCACGAACGCGAAGGTCGCTGGTGGTGGGAAGAAGCCACACAGAAGGAATGCGGGCTGCATGCAGGCAACCTGATAGCGCGCAACTGACGTTGCGAGCGGCAAGCCTCAAGCTGCGAGCCTCAAGTCAGAGCGCGTAAGGCTCTGGCTCCGGCTTGTAGCCAAAAGCTTGCCGCTGCTACTAGTGCACCGGCAATTCGACGTTGGCAAACAGCTCTTCCATTTCCTGTTTGTTGTGGCACTGAATCGCCTTGGCCATGACTTCGCGGGTCAGGTGCGGGGCGAACTTTTCGATGAAATCGCACATAAAGCCACGCAGGAAGGTGCCACGACGGAAAGCGATCTTGGTCACGCTGGACTCGAACAGGTCGCTGGCGTCCAGTACCACCAGATCGCTGTCGACCTCTTCGTCGACCGCCATCCTTGCAACAATGCCCACGCCCAGATTCAGTCTGACGTAGGTCTTGATCACGTCAGCATCCGCAGCCGTAAACACGACCTTGGGCACCAGTCCCCGATGACTGAACGCTTCATCGAGCTTGGAGCGGCCGGTAAAACCGAATACGTAAGTCACAATCGGGTACTCGGCCAGCAGCTCCAGGGTGAGCTTGGGTACCTTGGTCAACGGGTGGCCCTGTGGCACAACGACGCAACGGTTCCAGCGGTAGCACGGCATCATTACCAGATCGCTGAACTGCTCAAGCGCTTCGGTGGCAATAGCGAAATCGACCGTCCCGTCAGCGGCCATTTCGGCGATCTGCATTGGCGAGCCCTGATGCATGTGCAGGGCCACGTCAGGGTACTGCTTGATAAAATTACTGATAACCGACGGCAACGCATAACGCGCTTGGGTGTGAGTGGTTGCGATCGACAGTGTGCCCTTCTTCTCGTTGGAGAACTCCTGAGCAATCTGCTTGATGCTTTCGACCTTGCGCAGAATCTCGCCTGCGGTGGTGATGATCCGCTCGCCTGCGGGTGTCACGCGCGTCAGGTGCTTGCCGCTACGGGCGAAAACCTCGACGCCCAGCTCGTCTTCAAGCAGACGAATCTGCTTGCTGATGCCTGGCTGGGAGGTGTAAAGGCTCTGGGCCGTCGCAGAAACGTTGAGGTCGTGGTGCGCCACTTCCCAAATGTAGCGCAGTTGTTGGAGCTTCATATGTATCCCTCAAAGCAGATAAACCCTATGGGTATCAGCGACGGTATATAACTGGATTAATGGTGAGACGAATAATTCTAGAACTTTTTATCACCTTTGTAAGGTGATCGCACGCTCGATTTCACTAAAACCACCAATTGAACCTTCCTTTCCTTACCCTCACTCCTTTTTCAACATCATCGGAACCATGTAGACCGGCACATCGGAAAATTGCAGGACCCTGGCAGCCGTTCGGCCTATCGATGTGCCCTCTTCTATCCTGCGGCTGTGACTGCCCACCACCAGCAAATCCACCTCCAGCTTGTGCGCCTGCTCGATAATCACACTGGCAGGTTCTCCCTGAACGACACGTATCGTACGGATCAGGGAAAGGTCCGCGTGGCCGTCCCCCAGCTCCTCACGAAACCCGTCGAGCACTCGCTGCTCTATGGCGTCCAGAAACGTATTGACCCCCTTGCCACGAAGTTCTTTCAACGCCTCCTCGCCGAGATGACTCTGCAGTACCGACTCGGCGAACAGGCCCATCGGCTCAACGACATGGATTACATACAGCCCTGCGTTGAACGTTCGAGCCAGCGCCAGCGCGTGCTGCGTTACATAAGGCGCGTACAGACCAAGGTCTGTGGCATACAGCATCGAACGAACCATACAACCTCCCGAACAACCGGAATGGCGGAGATTGACTCAGCGTAGCAGCGCATCATCGGCTGCGACGACAGACTTCTCAGCTGCCGTCGGCAAGCGGCGTTAATTCATTGCTGATGCCATGCGGAACATGTCCGGTTGCCACCACTTCACGCGCCTTTTCGCAGTGACCGGGCTGATCGTCGAAAAACACATCGGCGGCAAATGCCTCAAGAAAAGCCGACTTCTGCAAGCCGCCGAGAAACAACGACTCGTCGAGACGAATATCCCATTCGCGCAAGGTGCGGATCACCCGTTCATGTGCGGGTGCAGAGCGGGCCGTGACCAGCGCGGTACGAATCGGGCAGCTCGCGTCGGGAAACTCGCGCTGCAATTGGTAGAGCGCGGCGAGAAACGGCTTGAAGGGGCCGCCACGCAACGGCTCGCGCGCCGACTCACGCTCGCTGGCCTGAAAGGCAGCCAGGCCGCCGCTCTGGTAAACCCGCTCCGATTCGTCGGAAAACAACACGGCGTCACCGTCGAACGCGATACGCAGCTCGGCGCTGGCTGCACGTCGTGCACCGCCTGAAAGGATGGTCGCCGCAGCAAAACCGGCATCCAGTGCGCTGCGCACATCCTCGGCGTGGGTCGACAAAAACAGATGGCAGCCAAACGCCGCCAGATAAGGATAAGGACTGCGTCCGCCTGCAAAGGCAGCACGACTGATGTCCAGGCCGTAATGCTGGATCGAGTTGAAGACCCGCAAGCCGGTATCGGCGCTGTTGCGCGACACCAGCACCACTTCCACGCGCGCCTTGTCCAGGCTGGAATTGAGGCTCAGAAGTTTTTCAACCAATGGGAAAGCGTCGCCCTGTTCGAGAATCTCATCCTCGTGCTCAATCTGATACTTGCGGTAGGCCTCCACGCCGTCGGCCATATACACCTCGTGGCTGTCGCGAAGATCGAACAGCGCCCGCGATGAAATCGCCAGGACCAGCTTATGGCCATCAGCCTCTTTCATGAATCATTCCTCGTTTGCCGAGCGGTTGGCACGGTCAATAAATGCCAGTGCCTGATAAAGCGCCCGCACGCGGGGCATGTCAAACCCTGCGGCAAGCGCGGCTGCGAGGGGCCGGGCGTAAATGGCTTCAAGCTCCAGTGGCCGCTTCTCGACCAGGTCGTGATACATGCTGGGCCTGTAGTCCGGCATGCTCTGGGTCACGGTAAACAGATGCTGCGCGAACCCCGGCGGCAAGGCATGACCACAGGCCTGGGCACCCTGCACCACTTCATCCATCAGCGCCTGGATCAATGCCTGACTGTCAGGGTCGGTCATCAATTGGCTGGTACTGGTCTGCAACAAAGCCGACAGACCGTTGTAGGGCACATTCCAGACCAGCTTCTGCCAGCGGGCCTGCTGCAGATTAGCCATGACAGGGGCGTCGATGCCGGCCGTCTTGAACAGCTCCGCGCAGGCTTCGACGACCGCCATGCGGCTCGCTTCGTCGCCTGCCGGGCCGCTGTGATAGCCGATACTGACCGCGCCGAAGGCTTCATGAGCGACGACGCCGGGCGCAACCCGGTTGACGCAGACGAAACATAGCCCGCCCAATATATGCAGGCTGTCGGGCAGCACGCTGCGCAACTGATCTTCGACGGCCAGACCGTTCTGCAGCAGCAACACTTTGGCGTCCGGCGCAGCAGCCTGGCTGATGATCGGACCCAGCGCGGCGTTGCCGGTGCTCTTGGTGCCCACCAGCAACCAGTCGCAAGGCGGCATGTCAGCCGCCGAGCGATAGGCTTGAACGGGCTTGAGATGCAAGTCGCCATGCACGGCACTATTGACCTGCAACCCCTCGCGCGCCACCGCCTCAAACTCGCTGCGCAGCAGAAAATGCACGTCGTATCCGGCACGCGCCAGCATCAGCCCGTAAAAGCCGCCGATGGCACCGGTACCTATAACGCCGACACGCGGACGACGGGAATCAACACTCATGACCTCTCCCTTGGCTGTCAGGTTATTTCGGGCCATACACTATCCGTCGCAGCGGATTGTCTTGCAATACAGCAGCGCGGCCCGGCGGGCAGTTACCCG
Organism: Pseudomonas syringae group sp. 247E2; assembly: GCF_032587795.1. Lineage (NCBI taxonomy): Bacteria > Pseudomonadati > Pseudomonadota > Gammaproteobacteria > Pseudomonadales > Pseudomonadaceae > Pseudomonas > Pseudomonas syringae group sp. 247E2. The sequence goes on along the minus strand of NZ_JAWHPK010000025.1, from coordinate 323,369 downwards.
TAACCTGCCCGATACCTCGTTTACTTATTGTCGAACAGCGCGATAACGCGCTAAGGTTCGGCTCCCCGCTGCGCTCAAACCTGCTGGGCACCGCCGCACGGGGTACCGTTGGCGGCCAGTACCCGCGACCTGATGAGTAACACGATGGCTGATTTACCGATTGACGACCTTAACGTTGCCTCCAACGAGACTCTGATCACCCCGGATCAGCTCAAGCGCGACATCCCTCTGACCGACGCCGCCCTGCACACCGTCAGCCAGGGCCGCGAGGTGATTCGCAACATCCTCGATGGCAATGATCACCGCCTGTTCATCGTGATCGGCCCCTGCTCGATCCACGACCTGAAGGCAGCCAAGGAATACGCCGAGCGCCTCAAGGCATTGGCGGCAGAAGTGTCCGACACGCTGTATCTGGTCATGCGCGTCTATTTCGAGAAGCCACGTACTACCGTGGGCTGGAAAGGCCTGATCAACGACCCATACCTGGATGACTCGTTCAAGATCCAGGATGGCCTGCACATCGGTCGCCAGTTGCTGCTGGACCTGGCTGAAATGGGCTTGCCAACCGCCACCGAAGCACTGGACCCGATCTCCCCGCAGTATCTGCAGGACCTGATCAGCTGGTCGGCCATTGGCGCGCGCACCACCGAATCCCAGACTCACCGCGAGATGGCTTCCGGCCTGTCGTCGGCAGTCGGTTTCAAGAACGGCACCGACGGCGGTCTGACCGTTGCCATCAACGCCTTGCAATCGGTCTCGAGCCCGCACCGCTTCCTCGGTATCAATCAGGAAGGTGGCGTATCGATCGTGACCACCAAGGGCAATGCCTACGGCCATGTCGTGCTGCGCGGCGGTAATGGCAAACCCAACTATGATTCGGTCAGCGTCGCGCTGTGCGAACAGGCCCTTAACAAGTCCGGCATTCGCCCGAACATCATGGTCGACTGCAGCCACGCCAACTCCAACAAGGACCCGGCCCTGCAGCCGCTGGTGATGGAAAACGTCGCCAACCAGATTCTGGAAGGCAACGAATCGATCATCGGCCTGATGGTCGAGAGTCACTTGAACTGGGGCTGTCAGGCGATTCCGAAGGACCTGTCGGAATTGCAGTACGGCGTATCCATTACCGATGCCTGCATCGATTGGGAAAGCACTGAAAAAACCCTGCGCAGCATGCACGCGAAACTCAAGGCTGTACTGCCCGCTCGCAAGCGCAAGTAACTGCCTGACTGATTAACCTGCAATAACGAAAACGCCGAGCATATGCTCGGCGTTTTTCATGCTGACGGTCAGTAAGCTCGATGTATCAGAGCTTGGCCGCCTGGGACTGCAGGTCATGCAGTTCCATGTATCGCTCGACGTAAGAGCAGGACGGTATGACGGAGTAGCCCATGCTGCCTGCATAGTCCAGGGCCTCCTTGGTCAGGGCGGCGGCTATACCGCGTCCACGCAAGGCATCGGGCACAAAGGTCCGGTAGAAATCCAGCGTCTGCTTGCCGAGATCCATGTACGTCAGGTAGGCACGGTGGCCGTCGATAATGATTTCGAAATGGTGGCCGACTTCGTCATGGTGGATGGACAACGCCTCGCTCATCGTTACTCCTCGCGGGTCTTGGAATTTGACCCCTACCTTACCGGTCTTTTTCAGGCGAAGGAACATCTACGCCGCCCAGTGCCTGTTTTCGACACCGGTAAGAGCATTGCCGATCTCGACGTACATCACATTCAGATAGTAGGCACCATTGCCGGATATCCTCAAGCGCAGTTGGATTAAAAACGCCTGGAAATGCTCCCGCACCGACCGACAGTCAGACATGTAAGGTTTTTGCAGATGTTCAAGCGAGTCCCGAGGAACCGCCGATACAGGCGGGGGGTCCAGTGAAAGTGGATAGTTTTTGTACAGAACGCTTGAGAAGTAACGCGGAACACTTTCAAAGCAGGGAATTTTAGCAGCTTCTTGCGCTGGGTCCGTTTACTTACTACAAACAATGGGTACTATGTACGCCGGTCGTTTTCTCATTTTCGAGAGATGACTAATTTGAACAAAATTCCTTGAAGGTGAACACGATGAACAACGTTCTGAAATTCTCTGCTCTGGCTCTGGCCGCAGTTCTGGCTACCGGTTGCAGCAGCGTATCCAAAGAAACCGAAGCTCGTCTGACAGCTACCGAAGACGCAGCAGCTCGTTCGCAAGCACGTGCCGACGAAGCCTACCGCAAGGCTGACGAAGCTCTGGCTGCTGCTCAAAAAGCTCAGCAAACTGCTGACGAAGCCAACGAGCGCGCTCTGCGCATGCTGGACAAAGCTAGCCGCAAGTAATAATCCCCCGGGATTATTGAAAGCCGATCCGGCAACGGGTCGGCTTTTTTTATGCCTGTTATCTGGCTGGGTGACTTTGTTATCCCAGACGCCTCTCGTTCCTCACGCTCCGCGTGGGAATGCAGTTCGTGACGCTCTGCGTCACACAGCGGTTCTGCGATGTCAGGTGGATCGGGGTTCGACTCAGGTCACCTTTGTTATCCCAGACGCCTCTCGTTCCTCACGCTCCGCGTGGGAATGCAGTTCGTGACGCTCTGCGTCACACGGCGGTTCTGCGATGTCAGGTGGATCGGGGTTCGACTCAGGTCACCTTTGTTATCCCAGACGCCGCTCGTTCCTCACGCTCCGCGTGGGAATGCAGTTCGTGACGCTCCGCGTCACACAGCGGTTCTGCGACTTGAGGTGGATTGAGGTTCGACTCAGGTCACCTTTGTTATCCCAGACGCCGCTCGTTCCTCACGCTCCGCGTGGGAATGCAGTTCGTGACGCTCTGCGTCACACGGCGGTTCTGCGATGTCAGGTGGATCGGGGTTCGACTCAGGTCACCTTTGTTATCCCAGGCGCCTCTCGTTCCTCACGCTCCGCGTGGGAATGCAGTTCGTGACGCTCCGCGTCACACAGCGGTTCTGCGATGTCAGGTGGATCGGGGTTCGACTCAGGTCACCTTTGTTATCCCAGACGCCGCTCGTTCCTCACGCTCCGCGTGGGAATGCAGTTCGTGACGCTCTGCGTCACACGGCGGTTCTGCGCTGTCAGGTGGATCGGGGTTCGACTCAGGTCACCTTTGTTATCCCAGACGCCGCTCGTTCCTCACGCTCCGCGTGGGAATGCAGTTCGTGACGCTCCGCGTCACACAGCGGTTCCGAGACATCAGTGATATATGTTTCTAGCTCAGGTCACCTTTGCGCCCTTACGGCGCCCTACTTTGAGGGACCAAAGTAGGCAAAGTCCTCGCTCCTGTTTCCGGCCCGACTTCGTCGGGTTCCTTCGCCCTGTCACTGATCCGGGGGCCGCCGCAACGGGCCATCCTTGGCCCGGTGCGGCTTGCTCGGCGTCCTGCCTCGCATCCCCCGGATCAGCGTCAGGGCTCAGCCGTCACTAACGTCGCACTCTGCGTCGTCTGTGCCATCGCGGTTGAAAAGCACTGCTCTGGCGGCGGCTGCGCGTAAGGCGTGGATGTTGTGCGGCAGCACAGATGTGACGCGGAGCGTCACGAGTTGCGTGTCTACGCGGAGCGTAGGCACGATGGTCATTCGCCTGATTTCGCAGAACCGTTGTGTAAGGCATAGCATTGGCGCGCGAACAGGTTGGACTACTGAAAAATCACAGGCTCTTCAGCACTCGCAGGCGCTTTGCCCGGTTCTGCGATTTCCACCGGCATGCCGTCTTCGGCCGCAACTACATCGCGTACTACGTCCCAGTTCATGCGCAGGTTGTTGGCCAGGTCGTCACGTTTGAGCAACGCATTAATGACCGCAGTGTGCTTGTCGACAACCGACGGGTTGCCCAGATCATCTACCGGTGTGTGTGCTTCAAGGTAAATCTTGCCGCCACTGATGCCGAATTTGTAGGGCTCGCTGATGATTCGCACGGTCGTACCGACCGGAGCCATGTCGGCCAGTTCCAGCACGTTGTTGTTGTACATGCGGAAACAGCCATGACTGGTGCGCATGCCAATACCGAACTTCTTGTTCGAACCGTGGATCAGGTAGCCGGAAAGCCCAAGACCGAATTTGAACGGCCCCAGCGGGTTATCCGGACCGGCGGGCACTACGTCAGGCAGCGGATCACCATCGGCAGCATGCTCGGCCTTGATCGAGGCAGGTGGCGTCCAGGTCGGGTTTGGCGTCTTGGCCGTTACCTTGGTCACCCCGATGGGCGAACCCCAGCCTTCACGACCGACACCCAGCGGATAGGTATGCACGACATTCTGCCCTTTGGGGTAGTAGTACATGCGGTACTCGGCAAGGTTGATGACTATCCCTTCGCGCGGGCCCGGCGGCAGAATGAAGCGGGTCGGCAGCACGATGTCCTTGCCTGCACCCGGCAACCAGGGGTCAACACCAGGGTTGGCCGCGATCATTTCCAGATAACCCAGATCGTATTTTGTGCCCAGATCAGCAAAGGTGTCCTCGTATTTGGCCTTGATGACCTGCACCTGGCCCACGATGTCCTCGCCGGGCGGCGGCAACGGAAACTCCAGAGCATGGACAGAGCTCGCCGCGCACAGAGCAGCAAGCGACAGACAGCGGGTAACGGCTGGTATGCGCGACAACATCCGGGAAGATCCTTCGGGTAACGACTAAAGAGATGGAAACAAGACCTGAAGTGTACACCGGCCCTTGCAGGATCGGGGATATCTGCGGTTGGCCTTCAGGCAGTCATGACAGCTAGAGCTCAGGCCAGATCGGGTTCATGCCCCTGCGCTGCGCATCCATGATGGCCTTGCACAGCGGGCACAGGCGCTCATCGCGCATGGCTTGCAGTTCGACGGCGCGCATCTGCGGCTGGGCAGGCAACAACGTGCCACACAACGTCCGGTCGATCGAGCCGCCCAGCTCCAATTGGCGAGCAATCAGATGGACGCGCACTTCCTGACAGGCGAACAGATCCAGCTGCTCATGGGGCTCAAGCATTTGATAGGCATACAGGGACCAGGCGGGACGCGGCATGGGGGGCTCCAGATCGGGGGCGCCACATTAGCCGAAAGCCCCCGTCCGGGAAAGCCTCAAAGCAGCGGTTTCAGGCTCGGCCAGACATTTTCCAGCAACTTGCCCTGAGCAGCCGCCGCCGGATGCAGACCATCAGCCTGCATCAGTTCGGGCACTCCGCCCACACCTTCCAGAAAGAAGGGCACAAACGGGACTTTTTTCTGCTCGGCCAGGTTGCTGTAAACCTCTTTGAACGCGTTGGTGTAACGCGGCCCGTAGTTGGGCGGTATCTGCATACCCAGCAGCAACACTTTCGCACCGGCTGCCCGAGAGCTGTCGATCATCGATGAAAGGTTTTGTTGCAATTGAGCGGGCTGCTGGCCACGCAGTCCGTCGTTGCCACCCAATTCGAGAATAACCAGTTCCGGCTTATGCTCTGCAAGCAGCGCAGGCAAACGCGCCAGGCCCCCGGCACTGGTGTCGCCACTGATCGACGCATTGACCACCTTGTCGTCGAATCCCTCCTTGCTCAGACGCTGCTCCAGCAGGCTGACCCACCCCACGCGGGTATCCAGTCCGAAAGCCGCACTGATACTATCCCCAACGATCAATACCGTGCCCGCCAACGCGCCCTGTGACAGCAGCAGTAACCCCAGGCCAGCACTTAAAAACAACGCACGCATCGGATTCTCCATGAGTGAAAGTATTCTCAGTGCCCAAAGCCTCAGCAAAGTAGTCCCCAGCACCGAAGGTGACCTGACCATCCTGCACGAACTCTCCCTGGAACTAAACAAGGGCGACACACTGGCCATCGTCGGTGCATCCGGTTCGGGCAAATCCACCCTGCTCGGCTTGCTTGCCGGGCTTGACCTGCCCAGCTCCGGTTCGGTCATCCTCTCGGGCCGCAACCTGAGTGAGCTGGATGAAGACCAGCGCGCCAGAGTACGCGCCGAGCACGTCGGTTTTGTATTTCAGTCATTCCAGTTGCTCGACAGCCTCAATGCGCTGGAAAACGTCATGCTGCCGATGGAGCTTGAAGGCCGCAAGGACGCCCGCGAAAAGGCTCGCGACCTGCTGGAGCGCGTAGGCCTTGGCCAGCGCCTGACCCACACACCGCGTCAGTTGTCCGGAGGCGAACAACAACGTGTCGCCATCGCCCGCGCGTTTGCCGCCGACCCGGACGTACTGTTTGCCGACGAACCCACCGGCAACCTGGACAGCCACACTGGCGAGCGTATCAGCGACCTGCTGTTCGAACTGAACAAGGAGCGCAACACCACGCTGGTGCTGGTGACTCACGATGAGCGTCTGGCGCATCGCTGCCGCCGCCTGATCCGTCTTGAAGGGGGCCGACTGGTCGCCCCGCTGGAGCCTTGATGGCACGTTTGCCTTTTGCCCGTCTGCTAAGCCTCGCCGCCCGCCAACTGCTGCGCGATGCACGCGCCGGAGAGTTGCGGGTGTTGTTCTTTGCCCTTCTGGTAGCCGTGGCTGCCAGCACCGCCATCGGTTACTTCGGCGCGCGCCTGAACGGCGCAATGCTGTTGCGGGCGACCGAGTTTCTTGGCGCTGATCTGATTCTTGAGGGTTCCAGCCCGGCGCGCGCCGAGCAGGTCGAGGAAGGCAAGCGCCTGCAACTCAAGCATGCGCAGATCGTGATCTTTTCCAGCGTGATCGCCACCGATGCCGGTATCCAATTGTCCAGCATCAAAGCAGTGGATGACGTTTACCCACTGCGCGGCGAGCTTAAAAGCGCAGCGGACCTGTATCAGACCGAGCAGGCTGGCAGCGGCCCCAGGCCCGGTGAAGCCTGGGCCGAGGCACGACTGTTTCCAGCCGTTGATCTGAAGGTCGGTGATGATATCGACGTCGGCTCGAAAACCCTGAAACTGACTCGGGTACTGACGTACGAGCCAGACCGTGCGGGCAACTTCTACAGCCTGACCCCGAGGGTGATGATCAATCTCCAGGATCTCGCCGCTACCGGCGTAGTGCAACCGGGCAGCCGAGTCAGCTACCGGGAAATGTGGAGCGGCCCGCCCGAAGCGCTGGCCGCCTACCGTAAAGCCATCGAGCCGACTCTGGAACCGCATCAGGAAATCAAGGACGCCCGCGATGGCAGTCAGCAGATTGGTGGCGCGCTGGGCAAGGCTGAACGTTATCTGAATATGGCGAGCCTGGTGGCCGTACTGCTGGCGGGCGTTGCCGTGGCGCTTTCGGCATCCAGGTTTGCCGCACGGCGCTTCGATGCCAGCGCCCTGCTGCGCTGTCTGGGCCTGTCACGCGGCGAGACCATGACCCTGTTCAGCCTGCAACTGGCGATCATCGGCCTGCTGGCCAGCCTGAGCGGCGCGCTGCTGGGCTGGCTGGCGCAATTGGGGTTATTTGCACTGCTGCAAAATCTATTGCCGGCCGCCGTACCTCCGGGCGGCATTTTGCCTGCGCTGGCAGGCATGGGCACCGGGCTGGTGGCGTTGGCCGGTTTCGCCCTGCCACCGCTGGCAGCACTGGGTCGCGTGCCGCCGCTGCGCGTGCTACGCCGTGACATGCTGCCGATCCCCGCCAGCTCATGGCTGGTGTATGGCGCGGCGCTGTTCGCGCTGGGCCTGATCATGTGGCGCCTGAGCCTGGACCTGGTGCTGACCTTTGCCCTGTTGGGCGGTGGCGTCGTCGCCGCGCTGATACTGGGCAGCCTGTTGCTGCTGGCGCTTAACAGCCTGCGCCGCCTGCTGGCCGGTGCGTCGCTGCCCTGGCGGCTGGGCCTGGGGCAACTGCTGCGTTACCCGCTGGCCGCTGCCGGTCAATCTCTGGCCTTCGGCCTGATCCTGCTGTCGATGGGTTTGATCGCGCTGCTGCGCGGTGAACTGCTCGACACCTGGCAAAACCAGCTGCCCAAGGACGCACCAAACTATTTCGTGCTCAATGTGTTGCCATCAGAGAAAGAAAACTTCGCCCAGACCCTGAGCAAGCTGTCCACCCACTCGGCTCCGCTCTACCCAGTAGTGCCGGGACGTCTGACCAGCATCAACGGTGAACCGGTGGGCAACTTCGTGACCAAGGACTCGCGTGGTGAGAACGCCACTCGCCGCGACCTTAGCCTGACCTGGGCCGCCGATTTGCCCGAAGGCAATACCCTGACTGCCGGTAACTGGTGGAAGGCGCTGCCGGCCTCAGGCCAGAGCGACGCGACGCCCGGGGTATCGATCGAGACCAAGCTGGCCGAGAGCCTGAAGATCAAGCTGGGCGACCGCCTGAGCTTCATTGTCGGTGGCCTTACGCGTGAAGCCGTAGTCACCAGCCTGAGGGACGTGAACTGGGATACCTTCCAGCCCAACTTCTTCATGATCTTCCAGCCTGGCACCCTGGCTGATTTGCCCACCACTTACCTGACCAGTTTCTACTTGCCGCCTGGCCAGGATAAACAGATTGTCGAGCTGTCGCGGGCCTACCCGTCGATCAGTATTCTGGGAGTGGAGGCCTTGCTGGCGCAGGTGCGCAGTATTCTTGATCAGGTCACGCTGGCCGTGCAATTCGTGCTGCTGTTTGTTCTGGCGGCCGGTATTGCCGTGCTGTTCTCCGGGTTGCAGGCGACCCTGGACGAACGCATCCGTCAGGGCGCGCTGCTGCGTGCACTCGGCGCAGAGCGGGCACTGCTGATCAAGTCACGGCGCATCGAATTCGGTTTGCTGGGGGCTGCCAGCGGCGTGCTGGCGGCGCTGGGCTGTGAGCTGGTGAGCTTCGTGCTGTACCGCTACGCCTTCTCACTGGAATGGCAGCCGCATCCGTGGCTATTGCTGCTGCCGGTAATCGGTGCCCTACTGGTGGGTGGCGCTGGCGTATTCGGCACACGCCGCGCACTGAACGTCAGCCCGTTGACCGTACTGCGCGAGGGTTGAGCTCGACTGGCCGGACTACGACGCTGTGCGTCCGGCCTCACTGCTCATAAACAATCGAATTCACGAACCACAGCTTTTCGCCTTCCGGCGTGTTGACCAGCACCTCATCGCCCTCTTCCTTCTTCAACAAGGCGCGCGCCATGGGCGAGTCGATGGAAATGTAATCGTTGCGCCCGTAGATCTCGTCATACCCGACAATGCGAAATTTCTTGAGGTCGCCCGCTTCGTTCTCGATCTCGACCCAGGCACCGAAGAACACTCGCCCTTCCTGCTCCGGCGAATAGTGGACGACACGCATGTCTTCAAGGCGCTTGCGCAGGTAGCGCACGCGCCGGTCGATCTCGCGCAGCAGTTTCTTGTTGTACTGGTAATCCGCGTTCTCGCTGCGATCACCCAACGACGCTGCCCAGGCGACCTTTTGAGTAATGTCAGGCCGGTGCTCTCGCCACAGGTAATCGAGTTCTTTCTTCAGGGCTTCATGCCCGCCCCTGGTGATGATCTTTGTACTCAAGACGTTTCTCCAGCCCTGCAAAAATCAGTTCGACAGGCATAAAAAGTCAGCGACGCGCCACCTCATGCTGGATGCAGCCGTCGTAATACACCTTGCTGACAGCATCAGGCTTCAAACGCGACTCGCTGTCGTAGGTCTGCTCGGTGATACGCAATGCCATGGGTCGCATCCACTGTTTGGCGAACTTGCGCGCCTGCAGCTTTTGCCGCGCCCCGTAACGGGTAACGCCTGACAGCTTGGAAGCCTGCGCACCACCGGCAATGGTCGAGCCCCAGCGACAAAGATAACGCTCGTTCTCCGTCGCGTTTCTGGCCTGAACGGAAAAAGCCAGCCCGGAAAGCGTCAGGCACGCCAGAGCACAATAGACCAAACGCATGCGAAAACCACCTAATCCTTTGATAAGGCGGCGATTTTGCCTGTCAGTTCACAGGCCGGGGGCCAGCAATATGCCTTCTATGCCAATTGAATACGTCCGCTGTTTCAACCCAGCGTAATCAGGCCCTGACGGGCTATACGCGTCAGGTCACAAATGAGCTGCTCGACGTCGTCAGCCTGCGGCGATTGCACCACCGCCAGGTCGAACTCATCGTTGCCAAAGTGGCTCAACGACGAGTTCGTATCGACAAACTGAATTAGAAACGCACAGTTACCAGCGCCCCGACGAGGCCAGCCATCGAGATAGCGCAACAGCGTAGGCTGATGAGAGCCGCTCAGAAGGATTTTCGGGTTCTTGCGTGACAAGACCGTGCTGATAGGGGAAAGACGAATGAGGGGGCGCAGGTTGTTCATGGTTATATCTCTGCCTCGCAAGATCCGCTGGGCAGCGGTGAGAGGCAACACCGAACCAACGTTTTAGCGGTATTTCGACAAGACCTGAGCCTTGCCAGGCGCCCCGCAAGTAGTTGTTAAATCGGCGCTTGAGCACGCATCCTAGAGAAACGCCCCATTCATTGTCAATCGTCATCCGTGACGCGAGCCTGCAAACGCACAAGGCCCGCCAGAAGCGGGCCTTGCAGGACAAGCATAGCCGGTTATCGGGAGATGACGCGGTCCAGCGACAACTTGCCTGCACCTTCAATAAGCACTGCCAGAGCGCCGCCGAGCAACGCCAGCGCATACTCATAACCGTTATTGGCCATGAAGAAACCGTTATGGATATGCACGGTAAAGATCGCTACCAGCAACAACAGGATCACCACTACCGCAGCCGGACGAGCCAGCAGCCCCAACAGCAGGCCCAGACCGCCAAAGAACTCGGCGCTGCCAGACATCAGCGCCATCAGATAACCCGGTGTCAGGCCCAGGCCTTCCATGTACTGCGCAGTGCCTTCCAGGCCATAACCGCCGAAGGCCCCGAACAGCTTCTGACTACCGTGAGCGATAAAGGCAATACCGACAATAACGCGCAACAGGGTAAGGCCGTAACCGGCGCGAGTGCTGAGAACCGATTTGATCATTGTGTTCATGTGGGTAATTTCCGGGATTGATTAAGTGAACGTGGCGCCATCATAATCAAATTTACTTATGTGAAAACCGCAAATAACAGCACGTAACAATCCAATAAATCGATGATTAGCGTTTTACGGCGGTTTTCGGCCCACTCTTTTCCAGCGAGTCTCGCTCGCGATCAAATGCCAGGTAATACTTGTTCACGCTGTTGACGAACGCGACGACGTTGGCACCGCCCTGCTCCATTGCCACGCGCTCGGTCTGGAAAAACCACTGATCTGGATTGAGCCCCCGCCGCCGCGCTTCCTCGCGCATGCCTTGCACACGCTCCGGCCCCAGGTTGTAGGCGGCCATCACAAACGCCATACGCTCGCGCTCGTTGACTCGGCTGCTGGAGAAATACTTGCGCTGGATCAGCGCCATGTAACGCGAACCTGCACGGACGTTGTCGTCAGCGCTTTGAATGCTCGGCACCCCGACGCTTTTTGCCGCCGACGGAGTGATCTGCAACAGCCCTGTCGCGCCGCCACTGCCCTTGGCCGCCGGGTCGAGCTTCGACTCCTTGAACGCCAGGGCAGCGAGGTCCAGCCAGTCCATACCCTGCGCATCGGCGTGGCGTTGCAGCATCGGACGCAGTTGCTCAAGACGTTGCAGGTTGTTGCGTACCAGCGGGTTGTTGACCTTGTAGGTGTTTTTGTAAGCCTTGGCGAGCACCTGATCCTGCTGAGCCGAAGGTTTATAGCCTTTGAGGAAATCATCGACACTGGCCCGCAGCTGGGTTGCGTTGTCGCGTACAAACCAGCTGATGTCGCCGTGGGTCTGCAAGGTAAGGCCGCGCTCGATACGCAGCTTGGGCATGATCTTCGCCCAACGCTCGGCAATAGGCTGCTCGACCAGTGTCATCGGGTAAATACCGGCCTGGACCATCTCCAGCACATCTTCGACTGCCAGGCTAGGGTCGACCCATTCGATCTTGGCCAGCGGCAGCTTGCGCAGCTCCAGTTGCCGATTGACCTGATGCAGGGCCTCGTCGGCCGCGCTGCCGGTGGGCAGGCTCAGTGTATGTCCCGACAGTTGCTCCACACGCCGTACGTTGCGCTGGCCACGCGTGCCGACCAGCACCAGAGGCACATCATGAATGATCGGCGCACTGGCCTGAACACCTTTGGCTTCGCTGACATCAAGCAGTTCGCCAGGCGCGATCATATCGCCTTCGCCGCGCTGCAACGCTGTCAGTAACTGGTTCTTGGCCTTGGGTATGACTTTGAGTGTGACCTTCTGAGCGCCGCGCGAATGGCTGTTGAGGTACTGTTCGAAGGCTTGCAGGCGATGATATTCGATGCCGATTTCCTGACCCTTGACGTCACCGGAGCTGTTGCGGCTTTGATTGACCAGCACGCGCAGCACCTTGCTGCTGCGAATGGCAGGCAGATCGCGCACCTGCGCGTTGTGCTGCACGGCCTGTGGGCCAGTCTGACGAGCAGAAACCTGCAGCGGCAGCAGCGCCAACAGACACATAAAAGACACAAGCGCGGATCGGATCATTCACTTCCCCAGGGCAACGCCGGAAAAAAAACAGGAAAAAGGAAATCTTGAGGTCACGCAGCAGCATCGAACAGCGAAGGAAATCGTTGAACCATCCGGCTCAATCGCTTGAATACCCAGCGTTTTCTTATTGTGGCCGGAGCTCTGGTATGCTCGACAGCCTTCAGCTGGAGGTAGCACCATGCAACTCATCGACATCGGCGTCAATCTGACCAACGCAAGCTTCGCCTCGCAACGACAGGCGGTACTCGATCGCGCCTATGCCGCACGCGTCGAGCAACTGGTGGTGACCGGCACCAGCGTCGAGGGCAGCGAACACGCCTTGCAGCTGTGTCACGAACTGGATGAAAGCGCGCAACGCCTGTTCTGCACGGCAGGCATCCACCCGCACTCGGCGAGCGATTGGACCGGTGACACCGAGAAACAGTTGCATGCGCTGCTCAAGGAAAATCGCGTTCGCGCCGTGGGTGAATGCGGCCTGGATTTCAATCGCGACTTCTCGCCTCGTCCGCAGCAGGAAAAGGTTCTTGAAGCGCACCTGGCCATGGCGGTGGAACTGCAATTGCCGGTGTTTCTGCATGAACGTGACGCCAACCAGCGCCTACTGGAGATTCTGCGTGACTACCGCGACCGTCTGCCGGCTGCGGTGGTGCACTGCTTTACTGGCGAACGCGCCGCGCTGTTCAGTTATCTGGACCTCGACCTGCACATCGGTATCACCGGCTGGATCTGCGATGAGCGACGCGGCACGCATCTGCACCCGCTGGTGGGCAATATTCCTCGCGGCCGGCTGATGCTGGAAAGCGATGCGCCTTATCTTCTGCCACGCAGCCTGCGCCCGAAGCCGAAAAATGGCCGCAACGAACCCGCTTACCTACCGGAAGTCTTGCGCGAAGTGGCTTTGCATCGAGGCGAAAGCCAGGAAGATCTCGCCCGTCACAGCACGGCCTGCGCGCGTGAGTTTTTCGATTTACCCACACTGGAACAGATAACCGGCGAAAATCTGCAGCTTCCTTGACCCGCATCAAGGGTCTCTTTGATGGCTGAGGCATCGTGATGGCATCTTGCTGCTACCTCACACGACCATCAAAGAAGACCGCTCATGGGCTCATGGCTTGGCAACCTGTCACTGAAATATAAATTCTGGGCCGTGAATGCGGTCGCCTTCGTCACAACCCTGTTGCTGGTGCTTTACGCCATGCAAGCAGAACAGCAGGCACGAGTAGATACGTCACGTCAGGCAGCGCAAGCTCAGGCCCGCTTGCTGGCCGCGTGGCCTGCCGACGCAGTGCTGCCCGCCAGTGATACGTTGCTGACTTACAACAAAGGTCAGACACCGACCTTCAATACCCTCGCGCTGCCGGAACTGGCAGACGCCCGCGACTGGGTTGCGCTGAATAAACCAGCCAACGACAGACTGCTGAGCGGTGCGCAGATCTTCACCCGTAGCACCGGCCAGCAGGTCGCGGTGCTGGCTTTTGCTCCGACCTTCCTGCAGGTATTTCAAGATCGCTTCAGCCATTACGCAGCCGCGGTTTTCGTGCTGATGCTGTTGATGCTCTGCGCCTCGCAACTGCTGATCCGTTTTCTGCTCAGCCAGCTCAACGCGCTCAAGGATGTGATGCTGCACGTCGAAAAAAGCGGCGATCTGGCGGCCCGCGTGCCTAACCGCAGTGACGATGAGGTCGGGCAGATGGCCAAGGCGTTCAATGCCATGCAGGCCGGGTATCAGCGGGTGGTCAATACAGTTTCGCAAACCGCAGGCCGACTCGATCAGGGTGCCGCGCATCTGGCTGCGGGCATGAAGGATGTGCGCCAGGGCATGCTCGGTCAGCAAAGCGAAACCGATCAGGTAGCCACGGCAATCAACGAGATGACCGCCACGGTCCATCACATTGCCCAGCACGCCACGGCCACACGCGACCAGTCGCAGACCGCCGACGCGTTGGCGGGCAGTGGCAAGGAAGTGGTCGACCGCGTGCAGGTATCCATCGCCGGGCTCTCCAGCGGCGTGCAACAGACCGCCGAAATGATCCAGCGCATGGCCCAGGACAGCCAGAAGATCAACGGCGTGGTCAACGTGATCCACAGCATTGCCGAACAGACCAACCTGCTGGCCCTGAATGCCGCCATCGAAGCCGCACGCGCCGGGGAAATGGGTCGCGGCTTTGCCGTGGTAGCCGACGAAGTGCGCAATCTGGCCAAACGGGTGCAGACCTCGACCGATGAAATCACCACAATGGTTTCGACCCTGCAAAGCGGCACCCGCGATGCGGTGGATTTCATGCAGGAAAGCTCGTACAAGGCCGATGAATGCGTGCAGCAGGCCAAGGAAGCGGGCGAAGCGCTGGCGGCCATTGCCGGTGCCGTGGCACAGATGCGCGAAAGCAATACGCAGATTGCCGTCGCCGCGCAGCAGCAAAGTCAGGTGGCCGAGGAAATGAACCGTGCGGTGGTGAGTATCCGCGATGTCACCGAACGCACGGTGGTGCAGACCGTGGACTCGGCCAGCACCAGTGACGAACTCGCCACGCTGGCGGGCGAGCTGAATGCTGCGATCGGCCAGCTCAAGTTGTAACAGACTATCGCGGCGATAGACACGCTTGAATCGTCAGCGATCGGCAGGCGGGCCTATGCTTCAGGCATTGAACGGCGCTTTACGCGTTGCCCTGAACAAGCGCTAACCTTAAGAGGACCGCCGCATGAACAAGCCACTTTCCGATCTGCAGCTCAATCAATGGCGTGACAGCAACGACAATCAGGAGCACTCGGCCAGCCTGGCCATGTACCTGATTGCCGTACCATTGTTCATTCTGGCGGCCCTGCTGATACTCAACGGCCTGTTCTCCGAGAGCCTGCCATCGATTGCCATCGGTGTGATCGGCCTGCTGGCTGCGCTGGGTTTTCAGCGCAAGGACGCTGCCCGCTCCGCCCGGAAATATTGACCTGCCTTGTCAGTCAGCCAAACACCGTCACCGTCTGGCGGCTGATTGCGATCAGTTCGCCGTCGGGGCTCCACAACGCTGCTGCGGTGTGACCATAGCCATCCCGGGCGTGTTCGATGACTGCGCGATAACTGCACCATTGCAGCGTATCGAGCACCGGCTGTGGCTGGACGAATTCGATGGTCCAGGTCAGCGAACTGCCCGGTGCGGGCTTGTTGAGGTGCGGCAATACCGCAGGCGGCCAGGTGTCGACCAGCGCCAGAATATGGGCCTCGCTCATGGGGCTGGCATGCGCCTCATCACGAAAACGCACATGACCACCAATTGCCGGTGACGGGGTATTGCTGAATGGCATGCCGCCCAGCGCCCAACGAATGTCCATGAAACGCAAGTAGTCGGGCATCACGCCCTTGGCAAAAGGCAGCTCCGGGCATTGTTCTACCGGCTTGAGCACTGGCGCGGCCTCTGCTGCAACCGCAATCATCGACTCACGGGGTGCGCCGAAGCTGCCTTGTATCAGGGTCATCACCTGACCGTTCTGCATGGCGCGCCCCGACAACTGACTGACAGCCTTGCCGTGACGCAGAATTTCAACGTCAAAGGCAATCGGTACGCCCGGCTCGGCCGGCCCGACAAAGGTAATCGCCAGCGAGCGAACCGGGCGCCCTTCCGGCACCTCGGCACGCATCGCTTCATAGGTCAGCGCCGCCATCAACCCGCCAAAGCAGGCGCGCCCCTGGGACCATTCGGCAGGGATCGTGACAGCACGCGGGTCGCGACGCACCGCATCGATCAATTCGGAAAAGGTCATGCTTACTCCAGCAAGTCGACACACAAGTGGATGGATGATAACCATCCTCTTAGTCAACGACATGCCGCATATTGGCCATTATTGCGGCCCGAATGACCTATTTCATAAAAAAGCCACTGCCTTAGAAACAGGCCTTGGCCAGCCGCTTGAGCGACGCCTCGGCCTTGCGCTCGGCACGCACGATGCCGATCTGCCAACCCGCAATGCACGGCGCCAGATCCGGCTGCTCTGCAGCCTGCGCCAGCCATTGCAAATGATCATGCCAGTCGCCCAGCTCGCCTTGTGCGGCCTTGAGCCGGGCCTGCATGTTTTTCGGCTGGTGGCTGAGTTCCGGGTACGCTTCGGCGGCGTAACGCACGCGTTTGATCAACAGGCGCAGGTCATGCCGATCATGCCCAGGCTCGGCGATGGCCACACGTAGCTTGCTCCATTGTTTGTCCATACGCTTTTCGATGGTCTTGCGCAGGCCGCGCAACATTCCCTGACGCTGTTGCAAACGCAGTAGCTCCGGGAATTGGTCGATCAGCTTGAGCAGGCGGCTCAGTTCAGGCGACGTCGCAACCCTGGGGCAGGCATTTCCCAAGTACTGGTTGCGCTTGAAAGCGGCCTCGTTCAGGCCCTGCTCTTCGAGAAACGCGGCGAGCACCTGCATGTCACGCAAAGGCGTGGTCAGTTGCCCTACCGCTTTTGCGGCCTCTTCCAGTTCTGCGGCAGCCGGGTTTTCCCGCAGGGGCCGCAGTACGCTACGCAGACGACGCACGGTGGTACGCAAATCATGCAGCGCTTCGCTGTCCGTCGAAACCGCAAGGCGTGCCTGGCACGCGAGCAATTTGACATCCAGCGCCAGCACCTCGGCCACCAGATGATCCACCATTGAAGACATGCAATTCCCCTTCGACACACTCATTCATGAATGCCTGTCCCTGACGGCTGACAACCTCCATGGCAGACGACGACGCAACGTGCTCAATGCATGCCTCAAGCGGCTGGCCGAAGCAAGCCGCCCGGCATAGCGCTGCGCCTGAAATTCGCGGATGAAAGCTTCGATGGCCTCGGCATGCTGCGGAAAATACAGCACCGCTCTGCGGCAGAATGCGTCAGCGCCTTCACCCGGCATACGACGCAGACCATGACGGGCGAGCAAGCGTTCAAATGCGTTGAACACCCGCAGTTGCGAGTCGCTTTCGCGTTGCCAGGGTTTGAACAGCCATAACGCTACCAGCCCCAGTGAAAACAGGGTTCCCAGGACGAAAACCGGCGCCTGGAAGCCAGAAAACCAACGGCCGAGAATTTGTAACTGCTGTTGTCCCTGATAGCCCAGCACCCAGCGCTGCCAGCCATAGTTGAGGTTGTCCCAGCTCAGGCGTATGGCGTTGACCCAAGGCACATTGCGATAGCGTAACGCTGAATAGGGCGAGTCCTGCAGAAAGGCTTCGTCTGCTGCCAGCGCTTGCTCCAAGCCCTGTTCGATACGCTGCGGTGCAACTGCTGCGGTGGGGTCGACACTGAGCCAGCCGATACCCGGCTGCCAGTATTCGACCCACGCATGCGCGTCGAACTGGCGCACGGTCAGGTAGTGCCCGTCGGGGTTCAGTTCGCCGCCTTGATACCCGGCCACGACACGCGCCGGAATACCCGCAGCGCGCAGCACAAAAGTCATTGCGCCGGCGTAGTGGGCGCAAAAACCCTGACGACTCGCAAACAGAAACTCATCAATGCTGTCATTGCCCAACGGTGCGGGCTTGAGGGTGTAGTGAAACGGCTGGTCGCTGAAATAACCCAGCATCGCGGCGACCATCGCATCCGCCGTAGTGTAGCGACGGCGCAGTTCAGCCGCCCACTGCCGGGCCTGATCATTCCCCTTGGCGGGCAATTGCAGGTTTTGGCGCTGGACCTGTTCGCTGGATTGCGGGTCGCGAATACTCAGCGGCCAGGAATTGACGGCATATAACAGCGATTGCTCGACGGGACGCCGGCGTTGCAGGCGGAAGTCGCTCATCTGCCGAACGTCCGGCAACGTGGTCTCGGCCACGTCGAGGCTCGGCAACCAGGGCCGACCGCTGGCTTCCATGACAATGCTGTAAGCCAGTGGATCGCCGCGCTTTTCCCACTGCGGGATCTGCACGGTCTGGGCACGTGCCGACTGTGACCAGCGCCGCCCATCGAACTGCTCAAGGGTCAGACCGCGCCAGTACAACTGATTACGCGCCGGTATCGGCCCTTCAAAACTGGCCCGAAATACCAGTGCCGGCGACTTGCTCAGCTCGGCCATGTCGCCCGGTGCCATGTTGTCGGACAGCCCAGTGACGCCCTTGTTGCTCGGTTGCGGCAACGACCAAAGCGGGTCCAGACGTGGAAAAAACAGAAACAGCACAAGCATCAACGGCACAGCCTGCGCCATCAGCTTGAACGCCAGCTTGAGCGTATCGGTTGATCTGCCAGCCAGATCCGCGTGCTGCAGACCAATCAACGCGGCCAGCAGCGCGCCGATCGGCAGCAGGCTGAAAAGCGCCCATAGCAGGTTGTCTTCAAACAGATAGCCGACCGCCACGCAAAAGAAACCGAGGAAGATCAGCACCCGAGCGTCGCGATGGTTGTTCATTTCCAGCATTTTCAGAACGAATGCCGCAACCAGTAAAGCCGCACCGGCGTCCAGCCCGACAAGGCTGCCACGCGCCAGATATACGCCACCGGCAGTGCCCACCAGCAACCCTGACTTGATCCATGTGCCGGGCAGCCGCGCGCGCATCCGGAACACCTGAACCCGCCAGCATGTGCAGCCCAGCCACAGAAGCGTGATCGATACCGGCACGTGCAGCGCGAACGGCAACACGACCAATGCCTGCGCCAATAGCAGCCAGGTAAGGCTGACACGCGGAATGGGTGCGGCTGCGAGCGCCTTATTCTTGTCACTCATGATCGATGACCATAAAGCGCCAAAGCGCGCAGGCAGGCTTCACGGTGCGCATCACCGCTGTCGACCGTGGACAGAAAACCTGGCAGGCGCAAGGCAAACGGCTGACGACGCTGGGACAGCTCCAGTACCCAATAACACAGGCGCGACAAACGCTCCTCGATATCGCCGCCCAGCGCCATGAAGTCCAGGCACAGATCGTGGCCGCTCAAATCAGTGAAATCCTTGACCAGCAACCCCTGACCACGGGAGTAGGCTTTCCAGTGCAGACGACTGAGGTTATCGCCCGGCTGGTAGCTGCGCAGCCCCTGATAATCATCGACACCGGCACCCTGAGTGGCCTGACCGTCGTCCTCGGCGTGGGGCTGCACGCCTTTTAGCAGCGGCATGGCACCCGACAGTGGCCGCGGATAGATCAAGGCGCTCTGCTCCAGATCCAGCCAGCTCCAGGCGCGGAAAATGCCCAGCGGAAACACACTCTCGACCCGCAGCCTTGGCGCATGCAGCCAGCCGCGCTTTTCGGCAGGCAGGGTCAGTTCCACATCGGTCAGCCCGCGAGGCAGTACATCGCCGGATTGCAGAGCTGTCGCAGTCCAACCCACGCCCAAGGCGTGGTGGGCCTGGCTGGCACTTTCCAGGCGCAGGCGCAATTGCACCGGTTCGCCGACAAACACTGAACGCGCCACACCCGCACTGAGAATCAGGCCGCTGACGTTGCGATACGTGTGCAAAATGGCCAGCACGCCAATCGACAACAACAGAAAGGTCAGCCCGTAGGCCAGGCTGTTTTGATAATTGATCGCCACCAGCAGCATGAGCACGATCACGACCGCAAAGGTCATGCCGGTGCGCGTCGGCATGATGAAGATGCGTCGATGGTCGAGCGTGATGCGTGACGCCGGAGGAATTCGTCTTGCCAGCCAGCGTTGCCAAAACGGTTTGAGCGGCTCGATCAAAGCACCGGCACCTCGCGCAATAACCACTGCACCAGCGCCCCGCCGCCATGCCCGGTCGGGTCGCTGCGCTCGCGCAGCCGATGGCCGACCACCGACGGCAATACCGCCTGCACATCCTCGGGAATGACGTAATCACGCCCCAGCAACATCGCCCAGGCCCGCGCTGCGGCCAGAATCGCCAGGCTCGCCCTGGGCGACAGTCCATAGGCGAATTGCGGCTGGCTGCGGGTTGCCTCGACCAGTCGCAGCACATAGTCGACCAGCGCATCGCTGGCCCGCAACTGCCGCGCATGCGCTTGCAACTGGCCAAGCATGGCGTGGTCCAGAATCGGCTGCAGGCGCGGTAAAAGTTCGCGGCGTGACTCGCCAAGCAGCAGCGCTTTCTCCGCCGCTCTCGCCGGATAGCCCATGGAGATGCGCATCAGGAACCTGTCCAACTGAGACTCGGGCAAGGCAAAGGTGCCACCGGAACTGAACGGGTTCTGAGTCGCAATCACGAAGAATGGATCGGGCAACAGACGTGTCGCGCCCTCGATGGAGACCTGCCCTTCTTCCATGGCTTCCAGCAACGCGCTCTGGCTCTTGGGCGTGGCGCGGTTGATTTCGTCGGCCAGCACCAGTTCGGCGAAGATCGGCCCGGGATGAAAGGTGAATTGCCCGCTGTCCCGATCAAATACCGAAGTCCCCAGGATGTCACCCGGTAGCAGGTCGGACGTGAACTGAATGCGCTGATAACTCAGGCCCAGAATTTTCGCCAGCGCATGGCTGAGCGTGGTCTTGCCCATCCCCGGCAAGTCTTCGATCAGCAAATGCCCGCCGCCGATCAGGCAGGTCATCGCCAGCCGTACCTGCACTTCCTTGCCCAGTACCACTTCATTGATGGCGCTCAGGCATGCATCGAGTTTTCTACCCATCGAAAGCCCCTTCCGGCAACTGCTTAATGACTGTGGGACTGCAAGCGATGCTAGTGTCCGAACACTTTAAGATGAGCGTAGGCCGTTTCGCTAGAGTCGGTAGGGATTTGATGTGATGCGAGCATACGGAGCGAGAGGTATCTGGACAAACACTGTGCGGAACGGGCGACGGTTCGCTAGTCCGCGAAGGCGATGTTGAGAGCGATATATCTCCTGCGAATTTAAGGCCCTTTTCGCGGACAAGTCCGCTCCCACGACTTGAACTATCGTAAGACGCTCCGCGTAAGCATGCCGTTTGCGGCTTTTGATTATCGTGCGACGCTCCGCGTCGGCATGCCGTTCTGGACGCTCTGCGTCCACGATGGCATGTACAACGCGGTGCAGGCTCAGCTATCAACGGCCAGCGCGGGACTCGCGGATGTAGAAGCGGGCTTTTTCGGCTTTTTCGGTGCAGCCTTCAAATGCTTCGAACTGTTGCTGGGTCTTGGCACCGGTCAGCAGCGACAGGGCCTTGGAGTAACTGACGGTGCCGGCGAAGCCTTCGGCCTTGGCCAGATCAAGCTCGTGCCAGGCAGCGTCTATCTGGGTGGCGCAGCTGTCTCGATACCCGGTCTTGCCAGCGCAACCTGCAAGAACCAAGACAAGCAATGGCAGACAGATAAAGGCTTTCATGGGGGTGTTACCTCAGGAGTGAATATGGAGTGTGCGGCTTTGACGGTTCGATGCAGTAAAAGTGCCTTGCCACGGGGGTATGGTCGCTTTTTTCATCTAGTGGTCGGCCAGCAGACGATACCCTATTCCAGGCTCGGTGAGGATGAACCTCGGGGCGGTCGGATCGTCTGCCAGTTTCTGACGCAAATGCCCGACCACAATGCGCAGGTAGTGGCTGTCATCGGTGTGGGTAGGCCCCCAGATATCCTTGAGCAACTGCTGCTGGGTAATGACCCGCCCAGGGTGGCGTGCCAACTGCGCCAGCACCGCGTATTCCTTGCGGGTCAGCGCCACTTCCTGACCATCGAGCAGCACCCGGCGATAGGCCAGGTCGACGGTCAGCGGACCGAATTGAAGGGCCGACTCCGGCTTGTCGCTACCGGAAACCTGCCTGAGCAGCGCTCTGATTCTGGCCAGAAACTCCTGAATGCCGAACGGTTTGGTCACGTAGTCGTTGGCCCCGGCGTCCAGCGCCTGGACTTTCTGTGCTTCGCTGGCGCGTACCGAAAGCACCAGTACCGGCACCGCTGACCACTCGCGAAACTCGCTGAGCACTTGCTGACCGTCCATGTCCGGCAAGCCAAGATCAAGCACCAGCAAATCCGGCTTGTTCAATGCCGCCTGGGTCAGGCCATCCCCGCCTGTGGCCGCTTCGAGCACCTTGTAGCCCTGAGACACCAGACTGATGCGCAAAAATTTGCGAATCTGCGGCTCGTCATCGATGACCAGAATGGTCGCCGCCTGGCTCAAGCTGACTCCTCCATTTCCACATCGGGCTGCGCCTGCAACGGCAGGAACAAGGTGATGCGCGTACCCTGCCCGTCAATGCCTTCCTCGACGCTGAGACGTCCACCATGCGCGCCAATCATGCCCTGACAGATCGCCAGCCCCAGGCCCGTGCCCTGCCCGCCCCGATCACCGCGGGCTGCGGTATAGAACATGTCGAAAATCTTCGCCCGTTCATCCTCCGGAATGCCCGGCCCTTCATCACTGACCGAGAAGAACAGCTCACTGTCGAGCACACCCGCCGCCACCTGCAAGCGCCCGTCGACAGGTGAAAAGCGTGCAGCATTTTCCAGCACATTGACCAGCGCCTGCTCGATCAGCGCCGCATGCACGTACAGCAATGGCAGCTCGCCGGTCACCTGGGTGCTGACCTGCAAGGGTGCCAGCACGGCGCGCAGCCGGTTGAGCGCACTGCCGACGATATCGGCAGGCGACACCCAGTCTCGTGCAAGTTTCAGCGCGCCATGCCCCAGGCGCGTCATGTCCAGCAGGTTCTGGATATACCGATCCAGACGTTCGGCTTCGTCGCGTGTACCTTCCAGCAGCTCGCGGCGATCCTCCAGCGGGATGGCTTCGCCCAGCGCCAGCAGGCTGTCGATGCTGCCGCGCATGGACGTCAGTGGCGTGCGCAAGTCGTGGGACACAGAGGCCAGCAAGGCGCTGCGCAATTGCTCGGTTTCACCATGCAGACGCGCGGCTTCAAGCTCTTGCGCCAGTTGTGCGCGAGCCAGCGCCTGCGCCAGCGGCTGAGTCAGCGCCGCCAGCAGACGCCGGTGTTGCGCGGTGAACGACTGGCCTTCACGCGCACTGACACCCAGCAGGGCCAGTGGCCCTTCTTCCGCGGTAATCGGCCACCACCACCAGCGCCCGGACGGTAGCGTGCCGGTGCCGCTGCCAGCCGGTTGATCGTGCTGCCAGGCCCAGTCGGCGGCGGCACGTTCGGCTTCCGAGAAGGTCAGCGGCCCACCAGTCTCAACAACCAAACCGCCCTGACCGTCACGATCAACCAGGCACAGATACAATTCCTTCCAGCCGGAAAAATGCTGTTCGGCGGCATTGAGCACCGCTTTGCGATCCGTGGCAGCGGTCATCTTGCGCGACAGGTCGAGCAGTTCGCTGGTCTGTTCCTGAGTATCACGCAACGCCTGCAACTGCCTGCGCTGGCGCGCCGCGAGCTTGCCGGTCAGCGCCGACATCAGCAGGAAGAACAGCAGCGTCAGCACGTCTTCTTCGCGCTGGATGTTCAGGGAAAAACTCGGTGGAATGAACAGAAAGTCATAGGCCAGAAATGACAGCCCGGCACACGCCAGCGCCGGTCCCATGCTGCTGCGCACCGCAACCAGTAACACCGCCGCGAGAAAGATCAGGGAAATGTTGGGCAGCGCCAGCACGCCCGACACACCCCAGGCGACCAGACTGGCAAGCAGCGTGGCCACAAAGGCCAGGCCGTAATCGAACCACACCACTTCGCGCGCCGGGCGTGCGCGGGGCGGTTGATCGGGTAGCTCTTCACTGTCGTCGAGCACCGAGATTTCCAACCCGTGCCCTTCACGCAGCAAACGTGCGGCAACGCCGCCGCCAAACACCCGGCGACGCCAGTGCCGACGCGACTGGCCGACCAGCACCACGCTGGCACGCCGTTCGATGGCATGCTGCACCAGTGTTCTGGCAACCTCTCCGGCACGTAATGAAACCGCCTCGCCACCCAGCCGCTCGGCCAGTTGCTGAGCGCTTTGCAGGCGCGCGCGGGACTGCTCGTCGAGGGTTTGCCCGTCGTCCACATGCACGGCGCTCCACGGCAGGTGGCGACGCTGAGCAACCCGACTGGCGTGACGCACCAGGCGCTCGGCATGGGTATCACCGTCGATGCCCACCAGCATCCGCCCACGAACTGCCGGAGCCGACTGGCCCAATTGCCGGTAGCCCTGCGCCAGATCGTTATCGACCTGCGCCGCAGCGGTCTGCATGGCCATTTCGCGCAGCGCAGTGAGATTGGTTTGCGTGAAGAAAGCGTCGATGGCCGCGCGCGCCTGCTCAGGCACGTACACCTTGCCGTCGCGCAGGCGCTCCAGCAGTTCGCGCGGCGGCAGGTCGATCAGCACCAGGTCGAAAGCTTCCTGCAACACCCAGTCCGGCAGCGTTTCACGCACCTGCACCCCGGTGATACCGCGCACCTGATCATTAAGGCTTTCCAGGTGCTGGACGTTGACCGTGGTGTAGACGTCGATGCCGGCAGCGAGCAGTTCCTGAATGTCCTGCCAACGCTTGGTATGCCGACTGCCGGGCGCATTGGTGTGCGCCAGCTCGTCGACCAGCACCAAAGCCGGTGCCGCCTTGAGCAAGGCATCAAGGTCCATTTCTTCGAGGGTCATGCCGCGGTATTCGGTGCGCAGCAAGGGCTGTTGCGGCACGCCATTGAGCAGCGCTTCGGTTTCCGCACGGCCGTGGGTTTCCACCACGCCCGCCACGACCCTGACGCCCTGACGCAACTGCGCATGGGCCGCCTGAAGCATGGCGTAGGTTTTGCCCACGCCCGGCGCGGCGCCGAGAAAAACCTTCAGCCGCCCGCGCCCTTCGCGGGGCAGCTGGGCCAGCAGTGCATCAGCTCGACCGGAATCACTCACCTTGGTTACCACCCCTCTCTAATCATCTACAGCTTAGTGAATCTGCTGCGAACACGGCGCACTTTGTTACAACTGCGCGTTGCGCGGTGCAGACGGTAACTGATTCAGGCTCATATTCAAGGCCAATACGTTGACCACGGGCGGGCCTATCAGCGGACGTTGCGTGTTGGCGTCGATCAGCGCCTGTACTTTCTCCAGCGGCAACTGGCGCGCCGCGGCAACGCGACCGGCCTGCCAGGCAATGGCTTCAGGCGAGAGATGCGGGTCCAGACCGCTGCCGGACGTGGTCAGCAAGGCCAGTGGCACCGGTTCCTGCGAGGCATTGGCCAGTTTCGCAACGTCCTCTTTCACGCGTGTCACCAGTGCCGGGTTGCTCGGCGCGAAGTTGCTCGCGCCACTGGCTACCGTCGCAAACGCGCCTGCCGAAGGACGCGACTGAAACCACTCATCACCCGTAAACGACTGGGCGATGAGTGCCGAGCCGCGCACTTTGCCCGCCGCGTCGTACACCAGGCTGCCATTGGCCTGCGCCGGAAACGCCACTTGCGCAACCCCGGTGACTACCAGTGGATAGGCCACGCCGGTGATCAGGCTCATCAACACGATCAGGCTCAAGGCCGGACGCAATACATTGGACATCTGCACATCCTCAATCAGGTGAGGCTGCACGCCGACCGGCGTGCAGCACAGGCTTCAAACAAGGCCGAGTGCGACCAGCAGCATGTCGATCAACTTGATGCCGAGAAACGGCACAACGATGCCGCCCAGGCCATAGATCAGCAGGTTGCGACGCAACAGATGCGCCGCGCTGGCGGCCTGAACCCGCACGCCACGCAGGGCCAGCGGGATGAGCACAACGATGATCAGCGCGTTGAAGACGATGGCCGAGACAATCGCACTTTGCGGGCTGGCCAGTTGCATGACGTTGAGCACGCCCAGTTGCGGATAAATCGAGGCAAACAGCGCAGGCAGCACGGCGAAGTACTTGGCCACGTCATTGGCAATCGAAAATGTCGTCAGCGCACCGCGTGTGACCAGCAATTCCTTGCCGATCTGCACCACGTCCAGCAGCTTGGTAGGGTCGCTGTCGAGGTCAACCATGTTGGCCGCTTCACGCGCGGCCTGGGTGCCATCGTTCATCGCCATACCGACGTCCGCCTGCGCCAGTGCGGGCGCATCGTTGGCACCGTCGCCGCACATCGCCACCAGTCGGCCTTCGCCCTGCTCCTGACGAATCCGCTCCAGCTTTTTCTCTGGCGTGGCTTCGGCCAGCACATCATCGACACCCGCTTCAGCGGCAATGGCTGCAGCAGTCAGTGGGTTGTCGCCAGTCACCATCACCGTGCGAATCCCCAGCTTGCGCAACTCCTCGAAGCGCTCGCGAATACCCGGCTTGACCACGTCCTTGAGATGAATCGCACCCAACAAGCGACCGTTGGCGCAGACCAGCAGCGGCGTGCCGCCGGTCTTGGCAATCTTGTCGACTTCCCGCGCCAGGGCAGGCGGCAGGTCGCTACGCTGCATGTTGATAAAGGCCAGCAGCGAATCCACCGCGCCCTTGCGGTACACATGGCCCTGATAATCCACACCGGACAGACGTGTATCGGCGCTAAACGGTACAGCGGTTACCGAACTCAGGGTGGGCTCGTTCATCGGGTGCAGGTTGCGCAGGAACTCGACGATGGATTTGCCTTCCGCCGTATCGTCGGCCAGCGAGGCCAGCAAGGCGCCCTCGCCCAGTTCCTTCGGGGTCACGCCGGGTGCTGCGTAAACGGCAGCGCAGCGGCGATTGCCGAAGGTGATGGTGCCGGTCTTGTCCAGCAACAGCACATGCACATCGCCCGCAGCTTCCACGGCGCGACCGGACTTGGCGATCACGTTGAGGCGCACCAGCCGGTCCATGCCGGCAATACCGATGGCCGACAGCAGGCCGCCAATGGTGGTCGGGATCAGGGTGACCAGGAGTGCTACCAGAAACACCAGCGGCAGGCTGCCCCCGGCAAAGTGGGCGAACGGCTGCAAGGTGATGACCACCAGCAGAAAGATCAGGGTCAGGCCGATCAGCAGAATATCCAGCGCGACTTCGTTAGGGGTCTTCTGCCGCTTGGCACCTTCCACCAGCGCAATCATGCGGTCCAGCGTCGATTCGCCGGGGTTGGTGCTGATGCGTATCAGCAGCCAGTCGGACACCAGTCGGGTGTTGCCGGTGACGGCCGAGCGGTCGCCGCCGGATTCACGAATCACCGGGGCTGACTCGCCGGTAATCGCAGCCTCGTTGACCGCCGCGATGCCTTCGATGACTTCGCCGTCGCCAGGGATCATTTCCCCGGCGTCGACACGCACCACATCGCCCTTGCGCAACTCGCTGGCGTTGATGGTGCGCAGGCTGCCATTCTCATCGCGAATGCGCGCCTTGAGCCCTTCGCTGCCGGCCTTGAGACTGTCGGCGCGGGCCTTGCCACGACCTTCGGCCAGCGCTTCGGCGAAGTTGGCGAACAGCACGGTGAACCACAACCACAGGGCGATCTGCACGCAGACCGAAGTTGGCACCTGCGGGTTGGGGATGACGCACAGCACGGTGGTCAGAATGGCAGTCAGTTCCACCACCAGCATCACTGGCGAACGCTTGAGCTGGCGCGGGTCGAGCTTGACGAACGCCTGCACTAGCGCCGGACGCCACAGGGCAGCGATGCCGGTCTTGGCTGACTCGCTGGCGGCCTGAGGCTCGGCAGTTTTTACAGCATCACGTCTTGAAAAATCAGTAGTGCTCATGATCGGTTCCTCAGAAACCCAGGCTCAGGTGTTCGGCAATCGGCCCCAGTGCCAGGGTCGGCAGGAAGGTCAAACCACCCACCAGCAAAATGGTGACGGTCAGCAGAGTGACAAACAGCAGGCCGTGGGTCGGGAAGCTGTTCAGACCCTGTGGTGCGGTTTTCTTCATGGCCAGGCTGCCAGCCAGTGCCAGCACCGGCAGGATGTAACCAAAGCGGCCAATGAAGATCGCCAGGCTAAGCATCAGGTTGTGGAACACGGTGTTGGCACTGAAACCGCCGAACGCCGAGCCGTTGTTGGCCGTGGCCGAGGTGTAGGCGTACAGCAACTGGCTGAAACCGTGCGGGCCGGGGTTGCTGACCGCACCGGCCGGGCCAGGCAGGCTGGCAGCAATCGCGCCCAGCACCAGCACGCCGACCGGCATCACCAGCAAGGTGGCGACCAGCAGCCGCACTTCCTGCGCTTGCAGCTTCTTGCCGAGGTATTCCGGCGTGCGGCCAATCATCAGGCCGGAGAGAAATACCGCAATCAGTACGTTCAGCAGCATGCCGTTAAGGCCCACACCCACGCCGCCGAAAATCACTTCACCGACCATCATGTTGACCAGCGCAACCATGCCGGTCAGAGGGTTGAGGCTGTCGTGCATACCGTTGACCGAACCGTTGGAGGCCGCAGTGGTAGCGACTGACCACAGCACCGTGCCGGTGGTGCCGAAGCGGGTTTCCTTGCCTTCCAGCGGTGCGGTCTGCTCGACACCGGCGATGTTCAGGGCCGGGTTGGGCTGGTACTCGGCCCACAGCGACACCGCGCCGCCGATCAACAGCAGTGCCAGCATGCAGCCAAGAATCGCGCGGCTCTGGCGCATGTCCTTGACGTAGTGGCCAAAGGTGAACACCAGCGCTGCCGGGATCAGCAGGATCGACACCAGTTCGAACAGGTTGCTCCACGCCGTCGGGTTCTCGAACGGGTGCGCCGAGTTGACGCCGAAGAAGCCACCACCGTTGGTGCCCAGCTGCTTGATCGATATCTGGCTGGCCGCAGGGCCCATCGGCAGGCTTTGATCCGCGCCTTGCAGGGTCAGCGCATCAATGTAATGACCGAAATTCTGCGGCACGCCCTGCCAGACCAGAAACACGGCCAGCACGATACTGATCGGCAACAGCCCATAGAGCGTGGCGCGGGTCATGTCGGCCCAAAAGTTACCGAGGCTCTGCGACGAGCGACGGCTGATACCGCGACATAGCGCGACCAGCACGGCGAGACCGGTGGCAGCGCTGACGAAGTTCTGCACGGTCAGGCCGACCATCTGGCTCAGGTAGCTGAGCGACGCTTCGCCGCTGTAGGCCTGCCAGTTGGTGTTGGTGATAAAGCTCATCGCCGTGTTGAAGGCCAGCGACCACTCCATGCCCGGCAATTGCTGCGGGTTGAGCGGCAGCATGCCTTGCAGCATGAGGATGGCGAACAGCACGACAAAGCCCGCAAGGTTGAACGCCAGCAAGGCCCACATGTATTGCTGCCAGGATTGCTCGGTTTTCGGGTCGACGCCAGAAATTCGGTAGCAGGCCCGCTCGACCGGCCCCAGCACCGGGCTCAGCCAGGTGCGCTCGCCTTCCATGACCCGATAATAGAAACGCCCCAACCAAGGCGCGGGTGCCAGCAGCAGGACCAGAAAGGCCAGGATCAACAGATAATCGTAACTGTGCATGATCACTCCTGACTCTGATCGGCGCGCAACAGCGCCACCAGCAGATAGATGAACAGCCCGACTCCCATCAGCAGCGAGATACCATCCATAACGCTCATTGAAATTTCCCCCATCAGGCAACACCGATACGGCACAGGCCGCGTGGGGAGATTGTCCGCAGGCGGGGTGTAAAGGCGCGAGATCGACAGGCTGGCCGGGGCGTAAAGAAGCTGTAAAAAAGCGCTACAGCCTTGACGGCGCAAGGCCTTCGCGGACCTCCAGCGCTGTCATTTATGTCAGGTTCGCGTTGGGGATTGCGGGGGTATCGTGGTGCGGCGATCTTCAGGAAAAGGACTTCACCATGCTTCGCGACAACGGAAAACCACCCGGCACCACGCCGCCCTCCCACACCACACCCGCCACTGTCCAGTTGACCGTCAAGGAACGACAAGTCCTGGAATGGGTGGCGATCGGCAAATCCGCGTGGGAGATATCCCGTATTCAAGGGTGCACGGAAGCGACCGTGCACTTTCATACCAGCAATATCCGCCGCAAGTTCGGGGTGACGTCATTGAAGGCGGCGCTGGTGATGGCGATCAGGCAGGGGGTTATTTTGGTGGAGTGAAGTATTTAAAACCGGTGCACCCCACAGGAGGTAATCTCCTGCGTTGTGCACTTGGATTGCGGATCAGCACTTATATTTATTAGTCTTAGTCGAAGCTATATCTATCCTTAGGTTTTCCAGGCAGGTACCGGTCCAATCCTACTTTTCCAGGAGCCGGATTTGGACGCCTTATGTTCTCTACGGTGGGAATTTTTTTAAGCTCTTTTCTGGCAAATGATAAATCTTTTTTAATCACAGAACGCGCATGAGCAGTCATTCCGGTTTTACCCATATTCTTCTGCATGTATCCTAATGCTTCGACAGCGTTGACTTCTTTGTCAGTAAGAAATTTTGCTGTTTTAAGCTTGTAATCACTTATGGCAGAATCAATTCTACTGCGATAACTTTTGGTAGTCTCAAGCAATCTAGCTGCGTCTTTTTGCCTGATGGTTTTTAATGCTGTTACGCTTTTACTACCACGAGAGGTAAGTAGTTCGGGGATTTTTGCGACACCGGGGGATTTAGTCGTCAAAGTAGGACTCTTCTTTAAAGCTCGGAACAACAGTTTGAATGGAGTAAATATCCCAAAGTGCCCCGACGGATCCACCCTGTTCACCGGATCGCCCTCGACATACGCATACCCATTCACCCCACCCTCGCCAAACGGACTCCAGCTATCGGGACTGTTGAAGCGCATCAACACCGGGCTGTAGGCCCGATAACCATTCCCCAGCATTTGCCAGCCGCTATCCGCCTCGGCCAGTTCGCCATTGAACCCCAGTTTACCGAGTGGTGGAGCTTCACCGCTGGCATGGCCGTAGGCCGTATACCTCCTCCGGTTGATCCCGTCGCCACCCACCTCGCCCAGCACACTGTCGCTGCCATCGGTGGCAAGCAGCAGCGTGTGATCACTCTGCTGTTCGGCCAGCAGGTAGTCGTCGCCACGCATGAAGGTGCTCTGGACATGGCTGCCAAGTTGATTGGCCAGCCCTGCGTCGCTATAGAAACGCAGGTCTCTGTCGTCGCCACGGGTCTCCCCGGTCAGTTGGTCCTGGGGGTCATACTGGTAATGAATGCCGGCCGAGGGCGTGCCTACTTCGATCAGGCGGCCGAGGGGATCGTATTTAAGCGTGCGCCCGGCTTCGTCGGTTTTGAGGTTGCCGTCCAGGTCGTACTCAAGTTTGATTTCAGACGGGTAGTATTTATCATTACTGTTCGTCACCCGGCTCAACTGCACCGGGTCGTCACCTTCGTAAAAATACCTGGCATTGTTGCTCTCGACATTGCTGTTGTCGTCGCTGCCGTCATTGAAGCGGGTCGTGACGACCGTCAGGTTGTTCGCGCCATCGAAAGTGAAAGCCTGCGCGCGGAGGGTCCTGCCATAGGGGTCCACTGGCCGCTGAGTTCCCGTGCATTGGTATTGACCCAGGCGACCGGACGTATCGTAAAGGTAGGTTTCGTCACGGAGTGTTTCCGTGCCTTGGCGCAGGGTACGCTGGACCATGTTATCCACATCATCATAGACCTGAACCATCTGTTGCTCGACTCCGTCGAGGTCAAACGTACGCTTTACTTCCCGACCCAGATCATCATATTCAAGGCTGATCGCGACGGTTCTCTCGCGGCTGCCGTCGGTCTTGTCGGTGGTGGTGATTTTTGCGAGGCGACCAAAGACAGTGTCGTAGTCGAACGTTGAATAGACCTCACCCAGCGAGGTTTCGTAAAGACGACCGCAGCTGTCATAGCGATTGACCTGCTCCTGTCCCAGTACGTCGGTGTAAGACAGCAGCAGGCCCAATCGGCTGTAGCTGTAGAACATGTCGTAGGTCTTGCCTGCCGAGGTGCGCTTCTCGCTTTTCAGCGAGCCGGTACTGTAATACTCGCGATCCAGTATCTCGCCCTGCTCCGAGGAATGAAGCAGACGAGCATTCTGCTTATCGTAACTGTAATCGGCAGCCAAACCCGGCTCCGCAGTCCGGACAGACCCGGACTCTTTCAGCGGATCAACTTCGCAGGTGATTTCAGGTTCAGGCACAGCTTCGGACTGCACCCTGCGCCACGGCTCATCGCCCACCTGGGGCTTGTATTCGTAGTCGATTTTCCGCTTGCTGGGCAGGGTTATCGTTTTGGGCTGCAGCAGACCGGGGTCGTAAACAAACGTACGTTTACGCCCCCCGGTTACAGAGCTGACCAGACGATCCAGCCCATCGAACTCCTGCTCTCCCAACACAATGCTTTTGTCGTTGTGCTCGATGCCGATACTGACGGGCAAGTCTTCGCTGCTGTAGCCAGCATAGCTGCGACGCACGATGGCCCTGCTTGGCAATTTGGACTCGATCACCCGATCAAAGACGTCGTAAACAGAGGTGGTGTGCCGCTCGCCGCCCGCTTCCCCGACAATTTCCTCGACACGGCGGCCAAGGCCGTCGTAATGGTACTGGCTCAGACTGACCGAGTTTTCAGCCTGATCCTTTCGCTCGCTGCGGGTCGGCTGTTCGAACAGGTTCATCCAGGTCTCGGTGAACTCGCTTTTACCGCCACCGTTGCCTTCGATCCAGCTACGTTGAATCGGGCCCTGCGATTGCGCCGTACCAATAGGGTCGGTCTCTTCGAACGTCTTGACGCCATCCGGCCCGGTGACGCAGCGCTGCTTGCCCCAATCGTCGTATTCGAAGACGCTCTTGAGCGCCAGATCCTGCTGGCCCAGCCAGTCAAACTCGGTCTCACTGCCCATAAGCCCCCACGCATCGTAAACAGCCTCGTAGGTCTGTCGGGGCTTATCGGCGCGTGCAGGATTATCTGCGTCATCCCGTTCCTCACGGACGACTCGGTTGAGGCCATCGAAGTGGCTGCAGGTTTTTACCCCTTTGACGTCGATGAGCGTCTGCATGGCCTGATCAGTCGCGTTGGCACATAGCTGATACTCGTAACTTCTGGTCGCGTTGTAGGTTTCATCATTTGGCGCCACGGTTTCACTCAGCACACGTCGCAGGCTGTCGTAGACATAACTAATTTCCACGTTGTTGTCGTCGCGATTGAGCAAGGGTTCGCCATCGAGCAGAGAATCCTCCAGCGTAATGACCTTCTTCGCGCCATCGAAGCCGGTTACGGTCTGTACGGTTTGCAGCACTGTCGCGGCATAACGGCTGCTCTCAGGGACGCTTTCGGGAGTGTTCTCGGGAGCACTTTCAGTGGTGTTCTTGAGGAGGCGCACAGGAATGCTGTAGGCGTACGCTGTGCTGGTCACCTTCCCACCCATGAACACTTGCTGCAATTTGAGCCGACCGTGCAGGACTGCATTGTTCGGCTCATCGAAGTATTCGTAGGTCGTGCGTTGCTGTTCCTGCTCACCGTCAGTAGCCTGCATCAGTAACGTCTCGCTTTGCGGTGCAAGCCATTTCTGTAGCTGGCCGCCACCCACTGCTGGCAACGCAAGGTAGCGATAGCGGGTGATCAGGACCGGTGCCTTGCCGTAGCCGGATATCGCCGGGGTGACCTTGCTGCTTTTCATCCAGCGGACGAAGCCTTCAGGGTCCTTCGGGCATCCGTCCTCGCCGTCGGCCAGATACCACTCACTGGCCTCGACCACACCGTTGGCCTGAGTCTGAGTGAGCAGATTACCGTGCTCGTCATACGTGCTGCTAACAGTCTCACTGCGCGGCACACTGCCGTCTGACGACAGCCGCCAGGTGGTCTGGACCTCTTTGGGCAACTGACAGTAGGCAAGCTGAGTCGAAAAGGGTTCTCCCGGCTTGATGTAGTAACGAGTGTCCACCTGCATGACGCTAAGGTTCTTGCGCGTGGTTTCTCGAGCGAGCAGGTGAAACTGGTTGAAGGTTCGTTCGATGCTGCGCTCGGCATCAGCCTTGCCCGCGACCTCGACACGCAATGTTTCGGTCGACGAGTACTCGTATAGCTCCGCCCCGCGGTACAGATACAGATTGTCCAGACCATTGTCTTCCCAGGCGATATCCAGCCCTGCGCCCAGAAAATTGTGCTCGCGCCCGGAGCTGTCCTTGTAAGTGTAATAAACGTCCATTTGCGCCTGCCCCACGCCGGGCGTCGTGCGATGGCGCGTGACTCTGGGGAGAGGCGCGCGTTCCGCCCTCTTAGGAAACTGATGGCCGCTGTCG
The DNA here is from genome assembly GCF_032587795.1 of Pseudomonas syringae group sp. 247E2. Taxonomy (NCBI): domain Bacteria; kingdom Pseudomonadati; phylum Pseudomonadota; class Gammaproteobacteria; order Pseudomonadales; family Pseudomonadaceae; genus Pseudomonas; species Pseudomonas syringae group sp. 247E2. The sequence continues at coordinate 289,147 of NZ_JAWHPK010000025.1, read as the reverse complement.
GTATAAAAGATATCTTCCCGGCCGCCAGCGGGTGTTTCCACCGCCGTCATGCATAAATGCTCACGGATCGTGTTGTATACAAAACGCCAGGAGGCAGCATTGTCGGTCGGCAATTCGATACGGTTGACACGGTGATCCGATCCACCCAGCACCATCACGAATGTCGCATCCGGTTCCTCGCCAGCGATCATCCGCAACGTTACCGACGTTTCGTCGCGGCTGATGCCGAGCAGGAGCTGATCCGAGTCATCCTTGATTTCGCTGAGCATTTGATGCCCGCCGAAAGAAGCGTAATCCAGCGTGATACTGTGACCTTCAGGGGCAAATACGCGCACCGGCAGCGCGACTCTGTTGGTGCCGCTGCCGCGCATTTCGAGCTGCTCCACCAGACCGGACTTGTGCATCACCCGGTAGTGATTATCGTCCTCCTTGTACAAGTGAAAGCTGTCGATTTTCTTTTCCGACATCAGCATCTGGCCGTTGCCGGTTTGATCGACCTTGAATGTCTCGCCGCTGCTCAGCGATACGATCTGCTTACCCGGATCGTACTGCGACAATTGCAGGTTCCAGCCAAGACCAAAGCCGCTGTCCTGACGGTTGAGAGGATTATAGTTGAGTGCCAGTGGCATGCCCGGGCCACGCAACCCGTTGGTTTTGACATCGGGCAGGGTGATCGCCACTGTGTATTGCCCGGTGCGGGGGTCAACGCCGCTCTGTACATAACTGAGGAAGTTGAACGCGTTGGAGTGTACTGAAGTCGATGCTGTCATGTTCCATGAACCTCGAACTTTATGTATTAAGATAACCGCCGCCCACGGGGCAACGGTTAAGCAGGTCTGACAAGTCCAGTTGTACTAACAGCTAATCCGATACATCGACACGCACGCAGGACAACTTGCCTTTTATATTTTCATCACCGTCATACGCCTTGATCACAACAACGCCGCGACTGACGATGGTGTCGACCGGTTTGCTTCTGAGCTGGTCGATGGATATCCAGGGTGTTGTAAGGGGGTCGATATAAGTCTCGAGCCCAAATACCCAGCCTCCCGAATCATTACAATCTCTGGATTCCAGGTATATCTTCATGGCCGAGCGCACATTATCCAGCTTGATAAAACTCATCTCATCGTTCGTGCACCCATGATCTTCTTTGTTGAGATAAACCGTGTCGTCCTTGGCGGTAAAGTTGCAGTTCTTGCCTCCGCCATCAGCGTTTGCTGCGAGCATGATCAGTCGAACCGCCTGTGCCGGGGGCTTTGGCACCGGGCTGTGGGACGGGACGAGCGTACAGCCTGTCAAACCCGCAAGCACTACACAGGCAAAGGTTTTACTTAGCGCATTCATAATAATAATGACTCCCTGTCGGTGTGTGGCATCAATGCCTTATTCGGGCTTCTATACCGAATAGAGGGTATGCATGAGACGGTTGCGCCTGCCGACGCCGGTGGCCAGAAAACCGATTCGTCGTTTATGGGCATTGCCCTGCTTATCGAGCAACAGGACTACTATTTCCCCCATCAATTTGTCGCGTGAGTCACCTACCGGGATATATTTAAGGCCCCGGAGGCGGTGCAGGCTGATGACCAGTTTGCCGGTCTCGAATAAGGACATCTTGACGTCAATGTCCAACGTGTGGACATCCCCCATCACGTCCTGGAGCGCTTCGTCAAAGTTCACCTTGCTTACATCACCGATAACCGCAGGGTCGTCGAAAATAAAACCCGTCCAGCTGAACATTTTTTCTTCTTCCAGCTCGCTCTCCCAGAGAATGATCGACGTATTGATCCCGTCACCGTCAGGCTTGGAGGGCAGAAACTTCAGTGTCTCGAAATTCACCCATTGCTGGGTTTCGGGGTTAATGACAGTCAGCGTCCAGTAATCAGTGGTCTCGAACTGGTAATCGAAATGCACATCTTCCCCAAAGTCCGGAGCCCCACTCGACGGCGGATCAACCGGAGGATCTCCGCCATCCCCATGTGCACGCCGCGGAATGAAGGTGTAACTGCGGGCATCGAACCTGGGCAAGTTTCGCGGGGTGATTTCAACCTTGCTGTTGATCTCTTCAACCATCAAAGAGGTCCACCACTTGGCGTTGTCATCCTGAAATTTCGCGTGGAAGACTTTGACGAAACCCGATACCGCCCGGCTGTGCAGGAAGAAGTACTGCGTGATTGTCCGTGACGCATCCAGGCCCGATTCAGCAGCCAAGACGCCGGCCCCGGATAGCTCGAAGCGGTTATATTGACTGCGCACGCGCCACGTTTGGCCATCCCCCTCGGGTATGCCTTCGAGATGGGAGAGTACTGACTCGATACATTGATTGGATTCATCGTCTACCAGACGCATGGAGGCCCTTTCGGTGGGACTCAGCTCGTACTCGATGTTGTTGTGCGGCCTTATCTGGGTCTTGATCTGCAGCCTGAGTTGCTGATAACCGTTGGGGTACAGATTGCCTGTATTACCGTAAGGCGGTGACGAGCCAGGAACCGTGACGATAAACATCGACATTTCTTGCCAACTTTCTTCATCGATGACTTCGGATAATTCGATGACGCTATAGCCGTACGCCATAACCACCCCCTTGCTCAGCACTTCACAGCTCACCACGCTACTGGCGACAAACGCCTGATCGGGCGGCATGAAAAGCCCCTGCTGATCAACAGTGCCTAGCCCACCCGCCACTTTCCAGCGTCGCTCAAACCCAAGCAGCAGTGCGCTGTCATCGTGTAACTGCACCGCTACCTTTGGCCGTGCTCTGGGTACGAAAGCTGGCTCGATACGCAGCGTTTGCTGCCCTTTGGCAATAAGCACCGTAGCGATGCCACGGTCATTACCCAACGCCTGTATCTGTTGCACCGCCAGTGCTCTTTTTCCGGACCTGGCATCCGGACTGAAGAGCGCGCCCTTGTCGACCGTACTCAAACTGCCAAGCTCAGTGCCCAACAGCGCCCAGCTCACCGGGCTGCCGTCAAGCGTCGAAGCCGCCAGCGAGACCGGTTGCAGCGCATCCCCCCCTGGCACTACCGTTACACTTGGCGCCAACTCCATGCTGCGTGATACCACACCCACCAGCGCCGAGACTTTGACGACAGCGCCTGACTCTTCATACGTGGCTGTGATGACCACGCGCAACGCGTCATGGCCAATCGCCTCAAGCCCCGGCGCCGTGTAAACACCGCTGGAAGAGATGCTGCCGCTTCCCGCAGCCAGGTGGCTTTTAATGCTTAACGCACTCCAGCTGGTGGCCGGTATTTCTTCGCCTTGCGGGTTGTGCAGGGCAAATCGCTGAGTCTGCCCGGCCTTCAGGGTCGAAAACAGGGGTGTAATGCTGGCCTGTGTCGAACGAAGGCTGCCAAACAACAGCAGGTCATGTGGACGGTATTGCTCAAGTGGTTCGAATACGCGTCCACCGGTGAACTTCAGGCAGTCCGCCACGTGCAGACGTTCACGCTCGATCATCGACTGAGTCTCTTGCGAGAGCATCAGCACCGTGCCGTAGGTTGGCTGACCGTCTTCCCCACGATCATCAGGTATCGGATAAACGAAATCATCTGTCGGTGCAAACACGCCTTCAGCGTCGCCATCCTGCGCGCCCATGAACAGCACAAGCGCGCCATCACCGGTAGTAGTGTCCATACGCGCATCGCTTGAACGCGGCGCAGCGCGGGTAACAAGCCGCAAGCTGGCTGGCGTCTGAACATGATAGCGATTGAGCTGTGCCTGCAGCACAGAGAAAACCCGGCGATGAAGTGCAATCTGCTTGAACTCCTCAGCAAAGAAATCTGCCAGCCGCAGATTGATCACATCATCGAGGCCCCCCAGATTACAGGCAATGTCAACCCCGCCGGCCAGATCGAGCAGCACATGCCCCTCATCACCCACGAAGAGGTCAACAGTCATTGCCAGCCTGAAGCCCATGGGCTCGCTGATGATGGAGCTGCCGGACACGGTGGTTGCACTCCCCTCCGGCTGATGCAAGCCGCTGTAACGGCCAGACACCATGTTCATCGTGACGAGGACACTGCCGGAGCCCGGCGAGTCAGGCAGAAACGACAGGACCGGCACGCCCAGCTCGACCTGTTTCAGACGAACAGTGTCGCCTTGTCGCTCATCCACCACGATGTCGCCGGTGAACAACGGCAAGAAGGCCAGATCCTGATAGCGCTCGATGTATTGTTGCTCTATATGCCGGTTGAGCTCGCTGCGACTGACCGCCGCGACGGCTCCCCAGCCTTGGGTCAAGGTACCTGCACCCGCTCGCTGCACAATACCGCTCAATGAACGGGGCATTGCATTAGCCGCCGAGCCCCCCGCTGTCCCGGTCAGTGCCTGCACCACACCGGAGGAACCACTCAATGGCAGCGGCAGAATCAAGTGCCCGGCCATTGTGCCCAAAGCGTCGTCTTCAAATTCTGCAAACACGACAACGTAGCGTTCGGGTGCTTCGGCATCACAGCTGTACACGCCAGTGGCGTCTATAGAGCCCGGCCCATCAAGACTCCAGGTGACTGGAAGGTCATGGCCATTGACGACGACTTTCAGCTCGGCACGCTGATCATTGACGCTGACAAGCGTGATGAACAGCATCGGTGAGTGGCGAAGAACCAGAACCTGAATTGACTGGGTGTGCTGATCGTCGCTGACCGTTATTGTGTCGAGGACATAGGTATTCCCTGCCCCCCCTGCACCGGCGACGTAAAACTGCTCATGCGGTGCATCGACGCCGTCCTCAAGCGTCCCGCTTTCTCCGGCTACCGGATCGACCACCGTCCATTTCAGGGGAGTTGCACGCGAACTGCGTGCTGAAAGCGCTATCCGTTCACCGTAATTACACACCTGAATCAACGGGCTGACGCTGACGCTGCTGGTGAGCACCGTCAACACTGCGGTACTCTCATGCTCCGACACCGGGTCAATAGCCTTGATCAGTACACGCTGAAAACCCTGCCTTGCGGGCAGCGTTGCGGGAGCCGTATACCGGCCCTGCATATCGATTTTTCCCAGTCCTTCAGCATCGCCACCCAAAGGATCTTCCAGAGACCAGGCGATGCCCGCCCGCGCAGGCCGGGTGGTCAATTGCAGCTCTTCGCCTATACCGATCAGTGCCTGGTGCCCGGCGATACTGAACGTGGACGCACCGGGATCGATACGACCGAACACGGCCAGGTCATAAGGCAGACGCTTGAGTACGGGTTGCAAAACTTGCTCGTCAGGCAATAACCAGCCGCCCAGAAAACGCTCGGCGCCGGTAGCATCCAGAGTTTTGCTCAACCCTTGAAGCACAGCGTGTTTGACGGTGTAGGCCACGAAGCCGTTGACCTGCTCCAGCTCCCTGACACTCAGGTTGTCCAGCGTTCCTGGAACGGCGCTGACCTCATGATCGAACAGGTAAGGTGTATAAAGATGCCCTTCCACTGCTTGATCATCTGACTCACCTTCCAGCAGATGAAACTCATGCTTGAGGCTGATGTTGAAGGTAGCGTTGTGCGATTGCCATTCATCGCTGTCCAGCGCTCTGTAGCGAAAACCCAGCGTGCAGGGAAATTCCCAGGTCTGCGTGGTCTGGGCGTACTCGAAGTCAATGGTCAGGGGATGCTCGGCGTTGAAGGCCTGAACGTTGAAGGATTCCGATTCAAAGACGAATTCCGCGCTGCGATATTCTCCAGCCGGAACTTCAAACGTGCCGGCCTGAGCGACCATCTGCTTCAGTGGTTTATCGTTTGGAACGTTGTAGCTGAATTCAGACGCTTGCAGCATCTGTATCGCCGCATGACCAAAGGCAGCACGGTGCAGTGCGTGAGAGGAAAACACGGCGGTCGCCGAATACGAATGCTGAGTATCGTTGGGAATCAGGTAACGGAAGTCGGAGTCGCCACCCGGAATCCCGCCCGACACGCCGTATTGCATGGTCGTGAACAGCAGCAACGCGCCTTTTTTATGGACTGATACAGCATTGGGGCTTTCAAGCTGTGATCGCACATCAATTCTACGTACATTGAGCAATTCGTTGCTGTGCTCGTTGAAAATACCCAGCCTGAACTGCTGCTCCTGATTTTCCGGGTTGCTGAACCAATCCTGAAAAAAGTCGCCGATATTCTCTCGTTCGGTAGAATGGCCCGGAAAATCCAGTGAAAGGTTTTTAGCCAGACCAAGGTCCACCACCAGATCCGCGCTTTGACTGCTCATTTCCAGATCGAAATCCAGGCCCGGCGCATTCAGTGGGTCGTAGGCTGCGATTCTGTGAACATTGTGCTGCCCTAGAGCGTTCTCTACCACGGTATGCAAACCGGCGATAACCGGAATGCGCCAGGCCAGCAGCGAATTCTCCAGAACGCTGTGCTTGAACGACAAGGTTGGTGCCCCGAGAACACAGCCCGAAAAAAAATGGGAATCAAACGTATCGGGAATCGTGATACTTCCGTCCGGCACCGGACGCGACATTCCCTGAGCCAGACTCTGTTGGTAAACATGGTCGAGGAGCTCGTTGACCTTGTCGCCATCCAGAGCAATGATCGCGTCCCAGCCTCTGAGACGCGTGTTATCTTTCATCCATGCCAACAGACTTTCCGCTGAATAACCAGCCATGACATCACCTCCTGTGATGTTGATATAGATAAGACCGATGTGCCTTGGGTCAGGACGCCGGTACTTCTTTGCCCTTCATCAATTCCAGCTCCGTGGCAAACCCGTCCACCGGTAGCGGCAATATGATATGCCCCTCAATGACGTCAAAGACTGAATGATCGGCCTCGGCAAAAATAAGCACAAACCGGTCAGTCGACGATATGTCGGGGGTGTACAAGCCGTCACTGATGCTCCCGCTCCCGGCGCCTATTCTCCATTCGACGCCGGCCGGCGTAGCGCCATCGGCAAACGCTTGCAGTTGAACCTGATCGGCACGAATGGTCACAACGTCCACGGACTTGCCGACCTTCGCAACCTCCAGAACTTCCGAAACCTCCACGGTTCTTACGACTTTCACGGTTAACAGCGGGATTTGATGCTTTACCAGTACCCACGACGAAACACTCGCCTGCCCACTGGTCACGACTATCTGATCCAATAGGTAGGTTTTGCCGGACACCTGCTGCGCCGCGACGTAACGGTGATCACCATCAGCCAGTTGGCTGGGCTCCAGGACACCGCTTTCGCCGGGAACCGGATCCTTGAGCGACCAGTGCATTTCTTCTGTGCCGAGCGAGCCTGCCTCGAGCTCCACAATCTGCCCGGCGTCACACACCTGAATCAACGGATTGAGGGTGATCGGGTTGGTCACGATCGTGACCAGCGCCGAACTCTGATAGTTGGAGTTCATGTCAGTGGCCGTCACCCGAACACGTGTGAACGGAAACTCGGTTGCCGAGCTTTCTGGCGCGTAATACCGGCCGGCACCATTGATGGCACCGTAGTTCTGCGTATGACCATCCAGACGTTCGACACCCCACGTCACACTCAATCCCAGCGGTTGAGTGGTGAAGGTGGTGGAACTGTCGACTACCATCAGATGCTCCGCCGGGCTGACGACAAAGTCTGCCCCGGAACTATTGATGCGCCCGAAGGCGGCTATGTCTCTGGGCGCACGCAGTACATCAGGCACAATGGCTTCGTTGAAATTGAGATTGATACTGTCCCGGATGAACGAACTGATCGGCACACGGGTAGCGAGTTTGCCCTTTAGTACGGCCCTGATCCCGGACTCGAACGGATGAGTGTCCAGGGTCTCGAAATTCGTCTTTACTGCCACTATCAAAAACGCTAATGACGGGCTCAATGGTGGTGGATCCAAATCTCCGAAAGCCGGTTCACCGCTGGTGGTATTTATCGTGAGGCTGGGGGTCAGAACGAGGTCGTTGTTTTCTTCGGCGAAGGTATAAATGCACCGTACATCGACCGTGATGACCTTGCTCATGACCAGTACCGTCTGGCCTAGCAACGTAAGCACAACGCTGGGTGTAGCTTTGGGCTTCCAGGTCAATGCCACCGTGCCATCGCAAATGAGTTCCACTGACAAAGGCGTGCTCTCCAACGCCTCAAGCCAGGTCTCGGGTTTGTAAACATTTGCCATGACTGGCACGCGATCGATTTCAACCTCAACATCCCGGCTGCTCGACTCGGACGTCTTCAATCTGCCCGACTTGGCCGTCGCCTTGACCAGTCGGCCGGAGCCATCATGAACAAATTCGAAATCCACGTCTGCAATAACCGAAGCAATGGTCTTGGTCACCTCGCCGATGAACAGTGCCGCCTTGAACGTACGCTCAGCACTGAACAAAACTGTTGCTGAGTAATCTTTCCCGACATCATCCGGTATCAGGTATTGATACTCTACCGGGATGTCGCCGTCTTCCTGACTGCCTTCCAGACGAATGAACACCAGCACGGCCCCGTCGCCATAGTTGGCGGCATCCGGGTCGAGAGGTGCTGCAGGATTGGTCTGGGTGCGCAGTTTGAAAGACTGAGGGTGCATCAGATCATTGCTGCCACGCTTGATCACGCCAAGCGTCCATATGCGCTCATCGTCCGGCAAATCATTGAACAGGGCTTTGAAAAAATCTCCGCCGAGTGCCCGGTCAGCCCTGTCAGCCGCGAAGGTAAGAATGAAATTGTCACTGTCCTTGAGGTCGAGCCGCACCCGGCCATCGCTCTCGATATTGCCCGGGACCATTTCCAGCGCGAGATCCAGTGTCAGCTTCGGACCTTGCAGCGCATCGATATGGATAACCCTGTAGGCTTCCCAATTATCGACGTTATTCTTCATCGTCAATTGGGTTCCGCCCAGAATCGAACAGGTCAATGTCGCATGAGAATAACCGAGGTTATCGTTCGAGAAGGCCAGTCTGGGCGCATCCAGAATAAAATTGTGAATACATTCTTTAAACCCGTCGCTCAGTATCACCTCTCCGCTCACAGGCTTTATACAGGTGTCCGACGAAAAACGCGCAACATACTCCTGAAGCAACAGGTTATTCACCTCGCCTCGGGCCATTGCAGCGATGGAGTCCCAACCCCACATAACATTGTTAGCGGGGTCTTTCATCCACTCGGTCAGGTGGTTCAGCGTGTTATTGGCCATAGGGTTGCGTCCTTGCATGTGTGGGGTCATACCAGTGGCTGTTGCGTCCTGCGCCAGCCCGCCGGCCTGTAAAGAATGACCGTCCAGTACCTCGAAATCGATAGACGGAAACTGTGTGTAAGTCGCCCCGTCATCAAAGCTGACTTCAACCGCCACGGTGTTGGTCAGTTCGTTTCTCTTCAGACTCTCCAGAAAGTCCCTCGGGATGATCACCGACACCTGCTTGGATTGGTATTCCGCCTCACTGAGCGGTTCGGCTGCGCCGGTACGTAGCCCGAGCGCTTGTGGCGAACCCGATTGTGACAAGCCAATGGCCTTGATTCGTACCCGTTGCCCGGGTGCCATATAGGGCCAGGATGCGAGGTCCAGACCCGCACCTTCTGACGGCACAAGGTCGAGGTAAAGCTTGGTATCGGTAATGCGTGGTCGCATGATCTGGATAACCGGCCAAACACCGACAAGGCCTCTGACTTCCAGTTCGAATACTGGCGAAGTGCCTGACTGCGACAGCGAAACGACCTTGTAATACACATCTACCCACTTGCCCATATTGGCCGGAACCGCCGTGGACGGGATGATGAACAGGCGCGGATCGTCTGGTGAAGGATCAGCGATAAAGCTGCCCGTGCTTGTATTGCCATCCCAGTGCATCTGTACCGTGGAATCGTCACCGATGAAAGCATTGTCCGGTATGCGAATTTTCACCCCGCTCTGCAGCCACGAGGCATTGATATAGCCCTTTACTCCCCATTCTCCAGAGCTCTCGATCGTGGCGTGGTCGATAACGGGCACAGGAAGATCGAGCGCAAGACTCAGCATGACCTTGCGCGGCAACGAGCTGGCGGCATGGCCTGGTCGCGCGTACTGATACACCAGCTCGATTTCCTTGCCGTTATTGGCGCAAAGCCAGGCATTCGCCAGCGAGAACTGCAGTACGCCACTGTCGAGATTGGATATGTCGGCCCTCAGGGTCTGCACCAGCATATTGCCGCTGGAAACGTAAACCACGACATCGTCATCGATCTGCATGCCCGAAGGATCGATCAGCAGGGTGATGCCGCCAGGAAAGGCTTCCGGATCCAGTGAGCCACCGTTGAAATCCTTGATCCTCAATGCCGGCAATAACGCCGCTGACGGTGCGACGATGGCCAGTGACTGGGTGACTGAATCCGTTATCAATGTGGAATCGGCATACTCGATGCGGTAGCTCATCAGCGCGACGCCATTTGCAATTGGAAAAAATACGCTAGTGGTTATCGACCACCGCAAAGGCTGGCCCACCTCGTCCCCAGTCAATAACCGGGACTCGACCCAAGGGTCCGAGGGGCAGCCGTCGTCGAAATAAAGATCCAGTGTGAGGATCACTTTGTCGCCCTCGCGCATGGCCAGATACGGCGGCGTCACGATCGACACCTGATTGACGCCCCACAGCAGGTCGGGATCAAGCTTCAGATCGTGAGACTCCTTGCATTGCGGCACCCCCAGCCCGGCAGCCGTTGGTGGACGTTTGCCAACATAGAAAAACAGGCGCTGGGATTCCTCGATGCTGCCTTCGACTATGTACGAGTAAAACACCCAGCCATTGTCAAGCCTCGTCAGCAACGGGTTATTGATCTTCAGCAGCATGCCTTCAGGCTCCAGGTCCCCGACCTCGACAAGTTCGCCGACATAGTCCTCCACTGCGCCCAAGGCGCTGCAACCTCGCCAGTTGGGCATGAACCAATCACCTTTTTCGATACCTGGATAGTTGATCCAGGTGAGCAGGTCGGCGCCGCCCAACTGATCCAGGTCGAGGTAATTCCCGGGCTGCTGCAGGTCGGGCACCTTGGGGGCGGGAAAATCCAGCGCCATGAGTGAGACTCCTTTCTCGTTTCCGCCTGAATGGGTGTATCGCAAGGGTTGACCTTGCAAATGCGGATAGGACTTTTTTACGCCGGTGCCCACCAGTTGCCCACTAGCACTACTGCTAGGTTGTTGCCCGGGTTCGGACTGTTAGGGTTAGGCAAGACCTCCAGCCACACGGACGCCTCAGGGAGTTCAGGCTTGGGGGGCGTCAATGAACAGAGCGCAAGGACTGCACAATCGTCAGACACCGCAGCGCTTGTCCCGCATCAATCATCGAGGTCCGCTCCATGGCTGCTTCTACTTCCGTGCACTCCAACGCGTTCAATTTCATGAGTTGTCTGAAAAGCGGCGTTGACCCGCGCACCGGGCTGTACAACATATCGATCAGCATGCCCGAACTGCAAAGCAATGACCTGCGCGGACCAGGGTTCCGACTCGACCTGTCCTACAGTCAGCTAAATACGCTGGACAGCGGCTATGGCATGGGCTGGAATCTACAGGTTTCACAATACAACCCTGCCACTCAGATCCTGTCCCTCAGCACAGGCGAGACCTTCCTGGTCGACGGCACCGGCAGCAACGGCCTACGGACGATGACCGAGAAGAAAATTGACACCTTCCACTTCTACAAGCAGGACGATACGTCCTACCGGGTGGTGCACAAATCAGGTCTGGTGGAAATCCTCGAGTTGCACATCAGCGGCAATAAAAGAATGGCCTGGGCGGTGAAAATCATCGCGCCGTCCGGGCACAGCATCACGCTCAAGCACAAGCTGTTCAAAAGCAGCACCTACATGCTTGCTTCGATCACTGACGACCTGGGTCAGACGCTGTTGGAAATTGCACGCAGCGACGATTTCGTCGAGCTGAAACTGCATCCGTATGAGGGCATTGGCGGTGCTCCACTGGCGCGCTTTTTGATGACCCTCGTCGGCACCGACAGACGCGTATCGCGCATCACCCTGCCCACCGAGAATAATGCGTCATGGCGCTTTGAATATACCCTGGAGAACGACCATCAATGGTGCGTGAACCATGTAGAGACACCGTCTGGAAGCAGCGAAGATGTTTACTACGAGGATGAAGGCCATGCGTTTCCATACAGCGCCGGTCGCCCGCCCCTACCCAGAGTGACCAAGCACGTCATCGATCCCGGCCTCGGTCAGGCAAAGGTCGATGTGCGATATACCTATAAGGACGGCCAGCAACACTCACGAAATTTTCTCGGTGCAGAGCTGCGCATCGTCTGGGAAGACGACGGCCTGGACAACCTTTACAAAACCTTGCAGGACTACAACTATGTCTGTACCGAAAGCCTGTGGGTCGACAGCAAGGCCGTGCGCAGCATAGAGCGGACCTTCAACCGCTTTCACTTGCAGACCCTTGAAGTCACCACCCAAAACAACAACCAGCAAACGGTCGCGACCGCCTACAACATTCTGCCGGGCGAGCGTTACTCCATGCAGCCCAACAATTGTCAGCTACCCAGCGAAGTCACCACCCGTTGGCAACGGCTGGACGAGCCTGAGCGGACGCGCACAGAAACCGTCACCTATACCTATGACCTTTACGGCAATCCGCTGGTGCATACACGCGCCGACGGGATCCAAGAAGTCAGCAGTTGGTACCCGGCCGGCGGTGGCGACGGTTGCCCGGCCGATGCGGAAGGGTTTGTCTCCCGACTGAAAGAAAAAGTGGTCGAACCCGCGCCATCGTCGCAGTCCGGGGCCCCTACCCTGTCCACACGTTATCGCTACAGTACGCTGCCTGCACTGACGGGCAGCGAGTTACCCGACTGGATCGTGCCGGAAACCGAAACACTGCTGCAGCTTGAAAGCGGTGGAACCTCTGTGGAGTTGCAAAAGATCCTGCTGGAGCACATCAACCAGCCGGACGCGCCTTTCCAGCATGGTCGGATCGCGAAAAATATCGAGTCCGTGAACGGAAAGGACACCGTTACCGTCTACGAGTACAGCCACGCCAGCATCAGTCACAGCGACAGCAACAGCACCAATAGCAGCAGCCGCAAGAAAAAGGGTAAGGGCAAGATCAGGATCAAGATCAAAGGCAAGGGCAAAGACCGGATCAAGATCAAGATCAACAGCAAGGGCAACAGCAAGGGCAACAGCAAACACTTGCAGGTCCCGGTACAGCTGATAGAGATCACCACTATCGGCTTCGACAACACTCGCATAAGCAAGCAGCAACAGCAGTCGTTGTTGACCGGCCAGGTGCTGCTGATCCTGGAAGAAGGCGTGGAGATCCGCTATGTCTATGACGCGCTCAACCGGCTGACCAAAGAAACGATCGCACCGAATTCAAGTGCTGGCTATGAAGCCAGTCGCGAGTACGAGTACACCCTGTGTTCCGATACGGGACAGTGCGCAGAACAAGTGCTGACCGACGCCCGCAAGGTCAAGACCCGCTCTGTCATGGATGGCCTGGGCCGGGTAATACTCGAGGAACGGGACCACATCGACAGCAATGATCTGCAAGCAATGTGCATGATCCATAAAACGCAGTACAACGCCTGGAACAATGTGCAATACGAAACGGATTACGACTGGTTCGACAACCAGCAACTGTTCGCTATGCGAAACACCTACACCTACGACGACTGGAACCAGCAATCTGTCATTGCCTCGGATCACGGCATGCAGACTCACCAGTACCACGACCCCATCGGCAGTAAAGAACATAACGGTCCTGTTCAGAAGACCTGGGTGCAAAGCGGTGACGCAGAACCTCTGATCAGTGGTCGTAGCGAGACCTGGCTGAACATGTTCGGCAAACCGGACAAGATCAAGAGCCAGGACGCAGCAGGAAAAGATCTGGGCTCACAAACCTTTCTCTACGACGGAATTGGACGCTGCACGGAACAGACCGATGCGTCAGACCACAAAACGCAGTTCAGTTATGACGCCTGGTCGCGCATGGTCAGCACACGCTTGCCCGATAGCAGCGAGGCACATCGTGAGTATGAACCGTTCAGCACCACCGAGCTGCCGACCAGCCTGAACGTGATTCATCCGGACGGTATTACCAAAACCGCGGCAGGCAAACAGACGTTCGACGGGCTCGGGCGTCTGACACTGGCCCAGGCAGGGCAACGTATCGAGCATTACGAGTATGAGGACGGTCACCGGCAGATCAAAACCCGCAAAACGGCCAAGGGTGATGACATTAGCTACACCTACACCCTGGCACTCACCGATCAGATCGTCTCCAGTGTCTCCAGTACTGCACCGGATGACGCTGCCCGTTTCGAGTATGACAACGTCAGTGCCCGCCTGATCTCTGCCACCAATAAGCAGGGCAAGCGCACTTACGCTTATGACGCGCATAACCAGCTGACCAAAGAGACCTGGGAAGATCTGCAAGGCCGGACCTGGCAAACCCTTCATCGGACATCCTTGCAGGGCCGTGCGATGTATCGCACCGATGTCGAACAAAAAGACGTCAAAAACCCGGTTAAAGGTGTAGTCAAAGGCCGGAGCAAAGGCGGCGTCAAAAACAGTGTCAAAGGCGTTGAAACGATTTACCGGTATGACACGTTCGGCCGACTCGAAAGTGCCGTTCAGGGCAACGTGAAGGTGACCACCCGTTATGACACACTGGGTCAGCCCTGCGAGATGACGACCCATGACACAGTAGCCGGAACCAGCCTGGTAAACCGTATTGAATATGACGACCAAGGACAGGAAGTTCTCAGAACGCAGAATGCCGGCAATCACCCTGTACGTACGCTGACACAGCAATGGCAACCCGACGGGCTCATGCAAAGCCGTCATTTGCAGGAAGCGGGCAACCCGCTGCTGCTGGAAGAGTTCCAGTATGACGCTCGAGGTCGTCTGAGCGGCGTCGCCTATTCAGGCAGTACCCGGCCAGTGCACGCATCCGGCAAAGCGATCATCAACCAGAGGTTCATCTTCGACGAGCTGGACAACATGACCCTGACCACTACCAGATTTGACGACGTCAGCAATGAGGCCTGCTTCAGCACTGAGACGGCCATTTTCCGCTATGGCAAAGAAGGGGACCCCGATTCCAGGGACCGATGCCAGTTACTCGGCATCACCTACCTGCCTCCACGGGACACACCGCCCCCGACGTTCAGCTATGACGCCAACGGCAATCAGTCCGCTGACGAGCATGGCAACCTGTTGTACTACGACAGTGAAAGCCGCCTTGTACGGACGGACAAACCGACAGGTGAGCCGATCAACACATACGCTTACGACAGCAATGATCATCTGGCCACCACCCGCAATGGCAGTGACAGCGAAATACTGCGTTTTTATCAGGGCCAGCAGTTGAGCAGCACGGTGCAGGACGACCGACGAACTCAGTTTCTGCACATTGACGAGCAACCCATAGGCCAGCAGACCATCGGAGAACCTGCCGAAACCCTGCTGTTGCTGACGGATGCGAACCAGAGCGTTATTGGTGAGTTCCAGCAGGACACGTTGCGAACAGCTGTCTACAGCGCCTACGGAGAACGCCACAGCGATGACGCGCTGCTCAGCGTCACTGGGTTCAACGGCGAGGTATGCGAAAAAGACACGGGCTGGTATCTGCTGGGCAATGGCTACAGAGCCTACAACCCCGGCATGATGCGTTTTCACAGCCCCGATTCCTTGAGCCCCTTTGGCGCAGGTGGGGTCAACCCCTATACCTATTGCCTGGGCAACCCCATTGCCTGGCGCGACCCCACCGGGCATGACGCCAGCTCCCAGAGCGGCAGGCTGCGACGGCCCGATGAGGATGCGATACCGGCAGAGATGCGGGGTGACCTGGGCCTATGGACCTGGGTCTCGCTCGCGGCTGGCGTAGTGTTCACGCTACTCAGTTACTACGCGACAGTTACCACGTTTGGAATAGCCACCCCCGTCACGGCCCCTATAGCATTTCTAGGCTTATCGATGACCTCATACGCGGGCGCCAGCATTACAACCGCAGTGTTGGCGACAGGAACCTTTATCAGTGCTGCATCAACGGCTGCCAGTACTTATGGTGCGGTGACGGGAAACACCAAAGCCATGCAAGCAGGGCAATACCTCGGCTATATCGGGGCCGCTGTAGAGATCAGTGGGGGGATATTGAGACATACGCTTAAAAGAGCGGTCCATGCTGCGGTCCACGTTGGGGACGATGTAACTAAGCCGGTATTGACGGGCAGACTATTCAGGTTTTTGAACAGGTCGAAGTCCACGTCTGAGGATGGGGCTGCTCCAACGAATCCAGCGAATTCAGGCGCAGGTAACTTAGCAGAGAATACGTTGATTCCAAGAGCGGTCGGGAAGTCAAAGCCTGTGCCACCGCGACCCAACCCGCGGCCAATGACAGGCCCTTACGCCAGGCGCGACCAGCAATTGGTAACTAATGAAGCATCACCCAGCAGCCCTTCATGGCTGGCACGAAGCACAGCTTTTACAAAACAGCTTGGCAAATTAGGACAGAACGTATACATGCTTATATACGAGATTCGCAGGTGAGAGAACCGAACTTCCCGCCGCCGATAAAAAGCCCATCGCTGTCGGCGGCATTTCAGTCAACGCCTGTATTTCCATACCGTTACATTTGCCCCTTCGGATTCTCTGCCCGAACAGACAAGCACAGCCCCATGAAAAACCCGGAACAACGTAAAACTCAAGATTTTAAATGTATGACACTAATTTAGGAAATGTCCTACACCTCCCGCCACTAACCAAAGCCCGCCAGAGACTTCGCAACTAACGCACCTGCTGTAAACTCCCGCCCCGTCATGACGTACAACACAAACCGTCTCTCAAGACACCATAAATAGTTACATTTCCACTCTTGTAACGTTAATACTTATAAGGTTTTTATCGTGAATAAAATGCTATCCGTACTAGGCCTTGCTCTGGCAACCACACTGACCGGCACTGTCGCATCCGCCAACTCCGGCACCATCCGTTTCGAAGGCAAGATAACCTCCACCACCTGCCCTATCGAAGTGGTCAATCCGGGCGATGGCTCTGCCGGCAACCTGGTTAACATGGGCTCTATCGAGGCCAGCCGCTTCACCGGCATCGGTGACGAACTGTCTGGCAAGAGCTTTGCCCTGCGCGTCAATGACAACGGCAACTGTGGCCTGGCGAGTGGTAACTTGAATACGGCCAAAGTCACCTTCACCGGTGATGCGGACAGCAGCGGCGACTACTTCGACGTCACCCCTACTGCCGACGGGGCAAAGGGCGTTGCGATTGTCATCAAGGACCAGACCGGGGTCTCGATCAAACCAGGCGACATGTCGGCGCCTTACACACTGGTCGAAGGTGGTGTCACCGACATGGTGTTCAACGCCTACTACCGTTCGACAGCAGCTACCGTTGAAGCCGGTGCTGCCTCGGCGGATGTCCAGTTTGTTGTCGCGATTAACTGATACATCGACCCACTCGCTCACTGTGTAAGGATCAATAGTCTTTTCACGTGAAGCATCTTCAATACGTTCAGGTCCGTTTCGGATCTGAACGTACAAGGTAACTTTTCATGATGTGCCAACAGTCTTTTAAAAGACCTGCCCTCGCGGGGTGCACGATATTATTCATGTGCGCAGCCTATATACCTGCCAGCCAGGCAGCACTGACCGTCAACGCAACGCGCATAGTATTCGATGGCGACAAGCGCAGTACGTCGGTGGTCATATCCAATCCAAGTGATCGGCCGTTCGCGGTACAGACCTGGGTAAATACGGAGGCAGACGACACTGTCACCGTCGTTCCATTCGCACCTTCGCCGCCACTTTTTCGCCTTAATCCGGGCAAGGAACAACACGTACAGATCAATGGCCTGCCCCAGGACCTGCCCTCCGATCGTGAATCATTGTTCTACTTCAACGTGCAGGAAATACCTCAGGCCAACTCTTCGCAAGGCAATGTACTGAATATTGCCCTGCGTACCCGTATCAAACTGTTTTATCGCCCGGCTCTGCTGACTGACAACCCCACTGCCCGCCTCAAGGACCTGCAATGGTCGGTCCGGCAGATTGCCGGCAAGGCAGAGCTGACCGCCATGAATCCGACCCCCTTTCATGTGTCGTTCATTCGCCTCGACGTCTCCGGCGGTGGCAGGACTGAAAAGGTCAGTGAAGTCGCCATGCTTGGCCCGTTCAGCTCTCGCCATTACAAGCTCAACGAAACGAAAGCGGTACCGGGCCTTCAGGTGGTGTTTGCCGCGATCAACGATTACGGCGGCTACAGCCAGCCGCTGACAGCTACGGCCACGCTGACTGACTGAAACAGCGCAAGCCCGCTTCATCCCAGGACATTGAACATGACCCTATTACCCGATTCCGGGTTCATACCAGTGCGCCTGCGCTTTATGCAGGTGCTGATTGTGTGCGGCAGCGTTACCGTTGTACTGGAGCCGACCAGAGCGGCAACCGCCGTCAATTTCCAGCCCGGCTTCCTGCGTCAGGGCCAGGACTATGACAGTGCGGCCGCGGCCAGCGTGCTGAACCATTTGTCAGCTGTCGAGAGCCTCGGGCCAGGCGAGCATTGGGTAGAAATCCACGTCAATATGCGCTATTTCGGCCAACGTCAGATCCGTTTCGATGCCGACCCACAAGGCAACGGCCTGCTACCCTGCCTGTCGCCGGAGTTGCTGGAGCAGATCGGCGTACGTCTCGGCAGTCTGGCCGACCCGGCCTTGTTGCAAGTCGCCTGTGTCGCGCTGGGGCAACTGATTCCGGACGCCAGGGTCGTACTGGACGGGGGCAGACTGCAACTTTCGATCTCGATACCGCAGATCGCCATGCGCCGCGATGCCAACGGGCGAGTGGACCCGGCGCTTTGGGATTACGGCATCAACGCCGCCTTCATCAATTACCAGACCTCGGCGCAACAGACGACCCACAGGGAGACAGGCACCAGCAGCAGCGCAGACCTGTACCTCAACACCGGTATCAACCTGGGATCATGGCGATTGCGCAGCAATCAAAGCGTGCGTCAGGATGCACAGGGACATCGCGAGTGGACCAGAGCCTATGCCTATGCACAGCGCGACCTGCCCGGCACGCACGCTAACCTGACCCTGGGTGAAACCTACACCGGCGGCGATGTCTTCCGGAGCGTGCCGATCAAGGGCGGGTTGATCAAAACCGATCAGGAGATGCTCCCCGATTCCCTGCAGGGTTACGCACCGGTGATTCGTGGCGTTGCGCAAAGCAGGGCCAAACTGGAAGTGCTGCGCAACGGCTACCCGATCTACTCCACATATGTCAGTGCCGGCCCCTATGAAATAGATGATTTGAACACGGCGGGCAGCGGCGAACTGGAGATCGTGCTGACCGAGGCCGATGGTCAGGTACGGCGCTTTACCCAACCTTACTCGACCATGAGTAACCTGTTGCGCGAAGGCGCCTGGAAATACAGCGCCGCCCTGGGCCGCTTCAACGGTGCCTACGCCACCGAGCATCCCTGGCTGTGGCAAGGCACGCTGGCCGTTGGAACAGGCTGGAACTCGACACTTTATGGCGGACTTATAACCAGCGACTTCTACCACGCCGCTGCACTGGGCGTGTCACGGGACATGGGCACGCTGGGGGCGATGGCATTCGATGTGACCCGGTCAAGCGCCAGCATCGACCAACCCGGTCAGTCCAGCGCGCAAGGCATGAGTTACGCCATCAAGTATGGCAAGGCGTTCACTACCCAGACCAATCTGCGCTTCGCAGGTTATCGCTATTCCACCGAAGGCTATCGGGATTTCGACGAAGCCGTCAGTCAGCGCAGCAACGACGCTACGTTCACAGGCAGCCGCCGAAGCCGCCTGGAAGCTTCGGTTCATCAGAGAATCGGCTTACGCAGCAACGCTGGTCTGACGCTGTCGCAACAGGATTACTGGGGCAGCGATATCGAACAGCGACAATTTCAATTCAATTTCAACACCCATCGTGCCGGGATCACCTATAACTTCTACGCCTCACAGTCACTGAGCGCAGCCAGTAGTAGCCGCGGCAACGACCGGCAGTTCGGCCTGAGCATCTCGATGCCCCTCGACACCGGCCATTCGAGCAATGCCACATTCGACCTGCAAAGCAGCGCCAATCGCCACAGTCAACGGGGCAGCCTGAGCGGCAGCCTCTATGAAAACCGCGTCAACTATCACGCCAGTCTGAGCAACGATGACGGCAAGCAGCAAAGTGCAGGCCTTGCGGCCGGCTATCAGGCGCCCTTCGCCAGCCTCGGCGCCGGTGTGACCCAAGGCAATGATTATCGAAGTGCATCAGTCAACGCCAGTGGTGCCTTGTTGCTGCATGCGGACGGCATCGAGTTCGGCCCGAATCTGGGCGACACCATCGCCCTGATCGAAGTACCCGATACACCCGGCGTTGGCATACAGAACGCTACCGGTGTCAGGACCAATAGTCGCGGCTACGCATTGATGCCCTATCTGCGTCCCTACCGCCATAACCCGATCACCTTGCAAACCGACCGACTGGGGCCCGAGGTGGAAATCGATAACGCCAGTACTCAAGTAGTACCTGCCAGGGGTGCCGTGATCAAGACCACTTTCGCTGCGCGCACGGTGACACGCCTGATCATCAATGCAACCACTGACGGTGGCAAACCGTTGCCATTCGGTGCCCAGGTGAGCGATGCGCAGGGCAACATTCTGGGCATCGCAGGTCAGGGCGGGCAGATTTTGCTGTCCACCGGCATGCAGGCACAAACCCTCGATGTCCGTTGGGGTGAGAAAAGCGACCCTCAGTGTCATCTGCACATAGACCCCGCCGGCATGACTCTGGCCAAGGGCTACCGAATGCAAGACATGACGTGTGCCCAGTGACATCAGGTCTGAGCCATCCGCGACATTGTTATTTCAGGAATCCCCCCATGAACTCTGCATTGAACGCCCTGCTCCCCAGTCTGATCCTGTTGGGGACCAGCTATAGTGCTGCGGCTTATTCCGACGTACCGGATGACATACCGAGCAACGATTGCTATTGGATTTCCCCACCGGGAATAAAAGATTACCGGCGCGACATCGGCACGCTCTACGTCCCGAAAGACGCCCCAGTGGGCACCTTTATCGGTAGCATCGATATGCTTCAAGCCACGCCAGACAAGGCAGGTCTGGAGGCGGCCTGCAGAAATGACGGCACTGCTCTTCTGGAATTCAATGCAACGGCTACGGTTCCGATATTTCCTGGCACGCTGGAGCCGATAAACGGGGAAGACCTCACAGGCAAGATACTGCAAACCAATATTCCGGGCGTCGGAGTGCGGATAAGACTGGGGTATCCGTATGACAGGAACTGCAGCAATTGCTTCACGCCTGTAGGAGGAAGCGCCTCCGTTCCGTTCATCGGCCTCAACGACCACCAGAAAATGCTCACGAGCCTGCCTTTGGTTCATTTGCACAACTATGTAACGCTGGTCAAGACCGGACCGATCCCCTCCGGCCCCAATGTGCTCAATGGCAGCGAACTGTTCTCCGGAAGCGTGACAACGCTTGGCAGGATCATGAAGTACGGGCTAACCGGCACGATACTTCAGGCACAGTGCAGCGTTGGTGCAGATCCGGTCAGTGCCGACCCGGTGCAGTTGGGTGAGTGGGACAGCGCGGACTTCACCGGTCCCGGCTTCACCACACCGGCGGTGCCCTTCAGTATTGCGTTGAGTAACTGCGAGACCTACATGGACGCAGGCTTCGTGGCAACGGCGCATATCCAGCTCGATGGTGTCGAAGGCTCTGTTCCCGAGGGCCCTGTCGGCAGCGGGGTTTTCACCCTGACCAGCGACTCGGACGCCAAGGGCATGGGGATTCAGATTCTCAAAGGTGATGGAGTCACGCCCATGGAGCTGCAGACCGAAGTGCCAATGATGGTGATCACACCCGGTAACGTTGTGCTGAACTTTTACGCCCGCTTCTACCAGACACAGGCCAGCAGCGCGATCCGGCCGGGCAAGGCCAAAGGGGCCCTCAGCTTCACGATGACCTACAAGTAGCAATGCGCCGTGGACTGCCAACCTGGCGGTCCATGACCTCCTCAGGGGTACAACATTAGTCTGAGCGAAGGGAAAGACTGCCAGGAGAGCTTCTGGTCGAAACTCACACGCACCCGGACATCCAGCTGAGTGTCGATATTAAATGCCTTCAAATCCGTTTTGCTGATAACACCGGCGTCGATTCTATCGGCCACTAGCGGCACCGGGTATTCATCCAGAACGTTAACGATCAACAACTCATCATTAGCACCGCTGACACCACGCACATCAATGGTGATGAACTGATCAGTGCCCATGAATGACCAACTGTCGAGCTTGAACTGTGCGTAGCCTCCGTCGGGAATGTCCTGCAGGCTCAGAATCGCTCCGGAGACCTTGTCACACTGCACGACTGGAAAGCCTGTCATCCCCAGAATAGTCAGAGTATGCCGGTCCGAAAGATAAGGTGGGTCGGCGCCATTTTCGAACACCTCGTAGTACACCGGGATCGACTTGCCGAAATGCTGGGCAATCTGAGTGGAAGGCACGTTGAACAGCCTCGAGTCTGCTACCTCCGTAAGAAAGGAACCCACACTACCGGGCTCGGCCCACTGAACACGGACGGTGTCACCGGGAGCAATCACGGCATCCTCAGGTATCGATACCACTGCGCCCCGATAAGCATTTACCGGATCGAGCGTACTGGCGCTTGGCCGGCCTGTGGTCTTCTGAACCTGAGGGGGTGGCAGCACACGGGGTACTGGCCGAGCGCACACCAGCAGCGAAACAGCCAGCGCACGGGGCCCGGCATTCCCCGAGCGATCCTTCAACTTGTAGGACACATAACGAATGCCATCGCCACTCTCTAGAACCATTTGCTTGTCGAAGGCAATACTAATCGTGCTACCGATATCGGACTCTACAAGCGGCAGGGTTCCGGTGTGCTCCGATCCCGTCGGCGTACTGCTCCAGTACCAGATAACGAGATCCCCGGGGCTCGGCGAAAAATACGCGGGCACTTCGGCCAGCACGGTGTCGTCATGAGTGTTCAGCCAGGCCGCGGTGAGACCGTCGCTGACGATTTCCTGCGGAAAAATCAGCGCCTCTTCGTCTGCGAATATCGGTGCCGTTTTATCAATGACAAAGGCCAGTGTTTCGGATTCAGTCAGCATCTGGTTCGCGGTCTCGACGCTATAACGGAGTCGATGCCGGCCTTCGCCAAGGTGTTGCTGCGTGATCATGATGAACAGATCGTCAGGCTGTACAGGTCCGGTCCAGACCTTCTCGTCCAGCAGCACGTCATTCCAGTACACGCGCAGATACTCAGGGTAGTCCAGGCTGGGCCCGGAGTTTTGCCACATGGGAAAATCGACCCGCAACGGCACGAGCCAGGCACTGCTGGGAAGCAGATTGGGTTCGCCGCCGGGTATGTCAGGGAGGAGTTCGGCGATCAAGGGCGGCGCAAGCAGCACGCTCTTGCGCCATGAAGCCGACCAGAAAAGGATTCTGATCCGTTCGATCCACTTTGAAATGACAGACATGAGCCGGGCCTCCAGCACGAGAAAGCGGTGGCCGACCCGTTTGCCGACCGCCATGCCCGTCAGTTAACACCCAGTTTTCTTCTGCGGATACTGGCACAAGTGATAGGACCGTTGGCGCATCAGCGCCAGTCGCTTCACTGTCGCTACCAGCTGTAACGCAAGCCTGCACTGGCACCCCACGGCTGTTCGATGGCATCGCTGTTGCTGTAATCGAAATCAGCATGCAGCTGCAGGTTGTCAGACAGCGACACCGAAACGCCCGCACCCAATTCGCCACGGGAACCAGAGAGGTCGTTATTGAACATGTTGTCGTTGACCCTGACCTCGTTCCTGTTGACGAATTCGTGAGCCACGGCAACCCGCATGTAAGGTTGCAGCGTACGCCCCTGGCCCAGATCGAAACTGCGCCCCGCCGTCGTACCGACCTTGCCGAGCAGCGACCGGCTGCGGTCACCTTCAGCATGCATACCGTTATCCAGTTCATAGTCCTTGCCCTGAACGACCAGGCCCGCCAGTTGGGTATAGGGTTCGAGAAAATAACCGTTGTCCAGTTTGATGTGCCGCCCCAGCTCCAGTGACGCGCCAACCCCCAGATTGTCGTAGTTGCCGCGCGTGCGGGAACCATCGCTGAGATTGACTCTGGCCTTGTTTTTGAACTGATTGAGTTTGATCACGCCATCGACGTAGTAGCCGCTCTCGCTATCCAGCCAAGTGCTGTAAGCGCCCAGCGAGTAGCTGTCGACCTTGCCACTGGCACCGTGATCCAGGCTGAGGTCGGACGTGCTCTGTCCGATCATGACACCCGCCAGCCATTGCCCCGACCCCACAGGCAGCTTGCCATCTGCGCCAAGAGCAACACCGCTCTGAACCTGCTGATATCCGAAGCCCGAGGCGTCGGCGACATTGAATTTGTTGCCGTAGGTACGCATCCAGCCACCGGAACGGGCCTGGTCCATGCGCAACTCACCCATGCGCGAACGTAACGTGCTCAACTCTCCGTACCAGACAGTCGGTGCGGTATTGAACAACGCCATGACAGTCTGTGCGCCCGGGCTGATGGTTCGGGTGGCGGTGTCCAGATACCAGTCGTTTGCGCCATGCTTGATCAGGTCATAGGACCATGCCCCCAGATCCACGGCGCCGCCTGCCAGGGAAAAACTGGCATCGCCGGCTGCGGCATGTACTACGTGCAGAGAGGTGTCACTGAGAGGATCGGTACCGGTGCTGCCGATAAGCAAGGAATGGCTGCCGGTTGCATTGCCGGTGATATCCAGAAAGTCTGTGGCCGCGCCGCCGAAATCCACGTCCATCATGAACGTGCCGCTCCCTGACAGGCTTGCAAGTGACAAGGTGTAAAACGAGGCCGCGTCACCAAACCTGACCGACCCGCCATTCATGGAAACGTTACCCACCTGGCTGTTTTCGACCATCGTCCACTGCCCCCCGCTGGCAAGCGAAAAACTGGCGACGTTCTGCAGACGTCCGGTCAGGGTTGCATTGTTTTGTAATACCAGGCCAGCAGTACTGCCTGCGTCAGCGAATATGTCGCCCAGCAATTGACTGTTGTCGACGGTCATATTGGCTGTAGAACCGTTGATCAGCTCCAGTATCTTGCCGTTGCCGCCGGTCAGCGTGGAGCCATTTTTGACGAAAATAGTGGCAGTGGCAGGCGCCCCGGTGGGCGTTCCGACAATCAGTGCCGAATCCGTGACACCTTCGACCCGGGTCCCTTCCAGGGTCAATAGATTGCTCGAGGGCACGCCGGGGTCGGCACGCATACGGATCCCATATTGCTGCCCGGTGATGGTGCTGTCGGACGCCTTCACAGTGGAGTCAAACATCTCCACGCCTCTGCCGTTGGTGCCCGTGGCCGTTACTGCGCTGTGCTCCAGTGTCAGATTGGCGAGCGAGCCGGCATTAACGCCACGATTGGTTGCCGTGATCGTGCTGCCGATAACCGTTGCCGTGGAGCCAACCAGTTGCGCAGTGTTATTGCCCATCCCCATACCATCCGCGCCACCCGTCAGCTGGCTTCCGGTAATCAAGGCATTTGCCCCGGTCAACGAGACTGCTGTGCCGGTAGCCGCGCTGACCTGACTGCCATTGAGTGTCAGCTGCGCGCCGGTGACTGTAGATATTTGCAGGGTGGTCGCGCCATTGGCGGTCAGCACCCCATTGCTGCCCACCCGATAGCTGTCCAGCGGGGTCGTGGCCTCAATGGTCACGGGGCCATTGACAGAGGTTTGCGCAAAGACAGAACTGCTGGACAGGAAGGGGGAGAGAAACGCCATGATCTTTAGTGTTCGTGAGAGCGGAAGCAGCGCGAATGGAGCATTCATTATGGTGTATTACCTGAATGAAACGGCGTTGAACCCCGTGGTCTTTGCCCGAACCTGGCCACGAGAAAGAGGCCGGAAGATTACGGGGATCAAACTGAATGCTCTGTAGGACGTTTCCTATGTAAATGTAGGGAGGTTCTGGTATTGAGGCTCTGCCAGTCGTTAATTTACGGGGAGGTACCGGTAAGCGTAGGCAAAATGCCCCCATACGCACAGCTTCATTAAACTGTTTGGGAGCAACCTGGGCCGGCGCAATAACTGAAAACACGGCGCGCAGAGGATCGCAGGCACCTTCTGCCTGTGATCCGTCTTTAAAGCCCCCTACACGATAGGACACGATCCATTTGCCCAGTACATACCCACCTCGGCAGTGGTTTCCAGTGAGGTAATGGTGGAGCCCTTCAGAGTGAACGAATACTTGATCTTCCCGCGCGCGTTTCTGCCATGACCAGCAGGGTCATAAGTGGGCAGAAGATGTATCTCGTATGGCGTGACCAGCCAAGTAAAGCCCGTGACTGGATAATCGTCCCCCAACACAATATTTTCGGTCTTTGCGGCACCTGAAATAGGCGTATCGTCTTTCGGATCCTGCGGAAAAGCGTTCCAGTACAGAGTGACGGTATCGCCTGCCGCCAGATAGTTCGATAGATCAGGAACGACCACCCGCACACCCGGCTCTCCTGAGGATGGACTGGCAGGATCCTTATAGAGCGAGGTGCAATTCAGCCATCCGCCTGAACTGGTACCTTCAAAGACCGGGGCATCGGGAGTGATGACCACAGCACTCACGTCGACCCGCGTATCCGGCGATTGTTGCGAATTCTCTGAGTCGGCGGCACGAATGCTGTAATGAACCGGCAAATCAGGGCGATTACCTTCAAATTCGATATAACTCCAGGGTATTTCGACCTCGAGCTCGTCTCCGGCCGCATCAGTGTCTGCCACGGTGTATTGCACCTCAGGCACATGGCTTGCGCCCCAGTAGAAATCTACAACTTCGCCCGGCAGAAGCGGGTCATAAAGTTTGAATCTGACACTGGCATCCTTCTTATCGTCCGACGGCTTCAAGACATTCAGCTCGTTGGAAACTTCGCCGTAGACCTCGACCGGTAACAACTGATCGTTGATTGGATCAGGCCAGTCAGGATCAGGAAAGGGATCAGGTCCGATAGTGGAGAAATTGACATTGACACTGATGCTTTTCACTTCGGACGGAACAACGCCACGCAGGACTCGATAACTCACTGTAGTCGGCTGATCACCGCCAGTCGCTTGAACGTACTGATCACGCAACACCGTGTCAGGAACCCTGACCGAAAACGGAAACTGCGGGACCTCTCCCATGTATTCAGGCCACAGTACTGCTGTACCCCAGGTAACCTCGATACGATCGGTAGGCTTCCAGTTATCGAACGACTTGATCTGCACCTCGACGCCCATTCGTGCGTCAGGCAGGTTGATCAGATTATCCGGAGGCGACGCCAGTGGCACCAGCGGGTCCTTCAGATTGTCGGGCAGCAGACCCAACGCTACTTCTATGCGCTTGTAGTTGGAAAGCGGACTGCGGTTGGTCGCTTTGTCCACCAGAAAGTAAGCGACATAGTAGGCCTCATCCTTGGAGTCGCCAATTATATCAACCGGGAATGTCACCTTATTACCCGTCGCGCTGGCCACGTCAACGACATCGACAGGAGCCGGCAGATCTGCGGGCTCGTCGGGAAACGGAGTGCCAACCCAATAGAACGCTACCTTGTCGCCGGGTTTCCAGTCGTCGTAGTCAGGCAACGTGCCGACAATACCGCCCGGATTGTCATCCAGAAACGCCTGGGTCAACTGATCTGTGTTCAGACTCATCTGCCCGGGCTCAACATGCCCGCCGGGCGGCGTGGTATCGACGATCAGCTTGAGCAGCGGGCTGACAGTCTCCTGGTCGTTCGGCTGCCTGATCCGATAGCGAAGACTGTAAACACCGTCTGCCGGTTTGGGGAATCCAGGCGAAAGGGTGGCCAGCGGAATGTTGATCGTCTTTGGAAAGGTGCCAACGGCCACTGGCGCAGTGACCGTATCTGTAAACACTTCCACGAATCCGTCGTCAGCCGGTACTTCACCCACTGCCCAATCGATGAAAAAGGTATCGGATGCGCCATCCTCAGTGACCAACTGCGCCCACTGGGCGAGAGTAACGTCAAGAAATGTACCGAGCAAAACGTCCTTGTTCAACGTCCCGTCCGTCGGGTCCACGATGTTGGCCACTTGCGCCACTGCGAGCTCTGCCTTGAGGTCCATACCCCGCAGACTGCGCGCCAGCCGGTACGCGATGCGCGCCGCCTGGCTTTGTTCAGGTGTCAGTGTTGTTTTCGAATCGACCATAATCAGCACTCCTTTGCTACCGATTGCCGCCCCCCTCCCTTCACAGGAGCCCCGCGGCAGGTTGATGTGTGAAAAGCTCTCTCGATGAGCGCTTCTCTTTCAGCACACAGGTCATCCGGACCTGCGCTCCATCTGATTAAACGGCAGTTACCTGAGACGGGATACTGTCAGAACTACCAGTAGCCAGTAGCAGGGGCGAGCCGGAAAGCACATTCGACAGTTTTTGTATCAGGCCGGATACATTTCTGAAATGCCCCCGACATTCGATCACGTCACCCTTCCGCCGCAACTCCCGGCGAAGTAGCATGAGGAGCAGCGTTGATCTTCAACAGCGGCCGGACGACGGCGGCACACGCAGGCGACAGACGCACTATGCAAGCACTTCCCGATAACCCCCTGGATGCCACATCGACCGAACAACGCTGGAGCGTTCGCGCGCTGATTGTCGATGACGATGTGGCCATTCGCGAACTGCTCTGCGATTACCTGACGCGCTTCAATATCAACGCTCGTGGCGTCACCGACGGCACGCAGATGCGTCAGGCATTGACCGATGAAACCTTCGACGTGGTGGTGCTCGACCTGATGCTGCCCGGTGAAGACGGCCTGTCGCTGTGCCGCTGGCTGCGCAGCACCTCGGACATACCGATTCTGATGCTGACCGCACGCTGCGAACCGACTGACCGGATCATTGGTCTGGAACTGGGTGCCGACGATTACATGGCCAAGCCGTTCGAGCCGCGCGAGCTGGTCGCGCGTATTCAGACCATTCTGCGCCGGGTACGCGACGAACGCAGCGATCAGCGCACCACCATTCGCTTTGACGCCTGGCGGCTGAACAGCGTGCTGCGTCAATTGACAGCCGCCGACGGTCTGGTGGTGCCGTTGTCCAACGCCGAGTTCCGTCTGCTGCGCGTATTTCTCGAACGGCCGCACCGGGTGCTTAGCCGTGAACAGTTGCTGGACGCCGCCCGAGGCCGATCGATCGAGGCGTTCGACCGCAGCATCGATTTGCTCGTCTCGCGTTTGCGTCAGAAGCTCGGCGACGATCCGAAGAACCCGCAGTTGATCAAGACTGTGCGCGGTGAAGGCTATTTGTTCGATGCCAGGGAGCTGGGTTGATCCGCCGGTTCGACACGCTGTTTGCGCGCCTTTTCGGGGGCGCACTGCTGGCTATTCTGCTGGCGCATTTACTGGCTTTCATCTGGTTCACCCAATACGGCATGCGCCCTCCACCTGATGACCGCCCAGACGCGCAGCATTCGCAGGATGATCAAGGGCGACGTCATCGACCGCCACCGGGTGGCCCGCTGGTGCTGCTGTTCTTTCAGTTCGTCACCCTCATTGTTGCTGCATGGTATGGCGCCAAGGCACTGAGCCGCCCGGTACAGCGCCTGAGCGAGGCCGCCGAGCGCCTCAGTGAAGACCTGGACAGCCCGCCCCTTGAAATAAGCGGCCCGCAGGAAGCACGCCAGGCTGCGCAGACCTTCAACCTCATGCAGCGCAAGATCCGCGAACAGATGCAGCAGCGCGGGCGCATGCTGGCTGCGGTATCCCATGACCTGCGCACGCCCCTTTCGCGGCTCAAACTGCGTGTTGAACAGATCGAAGAGCCAAGGCTGCATGGCCAGATGACTCAGGACCTCAACGACATGATCAGCATGCTCGACGCCACGCTTGCCTACCTCAATGAACATCGGCGCAGCGAAGCGCTGCAGCAGTTCGACCTGCAGGCGCTGATCGAATCCCAGGCCGAGAATGCGCAGGACAATGGCGATGATGTGCAGTACCAAGGCCAGTGCAAGCCGCTCAGAACACAACCGATGGCACTGCGTTCGTGCCTGCAGAACCTGGTCGACAACGCGCTTCGCTATGCCGGTAGCGTCCATATCGTGATCGAGGACAGCGCCGAACGCGTACGCATATCGGTCGTTGATCACGGACCGGGCATTGCCCCAGAATTTCACGAAGCGGTATTTGAGCCGTTCTATCGCCTGGAAGGTTCGCGCAACCGCAACTCCGGCGGTATCGGCATGGGCATGAGCATCGCCCGTGAGGCTGCGCGAAGAATCGGCGGCGAGCTGACGCTTGCGCAAACACCGGGTGGCGGCCTGACCGCGATACTGAATCTGCCGCGCCTCTGACACATTCTGTATCACACCGCGTACAAAGCTTAAATCTCCAGGACAACTGACGCCCCGAGGCTGCAAAAGCCGGTACACCGCTACCGGACACATTTATCTCAGGGGAGTGAGACTCATGATCAACGGGATCAGCAGCAGCTTTTCCAGCTACACCAGCTCGACCAGTGCCACCGCCAGCACCAACAGCAAGAAGTTTCAGGAAGAGTTGCTGGCAAAACTGGACACCGATGGCGACGGCAGCATCGGCAAGGATGAGCTGAGCTCGGCCTTGTCGTCGAACAGCAAGGACGGCATTACTGTCAGCCTGAGCAAGGCGTTCAGCGATCTGGACAGCAATGACGACGACAGCCTGGATGCCGATGAACTGGCCGCCATGACGCCGCCACCGCCGCCGCCCATGCAGTCGGTCGATGAGCAGGCAGAAGACCTGTTCGGCTCGCTGGACAGCGATGGCGATGGCGCGATCAGCAGCGACGAGCTGACCACCGGCCTTAGCAATGCGGGCAGCACGGCGAACAGCAACCAGGTGTTCGATGCACTGGACACTGACGAAGACGGCACAGTCAGCCTTGAAGAGCTGGTCGCCGGTATGCAACCGCAACAGCCTCCTGCCGGTATGCCGCCTGCGCAAAAGAGCACCTCCGGCAGCACTGACGGCGCCAGCCTGTTCAGTACCCTCGACAGCGATAGCAACGACAGTATCAGCGCCTCCGAGTTGTCGGCCGCGTTGAAACAGAGTGACAACACTATTGATCAGGGCAACACCAACCAGATTGCGACTCAGGCCTTGAACAAGATGATCGCCGCACTCAGCGAAAAATATGACACCCAGAGCAGTAAGCCAGTCGGTAAGTACCTGAACACCGCTGCGTAAAGCGAGGCTCCGCCGCCCGTCCTGGTGCGGCGGAAACTTTCGCCGTCAGCGGCTGCTGCGGGCACGCTCGCTGCCGACCCAGTCGGTCAGCAGGCTATAGGCTACCGCCAGCAGGGTCGGGCCGATGAACAGGCCGATGAAGCCGAACGCCAGCAATCCGCCGAACACACCCAACAAGACAATCACCAGCGGCAGATTGCCGCCCCTGCTGATCAGGTATGGCTTGAGCACGTTGTCCACGCCACTGATGATGAACATCCCCCAGATGCCCAGAAATATCGCCATGCCGTACTCGCCCTGCCAGACCAGCCAGGCAGTGGCAGGCAGCCAGACCAGGGGCGGGCCCATCGGAATCAGACTGAACAGAAAAGTCAGAATACCCAGCACCAACGCGCCGGGAATGCCCGCGATCAGGAAGCCGATCAGCGCCAGTACCGCCTGGGCCGCTGCCGTACCGATGACCCCGTTGACCACGCGTTGCACCGTGCCAGCGACCAGATCCAGATAATACTGGGCGCGATCACCGATCAGACGCTCAAGCAGGCTGAGCACGAATGCGGCCAAGCGCGGACCGTCCCTGTAAAAGAAGAAGGCGAAGACGATGCTCAGGGTCAGTTCCAGAATCCCGCTGCCAATCTGCGCACTGCGTGCCAGCACCCAGTTACCGACCTGACCCAGATGCGGTTTGAGCGTCGCCATGAACGCCGCGCCTTGCTGATCGATGGTGGTCCACAGCGCTACCAGTCGTTCGCCCACCAGCGGAATACCCGCCAGCCACTGCGGTGGATCGGGCAAGCCGTCGACCTGAATATCCTTGATCAGGCCTGTAGCGTCACGCACATGGTCGGCGAGATTGAAGCCCAGCCATACCAGCGGCGCCGCGACCAGCAGCATCCAGCACAGGCACATCACCAGCGCGGCCAACGACTCACGGCCCTTGAACCAGCGGGTCAGCAAACGCATCAGCGGCCAGCTGGCAAACGCCAGCACCGCGCCCCAGATCAGTGCCGACCAGAAAGGTGCCATCACCCAGAGGCAGGCACCGAATAGCGCGAGCAGCAGAATCTGCACCAGTAAACGATCATTGTTGAACATGCGGCATCCACGAATAGGCTCGGAGGTCACGAGCATAAGGCTGAACAAGGCTGACGTCAGCCATTGTTCGCCATAACCTTACGCATCAGGGTTAGCGGATGACCTCGATCACCAGCCCCTGGCTATCGGCAGCGCCCGCTTCCAGACGCGCAGCGCGCACGCCCTTGGCCACCAGAGCGTCGCGCCATGCACTTGCACTCGGGCCGGAGACTGTTGCGCGCAGCGTGCTGTCCAGATTCAGACCGCGGGAAATCAGCGTGACCCAAGCTTCCTGTGGCTCGCCACCCAGCTTGGGCAATACCAGCTTGCCCGTGCTTTTCAGTTGGCGCAGCAATGTCGCCGAGGTTGGCAGCAGTTCACCCAGCGGCGCAGCCGATTCAAACTGCTCAACATGCAGGTACGCCCGACGGTTACCACGAGTGATGCTGTATAGCGCGACGAGGGTTTCACTCCGGGGCTCGGCCAGACGCAACAGCAGGTAGGCCTGCCGGTCGTCCGCACCATACAGCTTGGCATTACCAAACACCTCGTTGGCCCACAGACTGCTTTCTCCGCAATCACGCGCCTGACACCAGAACAGCAATTCTGCACCCTGCTGCTGCAAGGCTTCACGAGCGGCGGTAAAGGCGTCGTCGGATGCATGTTCGGCAGGCAGTTGATAGGTAACCGACGTCAGAGTGCCGCGTGCACTGATCTGGCCGTCGAAACGCAACTGACCGCTGATCTTGCGGATCGAGCCCATCGGATAGACACGCTCAAGCTCGGCGGCAGGACGATAGTCTACGATTTCGGTATCGGTCAGACGGGGCAAAATCTCCAGATCACGACTGCCCGGCGCATCGGCAGCGAAAAGGACAGCGCTGAACAGCGACATGCACAACGCCGCAACGGGAACACTTGATAAACGCATGAGTGCTCTCATCGGCAGGCAAGCAGGGGGCGAGAATAAAAAAGATCGCCGACAAGGCGGTCGCGAGAGGCTGCGGATTGATCCATCACGGTTGACTCCTGTTTCAACCCGCTCAGCGTCGGCAGTTGCCGGTCTCAAGTCAAGAAGCAGCGAAAAAGCGATTGATACAGTGTGCAACAGAAAGTGCTCCGTGCTCATCGTTCAGGTGCAAATGATGCCCGCCGGCCAGCCGTTCGACGTCAAAGGGTAGCGCTGACAGCAGCTCCTGCCTTTGCGCCAGCATGCCATCGGAGGCGACCACCAATTGCGTCGGGCAACGAATGCCGTGAACGAATGCCATGGCCTGTTGATCCGTGAAGCGTATTGCGGAGGGCAAGGTCAGGCGGCTGTCGCTGCGCCAGGTGTAACCGCCCGGCACCGGCATCAAACCCCGCTGAGCCAGCAGCTCGGCCGCCTCGCGACTGACCGCCACCACGCCTTTCATCCGCGCCTGAATGGCTCGATCCTGATCCTGATAAACCGGTTTTTTCTTGTTCGCCAGTTCGAGTTGCGCCTGCATGGCGGCACCCATTCGCTCGGCGGCGGATTCGGCCTTGCCCGTCAATGGCAGCAGACCGTCGATCAGCGCCAGGCGCGTGACCCGCTCGGGTAGCGAGCTTGCCAGCAACACAGAGATGATCGCGCCCAGCGAGTGCCCCAACAGGGCAAAGCGCTGCCAGCCAAGTTGCTCGGCGACGCGCAGCACGTCGAATGCATAATCAGCCAGTGTATAGGACGAGCCTGCCGGTCGGTGATCAGAATGACCGTGCCCCGCCAGGTCCAGCGCCACGACCTGTAGCCCCTCAAGACGTGGTGCGAGCCGGGCGAAACTGTTGGCGTTGTCGAGCCAGCCGTGCAGCGCGATAACCGGCTGACCGTCCTTGGGGCCGTACAGATGAGCCGCCAGCTCGATATGCCCCAGGCTCAGGCGCACTTCCTCCACCGCAAGCGTCATGCACTGGCCCTGGAGGCGCTGCGGGCGTTCCAGCGAGCAAATAGCGTCTTGAGCAGCAACGCCGTTTCATCCGGTCGTTCAAGTGGAAACATATGCCCTCCGGGCATGGACAGGTATTCGCCTTCGCGCATGCGTCGGGCAAGGTAACCATGATGAGGCATGATCACCCGGCTGTGTTGGCCACGCACCATGGCCAGCGGTACCTTGAGCTGCCGCGATGGTATTGGGCTGGTGTGAGGAATGCTGCGGTAAATACTGATTTCCGTCGCCGGGTCAAAGCGCAGACGCAACTGCTCGCCATCCTGCTGCAGGCCGTGTTCAAGGTAAGCGGTCAGGCAGTCGGGATCGAAACGGCGAAACAGGGTCTTGCTGGCAAAATAGGTGCGGGCGGCGTCCAGATCGGCAAATGCCTCGCGACGGCCCAGTGTGCGGCCCGCGGGCGTGATGCGGTCAATGAAGCCCAGACGTTTGGCTGCGCGGATGAACAACTGATCAGCCAGACCCAGCACCGGCGAATCCAGCATCACCACGCCACGGTAAAGCTGCGGACAGCGCAGCGCGGCATGCAGGTGCAGAACCCCGCCCAGCGAGTGCCCTACACCCCATACCGGGCCGGGCTGCTCACGCAGATGATGGATCAGCTCATCGACCAGGTTCAGCCAGTTGTCATCCACCGGAAAGCGCGGGTCGTGAGCATGCTGATCAAGGTGCATGACGGCATATTCCGGTGCCAGCGCGCAGAACAGCTTTCCATAGGTAGCCGATGGAAAACCGTTGGCGTGAGCGAAGAACACGGGCTGCGACATACCGATACTTCCAGAGGCCGTACGAGCCGCAATTGTGCGCAGCCGCTTCAAGCAACAGCAATGACTGGAACTGCCATCGCAGATGGCACTCCGGCCATCCACAAATCAGGCGCATGAACTCAGCGGGCAGGCGGCTCCTGGCCATGTGGCACAACCGCCACGGTCAGACGCGATATGCAGCTGAGCTTGCCTTCTTCGGTGCTGATGCGGATGTCCCATACATGGGTGGTGCGGCCGATGTGCACGGGACGTACAACACCGGTTACACGTCCGGTACGCACGCCGCGCAGATGGTTGGCGTTGACCTCGAGCCCGACGCAAAAATACTTGCTCGGGTCGACAATCAGGTAGCTGGCCATCGACCCCAGAGACTCGGCCAGCACCACGGATGCACCGCCATGCAGCAGCCCGAAAGGCTGATGGGTACGCTGATCGACGACCATGCTGGCCGTCAGGGAATCGTCCGTGAACGATTCGAAGCGGATATCCAGCACCTCGCCAATAGTGTTTTTCTGAGCCGCCATAAGGGCTTCGATATCAGGAGCCTGACGCCATACACTCATGTTAAATCCTTTTTCAAAGTGGGCCGCGTTCGCGGTGGTTCATTACTCGAACAGACCGTTTCAAACGTGTCGAACGCTGTTGAGCTGCATTGCGCCAGCCAGCACGAACTCGCCTTCCAGCTCGGCCAGACTGGCGGTACTCATAGGCTCGGCCTGCTGCGGACTGCCGTGAGCCAGCACGCCGATCAATTCGCCCACCAAGGGTTGATGACTGACCAGCAGCACTTCGTCGACGCCCAGCCTGTCCAGCTGGAGCAACACCTCACGCGGGCTGCTGTCCGGCGTCAGCCAGGGCACCGTCACGACCGGGTCATTGAACCCCAGCGACTGACGTACCAGCTCGGCAGTCTGCTGTGCACGAACATAGGGGCTGGCGATGATCCGCTGCACCGACTTGTCACTCAGGTGCACTGCACTTTTGAGCACTTCTTCACGCCCGTGTGCCGTAAGCTCGCGTTCGGCATCACTGCGCGCCCGCGACTGCGCTTCGCCGTGACGCAATACCCAGACCTTCACAGTTTTGGCTCTTCGTCACGCACCGGATGCGGCGCTGGCGGAACATGATGAGCCGCCTCGCCTTCAGGGGCGCGCGGCGCTGGCCAGTCGGCGAAGGGCCAGGGCTTATGGTCGCTGTGAAACGTCCCGAAACGACCAATCTGGGCCAGGTACTGGCTGACACTGTCGCCGAAATTCATCAGGCCGCCATTCGGTGCGCCATAGATAAGGCGATAAACCAATTGCACCAGCACTACGCCCGCCAGAATGATCTGTGCAACGTGCCATACACCCAGAAACAGCAGCATCCATAGAGTGCGCAGCAGGATCGATTCGTTATGCTGGATTTTCGACTCGTTCAAGACGTTCTCCCTGATCGGAATGAGTTCAATTAAAGCCGGTAATCGAAATGAAATCGACGTCCGTCTTGGGCTCGGCACGCATCAACGCCTCGATGACCTGACTGAGCGTACGGCCTTCAAAAAGAATCGCATGCAGCCCGGCGACCAACGGCATATAGACCTGAACCTCCTGCGCTTTGACCTTGAGCACCTTGAGCGTGTTCACGCCCTCGGCTACTTCGCCCAGACGAGTGACCGCCTCCTCCAGCGTCAGCCCCTGGCCCAGCGCAAACCCGACCTGATAATTGCGACTTTTGGGTGAGGAACAGGTGACGATCAGATCGCCCACCCCGGCCAGGCCGAGAAAGGTCATCGGGTTGGCACCCTGACTGACCGCAAAACGGGTCATTTCGGCCAGCGCCCGGGTGATCAGCATGCTCTTGGTGTTTTCGCCCATGTCCAGCGCTACGGCCATGCCAGCGATAATTGCGTAGACGTTCTTCAATGCCCCACCCAGCTCTACACCAAACCGGTCGTTGCTGGCATAGACCCGAAAAGTACGACCATGCAGCGCGGCCTGGACCTGCTGACACAGCGCCTCGTCTTCGCTGGCAACCACGGTGGCGGTCAACGCATGCTCGGCGATCTCCCGGGCCAGGTTGGGCCCGGACAATACGCCGATACGCGCCTGGGGAACGATCTCTTCGAGGATCTGGCTCATCAATTTGAAGCTCTGCGCTTCAATACCTTTGGTCAGGCTGACCAGCATCTTGCCGTTCAGGCGCTCGACATGGGGCGAGAGTACCGCGCGCAGTGCGCTTGAAGGCAGAGCGACGAAAATCAGCTCGCAGGCCTCAAGCGTGGCGGTGATGTCGGTTACCGGCTCGACTTCGGGCCGAACCTTGATGCCCTTGAGGTAACGGGGGTTCTCACGGTTGACGCGAATCGCCTGCGCCTGCTCCGGATCACGCATCCACTGGAGAACCTGATGGCCGTTCTCGGCCAGCAGATTTGCAATGGCAGTGCCGAAGCTGCCACCACCAAGAACCGCGACTGGTTGCTGTGTGGTCATAAAACTATCCATCCAGAGCCATGCAAGTGGCGATGCCAGCATTATACGGAGCGCCGCGGTATCGGCCAGCAACAAAGCTGATCTGTCGAGCATGCAGGGCGGCATGCGACAACAAGTTCGCTGGAAACGCGCGCTATCTCGGTTAACATGCGTGCACAGCATGAATTATCGAGACACCCGGCACTGCGCTGCACAGCCGGACCGGGTCGCGACCAACGGGCGAACAGGCATGGACGCATCAATCGAGTCACCAGCGCAAAGCATTGCGCGCAAGGCACGCAGCCGATGAAATTTCGGCACTGGGATATCAATACCCGCACTCAGATCATCAGCCTGGGCCCTGCCCTGTTGTTGACGGCTCTGCTGATCAGTTTTTTCACCTTCGTGCGTATTCAGGACTTGCGTCAGGAGCTCAATCACACCGGGCAGCTCATCGCCAATCAATTGGCCATGGCCGTCGAACCGGGTGTGGCGGCAGGCGATATCGACGGGTTGAAGGCGTTGATGCGCGCCACCCTGTCCATGCCCAGCGTTCGCTATGTAGAGATTCAGGACAGCTCCAATACGGCCATGATCTACATAGATCAGCCCCGCGAAAACGAGCAGTTGGTACGGCAGATGGAAATATTCCAGGCCTCTGTCTACCCACAGCGCGCAAAGGCCAACAGTCACCCCGCCACGTCGCCCAAAGGCAATCGCCAGGCACCTGAAAATACGTCGCAGAGCTATCTGGGACGAGTATTGGTCGGGATGTCCAATGAAGCCTTCAGTCGACGGCAACAGGAAATATTGCTCAAGGCCGGTGTTCTGGCGCTGGGCGCGTTGCTGTTCGCT
This sequence comes from Pseudomonas syringae group sp. 247E2, assembly GCF_032587795.1. Classification (NCBI taxonomy): domain Bacteria; kingdom Pseudomonadati; phylum Pseudomonadota; class Gammaproteobacteria; order Pseudomonadales; family Pseudomonadaceae; genus Pseudomonas; species Pseudomonas syringae group sp. 247E2. The sequence continues at coordinate 250,893 of NZ_JAWHPK010000025.1, read as the reverse complement.
TTTTTGCTGGCCCGCGGCCTGGCCTTGAGCCTGTCAAGACCCGTCAAGGAAATGGGCGAAGCCCTCAAGGCGATTCAGCAGGGCGACTACCATGTGCCCCTGCCGATCAGCGACGATGCCGAGTTAGGCGCACTGGCGCGGCACATCAACAATCTGGCAGAGAACCTGCACCGCACCAGCCTTGAACAGCAGCGCTCGGTGGCGCAGTTGATCCAGACACGTGAGGAAGCCGAACAGGCCAACCGCGCCAAGTCGGATTTTCTGGCAATGATGAGTCACGAGTTGCGAACCCCCATGAACGGCGTACTGGGCATGCTGCAACTGATGGAAACCACGCGCATGACCGCTGAGCAAAGCGAGTATGCGACGCTGGCGACCGAGTCAACCGAGCATCTGCTACGGGTCATCAACGACATTCTCGATTTTTCCCGCATTGAACGCGATGCCCTGCAAATGGAAGGCATAGCGTTCAACCTGGCCGAACTGGTCAGTGCCTCCACCCACGCGTTCAACCACAGCGCGCTGCAACGCGAGCTGCTACTGGAACTGCATATTCAGCCTGGACTGGACACAGTGACCGTCACAGGCGACCCGACCCGGATCAGGCAGATCCTGGTGAATCTGATCGGCAACGCACTTAAATTTACCGAGCAAGGCAAGGTCAGCGTTGTCGCCCAATGGGCGATGCTCGACAATGACCAACTGCACTTTACCTGTGCAGTGCATGACAGCGGCATTGGTATCGACGCCGAGCGACTGGAGTCGATGTTCGATGCGTTCAAACAGGCCGACAGCTCGATTTCCAGGCGCTACGGCGGCACGGGGTTGGGACTGCCGATTGCCCGTACCCTTGCCGAACGCATGGGCGGTACATTGCGTGCCGAGAGCCAGGAGGGTTCGGGCTCTGTGTTCACGCTGCAAATCCCGCTGCCCGTTTCACGCGATGTTTCAGTGGATATCGCCAAGCCGCTGTCTGTACTCGATGCACATGGCAAGGAGCGCAGCATATTGTTGGTCGAGGACAACCCGGTGAATCGAACCGTGGTGCAGGCCATGTTGCGTAATCTAGGCTGCGAAGTCGACGTGGCGGTGGACGGCGCCGAAGCGGTGATGAAGGCAAGTGCGGGAAACCACGCACTGATTCTTATGGATTGCCGACTGCCGGTCATGGACGGCTATGAAGCCACACGTCGAATCAGGCAACTTTCCGGCCTGGAACGAATCCCAATCATTGCCCTGACTGCCAATGCACTGCAGGGTGATCGGGACGCGTGTTTACAGGCAGGTATGGATGATTACCTGGCTAAACCTTTCAAACACGCTGATTTACAGCAGGTTTTACACCGCTGGCTGCCCTTTGACGCACCTGTGACTGGCGATAAATGTTAAATTGCGGCAGTCTTGGCACGCAAATCAGCCAGCAAAATCGGCTGAATGACAAAATTCAGTGAACAGGTGTACCTTGATTTCCACCTGAGCTGTGACTTTCATTACAACGCAACAGTCTATGAGTAGGCTGCCGGACAGGGTCCTGGCGAATTGGTACGACAGGACCAGCGTTCTAGCCAGTGACGCCACAACCTGCCGCACGAGATTATTGAGGAGCTCGCATGACCAAACAACACGCCTTTACCCGGGAAGACCTGCTGCGCTGCAGTCGTGGCGAGCTGTTCGGCCCAGGTAATGCGCAACTGCCCGCCCCCAACATGCTGATGGTCGATCGCATCACACACATCAGCGACGAAGGTGGCAAGTTCAGCAAGGGTGAATTGGTCGCCGAACTGGATATCAACCCGGACCTGTGGTTTTTTGCCTGCCACTTTGAAGGTGATCCGGTGATGCCTGGATGCCTGGGCCTTGACGCCATGTGGCAACTGGTTGGTTTCTATCTTGGCTGGCAGGGCAACCCCGGCCGTGGCCGCGCCCTGGGCTCGGGCGAGGTGAAGTTTTTCGGTCAGGTGCTGCCTACCGCCAAAAAAGTCACCTACAACATTCATATCAAGCGCGTCCTGAAAGGCAAACTGAACCTGGCCATCGCCGACGGCTCAGTGAGTGTCGACGGTCGTGAAATCTATACCGCCGAAGGCCTTCGGGTCGGCGTGTTTACTTCCACTGAAAATTTCTAAGGGTACTCGCATGCGCCGCGTCGTTATCACTGGTCTGGGTATTGTTTCCTGCTTGGGCAATGACAAAGAGACCGTCACCGCTAACCTGCGTGCTAACCGCCCTGGCATCCGCTTCAACCCGGAATATGCCGAAATGGGTCTGCGCAGCCAGGTTTCCGGCTCCATCGACCTGAATCTGGAAGAACTGATCGATCGCAAGATCTTTCGCTTCGTCGGTCATGCGGCAGCTTATGCCTACCTGGCGATGAAAGACGCAATCACTGATTCGGGTCTTACCGAGGAACAGGTTTCCAACGTGCGTACCGGCCTGATCGCTGGCAGCGGCGGCGCATCGACCCTGAACCAGATGGAAGCGCTGGATACCCTGCGCGAAAAAGGCGTCAAGCGCGTCGGTCCTTACCGTGTCACGCGGACCATGGGCAGCACCGTTTCGGCCTGCCTGGCCACGCCGTTCAAGATCAAGGGCGTGAACTACTCCATTTCGTCCGCCTGCGCCACCAGCGCTCACTGCATCGGCAACGCTGTCGAGCAGATCCAGCTGGGCAAACAGGACATCGTCTTTGCCGGTGGCGGCGAAGAAGAGCACTGGAGCCAGTCGTTCCTGTTCGACGCAATGGGCGCACTGTCCACTCAGTACAACGAGACGCCGGAAAAAGCCTCCCGCGCTTACGACGCCAAGCGTGACGGTTTCGTCATTGCCGGTGGCGGCGGCATGGTCGTTGTCGAAGAGCTGGAACACGCTCTGGCACGCGGCGCTAAAATCTATGCCGAAATCGTCGGCTACGGTGCTACATCCGACGGCTATGACATGGTTGCGCCAAGCGGTGAAGGTGCAATTCGCTGCATGCAGATGGCCCTGGGTGATATCAACTCCGGCGACATTGACTACATCAACACCCACGGCACCTCGACTCCGGTCGGCGACGCCAAGGAAATGGAAGGTGTGCGCGAAGTATTCGGCGCCAAAGCTCCGGCGATCAGCTCCACCAAGAGCCTGTCGGGCCACTCCCTGGGTGCCGCCGGTGTTCACGAAGCGATCTATTGCCTGCTGATGATGGAAAACAACTTCATCGCAGGCTCGGCGAACATCGACGAACTGGACCCGGTAGTTGCCGACATGCCGATCCTGCTCAAGACGCGTGAAGATGCGAAGCTTGACCTGGTCATGAGCAACAGCTTCGGTTTCGGTGGCACCAACGCTACGCTGGTGTTGAAGCGCTGGGCAGGCAAGTAATACTGCTTTTGCGACAAACAAAAAGGCGCCTTTCGAGGCGCCTTTTTTATGAGTCGGGCAAAGTAGCTAGTGTTCTCCGGCATGCCCAGGCGGAGAATGGGCACGATGATGCTCTCCGGTGTACCTACAATCTTCAGAACACCTCTCGTTCCTCACGCTCCAGCGTGGGAATGCAGTTCACGACGCTCTGCGTCGCAAGAGGACGCAGAGCGTCCAGACCGGCATGCCCACGCGGAGCATGGGCACGATGATGCTCTGCGGTGTGCCTGCAGGAACGATAAATCTTCAGAACACCGCTCGTTCCTCACGCTCTGCGTGGGAATGCAGTTCACGACGCTCTGCGTCGCAAGAGGACGCAGAGCGTCCAGACCGGCATGCCCACGCGGAGCATGGGCACGATAGTGTTCTTCGGTACATCTGCAGGAACGATAAATCTTCAGAACACCGCTCGTTCCTCACGCTCTGCGTGGGAATGCAGTTCACGACGCTCTGCGTCGCAAGAGGACGCAGAGCGTCCAGACCGGCATGCCCACGCGGAGCATGGGCACGATAGTGTTCTTCGGTACATCTGCAGGAACGATAAATCTTCAGAACACCACTCGTTCCTCACGCTCTGCGTGGGAATGCAGTTCACGACGCTCTGCGTCGCAAGAGGACGCAGAGCGCCCAGACCGGCATGCCCACGCGGAGCATGGGCACGATAGTGTTCCCCTGCACGCCCTAGGGGACGATAGGTGTTCCTTCAGCCGAACACTTCGCTCAACAAATCATGCATCGACTTGAACGCACGGCTCGACACTTTGGCGTCGTACATCATCATGCCGGGAACATTGGCGTGCGGGTCGGTGAAGGAATGGAATGCCCCACCGTAACTGTGCAACTGCCAGTCCACACCAGCGGCGTTCATTTCCTCTTCAAAAGCAGGTAACTGCTCTTTTGGCACCAGCGGGTCCGACGCGCCGTGGAGAACCAGCACCGAGCCCTTGATGCTCTTCGCATCAGCCGGGTTGGGCGTATCCAGCGTGCCGTGGAACGAAATGGCGGCCTTCAGCTCTGCCCCGGTACGCGCAAGCTCCAGCGAGCAGCAGCCACCAAAGCAGAAACCGAATGTTGCGATCTTGCTTGAGTCCAGAGACACATCCGCCTGGCTCAACAACTGGTCGAGGCCTGCTTGCATACGCTTGCGCAACAACGCGCGATCGTCCTTGAGCGGCATCATGGCAGCGCCCGCCTCGTCATTGTTACTCGGGCGAATCTGCTGACCGTAAAGGTCAGCCAGCAGCACCACATAGCCCTTCGCAGCGACCGCTTTGGCGATATCTTCAGCGCCCTGACTGACACCCATCCAGTTAGGCGCCATCAGCAACCCTGGCTGTGCAGCGCTAGCTTTCGGGTCGTACGCAAGACGGCTTTCATAAGTCTGGCCATCGATCTGATAGACCACAGAACGAATTTCAATGTTGCTGCTCATTACTGACTCCTGATCGTTAGGGAGATGAAAAACGTGTCGCGGGAACTGAAACAAAAAACCCGCCGAGGCGGGTTTCTTGTCAACCGGCTATCAAACCGACAGTTCTACCAACAGCTTGTTCAGACGACGCACATACGCAGCTGGATCCTTGAGGCTGTCACCGGCGGCCAGCGCCGCCTGATCGAACAGGATGTGCGACAGATCGCCGAAGCGCTCTTCGCTCTGCTCGGCATCGAGCTTGCCGATCAGCGGGTGGGCCGGGTTGAATTCGAAGATTGGCTTGGAGTCCGGAACCTTCTGCCCGCTGGCTTCCAGAATCTGACGCATCTGCAGCCCCATGTCCTGCTCGCCAATGGCCAGAATCGCAGGTGAATCGGTCAGACGATGGGAAACACGCACCTCACTCACAGACTCACCCAGCGCAGCTTTCAGGCGCTCGATCAGGCCCTCTTTGTCCTTGGCGATCTCTTCCTGTGCCTTCTTGTCCTCTTCGGAGTCAAGATTGCCCAGATCCAAGTCGCCACGCGCCACATCCACAAAGCCCTTGCCATCGAAATCGCTCAGGTAGCTCATCAGCCACTCGTCGATACGGTCGGTCAGCAGCAGCACTTCGATGCCTTTCTTGCGGAAGACCTCAAGGTGCGGGCTGTTCTTGACCTGTGCGTAGGATTCGCCAGTGAGGTAGTAAATCTTGTCCTGACCTTCCTTGGCACGCGCCAGGTACTCGGCCAGAGAAACGCTCTGTTCACCGCTGTCGTCGGACGTCGATGCGAAACGCAGCAGACCGGCGATTTTTTCCTTGTTGGCGAAGTCTTCTGCCGGACCTTCCTTGAGGACCTGGCCAAAGTTTTTCCAGAAACCCTTGTACTGCTCGGGTTCGTTTTTCGCCAGCTTCTCCAGCATGTCCAGCACGCGCTTGGTCAACGCCGACTTCATCGAGTCGATGATCGGGTCTTTCTGCAGGATTTCGCGGGAAACGTTCAGCGACAGGTCATTGGAGTCGACCACGCCCTTGACGAAGCGCATGTACAGCGGCAGGAACGACTCGGCCTGATCCATCACGAAGACGCGCTGCACGTAGAGCTTGAGGCCGCGCGGTGCTTCACGCTGATACAGATCAAACGGAGCACGCGCAGGCACGTACAGCAGCGAAGTGTATTCCAGCTTGCCTTCGACCTTGTTATGGCTCCAGCTCAGCGGGTTCTCATAATCGTGCGCGACGTGCTTGTAGAACTCCTGATACTCCTCATCCTTCACCTCGGTGCGCGGACGGGTCCAGAGGGCGCTGGCGCGGTTGACGGTTTCCCACTCCAGCGCCGGTGCCTCCTCGCCTTCGGCTGCCGGAGCCTGCTCTTTGGGCAGCTCGATCGGCAAGGCGATATGGTCGGAGTATTTCTTGATGATGTTACGCAGGCGGTAGCCGTCAGCGAATTCCTCTTCACCGTTTTTCAGGTGCAGAACAATACGGGTGCCACGATCAGCCTTGTCGACGGTGGCGACTTCGAACTCGCCTTCGCCCTTGGAGGACCAGTGCACGCCTTCATTCGCTGGCGTGCCGGCACGACGGCTGAACACTTCGACCTGATCGGCAACGATGAATGCCGAATAGAAACCCACGCCGAACTGACCGATCAGGTGCGAGTCCTTCTTCTGGTCGCCCGACAGGTTTTTCATGAAATCAGCGGTGCCGGACTTGGCGATCGTGCCCAGGTGGGTGATCACGTCTTCACGGCTCATACCGATGCCGTTGTCTTCAAGCGTAACGGTCTTCGCGTCCTTGTCGAAGCTCACACGAATTTTCAGCTCGGCGCCGCCTTCCAGCAACTCCGGCTTGGACAACGCTTCAAAACGCAATTTGTCGACCGCGTCAGACGCGTTCGAGATCAATTCGCGAAGGAAAATTTCCTTGTTGGAATACAGCGAATGGATCATGAGGTGCAGCAGTTGCTTTACCTCGGTCTGGAAGCCCAGGGTTTCCTTTTGAGTTTCCACACTCATAATCATCAAACTCCGATCTGGATGGTATAAGCCGTCACGATCAGGCATAAGCCCGTGTGACAGCGGGTAGTCATCAAGGTGGGGGCTGGGTCGGGGATTTCAAGAGCCAATGATGCGCGGAGCGTGTTTCATGCGCCGGATACCGCACGCATTGCGTTGGTGGGTGCTCGCCAGAACTGTCCGCAATCGGCACGGCGCTATCGGCCTGTAACGACCGCGAAACAACGGCCTCCGATATTGTCATCACGGGTGGAACTTAACTCACGACGGCAGGCTCTTAGCCTCGTGAACACTCAATAAGGAGAAACACCCCATGCGTAAATCTTTAGCCTATGCCTTGATGCTTTCTGCCACCCTGGGCCTTGCCGCCTGTGACAAAAAGTCCGAAAACACTCAGCAAGATGCCAACAAGGCAGCTCAGCAGTCCCAGGAGTCGATGGAAAAGGCTCAGGAAAAAGTGAATGACGCGGCCAAGGAAAGCCAGGAAGCCGCTCAGAAGAACGCTGAAGCCGCTCAGCAGCGTACCAATGAGAACGCCAACAAAGCGCCAGAAGCAGCGCCAGCCACCAAGTAAGGCTGAAACGCTTACAGAACTAAAAAAGCCCGCTTAAAGCGGGCTTTTTCATTTAACTCGTTTCACTTGGCACGTAACGTCAGTTCGACATTGCATCGTGTACCGACTTCAAGCCAGCGCCTCGCTGCGCTTGCCCATGAGCCTGTCAACGGCTACAGCGCCCGCCAGCGTGATTATCGAGGGCACCAGCCATGCCAGGCCTTGATCACTCAGCGGCAGACTGGTCAGCACACCCGGCAGATAGTCAGTAAAACCGGCACCCTTCAGCGCGTCGATCAGGCCAAAGATGAGCGATACCAGCATCACCGGTGCAACAACCCGTCCCTGGCTCTGCCAGAGGCCTTTGCAGAAGCTCAGCGCCACCAGCACGATACACGGTGGATAGATAGCGGTGAGTACCGGAATCGAAAACTGGATCAGCTTGGTCAGCCCCAGATTGGATACCAGCAGCGAGAACACCGCCAGGATGATCACTAGCGTCCGGTAGGACAGCGGCAGCACCTTGGCAAAGTATTCAGCACAGGCACAGGTCAGGCCTACCGCAGTCACCAGACACGCCAATGAAATCAGCACGGCGAGAAAACCGCTGCCCAATGAACCGAAGGTGTGCTGCACGTAGGCATGCAGAACCGCCGCGCCGTTGCTTGCGCCTGCCGCGACCGCATGGCTGCCGGAACCCAGGCGAAACAGGCTGACATACACCAGCGCCAGCCCGACACCGGCAATGAGTCCGGCAATGATCGCGTAGCGCGTAATCAGACGGGGTGACTCGACACCACGAGAGCGAATGGCATTGACGATGACAATCCCGAAGACCAGCGCCCCGAGGGTGTCCATGGTCAGATAACCATTGATGAAACCCTGGGAAAACGGCGCAGCGGCATAGGCGGGCTCAGCCTCGCCTATTCCGCCTGCGGGTAATGCGAATGCCGCGATCCCCAATACTGCAAGGGCGATAATCTTGAGCGGTGCCAAAAAGCGCCCGACCGTGTCGAGCAAGCGCCCCGGATACAACGAAACCCAGAACACCACCAGAAAATACGCCAGGCTGTAGAGGAACAACGCGACTGGAGTGTCACCGGTCAGAGGTGCCAGGCCGACTTCAAACGAGACGGTCGCGGTACGCGGGGTCGCGAACAGCGGGCCGACCGCCAGATAGCAGACGGCTGCGAGCGCCCCGCCAGCAATCTTGCCGATCGGGCTGCTCAGGGCATCCATTGCCCCCCCTACCCTGGCCAGAGCAATCACCGTAACGACCGGCAGCCCGACCGCCGTGACCAGAAAGCCCAGCGCCGCCATCCAGACATGTGGTCCGGCCTGCAGGCCGACAATAGGAGGGAAGATAATGTTGCCAGCCCCGACAAACAGGGCAAATGTCATAAAACCGAGTGCCAGGATGTCCTGGCCTTTCAACACTTTCATTACGAGGGACCACACGGAATCGAAATAAGGGATGGGACGTCACCCATGAATGGGGCAGACGCAGCCCGTCGGCGTAAGACGTGGCAGTACCTTGCGAAACGCCCCTCGTGAGGGCAACGCAAAAACGGCGGACAGGGTAGCCAACTTCGACCGAAAATGCACTGTCTCAGGGCGCGCCAGCCGACGACGCACCGTTTGTTGGCGGATGTAAAGCCCAGACAGTTGGAAATGCCGGCAATGAGAGGTCCAGGTGAACCAGACCGGGTAAGGCGAACCTTTTCAGGCGCCCAAACAAAAGCCACCCGAAGGTGGCTTTTGTCGATTGCTCGAATCAGGCAAGCGAGCTTACCTGATCAGCAAACAGTGAAGCTTACTTGGTTGGCCAGCCAGTCAGCTCGGCCAGGGCCTTGCCGATGTCTGCCAGGGAGCGCACGGTTTTTACACCAGCGTCCTGCAGTGCAGCGAATTTCTCGTCTGCAGTACCTTTACCACCCGAGATGATTGCACCGGCATGGCCCATGCGCTTGCCCGGAGGAGCAGTCACACCAGCGATGTAGGAAACAACCGGCTTGGTCACGTGTGCCTTGATGTAGGCAGCCGCTTCTTCTTCAGCCGAACCGCCGATCTCGCCGATCATGACGATCGCTTCGGTCTTCGGGTCTTCCTGGAACAGCTTCAGGATGTCGATGAAGTTCGAACCAGGGATCGGGTCACCACCGATACCTACACAGGTGGACTGACCGAAACCGGCGTCAGTGGTCTGCTTCACAGCTTCGTAGGTCAGGGTGCCGGAACGCGACACGATGCCTACCTTGCCTGGCAAGTGAATGTGACCTGGCATGATGCCGATCTTGCACTCGCCCGGAGTGATGACGCCTGGGCAGTTAGGACCGATCAGGATCACACCCAGCTCGTCGCACTTGACCTTGGCTTCCAGCATGTCGATGGTCGGGATGCCTTCGGTGATGCAGACGATCAGCTTGATGCCGCCGAACGCTGCTTCAAGGATGGAATCCTTGCAGAAAGGAGCCGGAACATAGATGACGCTGGCAGTAGCGCCAGTGGTGTCTACGGCTTCTTTCACAGTGTTGAACACTGGCAGGTTCAGGTGCGTGGTGCCGCCCTTGCCTGGAGTCACGCCGCCAACCATTTTGGTGCCGTAGGCAATGGCTTGCTCGGAGTGGAAGGTACCTTGCGAACCAGTGAAACCCTGGCAGATAACCTTGGTATCTTTATTGATCAGGACGCTCATTACTTGCCCTCCGCGGCTTTGACAACTTGTTGAGCAGCGTCGGTCAGGCTGGTCGCAGCGATGATGTTCAAACCGCTTTCTGCCAGTACTTTAGCGCCCAGTTCAGCGTTGTTACCTTCAAGGCGAACAACAACCGGGATTTTCACGCCGACTTCTTTCACTGCACCGATGATGCCTTCGGCAATCATGTCGCAACGAACGATGCCGCCGAAGATGTTGACCAGTACTGCGGCGACGTTGGTGTCGGACAGGATGATCTTGAACGCTTCGGTAACGCGTTCCTTGGTGGCACCACCGCCAACGTCAAGGAAGTTTGCAGGCTTGCCGCCATGCAGGTTGACGATGTCCATGGTACCCATGGCCAGGCCAGCACCGTTGACCATGCAGCCGATGTTGCCTTCCAGCGCTACGTAGTTCAGTTCGAACTTGGCAGCGTGAGCTTCGCGAGGATCGTCCTGCGAAGGATCGTGGAAGCCCTTCAGCTTGGGCTGACGGTACATGGCGTTGGCGTCGATGTTGATCTTCGCGTCCAGACAGTGCAGATCGCCGTCAGCCTTGATCACCAGCGGGTTCACTTCCAGCAGGGCCAGGTCATGGTCCTGGAACAGCTTGGCCAGACCGGTGAAGATCTTGGCGAACTGAGTGACCTGCTTGCCTTCCAGACCCAGCTGGAATGCCAGATCGCGGCCCTGGAACGGCTGAGCGCCGACCAGTGGGTCGATCGTGGCCTTGAGAATCTTTTCAGGAGTGTCGTGAGCGATCTTCTCGATGTCCACGCCACCTTCGGTGGAAGCCATGAACACGATACGACGGCTGGAACGATCGACCACAGCGCCCAGATACAGCTCTTTGGCGATGTCGGTGCACGATTCGACCAGGATCTTGGTCACTGGCTGACCGTTGGCGTCAGTCTGGTAAGTCACCAGGCGCTTGCCCAACCACTGTTGAGCGAACGCTGCAGCGTCTTCCTTGCTGCGAACCAGCTTTACGCCGCCCGCTTTACCGCGACCACCTGCGTGAACCTGGGCTTTGACGACCCACTCGGTTCCGCCGATCTTGTCGCAGGCTTCTGCTGCTGCTTCCGGGGTGTCTACCGCGTAACCCTTGGATACTGGCAGGCCGTACTCAGCGAACAGCTGCTTACCCTGATACTCGTGAAGATTCATGCTTATTACCGTCTTCGTTTAGGTACTGCGCATTCGGTGCTGCACGTCAGCGTGCCGCACCACCTGTGACCGCTACTCCGGGTGGACTTCGCAAGTGCCGTGGGACACTCATGGAGCCGCCTGAGAGGTCGAGTCCGGCGCAGATTCCGCGGTAAGCCCTGCTTGCAAGGCCAACGACGGGCACTGCGCCGTGGTTTCTCTTGTTGTCTTAGCGTTTCTTGCGATTCTGGATATGGATGGCGCCGCCATTCACAGCCAGTGCAGCTTCATGCAGCGCTTCGGACAGGGTCGGGTGCGAGAAGACCATCATGCCGATGTCTTCTGCGCTGCTGCCGAATTCCATCGCGATTGCGCCCTGCTGTACCAGTTCGGCAGCGCTTGGACCAATAACGTGAACACCCAGTACGCGGTCAGTCTTGGCGTCGGCAATGATCTTGACGAAGCCGCCGGTGTCGTTGGCTGCCATGGCACGGCCACTGGCTGCGAACGGGAACGTACCGACATTGACTTCAACGCCTTCGGCCTTGAGCGTCTGCTCGGTCTTGCCGACCCAGGCGATTTCCGGGTGGGTGTAGATAACCGACGGGATCAGGTTGTAGTTCATCTGAGCCTTGTGGCCCTTGATGCGCTCGACAACCATGATGCCTTCTTCCGACGCCTTGTGTGCCAGCATCAGGCCACGCACCACGTCACCGATGGCGTATACGCCAGGAACGCTGGTGGTGCAGTAGTCGTCAACGTAGATGAAACCGCGCTCGTCCAGATCAACGCCGCTGTCCGATGCCAGCAGGTCAGTGGTCACGGGACGACGGCCAACGGCAACGATCAGACGATCAAAGGTAATCGACTGCTCGCCAGCGGCGTCGGTGTAGCTGACCACCACTTCTTCGCCATCGACCTTGGAACCGGTCACGCGAGCGCCCAGCTTGATGTCCAGACCTTGCTTGGTGAAGGTTTTCAGCGCTTCCTTGGAAACTGCTTCGTCAGCCGCCGGAATGAACTTGTCCAGTGCTTCCAGAACAGTAACCTGAGCGCCAAGGCGAGCCCATACAGAGCCCAGCTCCAGACCGATCACGCCAGCGCCGATGACGCCCAGACGCTGTGGAACCTGTTGGAATTCCAGAGCGCCGGTCGAATCGACGATGACTTTCTGGTCAACCGGAGCTGGCGGGATGTCGATAGGACGCGAGCCCGAAGCCAGAATCACATGGTCAGCTTCGATGATTTCAACGGTGCCGTCGGCAGCCGTCAGCTCGACCTTCTTGCCAGCCAGCAGTTTGCCGTGGCCTTGCAGAGTGGTCACGCCATTGGCTTTGAACAGGCTGGCAACGCCGCCGGTCAGGCCTTTGACGATAGTCGACTTGCGACCGATCATGGCCGGCACATCGATATTCACTTCAGATGTCGAGATGCCGTGCACGCTGAAGCCGTTCTTGGCTTCATAGAACTTCCAGGAGCTGTCGAGCAGCGCCTTGGAAGGAATGCAACCAACGTTGAGGCAGGTACCACCGAGGGCCAGTTTGCCCTCCTTGTCCTGGTACTTCTCGATGCAGGCAGTCTTGAGACCAAGTTGCGCAGCCTTGATGGCGGCAACATAACCGCCAGGGCCTGCGCCAATCACTACCACGTCGAATTTCTGGGACATAACAAAGAGTTCCTCTTTAGCTGCGAGCTTTTAGCTGCAAGCTGCAAGTCGATCCGCGATCAGGCAAAAACGACTTGCGACCTATTAATCAGGTAAAACACACCAGCCCCGGCTGCACGCTTTATCGCTTCTGACTTGAAGCTTGAAGCTTGCAACCGCGGGCTGCCTCATCAGATATCCAGCAACAGACGAGCCGGATCTTCCAGCAGGTTCTTGATGGTCACGAGGAAGGTTACCGCTTCCTTGCCGTCAATCAAACGGTGATCGTACGACAATGCCAGATACATCATCGGACGAATCACTACCTGACCGTTGACTGCCATCGGGCGCTGAAGAATGTTGTGCATGCCCAGAATTGCAGCCTGTGGCGGGTTGACGATCGGCGTCGACATCATCGAACCGAAAGTACCACCATTAGTGATCGTGAAGGTGCCACCGGTCATCTCGTCGATGGACAGTTTGCCATCACGGGCCTTCTTGCCGAAGGTGGCGATGCCGCCTTCAATTTCAGCCAGGCTCATGTGCTCGGCGTTACGCAGAACCGGTACAACCAGACCACGGTCGCTGGATACTGCAACACCGACGTCGGCGTAACCGTGGTAGACGATGTCGGAGCCGTCGATCGACGCGTTGACAGCCGGGAAGCGTTTCAACGCCTCGGTAGCAGCCTTGACGAAGAACGACATGAAGCCCAGACGCACGCCGTTGTGCGACTTCTCGAACAGGTCCTTGTACTTCGAACGCAGTGCCATGACTTCGGTCATGTCGACTTCGTTGAACGTGGTCAGCATGGCCATGTTCGACTGGGCTTCGACCAGACGCTTGGCAACGGTTGCACGTACACGAGTCATCGGCACGCGCTTCTCGGTGCGGTCGCCAGCAGCGACAACCGGAGCGGCAGCGGCAGCAGGTTTGGCAGCAGGAGCAGCGGCTGGAGCGGATTTCTTCGCTTCAACGGCAGCGACCACGTCTTCCTTGGTGATACGGCCGTCTTTACCAGTGCCTTTGAGGCTGGCTAGGTTGATACCGTTTTCTTCAGCGAGTTGACGCGCAGCAGGCGCGGCAATCGGGTCTTCTTCGCCAGCGGCAGCCGGTGCAGCGGCGGGTGCCGAGGCAGGCGCAGCAGAGGCAGGCGCAGCAGCAGGTGCTGGAGCAGCAGATGCCGTGGCACCATCATTCAAAGTGCCAAGCACTTCGTTGGAGAGGACGATAGCGCCCTCTTCCTTGGTGATCGAGCCCATCACGCCGTCAGCTTCGGCCAATACTTCCAGAACAACCTTGTCAGTCTCGATATCGACCAGCATCTCGTCCCGTTTTACCGCATCACCCTCTTTTTTGTACCACTTGGAAATGGTGCCATCGGCAACGGATTCCGGGAAAGAGGGGGCTTTGATCTCGATAGCCATTATCTGTAATTCCTTAATTCGGTTTCTAATGCTCGAAGGCGTTAAACAGTGAAGGCATCTTGCAACAGTTTTTCCTGCTGCTCGGCGTGCATCGAAGCGTAACCACAGGCTGGAGCGGCAGAGGCGTCACGACCGGCGTACTCGAGAACGAGTTCACGTTTGTGGTTGCCCATGCTGCGGCGCAGGTGGTGCTGACTGCTGTACCAGGCACCCTGGTTCATCGGTTCTTCCTGACACCAGACCACATGCTGCAGGTTGGTGTACGGCGCGATGGTTTCCATCAGGTCGTCTTCAGGGAACGGGTACAGCTGCTCGATACGAACGATGGCAATGTCTTCACGCCCTTCGGCACGGCGCTTTTCCAGCAGGTCGTAGTAAACCTTGCCGCTGCACAGCACCAGACGCGTGACCTTGGCCGGATCGAGGGCATCGATTTCCGGAATGACGGTCTGGAACGAGCCTTCGGCCAGATCTTCCAGGGTCGAAACAGCCAGTTTGTGACGCAGCAACGACTTGGGAGTCAGCACGATCAGCGGCTTGCGCAGCGGACGAATGACCTGACGACGCAGCAAATGGTAGATCTGCGCCGGAGTCGTTGGCACGCACACCTGAATGTTGTGCTCGGCACACAATTGCAGATAACGCTCAAGACGTGCCGACGAGTGCTCTGGCCCCTGCCCTTCGTAGCCGTGAGGCAACAGCATGGTCAGACCGCACAGACGGCCCCACTTGTGTTCACCGCTGGTGATGAACTGGTCGACAACCACCTGGGCACCGTTGGCGAAGTCGCCGAACTGCGCTTCCCAGATAACCAGTGCATCCGGCTGGGTGGTCGAGTAACCGTATTCGAATGCCAGCACGGCCTCTTCCGAAAGGAACGAGTCGTACAGGTCGAAACGCGGCTGACCGGAGTACAGATTCTGCAGCGGGATATAGGTCCCGGCGTCTTTCTGGTTGTGCAGTACGGCGTGGCGGTGCGAGAACGTACCGCGACCGATGTCCTGCCCTGTCATACGGATCGGGTGACCTTCGAACGCCAGCGTGGCGTATGCCATGGTTTCGGCGTAACCCCAGTTGATCGGCAAGCCACCGGCCTGCATCTTCTGACGGTCTTCGTAGATCTTCTGAACCTGACGCTGCACGACGAAGCCTTCAGGCAGTTCCATCAGCTTGGCGGACAGTTCCTGCAGGGTCTTGAGGTCGAAGCGAGTGTCGTGACGCGCAGTCCAGGCGTGGCCCAGATAAGGACGCCAGTCGACGAACAACTCCTTGTTCGGCTCCTTGACCAGGCTTTTCACTACGTGCAGACCATTGTCCAGCGCGCTGCGGTAATCATCGACCTTGGCCTGAACACGGGCTTCATCGAGAATGCCGGTCTTGATCAGATGCTCGGCATACAGCTCACGGGTGGTGCGCTGCTTGGTGATCTGCTGATACATCAGAGGCTGAGTGCCACTCGGCTCGTCAGCTTCGTTGTGACCACGACGACGGTAGCAGACCAGATCGATCACGATATCGCGCTTGAACTGCATGCGGTAATCGATCGCCAGCTGGGTCACGAACATCACGGCTTCCGGATCATCACCATTTACATGGAGGATCGGCGCCTGGATCATCTTGGCAACGTCGGTGGCGTACTCGGTCGAACGCGAGTCCAGCGGGTTGCTGATGGTGAAGCCCACCTGGTTGTTGATGACGATGTGGATCGTGCCGCCCGTCTTGAAGCCGCGGGTCTGCGACATCTGGAAGGTTTCCATGACCACGCCCTGACCGGCAAAGGCCGCGTCGCCGTGGAGGGAAATCGGCAGAACCTTGTCACCGTTAGGATCGTTGCGACGATCCTGACGCGCACGCACCGACCCCTCGACCACCGGAGAAACGATCTCCAGGTGAGACGGGTTGAATGCCATGGCAAGGTGAACCTCACCGCCTGCGGTCATGACGTTGGAAGAGAAACCCTGGTGATATTTGACGTCACCGGAACCCAGTTCCACTTTTTTCTTGCCTTCGAACTCGTCGAACAGGTCGCGCGGGTTCTTGCCAAAGGTGTTGACCAGTACGTTGAGGCGGCCGCGGTGGGCCATACCGATCACGACTTCCTTGGTGCCATAGGACCCGGAACGCTGAATCAGCTCGTCGAGCATCGGGATCAGGCTTTCGCCACCTTCCAGACCGAAGCGCTTGGTACCCGGATATTTGGTACCCAGATACTTCTCGAGACCTTCGGCTGCGGTGACACGCTCGAGCAGGTGGCTCTGGATATCAGCCGAGAACGCTGGACGGCCGCGAACACTCTCAAGACGCTGCATGAACCAGTTGCGCTGCTCGGAATCCACGATGTGAGTGAACTCGGAGCCGATGGTGCGACAATATGTCTGCTGCAACGCTTCATGAATTTCGCGTAGGCTCGCTTCCTCTTTGCCGATGAACAGGTCGCCGGCACGGAAGGTCGTATCAAGATCGGCATTGGTCAAGCCGTAATGATTGATCGACAGATCCGCAGGCGCAGGGCGCTGCCAAAGGCCCAACGGATCGAGCTGAGCAGCCTGGTGGCCACGCATCCGATACGCCTGGATCAGTCGCAGCACTTCAACCTGTTTCTTCTCGTGCTCGCTGCTCACACTGCCGGCGGACACCGGTTGAGCGCGGCGCTGGTTTTTGGCCAGCAACACGAAATGATCGCGAATAGTCGAGTGCGATACATCAGTGGCAGAGCTGCCGTCTGCTGGCAACTTCTGAAAGTAGGTGCGCCATTCTTCTGGCACAGCGTTAGGGTCGTGCAGGTAAAGCTCATAGAGCTCTTCCACATAGGCAGCGTTACCACCGGATAGGTGGGCACTGTTCCACATGCGCTGCATCACGCTTTCTTGCATGCTTGGTCACCCTCGGTAAGGGGACACCACCGGCGAAGACACCAGAGCAATCCTGAAATAGTCGTGTGCAGCGACTGTATCAAGTCACCAGGGATCACGCAGATAGTCCGGGTACCAGCCCGGATGCCCCTGCTGGTCTCATTTCTTCAAAATAAGAGCGGCAGCTTTGCGAGCTACTGCTCAGGTTAAAACTACGGCGCCGGTTGAAGCCTGCGCCGCAGCCACTTCAGTGCAACGGTGTAACAGATAAAACGATGAATCAGACGCCGCTTTGCAACAACATGTTACGCACGTGACCGATAGCCTTGGTTGGGTTAAGGCCTTTCGGGCACACGTTGACGCAGTTCATGATGCCGCGGCAGCGGAACACGCTGAACGGGTCATCAAGCGAAGCCAGACGTTCATTGGTGCGGGTGTCACGGCTGTCAGCCAGGAAACGGTAGGCTTGCAGCAGCGCAGCAGGACCCAGGAACTTGTCGGGGTTCCACCAGAAGGACGGGCAGGAAGTCGAGCAGCAAGCGCACAGAATGCACTCGTACAGACCATCGAGCTTTTCGCGCTCTTCCGGAGTTTGCAGACGTTCGATGGCCGGAGCCGGCGTGTCATTCTGCAGGAACGGCTTCACCTTCTCGTACTGCTTGTAGAAGATGCTCATATCGACGACCAGGTCACGAATGACCGGCAAACCAGGCAGCGGACGTACGATCAGCTTGTTCTTGGCAACAACGGCAGACAGCGGCGTGATGCAGGCCAGACCGTTCTTGCCATTGATGTTCATGCCATCGGAACCGCACACGCCTTCGCGGCACGAACGACGGTAAGAGAAGCCTTGATCCTGTTCTTTGACCAGGGCGAGCACGTCCAGCACCATCAGGTCCTTGCCACCGGTATCGACCTGAAACTCCTGCATGAACGGCGCGGCGTCCTGCTCAGGGTTGTAACGATAAACACTGACTTGCAACATATCGGTCACCCCTTAATAAGTCCGAATCTTAGGTTCAAAAGTCGGAACAGTCTTCGGCGAGAAGTTCACGGCACGCTTGGTCACGCGCTTGTCACCCGGGAAGTACAGGGTGTGGCACAACCAGTTCTCGTCATCGCGATCTTCAAAGTCTTCACGGGCGTGAGCGCCGCGGGACTCTTTACGATGCTCTGCGGCGATCGCCGTGGCTTCGGCAACTTCCAGCAGGTTTTGCAGTTCAAGCGCTTCGATACGGGCGGTATTGAATGCCTGGCTCTTGTCGTTGATCTTGACGTTGGCGATACGCACGCGCAGGTCAGCCAGCTGGGCAATACCCTTCTGCATGTATTCGCCGGTGCGGAACACACCGAAGTAGTTCTGCATGCAGCTTTGCAGCTCTTTACGCAGCGTGGCGACGTCTTCGCCGGTAGTGCGCTCGTTCAGGCCGGCAACGCGTGCCAGCGCAGCATCGATGTCGGACTCGGAAGCACGGGCGTAGTCGATACCTTCGCTCAGCGCTTTCTCCAGGTGGATACCCGCAGCGCGACCGAACACAACCAGATCGAGCAACGAATTGCCGCCCAGACGGTTGGCACCGTGAACCGATACGCAAGCCACTTCACCTACCGCGAACAGACCCGGAATGATCTGATCGACACCGGCGGCGTCCTGAGTGATCGCCTGACCATGAATGTTGGTGGCAACGCCGCCCATCATGTAATGGCAGGTAGGAACTACCGGAATCGGCGCTGTTGCAGGGTCGACGTGAGCGAAGGTCTTGGACAACTCCATAATGCCTGGCAAACGGCTGTGCAACACTTCTTCGCCCAGGTGATCGAGCTTGAGCATTACATGGTCGCCATCCGGACCGCAGCCGTTACCGGCAATGATTTCCTTGACCATGGAGCGCGCAACCACGTCACGACCTGCAAGGTCCTTGGCGTTAGGAGCATAACGCTCCATGAAACGCTCGCCGTGCTTGTTGATCAGGTAACCGCCTTCACCGCGGCAGCCTTCGGTGACCAGTACACCTGCACCGGCAATGCCGGTCGGGTGGAACTGCCACATTTCGATGTCCTGAACCGGGACACCGGCGCGCAGCGCCATACCGATACCGTCACCGGTATTGATCAGGGCATTGGTGGTCGAAGAGTAGATACGGCCTGCACCGCCGGTTGCCAGCACGGTAGCGTTGGCACGGATGTAGGAGGTTTCGCCGGTTTCAATGCAGATGGCGATGATGCCGACAAAGGCACCGTCCTGATTCTTGACCAGATCCACGCCGTAGTATTCGTTGAGGAATACGGTGCCAGCCTTGAGGTTGGCCTGATACAGGGTGTGCAGCAGTGCGTGACCGGTACGGTCGGCAGCAGCACAGGTACGTGCAGCCTGACCGCCCTTGCCGAAGTCCTTGGACTGACCGCCAAACGGACGCTGGTAGATGCGACCCTGTTCGGTACGGGAGAACGGCAGACCCATGTGCTCGAGTTCGAAAACAGCTTCAGGGCCTACGGAACACATGTATTCGATAGCGTCCTGGTCACCGATGTAGTCGGAACCCTTGACGGTATCGTACATGTGCCAGCGCCAGTCATCGTTCGGATCGGCAGAGGCAATTGCGCAGGTGATGCCACCCTGGGCAGAAACGGTGTGCGAGCGTGTCGGGAACACCTTGGTGACCACGGCAGTCTTGTGACCGCCCTGAGCGAGCTGCAGGGCAGCGCGCATACCGGCACCGCCACCACCAATGATGATGGCGTCGAAGGAAAGCGAATTTATGTTAGCCATGAATCAGATACCCCAAAGAATCTGCACGCCCCAGACGAAGTAGGCGAACATCAGAACGCCGCATACCGCCTGAAACAGAAAACGTACTGCAGTGGCGGACTTGCCCAGCGCCATCGGCGTCAGGTAGTCGGTCGCGATGGTCCACATGCCGACCCAGGCGTGAGCGCCAAGGGCAACGAGGGCCAGCAGACTGAAGATACGCATTCCGTTGTGTGCGAACAGATCATGCCATTGGGCGTAACTCAGACCCGGATGAAAGACCATGTATCCGATCAGGAATATGAAATAAGCCGCGAGCACGACCGCAGAAACACGCTGAGCCATCCAGTCATAGAGGCCCGAACGCGAAAGGTTGGTGACGTTGGTTACCATATCCATACTCCCGCCAGAAGAATCAGTACCACGGAAACCGCGATAACGATTTTGGAGCCCAGCTTGCCGCCTTCGAGCGTCTCGCCTACCCCGGAGTCCATGATGAGGTGACGGATACCGGCCACCATGTGATACAGCAGGGCAGACAGAAGCCCCCAGATGATCAGCTTGGCCAGCGGGCTGGTCAGACACGCCTTGACTTCACCGAACCCTTCTTCGGACGCCAGCGACTTGTCCATTGCATACAGCATGATTGCAATACCGACAAAGAGGATGACACCGGAGATGCGGTGAAGGATGGACGTGTAAGCGGTGACTGGGAGCTTGATGGTCCTTAGGTCTAGATTTACAGGTCGTTGGCTATTCACGGCTTTTTTTCACACTGAAGAGCCCCTAACAATCAGGGCAAGTTGTTGGGAAGTGCACTGGTCAGGTACCCACCACCCAGGAAGTGACGACCCCCTTGAAACAGGCCAAAAAGCCTTTGGCGGTCGGACGCCGAGTATAGACAGTTAGGTTACTAATGACAACGCGCAGACTTACCGCCAATGGCGCATTGCGTTGCCGGGACAAAAGGCGTAAACGGCAGGAAACGGTCTGAAAAAATCCACGGCGGGCCCTTGCGGAACACGACTTTAGGCAAATTGACTTTAGAATTTATCTCACTATAGTGATGCGGGCCCTGCGTGGGGGGCCTGTCTGATGATTTGAAGCATAAATAGGAGGCCACATGGCTGACAAAAAAGCGCAGTTGATCATCGAGGGCGCAGCCCCCGTCGAGCTGCCAATTCTGACCGGTACAGTGGGTCCGGACGTGATCGACGTACGCGGCCTGACCGCCACCGGCCGCTTCACATTTGACCCTGGCTTCATGTCCACGGCCTCTTGCGATTCGAAGATCACCTACATCGATGGTGACAATGGCATTCTGCTGCACCGCGGCTACCCGATCGAACAACTGGCCGAGCAGTCCGATTACCTCGAAACCTGCTACCTGCTGCTCAACGGCGAACTGCCGACCGCCGAACAGAAAGCCCAGTTCGTGGCCGTGGTCAAGAACCACACGATGGTTCACGAGCAACTCAAGACCTTCTTCAACGGCTTTCGTCGCGACGCCCACCCGATGGCCGTCATGTGCGGCGTAGTCGGTGCCCTGTCAGCGTTCTACCACGACTCGCTGGACATCAATAACCCGCAGCACCGCGAGATTTCCGCTGTACGCCTGGTGGCCAAGATGCCGACCCTGGCAGCGATGGTCTACAAGTACTCCATGGGCCAGCCCATGATGTACCCGCGCAACGACCTCAGCTACGCCGAAAACTTCCTGCACATGATGTTCAACACCCCGTGCGAGATCAAACCGATCAGCCCGGTGCTGGCCAAGGCGATGGACAAGATCTTCATCCTTCACGCCGATCACGAGCAGAACGCCTCGACATCCACCGTCCGCATGGCAGGCTCTTCGGGCGCCAACCCGTTTGCCTGTATCGCTGCCGGCATCGCCGCGCTCTGGGGCCCGGCCCACGGCGGCGCCAACGAAGCGGTACTGACCATGCTGGATGAAATCGGTGACGTGTCGAACATCGACAAGTTCATCGCCAAGGCCAAGGACAAGAACGACCCGTTCAAGCTCATGGGCTTCGGCCACCGCGTCTACAAGAACCGTGACCCGCGCGCCACCGTGATGAAGCAGACCTGCGACGAAGTGCTCAAGGAACTGGGTATCACCAACGATCCTCAGCTCGAACTGGCCATGCGCCTCGAAGAGATCGCCCTGACCGACCCGTACTTCATCGAGCGCTCGCTGTACCCGAACGTCGACTTCTACTCGGGCATCATCCTCAAGGCCATCGGCATTCCGACCAGCATGTTCACCGTAATCTTCGCTCTGGCGCGGACCGTCGGCTGGATTTCGCACTGGAAAGAAATGCTCTCCAGCCCTTACAAGATCGGTCGCCCTCGCCAGCTCTACACCGGCAACGTGCAACGCGATATCGTCGCCCTGCAAGACCGCAAGTAAGCGTTACACGCAAAAACAAAGGGCTGCCACTGGCAGCCCTTTTTTGTGCGTACTGCATACTGCAGATTATTGCGTCTGCGCAGCCCGCTCTCTGAGCGCTTTCAGCGTATTGAACGGCGCGTCGACAACAAACTTGTTGGCCAGCATCGATGGCACACTACCACCCGGCTCGGTGTGAACCTGATAAGTCACCTCAGTCTGGTTCGGCCCCTTGGGCACCATCTTCCAGAACCCCTTGACCTCGGTCACACGCACGAAACCCTTTTCCTCGGGAATGTACGTGGGCTGCTCTTCAAGATTCCGGGTAATACTGCCGTCAGCCCCCTCCTGAGTAGTGATCAACAGCACCGAGTCACGAGGCGTCACCGGCCAGGGCGTGTTGAACTGGCTGTAGGTCCAGGTCTTGTTACCTTCATGCTTGAGTATCTTCTGTAACTTGCACTCATGAATCCAGGCGCAGGCCCCCGCAACATCCTCTTGAAGCGCACGCAGCTTGCTCACGCTGGCATTGATCAGCGCGACGCCCTGATAGGCCTTGTAATCGGACCCAGGCACATCACTCAACGAAACCTTGATGCCATCCTCGTTCTTGACCACTTTCCAGTCGTCAGCCTGCGCCGTTCCGGCAAGCATTACAGTCAAACCACAAGCAACAGCGATGCGATACAGCGGACTCATTGTTTTATTCCTTGTTTTGAAGTTCCGACAAAGCACTAGCGCCCAAAAACCGCCCTTTCATGCAACTGCTGTAGCTTTTTCCCACCAGCCAATAAGGCGAATGGCATCCGCCTGATCGACTCCGCAGACATCTTCCGCCGCCTTGAACTGACTGCATACCGCAGGGCGCTCGGGCCTGCCGAACAAGGCGCACAGAAGCTCGACCGACAAGTGCAGGCATCGCTCACCTGCCGGTTTTCCATCGGGCATGCCGGGTATGGGAGACGTGATGGAAGGCGCTATGCAGCACGCACCACAATCGGAACGGCAGTCCATGACCAGACACCCTTACTGAAAAATAGAAAAAGAGGAAGAATATTAACCGTCAAAACGTCTGTTTGAAAACGCCGTATCGGACGATAGGCAGGGCTTACTGCTTGAATTTGAAATCCAGCGCAGCACCTTCGACATCGCGACGGTTTTCGTTGCGCATCTGCAATTGCATTTCGTTGGTCAGCAATCGACCTTCAAGCTCAAAGGGGCCGGGGTTGGCCGAAGCCCCCTTGTCGCTGAACATCTGCGGCAATATCGGCTTGCGCTTGCTGGTGATCACATTGGCAGGCGGGTCCAGTTCCTTGACAAGCTCGGGCGGCAAACTCAGGTCCAGCTTTGGCGACTTGATTCGCACATCCTTGGCACTGGCCGTTTTGACATCTTTGGCGTTCTTACGTTTGCTGACAGGCGCCTTGGCGGCCACTACTTTTGAAGGCGACTTTTCAGAGGCTACCGCTTTGGTCACCGGAGGCGCTGAAGGTTGTGATTTTTCCTTGCCCACCACTACCGGAACCACCGGAACCCCCGGCATCAACTGATGCATGGTATCGGGCGCCTGTATCTGTTTTGCATCCGTCGCCACCGCCTCCACAGGGGCCTCGGTCTTCAAGTGCACTTCAGGCGAGACCGGAGCCGTAATAACCGTATCGGTTTTGGGCTTGGGCACAGACGAGTCCTGAGCATCACAACCACTCAGAAGCACAACGACAAGCAATCCCAGACAGCGAAAAACATTCATAGGCAAAAAGTCAGGCAAGACAGTGGCAAATAGCCGGAAAAGAAACACATGCTGTCCTTTTGAGGCCAACCTGACAAGCCAAGAGTTCAAAACAATTGACAAAAAATCTTTACAACTCAGTACACATGTACCGCTTCCTGACACAACTGCTTGGCCAGAATACCCAGCGTCATCAGTGCCCGCTCAGCCTCTTTGTTCCAAGGCATCCCGCAGTTGAGGCGGATGCAGTGATTGAACTGCTCGGTATTACTGAAGATCAACCCCGGCGCGATACTGATACCCTGCTCCAGCGCACGAACATGCAGCTCCTGAGTATTGACCCGGCCCGGCAGGCTAACCCACAGAATGAACCCACCCGCAGGGCGACTCATCTGCGTGCCCTCAGGGAAGAACTGCTGCACCGCCAATTGGAAGGCGCTGAGATTCTTGCGGTATTCCAGGCGAATGAAACGTAAGTGCCGATCGTAGCCGCCGTTTTCGAGGTATGCGGCGACCGCCATCTGCGTAACACTGCATGCAGAATGCGTGCTGAAAGTCTGCAGACGTTGAATTTCTGCCTGGTATTTGCCAGCAATGATCCAGCCGATGCGCACACCGGGCGACAGCGTCTTGGAAAAGCTGGAACAGTAAATCACCCTCCCCAGCCGATCGAACGCCTTGAGCGCCTTGGTCCTCCCGACTTCGAACATCAACTCACCGTAGACATCGTCTTCAACCACTTGAATATCGAAGTCCGAGGCCAGACGCAGCAGGTTCTTCTGCCGCTCCTCCGGCATGGTGCCGCCCAGTGGGTTGCTCAGGCGTGAAGTCAGTACCAGTGCCTTGATTGACCATTGATTGGCCGCCAGTTGCAGGGCCTCCAGACTGATGCCGGTGGCCGGGTCGCTGGGGATTTCGATGACTTTCAAGCCCAATAGGTCGGCAAGTTGCAACAACCCGTAATAAGCAGGCGACTCGGCAGCGATCAGGTCACCCGGCCGGGTCAGCACGCGTAGAGTCATCTGCAGTGCATCCACGCACCCGTGGGTGATCACCACCTCGGACGGATCGACCACCACGCCGGCGTCGCGCATACGGATGGCGACCTGCCTGCGCAGCGGCTCGAAACCCGGGCTGAACATATAGCTGAAGGCCCGCGGGCTGTGAAAACGCGTCACTTTCGCTAATTGCTGATGCAGCGCGCGTACCGGCAGGTAGTCCACATGAGGCACAGCGGCGCCCAGAGCAAACACGCCCTCGCGTCGGGATTCCTCGAGCACTTGCTGGATGATACTGCTGCGCGTGACCAGACCAGGCCGCTCGACCCGCGCGATATCCGGGGTCGAAGCCGTAAGTGCCGGGGTTTGATGAACATAGTAGCCGGACTGAGGACGCGCCCGGATCAACCCTTGATCTTCAAGGTTCGCATAAGCCTGCAATACCGTCGCATGGCTGACATTGAGCTGCGAACTCATCTTGCGAACCGAAGGCACACGCTCACCGGGTTGATACACCCCACGACGAATATCTTCGGCAAGCTGCTGGGCGATACGCTGATAGAGCAAAAGATTGGTCATGACACAGCCTCGAAAAGACCGGTGATTTATTGTTTTTAAAATACAGATACGGAATAACCGGCACAGTCCAGAAGTGTACGGGAACAGTTTACGTTCAAGCCAGCGGTCACGACCGCTGCACGAAAATAAACGCGGCTGAAAACGCCATATGCAAAGCCTTTAAAGCCAAAAAAGCCCGAGACCGTTTCCGGCGTCGGGCTTTTTGAAAAGTTTTTATCAGCGCGCTGCGCCTAACTGACCTTTTTCATCAGAAAAAACAATTTCCACACGGCGATTTTGCGCGCGCCCGCGCTCGGAGGCGTTGGCGTTCACCGGGAACTGCTGACCGTAGCCATCGACATGTATACGTTTTTCATCAACACCCAGGTCCATCAGAACGTCTGCGACTGCTTGTGCACGATCCTTCGACAGCTTCAGATTCTCCTGACGATCACCTGTGCTGTCGGTGTAGCCCTCGATCCGGACCACTCGACGCGGATTGATCTGCAAAAACTGCACAACCTTGAGAATGGTGCGACTGGCCGAGCTTTTCAGCTCGGCGTGGCCGGCGTCGAACAGCACATCTCCCAACGTCATGACCAGCCCGCGATCGGTCTCGGTGGTGGCCAGACTGAGGATCTGATCTTCCAGCCAGCGCCCCTGCTGCTGGGCACTGGCCAGCTTGGCCTCACGCAGCGCCAATTGCAGACGCTGGCGCTCCATGTCCATTTTCGCCAGGCGCTCCTGGCTCAGCATCAGATTGCTGTGCTCATGTGCGATCTCGCTGTAGCGGCTGCTGAGGTAGGCGTAATGACTGACGTCGGCACCGCTTCCCAGATAGCTGGACAGACGCTCGGCGCGAGCCAGAGATTCGCCAGCGCGAATCACATCCTTGGGCGCGCTGCGCAACACATCGGTATCTTCCTTGACCTTCTGGAAGTCGGCACTGGCCTGCTGCAAGGCCTGCCCGCTGTCCTGATGACCGGCACACCCGTAAAGGCCAGCCGAACCCAGCAACAGGCACACACTCAATACACGCGGAAGACGGTTCATTGCGCCTCTCCCAGTTGCTTGCGTAACCGATTGAGGCGGGTATTCAACTGATTGACCTGCTCCTGACTCTTGAGTGTGAGCACTCGGGCCTCTGCCAGCCGGGCATCCAGCTCGGCCTGTTCGGCTTTCATGCGCGCGTCCTTGTAGGCGTGGGTCGCCATGGAGGCGCGAGCTTCGGCAAAGCGGGCCAGAGCAACTTCCATCTCGGGCTGATCATCACCCGCGCCAACGGCTTTGGCCTGCTCCAGCGCCTGCTCGGTCAGCTTGAACTGCTCGGTCGGTAGCGGGTCGCTGGCGCAGCCAGCCAGCGTGGCGATGGCCATGACGGCGATTGAAAAACGAATACTCACAAAAACATCCCTACTTGTCTGGTGCGCTGGCGCTGGCAGGTTGCAACAGTTGGGCTTTCCACAACTCCAGGTTGTGCCTGATGACATAACCCGCAAGGCCGGAGGCGGCCGATTCTGTCATCTTTTTCGCCAGTTGTCCGCGCAACCATGGTTCGTTGCAGGCCGAATTGAACGACAACGCCAGATAAAACCCGGGCGTATCGACCGGCAAGGGTTGCGCAGCCAGGTCTGCAGAAAGACCCAGCGTCTGCACCATGACCATCCCGGCGTAACGACCGGCAAGCACGTAATCCACCTCACCCAGCGCCAGCTTCTGAAAAGCCGGGGTCAGGCCTGGCAAGCGTGTCAGGGTCAGATGCTGCTTGGCCGCAGCCTCGAATGAAGGCGTCAATCGGGTCTTTTCCGACATGGCACCAGGACGGTCGTGCAGCTCGGCCAGGGTATTGAACGGTACGCTGTGATCGTGGCGCGTCCAGACCATGATGTCGTTCTGCACGATCGGCGGGTGAATGTAATCAAGCGACTCAAGTTGCGCTGCATTGAACGGCGCGTCGGCCAGCAAGTCCATGCGCCCGGTGCGCACCTCCTCAAGTGCCTGACTGCGTTTGCCGCCGTACAGGAACTCGACCTTGATACCCAGCTCACCTGCCGCCTGCATCAGCAGATCGGCATTGGCGCCCATCAGATGACGTGGGTCCTGAGGATCACGCCACAGATAAGGCGGCGCGTCCGGACTGCCGGTCACAATCAGACGCTCGCACTTGCCGGCAGCAAATGACAGCGTCGGCAGCATGATCAGCCCGAGAAAAAGCGGAGACAGCAGCCGGAGGTGCACCATGAAAAGCCCTTCTGATACCCGATAAAAAAACCCGCTCGATCCGGGTCTATGTACCGCAAGCAATCTGCCGGCACACAAACCCCGAACGGAACGGGTTCTCTTTATAGTGGAAGCGCGTGGCTTAAACCAGCTTCTCCAGCTCGGGAATGGCTTCGAACAAATCAGCCACCAGCCCGTAATCGGCCACCTGGAAGATCGGAGCTTCCTCATCCTTGTTGATCGCAACGATCACCTTGGAGTCTTTCATGCCGGCCAGATGCTGAATGGCGCCGGAAATACCGACAGCAATATACAGCTGAGGCGCGACGATCTTGCCGGTCTGGCCGACCTGCATGTCGTTGGGCACAAAACCGGCATCGACCGCAGCACGGGAAGCACCCACTGCAGCACCGAGTTTGTCGGCCAGCGTGTACAGGTGCTTGAAGTTGTCGCCGTTCTGCATGCCACGACCGCCGGATACGACGATCTTGGCCGCTGTCAGTTCTGGACGATCGGATTTGGCCAGTTCTTCGCCAACGAAGCTGGACTTGCCCGCATCGTGAGCAGCCGAAACCGCTTCGATAGAAGCCGAACCACCCTCGGCAGCGACCGGATCGAAACCGGTGGCACGCACGGTGATGACCTTGATCGCGGCAGTGGACTGCACGGTGGCAATGGCGTTACCGGCGTAGATCGGGCGGGTGAAGGTGTCGGCCGAGACCACCGAAACGATCTCGGATATCTGGTCGACATCCAGCTGCGCAGCAACGCGAGGCAGGATGTTCTTGCCGTTGGAGGTTGCAGCGGCCAGAACGTGACTATGGCCCGCAGCCAGCTCTACGATCAGTGGCGCAACGTTTTCAGGCAATTGATGTGCATAGGCAGCGTTGTCGGCCACCAGCACTTTCGCCACGCCAGCAATTTTGGCGGCGGCGTCGGCAACGGCACTTACGCCTGAACCGGCAACCAGCAAGTGGATGTCACCGCCGATCTTCTGCGCGGCAGCCAGGGTATTGAGCGTAGCCGGGGCTACGGTCGCATTGTCGTGTTCAGCGATAACCAGGATCGTCATTTAGATTACCTTCGCTTCGTTTTTCAGTTTCTCGACCAGTTCAGCCACCGATTTGACCTTGATGCCCGCGCTGCGTGCAGCCGGTGCTTCAACCTTGAGGGTCTTGTTGGTCGAGGCCGTGGAAACGCCCAGTGCATCCGGGGTCAGCACTTCAAGCGGCTTCTTCTTGGCTTTCATGATGTTAGGCAGCGAAGCGTAGCGTGGCTCGTTCAGACGCAGGTCCGTGGTCACGATGGCTGGCAGGCTCAGGGAAACAGTCTGCAGACCGCCGTCGATCTCACGGGTCACGGCAACCTTGTCACCGGAGACTTCAACCTTCGAGGCGAACGTACCTTGCGGGTAGCCGCTCAGTGCGGCCAGCATCTGGCCGGTCTGGTTGTTGTCACTGTCGATAGCCTGTTTACCAAGGATAACCAGTTGTGGCTGCTCCTTGTCGACCACTGCCTTGAGCAGCTTGGCCACGGCCAGAGAGGTCAGTTCTTCGGCAGACTCGACCAGCACGGCACGGTCTGCACCCAGCGCCAGCGCAGTACGTAGTTGCTCCTGAGCAGTGGTAGGACCAATGGTGACGACCACGATTTCCGTTGCCACGCCCTTCTCTTTCAAGCGCACCGCTTCTTCAACAGCGATTTCGCAGAACGGGTTCATGGACATTTTGACGTTGGCAAGATCGACGCCGGAGTTGTCCGCCTTGACGCGAACCTTGACGTTGTAGTCGACCACTCGTTTGACAGCTACAAGAACCTTCATGGATTCCTCACTCTCCGGTGAAAAGAAGTCGCCTGGCGATACCAGGCGATCGATATGTGTCCTCAACAAGCAATCGCAATGCGTGCAGGCCGTCCGGGCGACTTCAAAAAGCCATATAAAAGCCGGGAGTCACCCATCAAGCAGCGGCAGGGTGTGTAAAATGCGCCGTGCGACGTTGACCTGTTGCCTGCACCGCGTCCGCCTGATGCCTTTTGAGAGACTTCCTGCAACGCAGGTGCCTCGTTTCAGCCTACGGCAAACGCAAAACCGCCCGTATATTGACCGCAACGCCTTTTCCGGTCAATACGCCAAATCGGCCAGTTCCGAGTCTGGTGTCTTTGATTTATCTGGGCTGCGGGCAATTCAAACAAACGTTTGTATTGGACCCATGCAGTGGTGTAGATATAATGCGTGCCATTAAAAGACGGGTGGTGCCCAACACCTCCTGTGTCGGCCTGCAGCGACTCATAAAGCAGCGCCCATAAAAATACCGTGAGCCTTGAAAGTAGGAGATAGCCTGTGGAACGCGAATACATGGAATTCGACGTCGTCATCGTCGGAGCCGGCCCTTCCGGGCTTTCTGCCGCTTGCCGCCTTAAACAGAAGGCCGCTGAAGCCGGGCAGGAAATCAGCGTCTGCGTGGTGGAAAAAGGCTCCGAAGTCGGCGCACACATTCTGTCCGGTGCCGTGTTTGAACCGCGCGCACTGGACGAGCTGTTTCCAAACTGGCAGGAATTGGGCGCTCCGCTCAATACACCGGTCAAGCGTGATGACATCTACGTCCTGCGCGACGCCGAAAAGGCGCAGAAAATTCCGGACTTTTTCGTCCCCAAGACCATGCACAACCATGGCAACTACATCATATCCCTGGGCAACCTGTGCCGCTGGCTCGCCCAGCAGGCTGAAAACCTCGGTGTGGAAATCTATCCGGGCTTTGCCGCTCAGGAAGCACTGTTCGACGAAAACGGTGTAGTGCGCGGCATCGTCACCGGCGATCTGGGTGTCGACCGCGAAGGCAACCCCAAGGAAGGCCTGTACACCCCCGGCATGGAACTGCGCGCCAAGTACACGCTGTTCGCCGAAGGCTGCCGCGGTCACATCGGCAAGCAATTGCTCAAGCGCTTCAATCTCGATGACGAAGCCGATGTGCAGCATTACGCCATCGGCCTGAAGGAAATCTGGGAAGTCGACCCGGCCAAACATGAACAGGGCCTGGTGGTGCATACCGCAGGATGGCCACTGGACGACGCCAATCCGGGCGGCTCGTTCCTGTACCACCTGGAGAACAATCAGGTGGTAGTCGGCCTGATCGTCGACCTGTCATACAGCAACCCGTACCTGTCGCCGTTCGACGAATTCCAGCGCTACAAGCACCACCCGGTCATCAAGCAGTACCTTGAAGGCGGCAAACGCATCAGCTACGGCGCACGCGCCATTGCCAAGGGCGGCCTGAACTCGCTGCCGAAGATGGTATTCCCTGGCGGCGCGTTGATCGGTTGCGACCTGGGCACCCTGAACTTCGCCAAGATCAAGGGCAGCCACACGGCAATGAAGTCCGGCATGCTCGCAGCCGATTCGGTGGCAGATGCCCTGTTCGCCGGCAAGGAAGGCGGCGACGTGCTGACCTCCTACGTCGATGCCTTCAAGGCCAGCTGGCTGCATGCAGAGCTGTTCGCCAGCCGCAACTTTGGCGTGGCGATCCACAAATACGGCGCGATCAAGGGTGGCGCCTTCAACTTCATCGATCAGAACATTTTCGGTGGCAAGCTGCCGTTCACGCTGCACGACACCACGCCGGACTACGCCTGCCTCAAGCTGGCAGCGGACTCAAAGAAAATCGATTACCCGAAACCCGACGGCAAGCTCAGCTTCGACAAGCTCAGCTCGGTATTCCTCTCCAGCACCAACCATGAAGAGGAGCAACCCTGCCACCTGAAGCTGACCGACCCGAGCATCCCGATCAGCAAGAACCTGCCGCTGTACGACGAACCGGCACAGCGCTATTGCCCGGCTGGCGTGTATGAAGTCATCACTAAAGAAGATGGCGAAAAGCGCTTTCAGATCAACGCGCAGAACTGCGTGCACTGCAAGACCTGCGACATCAAGGACCCTTCGCAGAACATTACCTGGGTTGCACCGGAAGGCGCTGGCGGGCCGACGTACCCGAACATGTAAGGCGGCGGCAAGCTACAGGCTTTGATCTTGCCGCTTGTAGCTTGCCGCTAAACCCTACAGCCCTCTTCTCCCGGACTGCGTTCAAAGTAGCGCTTGTATTCACGGCTGAACTGCGACGCACTTTGATAGCCGACCCTGAGCGCGACCTGCGACACATTCAGCCCGTCGGCCACCAGCAGTTGCTGAGCCTTGAGCAGGCGCAGACGTTTCAGGTACTGCACCGGTGACAACAGGGTGCTGCGTTTGAAGTGCTCGTGAAAGGTCGAGGTACTCATGTTTGCGCAACTGGCCAGCGTGTCGACGTTCAGCGCGTGATCATAGTGCTCATGCAGATAGGTTACCGCCGAAGCAATCCGTGCGAATTGCCCCTGCTGTTCGACCAGCGCACGCAATACCCCTGATTGCGGTCCACGCAGCGCGCTGTACAGCACCTCGCGAATCCTTGATTGCCCCATCGCCTGACACTCCAGCGGATCGTGCAGACAACGCAGCAGGCGTTCGACGCTGTCACGCATCGCAGAGTCGATGCGTACCGAGGTCATCGACTCCGGGGTCTGCATCTGGCTTTCCTGGCCGCTGGCCGGGCCCATCGCTTGCACCAACTCGCCAAGCAGCACGCGGTCGATGGCTACCGACACGCCATACAGCGGCTTGTCCGGGGTGGCGAAGGTCTCGCATTTGAACGGCACAGAAAGCGCCTGAATCAGGTAATGCCCGGTGCCATACTCAAACGTACGCGGCCCCAGGCAGGCGACCTTGCTGCCTTGCACGACAATCATCAGGCTCGGCTCGTAAATCTGCGGGCTGCTGGCGACATAGCCAAACGCCGAAAGCACACGGACTTCAGGCAAATGCGTCGCCACAAAGCCTGGACGCACTGCCAGCGGCTGGATCAAGGAGACAAGCGTGGCATTGCCATCGATAACAACAGGTAACGTCATGGGAGCAGCCTGACAGAGAAACAGACAGCTGCATCATCGCAGATTTGCGCTTCATAGCCGACCCTGAAACGCCAGGTCGGAGGAATAGGCATGAAACACGTAGGATTCACCATAGCCACGAAGGGCACGTATCAGGACAATTGACCGCCTCTATTCCGTAACACCTTGCGAGGTCAAACATGTACACAGCTATCGGTTATGCCGCACAGTCCGCTACCGCCCCCCTCGCCCCGATGACCTTCGAACGTCGCGCTCCGCGTGCCGACGACGTTGCCATCGAAATCCTCTACTGCGGCGTCTGCCACTCCGACATTCACCAGGCGCGCAACGAATGGGGCATCGCCGTCTACCCGCTGATGCCTGGCCATGAAATTGTCGGTCGCGTCACCGCCACTGGCACCAACGCCAGCAAATACAAGGTTGGCGATCTGGTCGGTGTTGGCTGCATGGTCGATTCGTGCCGCGAATGCTCGGCCTGTAAATCGGATCTCGAACAGTATTGCCTGGAAGGTCCGACCATGACCTACGCCACGCCTGACCGCGTGGACGGCAGCAACACCATGGGTGGCTACTCCAACAGCATCGTGGTCGCCGAGCATTTCGTTGTGCGCATTCCAGAGAAACTCGACCCGGCTGCTGCTGCGCCAATCCTTTGCGCAGGCATCACCACTTATTCGCCACTCAAGCACTACGGTGTGAAGGCTGGCGACAAGGTCGGTATTCTGGGCATGGGTGGTCTGGGCCACATGGGCATCAAGTTCGCCAAGGCAATGGGCGCTGAAGTGACCCTGTTCACTCGCTCCGCAGCCAAGGCTCAGGAAGCACGTCGTCAGGGTGCAGATCATGTGATCGTGTCCACCGACGCTGAACAGATGAAAGCCGCTGCCGGTCATTTCGACTTCCTGCTCGACACCATTCCGGTCCAGCATGACCTGAACCCCTACCTGGAAACACTGCGCTTTGACGGCGTGCACATTCTGGTCGGTCTGATCGAACCGGTCGAGCCGCCAGTCCATGCAGCCCACCTGGTGATGAGCCGTCGCGTATTGGCCGGATCGCTGATCGGCGGCATCGCTGAAACCCAGGAAGTACTGGATTTCTGCGCCGAGAACGACATCACCTGCGACATCGAAATGCTCGATATCCGCAATATCAACGAAGCCTACGAGCGTATGCTGGCCGGTGACGTGAAATACCGCTTCGTGATCGACATGGCCACGCTGCAGGCCTGATTCACTACGAATCAGCCGCCGAGATCGGCCGAGAGTTCCGCTGCTATCTGCTTGATCAGCGGGACCAGCTCGGCCATCTTCTCCAGCGGCATGTAGGGCACGGTACTGGCAACACTGATGCCGGCAACGATCTGTTTGCTGGCATCACGTACCGGCGCTGCAACGCAACGGATCGACGGTTCGTTGTCCTCCAGATCGAACGCATACCCTCCCTGCACGTATTCTTCCCTTCGCGCCTGCAACTGCTCCCAGGTTTGCTGCTCATGAGCAGGCCACAGCGCATTCCTGCCACTGCTCGGCATGCTGGCGTCATACAAGCGCTGCCACTCCGGCAACCCGCTGTCCAGCAGCAACGCCTTTCCGATACCGGTTCGCACCAGCGGCATGCGATGCCCGACCCGTGAGCGCATTTCCGGGCCATTGCGACCAGGGTTCTTGTGCAGATAAAGCACGTCGTCCCCTTCCCGCACCGCCAGATGCACCGTATCGCCCGTCAGCTCCGACAGCCGATCCAGATACGGCCGGGCGAGAATTGCCAGTGGCACTTCTTCGCGCGCCTGAAACCCCAGCTCAATCAGTTTCGGCCCAAGCAGATAACCCACTTGAGGCACCACCCGAAGATAGCGCTCCTCGACCAGGCAACTGGCCAGCCGGTGCGTGGTACTGCGTGTGGTGCCGATCAGCCGGGCGATTTCCTTCAGGTCGCGTGCGCCACCGGCCACCGCCTGCACAACGCCAAGCCCACGCAACAGAGTCTGGGTCCCTGTCGGCGCCGGTTCTTTGCCGGTAATTTTTTCAGGGATGATCGAATCGTTGTGCATGACAGGCCATTTTCATAAAAGGGGCGGATCGAAAAGCTGACGGCATTATCGCCGCCAGCGTCCAGATACGTCGACATCAGAGCTCGATACGCTCTACTTTGCCTACCAGCAGGATGTACGACAGCGCGCCCAGCAATGCCAGCACTGAAATGTAAGTGATGGCAGGCGCAAACGAGTCACCGGTTGCCAGAAAGCCGATCACGATCGGCGTGGCGATGGCGGCGAGGTTGCCGATGAAGTTGAACGTGCCGCCAGTCAGGCCCAGCAAGCGCGCCGGGGCCAGGGTCGACACCAGCGACCAGGTGATCGACGCCAGACCGTTGCCGAAGAATGCCAGCGCCAGAAAGGTGATAACCAATGGTGTGGAGTCAACGAAGTTGGCACCGATGATCGAGGTCGAGATCAGCAGCCCGGCAATGATTGGCAACTTGCGCGCAAAGCCCACGCTATGCCCGCGACGGATCAGCCAGTCGGAGAAGAACCCCGAACACAGCACGCCGACAAACGCCGCGAGAAACGGCAATGACGCCAGTAGCCCGGACTTGATGAAATCCATGCCGCGGTATTTCACCAGATAGGTCGGGAACCAGGTCAGGAAGAACCACAGCGTGGAGTTCAGGCAGAACTGGCCCAGATAGATCCCCCACAGCTTGCGCTTGCTCAACACAATGCCCAGGTCCAGCCAGCTGAAACCCTGCTTCTGTTTTTCGACATCCTTCTGGATGTCTACCAGACCGCCGCCCTCTTTGATCAGGTCGATTTCCTGCTGATTGACACCTTTGAAGTCACGCGGCTCGCGATAGACCGTATACCAGATCAACGCCCACAGCACACCGACACCACCTGTAGCGACAAACACCATGTGCCAGCCATAATGAGCCTGCAACCAGGCCAGCACCGGCGTCAGAAACGCCAGACCGACGAACTGCCCCGAGGTATAGACGCCAATGGCAGTAGCCCGCTCGCGCTCGGGGAACCAGGTGGTCACGACACGGCTGTTGATCGGATAGGCAGGTGCTTCCAGCGCACCGACCGCCATGCGCAGTACGAACAGCGCAATAAAGCTGGCCGCAAAACCAAGCATGATGGTCGCAATGGACCACAGCAGCAGCGCCGCAGTGTAAAGGATACGCGGCGGCACACGGTCCACCAGCCAGCCACCAGGCAATTGCATGGCGGCATAGGTCCAGCCGAACGCGGAGAAGATCAGCCCGATGTGAACCGTATCAAGGCCCAGCTCGGCGGTCAGCGCCGGAGCGGCAATCGACAGGTTGCTGCGGTCCAGGTAGTTGATCACCACCGTAATGAACAGCAGCACCATGATGAAGAAACGTTTGCGGGACGGCGTCACCAGGGATGCCGCACCCTCAAGAGTTCGAGTGCGCATGGAATGTAGCCTCTTGTTGGATTTATTGAGGTCTGTGTTTCGATTGGCGAGCTCTCGTTCCCACGCTCCCGCGCTCAGTGCTATACAAATCCGCTTTTGATTCTGGCTGAAGGCCGTGGGAGCGAACTTGTTCGCGAAAGGGCCAGCGCATTCCCCAAAAACGCATCGGCTGAACTACCTTCTTCGCGAACAGGTTCGCTCCCACGCCCTCCGGGCAGAAGCCCGATCTACGGGCTTCTCAGGACTTATGTATAACGCTGAGTGCAGAGCGTGGGAACGATGGTTATGGGGATTTACTGTGCTCTACCACTCAGCAAAACTGCCATCGGCATGGCGCCAGATCGGGTTGCGCCAGCGGTGGCCGATGGCCGCGCGTTCGATGACATATTCTTCGTTGATCTCAATGCCCAGGCCCGGCCCGTTGGGAATCTTGACCATGCCTTTGTCGTAGTCGAAGACTTCCGGGTGCTTCACGTAATCGAGCAGATCGTTGCTTTCGTTGTAGTGAATGCCCAGGCTCTGTTCCTGAATGAAGGCGTTGTAACAAACCGCGTCCAGTTGCAGGCATGCCGCCAGCGCGATAGGTCCGAGCGGACAATGCAGCGCCAGCGCGACGTCATACGCTTCGGCCATATTGGCGATCTTGCGGGTTTCAGTGATGCCACCGGCGTGGGACGCATCAGGCTGGATAATGTCGACATAACCTTCGCTCAACACGCGCTTGAAGTCCCAGCGTGAGAACAGCCGTTCACCCAGGGCAATCGGCGTGCTGGTCAGCGGTGCCAGCTCCTTCAGTGCTTCATAGTTCTCGCTGAGCACCGGCTCTTCGATGAACATCAGCTTGTAGGCGTCCAGCTCCTTCATCAGCACCTTGGCCATGGGCTTGTGAACCCGGCCATGGAAGTCCACACCGATGCCCACATTCGGCCCGACCGCATCGCGCACGGCAGCCACGTTGGCCAGCGCCAGGTCGACCTTGTCGAAGGTGTCGAGAAATTGCAGCTCTTCGGTGCCATTCATTTTCACCGCAGTAAAACCACGTCCGACCGCTTCTTTCGCAGCCCGCGCCGTGTCTGCAGGGCGGTCACCACCGATCCACGAATAGACGCGAATCTTGTCACGCACCTGACCACCGAGCAGGTCGCTGACGGAAACGCCCAGAGCCTTGCCCTTGATGTCCCACAACGCCTGATCGATGCCTGCCAGAGCACTCATGTGGATCGCCCCACCCCGATAGAAGCCGCCGCGGTACAGCACCGTCCAGATGTCTTCGATATTGCGTGGGTCCTTGCCGATCAGGTAATCGGAGAGCTCTTCCACTGCAGCGGCCACGGTGTGCGCGCGGCCTTCGACCACTGGCTCGCCCCAGCCGACAACGCCCTCGTCGGTCTCGACCTTGAGGAAGCACCAGCGTGGCGGAACGATGAACGTGGTGAGTTTGGTGATTTTCATGGGTGCGGTTTCTCTTGTTGATTCTCTTATTGGATAGCGACTACCGGCGCCGGTCAGTCTGCAAGCGTTGCGCTGTGCTGCTTCCAGGCAGCAACATAGGCCTGGGCGCGCTCAGTAACGTCGGCGACGCTCATGCCTGGCTTGAATAGCCCGGAGCCCAGGCCAAAGCCTTTAACGCCGGCATCAAGGAACACCTTCATGTTGTCCGGCGAGATCCCCCCGACCGGCAACAGAATCGTGCCCTTGGGCAATACCGCCAGCCACGCCTTGACCACCGCGGGCGACATCTGCTCGGCAGGAAACAGCTTCAGCACATCAGCCCCTTCGGCCAGCGCGGCAAAGGCTTCGGTCGGCGTCGCCACGCCCGGTGAGAGGAACAGCCCGGCAGCCTTGGCTGCACGCAACACCTTCGCATCGCTGTGCGGCATGACAATCACTTGGCCTCCGGCATCCTTGACCTGAGTCACCTGCTCCGGGGTCAGCACCGTTCCCGCACCGATCAGGCAATCGGCTGGCAGTTGCTGGCGCAACAAGCGGATGCTGTCGAACGGCTGTGGAGAGTTGAGCGGCACTTCAATGACCCGAAAACCGGCCTCGTACAACACATCGCCAATCGCAGGCGCTTCTTCGGGACGCAGGCCGCGCAGGATTGCGACCAGACCGTTTTCCTTCAATGCTTGCTTGAGCATGTCAAACCTCTCGAATGTGTTGGGACGAGCGGCGCGCGATCAGACCGGCTTGAACGGCGACCTGCCAGAGGCCGCGCTCGGTCGCCTGCTCGGCCAATGTCACGCCGGGAAAGCCACAAACGGCCAGCCCGCGTGCATAGCGCGTGCACAGCGAATCGCTGCCGATGAGGATCACCGCAGGCAATTGTTCGTGGTTGTGCAGATGCAGCCTGGCGATGGCGCCCAGTTCATGGCCAATCAACAGGCCGGAAAGATAGTCAGGTTGCGCACTGGCAGCCAAATGCCCGGTAAGGCCGAGCGTTCGTGTGCTGAAAATCGTCGATAGCGGCCCGGCAGAGCCCGCGTCGGACAGGGCAATCGACAAGCCGCGGTCAAACGCCTGCTCGTCGAACGCCTCCGAAGGCTGCATGGTGCGTCCCAGAATAGTGTGCGCGCAGAGCGCGGCGTAGACCTCGCCGGTCATGAAGGTGTCGAAGTGAACAATGCGACCCCGTTCTACCTGCACCCATTTGGAGTGGCTGCCGGGCAGACCGATCAGCAGCTGCTGGCTGCTCTGCCCGGCGTCGAGGCCGGCCAGCACACCCAGCACCTGGGTTTCTTCGCCACGCATGACGTTGGGCAGGGTCGAGCGTTGCAGGACGCCGGGGATGATGTGCACCGTCACGCCGCGCACGCTGCGCACCGTCTGCAGCGCTGCGCTCAGCTCATTGACGCTGGCCGGCGTTTCCCGGTAAGCCGCCT
Organism: Pseudomonas syringae group sp. 247E2; assembly: GCF_032587795.1. Classification (NCBI taxonomy): domain Bacteria; kingdom Pseudomonadati; phylum Pseudomonadota; class Gammaproteobacteria; order Pseudomonadales; family Pseudomonadaceae; genus Pseudomonas; species Pseudomonas syringae group sp. 247E2. Next base: position 211,841 of record NZ_JAWHPK010000025.1, on the reverse strand, counting down.
CGCGCCAGCCCTGTGCGCTGCCGACCATGCCACAGGCAATCACCGGCAGGTCCGGTTGGGCGTCGAGCCAGTCGCCGCACGCCTGGTCAAAGGCCAACTCGAAACCGTCACTGCAGAACTGCCCCGCGATCAGCCGCGGCGTGGTCGGCAACTGCATGATGCCCGCGCTCAATGCGCGCTGTTCCAGTACCTGGCCATGTTCGCCAAGTCGATAAGCACGAAGTGAGGTTGTCCCCCAATCGAGCGCGATCAATTGCGCCTGCATTGCGTCACCTGTTGTTTTTTTGGAAGTGAGTGCAGGACGACTATAAACCCGTTGTTACACTTATCTCAATATGTAAATTTCAATCCCATATATAGGGAAAAAAGACAGTCAATCAAAAGTATCAGGCACTAAAAAACCCGCCTTCCTTTCGGAAAGCGGGTTTGCTGTAAAACCGAAGCCTCAACGCTCCAGCAGGATTCTCAGCATGCGGCGCAGCGGCTCTGCCGCGCCCCACAACAGCTGGTCACCCACGGTAAAGGCACCCAGGTACTGCGAACCCATGTTCAGTTTGCGCAAACGGCCCACCGGAATACTCATGGTGCCGGTTACGGCAGTCGGGCTCAGCTCGTGCATGCTGGCTTCACGGTTGTTCGGCACCAGCTTGACCCACGGGTTGTGCTGGCTGATCAAGCCTTCGATGTCCGCAATCGGCACATCCTTGTTCAGCTTGATGGTCAGCGCCTGACTGTGGCAACGCATGGCACCGATGCGTACGCAAATGCCGTCGACCGGGATCGGGCTCTTGAAGCGACCGAGAATCTTGTTGGTCTCGGCCTGGCCTTTCCACTCTTCGCGGCTCTGGCCGTTCGGCAACGCCTTGTCGATCCACGGGATCAGACTGCCCGCCAGTGGCACACCGAAATTCTCGGTCGGGAACGACTCGCTGCGCATGGCTTCAGCCACCTTGCGGTCGATATCCAGAATGGCGCTGGCCGGGTTGGCCAGATCATCGGCCACCGAGGCATGCACGGCGCCCATCTGCCTGATCAGCTCACGCATGTTCTGCGCGCCGGCTCCGGAGGCCGCCTGATAGGTCATGACGTTCATCCACTCGACCAGCCCGGCGTCGAACAGACCGCCCAGGCCCATCAGCATCAGACTGACCGTGCAGTTACCGCCGATATAGTTTTTGGTGCCCGCGTCCAGCTGCTGGTCGATGACCTTGCGGTTCACAGGGTCGAGCACGATAACGGCGTCATCCTGCATGCGCAGACTGGAAGCGGCATCGATCCAGTAACCCTGCCAGCCGGCTTCGCGCAGCTTGGGGAACACCTCATTGGTGTAGTCGCCACCCTGACAGGTCAGCACTACGTCCAGGGTTTTCAGCTCATCGATGCTGTAGGCGTCTTTCAGTGGCGCAACATCCTTGCCCACCGAAGGCGCCTGGCCACCGACATTGGAAGTAGTGAAGAACACCGGCTCAATGAGATCGAAGTCCTGCTCTTCCCGCATCCGCTGCATGAGCACGGAACCGACCATGCCGCGCCAACCGATCAGACCTACACGTTTCATCGCAACTACACCTTGAATAAAAGTGGGACCACCGCTCTGCGCATGCACAGCAGGCGGCGGGCCAGAGAGATTACAGATTCCGCAGCGCGGCGACTACTGCATCGCCCATTTCCTGCGTACCAACTTTGACTTTGCCTTCCGACCAGATGTCGCCGGTGCGGATGCCCTGATCCAGTACCACGCTGACCGCCTTCTCGATGGCGTCAGCCGCGTCGGTCAGGTTGAAGCTGTAACGCAGCATCATCGATACCGACAGAATGGTCGCCAGCGGGTTGGCAATGCCTTTGCCGGCGATGTCCGGCGCCGAACCATGACAAGGCTCGTACATGCCCTTGTTGGCGGTGTCCAGCGAAGCCGACGGCAGCATGCCGATGGAACCGGTGAGCATCGACGCCTGATCGGACAGAATGTCGCCGAACAGGTTGTCGGTCACGATTACATCGAACTGCTTGGGCGCACGAACCAGCTGCATGGCGGCGTTATCGACGTACATGTGGCTGAGTTCGACTTCAGGGTAATCCTTGGCCACCTGCTCGACGATTTCGCGCCACAGCTGGCTGGACGCCAGCACGTTGGCCTTGTCTACCGAGCAGAGCTTTTTGCCACGCACCATGGCCATGTCGAAACCGACCTTGGCAATGCGGCGGATCTCGCTTTCGCTGTACGGCAGCGTGTCATAGGCCTGACGCTCGCCATTATCCAGCACGCGAGTGCCGCGTGGCGCGCCGAAGTAGATGCCACCGGTCAGTTCGCGGACGATCAGGATGTCCAGACCGGCAACGATTTCCGGCTTGAGGCTCGACGCATCCGCCAGTTGCGGGTAAAGGATCGCCGGACGCAGATTGCCAAACAGGCCCAGTTGCGAACGAATTTTCAGCAGACCGCGTTCAGGACGGATGTCGCGCTCGATGGTGTCCCATTTCGGGCCGCCGACTGCGCCCAGCAGTACGGCATCGGCCGCACGGGCGCGATCCAGGGTCTCGTCTGCCAGCGGCACGCCGTGTTTGTCGATGGCTGCGCCGCCGATCACGTCGTGGGTCAATTCAAAGCCCAGCTGATACTTTTCGTTGGCCAGTTCCAGCACCTTGACCGCTTCGGTCATGATTTCCGGACCAATACCATCACCTGGGAGAATCAGAATCTGCTTGCTCATAACATCCTCGATTTTGTGCATCGGCGTCGTGAACAACGCCTGTTTATAACGCTCGCAGCGGCGAAAAATTTATCACCTGTCTTAAACACTTTTGCCAGCAAGGCGCAGGGCCCCTTGCTGGCAAACAGACAGGTTGCGATGAATCAATCAGTCGCGGAACAGCCACGGCTGACCGGCGCGATGCCTGCTTTCGAAACTGGCAATGGCGTCAGCGTCCATCAGCGTCAGGCCGATGTCGTCCAGGCCGTTGAGCAGGCAATGTTTGCGGAACGCATCGATTTCAAAGCTCAGCACCTTGCCGTCGGGACGGGTCACGGTCTGTGCCTGCAGATCAATGCTCAACTGGTAGCCGGGGCTGGCCTCGACCTGCTTGAACAGCTCGTCGACCTCGGCTTCAGACAGAATGATCGGCAACAGGCCGTTCTTGAAGCTGTTGTTGAAGAAAATGTCCGCGTAGCTCGGCGCAATAATCGCGCAGAAACCATACTCTTCCAGTGCCCACGGCGCATGCTCGCGGCTGGAGCCACAACCGAAGTTTTCCCGGGCCAGCAGCACGCTTGCACCCTGATAACGCTCGTGGTTGAGCACGAAGTCATGGTTCAGCGGACGCTTGGAGTTGTCCTGATACGGCTGCCCCACATCCAGATAACGCCACTCATCGAACAGGTTCGGGCCAAAACCCGTGCGCTTGATCGACTTGAGAAACTGCTTGGGGATGATCTGGTCGGTGTCGACATTGGCACGATCCAGAGGAGCGACCAGGCCATTGTGCTGGGTAAAGGCTTTCATGCTGGATTCCTCAGAGCTGGATCAAGTCGCGAACGTCAATGAAACGGCCATTGACCGCCGCCGCGGCAGCCATCGCAGGGCTTACCAGATGCGTACGGCCGCCAGCGCCCTGACGGCCTTCGAAGTTGCGGTTGGACGTGGATGCGCAATGCTCGCCGGAACCCAGGCGGTCCGGGTTCATCGCCAGGCACATCGAACAGCCCGGCTCACGCCATTCGAAACCGGCTTCGATGAACACCTTGTCCAGCCCTTCCTTCTCGGCCTGCTCCTTGATCAGGCCCGAACCCGGCACTACGATGGCCTGCTTGATGGTCGCAGCCACCTTGCGGCCCTTGGCGACGTCGGCAGCCGCGCGCAGGTCTTCGATTCGCGAGTTGGTGCAAGAACCGATGAACACCCGGTCCAGCTGGATATCGGTGATCGGCTGATTGGCCTTCAGGCCCATGTACTTCAAGGCGCGCTCGATGGAGCCACGCTTGACCAGATCCGGCTCTTGCGCAGGGTCCGGCACGTTCTGATCGACGGCGAGCACCATTTCCGGCGAAGTGCCCCAGCTGACCTGTGGCTTGATCTGCGCGGCGTCCAGCCTGACCACGGTGTCGAATACAGCGTCAGCGTCGGAAACCAGATCCTTCCAGGCCTCGACTGCCAGGTCCCATTCTGCACCTTTAGGGGCAAACGGACGACCCTTGACGTACTCGACGGTCTTTTCGTCGGTGGCAACCATGCCGACCCGGGCACCGGCTTCGATAGACATGTTGCAGATGGTCATGCGGCCTTCGATCGACAGGTCGCGAATTGCGCTGCCGGCGAACTCGATGGCGTAACCGTTACCGCCTGCCGTACCGATCTTGCCAATCACGGCCAGCACGATGTCTTTAGCGGTCACGCCGAACGGCAGTTGCCCTTCGACCGAGACCAGCATGTTCTTCATTTTCTTGGCCACCAGGCACTGAGTCGCGAGCACGTGCTCGACCTCGGAAGTGCCGATACCGTGCGCCAGCGCACCAAATGCGCCGTGGGTCGAGGTGTGCGAGTCGCCGCAGACCACGCTCATGCCTGGCAGGGTTGCACCCTGCTCCGGGCCGATTACATGAACGATACCCTGACGCGGATCGTTCATCTTGAATTCGGTAATGCCGTACTCGTCGCAGTTGTCGTCGAGAGTCTGCACCTGCAGGCGCGACACCTGATCTTCAATGGCGTCGATACCCCCCTTGCGTTCCGACGTGGTCGGCACGTTATGGTCAGGCGTGGCGATGATCGAGTCGATCCGCCATGGCTTGCGCTTCGCCAGCCGCAGGCCTTCGAACGCTTGCGGCGAGGTCACTTCATGGATGATATGGCGGTCAATGTAGATCAGCGCCGAACCGTCGTCGCGCTGCTTGACCAAATGCGAATCCCAGAGCTTGTCGTAGAGCGTTTTCCCGGCCATCGGACGTACTTCCTCATCAGCTTGTTTCTATGCCTTGGGCAATCGTGACGATGACCCCTTGGCTTGTGCGGTCATCGTATGGAATATGCTTAAATAACTCAAATTCATAATTTTCATACTTTGGATAACCAAATGGAATCCGACCATGGATCTCGCCAACCTTAATGCTTTTATTGCCATCGCCGAGACCGGCAGCTTTTCCGGGGCAGGCGAACGCCTGTACCTGACTCAACCAGCCATCAGCAAGCGCATTGCCGGTCTGGAGCAACAATTGAATGTGCGCCTGTTCGACCGCCTGGGCCGGGAAGTCAGCCTCACCGAGGCCGGACGCGCCCTGCTGCCACGTGCCTATCAGATTCTGAACGTTCTGGATGACACTCGCCGCGCGCTGACCAACCTGACCGGCGAAGTCACCGGGCGGCTCACTCTGGCGACCAGTCACCATATTGGCCTGCATCGCCTGCCCCCGGTATTACGGGCATTTACCCGGACCTATCCAAAGGTCGCACTGGACATTCAGTTCCTGGACTCGGAAATTGCCTATGAGGAAATTCTTCACGGGCGCGCCGAACTGGCAGTCATTACACTCGCACCCGAACCGCATACGCTGATCCGCGCCGTGCCCGTGTGGGACGACCCGCTGGACTTCGTCGCGGCACCGGAACATCCGCTGGCCAACAGCGGCCCCATGAAACTGGAGGATGTCGTGCGCTATCCGGCAGTATTTCCGGGCGGTAACACGTTTACCCATCACATTGTCAGCGGTTTGTGCGAAGCCCAGGGCCTCAAGCCCAACATCGCGATGAGTACCAACTATATGGAGACTATCAAGATGATGGTCTCCATTGGCCTTGCCTGGAGCGTTCTGCCACGCACCATGCTCGACGAACAAGTGGCGCGCATTCCATTGCCGGGCGTGCAACTCAATCGCCAGCTAGGCTACATCCTGCATACCGAACGCACGCTATCGAATGCAGCAAGAGCATTCATGAAACTGCTCGATGCGCAGACATAGTAGGTAGACCATGCTGCAAACTGCAGACTGATCGCCCTATCGGTTCTTTCGATTAAAGGCTCGTGATCACATGTCCAACCCACCGGATAACTCCGTGCTGAAAGTCCCTGCACAGGCAGCCACCCCCAGCCTGCCGCCGACAGGCGCGGAGCGCGTCCTCCAGCAAACCCGGGACCGTCTGGAACTGGCGCTGGAACTGGCGCATATGGGCACCTGGGATCTGGACATTACCGGCAACCGGCTGCAAGCCTCGGCGCGTGCGTCTGCGCTGCACGGCATGGCGGCACTGCCCTTCGACGAGGATGGCCGACAGTTCTTCGGCAGCCTGCCCGCTGAAGAGCGACGACGCATGCGCGCAGTTTATGCTGCGGCACTGGAAAACCAGCAGGATTGCCTGCAGGTGACGTACCGTTTTCAGTTGCAAAACGGCACATCGCGCTTGCTTGAAAGCCGTGCACGAATCTATCGCAATGAACATGGCCAGGCCGTGAAGCTGTCGGGAACCGTGCTGGACATCACCCAACAGTGCGTCCAGTCAGCGCTGGAGGCCAGCGAGGAGAAGTTTGCCAAAGCATTTCACTCAAGCCCGGACTCGATCACCATCACTGAAATCGAGTCCGGCCGCTATGTAGAGGTCAATGACGGCTTCTGTCGCCTGACCGGCTTCAGCGCTCAGGAAGTCCTGGGCCGCACAGCCCACGAAATCGGTATCTGGTCCGACACTGTGCAGCGCGAATACATGATTGACGAACTACGCCAGAAAGGCCGCGTGCATCATCGGGAAATGAATGGTCAGGACAAGCACGGCGCGCCCCTGGTGCTGGACATATCGGTCGAGTTCATCACCCTGAACAACACCGCCTGCCTGCTAATGAACGCCCGAGACATCGGCCAGCTGAAAACCGCCCAGGCACAGGTTCAGCATCTGGCTTATCACGACCCGCTCACCGGGCTGCCCAACCGCGCGCTGCTGATGGACCGCCTCAGCCAGCAAGTCTCGCTGCTCCAGCACCAGAACCTGCGCGGTGCCCTGCTGTTTCTCGACCTGGACCATTTCAAGCACATCAATGACTCACTTGGCCACCCGGTGGGCGACAGCGTGCTGAGCATCATCGCCGCGCGCCTGGAGGCCAGCGTACGTCAGGAGGACACAGTGGCCCGCCTGGGCGGTGACGAGTTCGTGGTGCTGATCTGCGGGCTGGACGGCACCCGTGATGAAGTCACTCAGCAGGTCCGCGTGCTGGCCGACAACCTTCGCGAGCTGCTGGCCGAACCGATGTTCCTCGACGGTCATCGCCTGCAGGTTACGCCGAGCATCGGCATCGTTCTGATTCCGGACGATGGCCTGGCCCCTGCCGATTTGCTCAAACGGGCCGATATTGCGCTGTATCGCGCCAAGGATTCCGGACGCAATGCGTCACAGTTTTTCCATGTATCCATGCAGCAGGCCGTCAGCCAGCGCCTGCGTCTTGAAAACGACTTGCGGCTGGCGCTGACCCGCAACGAATTCCAGCTGCACTTCCAGGCCCAGATCGATTGCCGGGACCAGTACATTACCGGTGCAGAGGCACTGCTGCGCTGGGAGCACCCTGAATACGGGTTGCTGTCACCTGATCAGTTTGTCCAGATACTTGAAGAAAGCGGGATGATTCTGGAGGTCGGCAGCCATATTCTGGACGAGGCCTGCAAAACCGGAGGCCTGCTTTTAAAGCAGGGGCTGATCTCGAAAAACAAATTCCTGATGGGCGTCAATATAAGTCCGCGTCAGTTCCGCCAGAACGACTTTATCGAGCGCGTGCAACACAGCCTCAAGCAGCATCAATTACCTGCCTCCATGCTCAAGCTGGAAATCACTGAAGGCATCGTCATCCAGAACCTTGACGACACCATCCTCAAAATGCTCAGCCTGAAGGAATTGGGCGTGAGTTTTGCGATGGATGACTTCGGCACCGGCTATTCCTCACTGACTTACCTCAAGCGCTTGCCGGTGGATACGCTGAAGATTGACCAGTCCTTCGTTCAGGACGCCACCAGCGACCCCAACGACGCAGAAATCATCCGCGCCATCGTGGCCATGGCTCAGAGCCTGAACCTTAACGTCATCGCTGAAGGCGTCGAAACGCCGGAGCAACTGGCGTTCCTGGAAAGAGTGGGCTGTTACAACTATCAAGGCTACCTGTTCAGCGAACCACTGCCGGGTCCGCAGTTCGAGAACCTGCTGCTAAAACGGCAGTTTCAGGAAACTGCGTCTCTGGAATGAAGACAGAAAAGGCGCCCGAAGGCGCCTCTTCTATAGAACAACTGATTAGCTGCCCAGTACTTTCTGGGTATTGAGCGGAATGCGCTTTGGTTTTGCCTCTTCCGGCACGTTGCGCACCAGGTCGATGCTCAACAGACCGTGAGACAGGTCGGCACCCTTTACCTCGATATTGTCGGCCAGCCTGAACGACAGCTTGAATTCACGCCGGGCAATACCCTGATGCAGATAGGTCACGTTGTCGGCTTCCTGCTCGCGCTTGTTGCCGATCACGGTCAATACGCCCTTCTCGACCTGTAGCTCAAGGTCCTGCTCTTGCATGCCTGCTGCAGCGATCACGATCCGGTAATGATCATCGGTATGCCGCTCCACGTTGTAGGGAGGGTAGCCGCTGGTTGTCTCATTTCGTGCCGCCGACTCGAACAGGTCGTTGAAGCGGTCGAAACCCACTGAGTTGCGAAACAGTGGAGCCAGAGAAAATGCAGTAGCCATAACAATTCTCCTGTTTATCAGCGAGTGGTGTACGCGACCCGTTTTCGGCATCGCTTGATCAGCAAAATAGGGATACCCATTCACTTTTCAAGAGACTTTTTTCAGGTTTTTTTCGACCGTTCGTCGGGGTTAGCTTTCGGGTGAGCAGCCAGGCAGACAGCCCAGCATCACGCCGATTCGATCACAGTCGGTTTCGCGGCGTAGCGCATTGAACATCAGGGTCGCCTCAGGGTAGCTCTTGGTCAGTAGCACCAACCATTGCTTGAGACGACCCGGCGCCTGAATGAGCGTCATCTTGATCAGACAAGCCTGCCAGAAAGCACGCAGCATCGGCTGCAACTCATCCCAGGTCATCGGCACGACCTCTTCACCCTTCTGTGCCGCAGCTATCTGCCTGGCCAGATCAGGGCGCGCCACCAGCCCGCGACCAATCATGATGTCGCGTGCGCCGCATATTTCCCGGCAACGACGCCAATCATCAACGGTCCAGATTTCACCGTTGGCCACCACTGGGACCTTGACCACCTCCTGAATGCGCGCAATCCACTCCCAGTGGGCGGGCGGCTTGTAACCGTCGACCTTGGTGCGTGCGTGAACGACTATTTGCTCAGCCCCGCCGTCAGCCAGTGCCCGGGCACAGTCCAGCGTGCCATCGGTGTTTTCGTAACCCAGACGCATCTTGGCGGTCACTGGAATATGCCTGGGCACGGCACGGCGTACCTGGCTGACGATGGAATGCAGCAGTTCCGGCTCTTTGAGCAGGATTGCGCCACCACGGGAGCGATTGACAGTCTTGGCCGGACAACCGAAGTTCAGGTCCAGTACCGGTGCGCCCAACTCACAGGCGAACGCGGCGTTCTCGGCCAGACACACTGGGTCGGAGCCCAACAGCTGGAGCCGCAAAGGCGTACCTGCGTCGGTCTTCGCGCCTTTGTGGAATTCCGAAGCGTATTTGTAAAAGTAGTGCGCAGGCATCAAGCGCTCGGACACCCGGATGAATTCGGTCACGCACCAGTCGATACCACCTACTTTCGTCAGGGCATCGCGCAGGATGTCGTCGACCAACCCCTCCATGGGCGCCAGAGCAATTTGCATGGGTCACACTCGAAAAAAAGTCCGGCAGTTTACTGCCCGGCGTGCGGATTGGGAACGGTGCCGTCAGGGATGGCTGCGCCATAGCCCTCGATGAACTCGGCGGGCATGCGCTTGGGCCGACCGCTGGACAGTTCGATGCAGACAAAGGTGGTTTGCGCGCGCAGCAACGTCAGGTTGTCGGCGGGTCGCTTGAGCTGAAAGCAACGGGTCATTTTCAGGCGGCGATCCCAATCGACGATCCAGGTCGCCAGTTGCAGTTCATCGTTCTCATAGGCACTGGCCAGATAGTCGATCTCGTGTCTGACCACCGCCATGGCCCGGTCCAGACGCCGGTATTCGGTCAGGTCCAGGCCCAGATACTGCGAATGCCGCCAGGCACAGCGCTCCAGCCAGGAGACGTACACGGCATTATTGGCATGCCCCAGCCCGTCGATGTCTTCAGCGCCGACGTTCAGATCAATGACGAAAGGCGTTGCCCGATCCCAGACCATGCGTGCTCCTGCTTGAGCGAATGTGATTGGCGGGAGTGTAGCGAAGTCAGGATAGTGGCGCGTCTGCTTTTGATTCTGGCCGAAGGCCGTGGGAGCGAACTTGTTCGCGAAAGGACCTGTACATTCCTCACGCTCCAGCGCTCAAAGTCATACACAAGTCTGAATAAGCCCGGATAAAAGGGCTGAAACCGCAATTGCAGGCTGAACACATACCTGTGGGAATAAATAGAAGCAGGAAGGGCGATTTTTCAAACCCTGAAAAAACAAAAGGGCCATTCAATAATCGAATGACCCTTGGTCCCGCAGAGCGGGAAATCGTGGCGTCCCCTAGGGGACTCGAACCCCTGTTACCGCCGTGAAAGGGCGGTGTCCTAGGCCACTAGACGAAGGGGACGCAAAACCTTCAGTCAGGTTCATCGAACGATGAACCCTGGCGAATTTGGTGGAGCTTAGCGGGATCGAACCGCTGACCTCCTGCATGCCATGCAGGCGCTCTCCCAGCTGAGCTAAAGCCCCGGATTTATCGCCTCGCGGCGGAGATCAACGTTGAAGTATCACTCGGTGAAACTGGCGTCCCCTAGGGGACTCGAACCCCTGTTACCGCCGTGAAAGGGCGGTGTCCTAGGCCACTAGACGAAGGGGACAAAACCTTCTTACAAAACAAACGATTGCTGGATCCGCTTGTTTCACATCGTTTCAAAGCAGTGTAGCAGCGCTCTGAAACGCTAAATTTGGTGGAGCTTAGCGGGATCGAACCGCTGACCTCCTGCATGCCATGCAGGCGCTCTCCCAGCTGAGCTAAAGCCCCACATCAGTGGACGGGGCGCATATTAAGCGTGAGTGACAGGGCTGTCAAATTTATTTTTTACATTTTCCAAACTTTTTTGTCGGTAATACAACCACTTACCTTTAAACCCCCGGAAAACCGGGGGCGACTGACAGGAACAGGGAACGCCTCAGGCAATGGAGCCCAGCAGCTTTTCCCATTCCTTGTTTTCTTTCTTCGAAACGCCACCCAGCAAATCCAGGGCCTGACGCAGGCGGAAGCGGGTCAGGTCCGGACCGAGGATCTCCATCGCATCGGTCACCGAGACCGAATTGGCCTGGCCGGTAATCGCCGCAAACATCAGGGGCATGGCGTCACGCAGTTTGAGCTCGAGGTGCTCAACGACGGCCTGGATGCAACCCATGATCCGGTCTTTCTCCCACTGACGCAGCGACTCCAGTTTCCACAGGATCAACTGCATCACCTGACGGACCTGCTCCGGGGACAGCTTCTTGTGCTCAAACAGCTTCACATCGGGCGTAACGCCACCGGCGAAGAAGAACCCGGCCAGCGGAGCGACCTGACTGAAGGTCTCTACCCTGCCCTGCACGTGCGGTGCGATCTTCATCATGTAGTCTGGGTTCAGTGCCCACGTTTTCAATCGGCTGGCAAACTCCTCGACCGGCAGATCACGCAGCCACTGACCATTGAGCCAGGACAGTTTTTCGATATCGAAGATCGGCCCGCCCAGCGAGACACGCGACAGGTCGAAGTTGTCGACCATTTCCTGCAACGAGAACTTCTCGCGCTCGTCCGGCATCGACCAGCCCATGCGCCCCAGGTAATTGAGCATGGCTTCAGGCATGAAGCCCATGCGCTCGTAGAAGGTCACCGACGTCGGGTTCTTGCGCTTGGACAGCTTGCTCTTGTCCGGGTTACGCAGCAGCGGCATGTAGCACAGCTGTGGCTTGTCCCAGCCAAAGTACTCGTAAAGCAGGATCAGTTTGGGTGCCGATGGCAGCCATTCTTCGCCGCGCAGTACGTGGGTGATGCCCATCAGGTGGTCATCGACCACGTTGGCGAGAAAGTAGGTCGGCAGACCGTCGGTCTTCATCAGGACCTGCATGTCCATGCGGTCCCACGGGATTTCGACTTCGCCGCGCAGCATGTCCGGCACGACGCAGACGCCTTCGGTCGGCACTTTCATGCGAATCACGTGGGGCTCGCCAGCGTCCAGACGGCGTTGTACTTCTTCCTTGGAGAGCAGCAAGGCGCGACCGTCATAGCGCGGGGTTTCACCCTTGGCCTGTTGCTCGGCGCGCATCTCGTCCAGCTCTTCGGCGGTGCAGAAACACGGGAAGGCGTGACCCAGCTCGACCAGTTGCTGCGCGTATTTCTGGTAGATATCGCCCCGCTCGCTTTGACGATACGGGCCGTGTGGACCACCGACATCCGGCCCTTCGCTCCATTCGATACCCAGCCAGCGCAGTGCGTCGAAGATCTGCTGTTCGGACTCGCGGGTCGAGCGCAGTTGATCGGTGTCTTCAATGCGCAGAATGAACTCGCCGCCATGCTGTTTGGCAAAGCAATAGTTGAACAGCGCAATGTAGGCCGTGCCGACGTGAGGGTCGCCCGTGGGCGATGGCGCGATGCGGGTACGAACGGTGGTCATGGAAAATCCCGAAATAGGTCAATCAAGCGCGGAATGTTAACAGGCTGGGGGCATGCGGCTCCAGCGTGAAAGGTAATCGCCGGAACACCTATCGTTCCGCACGCTCCGCGTGGGAATGCAGTTCGTGACGCTCCGCGTCACACGGCGGTTCTGTGGTTTCAGGTAGATTAGGGTTCGACTCAGGTCACTTTTTCGCCCCTCGGCGACTCACTGTGAGGGACCAAAGTGAGCAAAGTCCTTCGCTCCTGTTTCCGGCCCGACTTCGTCGGGTTCCTTCGCCCTGGCACTGATCCGGGGGTCGCCGCAACGGACCATCCATGGTCCGGTGCGGCTAGCCTGGCGTCCTGCCAAGCTAGCCCCGGATCAGCGCCAGGACTCAGCCGTCACTAAGGTCGCACTCTGCGTCGTCAGTACCACCGTGATCAAAAAGCGCTTTTTCTATGTGCAGCGACTACGAGCGCCGATCTTGAATGTGCGGTGCGGCGCAGAATGGCATGACGACGCGGAGCGTCGCACGATAGTTTACCTATCGTTACCACGCTCCAGCGTGGTAACGCCGCTCTGGACGCTCTGCGTCCGATCTTGAGCGCATGGCGCGACGCAGGCTTGTGAGACAGAGCATCACCCCTCTCTCAAACCGCCAGCAACCGCTCGCGCAATTTGCCAATCTCGTCGCGCATCTGCGCCGCAGCTTCGAATTCCAGGTCGCGGGCCAACTGGTACATTTTTTCTTCCAGCTGGCGAATGCGCTTGTTGATCTCGCTCGGCGAGCGCAGTTCGTTTTCGTAGCGAGCGTTTTCTTCGGCGGCCTTGGCCATGCCCTTGCGCTTCTTGCTGCGCGAGCCTGGCACCGTGGCACCTTCCATGATGTCGGCAACGTCCTTGAACACGCCTTTTGGGGTAATGCCGTGCTCAAGGTTGAAGGCGAGCTGTTTATCGCGGCGCCGTTCGGTTTCGCCAATGGCGCGCTCCATGGAACCGGTGATGCGGTCGGCGTACAGGATCGCCCGGCCATTGAGGTTACGCGCAGCCCGACCGATGGTTTGAATCAGCGAACGGTCGGAACGCAGGAAACCTTCCTTGTCGGCATCGAGAATCGCCACCAGCGACACTTCCGGCATGTCCAGGCCCTCGCGCAGCAGGTTGATCCCCACCAATACATCGAAGGTACCCAGACGCAGGTCGCGGATGATCTCGACACGTTCAACTGTATCGATGTCCGAGTGCAGGTAACGCACTCGCACCCCGTGGTCGCTGAGGTAATCGGTCAAATCCTCTGACATGCGCTTGGTCAGCGTGGTGACCAGTACCCGCTCTTCCAGCGCCGTACGTTTGTGGATTTCCGACAACAGGTCGTCGACCTGGGTCAGCGCAGGGCGAATCTCGATCTGTGGGTCCACCAGACCAGTCGGGCGTACTACCTGCTCGACGACACGTCCCGCGTGTTCCGCTTCATAGTTGCCCGGCGTCGCCGAGACAAAAATGGTCTGCGGGCTGATCGCTTCCCACTCGTCAAAGCGCATGGGCCGGTTATCCAGCGCCGATGGCAAACGAAACCCGTACTCAACCAGGGTTTCCTTGCGTGAGCGGTCGCCTTTGTACATCGCGCCGACCTGCGGCACGCTGACGTGAGACTCGTCGATCACCAGCAAGGCATCGGCAGGCAGGTAGTCGAACAGGGTCGGAGGCGGCGCACCGGACGGACGGCCCGACAGGTAGCGCGAGTAGTTTTCGATACCGTTGCAGTAGCCCAGCTCCAGCATCATCTCCAAATCGAAGCGGGTCCGTTGTTCCAGACGCTGGGCTTCCACGAGCTTGTTCTGAGTGCGCAGGTATTCAAGACGCTCCTGCAACTCGACCTTGATCCCTTCCATTGCCTCGATCAGCGTCTCGCGCGGGGTAACGTAATGGCTCTTGGGGTAGAACGTGAAGCGCGGCAGCTTGCGGATCACCTCACCGGTCAGCGGATCGAACGCCGACAGGCTTTCGACCTCATCATCGAACAGCTCGACGCGGATCGCTTCCAGATCGGATTCGGCCGGGTAGATGTCGATGACATCGCCACGCACCCTGAACGTCGCACGGGCGAAGTCCATGTCGTTGCGGGTGTATTGCAGGTCGGCCAGTCGTCGCAACAGGGCGCGCTGGTCCAGTTTGTCGCCACGGTCGATGTGCATGACCATGCGCAGATAGGTTTCCGGGCTGCCCAGGCCGTAGATGCACGACACCGTGGTGACGATGATCGCGTCCTTGCGCTCCAGCAGCGCCTTGGTTGCAGACAGGCGCATCTGCTCGATGTGGTCGTTGATCGACGCATCCTTCTCGATGAAGGTGTCAGACGACGGCACATAGGCCTCGGGCTGGTAGTAGTCGTAATAGGAAACGAAATATTCCACGGCGTTGTTCGGGAAGAACGCCTTGAATTCGCCATACAACTGCGCGGCCAGGGTCTTGTTCGGTGCCAGGACCAGCGTCGGGCGCTTCACCTGAGAGATCACGTTGGCGATGCTGAACGTCTTGCCCGAGCCGGTCACCCCCAGCAAGGTCTGGTGCGCGAGCCCTGCGTCGATCCCTTCGACCAGTTGGCGAATGGCCTCGGGCTGATCGCCGGCTGGCTCAAAACGGGTAACGAGCTGGAACTCGGACATATCCTACCTCTTGGTTCATACGCGACTTGATTCGTACGCGACGGGATCGCGCAAAGGGCTCGCCTCACCTGAATGGACTGACAGGCCATGACGAAATCATCGCCAACGCCAGGTCCCGCCGGGAAAGGGCGTGCTGCGATGTCTTGAAATGATGCTTACTAGATGGAGCCACATGCTGGCCTTTCAAGTCACGCACTTAAAGCATTGAGGCTCGAACGGGACGAACGTTCTGAAAATATGCACATAACCTCGAAAAAAGCCGCCCCGACCTGTCGCCCGGCGAGGGGATGCTCTCTATACTAAGCCCTGTTTGTGCACCGCTTTGGCGCATTCAGCCGCAGCGTGCATCCCTACCCACTCTTCATCAAGAGCCGCCGCACAATGAGCCTGTTCTCCGCTGTCGAAATGGCACCCCGCGATCCGATCCTGGGTATCAACGAAGCCTTCAACGCCGACACCCGCACCACCAAGGTCAACCTTGGCGTAGGCGTCTACTGTGATGAAGAGGGGCGCATTCCTCTGCTGCGTGCCGTGGCTGAAGCTGAAAAGATCCGTGTCGCCCAGCACGCGCCGCGCGGTTACCTGCCGATCGACGGCATTGCCGCTTATGACCAGGCAGTGCAAAAACTGCTGCTGGGAGCTGATTCACCGCTGATCTCTTCAGGCCGTGTGCTGACCACTCAATCGGTCGGCGGCACAGGTGCCTTGAAGATCGGTGCCGACTTCCTCAAGCAACTGCTGCCCAACGCAGTGGTAGCGATCAGCGACCCAAGCTGGGAAAACCACCGCGCACTGTTCGAAACCGCAGGTTTCCCGGTGCAGAACTACCGTTATTACGACGCAGCCACCCACGACGTGAACCGCGCAGGCATGCTTGAAGACCTGCAGAACCTGCCAGACAACTCTGTGGTTGTGCTGCACGCCTGCTGCCACAACCCGACTGGCGTCGATCTGAGCCTGGATGACTGGAAAAAAGTGCTGGAAGTGGTCAAGGCCAAGGGCCATGTACCGTTTCTGGACATGGCGTACCAGGGCTTCGGTCAAGGCATTCAGGAAGATGCACTGGCTGTGCGCCTGTTCGCCGAGTCGGGCCTGACTTTCTTCGCCTCCAGCTCGTTTTCCAAGTCGCTGTCGCTGTATGGCGAACGTGTGGGCGCGCTGTCGATCATTACCGAATCGAAAGAAGAAACTGCCCGCGTTCTGTCGCAGGTCAAGCGCGTGATCCGCACCAACTACTCCAACCCGCCGACCCACGGCGCAATCATTTCCGCTGCCGTCCTCAATGACCCGGCACTGCGCGCCCTGTGGGAAGAAGAACTCGGCGAGATGCGCGTGCGCATTCAAGGCATGCGCAAAGCCATGGTCGAGCGCCTGGCGGATAACCCGGCCGGTCAGGACTTCAGCTTTGTCGGCCGTCAGTGCGGCATGTTCTCCTATTCCGGCCTGGCCGCCGCACAGGCACAACGCCTGCGCAGCGAATTCGGCATCTACGCGCTGGATACCGGGCGTATCTGCGTGGCGGCGCTGAACCAGAAGAATATTGATGCCGTGTGCGACGCAATCAAAAAAGTGCTCTAACCGCGCTGCCTATATCTTCTGTAGCGAACCTGTTCGCGAAGGCTATATTCCGTTCAATGCATCTCATGCAACTGTACGGCCCCCTTCGCGAACATCGTACCTCCCGTAGCCTCACACAACACCCAATCCTGCATCACCCTCCTTCAGCACCGTTCGGCAACTGAATCGAACGATCCATATGGCTACCGTTCGAAACCCTGTCAGACCATTTTCTGAAACAGATATCGAGGTACTCATGTCCATCGAACCGCAACGTCAGAAAGAACAGCCACCGGGCCAGCATACGCCCGCTGACCAGGGCGCAGACCGCAACGACCCGGCCATCGAGCCACAGGTTGCGGACGTAGAACCAGAAACGGAAAAAGGTGGAGGCCAGAATCAGGGCAAAAGCCCTGCTCCCAGCCAGTCTCAGTCTCAAGGCCAAAGCCAAAGCCAAAGCCAGTCATCCGGCGACAGCGCTTACGTGCCTGACCATGAGCCTGAGGAAAAAACCGAGGATCTGCGCAATCATCAGCCTACCCAGGGTGTTGACGCCGATATCGATACGCCCGGCGGCTAATCCCGACAGGCAAGCGCATTTGGGCCGCCCGGCCCAAACGCTTCTCCTGCCATGTTCAGCGGCTGCCCTCCTCGCTGATCACCTGCACCTGATACGCTGGATCAGCCTTGATTTGCTGTTCGGTGAACGGCAACTCACTCCACTGTTTTTTCGAAAACGCCTCGGTCTGGTCCCTCGAGTGGGCCGACTGCGGGTTGCTCGATTCAGAGAACGCCAGCAGGCCTTGCGCTTTGGGCCCCTGCTCATCAAACGTCACCACCTGCAGATAGCTGGTGCCGCTCACCACCTCACGCTTGCCGTCCTTGCCAGCGATGGTCTGCATGGCGTTGTAGACGCCGAGCCCGGCCGGGCCACCATGAATCGGAATGGGTTTGCCGCTGAGGCTGGAGACCTGAATGTCGCCCCATTTACTCTCGGGCGAAAGACCGGCCTTGGCCACCTCATCAACCGCCGCAAGCATGGCGGCGCGCAGTGCGCTGGCAACCTGAGGGTTTTCAATGGCCAGCCCGGTTGGCGTATGGATCGGGTTCTGCGGGTCGAACACCACACGCCAGCGCGAGGCAACGCCTTGCATGGATGTCATGATCCGCTGGAAGTACACGAACCCGATGCCACTGTTCAGATCAGCGCGTCCGTCCCAGGCTTTCAAGGCGGCGCACAACGGCGTCAGACGCGTTACATCATCACCCAGCTCCGAAGCACAGAACTTCAACAGATCCGGCAGCACTTGCCCGGCCTGATACACCTCGTTGTCCATGACCATCGCTTGCAGATTCTCGGCGCTGACCTTGCCAGCCTGTTGCAGGCTGCCCAGCCGATCCAGCGCGAAGCGCGCACGCTGACCGAGTGGCTGACCGTCCTGGCTGATCAACGGCGAAAATCCCTTCAGTGGTGCCGCGGGATTGACCATCCAGGCAGAGTCATTGGAATGCTGCACAAAGTCGCTACGCAACAGTTGCGGCTGGCGTGAGGACGGATAAATACCCGCCTGAGCCGCCTCCGCGGATATGTCCCAGTTACATTCACTGCGCGAGCCGTCGAGCACGATCAGCTCGGTGCCGATACGCGGGTCACTGCACTTGGCGAGCTTGGCGGCGTCCACGTTCGGTACTACCGAGAGGTTCATGTACAGCGCCTGCCCTTTGGCATCGACCGCCAGGGTATTGACCCACGGAATGCCCTGAATCTTGTGCACCGAATCCTGAAACGCCTTGAGGCTGTCAGCCTTGTCCATCGAATACCACTGCTGTAACACACGGTCGTTTTCCAGGTTGGCGTCACGCAGGCTGAAGGCGAACTTGTCATCCCAGTCCAGCTTGCCCGGCCACTGCACCACCGGGCCGAACTTCGAGGAATAAATGATGCGTGGCACAGCCTTGAGGCTACCGTCCGGCTGCTTCACCTCGACGCTGACTTGCTGCTGGCCCATAGCGATGGATTTTCCATCCAGCAGGTAACGGGTCGAGTCTTTCGGGTCGAGCTGCAAGCGATGCAAGGTGAAGTGTTTCGACGTGTCGACGGTATGGCTCCAGGCCAGATGCCGGTTGAAACCGATATTGATCAGCGGCAGGCCCGGCAATGCGGCGCCCATCACGTCGAGCTTGCCAGGAATGGTCAGGTGCATTTGATAGAAACGCATGCCGCCGCCCCATGGAAAATGCGGGTTGGCCAACAGCATGCCGCGCCCATTGGCGGACAGCTCGTGCCCTACTGCAACGGCATTGCTGCCACGCTCCAGGGCAAAGCGCTGGTTGCGCACAGCGGCCAATTGCAGCGCCTGAACCTGCTGGCTATCAACCTGCAATGGCTTTTGCGCAGAAGGCGGTTTGGCACCGGCAAAGGCCTCAGTGAACTGCCCTACGCCGCCCTCGACCAGCAAGCGGCGAGTCAGGCGCAGCAAATCATCGGTACTGATCGGTCGAACCCAATCGGCTGCGCAAGGCTGCGGCAGCCCCTTGGCCTTCTGCTCACCCAGCGAGCGGTTGTAGCCGGCGACATAGCCCTGCATCAACTGGCGAATCTCGGGCGGCTGGGCTTTCCAGAAATCAGCCAGTGCCTCAGGCGTGTTGAGCCACTTGAACAGCAGGTCGCTGGCCATGTTGCTGCGTTGCTCAAGGGTCGCCTTGTCCGGCCCGAAATAGCGTGAGCGCTCGCCGTTTACGGTGACGATTTCGTTGGCCAGCAGGCACAGGTTGTCCTGCGCATACGCATAACCGATGCCGTAACCCAGACCGCGCTCATTGGCGGCGACGATATGCGGCACGCCAAAACCGGTACGCCGGATTTCGGCACGGGCGGCCTGATGATCCGCGGCAACCAGGGCCTGGGCAGGCAATATCACCGCGAAAGAAAGACCTGCAAACACAAAACCGCACAGGGGTCTGGAAATAATCACGCTGACTCCAACTCGACAAGACGACCCGAATTAGCCGCTCCCCTTAAACGAAGCGCAGACGCAAAATTTACTCGCGCAATGCAACCCGCAGCCGACGCTAAATTCCCGTCCTCATCCCTCGTTTAAAGGGCAGCTCTATATAAAGGCCCGCTCTGCAGCCGGCGTCCGTCGATCGGTTGATTTTTCCCACCCCAGGAACCTGCATGAAACGCTCTCGCCCTCCTCGACGCGCCCTTCTCGTGGCGCTGTGCCTGTTCCCGGTCATCGCCGTGTGTGCCTGGCAGATCATGCCCGACAGCAAAGGTCATGCAGCGACCGTGACGGTGACCCGCAGCAACATCGAAAACAGCGTGACCGCACTGGGCACCTTGCAGCCGCGCAGCTATGTGGACGTTGGCTCGCAGGCCACCGGGCAGATCATGAAAATCCACGCGCAGGTCGGCGATCAGGTCAAGGAAGGCGACTTGCTGGTCGAAATCGATCCGTCGACACAAAAAGCCAGGCTGGACGCCGCGCGTTACGCCATCGAAAACCTCAAGGCCCAGCTTCAGGAACAGCGGGCGCTGCACGAGCTGGCCGAACAGAAGCAACAACGTCAGAAACGCCTTGCGGCGGGCGGTGCCACGCGTGCCGAAGACGTGCAGGCTGCGGAATCGGAATTTCGTGCCACACAGGCACGGGTCGACATGTTCAAGGCACAGATCCTGGAAGCTCAGGCGGCGCTGCGCAGTGACGAGGCGGCGCTGGGCTACACGCGCATCTACGCCCCCATGAGCGGCACGGTGGTCGCACTGGATGCGCGCGAAGGTCAGACCCTGAACGCGCAACAGCAGACGCCGCTGATTCTGCGCATCGCCCGCTTGTCGCCCATGACCGTCTGGGCCGAAGTCTCGGAAGCTGATATTGGCCATGTCAAACCCGGCATGACGGCCTACTTCACCACTCTCAGCGGTGGCAATCGGCGCTGGAGCAGCACGGTGCGGCAAATTCTGCCAGTGCCGCCCAGACCGCTTGATCAAGCCAATCAGGGCGGCGGCAGTCCGAGCAGTGCGCGCAAGAGCGGCGGCGGTCGGGTTGTGCTGTACACCGTGCTGCTGGACGTTGATAACAGCGACCAGGCACTGATGGCAGAAATGACCGCACAGATATTCTTCGTCGCCGGCAGCGCGCAGAACACCCTGACCGCCCCGCTCGCAGCCTTGCAGAACGGTCCTCAGGCCGATGTGCAGATCGCGCAGGTGCTGTCCGCCAATGGCGAAGTGCAAAACCGTCAGGTACGCACCGGCATCAGCGACCGCCTGCGCGTGCAGGTGCTCGACGGTTTGAATGAAGGTGATCGCCTGCTGGTGCCGGCTTCTGTCGGCAGCGGGGGCTGAATGCAAACGCCGCTGATCGACCTGCGCGCCATCCGCAAATCCTACGGCGGTGGCGACAGCCCGCTGGTCAACGTTCTGCGTGGCATCGATTTATCGATCCATGCCGGGGAATTCGTAGCGATTGTCGGCGCCTCCGGTTCCGGCAAGTCGACACTGATGAACATCCTCGGCTGCCTCGATCGCCCGACCTCGGGTGAATACCTGTTCGCCGGGGAAAACGTCGCCGATCTGGGCAGCGACGAACTCGCCTGGCTGCGCCGCGAGGCATTCGGTTTTGTGTTTCAGGGCTACCACCTGATCCCTTCCGGCTCGGCACAGGAAAACGTTGAAATGCCAGCCATCTACGCTGGCACACCCGCCGCAGAGCGCCACGCCCGGGCTGCCGCACTGCTCGACCGGCTGGGCCTGGGGTCGCGCACCGGCAACCGGCCACACCAGCTGTCTGGTGGCCAGCAGCAACGGGTGTCCATTGCCCGCGCCTTGATGAATGGCGGGCATATCATCCTCGCCGACGAACCCACAGGTGCGCTGGACAGCCACAGCGGTGCCGAGGTCATGGCGCTGCTGGACGAACTGGCCAGCCAGGGCCATGTGGTGATCCTGATCACCCATGACCGGGAAGTCGCAGCCCGCGCCAAACGGGTCATCGAGATCAGTGACGGCCTGGTGGTCAGCGATACCGCATGCGATCTGTCTGCGCCACGTTCAGCCAACCCCGCTGCGCTACAGGCCGTCGACCTGCGCAAGCGTCTGAGTGAAGGCAGCGGCAGTGGCGGGGCGTGGAAAGGCGAACTGCTCGACGCGGTTCAGGCCGCGTGGCGGGTGATGTGGATCAACCGCTTTCGTACCGCGCTGACGCTGCTGGGTATCGTCATCGGCGTTGCATCGGTGGTGGTCATGCTGGCGGTCGGTGAAGGCAGCAAGCGCCAGGTCATGGCACAGATGTCCTCGTTCGGCTCCAACATCATTTACCTCAACGGCAAGGCCCCCAACCCGCGTGCACCCAAGGGCATCATCACGCTTGAAGAGGTCGCGGCGCTGGGCGAACTGCCCGAGGTAAAAATGATCATGCCGGTCAACGGCGGACAGGCCGGCGTGCGCTACGGCAACGTCGATCATTCCAGTTATGTCGGCGGCAACGACACGCACTTTCCGGCGATCTTCAACTGGCCGGTGGTGGAAGGCAGTTATTTCAGCGAAGCGGATGAGCAAAGTGCTGCCGCCGTGGCAGTGATTGGTTACAAAGTTCGCCAGAAACTGTTCGGCGAGCATACCGACCCTATTGGCCAGTACATCCTGATCGAAAACGTGCCGTTTCAGGTGGTCGGCGTGCTTGAGGAAAAAGGTGCCACTTCCGGTGACCTGGACAGCGACAACCGCATCGCCATTCCCTACTCGGCAGCCAGCATCCGTCTGTTTGGCTCGCAGGACCCCGAGTACATCACCATCGCTACGCGTGATGCCAACAACGTCAAACACGCCGAAGAAGCAATACGCAACCTGCTGCAACGCCTGCATAACGGCAAGCAGGATTACGAGCTGACCAACAACGCCGCGATGATCCAGGCTGAAGCACGCACCCAGAACACCCTGTCGCTGATGCTCGGCTCGATTGCGGCGATCTCGTTGCTGGTCGGCGGCATCGGCGTGATGAACATCATGCTCATGACCGTGCGTGAGCGCACCCGTGAAATCGGCATCCGTATGGCCACCGGCGCTCGGCAGAGCGACATCCTGCGGCAGTTCCTCACCGAAGCGGTGATGCTTTCCGTGGTCGGCGGGCTGGCCGGTGTCGTGCTGGCGCTGGGCATGGGCGCAGCCTTGTTGCTGAGCAAGGTGGCGGTTGCGTTCACCGTGCCGGCAGTGGCCGGAGCGTTTGCCTGCGCACTGGTCACCGGCGTGATCTTCGGCTTCATGCCTGCCCGCAAAGCTGCCCGGCTCGACCCGGTTGCGGCCCTTACCAGTGAATGAACAATCAATGAAGCCGAGCCTTTCCCTTTTGACCGTCTGCCTGTTACTGACCGCCTGCAATACCCCGGCTCCGCGCCTGGACAGCGGCATTCAGCCACCTGCACGCTGGGCGTTTGCCCAGAGCGCTGCCGCCCAGCGCAGCGACGCCCGCTGGTGGCAGCAGTTCGGCAGCCCGCAATTGAATCGCCTGATCGAACAGGCCAGTCGCGACAGCCACGAAGTCGCTGCAGCAATGGCGCGTGTGCGTCAGGCGCAGGCCACCGCCATCATTGGCGGCGCACCTTTGCTCCCGGAGCTGGCCTTTGACCTGCGCGGCGAACGCAACAAGTTCGTGCGCAACAGCGACCGCAAGGCCAACCCTTCCGACGACAACAACACCAACAACTTCACCAGCGACCTGACCGCCAGCTATGAAGTGGATTTCTGGGGCGGTATCGCCGCCGGACGCGACAGTGCGCTACAAAGCATGCGGGCCAGCGAATTCGATCAGGCGACAGTGGAACTGACCCTGCTCGGCAACGTCGCTGACCGCTATGCGCAAACCCTCGCGGCGCGCGAGCAAGGCCGGATTGCCGAGCTGAACCTGGCCAACGCGCAAAGCGTTTTGAGGCTGGTGCAGACCCGTTACGACTCGGGTTCGGCCACTGCACTGGAACTGGCGCAGCAGAAAAACCTGGTCGCGACCCAGCAGCGCGAACTGCCACGCGTTCAGCAACTGGCCAACGAGCAGTTGATCAGCCTGGCAGCGTTGCTCGGCCAGCCGGTACAGAATCTGAACCTCGGTGATCAGGCATTCGCCACCCTGAACTGGCCGGACATCGGCCCCGGTCTGCCCAGCGAACTGCTGACCCGCCGCCCGGATCTGGCCAAAGCCGAAGCTGAACTGGCCGCGGCGCAAGCCAATGTCACGGTGGCGCGCGCTGCCATGCTGCCAAAGCTGACCCTGAGCGCCAGGCTCGGCACCGAAGCCACCCGCGCCGAAGACTGGTTGCGCGCACCGTTCAGCAGCCTGGCTGCCGGTCTGGTCGGGCCGATCTTCAATAATGGCCGTCTGGCTGCCGAGCGCGACAGGGCCACAGCTCGTCAGGAAGAGCTGCTGGAAACCTATCGCGGAGCGATCATCAACAGCTTCGCCGACGTCGAAAAAGCCCTGAACAGCATTCAAGGCCTGGACCAGCAACGCTACTGGCACGAAGAAGAACTCAAACAGGCGCAAACCGCTTTCAACATCGCCCAGAGCCGCTATGAAGAAGGTGCCGAGGACTTACTGACGGTACTGGAAACCCAACGCACGCTGTATCAGGCGCAGGACGTGAGCGTGCAGTTACGGCTGGCACGCTTGCAGGCGAGCATCGCACTGTACAAAGCGCTGGGCGGGGGTTGGCAGGTGCGCTGAGCGCACGATCCACTATCGTGCGACGCTCTGCGTCGACATGCAGGTCTGGACGCTCCGCGTCCTCTTGCGACGCAGAGCGTCGAGAGCTGCATTCCCACGCTGGAGCGTAGGGAACGATAATCTCAACTATCGTACTGAAGCTCTGCGTCGGTCTGCGCAGATAACTCAATTATCGTGCGACGCTCTGCGTCCTCTTGCGACGCAGAGCGTCGAGAACTGCATTCCTACGCTGGAGCGTGAGGAACGATAATCCCAACTATCGTACTGAAGCTCTGCGTCGGTGTGCGCAGATAACTCAATTATCGTGCGACGCTCCGCGTCCTCTTGCGACGCAGAGCGTCGTGACCTG
The DNA here is from genome assembly GCF_032587795.1 of Pseudomonas syringae group sp. 247E2. Classification (NCBI taxonomy): domain Bacteria; kingdom Pseudomonadati; phylum Pseudomonadota; class Gammaproteobacteria; order Pseudomonadales; family Pseudomonadaceae; genus Pseudomonas; species Pseudomonas syringae group sp. 247E2. The sequence goes on along the minus strand of NZ_JAWHPK010000025.1, from coordinate 186,846 downwards.
CATTCCCACGCTGGAGCGTAGGGAACGATAATCCCAACTATCGTACTGAAGCTCTGCGTCGGTCTGCGCAGATAACTCAATTATCGTGCGACGCTCTGCGTCGCATGCCGTTCGGGACGCTCCGCGTCCTCTTTGCGACGCAGAGCGTCATGACCTGCATTCCCACGCTGGAGCGTGCGGAACGATCATCTCAACGACCGTTCGCTAAAACCACCTGTCCGGCAACAGATTGCGCGCATACCACGGCCTGCGTGGCACGCGGCGTAGCAGGTTGCTCAATTTGTCATCCGCCGCAAAGGTAATACGCAGCGCAAGCTTCATGACTTCCGGGTCCATTTCCATGGTCGTGCCTGCCGCCTGCCCGGGCACGGTGCTGCAGCCGTGGGTTTCCGGCCCCAGCCACGGGTCGCTGACTTCGACCCAGCGGCCCGCCGCGAACCACGGCACGCCATTGACTTCCAGGCGCTTCACTTCACCCGGATGAAAGCGCTCATGGGCGCGGAACCAGTCGTCGATGCGGTCGTCGATCCAGCCGTGAAACATCCAGAACACCGGGTTCACATGCGATGAAAACGGATCGGCGAGAAAGTCGTTTTCCGGCTCGAACCAGCGCTCGGCGAAGTCGTCCGAACGACGCGCCATGGGCACCGGCTGGCCGTTGGCGGGGTCGCGAGCGACGGACGCCCAACGCATGTGCAACCAGTCGTGCAGTTCCAGCTCGACCTGCGAACCAAACTGCCCCAACGTCAGCTTCGACAGAAAGCGCGGGTCGCGGTACTGCGACTCCCAGACCTGAAAGTGCGTGTGAAACGTCTCGTGGCTTTTGATATCGCTGACCAGTTGCGTGTATTCCTCATCGCCCTGGGCCAGCCAGTTGGGCGGCAGCGAACAACCGTCGTGATTATCGAAATAACGTGCGAAACCCAACCGGTCACGCTCCAGCTCAGGCTGAGGCAACGGAAACCGCGGCCACGACGGCAGGTCCTGAATCTTGCGCGCCTGAATCAGCATGTGCCGGTGCATGTAAAAGAAGTCTTCACCTGAACCATTGCGGTCCTTGTGCGGGCCACGCGCATCACGCTCTTTCTCGCGCGGCCCCGGCTGCCAGCCGATACCACGCAGGGCGTTGCGCTTGTCTTCGGGCAGCTTGTGCCATTTGTCCCGAGAAGCATGCCACAGCTGGTGAAACAAGCGATGCTCCTTGGAAACCAGCCAGGCCAGAAACGGCGGACTCAGGCCGACCCGCTCGCGCGCCTCAGGGAACACCTGCTTGATGGCAATCAGGCGGCTTTCCAGCTCCGGCAGGGCCAACGGCCGGTCCAGACGTTCGATACGTCCGCTCAACGTGCCGCTGCCCGCATTGCCGAACGCGCCCCAGACTTCATCAAGGGTCAGGCTGAATTCGTAATCCGCAGTGTCGCTGTGCGGGTCATTGCCAGCATGGCCGTCCATCACCCGCAGATACAGCTTTGCCGCGTTGGCCGGTTGCAGGTCGCCAATCACCCGGAAGCGTGGCTGTGCGTCGCTGCGCAATTGCTGCGGCGTATCGATATAACCGCGCAGGCCGCGACCGCGCGGGGCAATGTCGAGAAACATTTCCAGACCTTCAAGCGGCGCATCGGCCAGCCCGGCATCACGCCCTTCGAAACGCAGCGTCCATACCCCGCGCAGCTTGTCGGCCAGGCGCTGGGTAGACGTATCTGCGGGCCCGGCCGTGGCCTCGCCCGGTGTCACGGGTTCCTCGACACGGGTGAATTCCCGATGCGCATAATAGGCAGCCGGAACTGCCGCGCCGGTCAGCGCCAGCCCTGCTATGAACCCTCGTCGAGAAATCGTCATTACCCTACCTGTTCCAGCACCGAGACAGCCGTTATCCAAGCTAGAACGTAAACCCGGCAGACAAATTTAGCTCAGCATCCGAATCCAGGATACGGCGCTAAATTTTTCGCCCATCCGCTCGTTCTCCACCAGATAGCAACAGCCCTTGCAGGCTGCGCAACGGTTAATCTGAACGAGACGGAAATGACAAGACCGCGTTGGAAAAAGGCTCTCTTCATCGGCCTGCCGCTGGCCCTGGCCATCAGTGCAGGCGCGGGTTTTCTGGCCTGGAATTACTGGTCGCCTGCCGGTTACCCGGTCAAGGTCATGAAGCAGGCCGACGACCTGCAAGAGCGGATCATTTCCTTCGACAGCCACATCACCGTGCCGATGAAATTCGGCAGCGAGGGCAATGAAGCCGACAAGGACGGTTCGGGCCAGTTCGATCTGGTGAAAACCGCACGCGGGCGCTTGTCCGGCGCAGCACTGACGGTGTTCGGCTGGCCGGAAATCTGGAACGGCGACAATGCCCCGCATCGCCCGACACCCGGCTTTGTCGACGAAGCGCGCCACCAGCAGGAAGTGCGCTACAAGATCATCACCGGCATGGTTCGGGATTTCCCCAATCAGGTCGGCATCGCCTATACCCCCGACGACATGCGCCGCCTGCACGGCGAGGGCAAGTTTGCGATTTTTATCAGCATGCTCAACGCCTACCCGCTGGGCAATGACCTGAGCCTGCTGGACCACTGGACAGCGCGCGGCATGCGCATGTTCGGCTTCAGTTACGTCGGTAATAACAGCTGGGCCGACTCTTCACGCCCCCTGCCCTTTCTAAACGACACGCCCGACGCGCTGGGCGGCCTGTCGGAAATCGGCAAGCAGGCAGTGCAGCGCCTCAACGACCTGGGCGTAATCATTGATGTCTCGCAAATGTCGAGCAAGGCACTGGAGCAGGTCAGCCAGTTGAGCCGTACGCCAATGGTCGCCTCGCACTCGGCCCCGCGTGCGCTGGTGGACATCCCGCGCAACCTCAGCGACGAGGAAATGCAGCTCATCAAGCGCAGTGGCGGCGTGGTGCAGATCGTGGCGTTCCCGGCTTATTTGAAGCCGCTGACCCAGAAGACTCAGGACAAGCTCAACGCCCTGCGCAAGGACTTCGACCTGCCGCCACTGCCCAACCTGGCCATGGCACTGATGCCCGGCGACGCGATTATCACGGTCTGGCCGGAACAGCGCTTCGGTGCCTACGCCAGCAAGCTGTACGCGATCCTTGAAGAAGAGCCCAAGGCCACGGTCAAGGATTTCGTCGACGCCATCGATTACACGGTCAGAAAGATTGGTATCGACCATGTCGGCATCAGCTCCGATTTCAATGATGGCGGTGGCGTAAAAGGCTTCAACGATGTCAGCGAGATTCGCAACGTGACCGCCGAGCTGATCGAGCGCGGTTACGCCGAAGCGGATATCACCAAGCTCTGGGGCGGCAATTTTCTGCGCGTCTGGGAGCAGGTGCAGGCTTCGGCGCGTCCGGATGCGAAACAAACCAACCTTTCGAATGCCGCTAGCCGAACATCAGGCGCTACCGCTCATGACTGACCGCAGAACCTTCCTCAAACAGGCCGGAGTGCTGGCCGCAGCCTTGCCACTGGGCTCCGGTCTTGCGTCAACGGCACTGGCGTCCGCACCTGCACCGACATCCACAGACAAATGGGCGCGCTTGAAACAGCTGTTCAATCAGGACTCGGATTACGTCCACCTTTCCAACTTTCTGGTCACCTCGCACCCCACTCCGGTTCGCGAGGCCATCGAACAGCATCGCGCGCGCATCGACCGCAACCCCGGACTGGCGATGGACTGGGACCTGGGGGAAACCGAGCGCCGCGAACATGAAGTTCGCGTCTGGGCGGGCAAGTACCTGAATGCCCAGCCTGGCCAGATCGCCCTCACCGGCAGCACCACCGAAGGGCTGGCGATCATCTACGGCGGTCTGCATGTGCGCCCGGATCAGGAGATTCTGACCACCGAGCACGAGCATTCCTGTACCCGCGACATCCTCAAATTCCGCCAGCAGCGCGAAGGCACTCAGGTGCGCAAGATTCGCCTGTTCAAAGACCCGGCGACCGTGTCGGCAGACGAAATCATCGGCTCCATTGCGCGCAGTATTCAGCCGAAGACGCGAGTGCTGGGCATGACCTGGGTGCAGTCCGGCAGTGGTGTGAAATTGCCTATCGGCGCCATCGGCGATCTGGTCGAGGAACACAACCGCAACCGTGACGACAAAGACCGCATTCTGTATGTGGTCGACGGCGTACACGGGTTTGGCGTCGAGAACCTGGATTTCCCGGACATGAAGTGCGACTTCTATGTCGCCGGCACTCACAAGTGGATGTTCGGCCCGCGCGGTACAGGCATTGTCTGCGCCCGCTCGGAGCAGGTCAAAGACCTCACCCCACTGATCCCGACGTTCTCGGAAGCCACCGGTTTCAGCACGATCATGACGCCCGGCGGCTATCACTCGTTCGAACACCGCTGGGCACTGAACGAGGCGTTCAAGCTGCACCTGCAACTGGGCAAAGCCGACGTGCAGGCGCGCATTCACGAGCTTAACAGCTACCTCAAGCAGCGCCTCAAGGCGCAGCCCAACGTCGAACTGGTGACACCGATGGACCCGACACTGTCGGCGGGTTTCAGTTTCTTCCGGCTCAAGGGCCAGGAAAGCGACGAGGTGGCCGCCTGGCTGATGAAACAACGCATGGTCGTGGACGCCGTGAGCCGTGATGTCGGCCCGGTGGTGCGCACCGCGCCCGGATTGCTGAACAACGAGGCCGAAATCGATCGATTCATGGCCCTGCTCAGCCAGCGCAGCTGACGTGCACGCACTGAATCCACTGTTTTCCGTTTTCTATCGAGACCCGTCATGAAAAAAACACTGCTGCCCCTTTCCGCTTTGCTCGGCCTGTTGCTCTGCGGCACCACCCTCGCCGCCACGCCCGCGCCAGTACCCGCGCCCGGAAAAGTGTTCAAGGACTGCAAGGATTGCCCGGAAATGGTCGTGCTGCCTGCAGGCACTTTCACCATGGGCGCACCCGAGGAAGAAATGGGTCGCCAGCCGGACGAAGGTCCGCTGCACGACGTGACCTTCGCCAAACCGTTCGCCATCAGCCGCTTTCAGGTACTGAGTGGCGAATGGAACGCCTACATCAAGAGCTCCGGTTACAAGATGCCAGACGGCGATACCCGCCCTGGCCGCGAGTGCAAGGCCGGCAAGCCACGCTACCCGCTGACGGCGCGCCAGCCCGCCGTGTGCATGGACTGGAACGAAGCCAAGGCCTATGTCGAATGGCTGTCGAAGAAGACCGGCAAGTCCTATCACATGGTCAGCGAAGCGCAGCGCGAATACGCGGCACGTGGCGGCAGCAAGGGCTCTTTCCCGTTCCCGATGGATGAAGGCAAGCCCTACAGCATCGCCAAACACGCCAACACCTACGGCCCGGAAGACGGCTTCAGCTACACCGCGCCCGCTGGCAGCTACAGCCCCAACGATTTCGGCATTTACGACGCCCACGGCAATGTCTACGAATGGACCGCCGATTGCGAGACCAGCAACTACAACGGCGCACCCACTGACGGCAGCGCGTGGCTGGCCGGCGATTGCACCTGGAAAATGATTCGCGGCAATGACTGGACCGAAGCGCCGATCTTCTCCCGCTCCGGCAACCGCAACAGCCGTCAGCCGGATGTACGCGGCGACTGGCTGGGTTTCCGGGTCGCCCGCGACCTGTAACGGACTTCATGCGCGCCTGCGGCCTGCGACAGACGCGGGCCGCACTCACGGACACTGACGAGACACACCCATGACCCGCAAAACTGAAAGCCTCGCCCGGGAAACCCTGAGAATCCTCAAGCCCTTCTGGTGGCTGGTGGCGCTGTCGACCGTGCTGGGGATTGTCAGCGGTCTGAGCGTCACCGGCCTGCTGGCCACCATCAACAATGCGATGAACATGCCCGGCGGACCGGACACGCAGACCGCGCTGCTGTTCGCCGGGTTATGTGTGCTGACCCTGGCCTGCTCGACACTGTCCAACCTGTCGACCAACTACGTTGGCCAGCGCGTGGTCGCCAACCTGCGCCGCGAGCTGGCTGCCAAGGTGCTGGTGGCACCCATCGAGCAACTGGAGCGTTATCGCTCGCACCGTCTGATTCCGGTGCTGCTCAACGACGTCAACACCATCAGCACCTTCGCCCTGTCGGTCGCACCGATGGTCATCTCGTTCACCGTCACCCTGGGCTGCCTGACCTATCTGGCACTGCTGTCCTGGCAGATTCTGGCGTTGACCGTGCTCACCGTGGTGCTCGGCACCGGCGCGCAGTACCTGGCCCATGCGTACGGCATGCGCAGCATTCTGGCGGCGCGCAACAGCGAAGACGAATTGCAGAAGCACTATCAGGCGCTGTCTGCGGGTGCCAAGGAGCTGCGCATTCAGCGCAAGCGTCGCCAGCACATGCTCGACGAGAAGATTCACGGTGCCACCGAGCACATCTGCCGCTCGAACATTCGCGCCGCCAACATTTTCGTCAGCGCGGAAACCTTCGGTTCGATGCTGTTCTTTGCCGTGATCGGCATCGCCATCGCCTTCCAGGCCATGTGGCCGACCACTGAAAAAACCGTGCTGGGCGGCTTCGTGCTGGTGATGCTGTACATGAAAGGCCCGCTGGAACGCCTGATTACCGCCCTGCCCGGCATCAGCCGCGCGCAGATCGCCATGCGCCGTATCGCCGAACTGTCGTGGAAGTTTTCCAACCCCGAACCCCACTTGCTGGTCAGCGACCGCCCCAATTCGCTGGCCAATATGCAAACCCTGGAACTGCACAACCTGCGCTATGACTACCCGCCGGTCGAGGGCAGCGACGCCTTTCATCTCGGCCCGGTCGATTTGAGCATCAAACAGGGCGATATCGTGTTCATCGTCGGCGAAAACGGCTGTGGCAAGACCACGTTGATCAAGCTGCTGCTGGGTCTGTACACGCCGCAACAGGGCGAAATCCGCCTCAATGGGCAGACCGTCACCCCGGAAAACCTGGATGACTACCGCCAGTTATTCACTACGATCTTTGCCGATTACTACCTGTTTGATGAGCCGTTGCAGGGGCAGGCCGCGCTGCCGCAAGACGCCGGCAAATACCTGGAGCGGCTGGACATCGCGCACAAGGTCAGCATAAAGGACGGTGCCTTCACCACCACCGACCTGTCGACCGGTCAGCGCAAGCGTCTGGCACTGATCAACGCGTGGCTGGACGAGCGTCAGGTGCTGGTCTTCGACGAGTGGGCCGCTGATCAGGACCCGGCGTTCCGGCGCGTGTTCTACACCGAACTGCTGCCGGAGCTGAAGCAGCAAGGCAAGACCATCATCGTCATCTCCCATGACGACCGCTATTTCTACATCGCCGACCAACTGGTACGCATGCAGACCGGGCAGATTCAGGTGGAGAAGGTGCAGAACGACACTTACGACAAAACCATTCCGGCCTGATTCATCCACGCCTCGAAAGCCCCGCCCGGCCAGTCCGCGAGCGGGGCTTTTTCTTACCCGGCGAAGCCATACCCGCCCTAATCAGATAGCCAAGCGCCATCTTTTTTCCGGAATTGTGAAAAATTCATTAAATAAACGTTATTCGCTTTCGTTCTCATTAACAGCGAATTGCGTGCACAGCCATCTCCCGCGCAGCGCCTTATAAAAAAGTTGCTCACGCCTGCCCCGTCGACGGCTGAACCCGACTGCGCAGACTTGAACAACGCTCTCAATCTCCTTGCCGATACCCACTGGAAAGAGCCAATTCATGCACAACCCGTCACGACTTACCCCGCTCAGCAAAGCGTTGATGCTCAGTCAGATGTTCCGCTCCCGGCCATCCATGGCGGCCATGGGCCTTGCGCTCTGTATGCCGGTGGCCAGCCAGGCACAGGAAACCGCCGCAGACGGTTCGACCACAACGGGCACGGTCAACCTGGCCCCGACCGCGATCGACTCGCAGTACCTGGGCACCGCCACTGACGGCACTGGCTCTTACACCACCGGCGCGGTAAGTATCGGCAAGGGCGCGCCACAGTCGCTGCGTGAAACACCGCAGTCTGTGAGCGTAGTGACTCGGCAAGTCATGGATGACAACAACCTCAACAGCCTGAGCAAGGTTCTGGAAGACACTCCGGGGATCACCTTCCAGTACCGTAACTTCGGCGGTCACGTGTATACCTCGCGCGGCTTCTCGCTGCTGGCGGAGAGCTTTCTGGTCGACGGCATTGGCGGCCAGGGCTATCAGATCACCGGCTGGATGCAGCCGGACATGGCCATCTATGACCGTGTGGAGGTATTGCGCGGCGCGTCTGGCCTGCTGGTAGGTGCCGGTCAGCCCGGTGGCGCGGTCAATCTGGTGCGCAAACGCCCGACCGCCGACAACAAATTTTCGATCACCACTCGCGCAGGTTCGTGGGATCAGTACCGCGTCGATCTGGATGGCAGCGGCAAGCTCAACGATTCGGGTACGCTGCGCGGGCGCATGGTCGCGGCTTACGATGACAGCGGTTCGTACCTGGATGGGCGCGACAGCCGCACCCCGCTGCTGTACGGCATCGTCGAAGCCGACCTGAGCGATGACACCACGCTGACCATGAGCCTGCGTCGCCAGGAACAGGTCATCAATGGATACTCGATCTACGGCCTGCCGCGCTACAGCAACGGCCAGTCGCTGGGCCTGTCGCGCTCGACCAATCTGGCGCAGAAGTGGAACCGTCTTGAAAGCGACATGACCGAGGTCTTTACCGAAGTCGCGCATCGCTTCAATGAGGACTGGACCAGCCGCACGTCTTTGACGTATTCGCAGGGCGGGTTTGATCAGGCTATCGCTTACGCGCGGGGAGCAGTCAACCCTGCGACGCTGGCGGGCTCGACCTTCCAGAACACACTTTTTCGCAGAGACGAAGTGGACAGCACCGGCTTGAACACTCAACTGGAAGGTAACTTCAACGCTTTCGGCCTCGAGCATCAGGTGACGTTGGGCGCCGACTGGTCGAGACAGAACGCCAATACGCATCAGGCTACTGTACCAACCCGATCCGCGATCAACATTTTCGACGTCAACCAAAGTGCGTTCGCCAAACCAGCTCGTCCGGCCTGGACCACCGACATCGACACCACCGAAGAACGCGCAGGCCTGTACGCCAACACGCGTATTCACCTGAGCGAGCCGTTGAGCGTGGTTCTGGGCAGCCGCCTGAGCTGGTATGACTACAAGTACGACGTCAAAACCGGCGCAGCCAACAGTTACGAATCCAAGCAGACTCAGGAATTCACTCCGTTCGCCGGCCTGATCTACGACATCAACGACAACTGGTCGTGGTACGCCAGCTATGCCGACATCTTCACGCCACAAGCCAACTACGTAACCGCAGGCGGCTCGCCGCTGGACCCGGCCATCGGTTCCAACTACGAAACGGGCTTCAAGGGTGAACTGTTCGACAAGCGCATGAACCTGTCGATGGCGCTGTTCTACATCAAACAGAAAGATGTCGCCGCGCTGGACGTGAACACTACTCAGACCTGCCCGACCAGCTCCGACGGCTCCTGCTACCTGCAGGACGGCATCAGTCGCAGCAAGGGTGTCGACGTCGAAGCCAGCGGTGAAGTGTTGCCAGGCCTGCAGGTATTCGGCGGCTATACCTTCAACATGCTGCGTAACAATGGCGATGCAGATGTAGCCTACGAAACACCGAAACACATGCTGCGCCTCAACACCAGCTACAACCTGCCGGGCGCATGGAACCGCCTGACCCTGGGCACCGGCGTGTCGGCAGATTCGGGTTATGAAGTGCCGTCCAACAAACAGCTGGGCGTTTCTGGCAAGGCCATCTGGGATGCGCGAGCCTCGTGGAAACTGGACGAGAACTGGAAGGTGTCGCTCAACGCCGAAAACCTTTTCGACCGCAAGTATTACAGCACCTCGATCGCCACCGACCGCTCCAACGTCTACGGCGAACCGCGCAGCTATGTCCTGACCTTGCGGGGGGATTTCTGATCTGAGTCCAGGCTTTTGATTCTGGCCGAAGGCCGTGGGAGCGAGCCGGGCGACGCTTCGTTTGTTCGCGAAGAAGTCAGTATGTTCTCCGAAAATGCATTGTCTGAACGACCGTCTTCGCGAACAAGTTCGCTCCCACAGGGATTTGCATTTATCCTGCACCCTCGATTTCAATGAGCCATCCTTCCCATGCCAACACCCTTCAGCCGTCTGCGCACAGGCCGCGTGAAAACGCTTGGCTTGCGTCTGGGCGGGCTGGTGCTGGCATTGGCTTTTCAGGGCGAGGCACTGGCTGAAGAGTTCGACTTCGATATCCCCGCACAACCCTTGAACAGCGCCCTTAAAGAGCTGGGGCGCCAGGGCGACCTGCAAATTCTTTACAACTCCGATGATGTGAACGGCAAGTTCAGCAGCCCGGTGCACGGCAGGTTGACGCCTGAACAGGCGGTCGCGGATCTGCTGAAACAGGCTGGTGTAACGCACAACCTCGAGGCCGACACCCTGACCCTCGGCAGCGCGGCGTCCGCGCACCCCATGAACCTTGGGCCGGTGGCGATCAAGGGCGACCCGTTCGGTATCACCACCGAGAGCAGCGGCTCGTATGCGGCGACCGGCGTGAGCATCAACAAGACGTCACAATCGCTGCGCGAAACCCCGCAATCGGTCACGGTCATGACCCGCCAATTGATGAACGACAAAAACCTCAATGGCCTCGACGAGGTGATGGCGCAGACGCCTGGCATCACCTTTTCGCAACGCAACTTTGGCTCTCATGTGTTCAGCTCGCGGGGCTTCGCGCTGGAAGACGAGAGCTACACCATCGATGGCGTTGCCGGTCAGGGTTACAGCGTGACCGGCTGGATGACCCCGGACACGGAGATCTACGACCGCGTTGAAGTGCTGCGCGGTGCTGCCGGGCTGTTGATCGGCGCGGGCAACCCCGGTGGCGCGGTCAATCTGGTGCGCAAACGGCCGACCGCCTTACCGCAGTTCTCGATCACCACCCGCGCCGGCAGTTGGGACCAGTACCGGGTCGATCTGGATGGCAGCAGCAAGCTCAACGACTCGGGCAGCGTGCGCGGGCGTTTTGTCACGTCTTACGAAGACCGTGGATACTTCATCGACGGCCTGAAAAAGACTGCGCCGCTGTTGTACGGCATTCTGGAAACCGACCTGAGCGAAGACACCACACTCACGCTGGGCCTGCGCCATCAAAGCGCGGATACCCACGGCTATTCGATTTTCGGCCTGCCCCGCTACAGCAACGGCAAGGCCATCGATCTGCCGCGCTCCACCTCCTTGGCCCAGGACTGGAACCGTCATCAGACCCGCACCGACGAAGTGTTCAGCGAACTGGAAACCCGCTTTGACGAAAACTGGAGCGGCACACTGTCTGCCACTCACTCCGATGGGGCTTTCGATCAGAAAGTCGCCTACGCACAAGGCGCCATAGACCCTGCGACCCAGAGCGGTTCACGACTGGTCAGAACCCTGTTTCGCTCGGACACGCTGCAAAGCGACGGTTTCGACAGCCATCTGGACGGTCGTTTCGACGCCTTTGGCCTGACCCACCAGTTGACCATCGGCGGCAACTGGTCTGAGCAAAAACGTGATTCGCGCTATGCCACCGCCAACAGCAATCGGCCGCTGGACATCTTCAATCCCGATCACGACGCGATTGCTGAACCTGCGCGTCCAGCCTGGCGCAGCACCGACTACAGCGACAAGCGTTATGGCATTTACAGCAACCTGCGCCTGAGCCTGAGCGAGTCGTTGAGCCTGGTCATGGGCGGCCGGGTCAGCTGGTATGACTATCAGAGCCAGTCCGCAGGCGTGACTACTCGCGCCCAGGAGGAAAACCAGGTCACGCCGTTCGTTGGCGTGATCTACGATCTGAACCGAGACTGGTCGTGGTACGCCAGCTACACCGATATCTTCCTGCCGCAGAGCGGTTATCGAACGGCATCCGGCGCATTCCTCGACCCGGCCATCGGTGCCAGCCATGAAACCGGCATCAAGGGCGAGTTGTTCGACAAGCGTCTGAACGTATCTTTTGCGCTGTTCTATGTGAAACAGAAAGACGTAGCGGTCGAGGACGATGCCAATGCGGGCCAGTGCCTGAGCAACGACGCTTACGGCACCTGCTATGTGAATGGCGACATCCGGCGCAGCAAGGGTATCGACATGGAGATCAGCGGTGAACCGTTACCGGGCTTGCAGACCCTGGCCGGTTACACCTTCAACCTCACGCGCGGCAGCGACGGGAAATCGATTTCAGCAGAAACACCCCGGCACATGCTGCGCTTGTCCAGCAGCTACAACCTGCCCGGCACCTGGCGTCGACTGACCGTCGGCGGCGGTGTGTCGGCGCAAAGCGGCTACTCGGAGCACGAGTCGACCCAGCCCATCGACAACCCTGGCCGCGCCATCTGGGACGCACGCGCCTCATGGAAGATCGACGAACACTGGTCGGTGGCCCTCAACGGCAACAACCTGCTGGATCGCAAATACTACAAGGCAACCGGCGACATCGACCGCGGCAACTACTACGGCGACCCGCGCAACTACGTCCTGACGTTGCGCGGCGATTTTTAGAAGCCCGCGCTCGCGCCTTACAATCAAGACCGGACGCAGAGCGTCGCACGATAGTTGGGGTCATCGTTCCGCACGCTCCGCGTGGGAATGCCGTTCGTGACGCTCCGCGTCACAGATCTGCGCCGCGCCGCACAATCAAGATCGGACGCAGAGCGTCCAGAACTGCATGCGACGCAGAGCGCCGCACGATAGTCGAGATTATCGTTCCGCACGCTCCAGCGTGGGAATGCCGTGCGTGACGCTCTGCGTCACAGATCTGTGCCGCGCCGCAACCTCAAGACCGGACGCAGAGCGTCCAGAACTGCATGCGACGCGGAGCGCCGCACGATAGCTGGGATTATCGTTCCGCACGCTCCAGCGTGGGAATGCCGTGCGTGACGCTCTGCGTCACAGATCTGTGCCGCGCCGCAACCTCAAGACCGGACGCAGAGCGTCCAGAACTGCATGCGACGCAGAGCGCCGCACGATAGTCGGACCAGACACCTATCGTTCCGCACGCTCCGCGTGGGAATGCCGTTCGTGACGCTCTGCGTCACACAAGCCGCTCGGCAAGCCCCTGCAGAAACACTTCCGCGAGCACCACGTTGTCATGCCGCTGATCAACCGTTGTCGAGCTGCGCAGCCCGTTCACCGAGCACTGTTCAAGCAGCACCGCTTCAGCCCGGGCAATCTGCCCTGGCGCACGGCTCTGCCCGGCCCACCAGCAATCGGCCTGTACGTTAAGCGTTTTCAGGGTAAATGCCTGGCTCAGTTGTGCGTTGGCTTCCAGTAGTTTGTAACCGGTTTCGATCTCGTCCTGCACGGCGATGTCCTGGAATATGCTGCGCAGGTTGTCGGCGTTCATGCCGGCCTCCAGCGCGACATGGTCGACCACCCAGTCAATCACCTCGCCCTCGCTGGACAGCGACTGCCGGGCGGTTTCGATAAGCCCCACAATCGACGCTTCCTGCAAGCCCGGCACAAACGCCTGCAAGCTTTTGATCAGGCTGCGGTAGTAGTTTTCGCCCTGTTTCTGCGTGGTGACCTCCGGCGCTTCTTCGACCCACTCCATCCCGACCGAGGCAGGCAACTGGGTGTCCACCAGCCCGAGAAAGCTCACCGTGTCGCCCTCACGCTCAAGCACATGCGCCACCTCGATGGCCAGCGCACCACCCATCGACCAGCCAAGCAGGTTGTAAGGCCCGTGCGGTTGAGTCATACGGATTTGCTCGACGTAGTAATCGACCATTTCCTGCCACGACGTATCAAACCAGCCCGGCACCACGTAAGCCTTGTTGACCAGCCCGTAAACCGGTCGGCTGTCGCTCAATTGGCCCGCCAGCGGGTAATACGAGTACGTGCCGCCACCGCCCGGTGGCAGGCAGAATAATGGCGCGTTGTCAGATCGACTGGCGTTCATGGCGATTACTGCCGATTTGACCTTAGCCTCATCGCTACGCATGAAATCGGCCAGCTCACCGAGGGTCTGCATCAACAGGAAATCATGCAGTTTGATGGAGACATCAAACGTCTCGCGAATCCTGCCTGCCAGCGAAACCGCCAGCAGTGAGTGGCCGCCCAGGGCGAAGAAGTTGTCGTTGAGCCCTACCCGTTCGACCTGCAGCACCTGCTCCCACAACGCGGCAAGACGTTGCTCGAATTCCGTACGTGGTGCGACGTGGCCTTGCTGTGAACGAGCCACGTCCGGTTTGGGCAGTGCGCGGCGATCCAGCTTACCGTTGGCGGTCAGCGGCATCACCTCGATAAAAACAAAGTATGTCGGCACCATGTAATCCGGCACATGAGTCTTAAGGTGCGTTTTCAGGGTTTCGCGCAGAGCGTCCGAATCCAGACCAGCATCAGTGCGCACCAGATACGCCACCAGCTGCTTGCCGGAAGGCCCGTCAATGTCGATTACATTGGCTTCTCGCACACCGGCATGCTCATGCAGACGCGCTTCGATCTCGCCCAGCTCGATACGCAGCCCGCGAATTTTCACTTGATGGTCGATACGCCCGGCGTATTCGATAACGCCTTCGTCACGATAACGCGCCAGATCCCCGGTGCGGTAAAGACGCCCGCCCTGCTCGTCGAACGGGTCCGGCACAAAGCGTTCAGCCGTCAGCGCTGCACGGTTGTGATAACCCCGCGCCAGGCCAACGCCACCCAGATACAGCTCTGCCGCAACGCCTTGCGCGGCAGGCAGCAAGCCGTCATCCAGAATGTGGGTTTTCAGGTTATCGATGGGTCGACCAATCGGCACGCTGAGCACGTCGTCCGGGGTGCAGGTCCAGTGGGTGACGTCGATAGCCGCTTCGGTCGGGCCGTACAGGTTGAACAAACCCGCCTGCGGGAGACGCTTGAGCACCTGACCGGCGAGTTCGGCAGGCAGTGCTTCGCCGCTGCACACCACACGATGCAGGCTGTTACAGCTTTCCACCTGAGGATGAGTCAGAAACGCCTGGAGCATCGACGGGACAAAGTGCAGCGTCGTGACCTGATGTTCGCGGATGGTCTGCACCAGCCGCTCCGGATCGCGATGATCGCCCGGCAACGCCACGGCCAAACGTGCGCCGGTCATGAGCGGCCAGAAGAATTCCCACACCGACACGTCGAAGCTGAACGGGGTTTTCTGCAATACCGTATCGCTGCCATCCAGCGCGTAAGCCTTCTGCATCCAGTGCAAACGGTTGACCAGGGCGCGATGGCTATTACCCGCGCCCTTGGGCTTGCCGGTCGAGCCGGAGGTGTAAATCACATACGCCAGATTTAGCGGGTGGCTGAGGTTTTCCGGGTTGGCAGTGCTGTAACCGGCCAGCCAGTCGCCGTCCTGATCCAGGCACAGACTTTGTACTTTCGCAGGAACCGGCAGGCGCTGTAACAGCGCGCTCTGGGTCAGCAGCAAACCGATACCGCTGTCCTGCATCATGTAAGCCAGACGGTCCTCGGGGTAATCCGGGTCCAGCGGCACATAAGCGCCACCGGCCTTGATGATCGCCAGCAAACCGACCACCAGTTCCAGACTACGCTCGACACAAATCCCCACCAGCACATCCGGGCCAACACCCGCCTCACGCAAGCGATGGGCAAGCTGATTAGCGCGGGCGTTAAGTTGCGCATAGCTCAGTTGTTCAGCCGCAAAAATCAGTGCCGGAGCGTCCGGCGTGGCCAGCACCTGCGCTTCGATCAGGCCGTGCAGGCAGTGCTCACCAGGGAAATCGGCAGCCGTGGCGTTCCAGTCGCGAACAATCTGCTGCTGTTCGTGATCATCCAACAACGCCAGCTCACCAATCGCCGCCTGCGGATCACGCACCAATGCCTGCAAAACCTGGCTCAGATGCGCCGACAACTGCGCCATGTGCTGCTCGCTGAAATGCTGGCGGGCATAGCTGAAGCGCATCGACAGGGTTTCGCCCAGATTGACCACCAGAGTCAGCGGGTAATGAGTCTGCTCCTGGGTGTGCAGGCCGCCGAACACCAGCCCCTGCGGCGCGGACTGTTGCAGCGCTTCGGACACCGGGTAGTTTTCGAACACCAGAATGTTGTCGAACAGCGCCTCGCCAGCGCTGCGTGCCCAGCGTTGAATCTCGTACAACGGTGTGTGTTCATGCTCACGCAGGGCGATGTTCTTCGCCTGCACTTGCTGAACCCAGTCCGCCACCCGCTGTTCCGGGCGCGGGCTGGCAATTACCGGCAAGGTGTTGATGAACAGCCCCAGTTGCTCCTCGACGCCCGGCAGGTCAGCCGGGCGCCCGGCCACGGTTGCGCCGAAGGTCACGCTGGACTGCCCCGTGTAGCGTTGCAGCACCAGCAGCCAGGCCGATTGCACCAGCGTGTTGAGGGTGACGCGCTGCTCGCGGGCAAACTCGCTCAACTGGCGGGTGCCATCGGCATCGATCAGTTGCAGGTAATCGCCATGCCCCTGCTCGCTCCCGGACGCTTTGAAGGCCTGAACCAGCCGGGTCGGCTCGTCCAGTTCGGCAAGCTGGCCGGTCCAGAAACGTTCACTGAGCGCAGCATCCTGGCGTTGCAGCCATTCGATATAGTCGCGATAACGACTGACTTGCCTCGGCAGCGTCTGGCCGCTGTAGCGTTGCAGCACCTCGCCCAGCAGACGCGAGCTGCTCCAGCCATCCATGAGAATGTGATGGCTGGTGTAGATCAGTTGATGCGTCTGTTCGCCAGTGCGCAATACGGCCAGGCGCAGAAGTGGCCCCCGAGCCAGGTCGAAGCCCTGCTGGCGATCGGCATTCGCCCAATCGTCGATCCATTCGCCTGATTGCGCACGAGCATCCAGTTCGACAAACGGCATGCTGACATCGCGCAACACCACTTGCAGCGACTGCTCAAGATGGCTGACAAAGCCGCTGCGCAGTACTTCATGGGCATCCAGCGTGGCCTGCCAGGCGGCACGGAAACGCGGCACATCCAGGCCACTGACCTCGACGCGCATCTGGTTGATGTAATTGCCCGCGTCCTGCTCGAACAGGGTGTGGAACAGCATGCCCTGCTGCATCGGTGCCAGCGGGTAGATGTCTTCGATCTGCGCCGCAGGGATTGGCAAACTGCTCAACTGCGACTGGCTCAGGCGTGCCAGTGGGAAGTCCGACGGCGTCAAGCCTGCCACGCCTTCGCGGGTGCAATGCGCAATCAATTGTTGCAGTTCAACGGCATATTCGTCGGCCAGCCGCTGCACGGTGTCGCGTTCAAATACCGCACCGCTGAAGGTCCAGCTCAGGCGCAATTCGCCGCCATACACTTGGCCATTGATGCTGAGCGGCGCAGCCAACGGTGCATCGGCGCTCTGCGACGCGCCGCTGCTCTCGGCCGAGGGCGTGAACAACGCGCCTTGTGCGTCGAAGCTGCCGTCGAACTGCCCGAGGTAATTGAACACGATACTGCCCAGCGGCAACGCTTGCAGGGTCTGCCGCGCCGATTCACTGCCCAGATAACGCAGGGCGCCGTAACCAATGCCCTTGTCGGGCACTGCGCGCAGCTGTTCCTTGATGGCCATGAGCGAATCAGCCAACGTGGCCTGCGGCGTGAGCCGGACCGGGTACAGGTTGCTGAACCAGCCGACCGTACGGGTGATGTCCAGCGTGTCGAAGAGGTCTTCGCGGCCATGCCCTTCCAGACGAATCAGGGCATGCGGCTGCGCGGTCCAGCGACTGACCACCCGCGCCAGCGCGGTCAGCAGCAGGTCGTTGATCTGCGTGCGATAAGCCGCCGGAGCGTCTTGCAGCAGTTGCCGGGTCTGCTCGCCATTCAGTTGCGTGACCACCGACAGCGCGTGCTTCTGTTGCTGACCGCCGTGCGGGTGATCGCAGGGCAAGGCGTCGCTGACATCCTGCAACTGCGTCTGCCAATAATCCAGTTCCTGCGTCAACGCAGGGCTTTGCGCGTAGGCCTGCAAGTGCTCGGCCCAGCTTTGCAGCGAGCTGGTTTTCGTCGCCAGCGCCAATGGCCGGCCTGCTGCGATGGCGACATACGCCTGTTGCAGGTCTTCCAGCAGCACCCGCCACGACACGCCATCCACCACCAGGTGATGGATCACCAGCAACAAACGCTGCTCGCCCTGCGGCAAGTCGATCAGCACCGCACGCAGCAACGGGCCGTTTTTCAGGTCCAGACTGCGTTGTGCTTCATCGGCCAGTTCAGGCAAGCGCTCGGCACTGTCCAGTTCGTGGGTCCAGAGCAGGTCGCGAGTGTTCAGCGCACCGAATGTGGCGTGCCATTGGCCGTCTTGCTGGGTGAAACCCAGGCGCAGCGCGTCGTGCTGTTCGATCAGCGCGGTCAGTGCAGCTTGAAGGTGGATTGCATCCAGCGTTTGCAGAGGCTTGAGCATCAGCGCCTGATTCCAGTGCTGACGCTCTGGGATATCCTGCTCAAAGAAACGTGCCTGAATCGGCAGCAGCGACAGCGAGCCACTGACCTGTTCAGCCGTCGCAGCAGGCTTTTTCTGGATCAGTTTTGCCACCGAGGCCAGCTGGCCGATGGTCTGCTTTTCGAACAACTGCTTGGGGCTGAGCTTGATGCCCTGGCGCTTGGCGCGAGCGATGATCTGCAGGCTGAGAATCGAATCGCCGCCCAGTTCGAAGAAGTTGTCGGTGCTGCCGACCTGCTCCAGTTTCAATACGTCCGCCCACACGGTGGCGAGCTTTTCCTCGATCTCGCCAACTGGCGCGGTGTAGCGCTGTTTGACCACGCCGGGTTTAGGCAAGGCGCGCTTGTCGAGCTTGCCGTTGGCGGTCACGGGCAGCCTGTCCAGCAGCATGATCTGCGCGGGCACCAGGTATTCGGGCAAGCGCGCAGCCAGTTGCTCGCGCAGACCTTCGACATTCAGGCTCGCACCGGCCGCCGCAACGCAGTACGCCACCAGTTGCAGACGTGTTTCGTCGCTTTCCAGCGGCTGCGCCAGCACCACGGCTTCGGCGACGTTTTCCAGGGTTTGCAGCAACTGGCCGACTTCCCCCGGCTCGACCCGGTAACCGCGGATTTTCACCTGATCATCCGCGCGCCCCAGGTACTCCAGCACGCCGTCCACCCAGCGTGCGCGGTCGCCCGCACGGTACAGGCGCTGACCCTCGGCGTGCGGGTCCGGCACGAAGCGTTCGGCGGTCATCGCCGCACGGCCCAGATAGCCCTGCGCCAGACCGCGACCGCCCAGATACAGCTCGCCCGCCACTCGTTCGGCAACCGGGTTGAGATAGGCGTCCAGCACCCGCGCTTTGCCATTGGCCAGTGGTTGACCGACCGGCACACTGCGGCAAGCGTCAACGCGCTCGGCGACTTCATGGGTGAGGATGCCGACCGTGGTTTCCGTCGGGCCGTAGTGGTTGACGATCCGGCAGCCCGGTTTGAGCGCGCGGATTTGCTCGATCAACGCCCAGGAACTGGCCTCGCCACCCAGAATCAGCAATTGGCCCGGCAGCACGTCGGTCGGGTTGGCGGCTTGCAGCAGCCCCTGCAAATGGCTGGGTACGATTTTCAGCACTTCAACCTGATGCTCGGCCATGTAACGGGCGAAGCCATCAGGGTCGAACGCTTGCTCGTGGGACAGCAGATGCAGCGGGCGCCCAGACGCCAGCGCACCAAACAGCAAGGTATGGCCCAAATCTGCGGCGACAGTCGACACCATCGCCATGCTCGCCCCGTCATCCAGCGACAGGCGCTCAAGCACGCCCTGCACGTAGTTGGCCAGCGCGCCGTGGCTGATCACCACGCCCTTCGGCTGCCCGGTGGAGCCGGAGGTGTAGATGATGTACGCCGGTTGTTCGGCGATGACACGCACATTCAGCGTACTGCCATCCACCTCGGACCATAGCGCAGCATCGAAGGCCAGCACCGGGCACACACCCAGTTGCGCGGCCTTGTCGTCGCCGGACGCGTGAATCAACAACACCGCGCCGCTGTCACGAACCAGTTGCTGCAAACGCTCGGCGGGCTGTGCGCTGTCCAGCGGCAGGTAAACGGCACCGAGTTTAAGCACCGCCAGCAGGCTGACCACCCATTCCACAGAGCGGTCCAGGCACAGCGCAATGGTCATGCCCGGTTTGATGTCCTGCGCATGCAGGTAGCGGGCGAACTGGTTACTGCGTTGTTCAAGTTCATCAAAGCTCAACACCTGCTGGCCAACGCGCAACGCGGTCTTGCCGCGCCCGATGCGCAGGCCCTGTTGCCACAGGCTGAGGAAGTCGCCGCAGGCAAAATCGGCGGTCTGTTCAGCAATCGGCAGCGACACCGTTTGCGGCTGATCGGCAAGTCGCTGGTCGGTGTCTGCGACCAGCGCTTGCAGTACAGCGCGTAGCGCCTCGGCCATGCGCTCGATGGTCGATGGCTCGAACAGGTCGGTGGCGTAAGTGAAATAACCGCGTATGCCGCCCGGCGTGTCGGTGAAGTCGAAGGCCAGATCAAAGCGCGCATCGCTGCTGCCAATCGGAAATTCATCGACAGTCAGGCCCGACACACGTTGCCCGCTGTCGTCGGCCGCCAACACGTGCTGATTGATCTTGAACTGGAACAACGGGTTGTGGCCCAGATTACGCTCGGGCGCCAGCGCATCCACCAGATGTTCAAAGGGCAGTTCCTGATGCGACTGGGCACCGGTCACGACCTGTTTCACCTGATCCAGCAACTGCGCAAAGCTCTGCTGTTCGTCCACCTGCACACGCAACACTTGAGTATTGATGAAGAAACCAATCAGGCCTTCCAGCTCGCTGCGGGTGCGCCCGGCGTTGGGCGCACCAATGCGAATGTCGGCCTGACCACTGAAACGCGACAGCACCACCGACAGTGCCGCCAGAGTCAGCATGAACAAGGTCTGGCCACTGTTACGCGCCAGGCTTTTCAGTTGCGCGGACAATTGTTCCGGCACATCGACGCGCACCGTCGCGCCACGCTGGCTCGGTTGCAGCGGTCGCGGATGATCCAGCGGCAGACTCAATAGCGGATGCTCAGTGCCCAACTGCTGTTTCCAGTAATTCAACTGCCGCTCGCCCTCCCCGGCCTCCAGCCATGCGCGCTGCCAGATCGCGTAGTCGGCATATTGAATGGCCAGCGCAGGCAATTGCGCTGGCTGCCCGGAGACCTGCGCCTGATACAACTGCACGAACTCACGAATCAGCACTTCGCCGGACCAGCCATCGGAGACGATGTGATGCATGCACACGGTCAGGACGTGCTCGGTTTCAGCCAATTGAAACAGCCTGACCCGCAGTAATGTACCGCTGAGCAAATCGAAGGGCTTTTGCAGCTCGGCGCGCACTTGGTTTTCGAGGTCGGCTGGCGCAACCGAGGCAAACTCAAGGGCAACGGTCGCCTGCTGAAGAATCTCCTGATAGAACGCGCCGTCCTCGGAAACAAACCGGGTGCGCAGGGTTTCGTGGCGCGGCACCAGCCTGTCCAGCGCTGCGCTCAATGCCTGGCGGTCCAGCGGGCCATTCAGACGCACCGCCATAGGCACGTTGTACGCGGCGTTGCCCGGTTCCATCTGCCAGAGAAACAGCATGCGCTGCTGGGCGTAGGACAGCGGGATACGCGCTACATCATGCCGGGTTACAGCGATGGGCAGCAGTTTGAAGCTCTGCCCGGTCTCGTGCATCTTGTTCAGAATCTGGCGGCGCTGTTCGACGGGCAAACCAACGAAACGCTGGGCGATACGCTCTGCTGCAGACTTGTCCATGTCAGATACCCGCCATTTCATTCATCATTTTTTCAATATCGGACAAGCCGTCCTCGGTCAGCGACAAACCGCTGCTGGCGAAAGCCTGAATAAATTCGTTCAATTGCGGTTTCTCGAAAATCAGGCGCAGCGGGATGTCGATCCCCAGGCCCGTTTGAATTCTGGAAATCAGTTGTGTGGCCAGCAGCGAATGGCCGCCCAGTTCGAAGAAATCGTCGCTCAACCCGACGCGCTCGACTTTCAGCACGTCGGCCCAGATCGCAGCCATTTGCTGCTCCTGTTCAGTCGACGGCGCGACGTACTGGCGCTGCAACTGGCTGGCGTCCGGTGCCGGCAGGGCTTTGCGATCCAGCTTGCCGTTGGCGCTCAGCGGCATGCTTGCCAGCCAGACGAAGTGGGTCGGCACCATGTAATCGGGCAGTGTTTCCTTGAGATACACCTTGAGTGCATCACGCAGGTTATCGCCGCTGTGCTCAGCCACCAGATAGGCTGCCAGCTGCTTGCCGGACGGGCCGTCAACGTCGACAACTACAGCTTCCTGAACGTTTTCGTGTTCCAGAAGGCTGGCTTCGATCTCGCCCAACTCGATACGCAGGCCGCGAATTTTCACCTGATGGTCGATACGCCCGGCGTATTCGATAACGCCTTCATCGCGATAACGCGCCAGATCTCCGGTGCGGTAAAGACGCCCGCCCTGCTCGTCGAAAGGGTCCGGCACAAAGCGTTCAGCCGTCAGCGCTGCACGGTTGTGATAACCCCGCGCCAGACCCACACCGCCCAGGTACAGCTCTGCCGCAACGCCTTGCGCGGCAGGCAGCAAGCCGTCATCCAGAATGTGGGTTTTCAGGTTATCGATGGGTCGACCAATCGGCACGCTGAGCACGTCGTCCTTGGTGCAGGTCCAATGCGTCACGTCGATAGCCGCTTCGGTCGGGCCGTACAGGTTGAACAAACCCGTCTGCGGCAGACGCTTGAGCACCTGACCGGCCAGTTCGGAAGGCAGTGCTTCGCCGCTGCAAACCACACGACGCAGGCTGTTACAGCCTTCTACCTGCGGATGAGTCAGAAACGCCTGGAGCATCGACGGGACAAAGTGCAGTGTCGTGACCTGATGTACGCGGATGGTCTGCACCAGCCGTTCAGGGTCGCGATGATCGCCCGGCAGCGCCACGGCTAAACGTGCACCGGTCATGAGCGGCCAGAAGAATTCCCAGACCGACACGTCGAAGCTGAACGGGGTTTTCTGCAATACCGTATCGCTGCCATCCAGCCCGTAGGCCTTCTGCATCCAGTGCAAACGGTTGACCAGGGCGCGATGGCTGTTGCCGGCGCCCTTGGGCTTGCCGGTCGAACCGGAGGTGTAAATTACGTATGCCAGGTTCTGCGGGTGACTGAGGTTGATCGGGTTGGCGGTGCTGTAACCGTCAAGCCAATCGCCCTCCTGATCCAGACAAAGGCTCTGCACCTGAACCGGCAGGCCCTGTAGCAGCGCACTCTGGGTCAAAAGCAAGCCAATGCCGCTGTCCTGCATCATGTAGGCCAAACGATCTTCAGGGTAATCCGGGTCCAGCGGCACATAAGCGCCACCAGCCTTGATGATCGCCAACAGGCCGATGACCAGCTCGAGGCTGCGCTCGACACAAATCCCCACCAGCACATCCGGGCCAACACCCGCTTCACGCAAGCGATGGGCAAGCTGGTTGGCGCGGGCGTTGAGTTGCGCGTAGCTCAGTTGTTCAGCCGCAAAAATCAGTGCCGGAGCGTCCGGCGTAGCCTGTACCTGGGCTTCGATCAGGCTGTGCAGGCAGTGCTCGCCAGGGAAATCGGCAGCCGTGGCGTTCCAGTCGCGAACAATCTGCTGCTGTTCGGCAGCGTCAAGCATTGGCACCTCAGCAATACGCTGACCCGCATTGGCGCAAATGGCCTGCAACAGCGCGAGCCAGTGCCCGGCCATGCGCTCGATGGTGCTGCGTTCGAACAGCGCGGTGGCATAGGTCAGGCCCGCGCTCAAACCGCCATCGTGTTCGGCGGTGTTGAGGGTCAGGTCGAACTGCGCCGGATAGCTCTCGGACGTCAGCGCTTCGACCTGCAAACCGGGCAGTGCGCGCACCTCAGCACTGGCCTGGCTCTGGTGGTTGAACATCACCTGGAACAGCGGGCTGTGGCTGAGGCTGCGTTGAGGTTGCAAGGCCTCGACCAGCTGTTCGAACGGCAGTTCCTGATGCGCTTGAGCTTGCAGGGCCGCCTGTTTGACCTGTTGCAGCAGCTCGCTGAACGTGGTGTGCAGGTCGAATTCGGCGCGCAGCACCTGGGTGTTGACGAAGAAACCGATCAGGCCTTCGGTTTCCGCGCGGGTGCGGTTGGCAATCGGCACGCCGACACGAATGTCCGGCTGGCCGCTGTGGCGATGCAGCAAGGTCTGGAACGATGCCAGCAACAGCATGAACAGTGTGACGCCCTGTTGCCGCGCGACCTGTTTCAAGTCGTCGATCAACGCTGGCGCCAGCTCGACCGCCAGCCGCGCACCGGCGTGGCTTTGCACCACCGGGCGCGGATGATCGGCGGGCAATTCCAGAATCGGCTGCTGTTCGCCCAGTTGCTGCTTCCAGTAATCCAGCTGCCGCGCCTGTTCTCCGGCGTCCATCCAGTTGCGCTGCCACAGTGCGTAGTCGGCGTATTGCATGTCCAGCGCGGTCAACTCCACCTCACGGCCTTGGCTGTAGCCTTCGTACAGGCGCACCAGTTCATCGACCATGATCGGCATCGACCAGCCATCGGAAACGATGTGGTGCTGGGTCAGAATCAGCACATGTTCGTCAGCAGCAAGGTTCAGCAAGCGGACGCGCAGCAGCGGGCCCTTTTCCAGATCGAACGGGCGCTGCATTTCCTGCTCCACGCAGGCTTCAAGGGGTTGACCGGCAGGCACGGACTCGACCATCAGGGTCAAGGCACGCGGCGCATGGATGATCTGCACAGCCTGTTCGCCCTGCTGGCGGAAGGTAGTGCGCAGGGTTTCGTGGCGGGCAATCAATGCGCTGAAACTGTGCTCCAGCGCGGCAATGTCCAGCGAGCCGCTCAGACGCAGGGCCGCAGGAATGATGTAAGCAGTGCTTTCTGGATCAAGCTGCCAGAGAAACCACTGGCGCTGCTGCGCGTAAGACAAGCCCAGCGGCTGGCTGCGGTCGGCCTTGATAAAACGCGGCGCAGCATTGCCCTGCCCGTTGCCCGCCGCCTGGGCGAAGGCTGCCAGATCACGCGCTTCGAACAGGTCGCGCAACGACAGTTCGACGTCCAGTTGCTGACGGATGCGCGAGATCACCTGAGTGGCGAGCAACGAATGCCCGCCCAGTTCAAAAAAGTTGTCGCTACGCCCGACCTGCTCGACTTTCAGCACATCGGCCCAGATCGCCGCCAGTTGCTGCTCCAACTCGCCTTGCGGGGCGATGTAGGTCGCCTGCAACTGGCTGGCATCCGGCGCGGGCAGCGCCTTGCGGTCCAGCTTGCCGTTGGCGGTCAGCGGCATCTTGTCGAGGACGATAAAATGCGTCGGCACCATGTAATCCGGCAGATGCGCACGGAGCTCGGTCTTCAGGGTTTCGCGCAGGCTTTGCTGATCCTGATCAGGCTCGGCTGGGACTAGATACGCGGCCAATTGCCCGTCCACGGCCAGCACGATCACTTCGCGCACGGTCGGGTGCGCTTGCAGCCGCGCTTCGATTTCACCCAGTTCAATGCGGAAACCACGGATCTTCACCTGATGGTCGATACGCCCGGCGTATTCGATCACTCCGGCAGCGCGATAACGGGCCAGGTCGCCGGTGCGGTACAGGCGACCGCCGTCGCTGGAGAACGGGTCCGGCACGAAGCGTTCGGCAGTCAGCGCCGCGCGATTGTGATAACCGCGCGCCAGACCGGCATGGCCGATGTGCAGTTCACCGCTGCAACCCTGGGCGACCGGGTTGAAATCAGCGTCCAGCACGTACCACGACAAATCCGGGATCGCCTCGCCAATCGGGCTGGCCGGGTTTTGCGTGTCGGCCTCGGTTATTGGCCTGTAGGTCACGTGAACCGTGGTTTCGGTAATGCCGTACATGTTGATCAACTGCGCTGCCTGATCGCCGAAACGGTCGAACCACGGCTTCAGGCTGGCGACGTCCAGCGCTTCGCCGCCGAAGATGACTTTTTCCAGCGACATCGGCGCAGGTGAATCACACGCCACACGCATCAACTGCTTGAACGCCGACGGCGTCTGGTTAAGCACTGTGACGCGCTGTTCCACCAGCAGCGCATGGAAGTCTTCCGGCGAGCGGGTCACCTCGCGCGGCACGATAACCAGTCGGCCGCCATGCAGCAGCGCGCCGAAAATCTCCCACACCGAGAAGTCGAAGGCGAAGGAATGGAATAGCGTCCACACGTCCTTTTCGTTGAAAGCAAACCACTCGTCCGTGGCAGCAAACAGGCGCATCAGGTTGTGATGGGCGAGCAAGGTGCCTTTCGGTTTGCCGGTCGAGCCGGAGGTGTAGATCACGTAGGCCAGATTGTCCGGCGAGGTCTGGTTGACCGGGTTTTCCGTGCTGTAACCGTCCAGCGCATCCGCCAGATCCAGTGTCTGAACATGTGCAGGAATCGGTAACTGGCCAAGCAAATGTGCTTGAGTCAGCAACAGTTCGATGCCGCTGTCGTGCATCAGAAAGCTCAGGCGATCCTGCGGGTAATCCGGGTCCAGTGGCACGTATGCACCACCAGCCTTGAGGATCGCCAGCATCCCTACAATCATGTCCAGACTGCGTTCAGCGGCCAGCCCCACGCGAACATCCGGGCCAACGCCCTGCTCGCGCAGTTTATGGGCCAACTGGTTGGCACGGCTGTTGAGCTGTTGATAGCTCAGTTGCTCGCCAGCAAAAGTCAGAGCGATGGCCAGCGGCGTGCGCTCGGCCTGAGCTTCAATGCGTTGATGGGCGCAATATTCACTTGGATAAACCGCAAGGTTAGGGTTCCAGTCGCGCAGAGTGTCTTGCCGCTCATCGACGCTTAACAGCGGCAGATCAGCGATACGCTGGTTGGCGTCGCGGCACATGCCATTCAGCAGGTTGCGCCAATGCCCGGCCATGCGCTCGATGGTTGCGGCGTCGAACAGGTCGGTGGCGTAGGTCAACGAAGCGGCCAGGCCGTTCGGGCGTTCGCAGGTGTCCAGGGTCAGGTCGAACTGCGCCGTGTGTTTGTCGGACACCTGATATTCCAGGCGCAGACCGGCCAGTTCGCGGGCCTCGTTGTGGCCTTCGCTCTGGTGGTTGTAGGCCACCTGAAACAGTGGGCTGCGGCTCAAGTCGCGCTGCGGTTGTAAGGCTTCGACCAGTTGTTCGAACGGCAGGTCTTGATGGGCTTGGGCCTCGACAGCAGTCTGCTTGATCTGTTGCAGCAACCCGGCCACGGTGGTTTGCGTGTCGAAGTCGGCCTTGAGCACCTGGGTGTTGACGAAGAAACCGATCAGCCCCTGGGTTTCGCTGCGAGTGCGGTTGGCGACGGGCACGCCGACGCGTATATCGGCCTGACCGCTGTAGCGGTGCAACAAGGTCTGTAACGACGCCAGCAACAGCATGAACAGGGTGATGCCCTGCTGCCGCGCCAGAGTCTTGAGGTCGTTCAGCAGCGCGGCATCCAGCTCGACATTCAATCGCGCTCCTTCGTAGCTGCGCAGCGCCGGGCGCGGTCGATCGGTGGGCAGTTCCAGAATCGGCTGTTGCTCGCCCAGCTGTTGCTTCCAGTACGCAAGCTGGCGTTCCTGCTCGCCCATTTCCAGCCAGTTGCGCTGCCAGAGGGCATAGTCGGCGTACTGAATCGGCAACGGCGTCAATTCGGCCTTGCGGCCCAGCGTGGCGGCCTGATAGCACTGCATCAGCTCGTCGACCATGATCGGCATCGACCAGCCATCGGAGACGATGTGGTGCTGGGTCAGCACCAGTACGTACTCCTGCTCGCTCAGTTTGAGCAGCCTGACCCGCAACAGCGGCCCGTGTTGCAGATCGAAGGGCTGTTGCACTTCCTGATCGACATAACGCTCGAGCGTTTCGCCAGCCGCCAGTTGATCAACGTCCAGCGCAAACGGCGACGCCGGATGCACCACCTGCAACGCCTCGTCACCCTGCTGTTCAAACGTGGTGCGCAGGGTTTCGTGACGCTCGATCAGGTGTTCGACGCTACGCCGTAATGCCTCGACATCCAGCACGCCATGCAGGCGCAGCGCCAGCGGAATGTTGTAGGCCGCGCTGTGCGGTTCCAGTTGCCAGATGATCCATTGCCGCTGCTGCGCATAGGAGAGCGCAGACGGGGCCTGCGTCTCCCGCACAGCGATCGGTGTGACCCCGTAGAGATTCACCCCCTGGCGCTTGAGCAGGACCGCCAGCGCCTTGCGTTCACGGGCGGACAGCGATTTAACGGAGTCAAGCAACTGTTGCACTGGGGTCTCTCCTGCTAAGCAATCAAATTATCAATTTCCTCCGCTGATAAACGTTTGAGTGCCTCCAGTGATTTAGTCAATTCGTCCAGCGCATGGTCACTTTCGCCATTTT
Organism: Pseudomonas syringae group sp. 247E2; assembly: GCF_032587795.1. Classification (NCBI taxonomy): domain Bacteria; kingdom Pseudomonadati; phylum Pseudomonadota; class Gammaproteobacteria; order Pseudomonadales; family Pseudomonadaceae; genus Pseudomonas; species Pseudomonas syringae group sp. 247E2. The sequence continues at coordinate 158,631 of NZ_JAWHPK010000025.1, read as the reverse complement.
TTTCGTGCAGCGTGGCGCAGAAGTCCGCCAGCACCGGCTGTTCGAACAGGTCCTTGAGGCCGACCTCGCGCTGCAACTGCTCGCGCACTCGCACCAGCATCTGTACCGCCAGCAACGAGTGGCCGCCCAGCTCAAAGAAGTTGTCGCTACGCCCGACCTGCTCGACCTTCAGCACATCAGCCCAGATCGCCGCCAGTTGCTGCTCGAGCTCGCCTTGCGGAGCGATGTAGGCCGCCTGCAACTGGCTGGCATCCGGCGCGGGCAGCGCCTTGCGGTCCAGCTTGCCGTTGGCGGTCAGCGGCATCTTGTCGAGGACGATGAAATGCGTCGGCACCATGTAATCCGGCAGATGCGCACGGAGCTCGGTTTTCAGCGCTTCGCGCAGGCTTTGCTGATCCTGATCAGGCTGGGCTGGGACTAGATACGCGGCCAATTGCCCGTCCACGGCCAGCACGATCACTTCGCGTACAGCCGGGTGCGCTTGCAGCCGCGCTTCGATTTCACCCAGTTCGATGCGGAAACCACGAATCTTCACCTGATGGTCGATACGTCCGGCGTATTCGACCACTCCGGCAGCGCGATAACGGGCCAGGTCGCCGGTGCGGTACAGGCGACCGCCGTCGCTGGAGAACGGGTCCGGCACGAAGCGTTCGGCAGTCAGCGCCGCGCGATTGTGATAACCGCGCGCCAGACCGGCATGGCCGATGTGCAGTTCACCGCTGCAACCCTGGGCGACCGGGTTGAAATCAGCGTCCAGCACGTACCACGACAAATCCGGGATCGCCTCGCCAATCGGGCTGGCCGGGTTTTGCGTGTCGGCCTCGGTTATTGGCCTGTAGGTCACGTGAACCGTGGTTTCGGTAATGCCGTACATGTTGATTAGCTGCGCTGCCTGATCGCCGAAACGGTCGAACCACGGCTTCAGGCTGGCCACGTCCAGCGCTTCGCCGCCGAAGATGACTTTTTCCAGTGACATCGGCACAGGCGAATCACACGCCACACGCATCAACTGCTTGAACGCCGACGGCGTCTGGTTAAGCACCGTGACCTGCTGTTCAACCAGCAGCGCATGAAACTCTTCCGGCGAGCGGGTCACTTCGCGCGGCACGATCACCAGTCGGCCGCCATGCAGCAGCGCGCCGAAGATTTCCCACACCGAGAAGTCGAAGGCGAAGGAATGGAATAGCGTCCACACGTCCTTTTCGTTGAAAGCAAACCACTCGTTCGTGGCGGCAAACAGGCGCATCAGGTTGTGATGGGCGAGTAAGGTGCCTTTCGGCTTGCCAGTCGAGCCGGAGGTGTAGATCACGTAGGCCAGGTTGTCCGGCGAGGTCTGGTTGACCGGGTTTTCGGTGCTGTAACCGTCCAGCGAATCCGCCAGATCCAGTGTCTGAACATGTGCAGGAATCGGCAGTTGGCCCAACAAATGTGCTTGATTCAGCAACAATTCGATACCGCTGTCCTGCATCAGAAAGCTCAGGCGATCCTGCGGGTAATCCGGATCCAGCGGCACGTATGCACCACCGGCCTTGAGGATCGCCAGCATCCCTACGATCATGTCCAGACTGCGTTCAGCGGCCAGCCCCACGCGAACATCCGGGCCGACGCCCTGCTCGCGCAGTTTATGGGCCAGTTGGTTGGCGCGGCTGTTGAGCTGTTGATAGCTCAATTGCTCGCCAGCAAAAGTCAGGGCGATGGCCAACGGCGTGCGCTCGGCCTGGGTTTCGATACGTTGATGGGCGCACTGCCCGGTCGGGTAATGCTGCACGCTTTGCGTCCAGGCAGTCGGCAGGGTCAGCTCGCCGAGACGTGCCGTTGCGGATGTACTGAGGCTTTGCAGCAAGTGATCGAAATGCGCCGCCAGTTGCAGAATGCCTTCTGCACTGAAGTGTTGCCGGTCGTAACTGAAACGTACCGACAGCACGTCGTTGGCCTCGACCACCAGGGTCAGCGGGTAATGCGCTTGTTCCTGATTGCGCAGGTCGCTGAACGTCAGACCGTCCGGCGCGCGCTGCAAGGCTTCGGACACCGGGTAGTTTTCGAATACCAGTATGTTGTCGAACAGCGCCTCGCCACTGTTACGTGCCCAGCGCTGGATGTCATACAGCGGCGTGTGCTCATGCTCGCGCAGGGCAATGTTCTTCGCCTGCACCTGCTGCACCCAGTCGCCGACGGTCTGTTCCGAACGCGGGCTGGCGATCACCGGCAAGGTGTTGATGAACAGGCCCAGTTGCTCCTCGACGCCCGGCAATTCAGCCGGACGCCCGGCCACCGTGGCACCAAAGGTCACGCTGGACTGACCGGTATAGCGTTGCAGCAGCAACAGCCAGGCGGATTGCACCAGCGTATTGAGGGTCACGTGCTGCTCGCGGGCAAACTCGCTCAAGCGCCGGGTGCCGTCGGCGTCGATCAGCTGAATGTAATCGCCATAGCCCTGCTGATCGGTTGATGTTTTGAAGGCTTGCAGCAAGCGGGTCGGCTCGTCCAGTTCGGCCAGCTCTGCGGTCCAGAAGCGCTCGCTGACATCGGCGTCCTGATCCTGTAGCCACTGGATGTAATCGCGATAACGTCCCGCCTGTTTCGGCGGCGTCTCACCGCTGTAGCGTTGCAGCACTTCGCCCAGCAGCCGCGAGCTGCTCCAGCCATCCATCAAAATATGGTGACTGGTGTAGACCAGCTGCCACGCGTCGTCGCCAGTGCGCACTACCGCCAGGCGCAACAGCGGACCGTGCGCCAGATCAAAACCCTGCTGACGGTCGGCCTGCGCCCAGTCGTCGAGCCAGTTTTGCGGCTTGCCACGCGCATCCAGCTCGACAAAAGGCAGTGTGACCTGACGTTGCACGACTTGCAGTGACTGTTCGCTCTGGCTGATAAAACAACTACGCAGCACTTCGTGGTTGTTCACCGCTGATTGCCATGCGTTATGGAAACGCGGCACATCCAGCCCGCTGATGCTCACGCGCATCTGGTTGATGTAGTTGCCCGCGCTCTCATCGAACAGCGAGTGGAACAGCATGCCCTGCTGCATCGGCGACAGCGGGTAGATGTCTTCGATCTCGCCCGCGGCAATCGGCAAGCCGTCGAGTTGCGTTTGAGTGAGGCGCGCCAGCGGGAAGTCCGACGGCGTGACGCCCTGATGCCCGACGGTGCAGTGGTCGATCAGCGTGGTCAGCGCCTGCTCGTAGCGGCGCGCCAGGGTATCGATGGTCGAGGCGTGGTACACCTCACGGCTGAAGCTCCAGTCCAGTTGCAGCTGGCCATCGAACACCTGACCATTGAGGCTCAGCCAGTTGCCCAGCGGGCCGTCTTCGCACAGCGCAGTGCCAGTTTTGTCGGCACTCGGCATGAACAACGCGCCTTGTTGTTCGTTGAAGCTGCCGTCGAACTGGCCCAGGTAATTGAACGTGACTCGTGCCTGCGGCAAGGCGGCCAATTGTTGCTTAAACGACGGCTCGCCGAGATGACGTAATACGCCGTAACCAATACCTTTGTTCGGTACGGCACGCAGTTGTTCCTTGATCCCGCACAGGCTCGCACCCGGCGCGATTTGCGGCGTGAGGCGAACCGGAAACAGGCTGCTGAACCAGCCGACGGTACGGCTGAGATCGGTGTCGTCAAACAAGTCTTCGCGGCCATGCCCTTCCAGCTGGATCAGCACCGACGGCTGCTGACTCCACTCGCACAACACTTGCGCCAGCGCGGTCAACAGCAGATCGTTGACTTGCGTGCGGTACGCGGCAGGTGCGACTTTCAGCAGTTTGTGGGTCAGGTCCTTGCTCAACCAGGATGACGCATGGGCCGCATCGCGATTGCGCATCGAACCTTCGGGCTTATCGCGCGGCAACGGTTGATCTGCGCCTTGTAAAGCGTGTAGCCAGTAATCGCGCTCGGCGGTCAGCGTTTCGCCGGTCGCATGCTGTTGCAATTGCTCGGCCCAATGCTTGAGCGACGTGGTTTTCGCTGCCAACGCCACAAGCTGGCCCTTAGTCAGGGCGACGTAAGCCTGTTGCAAGTCTTCCAGCAGCACCCGCCACGACACACCATCCACCACCAAGTGATGGATCACCAGCAACAAACGCTGCTCGCCCTGCGGCAAGTCGATCAGCACCGCACGCAGCAACGGGCCGTTTTTCAGGTCAAGACTGCGCTGCGCCTCGTCGGCCAGTTCAGGCAAGCGCTCGATGCTGTCCAGCTCATGAATCCACAGCAGGTCGCGAGTGTTCAGCGCGCCGAATGTGGCTTGCCATTGGCCGTCTTGCTGGGTGAAACCCAGACGCAGCGCGTCGTGCTGTTCGATCAGCGCGGTCAGTGCAGCTTGAAGGTGGATTGCATCCAGCGTTTGCAAAGGCTTGAGCATCAGCGCCTGATTCCAGTGCTGACGCTCGGGAATGTCCAGTTCGAAGAAGCGCGCCTGAATCGGCAGCAACGGCAGCGAACCACTGATCTGTTCGACCGGCGCAGCAGGCTTTTTCTGGATCAGTTTTGCCACCGAGGCCAACTGGCTGATGGTCTGTTTTTCGAACAACTGCTTGGGGCTGAGCTTGATGCCCTGGCGCTTGGCGCGGGCGATGATCTGCAGGCTGAGGATCGAGTCGCCGCCCAGTTCGAAGAAGTTGTCGGTGCTGCCGACTTGTTCCAGTTTCAGTACGTCAGCCCATACGGCGGCGAGCTTTTCCTCGATCTCGCCGACCGGCGCGGTGTAACGCTGTTTGACCACGCCCGGCTTGGGCAAGGCGCGCTTGTCGAGCTTGCCGTTGGCGGTCAGCGGCAGGCTGTCCAGCAGCATGATCTGAGCGGGCACCATGTAGTCGGGCAAGCGTGCAGCCAATTGCTCGCGCAGGTTGTCGACGGTCAGGCTGGCACCGGCTGCCGCGACGCAATAGGCCACCAGTTGCAGGCGCGATTCGTCTTCATCGACAGGCAATGCCAGCACGCTGGCTTGCGCAACCGAAGGCAGGTTCAGCAGCACCCGCGCCACTTCGGCAGGCTCGACACGATAACCGCGCACTTTGACTTGATCGTCGGCACGGCCGATGAATTCCAGCAGGCCCTGATGATTGCGCCGCATGCGGTCGCCGCTGCGATAGGCGCGTGCGCCATTCTCTGCAAACGGGTCCGGCACGAAACGCTCGGCGGTCAGCGCAGGCTGACCGATGTAGCCCAGCGCGACACTGTCGCCACCGATGTACAGCTCGCCCGCCACCTGAGTGCCAACAGGGTTCAGCACATCATCCAGCACATAAGCACTGGCCCCCGGCAACGGCGCACCGACCGGCACCTTAGTGGATAGATATAAACCTTGTGGGAGCGAGCCGGGCGACGCTTCGCTTGCTCGCGAAAGCGGTGGTAGGGCCTCAGCCTTTTGCAAGCCTGTGCCGGCCTCTTCGCGAACAAGTTCGCTCCCACAGGGAATCGTGTCCACTTTCAATTCATGGGTCAGTACGCCAACTGTGGTTTCGCTCGGGCCGTAGTGGTTGATCACCCGGCAATCCGGTTTGAGCTGACGCACCTGCTCGACCAGCGCAGGCGAACAGGCTTCGCCGCCGACGATCAGTGCATGCTGCGGCAACACATCGGCAGGCTGGCTGGCCTGTAAAAGCGCGGCCAGATGACCGGGCACGATCTTCAGCACGCCAACCTGATGCTCGGCCATGTAAGCCGCAAAGGCATCCGGGTCGAAACCCAGCGCCTCGGTCAGCACATGCAGCGTGCGTCCTGAACACAGCGCGCCGAACAGCACGGTATGACCAAGGTCGGCGGCGATGGTCGAGACCAGCGCCATGCTCGCCTCGGGAGCCAGTTGCAACTGCTCCAGCAGTCCACGCACGTAAGAGGCCAGCGCGCCCTGGCTGACCAATACGCCCTTGGGCTGACCGGTGGAGCCGGAGGTATGAATAACGTAAGCCGCTGAATCGGCTGACAGCGTGATATCAGGACGACTGACCGGCAAGTCCTGCCACAGCGCAGGTGTCCAGGCCAGGCCCTCACAACCGGCAACATCCAGTGACGTCTGACGCACATCGCCTTCGGCGCACAGCAGCACTTTGGCCTGGGCGTTGCTCAGCATCTTTTGCAGGCGCGCATCCGGGGCTTTGACGTCCAGCGGCATGTACACACCACCGGCCTTGAAGATCGCCAGCACCGCCGTGAGCCAGTCCAGCGAACGCTCCATCAACACCGCAACCGGCTGGCCTTCGCTAATACCCATCCGGATCAGATGATGGGCCAGCTGATTGGCGGCCTGATCCAGCTCCAGTGTCGTCAGGGTGCGATCAAGACACTGGGCAGCCAGTGCATGCGGCTGGTGTTCAACCTGTTGGCCCCATAGCTGAAGCATGTGCGGCGCGGGTTCGCGCACTTCGCGTGGTGGCTCGATTGCCAGTGCACCGAGGCTGAACAACGGCGCCTGCGGCGCATCGAGCAGGGTTTTGAACAGCGCAAGCATTTCGGGAATGAACCCTTCGACGGTGGCGCGTCGATACAGGTCGCTGGCGTAGGCCATGTCGCCATGAATCAGCGTGCCGTCGTCGGTGATGTCCAGCGCCAGATCGAAATGCGCGCCCTGCTTGTCGAAGGCGTATTCGCTGACTTCCAGCCCGGCCAGCTTGAGCGCGGTTTTCTGTTTGAGAATTACGTTCTGGTTGAACTTGGCCTGAAACAGCGGGTTGTGGCCCAGGCTGCGCTCGGGTGCCAGTTGATCGACCAGTTGCTCAAAGGGTACGTCCTGATGGGCCTGCGCGCCGAACGAGGTGTCACGGATCTGCGCCAGCAGGTCAAGGTAGCTCAGGCGCTCGTCCACCTGGCAGCGCAAAACCTGAGTATTGATGAAGAAGCCGATCAACCCTTCGGTTTCAGCACGACCGCGGTTGGCGTTTGGCACGCCGATGCGGATATCGCGCTGCCCGGCCTTGCGCGACAGAAACAGCGAAAAACCGGCCAGCACCAGCATGAACAGGGTCATGCCCTGCGTGCGCGCAAAGGCGTTGAGCTGGCGCGACAGATCAGCGCCGAAATCAAAGCGCAGGTGCTCGCCCTGATAGCTTTGTGTCACCGGGCGCGGGAAATCCTGCGCGGCGTCCAGCAAAGGTTGTTCGTCACCCAACTGGCTGCGCCAGTAATCCAGTTGCCGCGCGCCCTCGCCCGCCTCCAGCCAGCTGCGCTGCCAGATAGCGTAGTCGGCGTATTGCAGCGGCAGCTCTGGCAGCGCTGGTTCGCGACCTTCGCAATACGCCTGATAGCAATGCACGAACTCCTGAATCATGACGTCCATCGACCAGCCGTCGGAGACGATGTGGTGCATGCTCACCACCAGCACATGCTCGTCACTGGCAAGACGGAACAGGTGCGCACGCAGCAACGGGCCTGTGCGCAAATCAAACGGCTGGCTGGTGACGGTAATAACTCGCAACGCCAGTTCGGCATCGCGCAGTTCGACATCAGCCAGACCGGACAAATCAATGCTGTCCAGCGCCACGGTCTGATCATGCAGCAGCACTTGCTGCGCCTGATCACCGTCGGTATGGAACACGGTACGCAGCACCTCATGGCGCTCGATCAGATGATCAAAGGCGCGGCGCAATGCCGACTCGTTCAGCGGGCCTCGCAGACGCAGGCCGGTGGTCATCTTGTAGGCGTCGCTCTGCGGGTCGAGCTGCCAGAGGAACAGCAGGCGTTGCTGGGCGAACGACAGCGGAATCGCGCTGAAATCATGACGGCTGACCGGTACCGGCAACAGGCTGAAATCCTTGCCTTCCTGGCGCAAGCGGGCGAGGAACTGCTGGCGTTGTTCCAGCGGCAGGCCGACAAAACGTTTCGCGATGCGTGCAGCGGTGGTCCCGGTCATGCGCCAAATTCCTCCAGTGAGTCCATGAACTGGTCCATGTCGCTCCAGTCGTTATCCGTTGTGTTGTCGGTCAGCGCGGCCACTTCGAAGGCGAGATCGCTGAGCAGCGGTTTTTCAAACAGGGTGCGCAACGGCAGGCTGATGCCCAGTCGCGTCTTGATCCGGGCGATGACTTGCGCGGCAAGCAACGAATGGCCGCCCAGCTCGAAAAAGTGATCATCCAGACCGACCTGCTGTGCGTGCAGGACTTCTTGCCAAATAGCAGCGAGGCAGATTTCCACATCGCTGTGCGGCGCGCGATAACGCGCCTGCAACTGGCTTGAATCGGGCGCTGGCAGTGCCTTGCGGTCCAGTTTGCCGCTGGGCGTGAGTGGCAACTCCGGGAGCAGCAATAAATGCGTCGGCACCATGTAATCCGGCAGGCTGGATTGCAACTGGCTCTTGATGCCCTGGCGCAGCGCCAGTTGCTCGGCATCGCCGTTCGCCATGACCTGCGGCACCACGTAAGCGACCAGTTGCGTGCTGCCCGCCAGCTCGACAGCCAGTACCACCGCTTCGCGCACGCCTGTGCATTGCTGCAGACGCGATTCGATTTCGCCCAGTTCAATACGGAAACCGCGGATTTTCACTTGATGGTCGACCCGTCCGATGTACTCGACAGCGCCGTCAGCGCGCAGCCTGGCGCGGTCACCGGTGCGATACAGGCGCTCACCGGGCACGAACGGATCCGCCACGAAACGCTCGGCGCTCAGGCCGGGCTGGGCGTTATAACCCCGCGCCAGACCGGGGCCGCCGATATACAACTCGCCCACTGCGCCCTGCGGCAGCAGATTCAGTTGATCGTCGAGCACGTACAGCCGTCGTCCCGCCAGAGCTCTGCCAATCGGCACACCGCGCCACGACACCTGTTCCGCAGTCAGTGCACTGCAATCGTGAATGCTCGACACCACCGTGGCTTCGGTCGGCCCATAGGTGTTGAGCAGGCGCACGTGCCCGAGCCCGGCCTTGTGCCACAGGCGCAGACCTTCGACAGCCATCGCCTCGCCGCCGACGTGAATCTGCCGCAGCGCGCCATAGTGCGCAGGCGGGCTGGCGGCAAAATCCTGAACCAGTGTCAGCCAGTAGGCCGCAGGCAGGTCAGCCAGGGTTACGCCGTGCTCGACAATGGCTTGATGGAAGGTGGTGCTGTCCCACAAACGCTTGTCACGCAAGACCACGGCCGCGCCGCGACACAGCGGTGGGTAGAACTGCTCGACGAAGCCGTCGAAGCTATGGGTGGCAAATTGCAGGACCCGGTCGCCTTCGCGCAGGCCGCTGTAGTTCGCGCCCAACGTTACAAATTCGGCCAGCGCGCCATGACTGATCGCCACGCCTTTTGGCCGACCGGTAGAGCCCGAGGTGTAGATCACGTAGGCCAGATTGGCCGGATCAACGGCAATGTCCGGGTTTTGCGGGCTGGCTGCCGCACTGCTCATCTGATCGATGCACAGGCACTGAATACCCGCCAGCTCAGGCAGCGTCGTCTTTTGCTGGCTGTGGGTCAGCAGCAGTTTCAGGCCGCTGTCCTGCAGCACATGACGTAGACGCTCGCTCGGCGCGCTCAGGTCCAGCGGCACATAGGCACCGCCTGCCTTGAGCACCGCCAGCAGCGCGACGGGCATGTCCAGCGAACGGCCCAGCGCCACGCCGACCAGCACGTCCGGGCCGACGCCTTGCTCACGCAGTTGCCAGGCCAGACGGTTGCTGCGCTCATTCAGTTCGGTGTAACTCAGGCTGGGCGCCTGGCCTTCACGGGCGAGGATCAATGCCGGGGCGCTAGGTGTGCGCTGCACTTGCGCTTCGAACTGGCGATGCGCGGGGGTTGTGGTGTCGGCTTTGGCTGCGCTGTCGATATCCAGCAACTGAGCGCGCTCATCGGTCGACAGCATCGACAGTTCGGCAACGGTTTGCAGCGGGTCGGCACAGACCGACGCCAGCAGGTTGCGCCAATGTGCGGCCAGACGAGCGATGGTCGCCTGGTCGAAAATATCGGTGGCGTAGGTAAAAGCGGCGTTCAGCTGCTCGCCTTCGCCGCTGGTGGCAAGCATCAGATCACTGGCCGCGGCGTGCGAACGCTGGGCAAGTGCCTGTTGCTCGGCAGGCAGATTGGCCACGCGCAGGCCGCCGCTCAATTGTTTGTCCAGCAGGTCGGCAACCACCGGCTGGTGGTTGAACATCACTTGAAACAGCGGGTTGTGGCTCTGGCTGCGCTCGGGTTGCAAGGCGTCGATGATCGCGTCGAACGGCAACTCCTGATGCGCCTGAGCACCGGTCGAGGCATTGCGCACGGTGTGCAGCAAATCGATAAAGCGCGTCTGCGCCGTCACTTCACTGCGCAGCACTTGGGTGTTGATAAAACAGCCGATCAGCCCTTCGGTTTCGCTTCGGGTGCGGTTGGCGATCAGGCCGCCGACACGAATGTCGGTCTGCCCGCTGTAGCGGTGCAGCAAGCTTTTGAAGGTTGCCAACAACACGACGAAAAGAGTCACGCCCTGACGTTGCGCGAGGTTTTTCAGGTTGCGCAGCAGCTCGGGCTCCAGCGCCAGTTCCAGGCGCGCGCCATCATGGCTGGGCAGTGCCGGGTACGGGCGGTCTGTGGGCAGCTCCAGTACCGGGTGCTCTTCGCCCAGATGGCTGCGCCAGTAATCCAGCTGACGTTCCTGTTCGCCAGCCTCCAGCCAGCTGCGTTGCCACAGCGCATAGTCGCGGTACTGCACAGGCAGCGGCTGAAAAGGCAGCGGTTTACCAGCCAGCAGCGCATCATAGCCGCGCAGCCATTCGTCGATCAGCACGTTCATCGACCAACCGTCGGTGATCATGTGGTGCAGGTTGAGCAGCAGTAGGTGTTCCTGTTCGGCGAGGCGCAATACCTGCACGGTAAACAATGGCCCGCGCTGCAGGTCGAAGGTCTTCGCCGACTGTTCGGCCATCGCCTGCCGCGCACTCGCCCAGCGCTGTTCGCAAGGCTGCTGGCTCAGGTCGATCAGACGGATGCTGACGGGTGTCGGCGGCGCAACACGCTGAAACGCCCGGTCGCCGTCCTGACCGAAGGTGGTGCGCAGACTTTCATGCCGCTCGACCAGCGCACTGAAGGCTCGCTCCAGCAACGGCAGCTCCAGCGGGCCATTCAGGCACACCGACATCGGCAGGTTGTAGGCTGCGCTGTGCGGGTCCAGTTGCCAGAGAAACCACATGCGTTGCTGGGCATAAGACAGCCCGTCACGCTCGGCCAGCCCTGCGCAGGAAGGGATCGGGAACAGCGAGAAATCCATGTTCTCCTTGCGCATGCCATCGAGAAACAGACGACGTTTTTCAAGGGGCAACTCGACAAAACGACGAGCGAGTTTCTGGGCGTGTTCGGGGTTCATGGGTCGATCCTTGCTGAATGGGGCTGACCGTCGGGCGGGGTCGTATCAACAAGAACGAATTGGCGGGGAAATATTTAGAAAGGTTTCTCAAGGCTGGTGCTCTGCATTGCATCGCACACTCAAGCGATGACGCAGAGCGTCCAGAACTGCATGCCTAAGCGGAGCATCGCACGGTAGTTAAAACCTTGTGGGAGCGAACTTGTTCGCGAAAGGGCAGGTACATTCTCCAAAAATGTACCGGCTGAACTACCGTCTTCGCGGACAAGTCCGCTCCCACAAAAGCACGATTACTTGAGTTCTGCAGGACCGGGGTATAACGCTGGCGCGGAGCGTTGGCACGGAAATCAATAAACAACTACTTATCCGAATGCCCCTGCGCCATGGCCACCACCACTTTGCGTTTGCCGGTGAACGGTGCGCGGGAGTGGGCGGTGAGCATGTTGTCGAGCATCAGTACGTCGTTTTCCAGCCATGGGAAGCTGACGGTGCAGTCGTCGAGCACGCCACGAATCTCGTCCAGCAGGCTTTCTTCGAGGGGTGAGCCGTCGCCGTAGTAAACATTGCGCGGCAGGTCTTCTTCATCCACGACATCCAGGAGGGTTTCGCGCACTTCCGGTTGCAGGTTGGAGATGTGAAACAGGTGCGCCTGATTGAACCAGACGGTATCGCCGGTCACTGGATGGCGGGACACAGCCTGGCAGATCTGCCGGGTGCGCAGTTCGCCGTCGTCTTTCCATTCGCACTCGATGTTGTGCGCCCGACAGTAGGCTTCGACCACGGACTCATCTTCGGTGTTGAACACCTGACTCCATTCCACATCGAGCCCGTTGCCGTAGTTACGCACGTACATCAGCTTCTTTTCGATGAAGCGATCACGAATACGCGCCGGAATGCGCCGGTAGATCTCACGGCTGTCGGCAATCGGCGTTTCGCCACCGGTCTGCGCCGCGATCATGCTGTAGAACCAGATCTTCATCGGCCAGTCCAGCGTGTAGGCCTGCTCGTTGTGCAACGGGATGCTCTGATGCGCCGGGTATTCGGTGGAGGTGTACACACCCTTGGTCACGTTACTGCGCGGCGTAGAACCAAACTCGTAGTTGAGCAGCGGATCGCCGAAACCGGCAGCGAACTCACGAAACGCTTCCGCACCGCCGACGTCGAAGCCGCGAAACAGAATGCCGCCCGCGCTGTACAGGTGCGCGGCCACCAGTGGCTTGAGTTCGCCCAGCGCTTCCATCAAGTCCAGACCGGGCTCGGGTGCCTGTACCAGCATGGGCAAGCTGCCCGCCCCTGCAAGCAGCGGCCGGATATCCAAACTCAACGCATGACTCATGATGTCTCTCCCTTGATGGCAAAAGCGCCCGAGCCCCTGCGGCCTGGCGCAACACCAATGTCCAGATTGAACGTACTTCGCCACGAGAAAATTAGCCGTCCAAGCCCTTTTCCTGTGCCATACGGGGGATTCCGGTAGCTCTGAAACAATTTTTTTCATTTAAACGCAAAATATTCCTACAGGAATCTCATTCTCATTCGTCTTTAATTGAATGCGAGGCTTTATATCGCCCGCGCGTACAGACAGAAGGAGTCGCTTTGCGGCTGCTTTACATCGTGAATCGAGATTGTTTATCCATGTCGAAGAAGTCCCGTTCAAAAATCTGGTTTCTCGTCCACAGCTGGCTTGCCCTGCCCATCTGGTTTTTTGTGCTGATCGTCTGTGTGACCGGCACGTTGGCGGTCATCAGCAAGGAAATCATGTGGCTGGCCAACCCGGAGATGCGTGACAACCGCCCCTCCGACGACGCCCAACGCATGAGCTTCGAGCAGATTCGCGCAACCATCGAGCGCAACGAGCCGGACCTCATCGTCGGTACGATCATGCAGCCTGACGGCGATTACTTCGCCCTGAGCGTGTTCGTCACCTACCCGGACGGCCGCTCGGTGCCGGCTTACGTCAACCCTTACACCGGGGTGATTCAGGGCCTCACGCCGTCGTTCGACTTCCGCCGCTTCACCCGCGCGCTGCACGGTTGGTGGCTGGTGCCGTTCACCAATGGCTATTCGTGGGGCTGGTACCTGGTGTCGATTCTCGGCCTGCCCTTGCTCGCGTCGCTGGTGACCGGGCTGGTGGTCTACAAGAAATTCTGGCGCGGCTTTTTCAAGCCGGTACGCTTCAGCCAGGGCCCGCGGATTTTCTGGGGCGACCTGCATCGCCTCAGCGGCGTGTGGTCGATCTGGTTCATTGCGGTGATTTCCATCACCGGCACGTGGTTTTTGATTCAGGCAATTCTTGGCGATAACCAGATCAGTATCTCGAGCAAATCCCAGGTTGCCTCGATCATTCCACACAGCGCCGTGCCGCTGACTGCCGACGGCCGCCCGGCACCGACCATCAGTCTGGAAAAGGCCGTGGAAATCGCCAAGGAGCGAATTCCAGGTCTTGAAGCAAGCTTCATAACGCCGCCCTTCAATGCCTACAGCAACATGCAGGTTGGCGGGCGCAGCTGGTATCCGCTGATGTTTCAGACCGCCGAAATCAACCCGTACAGTGGCGAAATCGCAGCGTCACACCTGTTGTCGGACCGCAACAAGCTGGAGTTCGTCACCGAATCCATGCGCCCACTGCACACCGGCGACTTCGGCGGTATCTGGATCAAGCTGATCTGGGCGTTCTTCGGCCTGCTGTTGAGCATGATGGTGCTCAGCGGGTTGCTGATCTGGAGCAAGCGCACCGCGCTGGCGACGCTCAATGCCCTCAAGCGTGAGTCCAGAACCAGCCCGGCCACCTTCACCCCGGCATCGACTCCGGACACCACCCGCTCGCCACTGGCGACCCGCACCCCGGAGAACAGCCTGTGAGCAAGGCCGCTGTTGCACAACCTGCATCGTCGCTGAGTCGTTTCTGGCACAGATGGCGCTTCCACATCAACGTGCTGCTGGTGCTGATTCCGCTGGGCTTCATGCCCAAGTACTTCTCCGACAACGCGCTGGATCGCGGCGATCAGGGCCTTGGCCAACGCGACGTCGGCGAGATTCAGGTCGGCCCGTGGAGCCTGCGTCTGGCCGAAGACCGTAACGAAGCCCCGCGCCTGTCCGGCCCGTCGGGCTACATGAAAAGCTTCAATGCCGCGCTGTGCAACGCCTGCATCGACCGGGTCAAGGCCACTTACCTGCGCATCGGCAAACCACGCAGTCTGCGCACCGCCGGGGTTATTTTCTTTGGCGGTGGCTACCGCATGAGTGCGTTCATGCAGATTCCCGAAAACACCAGCGCCGACTCAGACCTATGGATCACCATGGAAGGCTGGGACGGCGCCGTGCATCAGACTTCCATCCCGCTGCAACAGGCTTCGCCCACCACCGTGGCGTGGCTGAAAAAACAAGGAGCCAAACCATGAGTGCCCGCCCTTCCCTGCGCTGGCTGACGGCCAGTGCCCTGTGCCTGCTTGGCTTGAGTGGCAACGCACTGGCGCACAACCCGATGTGCGAATGCAAACAGATCGACAACGAGCAGATTCGCTGCACCGGAGGTTTTTCCGACGGCAGTGGTGCGCCGGGCGTGACCCTCGACGTGATCGGCTATGACGAAACCATTCTGGTACCCGGCAAGCTGGGTGAGGATTCGACCGTGACCTTCAAGCGTCCGGCTTCCGAGTTCTATGTGCTGTTCGATGCCGGCCCCGGCCATGTGGTGGAAATCGATCAGGCGGACATCCCCAGCCCATGAGTGCGCCAACCCGACAAATCGTCCGCCCGGCCGGCGCCGGGCATGAAACCCTGTACGTCCTGCTGCTGTGCCTGCTGATCCTCGGCGTCGCGGCCGGAGTCGTCAGCCTGTACCGTGATACTCAGGAAACACACAGCCTTGCCAGCCATCAACTTGATGCGCGACGAGACCTGACCGCTGCCGAACAAGGCATCTACGCCGACCTGCGCGTGACCCTCGACGAAATTCGCCTGCTGGCAACCGAACAGCAAACCCCTGTTACCCCGCAACAACTGGGTGACGAGGGCTTTGCGCCGTTCGCCCAGGACGCCAGTTCGGTGAGCCGTGGCGGTCACGAGTGGCAAATGTTCGAGCAGTCCTATCTGGGCCTGAGCCAGACGCCGAACGTGGCCGGCTCGTTTCTGATGCGCATCGATTCGGACAACCAGCCTGACATCTGGATCAACCGCAGCGCCTCGATCGCACCTGTCAGCGACCTCGGCGACAAAGCCCTGGTCGACGCGGGCTGGAAACAGGTCGTCGCGCAATTCGATGCTGGCGTAACCCGTCAGCACCCACACTGAAACTTCGCATTCCTTTGAAAGAAGACCGCTTGCCCATGCCTATTTCATTCAAACGCCGTCCCTTGCTGCGCGTCCTGTTGGCAGGGTTGTTTGCCGCCCTGCTGGCACCGTCCAGCTACGCCGCCGACCCGGCCAAGCGCCTGCGCATCGGCATCACGCTGCACCCGTATTACAGCTACGTGAGCAATATTGTCGGTGACAAGGCCGACGTCGTGCCGCTGATCCCGGCCGGTTTCAACCCGCATGCCTACGAACCGCGCGCCGAGGACATCAAGCGCATCGGTTCGCTGGACGTGATCGTGCTCAATGGCGTCGGCCACGACGATTTCGCCGACCGCATGATCGCCGCCAGTGAAACGCCGAACATCAAGACCATTGAAGCCAACGCCGACGTGCCGTTGCTGGCCGCCACCGGGGTTGCAGCACGCGGCGCAGGCAAGGTGGTCAACCCGCACACCTTTCTGTCGATCAGCGCGTCCATCGCCCAGGTCAACAACATCGCCCGCGAGCTGGGCAAGCTGGACCCGGACAACGCCAAAACCTACACCGCCAACGCCCGCGCCTATGGCAAGCGACTGCGGCAGATGCGCGCCGACGCCCTCGCCAAACTGACCAAGGCCCCCAACGCCGACCTGCGCGTGGCCACGGTACACGCCGCCTACGACTACCTGCTGCGTGAATTCGGCCTGGAAGTGACAGCAGTGGTGGAACCGGCACATGGCATCGAGCCCAGCCCGAGCCAGTTGAAAAAGACCATCGACCAACTGCGCGAACTGGATGTGAAGGTGATCTTCTCGGAGATGGATTTCCCGTCCACTTACGTCGACACCATCCAGCGTGAATCCGGGGTCAAGCTGTACCCGCTGTCGCACATTTCCTATGGCGAATACACCGCCGACAAGTACGAGAAGGAAATGGCCGGCAACCTCGACACCGTGGTGCGGGCCATTCAGGAGTCGGGCACATGACTGTCGCGCAGAACCTCGACATCGTCAGCCAGGGGCCAGGCATCGAGTTCAACCAGGTGAGCCTGACCCTGGGCCGCACAACGATTCTCGACCGCGTGCATTTCAACGTGCGCGCTGGCAGCGTACACGCGCTGGTAGGGCCGAACGGCGGCGGCAAAAGCTCGCTGATCAAGACCCTGCTCGGGCAGACACCGCATCAAGGCCAATTGAGCCTGCAATGGCCTGCCGCGCCGGGCCTGATTGGCTATGTGCCGCAGGCGCTGGAGTTCGATCGCGGCTTGCCGATGACCGTCGACGATTTCATGGCTGCCATGTGCCAACGACGCCCGGCGTTTATGGGCTTGTCGAAACACTACGCGGCAGCAATTGGCGATGCGCTGGAACGGGTCGGCATGCAGGACAAGCGCAAGCGGCGCATGGGCGCGTTGTCCGGTGGTGAACGGCAGCGCGTGCTGCTGGCGCAGGGGCTGATTCCTGCGCCGCAATTACTGGTGCTGGATGAGCCGATGTCGGCTCTGGATGAAGCAGGGATTCAAGTCTTCGAGCGCCTGCTCGGTGACTGGCGCCGAAGCGGTATCACCGTGCTGTGGATCGAGCACGATCTGGATGCAGTACGGCGGCTGGCGGATCAGGTGACCGGGCTCAATCGCCGCGTATTGTTCGACGAGCCTGCCGCCACGGCACTGACGCCGGAACGCCTGCTGACGTTGTTTTCTGCTCATCCGCGCACTGCTGATGCTGTTAACGGGAGCGCCGCGTGATGGATTACGAAACGTTTCGTCTGTTCATTCAGGGCCTCGCCTCATCCGGCTATCTGCCCGAAGCGCTGGCCTATGGCTTTGTGGTCAACGCCCTGCTTGCGGGCCTGTTGATCGGCCCGGTGCTGGGCGGTCTGGGCACGCTGGTGGTGGTCAAGCGCTTTGCGTTCTTCTCCGAAGCGGTGGGCCATGCGGCACTGACCGGCGTGGCCATCGGTATTCTGCTCGGTGAGCCGTACACCGGGCCTTATGGCGCGCTGTTCGGCTATTGCCTGCTGTTCGGTATCGTCCTCAACTACCTGCGCAACCGCACCGGACTGGCACCGGACACGCTGATTGGCGTGTTCCTCTCGGTGTCCCTTGCGCTCGGCGCAAGCCTGCTGCTGGTGCTGGCCGGCAAGATCAACGTGCACATTCTGGAAAACGTGCTGTTCGGCTCGGTACTGACTGTCAACGGCAATGACCTGCTGGTGTTGCTGATCGTTGGTTCGCTGGTCATGGGCCTGAGCCTGCCGTTATACAACCGCATCATGCTGGCCAGCTTCAATCCGCAACTGGCTGCGGTGCGCGGCGTGGCAGTGAAGGCGCTGGATTACCTGTTCGTGATTCTGGTCACACTGATCACCGTTGCCGCCGTGAAAGTCATCGGCGCGATTCTGGTCGGTGCGTTGCTGGTGATTCCAGCGGCGGCGGCACGCCTGTTGAGCCAGTCGCTGAAAGGCTTTTTCTGGATTTCAGTGGCCATCGCAACCGTCAGCACCCTGTGCGGCATTCTGCTGCCTATCGTCTTCGACCTGCCTGTGCCGTCCGGCGCGGCGATCATTCTGGTGGCTGGCGTTGCCTTTGCCCTGGCCGCCATCGCCCGCGGCACGCTGCCCGGCCTGAAAGGGAATATTGGATAAATGCCTACTTTACGTACATTGACCCTGGCGCTGGCCATGACCGGCCTGTTCAGCAACAGCCTGTATGCCGCCGACGCCAAAGCCGACAGCGCTCAACCGGTACGGGTGCTGGCCAGCCTGCCGATTACCTACGGGCTGGGGGAAATTCTGCTCAAGGACAGCGGTGTCATGCTGGAACGCGCTGCCGCGGCCAACCTGCCCGGCTCGCGCCAGACTGCTTACTTCACAGGGCGCGGTGCCGATGCATTGCGCGGCTTGGCGAACAACGCCGATGCGGTAATCGGCTTGCGGTCGATCTGGGCCGATGACCCGCTTTACCCGAACGCACGCCGCAGCAATATTCGCATCGTCGAAATTGATGCAGCCCGCCCGGTGGACGGTGGTTTACCGGGGATTGCCGTGCAGCCGGGCCAGGGCACTGACGGGCTGAACAGTCAGCCGTGGCTGGCGAGCAACAACATGGGGCGCATGGCCGATGTGCTGGCGGCGGACCTGGTGCGCCTGGCACCGAGTGCGAAGCCGAAGATCGAGGCCAATCTGGCGGCGTTCAAGCAGCAACTGCTCAAGCTGAGTGCCAGCAGCGAAGCGGCACTGGCCGGTGCCGACAATTTAAGTGTGGTGAGTTTGTCAGACCGCTTCGGCTACCTGATCAGCGGGCTGAATCTGGAGCTGATCGACAGCCTGGTGCTGACCGACGAACAGTGGACGCCCGAGGCATTGAGCAAACTGAGCGCGACCCTCAAGGATAACGACGTGGCGCTGGTGCTTGATCATCGTCAGCCGCCAGAAGCGGTGAAGTCTGCAATTGAAGCGGCAGGCAGCACGTTGCTGGTGCTGGGGATTGATGGCGCTGATCCGCTGGCGGAGTTGCAGGGGGATATTCAGGGGGTTATCGAGGTGCTGGCTGGCAAGGGGTGAGCTTATCGTTGCTCACGCTCCAGCGTGGGGAATGCAGGTCGCGAACCTCTGCGTCGCACGATAGCCGCGCGGAGCATCGGCACGATAGTTGAGATTATCGTTCCGCATGCTCCAGCGTGGGAATGCAGGTCGCGACGCTCTGCGTCGCAAAGAGGACGCGGAGCGTCCCGAACGGCATGACGACGCGGAGCGTCGCACGATAGCCTGGTTGGCCTACCAGCCAATCAGGCCGTCTGCGCTTCCATTTTCTGGCGCAGGCTCAGGGGGCGCATGTCGGTCCAGACTTCTTCGATGTAGGCCAGGCACTCTTTCTTGAAGCCGCTTTTGCCAACGGTGCGCCAGCCGTTGGGGACGGCTTTGTAGTCGGGCCAGATCGAATACTGTTCTTCGTGGTTGACCACAACTTGAAAGACGATGTCTTCCCGATCGAATACTGAAGTCATTGCTGCTCTCCGTGTTGGTTCAGTGCTGCTGTGCCAATTCATAGCAGCTATAGGGATTGAACGTATCGCTACGTCGAAAAATTAAAGCTGTGCGACAGCGGCGTTGAGTGCGCGACCAAAGATTTCGGCCACTTCGTCGACCTGCTCGGCGGTGATCACCAGCGGTGGCAGGAAGCGCACCACGCTGCCGTGTCGACCACCCAGTTCCAGAATTAGCCCGCGCTTGAGGCATTCGCGCTGGACCAGCGGGGCCAGACGGGCAAATACCGGCGGATGACCCTGCGCATCGCGCGTACCGGCCGGATCGACCAATTCGACACCCAGCATCAGCCCGCGCCCGCGAATATCGCCCAGTTGCGGGAAGTCACGCTGCAAGGCATGCAAGTGCCTGGACAGACGCGCGCCCATCGCCGTCGCGTGCTCGCAAATATTGTGTTCCTGAAGATAGCGCATTACCGCCGAACCGGTAGCCATCGCCATCTGGTTGCCACGGAAAGTTCCTGCGTGGGCACCTGGCAGCCAGGTGTCGAGCCATGAACGATAGACCACCACCGCCAGCGGCAGGCTGCCGCCGATGGCTTTGGACATGACCACGACGTCCGGGATAATCCCGGCGTGTTCGAAGGCGAACATCTTGCCGGTGCGGGCAAAACCGCTCTGGATTTCATCGACAATCAGCGCCACACCGGCCTTTTCAGTAATACGCCGCACGCCGCGCAACCAGTCCAGGTCAGCAGGAATGACCCCGCCCTCGCCCTGCACCACTTCAAGAATGACCGCTGCAGGCAACTGCACACCGGCTTCCGGGTCGTTGAGCAGGTTCTCCAGATAATGCAGGTTGGCGCGCACGCCCTGTTCGCCGCCGAGCCCGAACGGGCAGCGGTAATCATAGGGGTAAGGCAAAAACTGCACGCCTGTGCCGAGCAACGCGCCGAGCGGCTTTTTCGGCCCCAGGCTGCCCATCAGGCTCAACGCGCCCTGGCTCATGCCGTGATAACCGCCCTGAAACGACAGCACCGTGCTGCGTCCAGTGGCAGTGCGTACCAGTTTCAGCGCGGCTTCCACTGCATCGGTACCGGTCGGGCCACAGAACTGTATCTTCGCGTCATCGGCCAGTTGTTGCGGCAGCAGGCCGAACAGGTCCTGAACGAACTGGTCTTTGACTGGTGTGGTCAGGTCCAGGGTGTGCAGCGGCAACTCATCACTGATCACCTGCTGAATCGCTTCGATGATCACTGGATGGTTATGCCCCAACGCCAGCGTGCCCGCGCCTGCCAGGCAATCGATGAAGCGCCGCCCTTCGACGTCCTCGACGTGAATGCCCTTGGCTCGCTTGAGCGCCAGCGGGATACGCCGCGGGTAACTGCGCGCATTGGATTCCTGGCGATTTTGCCGCGCCAGCAATGGCGACTCTTCGAATTGGTAGAGCGTTTCAGCCGCTGCCGGGGCAACCCGTGTCAACTGATCATCGATAAGCCTGGTAGCAACTGACATCTGTGCAACCCTCAATACGCTGGTTGAATGACCTGATGCATGACGGTTGGCCATGCGGGCTCAGGCGTTTATTCCTTCCCTTGAAAACGCGCCAGCGAGCTGCGGATTTACACCCGGTAACGAGTTTTTTATCCGCAACGCCAGCGCGCCGACGAGAGGCCGATCAGAGCCCTTCCAGTTCCGCCATCAAGTCCGCCAGACGGTCGAATTTCTGCTCGTCAACCTGCGCTCCGCCAAGGCTTTGCAGATGCTCGGCCAACGCCTGAACGGTGTTGAATTCGAACATCGCCCGCAATGGCACGTTGCGCTGCAACAGCTTCTGCGCACGGGTGACGACCTGGGTAGCGAGCAGCGAGTGCCCTCCCAACTCGAAGAAGTTGTCGGTAATGCCCACCCGCTCGACCTTGAGCACATCGGCCCAGATGGTCGCCAGTTGCTGCTCCATCTCGGTCTGCGGCGCGAGGTATTCCTGCTGCGCCTGACTGACGTCCGGCGCAGGCAAGGCCTTGCGGTCAAGCTTGCCGTTCGGCGTCAGCGGCATGGCCCCCAGAATCACCAGATGCGCAGGTACCATGTAGTCCGGCAGGCTGGCTTTGAGATGGTTTTTCAGCTCGTCTCGTAGCGCATCGGGATCCTGCGTGGCAGCGCTTGGCACCAGATAGGCCGCCAGCACTTTGCCCAGCGGACCGTCGACGTCCAGTACCACCGTCTCGCGGATCGCCGAATGCTCCAGCAAGCGGGTTTCGATTTCGCCCAGCTCGATACGATAACCGCGAATCTTCACTTGGTGATCGACCCTGCCGACGTACTCCAGCACGCCGTCCTTGCGCCGCCGCGCCAAGTCACCGGTGCGGTATAGACGCTCGCCCGGTGCACCGAACGGATGCGGCACGAACACCGGCACGCTGCGCGAGGGATCAGCGACGTAACCACGGCCGACTCCGGCCCCGGCCACGCACAGCTCACCCACTGCGCCCAGCGGCACGAGGTCCAGCGCTTCGTCGAGCAGGTACAGGCGGTTGTTGTCGGTCGGCGAACCGATCGGCAGATAAGCGCTGCGTGTGGACGCTGCATCAACGCGGAAGAACGCCACGTCGTCGGAACACTCAGCCGGGCCATAGGCATTTACCAGCCCAATCTGCGGGTAGCGTTGCAGCCACTGGCTGGCCAGCTCGGGCGGCATGGCTTCGCCGGTAGGCAGCATCCAGCGCAGGCTGTCGAGCGTTGCCTGCTGCTCGGCGAGCAGGCCGGTTATCAGCGACGGCACGCTTTCCAGCACGCTGATGCGCTGGGCCTGCACATGCGCCAACAAGGCCTGCGGGTCGCGGGCGATGTCGTTCGGCACAATGTCCACCCGCGCGCCAAACAGCGGCGCAGCGAGGAACTGCCAGACCGAGATGTCGAAACTCTGCGAAGCGGTCTGGGCGATGACATCTCTTTCGCTCAGGCTCAGGTACGGCACCTTGCTCAACTGGTTGTTGAGCATGCCGCGCTGCTCGACCATCACGCCCTTCGGCAGCCCGGTGGAGCCGGAGGTGAAAATCACGTAAGCGAGGTTTTCCGGTGCGCTGTAGCGGCCGGGGTTGTGCTGCGCTGATTCGCTCTGCTGCACAGTTTCCCAGACCAGCAACTGCGGACGAGTGGACTCGGGCAGCGCTTCAAGTAGCGCCCTGCCCTGTTCCAGACATTGCGCGCTGCACACCAGCAGCGGCGTGCCGCTCTGGCCGATGATGCCGCTCAGTCGCGAATCGGGCAGCGCCGGGTCCAGCGGCAGGTAACCGCCACCGGCCTTGAAGCTGCCGATGATCATGCCCGGCAGTTCAACGCCACGCTCGGAGAGCAAGGCAACCGGCTGATCGAAACTGACACCGGCCTCGATCAGGGCATGGCCCAGACGGTTGCTGGCAATATTCAGCTCGGCATAACTGAGCTGGCGATCCAGGCAACTGACCGCAATGCGCTCGGGATGCTCCACGACCTGTGCTTCGAACAGTTCGACATAGCTTTTATCCAGCGGGTACGCGTGCTCGCTCTGGTTGCAGCCCTCGATCAGGAACGTGCGTTCCTGCTCGCTGACCAGTGCCAGTTCGCTCATGTCGCCGTGGAAGCCCTCGATCAGCGCCAGCAGCAGACGCTTGAACTCGCCGAGCATGTTCTGCACGGTGGACTCATCGAAATAACGCTGGTCGTAAGACAGATGCAGGCCCAGATCATCACCCGGATAGCAGACGGCCGTCAGCGGATAGTTGGTGTGGGTGCGACCGGAATCCGACGTGGCGTTGAGGCTTTGCGCACGGTCGAGCACCGAAACTTCCACCGGTGCGTTCTCGAACACGAACAAGCTGTCGAACAGCGGCTGGCCTTTGGGCAGTTCGCTGTTTTCCTGAATAGTCACCAGCGGCAGGTATTCGTACTCGCGCAGTTGCATGTTGCTGTCCAGCAACTGACTCAGCCACTGGCGCACGCTGCAACGCTGATCGTCGCCGGGCATGCCGACGCGCAGCGCGATGGTGTTGATGAACAGCCCAACGGTGCGCTGCATTTGCGGCAGTTCCACCGGACGACCGGCCACCGTGACGCCGAACACCACGTCGCGATCACCGCTCATGCGCCGTAGGGTCAAGGCCCATGCTGCCTGGGCAAAGGTGTTGACGGTCAGTTGATGCTGCTGCGCCAGCTCGCGCAGTCGTGCGCCGTCGCGTTCATCAAGGCGGGTATAGCAATCGCCCACGACCATGCCGCCGCTGTCGCCCGCATGTTCACGCAGGAACGGCCGGTCGCTGGGGATCGGCGTCGGCCGTTCGAAGCCGCGCAGGTTGTCTTGCCACCAGTCACGCGCCTGCGCCAGGCCACGGCGCTGCAGCCAGCCGATGTAGTCGCGATAACGCGGGGCAGGCGTCAGTTGTGCTTCACGACCTTCGCCCAGCGCAGTGTAGATATCGAAGAAGTCGTTCATCAGCAGCGAACGGCACCAGGCATCGATGAGGATGTGGTGGTTGCTCATCATGAACCAGTAGCGCGCTTCATCGACGCGAATCAGGCGCAGGTGGAACGGCGGCTGATCGAGCAGGTTGAAACCGGCCTCGCGCTCGGACTTGAGCAAGGCCTGCAAACGCGGCTCCTGCTGGTCCTCCGGTACGTCACGCCAGTCCAGATAATCAATCGGCGTGCTACCCGGCTTGTGGATGACCTGCAGCATGGTTTCGCCGATGTCCCAGCAGAACGAGGCGCGCAGCGCTTCATGACGGGCGATCACCGCCTGCCAGGCCTGGGCAAAACGCTCCGGGTCGAGCGCGCTGTTGATGCGATAGCGGTCCTGCATGTAATACAGGCCGGTGCCCGGTTCCAGCAGGGTGTGCAGCAGCATGCCCTCCTGCATTGGTGTCAGCGGGTAGACGTCCTCGATGTGCGTCGCAGCGACCGGCAGTGCGTCGAGTTGCGCCTGATCCAGATCGGCCAGCGGGAAGTCCGAAGGCGTCAGGCCACCGCTGCCATCGCTCAGGCAATGGGCAATCAGCGCCTGCAACCGGGCCAGGTAATCCTGCGCCAGCGCTTCGATGGCGGCGGGTTGATAACGCTCGGCACTGAAAGTCCAGCGCAGCAGCAGTTCGCCGCCATACACCTGGCTGTCGATGCTCAGCTCGTTGGGCAGCGGCGCATGCGGATCGTGGGCCGCGCCCGCTGACTCTTCCAGCGGACGGAACAACGCATCGCTGGCGAAGCTCTGGTCGAACTGACCGAGGTAGTTGAAGGTGATCGGTGCCACCGGCAGCGCCTGCATGGCGGCTTTGCTGGCACTGTCGGCCAGATAGCGCAGCACGCCATAGCCCAGGCCTTTGTGCGGCACCTGACGCAGCTGCTCCTTGATCGCCTTGATCGACTCCCCCGGCGCTGCATCGCCAGCCACTGCTGGCGTGAGGCGCAGCGGATAAGCGCTGGTGAACCAGCCGACCGTGCGGGTCAGGTCGATGTCGTCAAACAGGGTTTCGCGGCCGTGTCCTTCCAGCTGGACCAGCGTCGATGGTTGCCCGCTCCAGCGGCAGACCACTTGCGCCAGCGCCGTCAGCAGCAGGTCGTTGACCTGAGTGCGGTATGCGCTGGGTGCCTGTTGCAGCAGTTGTCGGGTACGTTCGGCATCCAGCCGCACGCTGACGGTTTGCGCATGACGATTCTGCTGGCCGCCCTGCGGGTTGTGGCACGGCAACTGCGCCACAGGACCGCCAAGCTGACGCTGCCACACGTGCAGCTCTTCACGTAACGATTCGTTACCCGCGTAGGCCTGCAAACGTGCGGCCCAGTCACGGAACGCACTGGTCTTGGCGGCAAAGCGCACTGGCGTTGCTTCGCTCAACTGTCGATAGGCCGTTTGCAAATCGTCGAGCAGCACCCGCCACGAAACGCCATCGACCACCAGGTGGTGAATGACCATCAGCAGACGTTGCTGACCCTGCGGACCATCGACCAGCAAGGCGCGCAACAGCGGGCCGTTTTGCAGGTTGAGGCTGCGCTGGGTGTCGGCGTACAGCGCGGCACATTCGGCCATGTCGGCGACCTGCGCCTGTATTAACAGGGTTTCGGCGGTGACGGCGCGGTGCTCGGCCTGCCATTTGCCGTTTTGCCCGGTGAAGCTCAGGCGCAGTGCGTCATGCTGTTCGCGCAGCGCCCGCAATGCCTGCTCCAGCAGACGCGGGTCGAGTGCAGTGAGCGGCTCCAGCACCAGCGACTGGTTCCAGTGCTGACGCTCGGGGATCGGCGTGTCGAAGAACCAGTGCTGGATCGGCGTCAGCGCGGATGCGCCTTGCAGTAGGCCCTGTTCGGCCTGAATCAGTTCGCTGGCGGTCGCCACGGCGGCCAGGGTCTGCACGGTCTGGTGCTGGAACAGATCACGCGGGCTGAAATGAATACCCACCTGACGCGCCCGGCTGACCACCTGAATCGACAGGATCGAATCGCCGCCCAGTTCGAAGAAGTTGTCGTTGAGGCCGACTTTCTCCACGTTCAGCACCGCACACCAGATCGCTGCCAGCTGTTGCTCCAGTTCACTGGCCGGGGCTACGTAATGCTGACGATTGAGTTCCGGGTCCGGTGCAGGCAATGCGCGTCGATCGAGCTTACCGTTGGCGGTCAGCGGCATGCTGTCGAGCAGAATCAGGTGAGTTGGCACCATGTAATCCGGCAGTTGCGCCTTGAGGTGCGACTTGAGCGATTCACGCAATTGCGTCTGCTGCTCGTCGCCCTGCCCGGCCACATCACTGACCAGATAACCCGCCAGTTGCTTGCCCGACGGCGTGTCCAGCGCCAGCACCACGGCTTCGCGGATGGCCTCGTGTTCCAGCAAACGGGTTTCGATTTCCCCCAGTTCGATACGGAAGCCACGAATCTTCACCTGATGGTCGATACGCCCCAGATATTCCACCAGCCCATCGGCGCGCTGGCGCACCAGGTCGCCGGTTCGATACAGACGCCCGCCGTTGCTGGCAAACGGGTCGGCCACGAAGCGCTCGGCGCTCATGCCGGGGCGCTGATGGTAGCCCTGCGCCAGACCGGCACCGCCGATATAGAGTTCGCCGCTCGCGCCCTGTGGCACCAGGGCCAGATCGGCGTCGAGAATATAGGCAACCCGCGCCCCGACCACACGACCGATCGGTACGCTGGCTTCGCCCTCTTCCAATTGCTGCGGGGCCAGGCTGGCCAACGGCATGACCACGGTTTCGGTCGGGCCATAGGCGTTGAACAATAGTTCCGGCTGGAAGACTGCGCGAATACGCTGCAAGTGTTCACCGGTCAGCGCTTCACCGCCGGTGATGCACATGCGCACCGGCAAGGTCTGGCCTTGAGTGGCCAGCCACTGCGCCAACTGGCTGCCATAGCTGGGGGTGAAGCCGAGAATATTGACCTGCTGCTGGCGAATCAGCGTGCAGATTTCTTCGGCGTCCCACTGGCCTTGGGCGCGCAATACCACGCGCGCACCACTGAGCAGCGGCACCAGCAGACGCTCAGTGGCGGCATCGAAGTTGATCGAATAGAAATGCAGTTCGCAGTCATCGGGCTGCATGTCGAAGCGACGAATCACCGCCTGACAATGCATGGCGATTTCACCGTGGGACACCACCACGCCCTTGGGCTTGCCGGTAGAGCCGGAGGTGTAAATCAGGTACGCCTGATGCTGCGGCAGGCTGATAAACGGCAGTTCATCGGTTGAGAAAGACGCCAGCAGCGGCTGATCGTCTTCCAGGCACCAGCGGGCCACACCGGCAGGCAGCTCGCCCAGCGCGGCAAACAGCGCACGGTCGCTCAACAGCAGGCCGACGCCGCTGTCTTCGATCATGTAGTGCAGGCGTTCCAACGGATATTCCGGGTCCAGTGGCACGTAGGCACCACCGGCCTTGAGGATCGCCAGCAGGCCGACAACCATATCCAGCGAACGCGGCAGCGCCAGGCCGACGCGAACCTGCGGGCCGACGCCGCGCTGGCGCAGCATTCCGGCCAGTTGATTGGCGCGGGCGTCCAGCTCGGCGTAGCTCAGGGTTTCCCCGGCAAAGGTCAACGCAGGCGCATCTGCGCGCAGCCGGGCCTGCTCGGCGAACAGGCTGTGAATGCACTGATCAAGTCGTTGTTCGCCGGCTTCGACGCCGAGGCTGTCGAGCAGTTGCTGACGCTCGTCGTCCTGCAACAGCGGCAGTTCACTCAGGCGCTGTTGCGGGTCGGCGAGCAGTGCTTGTAGCAGGTTCAGCCAGTGCTCGGCCATCTGCGCGATGCGCGGCTCGTCGAACAGATCGGTGCTGTAGGTCAGGCAGCAACCCAAGCGGTGATCCAGCTCAGTGACCTCCAGGTTGAGGTCGAATTTGGTGGCACGCGCATCGTTGACCAGATAGTCAACGGTCATGCCCGCCAGCTCGCGACTTTGCTGGAATTCCCAGCGCTGCACGTTGCACATCACCTGGAACAGCGGGTTGTAGGCCGCGCTGCGTGGCGGTTGCAGGGCTTCGACCAGATGATCGAACGGCAGGTCCTGATGCGACTGGCCTTCAATGACGGTGTGACGAACCTGTTCGAACAGCTGCGCAACGCTCATTTGCCCGTCAAGCTGCACGCGCAGCACCTGGGTGTTGAGGAACGCGCCGATCAGCCCTTCGCTTTCCGGACGGATGCGGTTGGCCACCGGCGCACCGATGCGCAGGTCATTCTGGCCGTTGTAACGGTAGAGCAGCACCGCCAGTGTGGCGGTCATGGTCATGAACAGGGTCAAGCCATTGCGGGCGTTGAACGCGCGGACTTTGGCGGCCAGTTCGGGATTCAGGTCGAAACGGTACAGTTCGCCCTGGTGACTTTGTACCGCTGGGCGTGGCCGGTCAGCGGGCAGTTCCAGCAGCGGATGCTCGTTACCCAACTGCGCGGTCCAGTAATCCAGCTGGCGCTGGCGCTCGCCCGCCTCCATCCACTGACGCTGCCAGACACTGTAATCCAGATATTGCACCGCCAGCGGTTCCAGCGGCGACGGCTTGCCTTGCAGAAATGCTTCGTAGAGCAGGCCCAGTTCGCGAGCGAAAATGTCCATCGCCCAGCCTTCGGTGACGATGTGGTGCAGGGTCAGAACGAAGTAATGCTCAAGATCAGCCGCCTTGACCAGACAGGCACGCAACAGCGGACCGGTCTCCAGATCAAAAGGCTGATGCGCCTCGCTGTCGGCCAGTGCCTGAAGGCGCTGCTGACGAAGCTCGGCAGGCAGGGCCGAGTAATCCTGCCATTGCACGCGCAGGCCGGTCTGTTCGCTGACCTTCTGGCATGCTACGCCGTTGACGCTCGGGAAGGTGGTGCGCAGGGTTTCGTGGCGCAGGATCAAGGCTTGCAGCGCGGCTTCGAAACGTTCGATATCGAGCACGCCGTTCAGGCGTGCCATGCCGCCGACGTTGTACGCCGGGCTGTCCGGTTCCATCTGCCAGAGGAACCACATGCGCTGTTGCGAATAGGACAGCGGCACCGGTTGACTGCGGTCGACACGGGCAATCGGTTGCAGGCTGCTGCGTTCGCCTGACAGCTGAATGGCTTGAACCTGTTCGACAAACGCGCCCAGCTCGCTGGCTTCGAACAGCGCACGCAACGGCAAATCGATATCGCAGGCCTGACGCACCCGGGAAATGATCTGCGTGGCCAGCAACGAGTGCCCACCCAGCTCGAAAAAGTCGTCGCGCAGGCCGACGCGCGGCACGCCCAGCACTTGGCGCCAGACAGCGGCGATCTGCTTTTGCAGGTCGGTTTGCGGCTCGACATGCTCGCGAGTCTGCCATTGAGGCTCGGGCAAGGCGCGTCGATCCAGCTTGCCACTCGGGCTCAGCGGCATGCTGTCGAGGCGCACCAGCTGCGCCGGGACCATGTAATCCGGAAGTTCCAGAGCCAGCGCCGATTTGATGCGCTCGGCCTGAGCGTCCTGCCCGGCTTCGGCGGTGTAGTAACCGATCAGTTGCGGGCCCGCAGCGGTTTCGCGCACCAGCACGGCAGCATGACCAACACCCGGCTGGGCCAGCAGACGGGCTTCGATCTCCTGCGGTTCGACGCGGAAGCCACGCAGTTTGACCTGCTGATCCAGACGCCCAAGGTATTCCAGCGCACCGTCAGCGGCCCAGCGCACCAGGTCGCCGGTGCGGTACAAGCGCTCACCCGGCTGGCCCAGCGGATCGGCGATAAAGCGCTCGGCGGTCAGGCCCGGACGATTCAGGTAGCCACGCGCCAAGCCGATGCCACCGATGCACAGTTCCCCGGCAACCCCACGCGGCAGCGGGTTGAGCTCGCTGTCCAGCACCCGGCACAGCACGTTACCCAGCGGACGACCAATCGGTGAACGCAGGCCGTCGCTAACCTGACATTGCCAATGGGTGACGTTGATTGCAGTTTCGGTCGGGCCATAACGGTTGTGCAGTTGTACGCCCGGCAGATGCTCCAGCACCCGGTTGCGCAGTTCGCTCGGCAACGCTTCGCCGCCAGAGAACAGGCGACGCAGGCTGGTGCATTGCTGCGCCAGCGGCTCGTCGACAAACAGCTGCAACAGGGGCGGCACAAAGTGCAGCGTGGTCACACCGTGCTCGTTGACCAGTTGCGCGATGCGATGCGGGTCGCGGTGTTCGCCGGGGCCTGCCAGTAGCAGGCGGCAACCGGTAATCAGCGGCCAGAAGCATTCCCAGACCGACACGTCAAAGCTGATCGGTGCCTTCTGCATCAGCACGTCGCTTTCATCCAGCCCATAAGTGTCCTGCATCCATTGCAGGCGCTCGGCCAGTGCCGCGTGGGTGTTGCCGACGCCTTTGGGCTGACCGGTGGAGCCGGAGGTGTAAATCACGTACGCGAGATTGTCGCCGCTCAAATGCAGGCCCGGCGCGCTGACCGGCCAGCTGTCCAGGTGCAGCATGTCCATCGCAACCGTGCAGACCCCGTCTGCGCTCGGCAGGTCGCCGAGCAGATGGCTCTGGGTCAACAGCAGCTCAACACCGCTGTCTTGCAGCATGTAGGCCAGTCGTTCAATCGGGTAATCCGGGTCCAGCGGCACGTAGGCGCCCCCGGCCTTGAGGATTGCCAACAGACCGATCAACAGTTGCGGCGAACGCTCGGCGGCGATTGCCACCTTGACGTCCGGGCCGACGCCCTTGTCGCGCAGGTAATGCGCCAGACGGTTGGCCTGGGCATGCAGGCTGGCGAAATCAAGGCTGCCGCCCTCCCACACCAGCGCGATGCGTTCCGGGGTTTGCAGCGCCTGACGCTCCAGCATTTCAGGCAGCCAGATGTGTGCAGGCGTGCAGGCGGCAGCGCTCCACTGCGCCTGTTCGGCCAGCTCGTCAGCGCCAAGTAATTGCACGTCGCCCAGCGCAACCTGCGCCTGCTGACTGACCTGGGTCAGCAACTGAACGTAGTGCCGCGCCAGACGCACGATGGTGTTGCGCTCGAACAGCTCGTCGGCGTAGTCGAAGGACAGATTGAGGCGACCGTTACGGTCTTCCTCGCTGTGCAGTTGCAGGTCGAACTTGGCCTCGCGGCTGTGCCACGGCAGTTCTTCGGCGAGCAGCCCCGGCAGACGACGCAGTGCGCCGAGGTCGCGTTGCTGGTGGTTGAACATGACTTGAAACAGCCCGTGTTCGCGGGCCTGCGGAAACGCTTCGACCAGTTGCTCGAACGGCACGTCCTGATGCGCCTGAGCGTCCAGCGCGGCCTGGCGGGTCTGGGCCAGCAGTGTGGAAAACGGCAGGCGCGGATCGAGTTGCGCACGCAGCACCAGGGTGTTGATGAAGAAGCCGATCAGGCCCTGGGTTTCATGACGAGGACGGTTGGCACCGGGCACGCCGATGCGAATGTCGGTCTGCCCGCTGTAGCGATGCAACAAGGCCTGGAAGCCCGCCAGCAAGAGCATGAACGACGTTGATTGCCAGGCTTGCGCGGTGTTGCGTACGGCGGCGCTCAGCTCGGCACTCAGGCGCAGGCTGTAACGCGAAGCGCTGTGCTGCTGATGTGCCGAGCGCGGACGATCAGTGCTCAATTCCAGGGTTGGCTGCTCATCGCCCAGTTGCTGCTTCCAGTAGTCGAGCTGGCGCTCGGCCTCGCCGTTTGCCAGCCATTCGCGCTGCCATTGGCCATAGTCGGCGTAACGCAGTGGCAGAGGTG
This sequence comes from Pseudomonas syringae group sp. 247E2, assembly GCF_032587795.1. Classification (NCBI taxonomy): domain Bacteria; kingdom Pseudomonadati; phylum Pseudomonadota; class Gammaproteobacteria; order Pseudomonadales; family Pseudomonadaceae; genus Pseudomonas; species Pseudomonas syringae group sp. 247E2. Next base: position 126,964 of record NZ_JAWHPK010000025.1, on the reverse strand, counting down.
CCAGTTCCAGTGGCTGCCCCTGAACAGCCGACGCATAGAGCCGCGAGAATTCGTCGATCAGCACATTCAGCGACCAGCCATCGGCAATGATGTGGTGCAGCGTGACCAGCAACTGATGCTCTTCCTCGTCCAGTCGCAGCAGCGTAACGCGCAGCAACGGGCCGTTTTGCAGATCGAATGGCAGACGCGCCTGCTCTTCGCGGATCGCCAGCGCACGCGTCTGGCGTTCGTCGCTCGGCAGGTCGCTGATATCCAGAGTGTCGAAATGGAACTCACCGGGCGCGTCGATGCGCTGCAGGGCGACACCGTCATGCTCATAGAAGCGCGTGCGCAGCGATTCATGGCGCTCGATCAGGCGCTGGAAGCTGGTACGCAACGCCGTGGTGTCCAGTTCGCCACGCAGGTACAGACCACCGGGAATGTTGTAGGCGCTGCTTTGCGGGTCAAGTTGCCAAAGGAACCACAGGCGGTTCTGTGCCAGCGATTGTGGCAGATGCTCGTTGCCCGGCAGGCGGACGATAGCGTTCTGCGTCTGGCTGTCGCCTTGCGATGCGGCGATTTGAAGCGCTTCGATCTGCGCCGCAAAGGCGGCCAGCGTCGGCGCTTCGAACAGCAGGCGCAGGTTCAGGTCGATGCCCAGTGTTTCACGCAACCTTGCCACCACTTGGGTGGCGACGATGGAGTTGCCGCCCAGCAGAAAGAAATGATCGTCGACGCTGACCTGCTCACACTGCAAATGCTCGCACCAGACGCTGGCGATCTGCGCTTGCAGGTCCGATCCTGTGCTCAGGGTCCGGTTTTGAAGCGTCGTATCGTTCGCGGGAAACACCGCGTAGCTGTCCAGGCTGCCATCGGCCAGACGCGTGCGGCAGGCCGAACGTTGCAACTTGCCACTGGAAGTTTTGGGCAGAGCGCCCGGATTGAGCAGCACCACAACGCTCGGCGCCTCCTGAAACGCCTCGGCAACGGCTTGGCGAATGATCTTGATCAGCGCCTCGGCGGACAGTATTTTCTGCACGCTGCGGCTCACTTCGGCAGCGATCCCAATGCCTTCGCTACCGTCCTGATTGACCGCAAATGCCGCAATACGGCCTTTGCGCACCACATCGACCTCGCGCTCGACGACTTTCTCGATGTCCTGCGGGTACAGGTTGTGGCCACGGACGATCAGCATGTCTTTCAAACGACCGGTGATGTACAACTCGCCATGCCGCTGAAAGCCCAGGTCGCCGGTACGCAGCCAGGTCTGGCCGTCATGCCGGACGAACGCCTTGGCGGTGGCTTCAGGGTTGCGCCAGTAACCGTGGGCGATGCTCGGCCCGCTGGCCCACACTTCGCCGATACGGTTTTCGTCCAGTACTTGCAGTGTGGCGGGGTCGGCAATCAATACGCCATGCCCCGGCTGGCCGGTGCCGCAGCTCATGACTGGCTGACCGTCGCCCAACTCTGCCACATTGCGCGCCAGCGCCTGCGCATTCAAACGCAGCGAAGGAATGCCTTTGCCGCGTTTGCCACCCGCTACATATAGCGTGGCTTCGGCCAGCCCATAGGAGGCCATGAAGCTGTCAGGCGTGAAGCCGCAACTGGCGAACTTCTCGGCAAACGCATTCAGGCTGTCTTCGCGGATAGGCTCGGAGCCGGAATACGCCACGCGCCAGCGACTCAGGTCGAGCTGCACCAGCGCCGAATCACTGACCCGCGCGCTGCACAGCTGGTAGGCAAAGTCGGGCCCGCCGCTGATGGTGCCGCCGTATTCGCTGATAGCTTCCAGCCAGCGCAATGGCCGCGTGAGGAAGTAAGCCGGGGCCATCAGGATGCACGGAACGCCGCTGAAAATCGGCTGCAACAAGCCGCCGATCAGACCCATGTCGTGGTACAGCGGCAGCCAGCTGACGATCACGTCGTCCGGATTGACGTCGATGCCGAAGCCATGACGAATCAACAGTTCGTTGGCAACCAGGTTGCCATGGCTGACCTGCACGCCCTTGGGCAAGGCGGTCGAGCCCGAGGTGTATTGCAGGAACGCGATGTCGTCGGCCTGCAATTGTGGCCCCTGCCAATTGTCGGCAGACGCACTGTCCAGCGTATCGACGCAGAGCAGTTGCGGGGCATCGGCAGCAGCCAGCTCATCCATCTGCAGCAAGGCGGGCTGCAGGTCGGAACCGGTCAGTACCAGCCGTGGCTCGGCATCGGCGATGATCGACAGCAGCCGTTCCTGATGATGACGACGATTGGATTCCGGCGGGTAAGCCGGCACCGCAATGACCCCGGCGTACAGGCAGCCGAAAAACGCAGCGACATAGTCCGGCCCACTGTGAAACAGCAGAATTGCCCGATCACCCGGCACGGCCTGACGTTGCAGCGCAGCGGCGATGGTCCGCGCGCGCAGGTCCAGGTCACGGTAGGTCAACACCAGTCCCTGGTCTTTCTCGTCGGTGAGGAAACGCAGCGCCAGCCGATCCGGCGTGTGCAAGGCGCGACGCTGAAGAGCCTGGGCCAGAGTGTCGGGGAGTTCAAACGCATCCATGATGGAGTTCCTGCTAGATTCGGCGTGCCAGATAAGATCTGAATTTCAAAAAAAGACACGCGCCCTGCAGAGAGGCCGCGCGCGAGGCAAACAGGGTCAACCGGCGGCCCGGTTCATTTGCCGTGAGGTGCTGTTGCGCCAGCGGGCCAGGTGCTGTTCGCAATAGCGCCGCAGCAGACGGAGCAGCTGTGTTTGCTCGTCGACCAGATAAAAGTGATGGCCCTCGAACATGTCCAAAGAGAATCCGGTGCGGGTCTCTTCCTGCCAGTCGAGCAGTTCCTCGACGCTGATGCTGTCCTGCTTGCCGCCAAATACATGGATCGGCACGCTGAGTGGCTCGCGCACGCCATACACAAAGCTGCCGCAGAGCAGAAAATCGGCGCGCAGGATCGGCAGCATCAACTGCATGAGCTCCTGATTGGCGATGACGTTTTCGCTGGTGCCCTTGAGCGTGCGCAGCCGATCGATCAGTTGCGCATCGGTCTTGGCGGCGACGTATTCGCTGACATCGCGGCGCACCGGACCGGCAGTCGCTGATGCGAACAGCGCCAGCGGTGCGGGCAGACCGCGCTCGCGCAAGGCGTGCGCCAGCTCAAAGGCCAGCAGCCCGCCCAGACTGTGGCCAAACAACGCATAGGGCTTGTCCAGCTCGGCGCTGATTTCGTCGGCCAGACGGTTGGCCAGTTGCACGATATCGGTCTGCAACGCCTCGTCCATACGCATGCCGCGGCCGGGAAGCTCCAGAGGCCGTACGTTCAGCCACTCCGGCAATTTGCGCCGCCAGGGGCTGTAGAACATCGCACTGGCGCCAGAAAAAGGCAGGCAGAACAGCGTCAGGCTCACGGACGTACTCATATCTGAACCGTCCGTCTGTTGGCGCGGATGTGAAAGCGGCGTTGCGCGTGATCGAAGCGCATGGGGTTCTCCTGAGGTATTCCCTGGCCGCAACCGTGGTCGGGCCTGTCACCAATGAGAACGGATGGCGTCTGCAAATAATTAGTGGAGATGCGCGTCGCGAGAGCGCACCTGACGAGGCCGCACTGTTAAAGTGCGCTGATTGGCTTTCGCATTTGACAATAATTATCATTAAGGCTAATTTGTTGCCCCATGTGACGGCGCTGCCCCTCCTGCAGCCCTCCCCCTCAATTGTTCAAGCAGCAAGGTGAATTCCATGACGGAACACGTAATCACAAGTAAGTGCGACTCACCATTACTCCAGGCATTCGTCGACAACTACTTGCTGCTGGTCAAAATCGCGGCGCGCATCGTGGGTTGCCGGTCCCGGGCCGAGGACGTAGTGCAGGACGCCTTTTTCAGACTGCGCTCGGCACCTCAAGCCACGCTGACTTTCAAGGCCCAGCTCAGTTACCTGTTTCAGATCGTGCGCAATCTGGCCATCGATCATTACCGCAAACAGGCGCTGGAACAGAAATACACCGGCCCCGAGGCCGAGGGGCTGAATGTGGTCATTCAGGGTGCATCGCCGGAAACCTCGCACATCAACTTCTCCAGCCTGGAGAAAATTGCCGACGCCCTGACCGAACTGCCGCCCCGCACGCGCTACGCGTTCGAGATGTACCGTCTGCACGGCGTGCCACAAAAGGACATCGCCAAGGAACTGGGCGTGTCGCCGACGCTGGTCAACTTCATGATCCGCGATGCGCTTGTTCATTGTCGCAAGGTCAACGGTGCCAACGCTGAAGCGTGATAATTCAGAAAGACAAAAAAATCCGGAGCACTGGCTCCGGATTTTTTGTTTCTGCCTTGAATAGACAGTCGATCAGCGGCTGACCTGATATTCAGGCTGTACTTCCGGCATGGCCGAAGAGTGGTGGTTGAGAATCTTCCACTCGTTGCCGATGCGGTGGTAAAGGAACGAATAACGCGCCTGTACCTTGGTTTTCTTGCCGTCTGCAGCCGTCAGAGTGAAGGTGTAGACACCGTTGTCCGCAGCGGCATCAGGCCCCAGACGACGAATCTCACGGTAGTTGATCTCGCCAACCGGTTTAAGCGCCAGGAAGTGATCGAAGTAGTCGGTGATCTCTGCCGGAGTAGCACGTACCTTGTTGGAGACCGTAGGCTGCAAGACTGCGTCCTGCGCATACAACGAGGCGACTGTCTTCGAGTTACCGGTCTGCAGGGCCTTGTTCCAACGGTCAAACAGACCGGCGATTTCCTTGTCATTCACATTGCTTGGCGTCTCGGCCACCATGCGGTAGGTGTAGCCGGACGGCTCGGCAGCAGCCTGAACCATCGGTGCACTCACAGCCAGCAACAGGGCCAGGGCGGTCAATTTAGTTTTCATCGCTACTCTCCTACGGGGTATCTGTTCAGGGATTCAGTGAGTGCCACTTTGCCCTCCCCGCCACTGCGCGCCATCGGCCAACCGGGGTTAACTGTGTATGCCAATCGGCAGATAGGCTTTATCTCCTGATAAAGTTCTAATAGCGTCACTTCCGTTATGCCCGCGCGGGCATCCACCCTCGCTGGAGCTCCCCATGCAAAGCCCCCCCCATGACCCGGCAAGCGCGCTGGCAATCCGCAATCAGTATCGCCAGTCGCAAAGCCGCGCTGCTCGCCTGCGTCTGTTAGTGGATACCGGTCAGGAGCTGACCCAATTACCTCCAGAGGCCATGCGCCAGCGAGTGCTGCAGCGCGCCTGCGCATTCGTCGCCATGGACCATGGCCTGCTGCTGGAATGGGGCACCGACAACAATGTGCAGACCACCGCCAGCCATGGCAATGCCGACCGCCTGAGTACCCTTGAAACAGTTGCCGACCCGCTGGCCATCGGCCCGCAATGGCTGGAGCGCAGCGGTCCCGACTTGCCTTGTGTGCTGTTATTGCCGTTGCGTGGTGCCGACGAAGGCTGTTTCGGCACCTTGATGCTGGCCAACAGCGTAGGCATCAATGCCCCGGACAATGAGGACATCGAGTCCCTGCAACTGCTGGCAACGTTGCTGGCGGCACATCTGGAAAACAATCGACTGCTTGAAGCACTGGTCGTCAGAGAGCGCACCATGTCTGAACTGGTCCGCCAGTTGTTCACCGCTCAGGAAGACGAACGCAAACGCATGGCCTACGACCTGCACGACGGGCTGGCCCAGACACTCGCCGGTCTGCACCAGCGACTGCAGGGTTTTGCCGGTCGCTGTCCGGAACTGCCTGAACCGCTGGATGCCGACCTGCAAGCCATTCTCAAGCTGGCGCAGCACTGCGTCGGTGAAGGTCGGCAGTTGATCAGCGGTCTGCGACCAAGCGTGCTGGATGATTTCGGGCTGTTGCAGGCAGTCGACAAGGAAGCCGACCGGCTGCGTGAAGCGGGCATCGCCGTGCAGTGGACTTCGCGTTCCCAGGCACGCTTGCCCAGCCACCTGGAAATTGCGTTATTCCGCATCGCTCAGGAAGGCATCAACAATGTCTTCAAACACGCCGGTGCCAGCCGCGTAGAATTGGCGTTGGAACTGAGTAACGACAATGTTTCACTAAGCCTGGAAGACAACGGCCGGGGTTTCATCACCGAAAAGCCGCGTAACGGCAGTAGCGTTCAAAAGCTGGGCTTGGTGGCCATGCAGGAACGCGCCAGCCTTCTGGGCGGTCGCCTGACCTGCTTCAGCCGCCTTGAGCGCGGCACCCGGCTGCGCGCCATCGTCCCTTTTACCGCAGACAAGGCAACAACATGACTGACACTGTGCGACTGGTTTTGGCGGACGATCATGAAGTGACCCGCACCGGGTTCGTCTCGCTGCTGGCGGGGCATCCGGAATTCGAAGTGGTCGGCCAGGCCGCAGACGGCCAGCAAGCCATCGACCTGTGCCAGGAACTGCAACCGGACATCGCAATTCTCGACATTCGCATGCCAGTGCTCAACGGACTGGGCGCTGCGCGAATTCTCCAGCAGCGTATGCCGGACCTGAAAGTGGTGATTTTCACCATGGACGACAGCACTGATCATCTGGAAGCCGCGATCAGCGCGGGGGCGGTGGGCTATCTGCTCAAGGACGCCAGCCGCGACGAAGTAATCGCCGGTCTGCAACGTGTGGCCCGTGGCGAAGAAGCCTTGAACAGCACCGTCAGTGCGCGCCTGCTAAGGCGCATGACCGAGCGCAACACCAGTGGCGCAGCTCTGCCGGAATCCCTCACACCTCGCGAACGTCAGGTACTGGGACTGGTGGCGGGCGGCTTCAGCAATCGTGAAATCGGCGAAAAACTCGGTATTACTACCGGCACCGCCAAGGCACACGTGGAAAAGGTCATCGGCAAACTGGGTGCCTCGGACCGTACTCAGGCCGCCGTGCGTGGCGTGGCGCTGGGCCTGGTGAGCCAGTCGACGAGCGAGTGGCGATGACGACAACCGGAAGCAGTCGCTGGGAAGACCTTCCGTTACGCGGCAAGGCGCTGGTGGCCATTTCTTTGCCGCTGGCGATTCTCATGTTCTCGCTGGTGCTCATCTATATCGCTGAACGCCAGACCGCTCAGGCAGAGGAAGATGTACGCCGTGTGCTGCTGGTGCAAGGCGACATCCAGACACTGCACACCCAGATCGCAGAAGGTGCGGCCAGCGTACGCGGCTACCTGCTGACTCATCAGGAAGACTTCCTGCCTGGCTACATCAACGCGCAGCCGCTGATCGGTGCGGCATTGGCGCGACTCAACGACAATGTGCGCGATGAGCAGATGCGCGAACACCTCAAAGCCATCGAGCCGCTGATCAACACCAAGGTCGACGGCCTGGAAAAACTGCGCTCGATGAGCATGGAAGATCAACAAACCGTTGCCCGCATTCTGGTCGAAAACAAGTACGTGCTCGACCAGTTGCGCGAGCGGATCGGCATCATGCGCGAGCGCGAAGACGCCTTGCTCGCCGAACGTACCGAAGCGGCGGCCGCTACCCGCGAACGCCTGCTGCGCTCGACCCTGCTGGCAGCCGCCTGCGGAATATTCGGAGCCATTCTTGCCGTGCTGATGCTGTCCAAAGGCATCGTCGCGAGGGTGCATCAGGTGCAACGCAATGCTCAGCGGCTGGCGCTCGGGCACCCGTTGCTGCCCCAACCCCCGGAAAAGGACGAAATCGGCCAGCTCGGCACTCGACTGGTCGAAGCCGGCCAATTGCTGGCCGAACGCGAACGCGCCCTGCGCGACAATGAAGAACGTTTGCGGCTGATTATCGAAGGCGTGAAGGACTACGGCATCTTTGCGCTGGACCGCAACGGCTATGTCACCACCTGGAACGCAGGTGCCGAGCGCATCAAGGGCTACACAGAGCAAGAAATCATCGGTAAGCACTTCTCTGTTTTCTACCTGCCGGAGGAATGTCCGCAACACCCTGACATGGCATTGCGTGAAGCAACGGTCAACGGCCGCTACACAGAAGAAAGCTGGCGCAGACGCAAGGACGGCAGCCGTTTTTGGGCCAGCGTGGTGATTACCGCCCAATACGATGGCAATGATGAACTGCGCGGCTTTTCCAAGATCACCCGTGACATCAGTGATCGTCGTGTCGCCGAAATAGCCCTGGGTACGGCCCGCGAGGAAGCCGAGCGGGCCAGCCGGGCGAAAAGCGAGTTTCTCTCGCGCATGAGCCACGAGTTGCGCACGCCCCTGAACTCGATTCTGGGCTTTGCCCAGTTGCTGGACATGGACTCGCCTGCAAGCCAGCGACCGCAAATCGGCCATATCCTGAGAGCCGGCCAGCACCTGCTGAAACTGATCAATGAAGTGCTCGACATCGCCAGAATCGAAGCCGGGCATGTGTCCCTGAGCCTGGAGCCGGTATCACTGTCGAGCGTACTTGAAGAAGCACTGGTGCTGGTCTCGCCGATGGCGGCTGATGCCAACATCGAATTGAAGGCGTTGCCGCAGTTGCCTGACAAGCTTGGCGTGGTCGCGGACCGCCAGCGCTTGATTCAGGTGTTGCTCAACCTGCTGTCCAACGCCATCAAATACAACCGTCCCGAAGGTCAGGTGCGGATTGAAGTCGAGCAGTCGGACGAGCGCGTTACCGTGAGCGTAATCGATACCGGCTACGGAATTGCGCCAGAGCGTATCGGGCAGTTGTTCAAACCGTTCGAACGACTGGATGCCAACCCGAGCGTCGAGGGCACCGGGCTGGGGCTGGCGCTGAGCAAAAGCATGCTGGAAATGATGCACGGTACCCTGTCAGTGCAGAACACACCGGCTGAAGGCTGCCGCTTCATACTCGAGCTGCCACTTGTTCTGGTGCACGCCCCCACAGCTCCCCTGCCACAGACTGGCATGCCTGCTGACGCCGCCCCTGTCGCCCGCCTGCCTGCTCGCCCGGCTTATCACGGCAAGCTGCTGTGCATCGAAGACAACCTGTCGAGCATGGCCTTGATCGAGACGCTGATGCAGCGCAGGCCCGGTATCCAGTTGCTGTCGAGCATGCAGGGTCAGCTGGGGCTGGATCTGGCCCGCCAGCATGCGCCGCAGCTGATTCTGCTGGACCTGAACCTGCCGGACATCAAAGGCCTTGAGGTGCTGCATCGTCTGCGGCGCTTGCCGGCTACGGCCAATACCCCCGTCCTGATGATTACAGCTGACACCCGTGATAAAGCCAGTTGCGAACTGAAACAGGCCGGTGCAACGGCCATCCTGACCAAACCCATTCAGGTGCCGGTGTTTCTTGCCCTCCTGGACCAGTATTTACCGGAGCCAACATGACCGGAGATTTTCGCATTCTGATCATTGACGACCAGCGGCCCAACCTTGATCTGATGGAGCAACTGCTTGCCCGCGAGGGCCTGACCAATGTGCTGAGCAGCACCGAGCCGTTGCGCACGCTGGACCTGTTTAACAGCTTTGAGCCGGACCTGGTGGTGCTTGATCTACACATGCCCGAATTCGATGGTTTTGCGGTTCTGGAACAGCTCAACCGGCGCATTCCGGCCAATGACTATCTGCCGATCATGGTGCTGACCGCCGACGCGACACGCGATACCCGACTACGCGCACTGGCGCTGGGCGCACGGGATTTCATCAGCAAGCCGCTGGATGCGCTGGAAACCATGCTGCGTATCTGGAACCTGCTGGAAACCCGCGCGCTGTATAAATCGCTGCGCAAGCTGGTGCCGCCGGAAAACATCGAGCTGTTGCGCCAGCCAAGGACGCTGACGCAGCAGTGAGGCGTCTTTATTTGATGAGTGTCACCGGCACCGACACTTCATGGATCACCCGCGTGGCTACCGAGCCCAGTAGCAGGCCGCCAAAGTTGCCTAGCCCGCGGGTGCCCATGACCACAGCATCACAACCCAATCGCTGAACCTCGGCTTCTACCTGCTCGGCGACGTTGCCCAGCTCGACATGGGCCTGGAACGGCACGCCCGCTGCGGTCAGCAGCGCAATCGCATCATCGAGCACCCGCTTGCCTTCATTGGTCAGCCCGGCCTTCACACCATCAATCATGTCGGGGGCCAGATAAAGGCTGTAATCAATGGGGCTGGCCTGCACATTGAGGATATGCACCTCAAGCGATTTGGTGAGGTCGCCAGACAATTCGATGACATAGCCCAAGGCACGCATGGCGTGCTCGGAGCCGTCGAAGGGAACCAAAACTTTGTGCATGTGCGCTTTCCTTGAGGGGGTATGCGATCAATATAATCCGTTGACTGGCAGGCAACCACTGCTGAACGGCAGCTTGTTGATTCAGGGCAATGTGTGCTGGCCTACACCTCTGCGACCGCAACACACGATGGGCTGGAAGATGATTTGATTTGACGAAGGCATTTATTCTTCTAGAGTGAGTGCAGTAGTGCCAGCAACGACCGGCAGTGGCGGTATCGGTCTCATGGAACGATCAGTCAATGACTGCCCATTGGAACAAACGCCTCTCGAAACAGGCCACGCTGCTATTCATCCTGGCTGCCAACGTTTTCTATATTCTGCCGTTACTGCTTGCCAATGCGCCCTCTGCCGAAGATGACCGGATCTCAAGCAATGCTCAGGGGCAATGGGCAGAGCAAGGATATCCACTTGCCACCCTCGCCTATCGCGCGCTGACCTTTACAACCGGCGCACCCGAACTATTCCCACTGCCACTGTTAATCGCTACAGCGCTGATTTCGTGGGCCATGTTCAAGTGGGTGCGTGACTGCTTTGCGACGCCCACAGTGATTGACTGTCTGGTGGTACTGCCGCTTTGGTACAACCCGTTCCTCCTGCAGAGCCTTTCTAGCCACTACGACGGCCCGATCATTGCGCTGGGCATCGCTTTGATCGTTTTCGCAATTGTTTATGACTCCCCCTCAATGGTCAGAAAACTGGCCATTCCAGGCCTGATGATCGCCTGCGCACTGGCGTCCAGTAAAACAAGCCTCAATGTTCTCCTCGGCCTCTGTTGCGTTGAATGCATGAGAGCGCTGATACAGCAGCGCATTCCGGGTTTCATTGGCAGGCTGCTGATGATCAGGCTGACGCAGTTGTTGTGCGGATTGTGCCTTTACGCGACGGTCGGCGCATACAACTTGCTGACAATGGACAGTCACTGGCTTGCGGAAATAATCAGGCGGCTGGCCCTGCTCCACCAGAACGTGGGATTTTTGTTCAACACAGGCACCACCTGGCTGGCTATCGCGCTTTTACTGGTTGCGCTACCTGGTTACGTCAGCCACGTACTCAATGCATTCAGGCGACCGAACGGCGTTGCCCGCAAGGCAGTCGCTGTCCTCTTTTACCTGAGCCTGCCTGTTGCACTCTTGCTGCTGATTCCCGGAACAGCCTTGTTGGCAAATGATTTCGCCGGCCGGGCCGGAACATTGACGGGATTCTCGACACTGCTGATCGCGCTTTTTTTCCTGATCAACACGCATGCCTGGAAACAGCATGATGCCGTGCGTCTGGTGCTGATCCTGCCGGTCGTGTGCATGCTGTCCTTTTCCTATGCCTACGCCAGAGTGCTGATCCTGCAGAAAGAGCTCGGCACTTATGTACTTTTCAGCCTTGCCTACGACATCGACACCCTGCCTGATCTGCAAAATATAGACACTTTTCACTTCGACAGTCAGCCACTTCAAAACTGGCTGCCAGCGGCCAGCGGAACCTTCGAAAAACTTCCTGCGATCAAATACATCATGAATGTCGACGAGCGCGCGACACCTGCAAGACTGCAACGCGTTGGTATCACTCGCGGTGAATGGCTGACATCGCCATGCACTGCGCAGGACCTGACGTCCAGTGCACCGATAGTTGATCGCACGTTCTACAGCATTAAGGTTCATCAGCAGACCGGCTGCATCGTCATGAAAAAAATTACAACCCCCGATACTTATATCTGGGAACCGTAACCCACTTTCCGCAGCGACACTTCCCATGCCCCCTATCAGATGGCTGAGTCAAGCACTTTCCTGGCAACACTCATATTGGCTACTGCTCGGGGCAAGCCTGCTGTACATAGTTCCGTTTCTCATGGCCGACCAGACTTACGCCGATGACTACTGGAGGTCGCAACTTGCACAGGGTCGCTGGACAGAACAAGGCCGCCCCGGCGTAGACCTGCTTTATATGGTGCTCGGTTTTTCGTCAGGCGCGATCAATCTGTTCCCGCTGCCGTTATTGCTGACCACTGGCCTGCTGGCGGTATCCCTGACCCGCTTGGCGCATCATTACTTTAGCCGCCCTACCGCGCTGAACTGCCTGATTGTGTTGCCTGTTCTGTACAACCCTTTCTTCCTGCAGAACCTGTCTTACCAATACGACGGTCCAGGGATGGTACTGAGCCTATGCCTGGCGGTGGAGGCACTGCTGCATTCGACCTGCAAGCCGTTGAAAAGCAGTTGGAAAGCGGCCTTATGGGTGGCTGCAGCGCTTGCACTCTATCAGCCGGCACTCAATGTTTTAGTGGGCCTGTACTGTATTGAGTTTATTCGCAGCGTCGAGGCGAGAAAGACGTTCAACGCCTTGTTCTCTTCACTACTGAGCCAACTGATCATCCTGGCAATGGGGCTTCTGATTTATGCGTGCCTGGCGATACCGTTCATCAAAGGCAGCCGCACGCATCTGCTGAATATAAATCAGGGCGCGTTACAGGAGTTAGATGACCGTATACAGTTTCTGGCTCAGCAAATAGCACTGCTCGTGCACGGTGAGTTACTTGAAATGACCGCCACGATTATCACCCTTGTTGCCACTGTGAAACTTATTTCCATCGCGACAGCCCTGCTGCAATATGCCGAGCCCCTCTGGCGCAGAGTGGGCGTGTTTTTCATATTTCTGGTCACCGCCCCACTGCTGATATTTCTTGTATCGGGTACAACCCTGATGCTCAAAGACTTCATCCCGGAGGCCCGAACCCTGACCGGTTTTTCGATACTGATTGTCGCAGCGCTCTATCTTTACGAACGTTCCTGCCCGCCGGAAACGCTGTTACCCAGACTGTTTATCGTCCTGCCACTGGCGGGCATGCTCTCGCTTTCGTTTGTCTACGGGAATGTTCTGAGCGCGCAAAAAGAGCTGGGCCAGCATGTTGCACGAAGCATTGCCTACGACATCGACGCGCTATCACAGTCGAGAACGCTGGAGCGTATACATTTGCGAGGGTTCTATTTGCAAAACTGGTTGCCCGCGGCGCAGTCGGCCTCAAACGTCTTACCGGTACTGGGTTACCTACTGAATACTCATTACCTGACGCTGCCGGAAGCACTGCCGAGAACCGGCATCATCAATGTCCATAAATATACCGAACCGCCAGTCGGTGAACATCTTCAGCCCCCGGTGCTGATCAGGCCGCTTTATCGCGTTCACCTGTCTGAAAATACGGGTTATCTGGTACTCAAAAAAATCACCGAGCCGCAGGACTATCATCCAGAGCACTGACCGCATCGGGCCTCATCCGTCAGGATGGATGGTATTGGTACAGCCAGCTCTCGGTTAACGTCTGCTCACCCAGCCGCAGATACAGACGCATGTCTACCGGTTCTGCACCTTCTACCGTCAGGTCGAATTGCGCCCGCCAATGCCCCGCCATACCGTCAGGCACCGCCTCAGTGAAAATATTGGAGAAAGTCCCTCTTGAGCTGGACAATACCGCTTCCGGAAACGTATTGAACGGCACTTTTTCCAAAGTGCGACCCTGAAATTCGACGACAAATTTCCGCACGCCTTGCGGTCGCGTCTGTCCGGGCCGGCCACCATTACCGAAGCGCGTCGCCACGCAATGTGCCAACTCACCGGGGTACGGCTCATCCGCCAGCCAGTGCAGACGATAACGCAGCCGGTAATCTGTTCCGGGGCCTGCCGGTTTTTCAGGCACCCACATGGCGACGATATTGTCGTGGATCTCATCGTCAGTGGGAATTTCAACCAACTGTACGGCGCCTTTTCCCCAATCGCCCAAGGGCTCGATCCACAGGCTCGGCCGCCGTTCATAATGCACGCCATCCAGGTAATGGCTGAATTCGCGATCCCGCTGCAGCAGACCGAAACCTCGCGGGTTATTGTCACTGAACGCAGATGCCATGGTTCTCGGCGGGTTGTTCAACGGTCGCCATATTCGCTCGCCTGCACCGGTCCAGATCGCCAGTCCGTCGGAGTCATGCACCTCGGGCCGCCAGTCAGCAGCTGTTTTCTTGGCCTGTTCGCTGAACCAGTACATCGAACTGATCGGCGCGATGCCGAACCTTTGCACTTCGCCGCGCATGAACAGTGCGGCCTCGACCTCCATCACCACCCCTTTGCCCCGCTGTATGGCAAAGCGATACGCCCCACAGATACTCGGCCCGTAAAGCAGTGCATAGACAACGACCGAGTCGGATGTATTGCTGTCCGGCGATTCAAACCAGAGGTGAGTAAAATCGGGAAATTCTTCCGCACGCTCGGGCTGGGCGACATCCAGCGCGATACCCCGTGCGGAAAGTCCATATTGATACAGCTCGCCAATGGCACGAAAGTACGCAGCGCCGAGAAAAGCCGTCCAATCGTTATTACGCCAATCCAGTTTTTTCTGATCGCCTGTTCGACTTTCCTGAAAGCGAAACCCGGCAAAGCCAACACCCTGAGTCAACTGACGCGCAGGGCTGTCTTCGGGCATGTCGAAATACGCCTGATCGTAGAGAATTTCCTTGGCAGCCCCCTTATCGACGACATAGAGCCGCACAGGCTTGGGGAAGAACTTCCCCGGATGGAAAAAAGTGACCGGAAACTGCCCCGGTCCCTCCGCGAACAATGCGTACTCCGGCCTGAAACGAATCTTGCCGTGAGCGTCATAGTCCAGTTTCGCCAGTACCTCCGCCGAAAGAGTTGACGGCACAATATACGGCTGTGAGGCGGCCTCTTTTGCGCGCTGCACTAAAAGATCAAACGAAAAGGGCTCGCTATCGCCCATTTTCAGCGGCTCGTCAGCCTGTGAGGAAGAAGGGATACCTGATACGAACAACAGAGCAGATATCGAAGAAAACTCGAGAAAGTTTCGTCGATTCAACATGGTGGGAAGTGACCTGGTGGGGGTGGATCTGGTGGGCGGTAGACCTGAGCATAGATCAGCCCGCCAAATCCACCCGTTCAGCTCGTCCGATTAACTCAATGCCCCTCAAGGAACGCCGCTGCCTGATCCAGCAACAGCATGGGATTTTCGGCCTTGTGTATATCAACCGACAGCAACTGACGGAAACGCCGTGCGCCGGGGAAACCCAAACCAAGCCCGAGCATGTGCCGAGTGACATGGTGCATGTTGCCACCGCTGGCAATATGCGCCGCAATGTAAGGCCGCATCGACTCCAACGCATCGTAACGACTGATAACCGGCGCAGTGCTGTCGAACAACTGCTGATCAACATGCGCCAACAGATACGGGTTGTGATAAGCCTCACGCCCCAGCATGACGCCGTCGAAGGTCTGCAAATGCTCGCCGCACTGGTCCAGCGTCTTGATGCCGCCGTTGAGTACAATCTCCAGGTCAGGAAAGTCAGACTTCAGTTGCGCGACCACGTCATAACGCAGCGGCGGAATATCGCGGTTTTCCTTAGGCGACAGGCCCTCCAGAATCGCGATGCGCGCGTGAACCGTAAAACTCTCGCAACCGGCCTCATGAACCTTGCCGACGAAATCAGACAACTCGGCGTAGCTGTCACGGCCGTTAATGCCGATCCGGTGCTTGACCGTGACCGGGATACCGACCGCATCGCGCATCGCCTTCACACAATCAGCCACCAACTGCGGATGCGCCATCAAGCATGCGCCGATCATGTTGTTCTGCACCCGGTCGCTTGGGCAACCGACGTTCAGATTGACCTCGTCGTAGCCCGCCTCCTCAGCCAACCGGGAACAGGCAGCCAAGTCCGCCGCCGTGCTGCCGCCCAGCTGCAACGCCAACGGGTGCTCGGTCTCGTCATGGCGCAAGAACCGCTCACGGTCGCCGTGCAGCAAGGCACCGGTGGTGACCATTTCGGTGTACAGCAAGGCATGCTTTGAGAGCTTGCGCATGAAGTAGCGACAATGGTGGTCGGTCCAGTCCATCATCGGTGCAACAGAGAAGCGTCGGGACAGCGAAAACGCTGATTTTTCAATGTCTGCGGGGGTATCTCGTTTTTCACTGATCATAATTACTGGTCTTTTATACAGCCATTTTTACCCGTTTTTGCTTGTTTTTCATGGGCTTTTGCTACAATGTAGCAAATCGATTATGAAATGTAGCAAATGAAATGGGCACGATCACAGCACGGAAACGCAAAGACAAAACCACTGGCTTCACTGCTCAGATTCGGATCAATAGGGTCGGTTTGCCAGTTTATCAGGAAACCCAAACCTTCGACCGTAAGCAGGTTGCCCAAGCCTGGATCAAGAAACGTGAAGCAGAGCTAACAGCACCCGGTGCGATCGAGCGCATAAACCGCAAAACCGTCAGCATCAAGCAGATGATCGACCGATACCTTGATGAGTACGAGAAGGTTCGCCCGCTGGGTAAGACCAAGCGGGCAACGCTTACGGCCATAAGCGAGAGCTGGCTGGGAGAGGTAGCCGATTCAGCATTGACCAGTCAGAAGCTGGTTGAGTATGCGCAGTGGAGAATGGCCAAGGAAGGCGGCGGAGTCCAGGCGCAAACCATAGGCAATGATCTGTCGCATCTGGGAGCGGTGTTGTCTATAGCAAAGCCAGCATGGGGGTATGAAGTCGCCCCTCACGCAATGTCGGATGCGCGGATCGTCCTGCGTAAGCTAGGCATGGTCAGCAAAAGCAAGGAGCGTACTCGGAGACCCACGAAAGACGAGCTCGATGCCCTTTTTACCCACTTTTTTGAGATGCAAATACGTAAGCCGTCCTCTATCAATATGCCTAAAGTATTGGGGTTCGCGATATTTGCCACGCGAAGGCAGGAAGAAATTACTCGTATTCGCTGGAACGATCTGGACGAAAAACGCCAGGCTGTGCTGGTCAGAGACATGAAAAATCCTGGACAGAAGATCGGCAACGACGTCTGGTGCCACCTTCCTGACGAAGCTTGGGCGATCCTGCAGAGTATGCCTAAAGGGTGCTCAGAGATTTTTCCCTATAACTCAGATTCGATCTCTGCCGCATTCACACGAGCTTGTAAGTATCTAGAGCTGAAAGATCTGCGCTTTCATGACATGCGACATGACGGAATAAGCAGACTTTTCGAGATGGACTGGGACATCCCTAGGGTATCGAGCGTCTCAGGCCATCGTGACTGGAATTCGCTACGCCGGTACACGCACCTGCGAGGACGAGGTGACCCCTACCAGGGCTGGGGGTGGCTCAAAAAGATTGTGAACGCAGAAGTTGACCTTGGCGTACGCGTAAAACAGCACTAGCACAGCAATAAACCTCGCGGCGACGTTCCCCCGGCGAACCAAAAAAAATTGAAGAAAGACTTTTATTTTAAAAGTCTTTTTAATCTTGCGTAAATTTGGCTTAACTATAACGCGATTCACGCAGTTAAAAGCGCTACACCTCATTTGTCCTGAGAATGGAATCCCTCCAAGTAGGAACCATGGCATCAGTTGGCAGAGATGAAATCAGCATATTCACTTTTCCTCTGACCATAAACGTCAAGCAAAGCTCGACCAATTTACTGATGCGCTTTTCAAACTTAACCTAACTGACTATATTGTGCAGCCTAGCTCCTTAGCACCTTCGCTGAAACTAGGCTGCAGCATATATTAACTTACGTGATCTACAACATTCTCATGGGAATTAATCCCAATCAAATCTATCAGCTGAGAATCTGTCATATTACTACCGTCTGAAAACTGAATCTGCTTAACACCATTGTTAGGATAAAGAAGACTGTAGTCCAGCACGACCTGATCTCCTTCGATGCCGTCGGTAATCACCATACTATTGCCGGATGGAGTGGTTGTAACCGTCAATGACGCCGCTGTGATACCGGCGCCGAACTTCAGAACGGGCACCTCACCGGCGGCATATGCGTTATCTATCTCCAGGTAGCCATAACCAGCATTGTAGATAAAGGTGTCATTGCCACCGCCACCGTGGATCACATCCTGGCCGCCCATGCCATCAAAGGTCTGGGCGCGAGCCGATCCATTCAGCGTGTCATTCCCAAAGGTCCCGGTCGAATTCTTGATCTCCAGCAGCTGATCCTTCATCGTGACAAGATCCTCAAACGCCAAGGAGCTGCCGTCAGAGAACTCAGCTTTCTTAACACCATAGTTAGGGTAAAGAAGACTGTAGTCCAGCACGACCTGATCCCCTTCGATGCCGTCGGTGATTATCAGACTGTTACCGGATGGGGTGGTTGTAACCGTCAATGACGCCGCGGTGATACCGACGCCGAACTTCAGAATAGGTGCCTCGCCGGCGGAATATGCGTTATCTATCTCAAGGTAGCCATAACCGGCATTGAAGATAAAGGTGTCATTGCCACCGCCACCGTGGATCACATCCTGGCCGCCCTTGCCATCAAAGGTCTGGGCGCGGGCCGATCCGTTCAGCGTGTCATTCCCAAGGGTCCCGGTCGAATTCTTGATTTCCAGCAGCTGATCCTTCATCGTGACAAGATCCTCAAACGCCAAGGAGCTGCCGTCAGAGAACTCAGCTTTCTTAACACCATAGTTAGGGTAAAGAAGACTATAGTCCAGCACGACCTGATCCCCTTCTATGCCGTCGGTGATTATCAGACTATTGCCGGATGGGGTGGTTGTAACCGTCAATGACGCCGCCGTGATACCGGTGCCGAACTTCAGAATAGGTACCTCCCCGGCGGCATATGCGTTATCTATCTCCAGGTAGCCATAACCAGCATTGTAGATAAAGGTGTCATTGCCACCGCCACCGTGGATCACATCCTGGCCGCCCTTGCCGTCAAAGGTCTGAGCGCGAGCCGATCCGTTCAGCGTGTCATTCCCAAGGGTCCCGGTCGAATTCTTGAGCTCCAGTAACTGATCCTTCATCTCGACCAGATCCTCAAATGCCAAAGAGCTGCCGTCAGAGAACTGGACCTTTTTTACACCATAGTTAGAGTTAAGAAGGCTATAGTCCAATACGATCTGATCCCCTTCGATGCCGTCGGTGATTATTAGACTATTGCCGGATGGAGTGGTTGTAACCGTCAATGACGCACCCGTGATACCGGGGCCAAACTTAAGTATCGGAACATCACCCACCAAATAAGAGTTGTCAATCTCTAAATAACCATAACCACCATTATAAATAAATACATCATTTCCACCATCGCCTTTAACTGTATCACCACCACCACCACCATCAAAAACTACATCTTTATTGCCACTTGAAATAAGCTCGCTCTTTGCGCTACCAAAAACCCATTGATCAGCTGTTGCAACGAGAAAGTCAAAGCCATTACCATCACGACTTCCTGCAGACCTGAAACCATCCACAAGTAACTCTCCTGATCTGCCAGACGCTCCAAGCGCATGATAGAGTACAGTTAAAAAGTCATACGCTTCATCTGGATTTTTCTCATATATTTTTTGTACCTCCGATACTGCTGAGTCTACATTAAACGCGGCACCATCAACGCCAAAGCCCACCGAAACATCAGAAATTATTTTCAAGTAATCTTTTTTCTGCAGTATTAGCGCATCCGCAACATAACTCTTTAACGAAGAGTACATCTCCTCTAGCACAACAGCTGAGTTCAAAGCAGGATTATTTGTTGAAGCGTTATCTCCATACTTTTGAAAGAATTTTTCACCTAGAAAAAACTCTATAGAGCTTAATTTTCTAGCATCAAAAAAACCTCCACGACTGCCAGGATCTATGTTTGCACTTCCTGTCCATGAAAAAACAATATCATCAACAACCGACATACTGCCAGAGGTAGTAGAATCACTGTAAAACTTATCGACTAATAGCGCAAGACCACCACTAGAATCCAGCGCCATAGCTTGATGCAAGTCATGCGCAAAACCAAGGCCTTTAACGTTCGGAAGCCCTGCTATGTACTCATTAATAATAACGGGATCTTTCTCTACCGAATCCACAAAATTAGTAGCAAACCAAACATCATCTATAGCCAAAACCGAACCGTCAACCTTAGTATAACTACCCAGTTGCCTATGATCATTACCACCAGCATCTAAATTAGAAGAAACCTTATAATCAACATTTATACTCGCAACACCTACATCATACAATTTGTGGATTTCAGAAGCCTCAGAAATACCGTTAGAATTTGAGTCTATCCAGACACCAACCTTACTAAACAAACTGTCACTTGAACTGAAAACCCCATCGCCATTTGAGTCTAATTCTTTTAAGGCCTCAAATCCATTTGAAGCTCTGGCCCCGCCGACCAAAACCATTTGGTCACCGAAAAGCTCTTTACCATTATCGATTACTCCATTTTCATTCCTATCCCAAACCAATAGACCATCAGCTCCGGCAATCCATCCTGTCGCTTCGGCACGATTATCTGCGTTATGGTCGAAATGAGTACCTGAAGATACTGAAGTAGTGCTTACTCCATCTCCGTTCAGATCCAAGATTAAAGGCGAAGATGTATCTGAGGCACCATCAAACTTTTCTTGCAGCCCCTGGTAAAAGCCTTGAAACTTACTTCCAAGATCCTCAGCAATTTTACTTAAAAACTCTCCAGCATCTGATACTTGCTTTACTACTTGATCATACGCATCGCCTAAGGCCTTAGAAATATCATCCTGAAAGTAGTCCAAGGCTTTACCAATTGCCGCTAGGGACAACCCCAGACCTAGCGCCAACGGACCAAACGTAGCCCCGCCTATACCTGCAAGAACAACTCCAGTACCTAGAGTTGCCATAACAGCAAAACTTGATGCAATTCCTATTATGCCAGATGCCAACCCTAAAATTTGACTTGGCTGAATATTTCCTGACTCAGCAGCCTCGCCAAGCACCGCCACAGCGGTGGACGCTTGCCCAAGAGTTGCGGGCACACCCAAAATCGGATGCTTTGTAAGAAGTGAAACCACAGCTTTAGTCCCTGTCGCGGCTAAAGCTAACGTTTGCACATCAGTCATAGACGCGATGTTTTCGGAAGTACTTTTATATGTTGACTCAAGGGCATCATATACCGCCTGAGCGTCATCAACGCCCTTGCCGAACATGAAAGGATCAACAGTAATATTAACGTTTTGTTCTGATGCCATATCAACACTCCCTATAATAATTTTTTAACTTTTTCGCGCAACATATATCATCACAAGCAGCCCAACACCAACAACTACAAGAAAAAACTTCAGCACATAAAAACCCACGCCAAGGGGTTCCCCCTTTGACTCTTTTTCATTTTCATGCAACTGCATCAACAACCCCACCCCCACAAGAAGCGCGAGAAATATCGCCATCACATTACCGCCTCACATTAGTTTTCTTAAAAGCAACTATCAAACTGCAATCAGCCTAAAACATTTCCAAATACCAAGCCATAAAACAAGAAGCTACAGAGCTCGCACCTAAAGCGCAGCAGCCCGAGAACATCAAAGGTTTTTTTGACATTCAATATTTCGGAAAGCATATTACTTACAGAGACAAAAAGTAAATGGCACTACCTATAGATTTTGGTCATATTTTCTTTTTAGTAGCATTTGAGCGTCCGGAGCTGAACGAGCCTTTTGGTAGCTCTGGCTCATCATTTGCCGACGCATAGCAAAATCTGGATGAGTGACACGCTTCCCTTCTTTAGCGTCCTCTTTCCCTAAGGTGACGCTGTATCGCGTCGTCCAAAACCACCTTGAAGAATTCGTCCGTCAGTTCAAATGGGCACTCAGCTCGCGCCAGGTATTTGAGTGGCAGAAGATGACCCGCCCCGAAACCCTCACCGACATCCAGCGCGCCGCTCGGTTCTTCTACCTGCAGCACCACGCCTTTGCAGGGAAGGTCAGCGGGCAGACTTTCGGGACTGCAACGACGGGTCCAGCAATCAATCTGCTGCGGATCGAGGAAAACCTTTCCGCAGCCTGGCAGCGTTTGTCAGGTACGTACGTGGAAAACCTTCCGTGGCTTGAGTGCGCCGAGCGCTACGACCGGCCTCAAACGTTTCATTACATGGACCCGCCTTACTGGCAAACGGCAGGGTACGGTGTTGACTATCCTTTCGAGAATTATGAGCGGATGGCTGATTTCATGCGGACGTGCAAAGGGAAAGTGATGGTCAGCATCAACGATCACCCTGACATACGCAGAGTATTCGAAGAATTTCATTTTGAAACGGTTGACATTAGGTACACCTCCTCAAACCAGCGGCGGGGACGGACCGATGTGGTAGGCGAACTAGTTATCATGAATTGGGAGCCGAAAGCTTTAGGTGGTTTGTTCTGACCAACGGTGTAGAAGTGGGTATCAGGTATTACTTGGCCATTACAGTTTAAGGCGTAGTTGTGATCGGCAGGAAGCCGTAGGCTGAGTTCTAGGCTCATACCAAGCTGTACCACTGTGCGAGTTTTTGGGATTTGAGTGTGTTCGCGAAACTGTTAAGCCAATGTTTTTATTGATTTTTATACTCTATGCAATACTGGTAACCCCTCAAGCAGTGGTGGAGTTGTTGTCGCTTCACATTCGTCAGCTAGGCGAATTCATGGGTGATCTTTTCATGGCTTCGCAGCCGGTCGCTGCGGAGAGGCTAACGTGGGGTACTGGATCAGTTCAATACGCTTTAGGGAAGGTCTGAAGTAGCCGGATGTTTTCCGGCTACCGAGTCCTCAGCACTTTTCAAAAAACGATGCATGTCGAAATTTGCTCAATTATCTTCGCTTTTCAGCTCTTTCGGCCGCTGCAAAGCCTTTTGCGGTAACCATTTCCTGCATTACACGCGCACCTCTCCTGCGCTCGCCAACAAATGTCGGCGGGCCATCCACAGGTTTGACAGGGCGAACAACGTCACCATCTGCGCGGTGTTCTTGGCCAAGCCCCCGAAAGCGCACTTTTTCATAGCCAAACTGGCGTTTGATGACCCGAAACGGATGCTCGACCTTGGCGCGAACCTGAGCCTTGGCCTTCTCGATTTTGCGGATCGCCTTGTACAAAACACTGCGTTTTCCGTGCTTTTTGTAAGTGCTGCGGCGGGCGGCAATCTGCCAAATGACCTTGCGCCCAGCATGTTCTTCGCGCTTCTCAACCCCGGTGTAACCTGCGTCGGCGCAGACTACGTTTTCCTCGCCGTGTAGCAGTTTGGCAACCTGCGTGACGTCTGCCACATTGGCCGCTGTTACTACCACGCTGTGCACCAGGCCTGACTCGTCGTCGGCGCCGATGTGAGCCTTGGCGCCGAAATAGTACTGGTTACCTTTCTTGGTTTGATGCATCTCAGGATCGCGTTTGCCATCCTTGCTCTTGGTCAAACTGGGCGCGTGGATCAGCGTGGCATCGACGATGGTGCCTTGACGCAACGACAAGCCACGGTCGCCCAGATAACCATTAATGACGCCGAGAATCCCGGTCGCCAACTCGTGCTTTTCCAGCAGACGACGGAAGTTGAGAATGGTGGTTTCGTCTGGAATTCGCTCCAGGCTCAGGCCTGAAAACTGACGCAGGATGGTCGTCTCATACAGCGCTTCTTCCATCGCCGGATCGCTGTAGCCGAACCAGTTCTGCATCAGATGAACACGCAGCATCGCCATCAGTGGGTAGGCGGGCCGGCCACCTTCTCCTTTTGGATAATAGGGCTCAATCAGGGCAATCAAACCTTTCCAGGGCACCACCTGATCCATCTCGATCAGGAACAATTCCTTACGGGTCTGCTTGCGCTTGCCGGCATACTCGGCGTCGGCGAAGGTCATCTGTTTCATCATCGAAAAGCTCGGCGACTGGTGTCCGGAGATTTTGCCAAATCAGGAAGTCTTTTTCAGAGTTTCCCCAACAGAGCTCATCGTGGGTTTTCTGCTTGGAACCATTCCCTTTCTGGAGTATTCAAGCACGGAAAAAGAAATTGAAGATGCCTTCTCTATGCTCTTGGCACCCGAAGTATTGATAAAGCATTATTTCATACTTTTAATCCCCTACTTTTTGGTGTGCGCTTTAAAATTCGTGCTGCGTTTTAGGTCAGACGCCGCGGTGGAAAGATTCCGATTCATCTACAAGGTTTTTGCAGAAGTTGGCGCAAGCTTTTTGACAATGCTAAGGACAGGACTGGGCGCACTCATGGGCTTTTACGCAGTCGTTTTGTTTAAAAACACCGTTCAACTTTTGCCTAACCAGCACGTCGAGGTTATTGGTTATATCATCATGACGTTAATGTTTAGCGGTGCGCTTTCCATAGTTCATGATTTTTTGGCAGCTGCGGAAAAAAATATCGACAATAAAAACCCGATCACATTGGGCAGTCGTTTGAAATACTGAGTCATGCTTGCCACGAAAGCTTCAGTGGCGCGACGAATAGGCATCTGAAAGACGCTCATTGAAAGACGACGAATAAAAAATGGCGCATTTGCATCGCCGTAGCGTGTGGGTCCATACAAGGACCTTCACGCACAGACGCGCCGCTGGAGTAGTAAGCACTTGGAAGGCAGCTACCATTAAGGCAGTGGCACAGGAAGCAAAAAACAAGTCGGCAGAAACCATTCTTCTCATCAGCCGACGCACGTACGACAAAGTGAATAAAAGCATTTCATATGCGCTGCCTTTTGCCTGCTCAACCTTTGTAATTCCCTTCAACTTTTTAATCCTGCCCATTGTGAAAGGTACTCACATTGCGCTCTCAGGGAGTCGCCATGAACACTACTCAAGCATTCAGAAAACCACATGAACGCGATGAGTTATTCGTCATGCCCAATGCGTGGTGTGAGGGAAGCGTGCTGCCAGTTAGGCAGTCCATGCGCCTAATGCCTATTTTATCGTCACAGCCAGGACAGACTATCTGCTTGGAGCGCATGAGTATTCGTTGAGTGAGGTTGTTACACTTATTTGGCTTGGAGAACACCTGGCTTTGCAAAACTGCACAGGTGGTAACTAACACGGTAAGCGCACTCCATCTGTCGAGGGCTCACTCCGCATTCAACGGAATAAACACAGCAAACGTAGTTCCCAGATCCGCTTTTGACGTCACTTCAATACGCCCGCCATGGGCATCGACGATCTTGGCGACGATGAACAAGCCAAGCCCAAGGCTTGAGTAGGGACCGTTGTCAGTCATTTTCTCGGGCGAGTAGCGATCCATCGGGTTGAAGATAAAAGGAAGCACGTCTTCGGGAATTGGACTGCCTGTGTTGTGCACGGTGAACTGAAGCGTGCCGTCAGACGCTGCCAGCGTTACCTCAACAGGGTCGCGGCTGTTGCCGTGTTGTATGGCATTGCCAATGAGGTTCGAGAAGACCTGCTCCAGGCGATCACCATCAAAATTGCCAATGACCGGATCGTTAGAGGTCAGGTGAATATCTGCCTCTGGATTGACCGTACGCGATTCGTCAACGATGCGAGCACAGACGGGCTGGATGTCTGTCTGAGTCTTTTTCAACGGAATGCCGGGACCGATCTGTGACCGTGTGAAGTCGAGCAGATCGCCAACGATCTGATTGGCTCGTTTCACGCTTGAGTAGATCCTTGATGCCACCTTGGTCGGCCGCGCGCCCAGGTCATTGGTACGCAACAGCACGTCTGCACCCAGCAATATGGCACTTAACGGTGTGCGCAAGTCGTGCCCGAGGATACCCAGAAAGATATTGCGCGAGGCCTGAACCGCACCGGTATAGCTGGAGATGGATTCCGCGAGAGCCTGATCTATTGCTTCGTTGAAGCGGATCATGTCCTCCATCTGCTGCTGGGTGTCCGAGGTCGCGCGCATCATCCATTGTTTTATCACGCTCGCGCGTAACGCTCGAAACTCGGAGACCACCTGATCAATGGTGAAACCTGACATCAAACGAGTGATCGCATGGCTTTTCGCAGCGGTCTCTTCTTGCGATACGACCTGGCCCTGAGATTTTTCGACCTGTTGCTGCGATGACTGATCAGTCCTCAAATCGGTGGCAATGGCTCGAAGCATCTGCTCGGCGTGATCTCTGAGCTCCTTGGTATCCAGAGGCTCGCCGAGCGTGGACATGGTGCGCGCGAAGTCGGTCCACTCCAGTACAATAGGCTCGATGTTCTCAAGGATGAAGCCCGATAACCGCATAGCAATTAAAACCCGAAAATGAACCCCGCGAATTGCAGATTCGTGGGGCGAGTTAAACACCAATTCCGATCAAAAAGACGGATACATTTGTTAAATGAATTTCACGCAGACCAGGAAAATATCGAGGCCCGGAGCTAATCGGAAAGCGCTTGTAAACGAGCCTGAACTGCGTCGTCAAAAATGATGTAGAGCGCCTCGGCATCGGCGGGACGCAGTTTTCTGCTTGTCTCAAGACCGTGAATGTATTCGATCTGCAACGCCCCTTCGGCCTCCACGTCAGCGCGGGTGCTAGTTGCCTCGAGCGCTCTTACCAGATCACTGATAGCCCCCTGGACAGCCTTGGGGAGCCGTAACTGGTCAAGTTGTTCCTGCATTCGCTCAATTTCCGGGTTAAACCATAGGGTCGGCAGCAGATCACGGTGAAGCGTGCAATGCAAGGCCATGAGCCCGCTCATCGATGAGCTGAAGAGGCGGTGCGCCCTTCAAGAAGGTTTTTCAGGCTGTAGGTCACCACACCCAGAATGATCAGGTCGTCATGGTCAGTGACATGCAGTGGTGGATAGTCCGGGTGTTCGGACTTGAGGATCACGACGTCGCCACGCATGTGCAAACGCCGACACATCTGCCTTGCGTTGAGTGATGCGACGACGATGTCACCGTGCTCGGCGTACTGACTGCGGTCGACAACCAGCATGTCACCGGTGCGCATGCCGCCTCCCTGCATCCCCTCATCCTCGACCCTGGCCAGATAAACGTGCGGCTCACGGACCTCACAAAGCTCTGCGATAGAGACATGCTTCTCGACCACTGGCGACCTGGAACCGACGGATGACAAGGATAGCAAAGGGAGCTTGATGCCCCCTGCCGACAAGGGGCCAAGGAATGTGACACTCATGGGACGAGCCTTTTATGATTAACTGTATACATATACAGTTAATCGTTTATCAGGGGCCAGGTCAATCTCCACGACCTGACACATCGACAAATGGTGTGGACTCAACCCGATGCACGGTCAATGCTCGCGTACTGTCACGGCGCTTTGTCTTGCGACAACCGGGTAATCAGCGCCACTGTCAGGTAAAGCCTGGGCGCGATGCTCGACAGTTCGATGTACTCATCGTCCGCATGCAAGCCGGCCCCGACAACGCCCATGGTTTCCAGCACGGCAGGCTTTGCGCTGCCCGGTACGTAGGCGTAGCCCGCATCGGTGCCGAAGCGCATGGCGATCGGCTCGATACTGCGACCTATTTTTTCATAGAGCGCCTGCGCGGTTTTCGCCAGTTGCTCGGAACCAGGGTTCCTGGCCAGTGGCGGACGGCCTTTCTCCATGCGCAAGGTCACTTCGGTGCCATCAACGAGGGTTTTCTTCACAATCCGCTGACCGTCAGCGAGCACCCTGTCGCTCTCGCTCAGATCGGAGTAGCGCATGTCCGCCTCGGCCGAAGCGCTGGACGGGATGATGTTGCGCTTCTCACCGCCTTTGACAAGCGTCCAGTTGACGGTCGTACCCTTGCCCGGATCGCCAAGGTCCTTGAGCTGCAGCAGTTGGTGCGCCAGCTCGATGGCCGCGTTGCGCCCGGCTTCAGGGGCCGAGCCTGCGTGTGACGACTTGCCTTTGACGTCGAGGAGCAAGCCATTGATGCCATTGGTGGCGACAGTCACGGCGTCTTTGTCAGGCGGCTCATAGGAAAACACGTAGTCATGCTGGCGAGCGAGTTCGGCTATGACTTTCTTCGACCCGCTGGAGCCGGTCTCCTCGTCCGGGTTGAAAAGCACGGTGAGCGTGCCGAAATCCTTGAAATTCTGGTCCTGCAGCAGTTGCAGCGAATGCAGAATCATCGCAACACCGCCCTTCGCATCTGCCACACCGGGGCCATAGGCGCGTTCGCCGTCGAGCCTGAACGGGCGTTTCGCGGCAGTGCCCGGCCCGAAGACTGTGTCGTAGTGGACCATCAACAGAAAGGACCGGCTGCCATTACCTTTGAACCTGCCGACGATGTTGTCACCCGCAGAAGGGTCTGCCGGCGTGGTGGAAACTTCGGCACCCAATGCCTTGAGACGCTCCACCAGCATCGCGCTGACTGTTTTCAGTCCGGGTGCCTGACCAGTGCCCGTATCGATATCCACGAGTTGCCGGACGGTTTTGAGGTAGGACTGTTGTTCGGCCTGGGCTTTTTTCAGTAACAGATCAGATGGCAGCTCGGCGGCGATGACGCCCATGGAAAACAATGAAAAGCCGATTGCGGCAGTGATGGGGAAACGTCGTGAATGCATGCTGGTTCCTTCAGATCATCGCGAGTTGAACAGCATCTTTACCCCAATGCACTGCTCGACGCCACAAGCGAGTCTCATCAGACAAATATGTATGAGAATGTAACTGATAGTGATTAGCATTTAATAAAATGTGAAAAATTTGTTAGTCTCGCCCTCCGCTGCCGTCTGTCACGACCTGCCAGCCAGCACATCATCATCCAGGTGTCCCGCCACGTCCCAGTTCCTGCAGGAATTACCCCAATGCTTCGTCCGCTTCTACCTTCGTTGGCCAGCCTTGTGACTCTCGGTCTGTCGGCCGCCGCTCTGGCCAGTCCCGTTCAACTCGATCTGCCTGCACAGGCGCTTTCCAGATCGCTCGCACAGCTGAGCCAAGCGAGCGGTATGCAGATATCAGTGGATGACAAATTGATTGCAAGCAAGCAGGCTCCAGCCATTAGCGGCAGCCTGGAACCGGCTCAGGCATTGAATCAGCTACTGTTGGGCAGCGGCCTAGATACGCAGGTACAGGGCAATGCTGTGAGGGTGTTCCAGCCATCGAGCGGTGGCTCGATGACGCTGGGCAACGTGGACATCAGCGCTCAGGCGGGCATTGCAGGAATGGCCGCCACAGAAGGCAGCGGTTCGTACACCACGGGCTCGATGAGCAGCGCGACCGGGTTGCCCCTTTCGATTCGCGAGACGCCGCAGTCGGTAAGCGTGATCACTCGCCAGCGAATTGAAGATCAGGGCATGAACGACCTCAATGATGTCGTCAAATATGCACCCGGCGTGACACTGCGCAAATTCGGCTCGGACCGTCAGCAGTTTCTGGCGCGCGGCTTTACCATCGACAACCTGATGTATGACGGTCTGCCGACCATCGTCAGCACCTTTACACTGGACACCATCTCCGGTGCTGACCTGGCCTTGTACGACCGCGTTGAAGTGGTACGCGGCGCTACGGGGCTGATGACCGGTGCAGGCAGCCCCTCGGCGACACTGAATCTGATTCGCAAGCGCCCTACTGCTACCCCGCAAGTCAGCGTGACCACCAGCGCCGGGAGCTGGGACCGCTACCGTACCGAGGTGGACGCGTCGAACAGGCTCAACGATTCCGGTACGTTACGTGGCCGGGTGGTGGCAGCCTATGAAACGGGCAACAGTTTTGTCGATGAGCGCGATAAAGAGCGTCAGACGTTCTATGGCGTTCTGGAAGCCGACCTTAACGAGTCGACCACCTGGACCATCGGGGCCTCGAAGCAGCGCGATGATGCAACGTCGGACTGGGGCAGCCTGCCATCCGGCCCTAACGGTGAAAACCTTCACCTGCCACGTTCCACCTTCCTCAGTAACGACTGGGCGTATTGGGACAGGGAAAACGTCAGTGTTTTCACGGACCTGACTCATCGCTTCGACAACGGCTGGAGCAGCAAACTGGCGGCGACCAGAATCTGGGCTGAATCCGACATGTACTCCAACTACCTGACCGCCAGTGGCACCGGTTACGGCCAGGCGGCTGGCGAGTACGACACCACAGACGTGCAGACCAGTCTGGATGGTTCGCTGTCCGGTCCATTCCAGCTGTTTGGCCGGCAGCACGAGCTGATGCTCGGCGTCAGTCGGCGCGAAGAAAAGTTTGACCAGAAAGGCGGCTTTTACGGCTCCACACCGGTCGATATCTACACCTTCAACCCCAATCTCATTGCAAAACCGGACCCTGCCACGCGTACCGCTTACGTCAATCAGAACACCGCCACCGAGGAAGGCGTCTACGCCGCCGCACGTTTCAACCCGATTGATCCAATGCACGTTATCGTCGGCAGCCGGGTAAGCTGGTACGACTATCAGAATCGTTCGGCCAGCAATGGTGACTACAAAGTCATTCGCGAGGTCACGCCTTATGCCGGCATCGTCTATGACCTGAACGATACCTACTCGGCCTACGCAAGCTATACCGAGATCTTCAAGCCGCAGAACCAGCTGGACGTGGGAGGCGGCGTGCTGGACCCGATGACGGGCGAAAGTTACGAAATCGGCCTGAAAGGCGAATACTTCGACGGTGGTCTGAACGCATCGCTGGCAGTCTTCGACATGACCCAGGAAAACCGCGCGTACGCCATCGTCAATCCGCCAGTCACTTGCCAGCAGCAGAATCGCGTCTGCTACGAAGCAGCCGGTGAAGTGCGCAGCCGAGGGATCGACGCAGAAATCAGCGGCCAACTGACACCTGACTGGCAAGCGTCGGCCTCCTACACACTGGTGCTAAGCC
The DNA here is from genome assembly GCF_032587795.1 of Pseudomonas syringae group sp. 247E2. Taxonomy (NCBI): domain Bacteria; kingdom Pseudomonadati; phylum Pseudomonadota; class Gammaproteobacteria; order Pseudomonadales; family Pseudomonadaceae; genus Pseudomonas; species Pseudomonas syringae group sp. 247E2. The sequence goes on along the minus strand of NZ_JAWHPK010000025.1, from coordinate 96,382 downwards.
AGTACGTCAAGGACCGGACCAATGACAAGGGCGACCTGTTTGCGCCCAATCAACCGAAACATCTGTTCAAGGCAGCAACGTCCTATCACCTGCCCGGCAACCTGAACAAATGGCGCGTGGGTGCCGACGTTCTGGCGCAAAGCGAGACGTACAACCGGGTCGGCACCGGTCACTCCGAGCAGGAGGCCTATGCGGTTGTGGGACTGATGGCAGGCTACCGCTTCGACGAGCACTGGGACGCGCGGGTCAACCTCAACAACGTATTCGACGAAAAATACTGGCAGGGCATTCCCTTGGCGACCGGTAGCGGCGTTTACGGTGACCCGCGCAACCTGATGGTCTCGCTGAAGTGGTCGCTCTGACTCTTGCACGCTGCAAGCTACCTGATAGCCGTTAAATTCACATCAAGGGAACAAGCAGTGCGTGCGAGGCTCAAAAACAGTCTCGACAAAGGTATTCACGACAATGCCGTCCCTCAGGGCCTATCATCGGCAGCAGGAAACGCTGCGGCCTTGAGTGGTCGGCAGCGCTCGGGTAATGTCATCCAACCGCACAGGACAGAGCACGCTCATGACTTCCAAGCTGGATCAACTCAAGAAATTCACTACCGTTGTTGCTGACACCGGCGACTTCGGCGCAATCAAAAGCCTCGAACCAGAGGACGCGACCACCAACCCTTCGCTGCTGCTCAAGGCCGCATCCGACGTAAACAACGCTCAGATGCTCGCCGACGCATTCAGCGGTGCCAAGGGTGACATCGGCCTGGCCTGCGACCGCTTTGCAGTCGCCATTGGTCAGGAAATTCTCAAGGTCGTCCCGGGCCGCGTATCCACTGAAGTCGACGCACGCCTCTCTTTCGACACCAATGCCTTGATCGAGCGCAGCGAGCGCTTGATCGGCCTTTACGATGCCGCCGGCATCAAACGTGATCGGGTGCTGATCAAGCTGGCAGCCACGTGGGAAGGTATCCGTGCCGCTGAGAAGCTAGAGAAGGACGGCATTCAGACCAATCTGACGTTGCTGTTCTCCTTCGCCCAGGCAATTGCCTGTGCCGAGGCTGGCGTGTTCCTGATTTCGCCGTTCGTGGGCCGTATCTACGACTGGTACAAGAAATCTTCAGGCACCGACTACGTAGGCGCAGAGGATCCGGGTGTGCAGTCCGTGACGCGCATCTACAACTATTACAAGGCCAACGACTTCAAGACCGTGGTCATGGGGGCAAGCTTCCGCAATCTGAACCAGATCGAACAGCTGGCGGGCTGTGATCGCCTGACCATCAGCACCGACCTGCTCAAGAAACTGGCTGAAGATACCGGTACGCTGGAACGCAAGCTTGCACCGGGCAATGCCGGTGAGGCTCGTCAGAGCCTGACCGAGAGCCAGTTCCGCTGGGCCTCCAATGAAGATGCCATGGCCACTGAAAAACTGGCTGAAGGCATTCGTCAGTTCGCTCGCGATCAGGAAAAGCTGGAAGCGCTGCTCTCCGCAAAAGCCTGATAACGAAAAAGGGCGACACCTTAACGGGTGTCGCCCTTTTTGCTGCCTGTCGTTCAGTGATCAGAAGGACAGACGCCAATGGTGCCTAGCGCTGACCTTCCAGTGCATTGACCAGATCATGGAATGCTTCACGATTCGAGTCGTTAAGGCCCATGAGGATCTTGTGCGCCTCAAGTACCTTGGCCTTGACCACTTCCTCGCACTGATCCTGCGAAGGCAGGTCAGTCAGGCTCTCAGGCCGCGGCAGGGGCCGGTCAACGATGTTGAACACCTGATCAAAGCCCATCGACTGCAACAGGCGCGTGATGTCCTCGTGAGTGGTCACGAGAGTCGGCAACAGTCCGACCTTCTGGCGCGACAGGATCGAAAGTTTGGCCAGCAAGCCAAGCGTTGTGCTGTCAATGCTGCGCGTCTCGGTAAGATCGATGACCACCGCCGAGAAATTCAACGCAGTGAAGATACGCTCGATAGTCGCATCCAGGGCCGAACACAGCGTCAACCGCACTTCACCCACGAACTTGAGAACGAAGGTGCCTTCCTGCTCGGCGAACTGGATTCTACCGGTACTCATTCAAGATTCCTGCTTAACACTAACAAGGCGATATCATCCGGCATCTCCCCTAGCGTTGCCAATTCAAAAACCCGCTGCAAGCCATCCAGGCTGCCGCCAGCCGTCTTGACCAACTCGGGAAGGACGGCTTCTTTCTCTTTGAGTGTATCACCGGGCAACAGATCCAGTATGCCATCAGACAACATGGTCAGACTGAAGGATGCTGGCAGGTCGATTTCGTGATCCTGATAGGTCGCTTCGTTAAACAAACCGACCGGAAGCCCGCGGCCTTCCAGATACCGCGCCTGCCCTTCGGAATACAACACCGGCAGTGGCAGATGACCACCCACGGCATACGTCAGTTTACCTGACTCTTCATCAATAACACCGCCGACCATCGTAACGTGCTTGCCCAGCTTGCAACTGATAAGCCCGCGGTTGATATGCCCCAGCACATCAGACGGTTTGAATTCCGGCAGCGTTCCGCCGCGCCTGGACTCAAACAGCAGCCGCGTGGTCATGAACTTCAGCAGCACCGTGATGAATGCCGATGACGCACCGTGACCTGAAACATCTGCCAGGTAGAAGGCAACACGCCGTTCGTCGACCCTGAAGTAATCGACAAAATCGCCGGACAGGTACAACGACGGAATGATCTGATGCGCAAACTTGAATTCGTCAATCGACCACGGGGTGATCGGCAACATGTTCATCTGCACTTGCCGACCGGCATCCTGATCTTCCTGCAACAGGTGAAGACTGGCTTCGAGTTCGCGATTGGCCTTTTCCAGCTTTTCGCGGTAGACCTGGTTTTCAGTGAGAAGACGAGCCCTGTCCAGCGCCCGACGCACTGAATGCTCCAGCACGGCAAGATCTTCAAGGGGCTTGATCAGATAATCGGCAGCGCCGAGGCGCAAGGCCTCTACCGCATCGCTCATAACGCCCGCACCGGATACAACGATGACAGGCGTCTGCGGAGCAATGGCGGTGACCTGACGGATCAGCTCAAGACCGCCCATCTGAGGCATGCGTAGATCGCAGACCACCAGATCGGGGTTCTCTTGCTCGAACATCTGAATTCCCTGCAAGCCATTACTCGCTTGCAGAACGCTGAAGCCACTGTCTTCAAGGTAGGCGGCAAGGCTCGCGCGCACTACGTCGTCGTCATCGATAATCAGCAGCTTGGCACTGGTTTTTGGCATGGGGGCAAACGGCGCCAGATCAGGTTGGCGTAGGCGGCCCGGTGTTTCCGGAACCAGCTTACTGGATTCGCTTCTAGCCTCTCCGTAATAACACGCGACAACTGGATGTGCGTGGCGTGTCTCAGAGGTGCCCTTCAAGGCGCAGACGGTACTCCCATCCGACGGGTGTTTCAAGCATGCTCCTATCCTCACTTTGCGCTCTTTACATCGCAAATCACCCGGAGTTATAAGAACTCACAAATCAGCAACTAAAACGAAGGACTGTACATGAGTGGAAATGATCGCAACTACGAGGAAAAGCGGGATTACATCCGCATGCGCGTCGAAGCAGACGTCAACCTGATCCACGCGGGCCAGGTGATTCCCGCCGTATGCATTGACCTTTCCAGCTCAGGCATGCAGGTCCAGGCACCACGCTCATTCCAGGTCGGGGACAAGCTTAGCGTGAGCATCGACTCTGATCATCCTGCGCTCAAGGGACTTGAGGCCGAAACCGAGGTGGTGTGGGTCAATGACGAAGAAGGCGGCGGACAGAAACTGGGGCTTTCCATCGTCTCGATGCGCTGACTGCAGGCGGAATTACTTCACACTTTCAAAAAATAATAAAGGCGACCCAGGGTCGCCTTTATTGATTCACGCAGAGGTAAAGTGTCGATTAAAAATCGTCTTCGACCTTTCCGTCCTTGACCTTGAACTCGCGGTTCTGCAGGTAAGCGTTACGGATGAACGTGTAACGATCACCGCTGACCATACGCTCGGCAGACAGCAGGCTGGCACGCGTATCGATGAGGTTGACGCCCAGCGCCGTGTTACGGGTCGGCACATGATCGATGTAGCGGTACGGAGACGTGTAGGTGTCCGGGTATTTGGCGAAGGCATCACGCACGGTGCTTGGACCCAGCAGCGGAATCACCACGAACGGGCCGCTCGGCACACCCCAGTAGCCCAGTGTCTGGCCAAAATCTTCATCGTTGCGTTGCAGGCCCATGCGGGTACCCACGTCAATGAAACCCAGCAGCCCGAACGTGGTGTTGACGATCAGGCGCGCAGTGTCGACACCGGCCGCTTCAGGCTTGGCTTGCAGCACGTTGTTCGCCAGGTTGCCGACATCGCCGATGTTGTTGAAGAAGTTATGGATACCGTCTTCGACAAATTGTGGCGCGATGTACTGATAACCCTTAGCCAGCGGCTTGAGCGTATAAGCGTCGAGGGTATCGTTGAAGCTGAAAATGGAGCGGTTGATGCCTTCCCACGGGTCATCTTCGGCGGCCTGAACGGCTACCGGCACCAGCGCAATGCCGGCACAGAGGGACAATTGCAGCAAACGCTTGATAAAGCCTGCACCGGTCACGGGCATAGCTGACACTCCTGATCGAGATATCGAAATAATGACGCGGGTGCTACGCCCCACACGCTAGGACAGGGAGTATAAAGCCTTCTGTCATGAATAAGGCAGGTCTGTCAGCAAAGGGTTCCGGATAAACCCCGTCATCGCACATTCATCGAAGTGTCACAAAATACCGGTAGCGTTTCTGGATATTTCAGAGAGTTCCTCATGCTCGCGCCGGTCCTCACGCCTCTGCCAACCTTCCCCGCCCTGCTGTTCGGCCTTAGCGGCTGTCTGGTGGACTTCGGTGCACAGGCCGCGACCTCGCTTGCACCAGGCCATGAGCACACACAGCTCACACCTGGCGCAACGGATATTCTGCGAACTCTACGTGATCAGGGAATGCCTTGCGCCTGGCTTGACGAGCTGCCTGAAACCGTCAGCGCTACTCTGGCTGAGCCAGTAAGTGACTGGATGATTCCCGCCCCTCGCCCAACCGCCAAATGGCCCGCCCCGGATGCTTGCTGGATGGCGCTGATGGCCCTGAAGGTCAGCCAGCTGGATGGCTGCGTGCTGATCAGCGGCGACCCGCGCTTGCTACAGTCAGGGCTGAATGCCGGGCTGTGGACCATTGGCCTGGCGTCTTGCGGGCCACTGTGCGGACTTTCGCCTTCGCAATGGCAGGCACTGAGTGACGCCGAACGCGAGCAGCGACGCGCGCAGGCCACGCTCAAACTCTATTCGCTGGGAGTACACTCGGTCATTGATCACCTTGGCGATCTGGAGTCCTGCCTGGCCGATATCGCATTACGCCGCAGCAAAGGTGAAAAACCCTGATACACATGCAGCCAGGCACTGACTGGATTAGTCTGGAGTGATCATGGACCTTTAGCTCTTCGGCGAAGTCCATGAGACAGACTTATCAATCAAGGAGCACGTCATGCCCGCCCGCGAACTGCAAGAACAACTCAACACCCTGCGCGAGCAACTGGAGCATAACCCCCCGCTTTCGGAGTCTGAGCGGGAAAACCTGCACGAACTCATGCAACAAATTGAAACTAAAATTCAGCTGGAACACGCCACCCATGAACAGGACAGCAGTCTGGCTGACGGCGTGAACCTGGCCGTCGAGCGTTTCGAGCTGGAGCATCCGACCATCGCTGGCACCTTGCGCAACATCGTGCAGACGCTGGGCAATATCGGAGTCTGATTAGGGAATGCCGCTCTGCTGGCTCTGCGTCCGGCCGCTGATGCATTGTGAGGCGTAGAGTTGTGACGCAGAGCGTCACCCAACGCATGCCGACGCGGAGCGTCGGCACGATAATCCTGAACCTGGAAATATCAGTCAGTGGGTAACGACGCGCTGCATCGGCACTGATGGACACAGACAACTATCGTTCCACACGCTCCGCGTGGAAATGCCGTTGCGGACGCTCTGCGTCCACGCCCTGAGCACCAGATGATACTACTGCCGCGCCAGCCTGCGATTGTTCACGTCCAGCGTTTCTGTGCTGCGATACGGGTTGATATCCAGACCACCGCGGCGCACGTAGCGTGCGTAAACCGTCAGTTTTTCCGGTTTGAGCAAACGCTGCAGGTCGAGGAAGATTCTTTCCACACACTGCTCGTGAAAGTCCGAATGCTGGCGGAAGCTGACGATGTAAGCCAGCAGGCTGCTGTGATCCAGCGCCGCCCCGCGATACTCGACCACCACACTGCCCCAGTCGGGCTGACTGGTAACCGGACAGTTCGATTTGAGCAAATGACTGTGCACGCTTTCTTCGATAATTTGCGACTCATCGCAGCGCAGCAGCTCTGGCTGAGGGCGATCGTAGCTACTGACCGTGATATCCAGATCGTCGATGCAAACGCCCGGCATAGTCGCCACACCCTCCCCCTCAATGTCGCTCAGGCTGCGAATGCGCACGCCAACCGGCTTTCCGGCCGCAGTTGACAGATCCTGTTCGAGGGTTGTCTGCACCTGCTCAACGGTAGCGAAGGCGGTCTGATTCAACGAGTTGAGGTACAGCTTGAAGGACTTCGATTCGATGATGTTCGGCGAATCGGCCGGAATGCTGAACTCGGCAATGGCCACCACCGGCTTGCCGGATGGCAGCAACCAGGACAACTCGTAACAATTCCAGAAATCGACACCCAGATAAGGCAGCGTCTGAGCCGTCAGCCCAAGCTCGGCCCACTTTGCAGCACGGGGGATCGGGAACAACAGAGAAGGCGTATAGGTGGCGATGTACTCACTGGACTTGCCCAGCGGCGAGTGTTCGGCTGCGGGATGCATGGCGATACCTGGATCATGAATTAACGCGGCGAGTTTATAGCGTTTGCGACGGGCTTTCAGCGAAAATCCGCTTCAGCCCGCAGCCGTCGCGGGCCGCAATGCGGCCTCGGCGAGGACACTCGGTTCTGATCACTCATAACGCAATGCATGCGCAGGCTGGATCTGCGCGGCGCGCCAGGCTGGGTAGATCGTGGCCAGAAAGCTCAGGATAAACCCGGCACTGCAGATCAGCAGCACATCGCCGCCCTGCAATTGGGAAGGCAGGTTGCTGATGAAGTACACGTCGGAACTGAAGATGTGCTGACCACTGACCCGCTCGACCCAACCGACCAGACTGCTGACGTTCAGCGCGGCAATAATGCCCAGCACGCCGCCGATCAGGGTGCCTACAATACCGATCACCGTGCCCTGGACCATGAAGATCGCCATGATTTGCCGGGGCGTGGCGCCGATGGTACGCAGAATGGCGATGTCCGCGCCCTTGTCATTGACCACCATGATCAGCGTGGCAATGATGTTGAACGCCGCAACCGCAACGATCATCAGCAGCAAAAGGCCGATCATGGTCTTTTCCATTTTCATGGCGCTGAACAGGCTGCCCTGAGTGTGGGTCCAGTCATCGGCGTGATACCCGGCACCCAGACCGGCAGCAATGGCTGTGGACACCTGAGGCGCCTTGTACAGGTCCTTGAGCGCCAGCCGCACGCCTTGAACCTGATTGGGTTGCCAGCGTTGCATCTGCGCGGCGTCGGCAATGTTTATCAAGCCCATCGATCCATCCAGCTCGGCACCGACCTTGAAAATACCCACGACGGTCAGACGTTGCAGGCGCGGCGTGATGCCGCCCGGCGCACTGCTGACTTCCGGTACGATCAGGGTCAGCTTGTCGCCGATGCTCAAGCGAAAGCGACGCGCGGTTATATCGCCAAGTACCACACCAAATTCGCCCGGCTTCAGGTCTTCAAGACTTCCACGCGTAATGTGTTGAGTGACGATCGACACCTCATGCTCCAGCGCAGGGTCAACGCCGCTGATCTGGATCGGCTGCATCGAGCCCTTGTAGGACAGCATGCCTTCCATGTCGGTAAACGGTACAGCAGCGGTGACTTCAGGATTTTTCAACGCTGCGTCGGCCAGCGGTTTCCAGTCATCCACCGGTGTGGCACCGGCGATAACCGCATGCGGCACCATGCCCAGGATTCGCGAACTCATTTCCCGCTGGAAACCGTTCATGACCGACAGCACCACGATCATCGCCAGCACACCGAGTGCCAGCCCGATCATCGAAGTCATCGAAATGAACGAGATGAAGCTTTTGCGGCGTTTGGCGCGGGTATAGCGCATGCCGATGAAGATGGGTAACGGTCTGAACATTCGCGAAGCACCGTGGGAAAAAACACCGTATAAAAAACGTAGAACCCGACGCGATGAGTTGCGCCGGGCCGGGTCAATCAGGCCTCGACGAGGCGGCCGTCTTCCAGACGCAGGACGCGGTCCATCTGCCTGGCGAGGCTCATGTCGTGGGTCACGATCAGAAACGCCGTACGCGATGAAGTGCTCAACTCACGCATCAGGTCCTGAATGCCCTGCGCGGTGTGGTGATCGAGGTTGCCGGTCGGCTCGTCAAGCATCACCAGACCGGGCTGATTGATCAGCGCACGAGCAATGGCCACACGCTGCCGCTCGCCACCGGAAAGCTCCGAAGGCTTGTGCGCAAGACGATGGCCTAGGCCGACACGTTCGAGCAACGCGGTGGAGCGTTTACGGGCCTCGGGTATCGCCGTCCGACCGATCAGCAAGGGCATGCAGACGTTTTCCAGCGCCGTGAATTCGGGCAGCAAATGGTGGAACTGGTAGACAAAACCCAATGCCCGGTTACGCAGCAAGCCACGCGCCTTTTCGCCCAGCGCCGACAATTCTTCGCCCGCCAGCCAGACACTGCCTTCGGAAGGTGTGTCCAGGCCGCCGAGAAGATTGAGCAAAGTACTTTTGCCCGACCCCGAACTGCCGACAATAGCCACCCGCTCACCGGGATGCAGCTCCAGTTGCAGACCGGACAACACCACGACCGACTCCGGGCCTTCCTCGTAGGATTTACCCAGGTTGCGGCAACTCAATACTGCTTTATCAGACATGCCCGACTCACTCATAACGTAACGCCTCCGCCGGCTGGGTGCGCGCAGCACGCCAGGCGGGATACAGGGTGGCGAGGAAACTCAGGACCAACGCCGCACCGCAGACCTGGAATACGTCCTGGGCCATCAGTTGCGAAGGCAGGTAATCAATGAAATAGACGTCGGCGTTGAGAAACTTGTGGCCGATCAGCCCTTCCAGCGCAGCGATGGCAGCACTGACGTTAAGCGCTGCAAGGATGCCCAGCGCAGCACCAATCAGCGTACCGACCACCCCGATCACCGTGCCCTGCACCATGAAGATCGCCATGATCTGCCGCGGTGTCGCGCCCAGTGTGCGCAAAATGGCGATATCGCCCTTCTTGTCATTGACCACCATCACCAGCGTGGAAATGATGTTGAATGCCGCAACGGCCACAATCAGCAACAGCAACAGGCCAATCATGGCTTTTTCCATGCGGATGGCCTGATAGAGGTTGCCGTGGGTGCGTGTCCAGTCACGGGAATAGAAATTGTTTTCGCCCAGTTTCTGGGCGATTTCCCACGAAGTGCGCGGCGCTGCAAACAGATCGTCGAACTTGAGCCGCAGGCCCTGCACCTGATTGGGCTTCCAGCGGTGCAGACGGGCCAGGTCATCGAGGTTGGTCAGCCCCAGAAAGCCGTCGATTTCGCCAGCGCCGACATGAAAGATACCGGTCACCTCGAAACGCTTCATGCGCGGGAACATGCCAGCAGGTGTGACAGTCACCTCAGGCGCGACAAAGGTCAGCTTGTCGCCGACCACGACGCCCAGTTTGGCAGCCGCCTTGTCGCCGATCATGATGCCGAAACTGCCGGGAGACAGGCTGTCGAGCTGGCCCTGCTTGATGAAGTGGTCAATGATCGAGACCTTGCGCTCCTCGGCCGGGTCGATGCCATTGAGCAGCACCTTCTGAACCTTGCCGTCGTGGGTCAGCAAACCCTGCATTTGTGTGAATGGCGCAACGGCCAGCACCTGCGGGTTTTCCTGAACCTTCGCGGCCAGGCCACGCCAGTCGGTGATCGGGTCAGCCGATTCGATGGTCGCGTGCGGCACCATGCCCAGCACGCGGGTACGCATTTCGTGATCGAAGCCATTCATCACCGATAACACGACTATCATCACTACCACGCCAAGGGCGAGGCCGATCATGGACGTCAGGGAGATGAACGAAACAAAATGGTTGCGTCGCTTGGCACGTGTGTAGCGCGTACCGATAAATACAAAAAGAGGTCTGAACATGTAGGAATTTGTTCGCAGGAATGAGGACGTCCATGTGGCGGGCCTTGACGTGCAGCTTTACACTCGAAACTCTCAGACCACCGCCGCTAGCTTGGGTTCGCCATGTCGACATTAGATGAAGCAGGACGCCGCGAATACTACCGTATCGACGACAGCGTCGCACTGGAAATTAACCCCCTGTCTGGTGCCGACCAGGCAAGTCAGGACGCCATGCAGGACACGTCGACACTGTTCGACCTGCTCAGCGAGCTGCACGTCAGCGAGTTCGAATCACAGCATTTGATGCGCCAACTCGACGAGCGCGACCGGGTGCTGAACAGTTTTCTCAAGTCGTTGAGCAAGCGCATCGACCTGCTGGGCGAAGTGGTTGCACACACGGCACTGGGCAAACTGGGCGCTCCACAGCCGGTAAAACTGTCCGAAGGCGGCATTCAATTCAATTCACAACAAGGTTTTGCCGTGGGCGAACAGCTGTCGATCAAGATGGTGCTGATGCCCCAGGCGGCAGGTCTGATGCTGCGCGCCAGGGTCAGCCAGTGCGATGCACGGGCAGATGGTGGTTTTGACATCAGCACCGACTTCGTCAACCTGCCGGACGCTCAACGTCAATTGCTCGCACGGCACGTGTTGCAGCGTCAGGCTCAGCATCGACGCCAGGCCCTTGAACAGGGTCAGCCATCCGGCAATTGAGCTTCCGGTATATCTCTTTTCACCTCATCATTTTCATATCAGCAGTGGGTGCCTTAACGGCCAGGAGTAAACGTGACCTTTATCTACGGCCACCGCGGCGCCAAGGGCGAAGCACCGGAAAACACCCTGGTCAGCTTCCAGGAATGCATCAAGCACGGCGTGCGCCGCTGTGAACTGGACCTGCATCTTTCACTGGACGGAGAGTTGATGGTCATTCACGACCCGACCCTCAAGCGCACCACCGACCGACGCGGCAAGGTCAATGAGCATCTGGCCGCCGACCTGGTGACCTATGACGCGCGCAAAGGTGGCCCCGGCTGGGTCTCGCCCTGCCCGATTCCGCGTCTTGAAGAGTTGTTCGAGCAATGCGATTTCGAGCACTGGCAACTGGAAGTCAAAAGCGCTTCACGCACCCGCGCCGCCAACACCGTTCTGGCCATTCGTGAAATGGCTCAGCGTCATGGCTTGCTCGACAAGGTCACCATCACTTCCAGCTCTCGTGAAGTGTTGCGCGCCGCCCTCGACCTGACGCCGGACATCTCGCGCGGACTGGTGGCCGAGTACGCCTGGCTCGACCCGTTAAAGGTCGCGCAAAGCTACGGCTGTGAAATTCTGGCATTGAACTGGACACTGTGTACCCCGGAGCGCCTGCAGAAAGCACAGCGTCAGGGCCTGCATGTGTCAGTGTGGACAGTCAACGAGCCTGCACTGATGCGCAGGCTCGCTGATTTCGGCGTCGACAGCCTGATTACAGACTTTCCCGGTTTGGCCACCGCCACGCTCGGGAGTCGCTGAAATCGGTCTCCCCGGCCGGCTCAGGCCACCGGCCGGAGTCGCTTAAAAAAGCCGGTTGAGGCCGTCGTATGCCGCTACCCGATAGGCTTCGGCCATGGTCGGGTAGTTGAACGTGGTATTGACGAAGTACTTCATGGTGTTCGCTTCACCCGGCTGACTCATGATCGCCTGACCGATGTGCACGATCTCGGACGCCTGGTCACCGAAGCAATGCACGCCCAGCACTTCCAGCGTCTCGCGGTGGAACAGGATCTTCAGCATCCCGACCCGCTCACCGGAAATCTGCGCACGGGCCATGCCCTTGAAGAACGCCTTGCCCACTTCGTACGGCACCTTGGCCTGGGTCAGCTCGTGCTCGTTCTTGCCGATCGAGCTGATCTCGGGAATGGTATAGATCCCGGTCGGTACGTCGTTGACATAGCGCCAGCTGCCGTTGTCGACCATGCTGCCAGCCGCCGAGCGGCCCTGATCGTAGGCAGCGCTTGCCAGACTTGGCCAGCCGATAACGTCGCCTGCGCCATAGACATTGGAAACGCTGGTGCGATAGTTCTCGTCCACCTCGATCTGGCCACGACCGTTGGCCTTGAGACCAATATTTTCCAGCCCCAGCTTGTCGGTGTTGCCGGCACGGCCATTGCACCACAGCAACGCATCTGCCTTGATTTTCTTGCCGGACTTGAGGTGCAGGATAACGCCGTTATCCAGGCCTTCGACCCTCTCGTATTCTTCGTTGTGGCGAACCATCACGTTGTTGTTGCTGAAGTGATAACTCAATGCCTGAGAGATTTCCGAATCCAGGAAGCTCAGCAACTGGTCACGGTTGTCCACCAGCTCGACCAGAACACCCAGACCGCTGAAGATCGAGGCGTATTCACAGCCGATCACGCCCGCTCCATAAATGATCAGCTTGCGCGGGGTATGGCCCAGGCTGAGGATGGTGTCGCTGTCGTAGATGCGCTTGTGACTGAAATCGATGTCGGCCGGACGATAGGGGCGCGAACCGGTGGCGATGATGATCTGGTTGGCCACCAGCTTTTCGACTACGCCGTTGGAGCAGACCACGTTGACACTGGTCTCGTCGGCAAAACTGCCGGTGCCGAAGAATACGTCGACGCGGTTTCGGGCGTAGTAACTGGTGCGCGAGGCCACTTGCTTGGAGATGACCATTTCGGCGTTTTTCAACACATCCGGAAACGAAAACCAGCGCGGCTCGCCGATGGCACGGAACATGGGATTGGTGTTGAACTGAATGATCTGCTTGACCGAGTGACGCAGAGCCTTGGACGGAATGGTGCCCAAATGGGTGCAGTTACCGCCCACTTGCCGACGGCTGTCGACCATGGCGACCTTGCGCCCCGCCTTGGCGGCGTTCATTGCCGCGCCTTCTCCGGCAGGGCCGGAACCCAGTACCACTACGTCGTAGTTGTAGACAGCCATGCGTACTCCTTTAAACAGACCGAGGCGCCACTCTGGCATCTCTGGCTAAATCACGCGGCGCAGTCTAGCGCTGCACCGAGGCGGCGAACATTAACCCTTGGTCGCGTCGAAGGCCAATTTTTGTCTGTGCAAGGTGGCAATTGACCGGAAGTTCCGGCCTCTTGACTTACCGTGGCTGCTCCACTGCCAGACGATCAAACGACGCGTTGCTGCGGATGATAAAGCGCTTATCGGCACGAATCACAAAAAAAGCAGGGATTTTATGTTCTTGCGCATAATTCCAGCCGCGCCGCGGGCCGAGAATCAACAGCAGTGAGGAGAGGCCGTCAGCCATCAGCGCCGAGGGATGAATGACCGTCACCGACGCCAGGCTGTGGCTGATCGGCTTACCGGTCAAGGCATCGAGCGTATCGGAAATGCGCCACCCGTCATGGTCGGTGTAACGACGATAGTCGCCCGACGTAGATACGGCGTAGCCCTTCAGCGGAAATACTTTTTGCGTGACATTGCCATCGTCGAGCGGCGCGTCCAGCGTTACTCGCCAGGGCGAACCGTCGGGCTTGAGCCCGCTGACTTTCAGTTCACCCGTGGCTTGCACCAGATAATCGTGCAACCCCAGCTTTTCCATGCGCTCACTGATGCGATCTACCGCATAACCGGCGGCAATACTGTTGAGGTCCACTTGCACAGCGGCGCTTTTGCACAACTGTTGCCCGACAACGCGCAGATCGCGATAGCCCACCGTTGCCCGGGCGCGGGACAACTGGCGCACCAGCGGCATTTGCTCAAACAGTGCATGAGCGCCCAGCCCCCACAGGTCCATCAGCGGCTTCACCGTCAGGTCGAAAGCACCATCACTGTCCCGTGACAGTTGTTCGCCAACACTGATCAGTTTCAAAACCGGTTCGGGCATGGTCTGGCAGCTATTGGCAGGCAATGCATTGAAAAGCTCGATATCCGAGTCACTGCGCCAAAGCGACATCTGTTGATCGACTTCAGCCAGAATCGATTCGATCTGCGGGCGCACGACTGCAGGCTCAGGCTGCCCGGAGGCGCGCACGTACACCACTGAATAATGACTGCCCATGGCCGGCCCGCCAAAGCTTTCCAGCTTGCGTTCCTGACCGCAACCACCGCACCCCAGCAGCACCAGGCACACTGCAACCCTGCAAAACCCACGCAAACTGATGCCCCGCACTAAAAAAACCTTTCAGAGTGACTTGCCATCATTGGCAGGCAAGACAGAAACCTTCCGTAGCGGCCCGCTCGGACTAGGGCCGGCTTCACCCACATGAGGCCGACCAAAGCATTGAGTGGTCAGTGTCGGGCTTATGGTTCCCATGCGGCATGCCTGTTCATCCGGTTTCATCTGGTTGATAAGCCGTGCACGCATCGACCGGCTATACCTGTCAAGCGTCTGTTAAGTAATAGCAAATCGCCGAAACGGTTGTCTTTGAGCCCTGTTACACATACTGTTACAAATGTGCATCGCCAGTCGCACATACGTAATGGCGATGTAAACGGGATAAAAAAACGACAACGGACTCCAAGCCGACGAGCCTGAGCGAGTAACTAAATGGCCTCCACAACAAGTAAGGGCAAAGCGATCTTTCGCGTTGTCAGCGGTAACTTCCTCGAGATGTTCGATTTCATGGTCTACGGTTTTTACGCCACGGCCATTGCCAAGACATTTTTCCCATCCGACAGCGCATTCGCTTCGTTGATGCTGTCGCTGGCGACCTTCGGCGCAGGCTTCCTGATGCGACCTTTGGGCGCGATCTTTCTCGGTGCCTATATCGACCGTCACGGACGTCGCAAGGGCCTGATTATCACCCTCGCGATGATGGCAATGGGCACTTTGCTGATTGCCTGTGTGCCGGGTTACGCCACTCTGGGCGTTGTTGCACCGCTGCTGGTGCTGCTCGGTCGCCTGCTGCAAGGCTTCTCGGCTGGCGTCGAGCTGGGTGGTGTTTCGGTGTACCTCGCTGAAATCTCGACACCAGGTCGCAAAGGCTTCTTCGTCAGTTGGCAGTCCGCCAGCCAACAGGCTGCAGTGGTATTCGCCGGTTTGCTGGGCGTTGGTCTGAACCACTGGCTGAGCCCGGAGCAAATGGGCGAATGGGGCTGGCGCGTGCCGTTCCTGATCGGCTGCCTGATTGTGCCGGCGATCTTCATCATCCGCCGTTCGCTGGAAGAGTCACCAGAGTTCGAAGCCCGCACGCACCGCCCGACGCTGCGTGAAGTGGTACGCTCCATCAGCCAGAACTTTGGCCTGGTGCTGGGCGGCATGGCGCTGGTAGTGATGACCACGGTGTCGTTCTACCTGATTACCGCCTATACCCCGACCTTCGGCAAGAACGAACTGAACCTGACTGATCTGGAAAGCTTGCTGGTGACCGTCTGCGTCGGCGTGTCCAACTTCATCTGGCTGCCGATCATGGGCTCGTTCTCGGATCGTATCGGCCGCAAGCCGCTGTTGATTGCAGCGACCGTGCTGGCCATCGCCACCGCCTACCCTGCGCTGTCGTGGTTGGTAGAGCACCCAAGCTTCAGCCACCTGCTGATGGTCGAGCTGTGGTTCTCGTTCCTGTACGGTTCCTACAACGGCGCAATGGTCGTGGCGCTGACCGAGATCATGCCGGTCGAAGTCCGCACCACCGGCTTCTCGCTGGCCTACAGCCTGGCGACCGCAACCTTTGGTGGCTTCACCCCGGCGGCCTGTACTTACCTGATTCACGAATTGGGTAACAAGGCAGCGCCCGGTATCTGGCTGACGGGTGCCGCTGTGCTGGGTCTGGTTGCTACGCTGGTGCTGTTCCGCAAAGGCGGGCAGAAGCTGGAAGCGCCCGGAGCACCTGCAACCGCCTGATTCATCGCTTGATCGATCAGATAGCTGTAACGGCTAAAAGCAAAAACCCCGGCACGAGTTGATCTCGGCCGGGGTTTTGCTTTTTCAGACAGCGCGCCTCCAGGGTCGAAAGCCAAGCCAGAGCAGCACCCCGGGCAATTGCAACGCAATCATTAAACCCAGCGACCACTGATAGGCCTCAAGCGGATGACCGGCACCCTGCGCAACCGGCCACAGGTTGAGCACCACTCCCATCAGCCACTGGAGCAAGAACGCGAGCACAAACACCACCAGATTGAAGGAAGAGCTGACCCTGCCCGCCAGCTCCGGTGCCACCGATTGCGCCACAATGGCGTAGTTCATGGTGGTCGACGTGCCGAAGAAGCTGAAGCCCATCGCAACAATATAGGGTGACACCGGTAGACCACTGGCCATCAGCATCTGGAAGCCGATGAAGATCACCATCCCTGCACCACAGACCATGATCGGCTGTACACCGAACCTGCGCAGATAATCAGTGATCGTGCCGAACGTCAGAGACCCTGCCACCATCGCGATGGCGCCGAACAGCAGTACATTGGCCATGCCTGAATCGCTCAGCCCGGCCATGTCACGCAACCACGGTCCCATCCACAGCGACAGTACCGACATGTAGATGGCGTGCGAAAACACTGAATACAACGCCAGACGCCAGAACGTCCAGGAAGAGTAAAGTTTGCCGACTGCGGCAAACATATCGCTATAGCGGGTGTTTCTGGTCTCGTAGGCTTTGGGAACACTGAGGTGTATGACCACGGCCACACAAAAGGTCAGCAGTGCCAGCATCAGAAACGCTTCTCGCCAGGTCAGCCAGCTCAGCAACGCATGCAAAGGCGTGGTCGACGCCATCGCGCCCAGCCCGCCAATCGACAGCAGGCAGGCAGTACTCAGTGGCAAACGCTCGACCGGCAACCAGATGGCACATGCCTTGATCGCACTCATCAGCGAACCCGCCACGCCCAGACCAATCAGACCCCGCCCGATCAACAACCCTGTCTCGGTGCTGGAAATACTGAAGATGACCGAACCGGCGACTGCAAACAACAGCATCGGCGCCTGCACGCTGCGCGGGCCGTAACGATCAAGCATGACGCCGAGGGGAATCTGTGCGGCAGCGAAGGTCAGAAAATACACGCCAGTCAACAACCCCAGGCTGCTCGCGGGCAAACTCAGGTCGGCCTGCAGATCGACATAGATCACCGCATTGACGGTACGAAACAGGTAGGAAACGAAATGCCCCAGACCAAAGGGGACGAAAATCGTCAGAAACAGAAAAAAGAAGCTGCTTTTGAGGTGTTGCTGCGATCCGTCCATGGCCGAACTGCTCATCCTTGGCTACTCCGTCATCCACAAGGGCTGTGCCTGACAGGTTCTCATGACACGCAACAAAACAAAACGGGCCGAAGCCTGCATGCGCAGGGTTCGGCCCGTTTATTTGCTGCCCGGTCAGACCGGGCAGTTCAAACGTTCAACATTTACTGCGGAAAGGCAGGCGGATTGACGTCTGCCATGTCTTCCATCACGCGAACCACCTGGTGGCTGTAGCCGAATTCGTTGTCGTACCAGACGTACAGCACAACGCGGTTATCGTTGACGATGGTGGCTTCGGCATCCACAACACCGGCGTGACGCGAGCCGACGAAGTCAGTGGACACCACTTCCTGCGAGTTCACAAAGTCGATCTGCTTGTGCAGGTCCGAGTGCAGCGCCATGTAGCGCAGGTACTCGTTCATTTCTTCGCGGGTGGTCGGCTTCTCGAGGTTGAGGTTGAGAATGGCCATGGACACGTTCGGCGTTGGAACGCGGATCGCGTTACCGGTCAGCTTGCCGGCCAGTTCAGGCAGTGCCTTGGCAGCAGCGGTGGCGGCACCGGTTTCGGTGATCACCATGTTCAACGCAGCGCTGCGACCACGACGGTCACCCTTGTGGAAGTTGTCGATCAGGTTCTGGTCGTTAGTGTACGAGTGAACCGTTTCAACGTGACCATTGGTGATGCCGAACTTGTCGTTGACAGCCTTGAGCACCGGCACGATGGCGTTGGTGGTGCAGGATGCCGCGGACACTATCTTGTCGTCCGCCGTGATTTCACCGTGGTTGATACCGTGCACGATGTTCTTCAGCTTGCCTTTGCCCGGCGCGGTCAATACCACGCGGTCGACGCCAGGGCAGGCCAGATGCTGACCCAGACCGTCGGCATCACGCCATACACCGGTGTTGTCCACCAGCAGAGCGTCCTTGATACCGTATTGGGTGTAATCCACCTCGGACGGGTTCTTGGCGTAGATGACCTGAATCAGGTTACCGTTGGCAGTGATGGTGCTGTTGGCTTCATCAATGGTGATGGTGCCATCGAACGGACCATGTACCGAGTCACGACGCAGCAGGCTGGCACGCTTGACCAGATCGTTTTCCGCGCCTTTGCGGACCACGATGGCACGCAGACGCAGACCGTCGCCACCACCGGTCTTCTCGATCAGAATCCGCGCCAGCAGGCGACCGATACGACCGAAACCGTAAAGCACGACATCGGTGCCCTTGCGCGGGCTGGTGCCCTGCTGACCCACTACACTGGCCAGCTCCTCACGTACGAACTGCTCGGGCGTGCGGCCGTTGCCTTCAGTCTTGAACTTAACGGCCAGCTTGCCCAGGTCCACCGAAGCGGCACCCAGTTTGAGCTCGCTCATCGCTTTTACAAGCGGGAACGTCTCGTGTACGGACAACTCAACCGCATCGGACTGACGATGACGCGCAAAGCGGTGAGCTTTGAGAATCGCGATGACTGAACGGTTGATCAGGCTGCGGCCATAGATCGAACTCACCACATTATTATTGCGGTAGAGCTGACCGATGAGCGGGATCATCGCTTCGGCGAGAGCTTCACGATCGATCCATTCACCAAGACACTGGTCGGGCTTCTGAGTCACGGGAACCTTCCACATGTAGGGGCTGAAAAAAGGGGCTACATTATGACCGCGCCTTTGTTTATGAGCAATGCGCGACTGTCATATCGATGGGCACTACATAATTTTCGCCCGTAAATACGCGGTAACACTCTGGAAAACTGACAGCCACCACCTTCCCCCGTTACAATCGCCGCCCCTGTTGCAACGCCTGGAGCCCGACCTTCCCGTGCCAGTTCTGCGTCTACCGCATCTTTCTGCCGCTGCAGGCAAACAACACTGGGGCAATCTTCCCGGTGCCGCACTGAGCCTGGCCATTGCCGAGGCCGCCAGCGCAGCCAAGCGCTTTACCCTGCTACTGACCGCCGACAGCCAGAGCGCCGAGCGGCTGGAGCAGGAGCTGAAATTTTTCGCGCCCACGCTGCCGGTTCTGCACTTCCCGGACTGGGAAACCCTGCCCTACGACCTGTTTTCGCCGCACCAGGACATCATTTCCCAGCGCATCGCCAGCCTTTATCGCCTGCCGGAGCTGGAGCATGGCGTTTTGGTAGTACCGATCACGACCGCCCTACACAGACTCGCGCCGACCAAATTCCTGCTCGGCAGCAGCCTGGTGCTGGATGTCGGCCAGAAGCTTGATGTGGAGGCCATGCGCACGCGCCTGGAAGCCAGCGGCTATCGCTACGTGGACACGGTTTACGAGCACGGCGAGTTCACCGTGCGCGGCGCATTGATCGACCTGTTCCCGATGGGCAGCAAGCTGCCGTTCCGTATTGACCTGTTCGACGATGAAATCGAAACCCTGCGCACCTTCGATCCGGACACGCAGCGTTCCATCGACAAGGTCGAGTCGGTGCGCCTGTTGCCTGCTCGTGAGTTCCCGCTACAAAAAGAAGAAGTCACGCGCTTCAAGGCACGCTTTCGCGAGCGTTTCGATGTGGACTTCCGGCGCAGCCCGATTTTCCAGGACTTGAGCAGCGGCATCACGCCTGCCGGTATCGAGTACTACATTCCATTGTTCTTCGAAGAAACCTCGACGCTGTTCGATTATCTGCCGCAGGACACTCAGGTGTTTTCCCTGCCGGGTATCGAGCAGGCCGCAGAGAATTTCTGGAACGACGTGCGCAACCGTTATGAAGAACGCCGCGTCGACCCTGCACGGCCACTGCTGCCACCGGCCGAGCTATTCCTGCCGGTGGAAGACTGCTTTGCACGCTTGAAAAACTGGCCGCGCGTGGTGGCCAGCCAGCAGGATGTCGATGCCGGAGCCGGACGCGAACGCTTCCCGGCCCAGACCCTGCCGGATCTGTCCATTGAAGCCAAGGCCAGTCAGCCATTGGCGGCATTGTCGACATTTCTTGATGACTTCCCCGGTCGCGTGCTGTTTACCGCCGAGTCCGCCGGTCGCCGTGAAGTGCTGCTGGAACTGCTTGAACGCCTGAAGCTGCGGCCGAAAACGGTTGACAGCTGGCAGGACTTCGTCGATGGCAAGGACAGGCTGGCAATCACCATCGCCCCGCTGGACGACGGCCTGCTGCTGGAGCAACCGGCACTGGCGCTGGTCGCTGAAAGCCCGCTGTTCGGCCAGCGGGTCATGCAGCGCCGCCGTCGCGAAAAGCGCACCGATGGCGGCAATAACGACGCTGTCATCAAAAACCTTACCGAACTGCGTGAAGGCGCGCCGGTGGTGCACATCGACCATGGCGTTGGCCGCTATCTGGGGCTGGCGACACTGGAAGTCGAAAATCAGGTCGCCGAATTCCTGATGCTGGCCTACGCCGAGGACGCCAAGCTGTACGTCCCGGTCGCCAACCTGCACCTGATTGCCCGCTACACCGGCAGCGACGACGAGAGCGCGCCGCTGCACCGCCTGGGCTCGGAAACCTGGCAGAAAGCCAAGCGCAAGGCGGCTGAACAGGTTCGCGACGTGGCTGCCGAACTGCTGGATATCTACGCACGCCGGGCAGCCCGCGAAGGTTATGCCTTCGCCGACCCGAAAGCCGACTACGCCACTTTCAGCGCGGGCTTCCCGTTCGAAGAAACGCCGGATCAGCAGACCACCATCGAGGCCGTGCGCGCCGACATGCTGGCACCCAAACCGATGGATCGCCTGGTGTGTGGCGACGTGGGCTTCGGCAAGACCGAAGTGGCCATGCGCGCCGCCTTCATTGCCGTGCACGGCGGGCGTCAGGTGGCCATTCTGGTGCCGACCACCCTGCTCGCCCAGCAGCACTACAACAGCTTCCGCGACCGTTTCGCAGACTGGCCGGTGACGGTCGAAGTGATGAGCCGCTTCAAGTCGGCCAAGGAAGTCAGTGCCGCTGTTGCCGATCTGGCCGAGGGCAAGATCGACATCGTCATCGGTACGCACAAGCTGTTGCAGGATGACGTCAAGATCAAGAATCTCGGTCTGGTGATCATCGACGAAGAGCACCGCTTCGGTGTCCGCCAGAAAGAACAGCTCAAGGCACTGCGCAGCGAGGTCGACATTCTGACCCTCACCGCAACGCCGATTCCGCGAACCCTGAACATGGCCGTGTCGGGCATGCGTGATCTGTCGATCATCGCCACGCCACCGGCGCGCAGGCTGTCGGTACGCACCTTCGTCATGGAGCAGAACAAGCCGACCATCAAGGAAGCCCTGCTGCGCGAGTTGCTGCGCGGCGGCCAGGTCTACTACCTGCACAACGACGTCAAAACCATCGAGAAATGCGCGGCGGATCTGGCCGAACTGGTGCCGGAAGCCCGTATCGGCATCGGCCACGGGCAGATGCGCGAGCGCGAACTCGAACAGGTGATGAGCGATTTCTACCACAAGCGCTTCAATGTGCTGATCGCCTCGACCATCATCGAGACCGGCATCGACGTGCCGAGCGCCAACACCATCATCATCGAGCGTGCCGACAAGTTCGGCCTGGCCCAGTTGCACCAGTTGCGCGGCCGCGTCGGGCGTAGTCACCACCAGGCCTATGCCTACCTGCTGACCCCGCCGCGCAAGCAAATCACCCCCGACGCGGAAAAGCGTCTGGAAGCGATTGCCAATACCCAGGACCTTGGCGCGGGCTTCGTGCTCGCCACCAATGACCTGGAGATCCGAGGCGCAGGCGAACTGCTCGGGGACGGCCAGAGCGGTCAGATCCAGGCCGTGGGTTTTACCCTGTACATGGAAATGCTCGAGCGCGCGGTCAAGTCGATTCGCAAGGGCGAACAGCCCAATCTCGATCAACCATTGGGCGGCGGACCGGAAATCAACCTGCGTGTACCGGCATTGATCCCCGAAGCCTACCTGCCGGATGTACACACCCGCCTGATTCTCTACAAACGCATCGCCAACGCGGCAGACGAAGAGGCGTTGAAAGACTTGCAGGTAGAAATGATCGACCGCTTCGGCCTGTTGCCGGAGCCGACCAAGAACCTGGTGCGCATCACGCTGCTCAAACTGCACGCCGAACAGCTGGGTATCAAGAAAATCGACGGCGGCCCGCAAGGTGGACGCATCGAATTCGCGACCGAGACTCCAGTTGATCCGCTGACCCTGATCAAGCTGATCCAGAGCCAGCCCAACCGTTACAAGTTCGAAGGTGCCACGCTGTTCAAATTCCTGGTGCCCATGGAGCGCCCGGAAGAGCGTTTCAATACCATCGAAGCGCTGCTTGAGCGCCTGACCCCGAAAACTGCTTGAAGGATTCACGCATGCGTCTGTTTCGTTCATTGATCCTGCTGCTGACGCTGATCGCGCCGACCGCGTTCGCCGACGGCTTGTATCAGGTCGAGATTCTGCTGTTTCGCCAGAACGGCGAACCCGCCTCGACCCGTCAGCTTGTCCCGGAAAACTGGGACAAGGACGCGCAGAAGATCGCCGCGACCGATGAACGAAGCCCCGCCCTCAATGATCTGGCCAGCAAACTGCAGGGCAGTGGCAATTACCAGGTGCTGATGCAGCGCGCCTGGCAGCAGAGCATCGGCACCGAGCCGGGCAAGGTTGCCGTCACCAGTGGTGACGAGCGGCTTGGGCACTTCCCTATCGAGGGCACCGTGAGTCTGGCGATGGCACGTTTTACCGATATTGGTGCACAATTCTGGGTCAACCAGCTGGACCCGCATGGTGTGGTCATCAGCAGTGAACGATTGAAGCAGACCGCCAGGGTAAAAAACGGTGAGCTGACCTATCTGGACAATGGCAACCTCGCGTTGCTGATCAAAGTTTCTCCTCTTTGATCTTTACGTACGCAAGGGACGCCAAGGCGCCCCCTTTCTTTTTGAGCATCGCTGCGGCGTAGGGCTTTTTAAAACTTGTCGTCCATTCTCGAAAAAGTCCTGGCTGCGGCCTGGACAGACCTATTCCACGAGCGAACGCTCGAGCGAGGGCGCGACTACGCCCGGCAAAAACGCATCGTGCTGGAAGACTCCAGCCCGCAGATCATCCGCACCGCCTGTCGGGGCTCGGGCCTGGAAATCTATACCCAGACACTGCTGTTCAAGGACCCCGATCGCTACAAGAATTACCTGACCTGCAAATGCACCTGCCCGGTTCGCAACGATTGCAAACATTGCGTGGCTGCCCTGCTGTTTCTGCAGGACCCGCAAAACCGTCCGTTGCTGCAGGCCGCACTGGCCTCGCACCAGCAAGAACCGGAAAAGCCCGTAGAGCAAAAACCCAGGCTGCCGGAGCGCCTGATCGATGACCTGCAGCCACGGCCCAGGCTGATTCTGGCCAGCATCGAGTTCAGTGCCTACGAGCCGCGCAACGGGCGCATGCAGCGGCACATTCAGCACCGTGCCGCGCTCGCCTTTGCCTACGGCAAGCATTACGCGGTCGGCACCACCAACGTCAGCATTCTGGTCAGCTCGCTGGGCAGCGATCTGGTGAATCAGAAAAGCGACATCATCGAACACACCGATACCGAAACCCTGCGCATCCGTCGTCAGGGCGAACGGGAGCGGCAGTTGCGTCAGGAACTGGCCGACCTGGGCTTCAAGGTCGCCACCCGGCAAAGCAAGGCGTTGCCCGACAGCGCCGGCGACATGTACGAACTGCCCAACGACAAGGCCTGGCTGCACTTTGTCCTCGATGACCTGCCGCGACTGCGCGAGCAAGGCTGGGAAATCGACATTCAGGACGAGTTCGGTTTCGACGTCACGCCGGTGGAAGACTGGTACGCGGTCATCGACGAAGAGAACGAACGCGACTGGTTCGACCTGGAACTGGGCATCATCGTCAACGGCGAACGCC
This sequence comes from Pseudomonas syringae group sp. 247E2, assembly GCF_032587795.1. NCBI lineage: Bacteria > Pseudomonadati > Pseudomonadota > Gammaproteobacteria > Pseudomonadales > Pseudomonadaceae > Pseudomonas > Pseudomonas syringae group sp. 247E2. Next base: position 72,175 of record NZ_JAWHPK010000025.1, on the reverse strand, counting down.
TGAGCCTGCTGCCGATCCTGATCAACCTGATTCGCAGCCACCCCGAACTGATGAGCCCGTCGGCCGTGGCCAAGCGCGGCGACGAAGAACAGCTGCTGGTGCAGCTCAACCACTTCACCCAGAGCGGCGGCAGCCCGGTGCAGATCGCCCTGCCCTACGGCCGACTCAAGCCGGTACTGGCAACGCTGGGCGATTTCTACTGGCGGCAGGAGGGCAACAACGCGCTGCGCATGAGTAAAGCCGATGCCGCGCGCCTTACCCAGCTCGAAGACCTGCCGCTGACCTGGCAGGGTGGCGACCGTCTGCGCCACTTTGCCGAACGCCTGATCAACATCAAGGACGCGCCGGTCAGCCTGCCCGATGGCCTTAACGCCACACTGCGCCCTTATCAGCTGGAAGGCCTGAGCTGGATGCAGTCGCTGCGCGAGCTGGAAGTCGGCGGCGTGCTGGCTGATGACATGGGGCTGGGCAAAACGCTGCAGACCCTGGCTCACCTGTTGATGGAAAAACAGGCCGGACGCCTCGACCGCCCCGCACTGGCCGTCATGCCGACCAGCCTGATACCCAACTGGCTGGATGAAGCCGAGCACTTCACCCCGGACCTCAAGGTGCTGGCCCTGTATGGCGCCAATCGTCATCAGGACGCTGGCAACCTGCAGGATTACGACCTGATCCTCACCACTTACGCATTGCTGCCACGGGACCTGGAACTGCTCGAAAAACAGCCCTTCCACGTGCTGATTCTCGATGAAGCGCAGTACATCAAGAACCCCAACAGCAAGGCCGCCCAGGCCGCACGCAACCTCAACGCACGTCAGCGCCTGTGCCTGAGCGGTACGCCACTGGAAAACCACCTGGGCGAGCTGTGGTCACTGTTCCACTTCCTGATGCCCGGCTGGCTGGGCAACAGCAAGGAATTCAACAGCAATTACCGCACCGCCATCGAAAAGCATGGCAACCAGGACCGCCTCCACCACCTCAATGCGCGTATCAAGCCGTTTCTGCTGCGTCGCACCAAGGAGCAAGTGGCCACCGAGCTGCCACCCAAGACCGAGATCATCCACTGGGTCGACCTTAACGATGCCCAGCGCGACGTGTACGAAACCGTACGCCTGGCGATGGACAAGAAGGTCAGGGACGAAATCACCCGCAAAGGCGTGGCACGCAGCCAGATAATCATTCTCGAAGCGTTGCTCAAGCTGCGCCAGGTGTGCTGTGACCTGCGTCTGGTCAATCAGGACATGCCGGTCAACAGCAAACAGGGCACTTCAGGCAAGCTCAACAGCCTGATGGAGATGTTCGAAGAACTGCTGGCCGAAGGTCGCAAGATTCTGTTGTTCTCGCAGTTCACTTCGATGCTCAGCCTGATCGAGGAAGAGCTCAAGCAACGCGGCATCGCCTACGCGCTGCTGACCGGCTCGACCCGGGATCGGCGCACGCCGATTCATGACTTCCAGAGCGGCAAGCTGCCGATCTTCCTGATCAGCCTGAAAGCTGGCGGCACCGGCCTCAACCTGACGGCCGCCGATACCGTAATCCACTATGACCCGTGGTGGAACCCGGCAGCGGAGAATCAAGCGACCGACCGTGCTTATCGTATCGGTCAGGACAAGCCGGTGTTCGTCTACAAGATGATCGCGCGCGGCACCGTGGAAGAGAAAATCCAGCGCCTGCAACGGGAAAAGTCAGCGCTGGCAGCCGGTGTGCTTGATGGCCGCACAACCGGCGACTGGAAACTGCGCGACGAAGACCTTCAGGCCCTGTTTGCCCCGCTTCCCGCAGCCCCGAAGAAAACCCGCAAGTAAACCCGTCCGGCGCTATTCGACAGCAATATGCTGAAGGATCTGCGCCGTGGACAAGACCGTAGCGTATTCACCGTGCAGGTTGGCCAGCGACATCGCGTGCACATCTTCGGCACTGCGCGGCGTGCCGAAGAAGTCTGCTTGATCAAAGGTAAAGCAGGCGTCATGCGCGACCATCACGTTAAAGCCAAGATTGCCTCCACTGCGCGCGGTGGACTCGACGGAATTGTTGGTGATCACACCGACAATCACCACCTGCCCGATCCCGTCCGAGCGTAACCACATCTCCAGAAACGACCCGCAAAACGCGTCAGGCACCTGCTTGCTCAACTCCCGCTCATCGGCGTGCGGCAAGAACGCTGACTGGTACTCGACCCCCGACTGCTCCGGCCAGAACACTGATTGCGGCGACGTCGAGAAATGCCGAACGTGAATCACCGGACGCCCGGATTGTCGCCAGGCACCCAGCAGCGCGCCTATATTCGCCTCGGCTTGCGGATTGTTACGCCGCCCCAGCCTGGGATGATTGATCCCCTGCTGCATGTCGATCAGGATCAGCGCGCTGTTGCCTTGAATATCCATGATGAATCAGTCCGAACTTTTGGTTCAGCAGGACTATCGCAATCAAGGTCTATTCTGGTCTCAATCGTCGACAGGCTCAGGCTTGTCCGAGACCCGCCCTCCAAGGAGAACATCATGATCGAACACCTTAAACTCGCTGGCAAAGTAGCGCTCGTGCAGGGCGGCTCCCGAGGCATCGGTGCAGCCATCGTCCAGCGGCTGGCTAAAGAAGGCGCCGCCGTGGCATTTACCTACGTCAGCTCCGAGGTCAACGCTCTGGAGATTCAGGACAGCATCGTCGCCAATGGCGGCCGGGCCCTGGCCATTCGCGCAGACAGCGCCGATGAGAAAGCCATTCGCCAGGCCGTGCAGACCACCGCCGAAACCCTTGGCAGGCTGGATATCCTGGTCAACAACGCCGGCATTCTGGCCATTGCGCCACTCAATGAATTCAGCATGCAGGACTTCGACAAAACCCTGGCGATCAACGTGCGTAGCGTGTTCATCGCCAGCCAGGAAGCCGCTCGGCACATGGAAGAAGGCGGCCGCATCATCAACATTGGCAGCACCAACGCCGACCGCATGCCCTTTGCGGGCGGTGCCACGTACGCCATGAGCAAATCGGCGCTGATCGGCCTGACCAAGGGCATGGCCCGCGACCTCGGCCCGCAGGGCATCACTGTCAACAACGTCCAGCCCGGCCCGGTGGACACCGACATGAACCCGGCACAGGGCGAATTCGCCGAAACCCTGAAAGCACTGATGGCCCTGCCCCGCTACGGCACAAGCGAAGAAATCGCCAGCTTCGTCGCCTACCTGGCAGGCCCGGAAGCCGGCTACATAACCGGTGCCAGCCTGACCATCGACGGCGGCTTCAGCGCCTGAACTTCACGAGACGAGCGGCGGTGCGCCTTAGCGCCGCACCGCCTTCTCGGGCTTTTCAGTGGCGCATAAGCGTTTATTTGCTTAACCGCATGAAAAATCTGAAAAAAAGTTTTGCGTTAGGAAAAGGTTTCGACTACATTAGCGCGCCTCGACAGACACAACGTTGTCGTCGAGATACGGTGAGGTGTCCGAGTGGCTTAAGGAGCACGCCTGGAAAGTGTGTATACAAGAAATTGTATCGAGGGTTCGAATCCCTCCTTCACCGCCATATTTGAAACACACAAAACCCCTGAATTCGCTGAAGAATTCAGGGGTTTTGTGGTTTCTGGGGTCTGAAAAAGTGATCGTTGGACGCTACATGATGGGACAGAGCTGGGACAGAGCAGAAATTAAGGGTGGCAATGCCAAGGACGTCGTACACGATGATGCGACGTGAAGATGCGACCGTGTGACCGCATCTTCACAGGCATGCACAGGCTTGAAGCACATGTTATTTTTACCGCACATAGCGTGTATCGTAAAAAACTCAACCTTCGCCGCCACCGCCGCACGAAATCAGTTCAATAAGTCCCATTTGATACCATTTATTCTGGCAACTCCACCCGTGTTCAAATGTAAACGCACTTGCAGTGCCGCTGAATGCAACGCCCAATGCGAGCGCCAAGGCGATTCCAATATTTCGCGAACGCACTTTCTTCATATTGTCTTTCATAAATGCTCCATAGTTTTAGCAGGTAATGCGAGCCTATAAAGGCTGCATGAACGTCACAATACCCTACCGACTTTAACGCTTCATTGTCGGCACTCAAGGTACATTGCCGCGGCCCTAAAACGTGACCAGGCAAACAGCGACCCTAAGTCAGCTGCATGAGTTTTGATTTAGAGATGCGCTTCTCTATGGCACATTTGAGTACTGAAACCCAATACGATCAATAGCACAAATGGGCTAATAGCCTCATGCCACAAGGTCAGGCAGCACACGCGTCCCGGTGTCAGAATATTTGTCGCCTCTCCGGTTTTTCCTAGGGTTTTTCTGAAAAGTACTAGATTGCCGTCAGAAATCGCGTCCACAAGCTTTTCTGATTGTCAGATCCTGTTTCTGCCGTCCTGGCTGCACTGCTTTGCGGATCTGGAAGATGACGTACTACGGCCCCGATGGATCGTTGATTTGCAGGGTGTATGCCCAATTTCGTAGTGCCTTGGTCTGGCTCACTTTGCACTTCGGTGAATCAGACCAAGGATCAATGCTGGCAGCTGCTTGGGCAGCCGATAACGGATCGGACAGAACGTGCGTGGTCGCTGGCTGATCGAATCAATAATCGGTTCGCCGGCAGGATGTTTCTCCGCGCTGTATTTGCGCGAAAAGCAGTGATATGAAAACGTGACGTGCACCGCCAAAGTTTCCTGGCCAGCCTACTGACGATTTCGAAGAAAAACGACATGTTCAAAAGAGTCGACCAAAAGCTGTCGGTCAGATGTGTCCAAGAAGTTGTTGACGACTTAAAAAGCGCTCAGGTGCAACCGACTAAAACGTCCAAGTTTGCACTAATTTAGACACCCTTTCCTTCCGAGGCCTATATCGGGCAGGTTCGAATCCCTGCTTCACCGCCATACTTGAAACACACAAAACCCCTGAACTCGTTGAAGAATTCAGGGGTCTTGTGGTTTCTGGGCCTGAAAAAAATGGTCGTGGGATCGATTGCTTAGCAGCAGGCCTCACACGCGGCACACCCCCTTTCTCCAATCCGGAACGGCCACCCAAACGCCCTGCAGGCGTTTTGATAGCGCAAGCTCACATCAGAAAATAAAGATTGAATCCTCACAAAAAATGTTATTTAAATAACAGAAAATAAAGGCCGCCGATGCTTCCGTCGGCGCTGGTGAGGTCAAAATAACAATGAGCAAGATTGCAGTCATCGGCAGCAACATGGTCGACCTGATCACTTACATCGAACGCATGCCCGCCCAAGGCGAAACGCTCGAAGCACCGCGCTTTGCCATGGGCTGCGGCGGCAAGGGTGCCAATCAGGCCGCGGCCGCTGCGCTGCTGGGTGCCGACGTGCTGATGCTCAGCAAGGTCGGCGACGATGCTTTCGCCGATACCACCCTGGCCAATTTTCAACGGCTGGGCATTGATACGCGCTTTGTCGAACGGGTGCCGGGCGTGTCGAGCGGCGTGGCGCCGATCTTCGTCCAGGAGAACTCCCACAACAGCATCCTCATCGTCAAAGGCGCCAATGCCCACCTGAGCCCGGCCGATATCGAGCGCGCCGAGGCGCAGCTGCGCGATTGCGCGTTGATTGTGCTGCAATTGGAAGTCGAGCTGGCGACCGTTTACCACGCCATCGCCTTCGCTCACCGGCATGCCATCCCGGTGCTGCTCAACCCCGCCCCAGCCTTGGCCGGCCTGAGCCGCGAGCACCTGGCGCAGCTGGATTTCCTGATCCCCAACGAGAGCGAACTGGCACTGATCAGCGGCCAGCCGGTCACGTGCGCCGAGGAAGCGGCTCAGGCTGCGCGCCAATTGGTCGCGCTGGGCGTACGCCACGTCATCGTCACCCTGGGCGAACAAGGGGCGCTGTACGTCGGCGCCGAAGGCGAGTGGCAGGTGCCAGGGGTCAAGGTTCAGGCGCGTGACACCACCGGTGCCGGTGACGCCTTCATTGGCTGCTTCGCCCGACACTGGAGCCAGGAAGGCAATATTCGCCAGGCCATGCAGCAGGCGGTGGCCTACTCCGCCTGCTCGGTCACCGGCCTTGGCACGCAATCTTCTTACCCCGATGCGTCCACGTTTGCGCGATTCCTTGATGCATCGGCCAACTGACACTCACCAGCATCTCGCGGAGAACAATAATGAATAAGCCTGCGCTGCAACAAACCCCGGACGGGTTCTACCTGAACCGCACGCCGTGGTTCGCCTTCCTCCTGCTCTGTAGCATCTTCGCCCTTTGGGCTGCGGCCGCGAGCATGAACGACGTGCTGATCGCGCACTTCAAGAAAGCCTTCATGCTCAGCGACTTCCAGACCGCTTTCGTCCAGTCGGCGTTCTACCTGGGCTACTTTTTCGTCGCCATTCCGGCGGCACTGGTGGTGCGCCGCTTCAGCTACAAGACCACCATCCTTATCGGCCTGATGCTGTACCTGTTCGGCTGCGCTCTGTTCTTTCCGGCGGCATCGACCGCCAAGTACGGCATGTTCCTGATGGCGCTGTTCGTCATCGCCGCCGGCCTGTCGTTTCTCGAGACCGCGTGCAACACCTATTCGACACTGATGGGGCCGCGGGAAACCGGCACACGGCGCCTGAACATCTCGCAGACCTTCCACCCGTTCGGCGCCATGACCGGCGTGTACGTCGGCAGCTTCGTGATGTTCAAGGACAGCGACGCCACCAGCGAACAGCTGGCCCAGATGAGCGCCAGTGAGGCAGCGGCGCAGCAATTGCAGATGATCCAGTCGACCCTGCTGCCGTACAAATGGATGATCGCGGTACTCATATTGATGTTCATTCTGATCGCCATCACCCGCTTCCCCGCGTGCAAGGGCAACGGCACCGTCAGCGAACCGCGGGCGAGTATTGGCCAGAGCCTTGGCCGTCTGCGGCGCAATCCGCGCTTCTGCTTCGGTGTACTGGCGCAGTTCCTCTACGTCGGCGCGCAGGTCGGGGTGTGGAGCTTCACTATTCGTCTGGCCATGCAAATGGGCGGCATGAACGAGCGTAGTGCCTCGTGGTTCCTGCTGACCACCTTTGCCGCCTATTTTATCGGCAAGATGATCGCCAACCTGCTGATGCGCAAAATGCACCCGGCCAAAGTCCTCGCGGTGTATGGCGTGCTGTGCATCGTGCTGCTGGCCTACACCATTCTGGTGCCGAACATCACCGCGGTGTATGCCGCCGTGGGGGTCAGTGTGTTTCTCGGGCCTTGCTGGCCGACCATCTATGGCCTGACCATCGACGGGCTCGGCGAGGACACCGGTGTCGGCGGCTCGTTGCTGGTGATGAGCATCGTCGGCGGTGGCGTGATGCCGATCTTCCAGGGCCTGCTCAGCGATGCCAATGGCGGCAACATGCAGATTGCCTATAGCGTGCCGCTGCTGTGCTTCGTGGTCATCGTGATGTACGCAATGCACTGCATGCGTCAGCCGCAACCGGTACTGGGTGGCTCGGCCACGGCGGTGGCACAATGATTAGCGAAACCTTGCGCCTGCCGCTCTACCCACAGCTCTGGGACCAAGCCAGCCGGCTGCTGCTCGAATCTGCGAATTTCAGCGTGCGTGCCTGGACCTACCCCAGCGGCGTCAAGGCGCTGTCACTGGAAAACAGCCGCGGCAAGCTGGTGATCCTGCCCTGGCAAGGGCAAATGATCTGGTCGGCCGAATTCGACGGCGTTGATTTGACCATGCTCAATATGTTCACCCAGCCGCGGCCCAGTGCCAGCGTGATCGGCACCTACGGCTGTTTCATGTTTCACAGCGGCCTGCTGCGCAACGGTTGCCCGGGGCCCGAGGATGATCATGCGCTGCACGGCGAAATGCCCTGCGCGCTGATGGACGATGCCTGGCTGCAAGCAGGCGAAGACGAGCACGGCGCTTATCTGCGCCTCGGCGGCGCTTGTGAATACGTGCAGGGCTTCGGCGACCATTACCGGGCCAGCCCAAGCGTGACCCTGCGCCCGGCCAGCGGGCTGTTCGAGATCGACATGCAGGTGGTCAATCTGGCCGGCAAGGCCATGGACCTGATGTACATGGCGCACATGAACTACGCCTACGTCGACGACGCCCTCCTCACCCAGCCGCTGGGCTGCGAGCGCACAAGGGTGCGCGCCAGCGTGCCGGCCCATGTGCGGCCGACGCCGGCCTGGAGCGCCTACATCGCCGAACTCAGCCAGGACCCGACTCGCCTCAAGGTGCTCGACTCTCCCGCGCTTTATGACCCTGAGATCGTCTGCTTCTTCGACGATGTGCGCAGCGACGCCCAAGGACAGGCGCACTTCTTCCTTGATCATCCCGACGGCGCGGCGTTTTACACCCGCTACAGCCCCCGGAAATTTGAACATGCCGCGCGCTGGATCCTGCATAACACCGATCAGCAGGTGGCGGCCTTCGTCTTGCCCGCCACCTGCGAACCGGAGGGCTACCGCGCTGAACTCGCCAAAGGCAACGTGCGCAGCCTTGCGCCCGGTGCCAGCGCCGAGTTCAGCGTGACCACAGGTTACCTGAGCGCAGCCGAACGCCGGGCGCTGCAACCGTGATGTCTCTAGATTACAAGCTGCGCCCCGCCAGCCTCGATGGCCTCGCGGTAGCTACGCGGGATTTTCTTGTCGCTGACCACGCAATGGAAATCGCTCAAGGCACCGAAGTGTGCAGTGCGAACGGCGTCGAATTTGGAATGATCAGCCAGCAGCAGGCTTTGCCGGGCCTGGCGCATGACCTTCTGCTTGACCTCCACCTCGTGAAAATTGAAGCAGGTGACGCCGCAGTCCAGGCTGACCCCGGCCGCCGAGACAAAGGCCCAGGTCAGGCGCACGCCATCGAGGATGCTGGTTTCGGCGTGGCTCTCGAACACCTGGTTCTTGCGGTGGAATACACCGCCGCACAGGACGATGCTGCAGTTGGGTTTCTGCTGCAGCTTGAGCAGCACGTTGAGCGAGTTGCACACCGCGGTGAACTCAAGCTCGTCGGGGATGAAGTCGACCACGAAAGGGATCGTCGTGCCACAGTCGAAAAAAACCGTGTCGCCGGGACTGATGAAAGCGGCGGCCAGCTTGCCGATGCGGCGCTTCTCCTCGACATGGCGGGTGTCCTGCTCGCTGACCCGGTAATCCCCCGGTTCAGGATCATCGTGGGCACGGGTGATGTAGCCGCCCAACAGACTTAACTGCCCGGGGTGTCGGCTGAGGTCGCGACGCAAGGTCATTTCGGACACCTCGAGCAGCGCCGCCATCTCCCGCAGATGGATGGCTTTCTGATCCTGGAGGGCCTGTTGAATCTGTTTGATGCGGTCGGTTTTCTTGACGTCCACGGGCATCCCGGCAATCCGTTGTTGGTGTCGCTAGAGTAACACCAAGTGTTAATTTTATAACTTACGGGTATCCACCCAAGTATTTTTAATGATGACAGGAATCCTTTGATGAATTCACTCGAACCCGCTGCACTGGCCCAGGCCATCGATCACACCTTGCTGACCGCGGATGCCAGCCGAGAGCAGATTGCCACACTTTGCGCCGAAGCCCGGGAACACGGCTTCTACTCGGTGTGCGTGAACTCCAGCCAGGTGCCTTTTGCCGCTCGACAACTGGCCGGGTCTGCCGTGAAGGTCTGTGCGGTGGTGGGCTTTCCGCTGGGTGCCGGGCTGAGTGCCAGCAAAGCGTCGGAAGCAACCCTGACGATCGCCGCCGGAGCTCAGGAAATCGACATGGTGCTGAACATCGGCTGGCTCAAGGACGGCCTGTTCGATGAGGTCCGCGATGATATCGCCGCGGTGTTGCAGGCCTGTGGCAAGGTGCCGCTCAAAGTGATCCTGGAAACCTGCCTGCTCGATGAAGCGCAGAAGGTGCGCGCCTGCGAGATCTGCCGCGAACTGGGCGTGGCATTCGTCAAGACCTCCACCGGCTTCAGCCGCAGTGGCGCGACGCTTGAGGATGTGGCACTGATGCGCCGCGTAGTAGGCCCCGATATCGGCGTCAAGGCGTCTGGCGGCGTGCGCGACGTGGCCACGGCCAGAGCGATGATCGAAGCCGGCGCAACACGCCTGGGCACCAGTTCCGGGATTGCGATCGTGACAGGCGCAGGTACGGGGGCAGGCTATTGAGTCTGCGGGCTTTGAACATCAAAGCCCGCTGCACTTAGCTCAGATCGATCACGCCGGTCATGGCCGTGAAATGGCTTTGCTTGTGCTGAACCTTGTCGAGAACCTGCGCTGGGGTTGACTCACGGAATACCACCATGTGCCCGACGTCCTTACCGCCCTCGGTCACGCGTTCGATATCGTTGATCATCCAGGTGGTCAGCTCTTCGGCCGTAATGCCCAGTTCGGCCGCTACTCGCTGGTGAAGACGCTCGGCGTCGTGTTGATTGAGTTGATCGCTGTTCATGGGGCTGGCTCCTTCAAAGGGTGTTAAGTTCAGTCCCCGTGAGGGCTTCACAGTTCAGTCGGTTTTGAGCGGGATGGGAACGATCTGTCATTTCGGCTTTGCACCAGGCTCCCGACACTCCGGGTATTTGCATATTTATCTTGCGCCGGGAGGCTTCAGGGAGGCTGTAAACCGAGAAAGCAATCAGCCGGAAGACCATCTTAATTCCATGACTGCGATACTGACTCATGGCCGGTCAACTTCAGCTACAGGCAATGTCAGCTTTGGATCGTTTGTGGCCCCTCGCGACATGCAGTAATCGGTCAAAAGCGGCCTACCGTTGAGCGCGGTTCCTCCCCCGCTTGAGCACCAGCAGATGAATACAGCCGTTAGCCCCTCGAAGGCTAGGCGCGTTGCTACTCCATCCTCAGCCCTGGCATCCTGAGTAGCCTCTGCACTGACGCCAACCAGTCGCGAGCTAATATGGTAAACAAGACGAAGGGCTGTCCTTTATTACCAAACGCTATCATGAATAACGGAAGTTCAACCATGAATGAAGAGTGGATTCTCCAAACCAAGGAAACTCGCAGAGTATTTTCTAGCGCGGCATGGGTTCCTTTGAGAGCGTCTGTAGAAGACAAGAACGGAGATTTGAAAGAGATAGGTCATGTCAGTGAGTATTTTGGATGTGGCTCCGTTGCATTCCCGCCAGAACATCGAGTTTTTGCCGAAGAACGCCTTGGCTGGAGCGACATAGGAATAGGGCACACGGTCGCCCCGTATGCGTACGAAGATGGATATTATTCGTCAATCGATCAATATCAGTATAACGATAAAGAGCCAATAGGCTTTAACTTAGTTTACGTGCAGCCGCAGCCCGTCATAGGTGGCAATAAATGGATATTGAGTCCGGACCTCATCGTGGCCCTAGGCCTCATCAAAGAAGGTGCTAATTGGGTTAGACCTGAAGAAAACTTCGTAGTAGTAGCTCGCGAAACCTTCGACACGAACGGCGAACATCGTCTTATTGAAATAAAAAGAGAGTTTCTAATTGATTATTTGGCAGCTAGAAATTTGTCGCTTCGTCTATCGTATTATCGACAGAGAGTGGAAAATGTCGCCGCTTTACAGAACAGTGTTTATTCAAATTTGCAAACACGAAGCGAGGAAAGAGATAACGGTAGGTTCGAGCTAATCGTTAGGGATCTCAATGACGTGTTTGGGGGAAGCTGGGCGGTGTTTCGTGCGTGGAGGACGGACGTCGATGAGGAAGAAGACGCTCCGGTCATGGGGCCTGAAAATGATACGAACACAGGCCATGAAAGCTCCAATGGGCAACGTGGAGGCTATGCAGGTGTTCGGGTCGAGGGCGAGTTTTGGCGGGAGGAGTGGGTTGACCACCAATCAAAAAGCCAGCGCGTTCGTGGAGATACTGATCAGAACCTCCCTCAATTCATCGTGGAAACTGATGGGACTCGAATGCCATCACGGGCACTTAGGAACGAGGACATCGGTCGTTGGTTATGGTTTCGGGCGAGCGTTGTCACTGAGCTTCTGACTAATCGCGGCTTTAAGTTGACCTGGTACACTGGCGAAACTGGGGCCATTCAGTCCACATCAGGGTATAAAACTCACTTTGGGATCAATAGCTCTGACCTGCTTACTGTCTACGCCTATGACATCGCACGCTTGGCCTCGTGGGAACAACATATTTGGGCAGCATATAACACTGCTCCAGAAGGGAAAGTCTCAAGCGAGTTGCTAGAATCGCAGGTGAAGGCAAAACCAGCATCTACACATGCGGTTGAAGAACTATTCTTTGGAAGCATGAGGCTTCTAGAAGATGGGTTTCGGGAAAAATACAATATATCCTTATTCACCCATAACATTGATGATACCGAGGCAGGGCAACAAATATCTAGATTTGCGAGCAAGGATAGACCAACTCTACTCAGATTGGCCAAAGATATTATCCGAACATTCTCGGACAGACTCAACATACGCGAACTACGCAAGCTTTCTACACACGCGGAGAAAGATAAGCTTGGCTCGAATAAACTGCTACAAAGTATTCTGGCTCAGAGTATTGGAATCGACGGCGCCCAACGGGTGTTTGCTGAAATTGCCGGTGCTTATGGCATGCGAGTGGGAGATGCGCATCCTACTGGTTCGAAGGTTACAGATGCGATCCAGCTCGCGGGCGTTAATGAAGATAACTCGCCCTTGCGGCAAGGAGAGCAGCTCATTCACAACGTCGGGCGGTCGATTTGGTATACAGCAAAATACTTGTTCGGTGAGCCGGATGGTCAAGACGAGTAGCGGTCAAGGACGCTGGTACGATTATTTCTTCACCTCGGCTCGCCTGGCACTCGTCCGCTAAGCCGCTCGCCAGTTAAGCGCAGCGGCTTAGCGCGCAGCGATGGCAATGCCAACGCTGCGCTGGTCGAAAACTGCCTTTTATGACTGTCGGCTTCTGGCCGACTCCGGCCCATCCTGAAGGTAGGGGTCAACGTTCGTTGGGGTGGCGATTGGAAAGGGAATGGAAGATCGAAAGACGAGAGGTATTTAGATCTTCTTCGCTTCGAGCTTCGAGCTTCGATGAGATCGCTGTGAACAGTCGCCGTTTCTCGTCAAACCGGGGTCAGCTTGGACCGGTGCTCAGTCCCTATGCGTTCTAACACCTTGTTTGCCTACGTGAGCAACTGGCCGATAAAGAATGGCATCAGCGGAAGAATCATAGAAAGATTGGTAAAATGTGAATTCTTCACGGTTTCTTGTCTGACACATCCTCTCTATCATTTCGATAAGCCTATACTTGTCTGAATCAGCGGTTTTTATCCCGAATATAATACCGTCCAGATCATCAAAGGTATACCGAAGCTTTCTATCATCTTCGTTAATATAGGAGTTAAACTGAGACTTTAGAATTAGCCTGTACTCTTGCTCATTCGACCAGTGCCTTGTTTTTACCGTAAGGCTTTTAAAATTGTCTCTGTGATAATTAGCATGCCATTGCGGTTGGTTCTCGAAAACATCCATTTTTCGCGAACTTACATTTCCGCTTTTATCGGTATACCATTTATCTATAACTTCTTGAGCGCCATATCCAGCTAGGCTACAAAAGAAATCAAGATCAGGGCTTTTTTCTGTATAGGAGACTTTACTGAAGTGAAATTTGGTTTGAGTCCACCACTTTATGCCCTGCTTTAATCCGGGCTTCATGAGCGAGATTCCAGGCTGCCCTTCATCATTGTTCACTTTAAATTTAAGACAAACGCCCTGATGGTTATTGCCATACGTACCCCAGATTGCCGAGTTCTCACAATTCTCCATGAAACAGCTTACAAACCATTCAGAAGTTGTGAGTTTGATCCTGGAGGCCAAAAACTCTTCCGGAAAATCTATGCAAAGCCTTGTCCAATTTTTGGGCTCGCCTATTTTCGACCTAGCATAACCTTTTACCAGATCATCACTTCTTAAAAATGCCAATGCAGAACTATCGAATTCAGCCTCTAACAGCTCATCACCTAGGCCTTCGAAATAGTTTAGAAGATTGGTTGAAACTGTCAGCAACTCCTCATGCAATGCGCCATTTATACCGTAGCCTTTTTCAATAAGTTTGCAGGACACTAACACTTCAGAAATAATATGCATTGCAAAGGACTGAATCGACCGCAGGTGCAGCATTAGCTCATTCTGATTTACTTCTCGCTCTTTAAATGCCAAAACTGCGATATGTCTCTTTACATTTGGAGAGTCAAAAAATCTCGATATAAGATCGGCAATCTCTTTGTAGTTTTTAGGCGGCACTGCTTGAACTTCATAATTTGGATATATCGGAAAATCTAAAGCTTCAAACTCATCAGTAAAGTATTGAGTATTTCGAATGAGTAAGCAGTCCATGAAATGCTGGAAGAAATTCTCCCATACGACCGAATCCCCTTTCCATATGACCTCTCGGTGTCCTTCCAGTGGGTCGTTGAGCTTTTCCGGTGGCGAGAAATAGATATAGCACCCCTCCAGCTCGCTTTCTCTGTTACCGCCAAGCAGGCTACTGACAGGGCGAAACCTATAAAGATGATTGAGCACTACTGTCACTCCAGGTCTGTTTGAGCTTCCGTTTGTCACAATGCTGGGCATCTACGCTTCGATCTGACCCGGCACCGCAAGTCATACCACCAAGGTTACGTCATTTAAGGTCCGCTTTTGTCCGATTGCAGCCCCTTCAAGCCCAAATCTAATTCAACGATTCATAGCTTGGCATACGCAGCTTCAAAATCACGGAGCGCTTGGTTTACCTTGTATCGAAGCATCAGCGAAGCGAAAAGCTTTACCATTGCCTCGAACAAGACATGTCCTGATTGAATCTCACACTGACCGACGCAACCCTCGGAATACTCCCTAGGCTCATAGGCATAGATAGTGTAAAAACCCTGCCGGACTCACGATTCAGTCCTGCCGAGATACGAGTGACAGAACTCTCTGTCACGTTTAAGTCAGGACGCGAAAACTCCAAGACATCATCGAATGGAATGAACATAGCTGAGGCAGACATAACAAATAGACTCGCGATATCCAACACCTCTTCAACTTTTTCAATCTCAGGAGTCGCATACTCGTGCTCAAGAATATTTCGTATATCGACGACTTTACGCAACAGACTCGGTGCCAATAATCCAAGCGCCCTTAGCCGTTCGATCTTCTTTGGCACGTTCCATCGAAGTGACGAGTAACCAAAAGAGATCAACAACTGATCAAACTGACAGACAATGGCGCGTTTTGCATTGGTCGTTGTATTGACGAGAGCCGCCAACCCGCCCCGTTCAAAATCGTCTTCCGCCAAGGTCAAAAATTCGACAGGTGAGGTTTTCAACTCTGTCATTTCAAAACCACCACCGCCTAACGCGACTCCACATTTGCTCATATCAAATCCATGAGCAAGGCAAAACTCTTTGATATCCATCTCACGCCCCTGTGTATTGGCGGCCAACAGGTGTTCGGTTAAAAATAGCGTATCAGCGATAACACAGAAAATGTCTGCTGTCGCTAGTGATCAGCATCGAAGTCCCCTCACCCTGCTGCCAATGCACCGCTAAGCCGACCGCTATCGACCCAAAGCGGACCCAGTGGCTTTCGTCATGTTTGACTGTGTATGCTCGCCTTTCGCGACGTCATGAGCGTCTGGCACATAGCCGCCAATTCTGGGATAGCCGCAGCCAGCGTGGACAACACCTGATACATCTCCTGGGCATCTGGAAATGGATATACATCCAGGCTCATGGCAATCCTAAGCTTGCGCGGGTCGAGCTGTTCTCTAAGCCACGTCTCGACCTCACGCGTCATTGCCGCGCCGTTATCGTTTGTTTGCCAAGCCAATAAATTGAACAGTTCGGCAACCAGCTCTTCGGGCACTGTTCGGGGTATATTCGCGAACAGGCGATTAGATAGGTCAAGCTCGCCAAATACGCTTACCACGTCCTGCACCGCGTCAAACGCCTGGGTGTACTCGGCGGCATTGCGCTCAATATTAATGATGTCGAGCGCTTGTTTTAGCGATGGGTGCATCTGGTCATTCCATGGTGTTGCAGGGGGGGGTTAATCATACGGGCATGTAGACCCAACGCATCGTCAGCGCGCATAGCAACGGTGTGGCAACGTCTCACAGCTTAGAAGCGAGCGTTCAGAACGAAAAGAAATATCTTTTTACCTGTTACAAGCGTCCGCTTCTGGCCGATAGCGATCAGTCGCCACCGGCAGATTCAAGCCCAAGCGGAAACGCCTGCGACCCGACGCAATACCCTGGACATTACACGGCGATGTAGAATCATTCCTCGCCAACCAGCCGCCGGCGAAGAACGCCGCACAGGCCTTTTCTAAATCCATGCGGGTGAGCTTTTTGAAATCCTCCCAGCGTAACTCACAAACGGCAACGCCTCTGCGGCTGTATGAACTGAGGTAAAGACGGGCATTACTGCTGGTGCCGTGATTGCAGTTTCCATCATTTTTGAGGACCCATGTGCAAATGCGGCTCCTGCCATTGGGCGCCGGTGGTTGTGCATCATATTGGTATTCGAACCGCGAGCACCGGGGCTTTCGTTATGTGAGGGAATCCAACCTCAGGCCCGACTCAAGGTTCGTTTCCCTGGAAAGCATCAAGTCATTGTCTTGGTGATGGACTCGCGAGGGTAAACGCTCCGGTATCGCACCACGCCATTGACGATTACTTGAGCCCCCTCCTTCACCGTCATATCAATACAACGCAAAGCCCCTGAATTCTGAAAGCAATTCAGGGGCTTTGCGGTTTCTGACGTTTCAAAAATCGGCTGTCAGACGCCGCATGGGCGAATGACCAAGATAAGCCTGGAAACGATAGGACGTTCTGAATGCAATCAAACAATCCCAATCAAAATCCGATCCCAGTCCCTACGCCAACCGCCTCATGGACAAATCCATCAACCCCATCAGATCCCTCTGCTCTCTCAGCGAAAGCACCAGCCGCGCGATGGATCGGCTGCTCTCTACCTCGGACAAGGACAGCCCCTTTACATACAGCTGGATATCACCTGACTCGGGGTGGAGAAGCTTCACTGAAAAGGTTTCATCCAGCGCGACGACGCACTCGCACTTTGACGGCAGAAAGGCCGTTTCAAGAACGCGTTGAATATCGGGTTTTGAAAACATGGTGCGTCCTCTGCAAAGGGCTGAATCGTGATGTAAAGAGTAGACGAGTTTTAGGTGAATAGGTTTCCGACCTGCGCAACTGCTGCACACGGCGCGGCGGACTTTTTGTGGCGACTGCCCGGGACTGTTTTTTCTGATCAAGGTAACTGCCTGCAACGCATCACGCTGTCTGGTCTAAAGTACCCTCTTCTGAACTCCCCGAGCGTCGACCGACATGAATGAACGCGCACGTGAACTGGCGTCTCGTCTGATTCGCAATTTCAATAAGGCCCCACTCCAACATGAGGTTCGTGAACCTCTCTATGAAAGCTCGGCAGCCCGTTTGGGCGCGGGCACGGCAGCGCAAAAGCTCGGGGCCTCGATTGATGTCGTCGCGCCGGGCAAGCGCTCGTGCCCTTATCACTTTCATCATGCGCAGGAAGAGATGTTCGTGATCATTGAGGGCGAAGGCAGTTTGCGTGTCGCAGGCGAGATGCTGCCGATCCGGACGGGTGACATCGTGTTTATCCCGGCGGGCTCCGAATACCCTCATCAGATAATCAACACCTCGCAGGCGCCGCTGAAGTACCTGTCGATCAGCACCCGGGAAACGCCGGAGGTCTGTGAATACCCCGACTCGGGGAAGTACCAGGCGATGGTTTCAGTGCAGGGAACCCGGGTGTTTACCGCTAACCAGCGGACCACTGAAAACCTCGATTACTGGGAAGGCGAGCCCTGATTTCAATTGTTCATAAATTGTATCCGGCAGTTCACGCTTTTTTCACGTTCGCGGGTTTATTGTTAACTCAATTCCCAGCAAGACCTTAAGCCCGCTACCCCCCATCGCGGGCTTTTCTTTGTCTGCGATTTGAGCATGCAGCGTCTGGCATGGGTCAAGAGACATCAGGGACACGACTGCTCAAGCAAGCGTCGGGCAGACAGGGAACATCATGCAGAAAACGATTTCCAAGTCCTACCTCCCGGATGAAACCCTGCAATCATGAAAAATACCCTGAAAAAACTGCTCATCGCCGTTGCGTGTCTGGCGGCTGCTCCCGCGTTCGCTGCGTGTCAGATGGCGCCGGTGGCGTATGACATGCCTTCGCAACGTTTGGACGAGGCCTTGCAGCAACTGGCGCATCGATCAGGCTGCCCGGTGAAGGTCGATCTGGGCGCTGACAGCAGCAGAAAGGTCAAGAAATTCAAGGGTACGTTCACGCCGGATCAGGCACTTTGGCTGGTGTTGAAGAAAACCGGGCTGGAGGGCTATGTCGAAAACGACGGGCTCACCGTTGATCGTCGAGGCCAGGATTTCGTAAACCAGCGGGCAACAGAGCTACGCACAGCTATCGATGAGGCAGGCACACGAATGGAAGCCAGAAAGAAAAAGCGCTTTCTTCACCAGCTGGAGACCATCGAAGCCGGAGCGAAGAAACTGGTTCTTGAGCAGAGCTTTGTCAGCGCAGCCGAGATGGCGAGTTACAAGCGTGACTTCGACGAACTGTCGAGCCAGATACCGGCCAGCAAGTGATCCCGCGATAATTGCGCTAACATTTGCCACTTTTGAGCAAAAGGCCGAACGCGCTGTGGATGACCGATGAAAAAAACCACATTACTCCTCTTGGCACTGGCCCTGCCTGCGCTTGCTCAAGGCGCGGGCGATGCAGAGGCCGGGAAAGCAGTCTTCACCCGCCTCTGCTCGGGCTGTCACAAGATCGGCCCTTCTGCACGCAGCGCATTTGGCCCGCCCCTCAACGGCATCATTGGTCGTCAGGCGGGGCATCAGGAAGGCTACGTTTACACCGACGCGATGAAGAACTCGGGGCTGGTCTGGACGCGCGAAGAGTTGCGCACGTATATCAAAGACCCAGGCGAAGTCGTGCCTGGCACGCGGATGAAACTGTGGTGGATGGGCAACGATGAGCGAATGGAAGACCTGCTCGAATACCTGGACGCAAACAAATAATACGGACAGGTAGATAAACCGCCCTCGGTGTTTACCGAGGGCAGTCGCTCAGTTACTTATCCGGGGTGTACGGCGGGTAATCATCCTTGCTGCCCTTGTCAGTGGCTGGAGTCTTGGCGGGCTCGCTCGGATCGATTTGCGGGTCCTGGGTTTTCGGTGACTCTTCGTCAAAACCCGGATCATTCTTGTCTTCGTTGCTGCTGCCTGGATTGGTGCCGGTCATGTGAGCCTCCACTGGTTAAATTCAGAACCTGATAGTCAGAAAGCGGATCAACATAGCCGTGCGATATGTCTGACGAACGGGGCCTTGCAGCAAGAGGATATGGCGGCGTTCAGAGGCAAATGGTAGCCTTGCGCCATGCAAGGAGAGAACCATGAAAAGGCTTTCAATCACGCTGGCAGTGTTAGCGCTGCTGGGTGCAGGCACGGCGTACGGCGAGATCTTCAAATGCACATCAGCGCAGGGACAGGTGAGCTATGCGTCGA
The DNA here is from genome assembly GCF_032587795.1 of Pseudomonas syringae group sp. 247E2. Lineage (NCBI taxonomy): Bacteria > Pseudomonadati > Pseudomonadota > Gammaproteobacteria > Pseudomonadales > Pseudomonadaceae > Pseudomonas > Pseudomonas syringae group sp. 247E2. The sequence continues at coordinate 52,745 of NZ_JAWHPK010000025.1, read as the reverse complement.
TCCCCTGTGACAACGCTGCACAGAGCGCGCTGCAGCGCCAGGGCCCGCCGAACATGCGGCGCGAGGGTGAGCCTATCGATTATGTTCACCAGACCAATCTCAAGGCCACTGAATACCTGAAGATCAGTGGCCGCACCCACGTGACGGTCTACGAGACGGAACGCTACAAGGCGTATCAACGAAACCGCCCGCCACCGCCGAACATCCCTTCGCAGTGCCAGAGCCCGCGTTACGACAGCCAGTGCTTTGATCCGTCGGGTGGCATGTCTTCAAAAAAACAAGCGGCTCGCCAGGACGCCGCTCGATAAGCTATCGCGCGGTTTTCACATCGGCACGCACTTCGCTGATCTGTATCTCCGGGATCAGGTCGGTGTAGTTGGTGATGTCGGCATTGATCTGCTTTGAATGCGGCCCCATGCCGGCTTCAAAGTCTTCTATGGAATCGCAATAGATGTGGCACATGCCGATATACCGAGGCTCGGAGCCCGGCGTTGCTCCGCCTATGCCTCTGTCGACGCTGTAGCCTTTGCAGTAACTGCCCATCAGCTCTTGCACCAGCGGCAAGTGTTTGTCGCGATAGTAATCGTGGTCGAAACGGGCACCCTCTTCATACGCATACAGCACACTGACTTTAATCATCTTGATAGGCTCCTGAGTGAAGGATCAATACATTCGTCTGAGCACTCTAGCGATTATTGCGGCCGGGTGCTGACATCAATGACGTGCTCCCTCACAATCACGCCGTCTTGCCCCCTGCCGTGAAAAGCGGCCGGGCTATCGAAACGTTTTGAGGAACCCCGCATGAATACGCTTGAGTGGAACGAGGCCGCGCTGGCGAAATACCTCGCGACCCATCCGACCCTGAAGGACGAAATCAGCGCGTTGAGCCCGAAAGAGCAAAAGCAGCAATTACAGTGGGCTTTTGAAGATGAGGCCGAGAGCCAAGGCATCGAGACCTGGGAACTGGCGCTGGAACTGATTGCCGAGTCGCCCGAACAGTTGCAGAGCATGCGCCTTGAAGCACACCGCCAGGTCGCCGAGGCGCTGGGCATGGACTGGGAAGAATATTGCGGCTTCAACGATATCCAGCCATGACCCGAGCCGCCGTTGAGGGTAAATCGGCCATTGATTGGCGATCTACCGAGTGACTCATCAGTCAGCGCTTTACCTGTTCCTTATGGGTGAGTAACGTCTGCTCACTTCAATAAAGGAATCACGTCATGAGTGATCTGGTCTCGTACCATCTGGACGACGGTGTCGCCACGCTGACCCTGAACAACGGCAAGGTCAATGCCATTTCCCCGGACGTAATCATCGCGTTCAATGCTGCGCTGGATCAGGCCGAACAGGACCGGGCAATCGTGATCGTCACTGGACAGCCCGGCATTCTCTCGGGCGGCTACGACCTCAAGGTGATGACCTCGAGCGCCGAAGCGGCGATCAATCTGGTTGCTCAGGGCTCCACCCTGGCGCGCAGAATGCTGTCGCACCCCTTCCCGATCATCGTCGCCTGCCCCGGCCACGCCGTTGCCAAGGGTGCCTTTTTGCTGCTGTCCGCCGATTATCGAATCGGTGTCGCAGGGCCATTCAGTATCGGATTGAACGAAGTGCAGATCGGCATGACCATGCACCACGCCGGCATCGAACTGGCGCGTGACCGGTTGCGTAAATCAGCCTTCAATCGCTCGGTGATCAATGCCGAAATGTTCGACCCTGAAGGAGCGATGGCCGCCGGCTTCCTGGACAAGGTGGTCAGCGTCGATGAACTGCAAGGCACCGCACTTGCGGTCGCCGCACAGTTGAAGAAGATCAACATGAGCGCGCACAAGAAGACCAAACTCAAGGTCAGAAAAGCCTTGCTCGATACACTGGCTGCAGCTATCGAGCAGGATCGGCAACACATGCTGTGATACCCAATCGAAGCCCGCCCGCGCGGGCTTTTGTTTACCGGCGAACTCATACGCATTTGATCAATCTGATCAGCTACCGCGCATGTTTTTTGCGCCACTGACATATTGAAGAAGCGATAGCGCCATGGGTCGAGTTGTTGCAGCAGCGGTGTACAGCAAAGGCAAAAAAGTCCGCGATATAACCCTTGATGAGGGTGCCGCCTGGGCCGCCAAACCCGATCATTTCGTCTGGATCGGCCTGGAGCAGCCCAGTAATGAGGAACTGACCAGCCTGAAAGAACAGTTCAACCTGCATGAACTGGCCCTTGAAGATGCCATGGAGGTTCACAGCCGTCCAAAGCTGGAAACCTTTGGCGATGCGCTGTTTATCGTGACCTACGCGCCGGTACGCGAAAACGGCAAGCTGCTGTTCATCGAAACCCATATCTTCGCGGGCAAGGGCTATGTCATCACCTCGCGCAACGGCCATTCCAAGTCCTACGGGCTGGTGCGTCAGCGCTGCGAGGCCAGGCCACTGCTGCTGGAGCACGGCGAAGACTTCGTGCTCTACGCCCTCCTGGACTTCGTCACCGAGAACTATCAACCGGTGACCGAAGCCATCCATGCCGAACTTGAACTGTTGGAGCAAAGTGTCATCGGCGGCTCGTTGCGCGAATCCGACATCCAGCACATTCATGCACTGCGCCGTGACCTTTTGCGCATGCGCCGTTATGTAGCGCCGATGGTGGAAGTGGGTGAAGAACTGCAGAGACTCAGTTTCCCGTTCATCGACAAGAACATGCGCCCCTACTTTCGCGACGTGGAAATTCACGTCAAGCGGCAGATGGAAGACCTGGGCAACCTGTGTGACATCGCCAGCCAGACAATCGAAATCGGCCTGTTGCTGGAGTCTTCGAGACAAAGCATCGTGCAGCGCAAGTTTGCTGGCTGGGCAGCGATTCTGGCCTTTCCAACCGCAATTGCCGGCATCTACGGCATGAACTTCGAGAACATGCCGGAGCTCAAGTGGGAATACGGCTACTTCATCGTGCTGGGCGTCATTCTGGGCGGGTGTACGGCGCTGTTTGCCAGCTTCAAGCGCTCTGGCTGGCTATAGCACCGCCACTGCATTCCCGTTCAAACAGCCACGCGCCGGATCAGACAGACTGTTTTTCCGGCTTGTGCGCCACAAAGCGCATCATCCATTCTGCCACCGTCGTCCCATGATGGTCGTGATCCAGGCTGGCAACACCCTGTTGGTAAACCTGTTCGCCCAGCGCTTCCTGACGAAGATCAAGCAAGGTCCGGGAAAACTCGTGAATGAACTCGGGATGGCCCTGGAAACACAGCACCTGATCATTGATATGGTAGGCCGCAAATGGACAGAACTCGCTGGATGCAAGCACCGTTGCGTTCTCGGGCAGCGCGGTCACCTGATCCTGGTGGCTGATCAGCAACGTGAGCTTGTCCATTGCTGGCGTCATCCACGGTCTGGCGGGTGCCAATTGATAGTGATGAATACCCACACCCCACCCCTGCACGGCACGCTCGGTCCTGCCGCCCAGGAGCAAGGCCAGCAACTGGTGACCAAAGCAGATACCCAGCAGTTTTTCGCCGCGCTGATACAGCTCCAGCAGATAAACCTTCAAGGTCTGAATCCAGGGATCGGTGCCAAACGAGTCTGCCTTGCTGCCGGTCACCAGATAAGCATCGAACTGCTCGTCTGCAGGTGGATAGTCCCCTTGCACCACGTTGTAAACCGTCAGCTCTGCAGCGATTGGCTGGCGAGCGAAGAGCAATTCGAACATCCGCCCGTACCCCTGGTATTGCTCGACCAGCTCCGGTCGCAGGTTGTCGGTTTCCAGAATACAGATGCGTAAAGACATAAAAGAGGCCCTGAAACAATGATGAGGCAATAGCGCACGGGCAGAGCCTGCCTTGAAGGCATCGGCAAATCAAGCAGCACCCCGCGCCTTGTCGGAGGTTTAATGCACGTAGGAAAAGTCTGACCCGGACGAACGGTGCAAAGCTGACCGATGTGAATGAAGCGTCTAGCAAAGGCCTGAGCCTCTGGCGAGCAGTTGATTGATAACGTTAAGTTGCATAAGTAGGCGTTTAAATTCCCAACCGTTCTAAGGCTTGGGGCACCTCGGCTCTATTGTTAAATCTGTAACAGGAGGCGCGCAAAATCCTTTAAGCGCTCGGGCCAGCGGTCAAATGACCGGGTCCACCTGTTCAATGCGCACCCATGCCAGCGGTCGACTCTCTGCGTTGCGGAATAGACCTGCTTCTGTCGCTCAGGAATAACAACAAAAGGCGGTCAGCCATGTTCAAGTTCAAACACTCCAAAGTACGTCAGGCGGGATTAATCCTCTTTACCACTGCGCTGTTATTGATCGTGCCTAACCTGAACAGGTTGTTCGGCTGATCTGACACGCTTTCGGTCAGTGTGTAACTGTGCCACTCTTTCCACTCGACTGAAGGAGACGCGCCTATGCGCCAATGGATTGCTGTTTTTGCACTTGTCAGCAGCTTCGCAGCCCACGCGGGCATGGTAGATCAGGCTGCAGCTGTGGCTGCGCTCAAGGAAGGCAAACTGGCGATGGATGTACGCAGCCAGACCGACTATGACGCTGGCACGGTATTGAATGCGGTACGGGTCGATGACCGGCGGCTGGTCAATCAGATGAAGCAGGTGCTCAACGACCGCAATGCGGTTTTCGTTATTTTCAGCAGCACCGACAGCAAAGCCGACAAGGCTCAGGAAAAGCTCAGGGCGGCGGGCTATTTCAGCGTCATCAATGGCGGTAATTATGAAGAGCTGCACAACGCGCTCTACAGCACCACCGACGACCCTGCCGAATAAGCAATGGCCGGAGTTTGAATTCCGGCCATTTCAGTGAAGCGCAGGTCAGTGCGTTAAAGCTACTGATGCTGCGCCTGGACCTGCACGCGGGTTTTCACTTTTGGCGTACCGGTCATGGGTGAAACCACGACCTTGGCGTGCATCTGTTCAGACCCGCCACCCCGGCGCATGCCGCGCACCGGGCAAGCATCCAGATAGTCCAGCCCTACCGCCAGCTTCAAATGGCGCTCAGGAATGGCCAGCTGGTTGGTGACATCAAAACTGTACCAGGCGTCATCTATCCAGGCTTCGGCCCAGGCGTGACTGGACAAGTGTTCGCTGTCTTCGCTGCACAGGTAACCGGATACATAACGTGCCGGCACCCCAAGACTTCGGGCGCAGGCCAGGAAGGCGTGGGTATGGTCCTGACAGACCCCCGAGCGTCCGGCGAAGGCTTGGGCGGCACTGGTGTCGACTTCGGTCGCACCCTGCGTGTAAGTCATGTGCTGGTTGAGCGCCTGCATCAGGTCGATCAATGCGCTACGGTCAGCGCGCTTGCGACATTCCCTGGCTGCGAAACTGCGAATCGCTTCGTCAGGCTCGGTCAGCCGGGTAACGCGCAAAAACGGTAATGCCGACTGGCTTTCGTGCTCGGCCTCACGGGTTTCGTCGATTTCCACCTGCCCGCGCGCGCCGATGATGATCGCCTCGTGCGGCTCTTCCAGGCTCAGGACATGCAGGATATTGCCGAAAGGATCAATCTGCGCGCGCACCGGGCGCGGCAACGTCAATTGCCAGCTAAGCACTTGCTGGCGCTCACTGTCGTGAGGCGTCAGGCGCAGATACTGGATACTCGAGCGCACCTGGTCATCATAGTGATAGGTGGTCTCATGGCTTATCGAAAGTCTCATGCAGCCTCCAGGTACGAAGTGTGAATGGCATCACCCAGTTGGGCCAGCATTGGAATGAATTCGTTCAACCACTCATGCAGGCCCTCAGCCAGAATCTCGTCGATACTGGTGTAGCGCAATCTTGCATCCATCTCGGCGGCCATGCGCTGCGCAGGTCGGCCATTGACGCCGGGCAGACTGGCCAGAATGACGTCCATCTCTTCCAGACAGGCGCGCAACGAGCGCGGAATGTCTGCACGCAGCAGCAACAGTTCGGCAACCTGACGCGCGCCTGGCGCATCCCGATAGACTTCAGTGTAAGCCTCGAACGAAGACAGTGCGCGCAACAAGGCGCTCCACTGGTAGTACCCGGCAGCCGAGTTGTCCGCCGCAGCATTGGCCTGTGGCCCACGCAGTTCGAGCATCTCATAGCGGGCGTCGAGCATGCGCATGGTGTTGTCAGCGCGCTCGATGAACGTTCCCAGACGAATGAAACGGAACGCATCGTTACGCATGATGGTGCCGTAGGTCGCACCACGGAACAGGTGCGAACGCTCCTTGACCCACTCGCAAAAGCGACTCATGCCGTAACGGGTCAGACCCTGTTGAGCAATGCCGCGAATTTCCAGCCAGGTGGAGTTGATGTTCTCCCACATGTCGGCAGTGATACGCCCGCGCACGGCATGCGCACTGGCCCTTGCGGCGCCCAGGCAGCTGTAGATGCTGGCCGGGTTGGTCGCGTCCAGCGCGAAAAAATGCAGCATGCGCTCGGCATGCAGTTCACCATGACGCTCGATGTAGGTTTCCAGCGTTCCGGTAATCAGCAACGGCATGGCTATTTCATCCAGCCCGTCGCCCCGCCCGTCCTGCGGCATCAACGACAGCGAATAGCTCACGTCCAGCATTCGGGCGAGGTTCTCCGCTCGCTCCAGGTAACGCGACATCCAGAAAAGATCAGAGGCAGTTCTACTTAACATTGGCAGGCATCCTTAATCCTCGACCACCCAGGTGTCTTTGGTTCCGCCACCCTGTGACGAATTGACCACCAGTGAGCCTTCACGCAAGGCCACTCGGGTAAGCCCGCCAGGTACGACGCGGGTTTCGCGACCGGACAGAACAAAGGGGCGCAGATCGATATGTCGCGGTGCTATGCCATTTTCGACAAAGGTCGGACAAGTCGACAGGCACAAGGTGGGTTGGGCGATGTACGCATGCGGCTTGGCCTTGAGGCGCGCCCGGAAGGCTTCGATCTCGGCGGCGGTCGCTGCAGGGCCGACCAGCATGCCGTAGCCCCCGGAGCCCTGGGTTTCCTTGACGACCAGGTCGCCCAGGTTGGCCAGCACATGTGACAGCTCTTCCGGCTTGCGGCACTGCCAGGTCGGCACGTTCTTGAGAATCGGCTCTTCGTCCAGATAGAAACGAATCATGTCGGTGACGTAGGGGTAAACCGACTTGTCATCGGCAACGCCGGTACCAATGGCATTGGCCAGAACCACATTGCCGGAGCGATACGCGGCCAGAAGTCCTGGAACGCCCAGCATGGAATCAGGGTTGAACGCCAGCGGATCAAGGAATGCATCGTCAAGCCGACGGTAGATAACATCGACAGCCTTGGGACCGTCGGTGGTACGCATGAACACGCGGTCGTCGCGGACAAACAGATCGGCACCTTCAACCAGCTCGACCCCCATCTCGCGAGCCAGAAACGCATGCTCGAAAAAGGCGCTGTTGAAACGCCCGGGCGTCAGTACCACGACACTCGGGTTGTCCAGATGGCTGGAACTCTTGAGCGTGTCGAGCAACAGATTCGGATAGTGATCGATCGGTGCAATGCGCTGGGCCGAGAAAAGCTCGGGGAACAAACGCATCATCATCTTGCGGTCTTCGAGCATGTAGCTCACGCCGCTCGGGGTTCGCAGGTTGTCCTCCAGCACGTAATACGTGCCATCACCGTCGCGCACCAGATCGACGCCGGAAATGTGCGAATACAAATCGCGGTGCAGGTTCAGGCCCTGCATCGCCAACTGATATTGCTCGTTGGCCAGCACCTGTTCGGCAGGAATTATCCCGGCCTTGATAATCCGCTGGTCGTGATAAAGATCCGCCAGAAACATGTTCAGCGCCTTTACGCGCTGGATACAGCCACGCTCGACAACACGCCATTCGCTGGCGGGAATGCTGCGCGGGATGGTATCGAAGGGGATAAGCCGCTCGGTGCCCTGCTCATCACCATAGAGTGTGAACGTGATCCCGGCGCGGTGAAACAGCAGATCGGCTTCGCGCCTGCGTTGAGCCAAAAGCTCGGGAGGCGTATCACCCAGCCAGCGGGCGAACTCCCGATAGTGCGGACGGACTACGCCGCCCGCATCGTACATCTCGTCATAAAAGGTGCGGATCATGCCGTACTCCTTGTCACCATGGACACCAAGACCATCGCAAAGCCCGTGCCACCGGCATAAACGCTTTGATTTCAAAAGGTTAGGTAAACACTCGACGTTCTACGCACCATTCCTGTGCACTAAACGCCCAAGCCGATTATTTCGCGCCTCATTCGGAAGCGTCATTCAACCGTGAAATCTATGATCAGCATAGTCAGAGTTGATTTCCGCCAACAACATTAGTTCGCCACACTCCACAGCAACCGAGCAAACAGGGCACCAAACGCCGTTTTTGCGCCAACCGTTATTTTGTCCAGCAGGCGAAGAACGCGTGCGGACTTTAAACAGACTTCCCTTTGCGCCACTCATTTGAGTGGCTTTTTTTTGACCACTGTTTACGAGCGCGAAGCAAAAACAGAACCGGCCGATCCAGAACGTATCCCGAATCAGCCGGTAATGTGTTGCCTGACAATCAAAAGCCATCAAGCGTGCAGTCTTCTGATCTCCTGAGTGACACCCCAACCTTCGACCTCACCGTCCATGGGTGAAATCACCATCTGGAAGTCCTGCTCGAAATCACCGATACCGTCATAAGTGGCGTACATCACTTTGCTCAACTGCAAGTGCCAGTTACCGTCATCACGTACGTTTACCTGGGTATTGAGGGATTCACCGCGAAATTGCTCTGCAGCCTGCCGTGCCCGCTCCTCATCCGGGAAGATGGCGTAAAACTCGATGGGATAGATTCGCGCGAAATCAAAACCGCCTTCTTTCATGCGGCGCAGTACGTTACTGCTGATGTCCTCTTGATAGGCTGTGCTCATGAAACGTCCTCCTATGCAACGATAGATAGAGTTTCAACTCTTCCAGAGCGACCGCCGAATCATCGGGGGCCGCCGCACGACAGATAATCCGGCGTGGGGAATCAAGCATGTAGCTGACCAGACCAGGCTTGGCACAGGTCGGGTATCGAGATGTCAGAGGCCGTTTGAACAGCCTCATCTGCAGAGTAGACCCATCGTGGGCAGGATGCCAAGTGGTTGCCACGAAAAGCTTTTTGAATCACCGCAGGTCAGGCAACTTCTGTAATGGAAATGATCCGCACACTGTTATGGTCTTTAAGCGTTTTAACCGTAGGCTCGTCGGTGCGCCCGTCAAGATCATTGAGATCCAGCTCATCGGTGACTGGATACAGGTCCTTGCGCAGGAAACGCGCGGCCTCCTCCTCACTGGGACGCTCGTCAAAACCAGCCTCACGGAGTTGCTGCACACCATCCTTGTCCAGATACGAAATGGCCCACTGTTTCATCAATGCCTCCAGAACGAAGCCAGGCACTCTGGCTTATGTGATAAGGACCTTTTGGCCCATGCATTCGTTCCAACGAATTACGCCGGACAGCCCGCGATGACGGGCAAAACAAAAGGCCCTCGCAATGGATGCCGAGGGCCTTTTGTGTGCTGCTGATCCGACTTGCCGGGTACCCGGACAAGTCAGTCATGGTCAGTTACGGTTCTTGCTGGCCTCGACACCGGCCGTGTTGTCCAGAAGGCTCTTGGTGGCGGTCTGCAGGAAGCTTTCCAGCTTGCGCTTGAGCTCCTGAGTGTCAGGTGCATCAGGCACTTCTTCGGCAGACGGCTTGGCACCCAGTGTGTAGGTCAACAGCTTGGCCGGCATTTCTGTCGGCTCGATCAGAATGCGGTTGCCGCTGATGATCGCGACCACCTGCTCACTGCCCGACGGCTTGATCACACCGAAGCCCTTGTCACCCTCAGGCAGGTTCAGCAGATCGCGGCCCCAGCACTGGTTGCGGTTCAGGCCACCCAGACGACCCATGATGGTTGGCACTACGTCAACCTGTGTGCCGACAATGCTGCTGCGCTGGCCGAATTTCTCTTGTACCCCAGGCCCGATCAGTAGCAATGGCACGTTGAAACGGCCCAGGTCCATTTCAGTCAACTGCTTGTCATTGCCGAAACCATGGTCGCCCAGCACCACGAACAGGGTGTTCTTGTAGTAAGGCTCTTTTTTGGCCTTCTCGAAGAACTGACCCAGCGCCCAGTCGGCATAACGCATGGCGGTCAAATGCTCATCCAGCGAGCCGTGCCCGGTCACGCGCTCGACCGGCAGCGGGTCCGGCAATGCATACGGCGTGTGGTTGGACAGGGTCTGCAGCAGCGCATAGAACGGCTTGCCGTCCTGACGAGCTTTGAGCTCCTGGGCGCCACGGTCGAACATGTCCTGGTCGGAAACGCCCCAGGTCGGATCGGAGAACACCGGATTGACGAAGTCCTCGCGACCGACAAAGTTGGTCATGCCCTGGTTGCTGAAGAAGCCCGACTGGTTGTCCCAGGCGAAGTTGCCGTTATAGACATAGACGTCATCGTAGTTGCGACCCGCGCTCAGCAATTGCGGAAGGCCCGACAGCTTATGGCTGCCCTCTGGCGTCTGCATCAGGTACTCAAAGCCCGGCAGGTTCGGGAAGCACGCCATGGTGGCGAACATGCCCTGATGGGTGTGGGTACCGTTGGAGAAGAAGTGGTCGAACAACAGCCCCTCTTTCGACAGCTTGTCGAAATACGGCGTGATGTTGGCATCGTTGCCCAGCGCCCCTACCGAGTGACCGGCGAAGCTTTCCATCAGGATCACGACCACGTTGCGGATCGGCAAGGTGTTCTCTGCCGGTGGCGTGAAGTCACGACGCACAGCGGCAATATCGGGTTCCACAAGCTTGTCATGCGAGGTCAGCAGCATGTCGCGCACCGTCTGCTGCGCCTCGGCCTGTGGCAGCGTCGCCTTCCAGATGTTGTCGCGATCTTCGGACATACGGCTCTTGGCCGCCGTAATCAGGGTCAGTGTGCCGTTCAGGCCCAGCTGGTTGGCGAAGTTGGAGTCGGTGGTGTAAGCGTCACCCCAACGCAGCGGTGGGCCCTGGCGCAGGGTGCCACGGATGCACACCACCATAACCAGCAATACCAGCACGAAAACGCCAACACGCATGTACCACGGCGCAACTGTACTGACCGTCTGGGTGCCCTTCGTCGTTACGAGGCGTGGCCGCGTCAGGCGGTCGATGCCCTTGAACACCAGGCTCAACAGCCAGGTCACGATTGCCCAGGCGAGCAGGTAGCGAACCACCGGAAAGCCATACCAGAGCATGCTCAGGACAGTCTTGGGGTCTTCCTTGACGTATTGAAACACCAGACCGTTCAGGCGCTGGTGAAACTCACGGTAGAAGTCCATTTCCATCAAGCCGAAGAACAGCGTGATGCTGCCGACCAGGGTCAGCCAGAACCGGAAAAACCCGCGTGCAGCCATGGCCCGGGCGCTGAACAGCGACAGCACCAGCGGAATGAGCAGATACATGGTCAGGCGCAGGTCGAAACGCGTGCCGTTGAAGAGTGCTTCAAGGAATGTCGAGGCTGGCGTGTCGCCAATCATCTCGCGGTTGTAGACCAGCAGACCGATACGCAACAGCGTGTACATCACCATCAAAGCGAAACCGCTGAGCAGGATGTAAGCCAGATGCGATTTGACAGTCGGGTTCAGCAGGCGGGCTTGCCGATGAATCTGGGCGTCCGTTTTAGCCATGGTTGTCAGGATCCGGTGGATTCAGGGGTAGGTTCAGGGTGCAGCACCGCCCTTCACCAAGGGCGGGCGGCGTACGACAGGGCGCAGATATTACTTGATTGCGGGTCACCAAGGGCCGGGGCGGCCCATGAATACGCGTGCCTGTTCAGCTTCGCGCGCAATTCTGGGACAGAAAGTGTGAAATTTCTGTCGCCAGTTGCGTGCTTCAACGCCTCTCAGGCGGCGTTATGGCTGACCCGGCCGCTAACGTCAGATCTATTGATCAGTCGTTGCTGGCCTTGCTCACAGCCTGCAGTACGTACTGCGGCAAGGCGAATGCGCCAATGTGAACTTCCGGGTTGTAATAGCGCGTAACAATACCGCTGCCCGTGAAGCGCTGACGCAGGGTTTCCAGTGGCAGTTTGCGGTAGCTCTTGTCAGTGGCGCCCCAGGCAAAAGTCATTGCACCGCCGATGTAGGTCGGGATGGCGGCCTGATAGAAATGCCAATCGGCAAACAGGCCATTCATGCGTCCTGCAGTGGTCTGCACACCGCTCAGTTGCATGAAGGGCGTACCGTTCTGGGTAACCAGAATGCCGCCTTCGTTCAGGCAGCGATGACAGGCCTGATAAAAGTTCTCCGAAAACAGCACTTCGCCCGGACCGATAGGATCAGTGGAGTCGGAGATGATCACGTCGAACTTCTCTTCGGTCGTCGCGACAAAGCGCATGCCGTCGTCGATGACCAGGTTCAAGCGCGAATCGTCAAAAGCGCCACTGGAGTGATTGGGCAGGAACTCCTTGCACATCTCGACCACCGTGGCGTCGATCTCGACCATAGTGATGTGCTCGACGGTCAGGTGCTTGGCGACTTCGCGCAGCATGCCGCCATCGCCGCCGCCAATGATCAGTACACGTTTGGCAGCGCCGTGGGCCAGAATCGGCACGTGAGTGAGCATTTCGTGATAGATGAACTCATCCGCCTCGGTGGTCTGGATCACGCCGTCCAGCGCCATGACGCGGCCCATGCGCGGGTTCTGGAAGATCACCAGATGCTGGTGTTCGGTACGCACTTCGTGCAGCATTTTTTCCATACGAAAGCGCTGGCCGTAGCCTTCGTACAACGTTTCCTGATAATCGCTCATGGGTAAGCTCCCGCTGGGTACTGATGACAGGACGGCCGACCGCCCACAACAAAGGCGCGCATTCTACGTCGAGGAACATGACAGGTCGAACCTCTGTGCAGCGTCATGCTTGCAAATGCCCTGGCCCATGAGCGAAAAACGCCTGATTACCCAGGGTAATCAAGCGTTCGTTGATAACCTGGCGGCCTATCAGATTCGCACGTTGCCACGCGGTCCGAGGATTGCCCAGATGATCAGGCCCACAACAGGCAACAGCACGATCAACAATACCCAGAGAATTTTCTTGCCGGTCTCGGCGCCGCTTTTCAAGACATTGATGATGGCCCAGATATCGAGCGCCAGAATGATCAAGCCGACCAGGCCGTTGAAACTAGAACCCATGGTGTTGCCCCTAATTGAATGCTTACCTTCCTAGGATAGTTGCGCCGTTCGGGGGTTCCGTTGAACCAACCTTATATTCTCAGGCTCCCAACGGGGGTCGACTTCGCATTTCATTCATTATCGCTTTCACCCTCACACAGGTAGCCGTCTTCATGCCAACGCCCGCACAACCCCGAACGCCTTGGGCGACATGGTTCAACCATCTTCAGGGCAGCCCGCTGGTGAGCCTGGGTTTCGCCCTTGCTCTGCTGATCGTCGTCGGCCTCGGCGGCATCAGTCTTTACAACGCCTTCTATGGCACCAGCCAGGTCAACTTCAATCATGCACTGCTGGGCGGCACGGCCGGCTTCCTGGCGACGGCGCTGGGTGCAGTCATGGCGGTCGCCCTGCGCAACGTTTCGCAACGCGCTCAAGACATCATGCTCGGTTTTGCTGCCGGCATGATGCTGGCTGCCAGCTCGTTCTCGCTGATACTGCCCGGGCTGGAGGCCGCTCGGGGCATAACCGACAGTGGCCCTTGGGCCGCTGCGACGGTGGTGACCGGTCTGGGCCTGGGTGTGCTGTTGATGCTTGGGCTGGACAAGTTCACCCCGCACGAGCATGAAAGCGTGGGCCGTCAGGGTCCTCATTCAGAGCGAATCAGCCGGGTCTGGCTGTTTGTCCTGGCGATTACCCTGCATAACCTGCCGGAGGGCATGGCGATAGGTGTGAGCTTCGCCAGCGGCGACATGAACGTCGGCCTGCCGTTGACTACTGCCATTGCTATTCAGGACATCCCTGAGGGCCTGGCCATTGCGCTGGCCCTGCGTGCTACCGGGCTGTCGGCATTCAAGGCAATGCTGGTGGCCATCGGTTCAGGACTCATGGAGCCGCTGGGCGCGCTAGTGGGCCTGGGTATTTCCAGCGGGTTTGCCATCGCCTACCCGCTCAGCATGGGGCTGGCGGCAGGTGCGATGATCTTCGTGGTGTCCCATGAAGTCATCCCGGAAACCCACCGCAACGGCCATCAGACCTCGGCGACGCTCGGCCTGATGGGCGGCTTCGCGGTAATGATGTTTCTCGACACGGCGCTGGGTTAACCGCGCAATGCCTGCAGAGCGGGTGCGGCATGGATGCCGGCCAACGCTGCCAGTTCAAGCACCCGCGCCTCGTCATGGCCATACACCAGCACCGCTTGCAGTTCGTCATCCAGCGGCTGGCTGAAGTTCATCAGCACGTAGCCGCCCATGTCCTTGTTCATGCTGCTCAATTGAATCTGAATCCGGTTGAGCGCTACCAGTGGTTCGACCTTGGCCAATTGTTTCGGCTTGATGTTGAACGTCACGTTCTTGCCGAATGACTGCACGATCTGCTCGAACAGGTCCATATAACTGTCGGCCTGAAACAGCACGGTTTCCGGCAGACTGCCCACCACCACCCATTCGCCCAGCGGAATCGGAAAGGTGTCGTCGTAGTTGATATCAGGGTTGGCGGCCAGAAAAGCCTGAGGGTCGGCATACGCCTGCGCGGCTTCATCGGCAATACGCACGATTTCGTCGTCGCCCATGCAGCCGGAGCTGACTTTGCTGATTAATTCGACCAGTGAGTCTTTCATGGGAGCGATCCTGATAACGGGCAAAAAAAGAGGCGCGAAGGATAACGGTAAATCCATCGCGCCTCTATGTGTTCATGCCCTGAAGGCACTCGGCATCAGGACCGGGCCGGCTGCACACCCAGTTTGATCAGTTGATCAATGGTGACAGTCGCACCCATTGCCTGAGCGGCACCCAGTGCCGTGATGCCCTTGGCATCAGTGGCATGCGGGTCCGCGCCCTGACTGATCAGGTAATCGACTATCTCGTTGCGATTGAACATGGCCGCCATCATCAACGCAGTACGACCATCGGCAGAGGCACCATCGACGTCGGCACCGGCCTCGACCAGCAGCCTCACCACCGCCAGATCGCCCTTGAACGCAGCACCGGCGATAGGGCTCTGACCATTGTCGTTGCGAATTTCCGGATCGGCCTTGTGATCAAGCAGCACCCGGACCGCATCCGCATGACAGTGATAACTGGCCAGCATCAGCAGCGTGTCGCCCTTGTGGTTGCGCAAGTCTGCAGGCAGGCCCTTTTCAAGCAGACGCTCCAACATGACTGCATTTCCCTGGCGAGCCACATCGAATACCTGCTCGGCGAACTCGGCGGCTTCGTCTTCAGTCATGGTTTGCGAAGCGCTGATATTTGTATCGGTCATTAACTACTCCTTGGCGCACGGTACTCCGGGCATGCGTTGACCCGGCGTCGATACACACACTGACCTCAAGTCTCGCCAGCTGTTCGATCAGCATCGATACGGATGCGCAACGCCTGCTCCTGATCACCGCAATCGATGCAATCCCCCTCCTGCCCGATACCCATCATGCAGGAAACGGCAAAATGCAGGGCGCACGAAGGGTGTTCATGCAAAATGCACGAAGACTTAAAATAGAGAATATTTCAAGTTATTGATTTTAAAGGATTTATTTTAAGTCAAAGACTGGCACAGACACTGCAATAGTACTTCCAAGCTTATTATCCCATGAGCAATGGAGCCGCCTGACATGACTTTTATTCAAGAAAAATTCGCTTCCGTATTCTCCGACTACACCGTTACCACCCAGCCACGTCCTGATGGTGGTGTTCTGTTGTCACTGCGTACTCACGATGGCAAGCAGATCCGTCGCTCCGTGTCTTATGCTCAATTGCACACTCCGGTCCAGCTGGAATGGGTAATCAGTGCTATCCGCCGCGACCTGGCTGCACAAGCCAGCGAGTTGCCAGCTATTTCGATGCTGCAAAGTCAGCACCGCTTTGACCTGCCGACTTACCACACCCGTTGATTTTCCCGCCGCCTTGACAGGCGGCACCCGCTGTACGCTCTCATCCCTTGTTTGCCGCGATTACACCTTGTTCTCGCGGCTTTTTTTTGCCCGCGTTTTCAGGTGTCGATTACCTGATCAAACCCCGGCAAAGCGCTTCGCCTACCGCCTGCGCCCTATTGGCGACACCCAGCTTGGAATAGATGGTCTTGAGGTGATACTTCACCGTCGACTCCGACACGTCGCGGATCATTGAGATCTCCCAGGCAGTTTTTCCATCCCTGGCCCACTGCAGTACCTCCAGTTCCCGATGGGTCAAACCGCGAGAGCAGAACTTCAAACCCCGCGCAACGCTGTGCAGCACCGGCATGAGACTGCTCATGAGGTATTTTTGTTCAGCGGAGATCGCTCGCCCCACTTCACCCAGCGTACAAACCGACGTCACGCTGTCGGCACCACGGCAATGGTTCATGTAGCCGTAGGAAATGGCCGGAAGCAGTTCGCACGTATCGACGATTTCTTCGTAACACGCTGACACCGGATACTGTCTGAATGCATCCTGCCAATTCACAAATCCCAACTGATTGCGATAACAGCGGATGACCGGATCCTGGGTGATGAACTCGCGCTGGCGGTAAGCCTTGCCCCAGGCATCATCGACATTGCAGGTAATGAACGTCAGCAGCACCGGCCCTTTGAACTGATAGAACATCGCCCGCTCACTGTTGCATTCGCGCCTTAGCCATTCGAGGGCATTCTCGATAGCGGTCTGGCCATCGAGTTCGCTGATCGTGCTCACCATCTGCTGTATCAATAAGTCCCTGCTTGCGCTTTCTGTAATGGCACTGCACATCGCTGCCGCTCCTTATGCGCCCGTGAATCGGTACAGGTGTTGTCCGTGACTCAGGGGACGATGGGCGCAGAACTTACACGAATAATCGCGTTGAAGAATGACGAGCAGAACAAACAGACTCAACGCACTTTCAGGTAGGCAACGTCCCACTCAAAAACAGGACGCTCCAGACAGAAAATAGCGTGCAAGCCTTGCGGCGGGCAGATTTTCATACCGCGGCATCAGGACAATGCCGCGCACGACAGGCTGATGTCGTTTAGAACGAAGCAGGGTCAATGAGCGCGAAACTGCTCACATATCTGTGACCCGCAAGCACCCCGCCGTCACGCGCCAGACCGCAGGTGACCATGCCAGCGGCCTGCGCTGCGTCGAGCTCTTCGACGATATCCGAGAGGAACAGAATGTGCTCGGCAGGACACTCGATTGCCTGCGCAATCGTCCGGTAGGACTGCGCTTCGCGCTTGGGGCCGGACGTCGTATCGAAGTAACCACTGAACAGACCGGACAGATCGCCCGCCTCGGAACAGCCAAAAATCAATTGCTGAGCCTGAATTGAGCCCGAGGAATAAACGTAAAGCCTGTAGCCCTGTTGATGCCAGTGTTTCAAGGCATCGACAGCATCCGGGTAAACATGGCCCTTGAGCTGTCCGGCGTTATAGCCCTGCTCCCAGACCATGCCCTGCAACGCCTTGAGCGGCGTGGCCTTGCGGTCTTCGGCAATCCATTCCAGCAGTATTGCAATAACCCGCTCGACATCGGCATCAGGCTCGCAGGCCTCGCTGCGTACCGCTTGCAGCTGCGACGCCACTGCCGGTTGTCCGGCGTTTTGCCGAACAAACCCGGGCAGGTGCTTTTTGGCAAACGGAAACAGCACGTCGAAAACAAAACTCACTGCGCTGGTGGTGCCTTCAATATCCGTGAGGATAGCTTTGATGGGCATCAGAATCGGGCTCCTGTCAGTCTTCCAGCCGTGGAAAACGGCCAGCAATGTCTTCACCGGTAAAATTCGCCACCCAGCCTTCCGGATTGTTGAACAGGCGGATGGCAACGAAATGCGGGTTTTCGCCCATATCGAACCAGTGCCGGGTGCCGGCCGGTACGGAAATCAGGTCGTTCTTTTCGCACAGCACGGCGTATACGTAGTCCTCGATGTGCAATGTGAACAAGCCCCGCCCGGCTACGAAAAAGCGCACTTCGTCCTCGCCATGCCGATGCTCTTCAAGAAATTTGGCGCGCAATTCGGCTTTCTGCGGGTGGTCACTGTTGAGGCTGATGACGTCCACGGTGACATAACCATGCTCGGTCATCAGCTTGTCGATCTGGGTACGATAGGCGCTGATCACTTCTTCCTGGCTGGCACCGGGGGTAATCGGCGTCGCCGCTTCCCAGCGGTCGAACGCCACGCCGTGCTCGGCCAGCGTCGAAGCAATATCTTCCAGATGGGTCAGCACCTTGTTGGGCGTGTCAGGGCTTGAAACGTGATAAACGGACAGGCTGCTCATGGCATGAATCCTCGGTTTGGGGCACCACCTTCCGGCTTTTACAGGCAGGTCAGGCTTACAGGCTGGTTTTAATACGACGTTTTCAACGGTTCAATACCGCGCGCATTTTAAGTTCGCATTCAAACAGAAACTCGAACGCTTCGATCTGGCGCAAGGCGTCGCTCATTTTTGCCCCCCAGGTGTAGAGACCGTGACCGCGGATCAGGTAACCAGCGCACTCGGGATGGGCGTCCAGCCAAGGCTGCACCTTTGCGGCGAGACGGGCAATATCCTGATCGTTGTCGAAAATCGGTACCACGACCTGCGACTGATGAGTGACCACGCCGTGAAAGGCCTTTTGCAGCTCGTAATCCTCGAACACCAGATGATCGGCGGCAGTCAGCCTCGACAGCACCGTCGCATTCACCGAGTGGGTGTGCAGCACCGCGCCGACCTGTGGCCTGCTGCTGTACAACTGGGTGTGCAGCAAGGTTTCAGCAGACGGCTTTTTCCCGGGCTCCAGGCTGTTGCCTGCCATATCGGTAGCCAGCACATCGTCAGGACCCAACTCGCCCTTGTGCCTGCCGGATACGGTCAGTAGCGCCTCGGTGGCTGAAAGACGCGCGGAGTAATTGCTGCTGGTGGCAGGCGACCAGCCGCGGCCATACAGGAAGCGCCCGGCCTCGATTATTTCCACGCTAAGTTGTTCGCGGCTCATACACCTTCCTCTTTCTTGGGTGTGATAATCATGATGGCTGCGGCAAAGGCTACAAGGCTGGCAATGGCAAACGTCCAGGCTGGCCCCAGCGCGTTCCAGCTGTAACCGGAATACAGAGCGCCCAACGCGCCACCCACGCCGGACAACGCGGCATACAGTGCCTGTCCCTGTCCTTGCTGACGCGGGCCAAAGCTACTTTGCACGAAATGAATGGCGGCGGCGTGAAAGCTGCCGAACGTGGCGGCGTGCATCACCTGAGCAATCAGCAGCGCGGTCAGGTGATCGGCAAACAGTCCCAGCAGCAGCCAGCGCAGCGCAGCCAGCAGAAAACTGGCGAACAGCACCTGACGTACCGAAAAGCGCTGCAGAATCCGGCTCATGACCATGAACATCAGCACTTCAGCCACCACACCGACCGCCCATAGCAGGCCGATCAGGCCACGGCTGTAACCGAGCGCTTCGAGGTGCAGGGTCAAAAAGGTGTAATACGGCCCATGGCTGAGCACCATCAGCGCGACACTGAGGTAGAACGCCAATACACCGGGACGCGCCAGTTGCCTGAGAAAGCCGCCCGACACGGTTTCGCGGCTCGACGGTGAGGGATGCGCATTCGGCACCCACCAGCTGCTGACAACGATACCGGCCATGATCGCCAGCGCGATGTAAGGAAACAGATCCAGACTGAACCACTCGAACATCCGTCCCAGCACCACGACCGCCAGAATGAAACCGATCGAGCCCCACAGTCGGATCTGACTGTAACGCGAGGTCTGGCCTTGCAGGTGCGCGAGGGTGATGACTTCGAACTGCGGCAGGATGGCATGCCAGAAGAACGCATAGAGCGCCATGACCATCGCCAGCCAGGCATAGCTTTTTTCGACCAGAATCAGCGAAAACGCCAACAACGTGCAGATGGCACCAGACCGCACAATGGTCAGACGCCAACCGGTGTGATCACCCAGCCACCCCCAAAGATTGGGCGCGACACAGCGCATCAGCATAGGGATGGCGATCAGTTCGCCTATGCGTGAGCTGGAAAAACCCAAGTGATGAAGATAAAGGGCCATGAACGGCGCAGACAGGCCGAGCAAGGCGAAATAGCACACGTAGAACCCGGACAGCCGCCAGTAAGGAAGCTGTCCGCCGGATGTTTGCGTCACGCTAGCAGTCCGCGACCGTGACAGCGCGCATTACAACTGTCCCAGCACAGGCGTGTTGACGCTGACATCGGCGTTCTGACCGCGATGACGCAGCAGATGATCGAGCAACACGATGGCCATCATCGCCTCGGCAATCGGTGTGGCGCGAATGCCGACACACGGGTCGTGCCGGCCTTTGGTGATGACGTCAGCCGCGTTGCCATCGGTATCGATCGAACGCCCCGGCGTGGTGATGCTGGAGGTTGGTTTGAGCGCCAGATGCGCAATGATCGGCTGGCCCGAGGAAATGCCACCAAGAATGCCGCCCGCCTGATTGGACAGGAAACCCTGTGGGGTCATCTCGTCGCGGTGCTCGGTACCGCGCTGTGCAACGCAGTCGAAACCGGCACCGATCTCTACGCCCTTGACCGCATTGATGCTCATCAGCGCGTGTGCCAGCTCGGCGTCCAGACGATCGAAGATCGGCTCGCCGAGGCCGGGCATTACGCCTTCGGCCACCACCGTTATTTTCGCCCCGACCGAGTCCTGATCACGTCGCAGCTGGTCCATGTAGGCTTCCAGCTCCGGCACCTTGTCAGGGTCGGGGCAGAAAAACGCGTTGTCTTCTACCGAATCCCAGGTCTTGAACGGGATCTGGATCGGGCCCAGCTGGCTCATGTAGCCGCGAATGACGATGCCCTGGGTTGCCAGATATTTCTTGGCAATCGCCCCCGCTGCCACGCGCATGGCGGTTTCCCGTGCCGAACTGCGGCCGCCGCCGCGGTAATCGCGAATACCGTACTTGTGGTGGTAGGTGTAATCGGCATGGGCCGGACGGAACAGGTCCTTGATGGCCGAATAGTCCTTGGACTTCTGGTCAGTGTTGCGGATCAGCAGGCCTATGGAGGCACCGGTGGTTTTGCCCTCGAAGACGCCGGAGAGGATCTCGACCTCATCGGCCTCCTGACGCTGCGTGGTATGACGGCTGGTGCCTGGCTTGCGCCGGTCCAGATCACGCTGCAGGTCTTGCAGGTCCAGCTCCAGCCCCGGCGGGCAGCCGTCGACGATAGCGACCAGCGCCGGGCCGTGGCTTTCGCCGGCGGTGGTGACAGTGAACAGCTTGCCGAAAGTGTTGCCGGACATGCGGGCGCTCCGAAAAATCAGCCAAAAAACCAGATCGTTAAACCAAGCGCGCCAGTATACGCAGGCTCGCGGTTCAGTTCATCCTCGAACCTTCTGTCACGCCGCGCGTCCAAGCGAGACTCTCCCCATGATGGCCTTGCGATGTTATCCGGTAATTCCCTGCTTCGAGTACCAAACGCGCTGCGTCTGCTGGCCCTGCCGATAACATTGACCCTGAGCCTAATCGCCGGAACAGCCAGTGCTGCGGCGCCCAGCGTGGTGCAGCGGCCGATCACGGTGGATACCGAAAACGGCAAACTGTACGGCACTCTGCTGATGCCCCGTTCGGACAAACCGGTCCCGGTGGTGCTGATCATCGCCGGTTCCGGCCCCACCGACCGCGACGGCAACAACCCTGAGGGTGGACGCAACGACAGCATGAAACGCCTGGCGGTGGTTCTGGCTAAAAACAATATCGCCAGCGTGCGCTACGACAAACGCGGCGTCGCAGCCAGCAAGGCAGTCACGCCGGATGAACGCAATCTGAGCGTCGAGCGCTACGTGGCCGATGTTCAACTCTGGGCCAGAGCGCTCAAAGCCAACCCGCGCCTTGGCCAGCTGATTCTTCTGGGCCACAGCGAGGGTGCGCTGGTGGCGACGCTGGCGGCTGAAAAAGTGGGTGCAGCGGCGTTGATTTCCGTGGCGGGCACCGGACGGCCTGTCGATCAGGTGCTGCGCGAACAATTTCAGGAGCGCTTGCCACCGGATCTGCTGCAACGCAGCAATCAGTTGCTCGATGAACTGAAGGCGGGCAAGACCGATGACAACGTGCCCGCCGAGCTGGAAGTGGTATTTCGCCCCAGTGTCCAGCCGTATCTGATCTCGCTGTTTCGCCAGGACCCCGCCGCAGCCTTCGCTGCAGTGCACATTCCGGCGCTGATCGTTCAGGGGCGCAACGACATTCAGGTGGGCGTGGGCGATGCCCTGCTGCTGCAAAAAGCCAGACCGGATGCCGAACTGGCCCTGATCGACGGAATGAATCATGTGCTGCGTATCGTGCCAGACGACTTACAGCAGCAGTTGTTGTCCTACCGCAACCCGACCCAGCCACTGGCCAGTGAAGTGACCAAGCGGATCCTGGCCTTCATCAAGGCCCTGCCCCAACCAGGAAAAAAATCTGACGTCAGATAATTGCAAACCCTTCAGTCTTCGGATATCTGGCCGATAGCGGTTTGCTGGCTTTTTGTTCCGTTGCAAGTATTCCGTTGCAAGTATCCCGGTGCAAGGCCCAGGAAAGGACACCATTATGACTGACGCGAATATCATGACTGAAACCACTGCAGCACCCGAAAGCGTAGAAGCCGAGGTTCAGGCACCGCCGCAGCCGTGGGAAGACGTTCTGCCCGAGAACTTTCAGATGTTGCGTCTGGCACCACAGCCTACCGACCGCGCCACCGGCGGACGGCCCTTGCGTTTTGTGCAGTTTGGTCGTGCCGAGCGGCACAGCAAGGAATTGAGCCTGCTGCGCATCAATGTGCAGCTGCCAGGCCAACGGGTCCGCAAGGAGCAGAACAATCTGGATGTCTGGGCCGATCACGAAAAGCGCACTGTGCGCTTCGGTCCCGAATCAGGCTTGCAGATCGAGCCGTGGAACCGCGGCATCGGTCGTTTCATGATCGCCCATGCCGTGCATTGGGCGCAGAAAAGATGGTCATCCTACAAGATTGAAGGCGTAGCGCTGGCGAGCAAGGACGGCCTGAACGAAGACACACGCCTGCGTCGTGACCACTTTCTGCGCACCTTGGGTTTTGAAGTAGCGTACGCCGATGCCCAGCACATGAAAGGCACCATCAAGGACGTACACGTCGGCAACCTGCACAGCACCTGGAACAACGACAAGGTGCAGATCATCGAAATTCTCGAAGCCTCGCAAATGCTGGAAAAGGCCGAGAAGAACCTGATCGAACAGGAAGTGACCATTCGCCAGCACGAGGACCGGGTCGGCAAGTACAAGCGCGAGGACGCTGGTCTGCGCTTCACGATTGCCTGCCTGGTGACCTTCGCAGTGTTTCAGGCGGGACTGTTGATCTGGATCGCGACCCACCGATAAAAAAGGAGCTGATCTCAGCTCCCCCTTCTCTCAGTCTTCCCTGTCAAACCTTCGACTGGAACAACGCCTGATGGTTGCGGCACTGTTCTGCTGTGAGCATGAACACCCCGTGACCGCCGCGCTGGAAATCCAGCCAGGCGAAATCGACTTCCGGGTACAGTGCCTGCACGTGCACCTGGCTGTTGCCTACTTCGACGATCAGCAAGCCTTTCTCGTTCAGATGATCGGCTGCCTGGGCGAGCATACGGCGTACCAGGTTCAGACCATCGCTGCCACAGGCCAGCGCCAGCTCAGGCTCATGCTGATACTCGTCGGGCATGTCGGCAAAGTCTTCGGCGTCCACATAGGGCGGGTTGGACACGATCAGGTCGAAGCGCTGCCCCGGCAAACCGTCGAACCCGTCGCCCTGCACGGTGTAGACGCGATCCTCCATGCCGTGACGCTCGATGTTCTGGTTAGCCACCTCCAGTGCGTCGTAGGACAAGTCGGCCAGGGCCACCTCGGCTTCGGGAAACACCTCGGCACAAGCGATACCGATGCAACCGGAGCCGGTGCACAAGTCCAGAATCCGGGCTGGTTCGTTGGCCAGCCAGGGCGCGAAACGCTCTTCGATCAGTTCGGCAATAGGTGAACGCGGGATCAATACACGATCATCGACAATGAACGACATACCGCAGAACCAGGCTTCGCCCAGCAGATACGGCGTTGGCACACGGTCATCGATTCGGCGTTTGATCAGGCGTTGCAGTTCGGATATTTCGTCGACTTCCAGGCGGCAATCCAGGTAGCTGTCGGCGATTTCCCAAGGCAGATGCAATGCGCCCAGCACCAACTGCCGCGCTTCATCCCAGGCATTGTCGGTGCCATGACCGAAAAATACGTCTTCCTCGTGAAAGCGGCTGACGGCCCACCGTATATGGTCGCGCACGGTACGCAAACGGGAAGTGATCATGGACAAACTCCTTGGAAAGACGACGAGCTGCTGTAAGACGAGCCACGGTGAAAAGTCTGGTTCCGAACAATGCACATTCTTCGTACCCGATAGGCATGGAAGTTTCCATGATTCGCGTACTGCCATCAAGGCAAACCGCCAGCCACCCCCACCGCCAACTGCCCTGCAGGCCATAAAAACCGTGGCCTGCGATGGTTGCCATTCCCAGAACGCCTCAGCCAGAGGACAATGTCACAAAAGCCCCACACCAAGGAGCCCGTGAATGTCCGATTTAAAGACCATGTTCCAACTCAGCGGCCGGGTGCATGCGCCCGCCAATTTGAGCAATGCGACGCTGATCATCATCGATGCCCAGAAAGAATACCTTAGCGGCCCGCTGGCCCTGACCGGCGTCGACGAAGCCCTGGCCAACATCTGCCAATTGGTCGAGAAGGCCCGTGCGGTCAAGTGCCCGATTGTTCATATTCGCCATCTGGGCACTGTGGGCGGCCTGTTCGACCCACAGGGCGAGCGCGGTCAACTGGTGCCGGAGCTGTTGCCAAAGGACGACGAACATCTGGTCGAAAAACGCCTGCCCAACGCTTTCAACGGCACCGGGCTGCATGATCTTCTGCAAAAGCTGGGTCATCTGGACCTGATCGTCTGCGGCTTCATGAGCCACTCGAGCATCAGCACCACGGTTCGCGCTACCAAGGACTATGGTTATCGCTGCACACTGGTCGACGATGCCTGCGCAACCCGCGACTTGCCGAGCCCGCACGGCGTCGTCAGCGCGCAGGTGGTGCATAGAACCGAGATGGCGATCATGGCCGACAACTTCGCCACACTGGCGCTGACCAAAGACCTGATCTGATCTGCGCCGGAACGAGTGGTTGTGTGGGCGTATTCACATAACCGCCTATCCCTTGCCGGCTCGTATCATCCCTGAGGCGGGAACCACCCCTTATTCTCCGGGTCACAGCGCCGATACTCCATTGAGCCGATACCTATTGAGGAAAAGGCATGAAAACGTCAGATGGTTTCGATGCACGTCGCCTGCGCCCCAGGGGTCAGGGCAACTGGGGCAAACGCATCGGTACGCTGATCGCGCTGCTTCTTTTGGCGTCAGGCGTGTTGCTGACCGTTGCCGGAGTTTCCAGCCTGACCGTTCACCCGCAGATGCTCGGCGAGCTGAATGCCAGCCCTGGAGGCGCCGCATTTGTCGCCGTCGGCGGGTTGCTGGTGCTTTATCTGGGTGTCTGGCTATGGCGCCGCTGCCGCCGTCAACGCAGTGCCAGCGGCTTGAGTATCTCGGCGCACCTGATGAAAAAACACAACTGACCCTGGCGCTTGAACGGTTAGAATGGCTTCCTTCGCGGAGGCCCCATGCAAGACGACGATTTTTCCCTGTTCAGAAGCGAAACGCGCGGCGTAAAGCCGCTCAAGCATGAACACGCCGATGTCGGCAAACCCAAGACCGATCGAAAAATGCTGGCCCGCCTGCGTCAGTCGGCGACTGTGCGCACCGATTCGGTGACCGTCGACGGCTTGTCGGATCAATTCGTGATCGATGTCGGTCCGGAAGATATCCTGAGCTGGTCGCGCGACGGCGTGCAGGAAGGCCAGATGCGCAAGCTCAAGCTCGGGCAGATCAGCTTCGAAGGCAGCCTGGACTTACACGGCATGAGTGTGGAAGTGGCGCGTGAGACGCTGTGGGAGTTTCTGGCTGAAGCGACCCGACTGGAAATACGCTGCGTACGTGTCACCCACGGCAAGGCGGTACGCCTGGACGGCAAGCGCCCCATGATCAAGAGCCACGTCAACACCTGGCTGCGTCAGCATTCGCAGGTACTGGGCTTTTGTTCATGCCTGGCCAAACATGGCGGTGCGGGTGCGGTGTACGTGATACTCAGACGCACCATGATGGAAGGACGCGACGAGTAATCCTCCTCGCGCCCCTCTTGCCGGACAGCAATCTGCTGCCCGGCGTATTACTCAGCGCGGGCCAGGACCGCCGGGGCCTCCAGGTCCACCCCCTTCATGATGGCCACCGCCGCCGCCATGTCCGCCCGGACCAGGCCAAAACGGCCAGCAGCCGGAAACCGACGACAGTACGATTGCGAACAACGCTATTTTTGCTACTCGACTCAACATCCGGATTCACTCTCTCGACAGGCAATTGATTAATAACCTGCACAGTCAGACAGCGCCGCACCGGGGAAGTGGGTAGCGATCTGGTCGCCAACGTGTAAGCGCTACGATACAAAACGCATAACGCCCGGTTGATTTGCAGCGCTGCCGTGCACCCGCACTCTTGCGTAAGTTACTATGTGCGCCGTCGGCGACGGGCCTGCCCTCGCACCCATCGAAACCCACACGGAAACACACCCCTGTGACACTGGAACAGAATTACACCGCCATACTCGGGCAACTGGGCGAGGACGTCTCGCGCGAAGGTCTGCTGGACACCCCCAAACGCGCCGCCAAGGCCATGCAGTACCTGTGTCGCGGTTACGCGCAAACGCTGGAAGAAGTCACCAACGGCGCGCTGTTCAGCTCCGATGCCAGTGAAATGGTCATGGTCAAGGACATCGAGCTGTACTCGCTGTGCGAGCATCATCTGCTGCCGTTCATTGGCAAGGCACATGTCGCCTACATTCCCAATGGCAAGGTGCTGGGCCTGTCGAAAGTGGCGCGAATCGTTGATATGTACGCCCGCCGCCTGCAGATCCAGGAAAACCTCAGCCGTCAGATCGCCGAGGCCATCCAGCAGGTTACCGGTGCACTGGGTGTGGCAGTGGTGATCGAAGCCAAGCACATGTGCATGATGATGCGCGGTGTCGAGAAGCAGAACTCGGCCATGATCACGTCAGTGATGCTCGGCGAATTCCGTGAAAATGCTGCCACTCGCAGTGAGTTTCTCAGCCTGATCAAGTGACCCGTTCAGCCAGCGTTCACGTGCCACGGCGCACGCTGAACGTCCGGCCGATTCCCGCCACTGTCCGCAAGAGGTATGACCGTGTTCATGAAAGCGTTAAGAGTCGGCCTTGGCCAGCTCGTCATCGGTATCGACTTCCTGACCCGCCCGAGCAGGAAGAAGCGCGATCCGCAGGCCCAGGCGGCTGTCGCTGAGGCGGCTCAAGACCTGACGCTGTACCAGTTCCACGCCTGCCCGTTCTGCGTGAAAACCCGTCGCACCCTGCACCGTCTCAATGTTCCTGTCGCTTTGCGCGATGCGAAGAACAACGAGCTTGACCGTCAGACGCTGCTTAACGAGGGCGGCAAAATCAAAGTGCCTTGCCTGCGAATCGAAGAAGGCGACAAAACCGTTTGGATGTACGAATCCAAGGTCATTATCGACTACCTGAATCAGCGGTTCGGCGCGATCTGAACACCTCGTGCCCGACGTGCCTCAACGCGGGCAACCTTCCTCGCGGCAGGCGACATAGGCTTGCAATTGCTTGAGGCGCACGCGGGTCTGGTCAGCCAGGCATTGCGATTGCAGCAACGACCATATGGAGCCTGAATCCTCGGGCTTGCCAGCCTGATACAGGCAATCGGCGTCACGCAGGTCTATCCACTTCAGTTGTGCATCCTTGAACGCCTGCTTTTTGGCCGGCGTCTTCAGCCACGTCATCTGCGCCTTGTACTGCTTGTTGAGATCAGCATCGAGCGCCGACAGCTCATTGGCAGCACACTGATTCATGCTGGCCTGATTGGCATCGCAATCCTGAGCCTGTGCCGAGCAGCCGATACCCAGCGCGATGAAAGCGGCCAGAAGTGCTATTGAAACACGCATAAATTTCCTTTTATTCAGCCAATGGGTGCATCAATCCAGCATACCGACATAACCCGGTTGCGCCTTGACCCGATCCAGCCAGCGCCGAATTCCGGTGTAAGGTGCCAGATCGAAACCGCCCTGATGAGCGACATGGGTATAGGCGTACAGGGCGATATCGGCGATGGAGAAATTCTCACCGACCAGAAACGGTGTGCGATCAAGCTGCTGCTCCATGACCGCCAGCGCTCGATAACCGGATTTCTGCATGGCCCGATACTCGGTCATGCGTTCAGCCGGCAAGCCCAGATAGAACTGAATGAAGCGGGCAACCGCCACCGACGGCTCATGGCTGTACTGCTCGAAAAACTGCCATTGCAGAACCTGGGTGCGCAGCCGCGGTTCGCTCGGAAGATACCTGGAACCATCAGCCAGAAAATTGAGAATCGCATTGGACTCCCATAGACAAGTGCCGTCTTCCAGTTCCAACACGGGGATCTTGCCGTTTGGGTTCTTCTCCAGAAAAGCCGGGGTCTGGGTTTCGCCATTAAGAATATCGACCGGCACCCACTCGTACTCACTGCCCAACAGGTTAAGCATCAACTTGACCTTGTAGCAGTTGCCCGAGTTGTAATCGCCATAAACCTTGTACATCGCCTGCTCCCTCGATATGCCTGTATTGCCGGCTCTGATCAGGCGGCTTTCAGATTCTGTGCCGCACGGACCACGGACGCCAGTCGTTTTATGCCTTCATTCAGACGCGCCGGGTCGATATGACTGAAATTGAGGCGCAGATGGCCGTGATTGGCGTCCGGGTCAGCAAAAAAAGGTTCGCCCGGCATGAACGCGACGTCCTGCGCCAACGCGGCATCCAGCAAGGTACGGGTGTCCAGCGGCTGTTTCAGAGTCAGCCAGAAGAACAATCCGCCTTGCGGGCTGTTCCACTCAGCCAGGTCTGAAAAATGCGTCTGCAAGGCATCCTCGAATGCATCCCGGCGACCACGGTAGAACTCGCACAGCGTCAGCAGATGTTCACGATAGTGCTCAGTGCCAATCCACTGCAAGGCCTGCCATTGGCCAAGGCGATTGGTATGTAGATCGGCGGACTGCTTCAGGCGCAACAGGTGCGGAAACAGATCGGGACTGGCGATCAGATAACCCACACGCAGGCCGGGCAATAGCGTTTTGGAGACCGTGCCGGTGTAGATCCAGCTTGCTGTCTTCAGGCCGCTGACAATCGGCCTGGCACTGCCGCCGTCAAAACTCAACTCGCGGTACGGCTCATCCTCGATCAACGTGACGCCGAACTCGTCAAGCAAAGCCGCAACCGCATCGCGGCTGGCCTGGCTGTAGCGCACTGCCGAGGGGTTCTGGAACGTCGGGATCAGGTAGGCGAATGCGGGCCTGTGCTGCTCCAGGCGCTGGCGCATGGTAATCAGGTCCGGGCCTTCGGCCTGCAGGGGCACGGTGATGCAGTCGGCACCAAACAGCTGAAATATCTGCAGCGCCGCCAGGTAGGTGGGTGCTTCAAGCAGAATCTCGGTGCCTTTGTCGATGTAGAGCTTGGCCGCAAGGTCCAACGTCTGTTGAGAACCACTGACCACCATGACCTGACTGGCATCGCAAGCAATACCCAGGGCGCGGGCGTCGGCAGCCAGCGCTTCGCGCAGCGCAGGTTCGCCCTCGCTCATGCCGTACTGGCCCAGAGAAACAGGCATGTCAGCCCACTCGACTTTGGGCAGCATCGACTCGGCAGGCAGGCCACCGGCGAACGACATCACTTGCGGGCGCTGAGCGGCGGCGAGGATCTCGCGAATCAGAGAACTTTTCAGACGGGAAACGCGTTCGGAAAAAGCCATGGCACTTACCTGTAGCCGAGACGAAGGAAAATAAGTCAAACTTGTTGACTCAAATTACGACGCCCAGCCCGGATACGTCAACATGCTTGACTTAAAAAAACCTGCTAATCAACAAATGGCCATGGAAGCCTTCTTCTTCGGCTACCAGGCGTTCACCGCCAAGGCTGATGAGATGCTGGCCAAGCGCGGCTTCAGTCGCGTGCATCAGCGCATTGTATTTTTCATCGCTCGCTATCCCGAACTGAGCGTCAAGGAACTGCTCACGGTATTGGGCGTGAGCAAGCAGGCGCTCAATGCCCCGCTGCGCCAATTGATCGGCATGGACCTGGTGCACAGCACCGCCCCGGAAACCGACAAACGCAAACGACTACTCGGGCTCACCGATGAAGGCGCCCGTTTCGAGCAGGCGTTGCGGCGTGAACAGGTCAAGCTGCTGCAACGCGTGTTCGCCGAAGCGGGTCAGGAAGCGGTGGATGGCTGGATGACAGTCAACCTGGCGCTGGGCCAGACACTGCAATCCGGTGCGTGTCCAATCGGGACTGACGTCGAATAAATACCACTGTCGCAACTGTGCTGGCATTTACTCATATCGCTGTATCGTAAAGCCGAGCGGTCATGCGTTTAGGCTTGGCGTCCTTTGCTACCTGCCCGCTTCAAGGAACGCCCTGCATGAAGGAAACCCTCAAGGCACCATTGCGCCCGCTGACCGACTCATCGCCGTCTGCGGTGGTTGCCGGCTTCATTGCTATGATGACTGGCTGCACCAGCTCACTGGTGCTGATGTTTCAGGCCGGACAGGCGGCGGGGCTGAGCAGCGTGCAGATCTCATCCTGGCTGTGGGCGTTGTTCATGGGCATGGCGGTGTGCAGCATCGGCCTTTCGTTGCGCTACCGCATGCCGATTACTGTCGCGTGGTCCACACCCGGTGCCGCACTGCTGATCACCAGTCTGGGTGGTGTGGCATACCCGCAGGCGATTGGCGCGTTCATGACCAGCGCGCTGCTGGTCATCCTGTGCGGCGTAACGGGCAGCTTCGAACGTATCGTGCGGCGTTTGCCAGCCTCGCTGGCTGCGGCCTTGCTGGCGGGAATCCTGTTCAGGATCGGCAGTGAAATCTTCATCGCCGCCCAGCACCGCACCGGCCTGGTGTTGGGCATGTTTTTCACGTATCTGGTGGTGAAGCGTCTTTCCCCACGCTACTCGGTGCTGCTCGCACTGCTGGTCGGCATCGGGATATCGGGCGCGCTGGGCTTGCTGAACTTCAGCGGTCTGGCGCTGCAAGTCGCCATGCCGGTCTGGACCACTCCCGAGTTTTCCTGGGCCGCGACGGTCAGCATCGGCATTCCGCTGTTCGTGGTGGCCATGACCTCACAGAACATGCCGGGTGTGGCGGTGTTGCGAGCCGACGGTTACTACCCGCCTACCTCACCGCTGATATCGGTAACAGGCTTTGCTTCTTTGCTTACCGCACCGTTCGGCTGCCACGGGATCAACCTGGCCGCCATCAGCGCCGCCATCTGTACCAGCCCTCATGCGCACGAAGACGAGTCCAAACGCTACACAGCGGCGATCTGGGCCGGGATTTTCTACGCAATCGCCGGGATTTTCGGCGCCACGCTGGCAGGTCTGTTCAGTGCGTTCCCCACGGAGCTGATGATCTCGATTGCCGCACTGGCGCTGCTCGGTTCGATCACCAATGGCCTGACCGTGGCCATGGCCGAGCCCCGCGAGCGCGAACCCGCTCTTATCACGTTTATGGTGACGGCCTCAGGGCTGACGCTGTTTTCCATAGGTTCGGCATTCTGGGGCATTGTTGCGGGCCTGCTGACCATGCTGATTCTCAATGCACGCAAGGCCGGATAAGCCTGCCTCAAGCCCACGTCATAAGAACGATCAACTACGGGCAGTGGCTGACACCAGCAAGGTTCCGGCATCTGCATCGAGTATTGCCTGCGTTCCCAAGGGCACGGCCTGATTGAGATCTCCATGCCCTACCGGCAAGCCGCCCAGCACCGGAATGCCCAGACTGCCCAGCCGTTCCAGCAGCACATCGGCGGGGCTGATGGTGCCGCCGGTGTTCGCGGCCGGGGTGAACTCGCCCACCGCGACACCCGCCAGACGCGGAAGGATGCCGCAGTTACCCAGATGGGTCAGCATGCGGTCAACCCGATAGGCCGGTTCGTTGACCTCTTCGATGAGCAAAATCGCACCGGTCATGTCGGGCATGAACGGCGTACCCACCGAGGTATCGAGGATGCACAGATTGCCGCCCAGCAACAGGCCCTGCGCGCTGCCGCCGGTTCTGACCTTCGCCGTTGGTGAGGCATGATCGGCCTTGAGCAATACCGGCTCGGTACTCATCAGCACATGGTGCATGCCGCTGACGAACAGGCCACCGCGTTCCAGCTGCGAGGCGACCGGGCCATGAATAGTGGCCAGACGCGCATGGTTCCATAGCGCACCATGCAGTGCGGTGATATCGGAAAAGCCGGTCACCAGCTTGGGGTCACGACGCACAGCGTCCATATCCACCTGCTGGACAATTCGCTGCACGCCATAGCCGCCGCGGTTGCAAATGACCGCACGGATCTCCGGATCAGCCAGTGCGGCGTTAAGGTCAGCAAGCCGCTCCTCGTCGGTTCCCGAATAGAATGAGTATTTGCCCAGTGCATGCGGATAGACACGCGGACGCAGCCCCCACCCCTTGAGTACCGCGACCGCAGCGTCGATTTTGCCGGGGTCAACAGGCCCGGCAGGCGATACCAACGCCACGGCGTCGCCAGCACGCAGGACCTGAGGGTGAAGCGTCTGTGGAGAAGTAGCTGGCATTACGGTTATCCAGACGTTTGTCGAGCGATGAATCTAGAGCACCGGCGTAAGTGACTCAAGCCCTATCGGCATTCAGCCTGCGTCATCTGCAGATCCGTCTGAACGCCAAAGCCGCATCGGACTCCTATCAATCACATGGATCAAACAGCATTCGCTTGATGATCGCTTCTTGCCTGAGCAACGCGGCGAGCGTTTGAATCCATCTTTGAACCATTTTCTGGAGACCCTGCCATGACTGATCTTTCCAACCGCCAGTTCCTGCTCGCCAAGCGTCCGTCGGGCGATGTGCGCCGTGAAGACTTCACCTATCAAGAGGCTCCGGTCACCGCACTTGCCGAAGGCCAGATACTGGTCAGGAACAAATACCTGTCGCTGGACCCGGCGATGCGTGGCTGGATGAATGACGGAAAATCCTACATTCCGGCCGTAAAGCTGGGCGAAGTGATGCGCGCCCTGGGCGTAGGCGAAGTGCTCGAATCGAAAAACCCGAAATTTGCCGTAGGCGACCATCTGCAAGGCGCACTTGGCGTTCAGGATTACTTCGTGGGCGAGCCAAAAGGCTTTTACAAGGTCGATACCAGCCTTGCCCCGCTACCGCTTTATCTGTCTGCTCTGGGCATGACCGGCATGACTGCCTACCTGGCGCTGCTGGATGTCGGCCAGCCAAAAAGCGGTGATACCGTAGTGATTTCCGGTGCAGCGGGTGCTGTCGGCAGCGTCGCCGGACAAATTGCCAAGCTCAAGGGCTGCCGGGTTGTCGGCATCGCAGGAGGCGCAGAAAAATGCCGTTTACTGACCGAAGAACTGGGCTTCGATGCAGCCATCGACTATAAGTCCGAAGACGTTATGGATGGTTTGAAGCGCCACTGTCCGGATGGCGTGAACGTGTACTTCGACAACGTTGGCGGCGACATTCTGGACGCGGCGCTCAGCCAGCTGGCGGTCGGCGCGCGCGTGGTGATCTGCGGTGCCATCAGTCAGTACAACAACACCACGGCGATCAAAGGCCCGGCCAACTACATGTCACTGCTGGTCAACCGTGCACGCATGGAAGGCTTCATCGTACTGGACCACCCCGAGCGCTTCGCTGAAGCCGGTGAGGTGATGGCGGGCTGGATCAAGGAAGGCAAGCTCAAGAGCAAGGAGCATATCGTCGACGGTCTCGAGACTTTCCCGGAGACCTTCCAGATGCTGTTCAGCGGTGAGAACCAGGGCAAGCTGATCTTGAAAGTGGAATAAAGCCCGCGGACCGGACACCTCACGCTTCGGCGTGGGGTGCCTTGCGCGACGCTGTGCGTCCGTCCGCTTAAGCCAGCTCGGCAACCACTGCAGCCAGGGCCTTCGCCGGGTCAGCTGCCTGGCTGATCGGGCGGCCGATAACGAGGTAATCGGAGCCGGCATCCAGGGCCTGGCGCGGGGTCAGAATGCGCCGCTGATCGTCCTGCGCACTGCCCGCCGGGCGGATACCGGGCGTCACCAGTTGCAACGACGGGTGAGCCGCTTTCAGGGCCTGCGCTTCCAGCGCCGAACAGACCAGACCGTCCATACCGGCCTTCTCGGCCAGCGCTGCAAGGCGCAGCACCTGCACCTGCGGATCAATATCCAGGCCGATACCGGCAAGGTCTTCCCGCTCCATGCTGGTCAGAACGGTCACGCCAATCAGCAGTGGCTGAGGACCGCTGCGCTGCTCGAGGACTTCGCGGCAGGCCGTCATCATGCGTAGCCCGCCTGAACAGTGCACGTTGACCATCCATACGCCCATCTCGGCAGCGGCCTTGACCGCCATCGCCGTGGTATTGGGGATATCGTGGAATTTGAGATCAAGAAACACCTCGAAACCCTTGTTGCGCAGGGTCTCGACGATATCGGCCGCACAACTGGTGAACAGCTCCTTGCCGACCTTGACCCTGCACAGTTTGGGATCGAGCTGATCAGCCAAACGCAAGGCGGCTTCACGGGTCGGAAAATCCAGGGCGACGATGACGGGAGTCTGGCAGGCGGACATGAGCGTGGTCTCAGGTAAGTCGAAATCGGCGCGCATTGTAGCCGAACCGGCGAGCAGACGGGACCCGTAGATCGGCATTTAGCCAGTCGCGTCCATAAAAAGTCATGATTCCCTGCACCCGCAGCGACCACTGCTTCGATGGCCTGCACCAAACCTGCACAACCCGATGAATCGGTTCACTGCAGCGTTCTGTAAACGACCCGTTTTGAAGCAACACGACAATGATCAGTGCACTGGCACGGCCTCTGCAACAGGATGTTTCAACGATTACCGAATCTCAGGGAGATGACCATGAGCACGCAACTCAAGCCAACGCTGGGCACGATTCATCTATGGGGGATCGCTGTCGGGCTGGTGATTTCCGGCGAGTACTTTGGCTGGAGTTACGGCTGGGGCGTGGCGGGTACACTGGGCTTTTTGGTAACAGCCTTGATGGTTGCGACCATGTACACCTGCTTCATCTTCAGCTTTACCGAGCTCACTACGGCCATCCCGCACGCGGGCGGCCCATTTGCCTATAGCCGCCGCGCCTTTGGCGAAAAAGGCGGGCTGATCGCCGGTATGGCCACGCTGATCGAATTCGTATTCGCGCCACCGGCCATTGCCATGGCAATCGGTGCGTACCTTAACGTGCAATACCCGGGGCTTGACCCTAAGCATGCGGCTGTCGGCGCTTACATCGTGTTCATGGCACTCAACATCGTGGGCGTAAAGCTGGCAGCAACCTTTGAGCTGGTCGTGTGCATTCTCGCCGTGGCCGAGCTGCTGGTGTTCATGGGGGTGGTCGCACCTGCATTCAGCTTCAGCAACTTCGCCCTCAACGGCTGGGCCGGTTCCCAGACCTTCGGGCCGGAAGCGATTGCCGGCATGTTCGCCGCCATCCCCTTTGCGATCTGGTTCTTCCTGGCCATTGAAGGCGCTGCAATGGCCGCCGAAGAAGCCAAGGACCCGAAACGCACCATCCCGAAGGCCTACATCAGCGGCATTCTGACCTTGGTGATACTGGCGATCGGCGTCATGCTGTTTGCCGGTGGCGTGGGTGACTGGCGCACCCTGGCCAACATCAACGACCCACTGCCGCAAGCAATGAAAGCCGTGGTCGGTGACAGCTCCGGCTGGCTGCACATGCTGGTGTGGATCGGCCTGTTCGGTCTGGTCGCCAGCTTCCACGGCATCATCATGGGTTACTCGCGCCAGTTCTTCGCCCTCGCCCGTGCCGGTTACCTGCCTGCCTCGCTGGCCAAGCTGTCACGCTTTCAGACACCGCACCGGGCGATCATCGCAGGTGGCCTGATCGGCATCGCCGCCATCTACAGCGATGGCCTAGTCAACCTGAGCGGCATGACACTCACCGCCGCGATGATCACCATGGCTGTTTTCGGCGCTATCGTCATGTACATCATGAGCATGCTCAGCCTGTTCAAGCTGCGCAAGATCGAGCCTGACCTTGAGCGCAGCTTCCGCGCGCCAGGCTACCCGGTGGTGCCCGGCATTGCGCTGGCTCTGGCAATCGTGTGTCTGGTGGCAATGGCCTGGTTCAACATGCTGATCGGCCTGATTTTCCTCGGGCTGATGGCCATAGGTTTTATCTACTTCAGCCTGACCGCCAAATCGCGCGCCGATGCACCGACCGACGCGATGCTGACCGGGCAATAATTCAGAGACTTTCCGGGGTTGCGTGCAAAGGGTTTTGCACGCAACCCGATCAGGGCGCATACACTTGAACCATTGAGCAGCCTCGCTGCTCAAACCGGTATCACAACAAGGAGAGCGCTATGCCCTGGTATGCCTGGTTAATTCTGCTCGTAGCCATCGGCTCGATCGTCGGCGGTCTTATGATGCTGCGCGATACGGCCAAGAAATTGCCCCTCACCGAAGAACAGCTCAAGCGCGTCCATGAGCGCAATGCAGAAATGGATGCCAAGGAAGCCAAGGACCGTTAAATAAGTCCGGGTGGCAGGCTGAAAACCTGCCCCTGCCTATTTCCCGATCTCTGCGCTGACCGAAAGCACCTTGATATGAAGCGGCTGAAAGATCGTCTCCAACTCGCCGTCCGCGCGTAACTTCTCCAGCAGCGCTTTGAAGTGTGGAACATCAATGTTGCCATTGGGGCGCAACAACGCGTATTGACGGTAGATCTGATCAACGCGTTCGGAGACCATTAACTGCGCCGCTTCATCTTTGTTATGTGCCATAAAATCAATCAGATAGGAACGGGTAACAGGCGCGATATCCGCCCGATTGCGCACCACCATCAATAGATTACTGTCGTGAGAATAGGTGGAGGTCACATTGAAGTGCTCACTCAAGTACTTCTGATCGGTATTGAAGTTGGCAAATCCATAATGGTAACCACTGAACAACGCCAGACGTTTGTCAGACAGATCATTGAAGTAATTCTGATCACGCCCTTCGACCCGCCTTGCTACATAGACCTCGGCATCTTCAAGGCCCAGATCGACGGTTTCGTGCGCAATGTCCTTCCAGCCCCAGTCAGGGTTCTCGAAGATCGCAACATCGAAACGCCCTTCCGCGAAGTCACGAAAACGCCGGGGCACGGAGGTGGGGATCATCACAAACTCGTAATCGTCCTGCTCGGCATTCAGGGCATCGATCAGCTTGGGCAACAGACCGGCGTCTTCGCCTTTTTCAGGGCGGACCATATACGGAGGGAAATGCACGGCGGCCACCCGCACGACCTGCGCGGCATAGACTTGGGACGTTGCCATGAACGGCACAAAGAGCAGAAGGCCTGTGGCGAACGTCCGCGCGACGCCATCAATTAATACTGCAAATTTTTTCATAAAACACGACATCAATCAAAGCCCTCCACGCTATGCGGTTTCCATGATTTAAACAACTGTCAAATCAACGGCGTCAGCATTGCTCACAGTGGTTACTATTGTGCACCGCTGCGATGAACTCGCGTGAGGCACCAATGCAATTAGCAGCGGTCACTGTAAGGGCAGTTGTAAAAACGATATTGTCGGCGCAGCCTCAAGCGTGGGCGCAACAGGCTAATCTGGCTACGCTGAAGCCATTGACTATCGTAAGGGAGCTTGATGATGCCGCATTGGCTGGTGATTGATCTGGAGGCTACCACCGAAGAAGGTGGCTGGCCGGTCGCAGAAATGGAAGTCATCGAAATAGGCGCGACGCTGGTCAATCAGGACGGGCGCGAGCTGGACCATTTCGAGCGCTTCGTACGCCCCGCACGCAGGCCTGTGCTGACTCATTTTTGCCGAGAGCTGACCCATATCAATCAAAGCAGTATCGACAGCGCTGCGCCCCTGACGACCGTGTGGCCTCAGTTCGAGCGCTGGCTGAGCCATCACCGTGCCCGCGTGCTGGGATGGGCCAGCTGGGGGGATTACGACCGCCAGCAACTGGAAGAGGAATGGCGCTACCATCGCCTCGACAGCGCACTGTCGAGCATGCCGCACGTCAACCTCAAACAGCGATTCGCCCAGGCCCGTCAGTTACAAAAGCCGATGGGCCTGAACAGCGCCCTGCAACTGGCAGGCATGCAATTCACAGGTCAGCAACACCGGGCACTGGTTGATGCACGCAATACCGCCCGGCTCTTGCCGTTGATACTGCCTAATTGAATCTCGCTGCACGTCGTCGTTTGTTCAGCGTCGACTTGCAAGGAGCGTGACGAGTTTTACCGTGTTGGGCATACTGGCGGGCCATTTCCAGCCCTTTCAAAAGGAATCGCCCATGTTCAAGGTCAACGAGTACTTCGACGGCACCGTCAAATCCATCGCCTTCAGTCAGGTCGACGGTCAGGCAACCATCGGTGTCATGGCGGCGGGCGAATATGAGTTCGGTACAGCGCAACGGGAAATCATGCACGTGATCTCCGGCGAGCTGAACGTGAAGCTCCCGGACAGTACCGACTGGGAAACTTTCTCCACCGGCAGCCAGTTCAATGTCCCGGCCAACAGCAAGTTCCAGCTCAAGGTCAGCGTTGATACCGCTTACCTGTGCGAATACCGCTGAGACTGAACACGTGGGGGGCCTGACCTCCCACCTTGCCCGCACACCTGCCTATACTGCCCCTTTCTATTCGACGCCAGCATTGAACTGCAACGCCGCCAGACGTGCGTAGAGCGGGTTGCTGGCAATCAGTTGCTGATGGGTACCGACCGCCACCAGCCGGCCCTGATCCATAACGGCAATCCGGTCGGCATTCTGCACAGTGGCCAGTCGATGGGCGATGACCAGCGTAGTACGGCCATGCATCAGGCTTGGCAAGGCTTGCTGAATCAAGTGCTCACTCTGCGCATCCAGCGCACTGGTCGCCTCGTCCAGCAACAGGATCGGCGCATCGACCAGTAACGCGCGGGCAATCGCCAGACGCTGCCGCT
Organism: Pseudomonas syringae group sp. 247E2; assembly: GCF_032587795.1. Taxonomy (NCBI): domain Bacteria; kingdom Pseudomonadati; phylum Pseudomonadota; class Gammaproteobacteria; order Pseudomonadales; family Pseudomonadaceae; genus Pseudomonas; species Pseudomonas syringae group sp. 247E2. Next base: position 13,616 of record NZ_JAWHPK010000025.1, on the reverse strand, counting down.
GTCCGCCGGACAATCCCACCCCGCCCTCACCCAGATGCGTACCGTAGCCGTCGGCCATGTCGAGAATGAACTCGTGCGCATGGGCGATACGCGCTGCTGCCTGTACCTGCTCAAGGCTCGCAGTGACGTTACCGTAACGAATGTTGTCCTCGACACTGCCGAAAAACAGTGCGGGTGATTGTGAAACCAGCGCGAAGCAGCGGCGCAGATCGTGCGGATCGAGCTGTGCGATCGGCACGCCCTCGATCAGGATGCGCCCTTGAATCGGGTCGTAGAAACGCAGCAGCAGGTCGAGGATAGTCGACTTGCCTGCTCCGGAAGGCCCGACCAGCGCCAGGGTTTCACCGGGCTCGATGTTCAGGGTCAGGTTATCCAGCGCATTGCGCTCGGGACGCGACGGGTAGGCGAAAGTGACATTCTCCAGCGCCAGACGCCCGCTGATGCGTTGCGGCAGGCTCTGCAGCTCTGTGGCTGGCGCTTTGATCTCGCTGCGAGCCTGAAGCAGCTCGCCAATCCTCTCTGCGGCACCGGCGGCGCGCTGCAAATCGCCGATCACCTCGCTCAACGTGCCAAACGCCATGCCGACCATCAGCGCGTAAAACACAAACGCTGCCAGCTCTCCGCTGGAAATACGTCCGCTGATCACGTCCATGCCGCCCACCCACAGCATTACCGCCACTGCGCCCAGCACCAGAACGATCACCAGCGTAATCAGCCAGGAGCGCTGCAAAATCCGTTTGCGAGCGGTATCGAACGCCTGCTCCACCGTATGTGAAAAACGCTGTTTGTCCTGCTCTTGATGGTTGTACGCCTGCACCGTCTTGATCTGCCCCAGCGCTTCGGCCACGTAGCTGCCCACATTGGCGACCCGGTCCTGGCTCTCGCGCGACAGGTTTCGTACCCGCCGTCCGAACATGAGAATGGGGGCGATGATCAGCGGCAACGCCACCACCACGATGCTGGTGAGCTTGGGGTTGGTGATGAACAACAGCACGATGCCGCCAACGACCATCAGGACGTTGCGCAGAAACATCGACAGTGACGAGCCGATCACCGACTGCAACAACGTGGTATCGGCAGTCAGCCGCGACTGGATTTCCGAGCTGCGATTGTTCTCGTAAAAGCCCGGATGCAGCTCTATCAGGTGATCGAATACTTTCTTGCGCAGGTCGGCGACCACACGCTCGCCGATCCATGACACCAGATAGAAGCGGGCGAACGTTCCGATGGCCAGGCCAACCGTCAGCAGCATGAAAAAGCCGATCGAGCGCTCGAGCAACTGCGGCGAGCGGGTCATGAAGCCCTGATCGACCATCAGCTTGATGCCTTGGCCGATCGACAGGGTGATACCCGCGGTAATGACCAGTGCCAACAACGCTCCGAACGCTTGCCAGCGATACGGCGCAATGAAACTCGCGGCCAGGCGAAGTGCCTGGCGGTGACGTCGGGTAATCCGTGAAATCATGAAGCCTGCCTGTTTGCCCGATCTGTCTGAATAGCGAAGCCTACACCTGTCATGCATGACGCGCTGTGCATCATTTCGAATGAACTTGCGCCCGGCTTCAAAGGTCAGGTTATGACTGCTTTACAGAGGCGCTATAAGACATCGATCTAAGCGCCTGCTGGCAGATTTGCATCATTTCTGTTGCACTGGGAACGCGTTTGAGCGGCTGACAGAACCTGTCACGGACCGGTCATCAAGCGCGGTTAATTTAACGCCGTTACCTGATGAAAGGAGAAACACCATGAGCCTGCAAGAGCGCAGCAACGAAGTTCCAGTCGTTCGAGCCACGCCCAATCTGCCGGTTGGCGGTGCAATTCTCGACGAGCATGGGCAAGAAGTCCTGATCACTGAAGCAATGGTTCAGGCCGCCTGCCAGGAATGCGACAAGAACTGGGTAACCCCGGAAAAATAAAACCGAACCTGACCAAATGTCTTGAAACCCGACCCTGAGTCGGGTTTTTTATGTCCCGCGTTTACCGGACGATCAGACCAGTACGGCCCCCAGCGCCTGCACGAGTTGCGCCAGCCCCCCGGACTCACCTTCCAAACGGACCTTCAGACCTTCGATTTCCCGACGTGGCGGGTAATGCTTGCGCAGGGCATCGAAGGCTAGGCGCTGACTGGCAGTGTCGCCGGTGAGGCTGCGCCGAAAATCTGCATCGTCACGCCGCGGGTCGTACACACCACGGCACAGCATGTTCAGTGCCCAGACCGGATCGCTTGCAGCATCAAGGCTGACCTGCGCCAGCCACGGCTTGGGCAGCAGATCGTCCAGTTTTATCACCGCAGGCTGCCCCAGGAAGGCACACAGCGCTTGATAGATCTGCGCAGTGCCACGTTGCCTGCCATCGAGGCTGTAACCGGCGATGTGCGGCGTACCCAGAACGCACAGGTCGGCCAGCGCCACGTTGACCTGCGGCTCACCTTCCCACACATCCAGCACGGCTTGCAGGTCTTCGCGCTCAAGCAGCACGTCGTGCAGCGCAGTGTTGTCCACCACGGCACCACGGCTGGCATTGATCAGCCAAGCGCCCTGCCTGAGTTGGCGCAAACGGGTTTCGTCGAGCAGGTGCCAGGTTGCCAACGCCCCGGTCTTGCTCAACGGCGTGTGCAGGCTGATGACGTCACAGCGCTGCAATATCTCGTCAAGGCTGACGAAGTCACCACCTTCGGCAGACTCGCGTGGCGGATCGCAGACCAGTACGTTCCAGCCAAGCGCCTTCAAGACATCGACCAGACGACCACCCACCTGCCCTGCACCGACCACACCGTAAGTACGTTGCGCGAGGTCGACGCCTTCGATTTCAGCCAGGGTCAGCAGGCTGCCGAGCACGTAATCCACCACGCCGCGCGCATTGCAGCCCGGTGCGCTGGCCCACTGGATACCGGCTTGCTGAAACCCGTCCAGATCCAGATGATCGGTGCCGATGGTGCAGGTGCCGACAAACCGCACCGGGCTGCCTTCGAGCAGCTCACGGGTTACGGGTGTCACGGAGCGCACCAGCAGGATGTCGGCGTTCGCCACCGCAGCGCGATCTATGGCGCGTCCCGGCAAGCGATGAATCTCACCGAAATGAGCGAAAAAAGCGTCGAGCAGGGGAATATTTTCGTCAGCAACAATGCGCATGGAAGACTCTCTGGGTCTGGCGAACAGGGACCGGTCCCCAGCGGGAACAGGTGCGTCGTGAACCGGCGCGGGTTGCAGCGATGTAACAATCAATCAGGCTTTTTGCGTATCCAGTACAGGAACGTGCCTTCTTCAGCCTGCTCCGCAACCAGCTCATGCCCAAGAAATACACAGAACTTCGGAATATCGCGGCGCGTGGACGGATCGGTCGCGATCACCTTGAGCAGGCCGCCCGCAGGCAAGTCACGCACCTTTTGATGCAGCATCATCACCGGTTCCGGACAGAACAGGCCGACAGCGTCCAGCACGGCGTCGACGGTGAGGTTTTCAATGGGCTCAGACATGGGGCACTCCAGAGGCGGGTGACGATTGTCGCTCAATTCAGTCGGTCAGGCCAAATACTGATGGTTGTACTGATGCCGAACGGCGGCGCGCAGCAAGACAGCAGACAGAAAAATGCCAGGCACATGGCCTGGCATTGATCGTGACCCAGACGACCGTCAGAACGGCAGTTTCATGCCCGGTGGCAACTGCATGCCTGCGGTCATGGAAGCGGTCTTGTCCTGGCTGGCCTGCTCGATCTTGCGCACAGCGTCGTTGACGGCGGCGGCGATTAGGTCTTCCAGCACTTCCTTGTCTTCCTGCATCAGGCTGTCATCCAGATTGATGCGCTTGACGTCGTGACGACCGGTCATCACGACGCTCACCAGGCCTGCGCCCGATTGACCGGTGACTTCCGCGTTGGCCAGTTCTTCCTGCATCTTGGCCATTTTTTCCTGCATTTGCTGCGCCTGCTTCATCAGGCCAGCCATGCCACCTTTCATCATGGGATATCTCCTCGAAAATGGATGGTTTGTTTGCGCGGCGCCAATGGCGCCCTGTGTTCAGTTATTGAGGCTGCACCGCAGGCGCGTCTACGGGCTGGATAGTATCTTCCCGGATAACAGCGCCAAACTGCTGCAACATCTGCTGGATATACGGGTCGGCCTGGATCGAGGCTTCGGCCTGACGCTGACGCTCGGCACGCAGTCGCGAAGCAGCCTGGGCAGGCGTTTCCTGCTCGGGCTTGATCAGCTCGATACTCAGATTGATCGTGCGACCATGATACTGGTTCAACGCATCGTTCAGGCGGCGCTGCTGGGTTGAGTTGAACAGGGCGCTGTGCGCCGGATCCAGGTGCAGCAGCCATTTATCGCCATCGACCGCCATCAAGGTGCAGTTGGCGGCAATGCTGCCGGTCATGCCGGAGATCGGCAGTTTGGGGAATACCTCCAGCCAGTCGGCAGCAAGGCCGGTGGCTGGTTTGGCGGCCGGAGCGGGCTCGGGCTCGACCGCTTCAAGCTCGACGACGCTCTCGTGGGCCAGTTCATCCAGATAGCTGTAGGACGCCGGGTCTATATCGATATCCGGCTCGACGTAATCGTCATCCGCTGGCGGCTCGTCATCCGCTGGCGGCTCGTCATCGCGCCCCATTGGGCCGGAATTCGAAGACATCGAATCCGGATTCATGGACAGATAGGCGGAATCAGGGATGGCTTCAAGCATCGCCGGTGTAACCTGCTGCTCGGCAACCGGCTGCGCAGGTTCCGCCTCCGGCGCATCTGGCACTGGGCTGGCGGGCGCAGGCGTCGGCATTGGGGTGAGGTCTGGCTGTTCGGAGACAGTCTCCAGAACCGGCTCGGCTACCGGTTCTGCAACAGTGCCAGTGTCAGGTGCGGATTCAGCGTTTTTTTCGGCAACCGGTGCCTTTGGCTCATTCCACGGCAGATCGACTTCTTCGACCGGCTCGGGCTGTGCTTGCGGCTGTGATTCTGGCTGTGCTGCGGGCTCAGCTCGTGCAGCAGCGGTCGGCATCGGGGCGGCGGCTGGCGGCAGCGCTTCGAAGGCCGGATCGGGCGCAGCCATCACCGGTGCTGTTGAAACTGCGGGAGCTACCGATGCAACAGGTGTCGCATCGGCCACTGCTTTTCGGGAATCAACCGTGGCCTGGCTGATCCCCACCGGCTTTAGCGGTTGCCTCGGCGCATCGTCGTTATCGGCCGGGCGGAATGCCAGCATGCGCAGCAGGACCATCTCGAAACCGCCACGCGGATCCGGGGCCAGCGGCAAGTCACGACGACCAATCAGACCCATCTGGTAATAGAACTGCACGTCTTCGGCAGGCAATGCCTGGGCCAGCGCCAACACCCGGTCGCGGTCGCCGTGCCCGTTGTCGACGCCTTCGGGCAACGCCTGGGCAATCGCCACGCGGTGCAGAACATTGAGAATTTCCGAGAGCACACCATTCCAGTCAGGCCCCTGCTCGGCCAGGTGGCGTACCGCCTCCAGCACACCGCGCGCGTCGCCTTCCAGCAACGCAGTCAGCACATCGAACACCTGACCATGATCCAGTGTGCCGAGCATGGCGCGCACATCGGCAGCCATGACCTTGCCTTCACCAAAGGCAATGGCCTGATCGGTCAGGCTCATCGCGTCACGCATCGAACCGTCGGCAGCGCGCCCGAGCAGCCACAGCGCATCGTCTTCGAACGGCACATTCTCGACGCCCAGCACGTGGGTCAGGTGCTCGACCACACGTTCTGGCGTCATGTTTTTCAGCGAGAACTGCAGGCAGCGCGACAGAATGGTCGCAGGCAGCTTCTGCGGATCGGTGGTAGCGAGGATGAACTTGACGTAGGGCGGCGGCTCTTCAAGCGTCTTGAGCAAGGCGTTGAACGAGTGACTGGAGAGCATGTGCACTTCGTCGATCAGGTAGACCTTGAAGCGACCGCGACTTGGCGCGTACTGCACGTTATCCAGCAGTTCGCGCGTGTCTTCGACCTTGGTGCGGCTGGCGGCGTCGATCTCGATCAGATCGACGAAACGGCCCTCGTCGATCTCCTTGCACACCGAGCAGGTGCCACAGGGCGTAGAGGTGATGCCGGTTTCGCAGTTCAGGCACTTGGCGATGATCCGCGCGATAGTGGTCTTGCCGACGCCTCGCGTGCCGGTGAACAAATAGGCATGGTGCAGGCGCTGGCTGTCCAGCGCGTTGATCAGGGCCTTCAACACATGAGCCTGGCCGACCATTTCGCGGAACGAGCGCGGACGCCATTTACGTGCAAGAACCTGATAACTCATTTAAAACCGTCGCAACTGGTAAGCGGAAGACCGCCAATGCTAGCCGAGCAGGGGCAAAATTGCATCTGGTGTCCGCCTCTATTGTGGCTAAGCTGAGCAAATGAATCCAATGACGCGCTTTAAACGGACTTTTGCAGAGCCACGGCTGCCTCGTGCAGCCGTGGCGTGCATGCTGTTGCTGTCGATGCAGACGGTGAGCGCGGCCAAAGGCACTCTGGACTTCGCGGTCAACGAAGGGTGGACCATGCCGATGATGCATATCACCGACTTTCGGCCCGAATCCGGCATTCTGTTCGACATCATGCAAAGCGTTGCGCACCATGTCGGCCTTGAAGCCAGGTACCACGTGATGCCGCGCCTGCGCATCCAGTCGGCGCTTGAGCGTGGCGAAGTAGACATGCATTGCTACAGCTCACAGGCGTGGTATCCCGATCTGTCCGGGGATTACCTCTGGAGCCTGCCGATTCTCTACCAACGCGACTGGCTGGTCGCTTCAGCCGAAACAGCTGCGGGTCCTTACCCGGAGCAGTTCGACAATGAAACCGTCGGCACGGTACTTGGCTACAACTACCCTGCCCTGCAGCATCTTTTCGATAATCATCAACTGATACGTGAAGACGCGCGCACACAGAACCAGACGCTCGGCAAGCTGATGGCTGGACGCTACAACTACGCCGTGTCCAACCAGTTGATCCTTGAATGGACCAATCGAAACCTGCCTGTCGGCAGAAGGCTGAAGCCCATATCGCTGGTTGCAGAGCAGCCTGCGGCCTGCCTGATACGCAACACCCCCGAGCTGCCGACAGGTAAAATCCTGCGCACACTGGTGCAAATGCGCCTGTCGGGCGAGATTCAGCAAATCATCGATCACTACACCGCGCCCACGCCCCCGTAACCCTTCATCTGCGGTGTAGCAATAGCGTCATATTCCGTCGTTACGCTCGCCTGAAATCTTTGGTAATACATTAACCAGCGCGAGTATTTGGCGATGAGCGACAGACCAGACGACGAAGACACCAACAACAACCCCAGCCGCCGTCGTTTTCTGGGCGGGATGGCTGCCTTGGGCGCAGGCGTCACGCTGAGCAGTTACGTTTCGGCCCACGAGAAACCGCCCGCCGACAACGACAAGCATCATCATCTTGCCGGGCCGGCGCTGGACCGGGCCTTGCGCGAAAACGTGAAGACCATTGTGGTGATCTACGCCGAGAACCGCAGCTTCAATAACCTGTTCGGCGATTTCCCCGGGGTCCAGAAGCCACTCTCCTCGCTCAGACCTTCCGACTATGAACAGCGCGACCGCGACGGCACGCTATTGTCCAAACTGCCGCCCGCCTGGGGTGGTGTGTTGCAGGTCGGGCCGCAAACCGTTGACGGCGTGACCTACCCGGCAGGCGAGCAGTTTCAGAAAGACCTGCCCAACGCTCCCTTCCCGCTCAAGGGGCCGAACGGCGAAGACCTGCCGCTGAGTCTGGTCACTCGCGACCTGTGGCACGTTTTCTATCAGAATCAGATGCAGATCAACGACGGCCGCAATGATCGATTCGTCGCCTGGGCCGACGCTGGCGGGCTGACCATGGGCAACTACGCACAGACTCAGTACTCGCTGCGCCTGTGGGACGTTGCTTCGGAATTCGTGCTGTGCGACAACTTCTTTCAGGGTGCATTCGGCGGCTCGTTCCTCAACCACCAGTACCTGATTTCAGCCACCGCGCCGATTTACCCCAACGCTGCCGAGTCTCCGGCCAAATCCCAGATCGCAACCCTGCAGAGCTTCAACCCGCAAGACCCGCGCCTCAAGCCACTGGACAAGTCGCCTGCCAGCGCAATGGAGGGGCCACCGCAGTTTGGCCCCAGCGCCATTACCCCGGACAACTACGCCGTCAACACCATGGCCCCGCCCTACTGGCCAACCTGGCTGCGCGACCCGCAGAACCCTGATTACTCGAAACCGGATCTGCCCAACGTGCTGGTTCCGCAAAGCCACGAACACATCGGCGACAAACTGTCGAAAAGAAATGTCGACTGGGCCTGGTACGCTGGGGCCTGGCAAGTGACGCTGGACGAGTTCAAGGACTCCACGGGAATCCCGAAAATCCCTAACTTTCAATACCATCACCAGCCGTTCAACTACTTCAAGCAACAGGGTCCGCAAAACCCTGAAGAACGCAAAAAACGTTTGCGTGACGGCGGCCTGGGTGACGAGTCGAGCACCAACCGCTTCCTCGCCGATGCCGAAGCCGGCAAGTTGCCCGCGGTGACCTTCTACAAGCCCCAGGGCAACCTGAACATGCACGCCGGTTATGCCGACGTGGCTGCGGGTGACCGGCACATAGACCGGGTGATCAAGGTGCTGCGCAAGAGCGCGCAATGGGACAACATGGTGATCGTCGTGACTGTGGACGAGAACGGCGGCTGGTGGGACCACGTCGCGCCGCCCAAAGGCGACCGCTTCGGCCCCGGCACGCGTATTCCGGCGCTGGTCATTTCACCCTTCGCCCGCAAAGGCAAGGTGGACCACACGGTCTACGACACGGCCTCGATTCTGCGCCTGATTACCCGTGTTCACGGCCTGGAAAAGCTCGACGGGCTTAAGCGCCGCGACGACGCCATGATCGCGCGCGGCCAGGCTCCCATGGGCGACCTGACCAACGCATTGCACTTTCCTGCCTGATTCCGTCGCTGTAGCGCTCAGATACTCGCGTCGGCTGCCTCCAGTGCAGTCGGACGCGACGTCTTGACCGGTGGCAGGGACGCCACATACACCGTGCGGGACGGGAACGCGAAACGCACATCCAGTTCGGCGAAGGCTTCCATGATGTCCAGATTGATCGCCTGCTGCACATCCATATAAACGTTGTAGCTGGGGTCGAGAACGATAAAGACGGTCTCGAACTCCAGTGACGTTTCGCCAAAACCACGGAAATGCGAGCGGTCGAAACGGGCGAGTTTCTGCGCGTTGATGATCGCTTCTACTTTCTTTGGCACTTCCCGTATCTGATCGACGGAACAGTCATAGGTCAGCCTGAATTCGAAGACAATCCGCCGCTCCTGCAAGCGTTTGTAGTTCTGAATGGTGTTGTTGATCATGTCGGCGTTGGCCATCACGATCTGCTCGCCGCCCAGGCTACGGATGCGCGTGGTCTTCAGACCGACATGTTCGACCGTACCGGACAGCGCGCCAACCACAATGAAATCGCCGACTTCGAAAGGCTTGTCCACTGCGATGGAAAGTGAGGCAAACACATCACCCAGAATGTTCTGCACCGCCAGCGCAACCGCAATACCGCCCACCCCGAGGCTGGCGACAAACGCGGTGATGTTGACCCCGACGTTCGACAACATCGCCATGACCACCGTGGCCCACAGCAACACTTTCGCGCCCCACAGGCTCAACGTTGCCAGCGCACTGCCCTGATAGGTGCCGCCAGCGTTGTGACGTACAAAGTAGCGCTGCAGCGCGAGCGCAATTGCCCGGTTCGCCCACAACCCGACCTGCAATGCAGCAACCACGAACCACAGACTGCTGACCCGCCCAAGCCAGCGCTCCGGCAGATCGAGCATGCCCACCCCGATCAGAATCGAAGCCAGCAGTAACAGTGTATTGCTGGTGCCCGACAGCACCTGCACCACGATGTAGCGCATATGCGTGCTGGGCGAATCAGGCCGCGAGCGCATCTTTCGGAGCACAAAACCGATAACCCCCCTGACCAGAATAAAACTCATGGTCGAGGCGAACACAGCGAGTATCCAGTTGGCGAGCGAAATGCCCAAAAATTGCGAGTCTGTGAAAAATCTGATGATGTCTCGTTCCATCCGGCCCCCGGCTCCACTGCTACGAGACGCCTGACCGAAAAGCCCGTGACACCCGCAGCGACCTGAATTGCCCCTTGCCGTAAAACGGTTTCAAGCGACGCGTAAGGGGTTAGGGGGTGTGTAGGAGTGAGGGTTCAGTTGAATTGGCTATTGATCGATCACCTGAACGCACACCGAGTTTTCACTGTTCGTCGAAACTGATCGGACAGCATGGAACCTCTCCTCAATGAGTTGCCACTCACGGCCCCGAGCGACGGGCTACCAAGCACCAAGCGTTCAAGCGGCCCAAAAGGCCAATTCGTGGTTAACACCACATTCAACCAGAGGAAAATATCCGTGACCTACGGCATTCGCGGCGGAGTTGGCACATCGGCTTACTACACCCAGCCCCAGCCTTTTGATGAGTTGAAGCTGAAGCCGGAACAGATTCAGGAAAAGACGGCAAAACTCATGGAGAAAGGGTATTTCACCGTTCCCATAGCAGAACCTACAAGACGTTTTTTGCATGAGCAAAGCAGTCTCAGTAACCCCGCCTGGAGACAGGAGACCGTTGGAAAGGTTATTGATTTGAAAGCAACCGACTACGAACGATCAACAACAGCCGTAGCGAAGGACATTGCAACCACTCTTACCGGGAAGCAACAACAATTGAGGCCTCATGAGTTCCAACTGCGAAGGGCCAAAAATCAGGGCGCAGACCAATGGCATCAGGATAAAGGGCCGAAAAAGGTCATCTGCATCGCCACCATCGAGGGTCGCGGCACCGAATACGTGAAGCGCGCAGAATCAGAAGGAATATTTGAAGCGGGGCATTTTGGGAAAATGACGCCTCTGGATGCCAGGGCTGTTGAGCAGAGAACCAAAGAAGCCAAGCAAGACCGCTTCTATTTCTTTGCGGGCAAAGGTATTTGCGAAGACAGCATTCCCAAACTGGTACACCGCTCGCCCCATCAGAGTGGTCGCTCCATCTTCCTGGCACGATGGCAGTAAGGCAGGCCACGCAGGATTAACCGCCGGATTGGAGACATCCGGCGGTTATCTCCGTGCCGGGCAAACTGTTTTTACAGACGCACGAAGTTCTCGCCAGCGCATGGCGCAGTCGAAACAGGAATAGGCTTTCATTTTTACGGGTAAGCCCCTTTCAGAAAAGGACCTTGAGATAGGTGGTGCCCCCACCAGCCACACCCCGGCACACAATGTTCCCGCTGTGGCTGCTTCCTTCCGGATCTGACCAGGTTCACGGGTAATCGTTGCGGGGGGACCGATGGGGTCACCATAACGACACTCACCAGTTGGCGAGCCGCGCCATTGTACCGGTCTGGCGTGAGTTTACAACCGTTGGTTCGGATAAAAATTTCGAGGGGGCTCAAGCACTTGTGTGCAGGGGCTGAAACGCAAAGCTGCATCGGTCGTTGATGTCACAAATCCTCGAAACACCCTTATTCGATCCTGTACCCTGCCCGCCTCAACAATAATCAGCCAGCAGGTTGCTCATGCAGACTCGATTGGTCGACTACCACGACCTCAACGCCTCTCAACGTCAACAGCTCGGACACCTTGAGGTGACGCAGGAGCAGACACAGTTCTCCGGTGATATTTACACCGCGCTCAATACTCTGCTGGTCAACCCCAGCCCGAATGTTTGCGGCTTTGTGCTGCTGGGCGACGACAAGCCGGTTGGTTTTTTCCTGCTCAAGCGTGGCGACTGTCTGCCGCACTGGGCTCAGGAGGAGCTGGCTGCGACGCTGCATGCGTTGCAAATAGATCATCGCGAACAGGGCAAGGGGCTAGGCAAAGCGTGCTTGCAGGCGTTGCCTGCGGCGCTACGCCTGAAGTGGCCAGACATCACGCATTTGATGCTCTCGGTAGATGCAGATAATAGCGCTGCTATCGGGCTTTATTCAGGTCAGGGCTGGGTGGACACAGGAGAGGCTTACCGCGGAAGGATCGGTTTTGAGCGCAGGCTGGTGCTGACACTTTGATACGAAGTTTGAGCACGCGCCTGACATCCAGCGATGTCAGGCGCTGTCTGGGTTACTGAGCCTGCAACACCTCGTCGGCCTTGCCACCCGCATCCTGAATCACCAAGTGGATAAAATGCAGCTTGGCGATTACCGCAGGAGGCAGCACGAACGGATAGAAGTCCGGCTGACCCATACTGCGTGACAGCTCGTTGAGCATGCTGGCCAGTTCGATCCAGGCGTTGACGAACGACAGGAACGCCGGGCCGCCTGGGTGCTGTGGATCGTAGAGCACTTCCAGCGGGAATGGCTGGTAGTCCAGCTCCATGTCGCGGGCGCTCATGCCAAAACCCAAGGCAGTGTCAACCGCGTCCATCATGTGCAGATAGTGAGCCCAGGTTTCGGCCCAGTCTTCCCACGGGTGCATGGTGGCGTAAGCACTGACAAAGCTTTCCTGCCAGTTGTCGGGCGCGCCGTTTTTATAGTGGTGATCAAGCGCATCGGCGTAGCTGGCGCGCTCGTCGCCGAACAGATTGCGGCAACCGTCCTGCCAGTGGGTATTGGCGATCAGTCGATCCCAGTAATAATGGCCAACTTCATGGCGGAAATGGCCGAGCAAGGTGCGGTAGGGTTCGTGCATCTGCACGCGCATCGCTTCGCGGTGAGCGTCGTCGGCCTCCTCGATGTTCAGGGTGATCAGGCCATTGGCGTGGCCAGTGGTCGGCAGCTTGCCTTCCAGATCGACACCGACAAAGTCAAAGGCCAGGCCGGCTTCTTCATCGACGCTCTTGGGGATGACCTGCAGCCCCAGGGAAATCAGCTGCGCAACCAGACGACGCTTGGCGGTCTCGACCTTGCGCCAGCGCTCACCGTTTTCGGCGATGGACAGGTCGGGAATGGTGCGATTGAGGCTGCACGCAACGCAAAACTCACCGGCGTTGTGCTCCGGAAACAGCCAGTTACAGGCTGCCGGGGTATCGAGGTTGGCGCAACGTCGATACAGACCAGCACCCGGCTCGTCGCTCAGGCGCCAGGTAGGCTCAGGCCCCGCTTCAAGCGTAGCCACGCGGCCCTGCTCGGGCAGGTAACCCAGCGCAGCCGAACAGGCCAGGCATTGGGAATTGGGGAAAAACACCGACTGGCCGCATGTGCACTGCCAGACCTTGCTGTTACGTTTGGATTCGCCGACAAATGGGGCGGTAATGCGTGAACTCAATTGCTCGAAAAAGCGATACATGGCGATCTCCCGTTGGCCTTGCATGGACTAGATCATGCCTAAGCTTCAGGGGTTCAAAATATTATCGAACGGTGGGGACGGATAGCGTCGACGGCGTTTGCGTGGGCGAAAACGGTGCGTCGCACGGTAGTTGGGATTATCGTTCCGCACGCTCCAGCGTGGGAATGCCGTGCGTGACGCTCTGCGTCACAGATCTACGCCGCACCATCACACTCAAGACTGGACGCAGAGCGTCCAGAATGGCATGCGACGCGGAGCGTCTCACGATGATCAAGACATGCCTAAGCAGAGCATCTGCACGGTAGTTGGGATTATCGTTCCGCACGCTCCAGCGTGGGAATGCAGTGCGTG
>NZ_JAWHPK010000024.1:0-66114 GCF_032587795.1 Pseudomonas syringae group sp. 247E2 | reverse complement strand
CGCGGAGCATTGGCACGATAGTCATCTTGATGCGTAGGTTAACTATCGTTCCACGCTCCAGCGTGGGAATGCCGTTCTGGACGCTCCGCGTCCGATCTTGAGTATTCGGTGCGGCGCAAACTTGTGACGCAGAGCGTCACGAACTGCATGCCAACGCGGAGCATTGGCACGATAGTCATCTTGATGCTTAGGTTAACTATCGTTCCCACGCTCCGCGTGGGGACGCGGTTCTGGACGCTCTGCGTCCGATCTTGAGCATGCGGGATGGTCAAAAGCGCACGTTCAGCCACCCTGGCGCAGCAGCGGCAGGCTGGTGGTGGATTTGATCTCGGACAGCGCCACTGTCGAGTTCACTTCCTGAATGCCGGGCACCAGCGACAGTTTTTCGAAGAAGAACCGCTCGTATGCCTCGATATCCGGCATCACGATACGCAGCAGAAAATCCACTGCCCCCATCAGCACATAGCACTCCAGCACTTCCGGGAAGCCACGAATCGAGTCGGTGAACTCGGTGAAGTTGGAGCGCCCGTGGGCGTTGAGTTTCACCTCGGCGAAAATCTGTGTGTTCAGGCCGATTTTCTTGCGATCCAGCAACGCAACCTGACGACGAATGACCCCTTCATCCTTGAGCCGCTGAATGCGCCGCCAACAAGGCGATTGCGAGAGGCCGACCTGCTCGGCAATCTGCGCGCTGGAGAGCGACGCGTCCTCTTGTAGCAGCGCCAGAATCTTGCGGTCGTAAACGTCCAGCTCGGTTTGCATAATTAATTTTCCGCATTGGCTTTTTACGCATTAACAAGTCCAATCAAGCCTAATCCAGATGATGACGGACCAGAAATTTCTTTTTTGGCATGTAAAGATTCTCCCACTGTTCTGGAGTATCCACATGCCTGACCTTGAAGCCGTTACCGCCCCTTTGCAGCGTCCCGACAACTGGTCATCCAGGAATGCGGCATGCTGTGCGCGCTACCAAATTGTTGCCGCAGCCGAGCCGGCGCTGCTTTGTCAGGTGCTGAACCTGTTTGCAATGCAGTACCTGATTCCCGACCAGCTCAGTGTGGCGCGACAAGAGCAGACGCTGCTCATCGGCCTGCAAGTTGCCAGCCTGAGCTGGCACAGAGCGCAGGTGATCGGCGAAAAAATGCGTAACCTGATCGATGTATGCTCCGTGGAAGTCGAACAGATCGACGCGCAGAACAGCCCACAAACGCACGTGGCCCTGGCGACCGGCTGAATCAATTTAGCCGCTCCGGTAATTCCCGGTCGCATAGAACGAGTAACGCTGTCACGCTTGGCGTCTACTCTTGTTCATCGCCCAATGACGAATTGCCTCAAGGAGCGCACATGGCAGCCCTGGCCCCCTCTTCACAGGATCGCTGGCTTGACCTGAATGATGTGCTGCGAGATCTGGTTGCCGAAGGCTATCTCGGCCAGGACGACGCAGAAACGGCACTCACACAGCGTCGCAGTGCGGTGAACATCCAGCTGCATCCTCTCGAATTTCTCGCTTCGCTTCAGTTTGACGACTTGAAGCGGCCTGGCAAGAAGCTGGACCTGGAAACCCTGACCGCTTGGCTGGCCAAAGCCTGTGGCCAGCCCTACATGCGCATCGACCCGCTGAAAATCAACGTGGCAGCCGTCACGCCATTGATGTCCTACGCCTTTGCCCAGCGCCACAAGATTCTGGCTGTGGCGGTTGACCGCGAGTCGGTGACCATCGCCAGCGCCCAACCCTACGTGCGCTCCTGGGAAGGCGATCTTGCGCATGTGCTCAAGCTGCAGATCAAGCGTGTGGTCGCCAACCCGACAGACATTCAACGCATGGCGATGGAGTTTTTCAGGCTGGCCAAGTCGGTCAGCGGTGCCAGCGCCTCTGAGCAAAAAATGAGCAACATGGGCAATTTCGAACAGTTGCTCAAGCTAGGCGCCAGTGATCAGGAGCCGGACGCCAACGACGCGCACATCGTCAATATCGTCGACTGGCTGTTCCAGTACGCATTTCAGCAGCGCGCCAGCGATATTCATATCGAGCCGCGCCGCGAACAGGGCACCGTGCGGTTTCGCATCGACGGCGTGCTGCATAACGTTTACCAGTTTCCGGCGCAGGTGATCATGGCGATTGTCAGCCGCCTGAAAAGCCTTGGCCGGATGAACGTCGCCGAAAAACGCAAACCACAGGACGGGCGGGTCAAAACCACCACACCCGAGAATCGCGAAGTGGAGTTGCGCCTGTCGACGCTGCCGACGGCGTTCGGCGAAAAGATGGTGATGCGGATCTTCGACCCCGAGGTGCTGCTCAAGGACTTCGACCAGTTGGGCTTTTCCAGTGATGACCTGCGTCGCTGGCAGGAAATGACCCGCCAGCCCAACGGCATCATTCTGGTCACCGGCCCGACCGGTTCGGGTAAAACCACCACGCTGTACACCACCCTCAAGAAGCTGGCGACCTCCGAGGTCAACCTGTGCACCATCGAAGACCCCATCGAGATGGTCGAGCCGGCCTTCAACCAGATGCAGGTGCAGCACAACATCGAACTGAGCTTTGCCGCCGGCGTGCGCGCGCTGATGCGACAGGACCCGGATATCATCATGATCGGCGAGATTCGCGACCTGGAGACCGCTGAAATGGCCATTCAGGCGGCACTCACCGGGCATTTGGTGCTGTCGACGCTGCACACCAACGACGCACCCAGCGCCATCAGCCGTATGCTCGAGCTGGGTGTGCCGCATTACCTGCTCAAGGCGACCATCCTTGGCGTCATGGCCCAGCGTCTGGTGCGGACCCTGTGTCCGCACTGCAAGGCACCGATCAATCTGAACGAAACCGACTGGCAAACCCTGACCCGCCCGTGGCAGGCACCCGTACCGCCCGGCGCGCATCAGGCGGTCGGTTGTGTGGAATGTCGCGATACCGGCTATCGGGGACGGGCCGGGGTTTACGAGATCATGGTCATGTCCGACAACATCAAGGCATTGATTTCTGCGGACCTGGACCTGACCGCCATGCGTCGCCAGGCCTTCAAGGAAGGGACGCGCAGTTTGCGTCTGTCCGGTGCCCAGAAAGTCTCGGCAGGGCTGACTACACTTGAGGAAGTGCTGCGAGTGACACCGCAGAGCGAGCAACGCTGATCAGGGTTGAAAGCGTTGTTCCAGACGGCTGTGCATCGTGGTGAACCAGCTAAAGTGAACTACTTGGTACACCTTGATTGAACTAGTTCGTGGCTTTGGCTATCCAACCCCTCAGAACAACCACAGTTGGAGTAACTCATCATGCGTCTCAAGTTTGCTGTCGCCACCGTAGCCTTGCTTTCCATCCCAATGGGTTCAGCGATGGCTGACACCTTCTGGCGTAATGTGCTGTCTTCAGGTGCAACCACCGGCTCGACTTACCTGACCTTCAAGGATCACAAGCTGATCGTTGCCGCCCAAGACGACGCAGGCAGCTTCGTCGCCAGCGACGGTGGCATTCGCGGTCCGTTTCTGGAAGCGGCCATCGAGCAGGTGCGCAAAGACAATCCAGGCCTGAAAGCCACCGACATGGAACTGGCCAACGCGATCCTGGATAAGAATCTGGTCGCTGAAAACCAGTAAGCCTTGCCGATTAGCTTCGCGCATAAAAAATGCCGCTCCATGAGCGGCATTTTTGTGAGCGGCAATCGGTTATTCGCCGATAGCGCTCTTGTACCCGGCTGCATCCAGCAGCTTGGCCAGATCGCCGCTGGCGTCGCTTGGCTTGAGCTTGAAGATCCAGGCGTCGTACGGATCCCTGTTGAGCGACTCGGGCAAATCGCCCAGCGCTGCATTGACTTCGATCACCTCGCCAGCAACCGGCGAGTAGATATCCGAAGCAGCCTTTACCGACTCGACGACACCGGCGGTGTCACGGGCAGCGAACACTTTGCCGATTTCCGGCAGCTCGACGAAGACCACATCGCCCAGTGCTTCCTGTGCATGGTCCGAGATGCCGACGGTCACGGTGCCATCTGCTTCAAGACGTGCCCATTCATGACTTTCGGCGAAGCGCAGCTCGGCGGGAATATTGCTCATTTAGTCATCCTCAACATCGGGTCAGCGGAAAACCCGCCATAGGTTAAATCAGGGTCTTGCCGTGGCGCACAAACGCTGGCTGCACCACCCGCACCGGATACCACTTGCCGCGGATTTCCACCTCGGCCCGGTCAGCGGTTGCCATCGGAACGCGCGCCAGAGCAATGGATTTGCTCAGCGTAGGAGAGAAACTACCACTGGTGATCTCTCCTTCGCCAATTTCTGCGACACGTACCACCTGATGCGCCCGTAAAACGCCGCGCTCTTCGAGCACCAATCCCACGAGTTTGAAGGCGGTTCCTTCAGCCCGTTCGCTCTCCAGCGCCTTGCGACCGATAAAATCACGGTCGGCAGGTTCCCAGGCAATGCTCCAGGCCATATTCGACGCCAGCGGTGAAACATGCTCGCCGATGTCCTGACCATACAGGTTCATGCCTGCCTCCAGACGCAACGTATCGCGAGCGCCCAGACCGATCGGGGAGATACCCGCGCCGACCAGTTCATTGAAAAAACGCTGGGCCTCTTCGGCAGGCAGCATGATTTCCAGGCCGTCTTCACCGGTATAACCGGTGCGCGCGATGAACCAGTCGCCATCATCAAGACCTTCAAACGGCTTGAGCTGGTGGATCAGTTCGACGCGGGCGCTTGAAACCAGCTCGGCGATACGGGTTCTGGCCTTTGGCCCTTGAATCGCGAGCATCGCCATTTCGCTGCGCGCGATCAGTTGTACATCGAAGTCGCCCAGCTGCGACTGCATCCAGGCAAGATCCTTGACCCCGGTCGCGGCGTTGACCACCAGCCGATAACCTTCGGGCGTGAGGTAGACGATCATGTCATCGATGACCCCGCCTCTCTCGTCCAGCATGGCGCTGTACAAGGCTCGACCCGGGGTCTTCAGTTTTTCCACATCGTTGGCCAGCAGGTGACGCAGCCAGGTTCTGGCTTGACGGCCAACCACATCAATCACGTTCATGTGTGAGACATCGAAGACCCCACAGTCGCGACGCACCTGATGGTGTTCCTCGACCTGCGATCCGTAATGCAACGGCATGTCCCAGCCACCAAAATCGACCATTTTCGCGCCAAGGGCGAGGTGCAGGTCGAACAGGGGGGTACGCTGTCCCATGGGTTTCTCCTTCCGGGCGTGGCGAAGGTGCGGGCAGAAAAGATCGGCAAGCCCCCAATAAACCGGAGTTTGCAGCACTTACAGCTGGCCGAATTTTCTGACAGACCGCACCAATTGCGGCGCATTGTAGCGGCAAGGTGAAGTGCCCGCACCTAGCCAATCTGACGGGCAGAGCGACGAATCAACCCGATGACGGGTAATAATCCTACAAGCACCAGCGACAAAGCTGGCAATGCCGCTCGTGCCCACTCACCCTCGCTGGTCATTTCAAACACGCGTACCGCCAGCGTATCCCAGCCAAACGGGCGCATCAGCAGGGTCGCAGGCATCTCTTTGAGTACATCGACGAACACCAGCAACGCAGCACTCAAGGCTCCCGGAACCAAAAGCGGCAGATACACGTTGAGAAACAACTTTAGTCCGCTGACACCCAGACTGCGTGCGGCTTCAGGCAATGAGGGACGGATACGCGACAGGCTGTGCTCCAGCGGGCCGAAGGCGACCGCGATGAAACGTACAAGGTAAGCCAGCAGCAGCGCCGAAAGGCTGCCCAGCAACAACGGCTTGCCTGCACCGCCCAGCCAGCCGGAAAGCGGAACGACCAGCTCACGGTCCAGATAACTGAACGCCAGCATGATTGAAACGGCCAGTACCGAACCCGGCAGCGCGTAACCGAGGTTGGCGAGGCTGACGCCAGAGCGGATCGCAGGTGTAGGCGCCATACGCCGGGCAAAGGCCAGAATCAGCGCCACGCTGACAGTGATCAACGCCGCCATACCGCCCAGATAAAGCGTATGCAGAATCAGGCCGGTATAGCGCTCGTCGAGGTCGAATCGGCCGCGCTGCCAGACCCAGACAATCAATTGCAGCACCGGCACGACGAAGGCACAGAGAAACACCAGCCCGCACCATAAACTGGCTCCCCAAGCCTTGATACCGCTAAGCGGATAAAGCGCAGCGCCACGCGGCCGTTCATTGGTCGGTCGGCTTGCACCGCGGGCACGACGTTCGCCATACAGCAGCACCAGGACTGCCAACAGCAGCAGGCTGGCCAGTTGCGCGGCGCTGGACAGACTGAAGAAGCCGTACCAGGTCTTGTAGATGGCGGTGGTGAACGTGTCGAAATTGAACACCGATACCGCACCGAAATCGGCCAGGGTCTCCATCAGCGCCAAAGCTACGCCCGCACCGATGGCTGGACGCGCCATTGGCAGCGCCACACGCCAGAACGCCTGCAAGGGCGTGTTGCCCAACACTCGTGCAGCTTCCATCAGCCCCTTGCCCTGCGCCAGAAACGCCGTGCGCGCCAACAGGTAGACATAGGGATAGAAGACCAGCACCAGGACGATGATCACCCCACCGGTGGAGCGCACCCGAGGCAGGCGCAGGCCGGAGCCGAACCATTCACGCATCAGGGTTTGCACCGGGCCGGAAAAATCCAGCAGCCCGACAAATACAAACGCCAGTACGTAGGCAGGGATTGCGAACGGCAGCATCAACGCCCAGTCCAGCCAGCGCCGCCCGGGAAATTCACACAGGCTGGTCAGCCACGCCAGACTCACCCCCAGCAGCGTCACACCCACACCGACACCCAGCACCAGAATCAACGTATTGCCCAGCAGGCGGTACATCTGGGTTTCCAGCAGATGTGACCATATCTGTTGGTCAATGGTCTCCCACGACAGCAGCAGCACGCTCAGCGGCAATAACACCAGCGCAGCGATGGCGAAGACCAATGGGTACCAGCGGCGTTGGACAGGATGGGCCAAGGAGGTTCTCGAAATGAGGGGGGTTCAAGAGGGTAAGCAGAGCGTGCGCACAGGTCTGCTTCTGATTCTGGCTGAAAGCCGTAGGAGCGGACTTGTCCGCGAAAAGGCCGGTACATTCTCAGAAAATGCACTATCTGAACTGACGGCTTCGCGGACAAGTCCGCTCCTACGCCCTGCGGGCAGAAGCCTGAAAGCCACGCTTTTCGGGCTATTCAAGATTTGTGTAATGAGCGCGAAGCGTATCAACGAGAGTCAGGCACTGGGTATTAAATCAATTCCAGCCCGCGCGATCCATCATGCGGATCGCTTCTGCCTGGCGCTTGCCTGCCACTTCGACCGGAATGGTGTCGGCCTTGAACCGGCCCCAGCTCGCCACTTCTTCTGACGGCGCCACGTTCGGGTTGGCCGGGAACTCCTGATTGACGCTTGAGAAAATCTTCTGTGCATCGGGACCGGTCATCCACTCGACCAGCGCCTTGGCAGCCTCAGGGTGCGGGGAATATTTGGTCAGGCCGATACCCGACAGATTTACATGTACACCCCGGTCCGCCTGATTCGGCCAGAACAGCTTCACCGCCAGGTCAGGTTTTTCCTTGTGCAGGCGACCGTAATAGTAGGAATTGACGATGCCCACATCGCACTGCCCGGCGTTGATCGCCTCAAGCACTGCGATGTCGTCGGAAAAAACATCGGTGGACAGGTTGTTCACCCAGCCCTTGAGGATTTTCTCGGACGCTTCGGCGCCATGGGTTTCGATCAATGTGGCGGTCAGCGACTGGTTGTAGACCTTCTTCGCGGTGCGCAGGCACAGGCGCCCTTCCCAGTTCTTGTCGGCCAGCGCTTCATACGTGGTCAGCTCGACAGGTTTCACCCGGTCAGTGGAGTAGGCGATGGTTCGTGCGCGAAGGCTCAGGCCGGTCCAGCCGTGAGTGGATGAGCGGTATTGCGGCGGAATGTTGGCTTCTATCACCGGTGAGGTAAATGGCCGCAGAATGCCCATCTGTTCGGCTTGCCAGAGGTTACCGGCATCGACCGTCAGCAACAGGTCGGCAGTGGCATTCTCGCCCTCGGCCTTGATGCGCTGCATCAATGGCGCTTCCTTGTCGGTGATGAACTTTATCTTCACCCCGGTCTTGGCCGTATATGCATCGAACACCGGCTTGATCAACTCGTCGATCCGGGACGAATACACCACCACTTCATCGGCAGCCTGAGCGGTACTGCCCAGTAAAGTCAGTGTCAGAGCAGCCAGAAGACGCTTGCTTGCCTGCATCGGGGTATCTCGCGTTCGCAAATGAGGCGAAATGGTAGTGAATCCCATTTGCTATCTCAATCGAAGAGGCAGCGGAGCCGTTACCGGATGTTTCTGGCTGACAGCCTGATCAACAAACGGCCCTGGCTTTGGAAAAGTTCGCAACCCTGCGCAGCTTGTCCACATCGAACACTTCCAGCTGCCCTTCCCCCAGGCGCACGATCTTGCGTTCATGCAGATCCTGAAGCACTTCCAGCAAGGCCGGCGGGGATAGCGCGAGGCACTCCACGGCCTGAATGTCCTCCAGCACAATCAGGCGGCGTGCATGGCTCAACGGGCCATAACCCTCACTGAGCATCAACAGACGCCATGCGACCCTCGCTCTGGGAGGCAGTCGGCGCATTTTCTCGGGGTTCTGCAGCGGCAAACCGATTTTCTGGCTGAGTAACGCGGCAAACCAGCGCCAATATTCCGGGTGCCTGTCGAGCAACTCGAGCAGAAATTGCTGAGGGACATGCAGAAAGATACTTTGCTCCAGTGAGCAGACCTCGAAACGGCGCGGCAACCCGTCGAACAGCGAGACTTCGCCAAACCACATAGGCGCACGCATCGGCTCCACACCCGAAAGCCGCTGCTCATGGGCAGCGCCGATACGCACACAGCCCTCCAGCAACACATAAAGACCGCAAGGCAGATCGCCTTTCTCGAACAGCGTCCTGCCAGGCGTCCTGCGCTGCTGGCGAGCAGCGTCCAGCAGGCTATCCTGCAAACCGGCAGGTAAATGAGAAAACCAGTAATCGGATAGCAGTCGTGACCGCCACGACACTCCATTTGTCATTTTTGCTCCCTTTTATTTCAGGCATGCGTGTTGTACAACAATCCTGGCTCAAGCCGATCATCGTCTCAGGCAGGAATAATAATGAAAACCCTTGTCGATCATCTCAGCCAATACGCTGCGTATCACCGTGATTCACGCAATATCGTGACGCACTTCGTGGGCATTCCATTGATTGTACTGGCCGTGGCGGTACTTCTGTCGCGCCCGGGCTGGACTGTAAGCGGCGTGTGGGTTTCGCCTGCGGCCCTGCTAGCCCTGGGTTCGACGATTTTCTATCTGCGTCTGGACCGTCCGCTGGGCGTGGTCATGGCAGTGCTACTGGCACTGTGCATCTGGGCCGGGGCCAACTTGGCGCAACAGGCGACCATGGTCTGGCTGAGCGCGGGCGTCGGGCTCTTTGTGATCGGCTGGATCATCCAGTTCATCGGCCATTACTACGAAGGGCGCAAACCGGCGTTTATCGATGACGTGACCGGCCTGATCATCGGCCCGCTGTTCGTGATCGCGGAGCTGGCGTTCCTGATGGGCTTGCGCAAACCGCTGCAACACGCCATCGAAGAACGCTCCGGCCCAGTGGGGCGCAATACCCGTAAGGCTGCGATGTAGCGACCGTTAACGATCAGTCTCCGTGCTCTGGCCCGTCAGTCCGCTGGTCCCGCTGGTGTGGTGCAGCCCGGCCAGCAGCAGTCGCTGATACAACTCTTCGCGCAAGCCCTGAGGCTGGTCGAGTTGCATTCGTTGCAAGTGCTCCGGGAAGGCTTCGGGGGCCGGGGCGTCGAGAGTGGCCTTGCCCAATTCCAGAATTTCGGTAAGTTTGAGCTTGCTCTTCAGCCAGTTCAACGCACGCATCAGGTCGCGCTCTTCACCTGTAAAATCGCATCCCAGCGGGTATTCAGTAAACAGCGACGGATAGCGCGATGCCGTCTCCTTGAGGCGTTCCGGGGTGTTTTCTATGAAGCGTGGATCAAGGCGGAATTCCCTGGGCAGCTTTCCGGCCTTTTGCGCCTGCTCGATCAAGCCGGGCTGAAAGCGCGAGTCAGTGATGTTGAGGATGCGCTCGATCACCGTGGCGTCGGTCTGACCGCGCAGATCGGCAATGCCGTATTCGGTCACGACAATATCGCGCAGGTGCCGGGGGATCGTGGTGTGGCCGTACTGCCAGACGATATTGGAGCTGACCTCGCCACCTGACTCACGCCAGCTGCGCAGCATCAGGATCGAACGAGCGCCCTCCAGGGCGTGAGCCTGCGCCACAAAGTTGTATTGGCCACCCACACCGCTGAGCACTCGGCCATCTTCCAATTGATCGGCCACGGCTGCGCCCATCAGGGTGACGGTGAACGCACTGTTGATGAAGCGCGCATCGCGGCGTTGCAGGCGTTTGAGTTCTTCCTGACCGTAAAGCTCGTTGATATAGCTGATGGCAGTCATGTTGAACTGCGCCAGTCGCTCGGCGGGCAGCTCGCGCAAGCGCTCGTAGAAACTACTCGGGCCAAGGAAAAAGCCGCCGTGCACCACCACGCCTTCGGGATGGGCGTCTTCATCCAGCGTGCCCAGGTTGGCCAGCCGTTGCAGCTCTGCGTCGGCATACACCTTGCGTCGCACGATCCCGGCATCGGCCAGTACCAAAAGACCGTTGACGAACATTTCGCTGCAACCGTAAAGGCCGCTGGCGAACGGCTGAACGCCGCCTTCGCGGTCGATCAGGGTCTGCCAGTTACTCATGTTCAACTCAGCCAGAAGACTGCGCCAGGTTTCATTGTCGGCTTGCCTGGCCAGCAGTGCGCCGGTCAGTGCATCGCCCATCGAGCCGATGCCGATCTGTAGCGTGCCGCCGTCGCGCACCAGTGTACTGGCATGCAGACCAATCAAATGGTCTTGATAACCCACCGGCATGTTCGGGGTGGAAAACAGCGT
The DNA here is from genome assembly GCF_032587795.1 of Pseudomonas syringae group sp. 247E2. Lineage (NCBI taxonomy): Bacteria > Pseudomonadati > Pseudomonadota > Gammaproteobacteria > Pseudomonadales > Pseudomonadaceae > Pseudomonas > Pseudomonas syringae group sp. 247E2. Next base: position 55,165 of record NZ_JAWHPK010000024.1, on the reverse strand, counting down.
GCTGCGCTCATCTTCGTTGATCAGCAGGTCAAACGCATCGACATCCAGCTCCGAGTCGCCCGGCATGTAAGGCAGGTCGGCGTGGACCTGACCCAGCATGAGGATCGTTTCTCCGGCGGCGCGGCGTTTGGCGATCATGGGCAGCAGGTCGAGGGTCACATCCGGGTTGCAACTCAGGCTCAGCTTGCCCGGGTGCTGATCGTCACGGGCCACCAGTTGCGCGACCAGATTCAGGCCGTTGGCATTGATATCGCGGGCGGCATGACTGTAATTGCTGCTGACGTAGTCTTGCTGGGCTGACTCGCTATTCAGCAGGCTGCCCGGCTGCATGAAGAATTGCTGCACGCGAATGTTGTGTGGAAGTTTGTCGCGACGCAGCGCGGCTAGAAACTCCAGCTCCGGATAGTCACCGAAGACCCGCTCCAGAAACGGCTCCAGAAACCGCGCCTGCAAACCCTCTCCCGGCGTTGGCCGCCCGAGTGTCAGCGCGGTGTAGATCGTCAGCCGTCGCTCGGGCAACTGGCTGATGCGCTGGTACAGCGCATTGACGAACCGATTGGGCTTACCCAGCCCGAGCGGCATGCCGAGGTGAATATGCTCGGGCAACTGCGCCAGAACGTGATCGACAGCGTGCTCGATGGAACAGGAATACGGCATCCCAGCTCTCCTGAATTGTTATTGGTGCAGCTTGGACCGGTGGCAATCTGAAATTGCTGCATGCTCGCTGCGCAACTATCGTTCCCACGCTCCAGCGTGAGAACGGAGTGCACCTCACTTCAACCCGGACATGCTCTGAATGGCGCTCTTCAGTTCGTCGTTAGTGCAATCGCCGCAGGTGCCTTTCGGCGGCATGATGCCAATGCCTTTGATGGTGCTGGCCAGCAGGCCGTCAAGGCCGCCTTTTTGTCTGGCCCGCTCTTCCCAGGCGGCCGTGTCACCGGTTTTCGGCGCGTTGAGCAGGCCGACGCTGTGACACGCGACGCAATGGGCGGCGATGATGTCGTCAGGGGCTCGGGCGGTATCGGCGGCTTGCACATTGAACACCCACAACGTCAGAACGCCAGCGTTGCTCAGAATCTTCCGGGTCAGCTTCACGCGTCACTCACTGCAAGGGGCGGGTCAGAAATTGGCTGGCGTTGCCGCACTGATCAATCGTGCCGGGACGTCGAACGGGTTGCGGAAGCGGTGCGGCCGGGTGCTTTCAAAATAATAGCTGTCCCCGGCTTCCAGTACGTAGGTGTCGAGACCCACTACCAGCTCCAGTCGCCCCTCGACGAGAATTCCGGTTTCTTCACCGTCGTGGACGAGCATTTCTTCACCGGTATCGGCACCCGGCGGGTAGGTTTCGGTAAGAAAGGCGATGGCACGGCCCTGGTGCGACTTGCCGACCAGCTTCATGGTCACGGCACCGTCCGAGATATCAATCAACTCGCTGGCCTTGTACACCACCTGCGCTGCGTTTTCCGGAACGGTTTCTTCCGAGAAAAACTCGACCATGGACATGGGAATGCCGCCGAGCACCTTGCGCAGCGAGCTGATCGAAGGGCTTACGCTGTTTTTCTCGATCATGGAGATGGTGCTGTTGGTCACGCCTGCGCGCTTGGCGAGTTCACGCTGGGACAGGCCCTTGAGCTTGCGGATCGATTGCAGTCGTTCACCCACGTCCAATGCGATATTCCCCCAGGTTTTGTCAGGTCTAGTCGAGATGAACGCCATCATGGCAACAGCGTTCAATATTTACAACACTTCGACAGACACCAGACATACAGCGGCCTGACGGACAGGGGCTCGATCAGTCTTGGGAATAGATACGCGGAACGCGACGCAGATTGCAGAAGATTTCGTAGGGAATCGTTTCTGCCCGTGTGGCCACTTCACTGGCGAGCACGTGCTTGCCCCATAACTCGACCCGGCTGCCAATCCCGGCCTGCGGTACGCCGGTCAAGTCTACGCAAAGCATGTCCATGGACACTCGCCCGAGCAGCCGGGAGGGCTGACCGTCGATCTGCACAGGCGTGCCGGTCGGCGCATGACGCGGATAGCCGTCGGCGTACCCCATCGCCACCACGCCAATACGCAATGGCCGATCACAGACAAACGTCGCGCCATAGCCCACGGCTTCACCGGCAGGCAGTTCACGCACGCTGATGATCTTCGATTCCAGGGTCATGACCGGTTGCAGGCGGTCAGCCAGCGGGTGCGCCTGACCAAACGGCGTAGCGCCGTAGAGCATGATGCCGGGGCGCGACCAGTCGCTTGGAATATGCGGCCAGCCCAGAACGGCCGGGGAGTTTTTCAGGCTGGTTTCTGCAACCAGGCCTTTGCGAAAGCTCTCGAATACAGCGAACTGTTCATCACTGCATCCACTGTTCAGTTCATCGGCGCGGGCGAAGTGGCTCATCAGGACGATTCTGGCCACTTTGCCGGTTACCAGCAGGCGTTGATAGGCGGACTGATATTCATGCGGGTACAGGCCGACGCGGTGCATGCCCGTGTCAATCTTGAGCCAGACCGTTAAAGGTTTGGCGAGCTGCGCCTGCTCGATGGCCTCCAGCTGCCAGGTCGAATGCACGACCGTCCAGAAGTTGTGCTCGACAATCAGCGCCAGTTCATCGGCTTCGAAAAAACCTTCAAGCAGCAGAACAGGTGCGTGGATGCCTGCCGCGCGCAGCTCGAGCGCTTCTTCGATGCAGGCCACTGCGAAACCGTCGGCCTGGGCTTCCAGTGCCTGGGCGACGCGTACCGCGCCGTGACCATAGGCATCGGCCTTGATCACCGCGAGCGCTTTGCCGCCGCTGTGTTCACGAGCCAGTTGGTAGTTGTGACGCAGTGCCTGAAGATCAATTAAGGCGCGGGCTGGACGCATGATGACGTTTCTTGCCTGAAGGGTGAAAAGGGTCAGAAAAACCCCGACGCAGAGATGCGTCGGGCACAACAGTATGAAGACAGCAGACTCAAGGCAGCGCGGCGACAACCGACAGTTCGACGAGGATTTCCGGCTCGCACAGCTTGGCCTCGACGGTTGCACGCGCAGGCGCGACACCCTTGGGCAGCCATTTGTCCCAGACGCTGTTCATGCCGGCAAAATGAGCATCGATGTCTTTCAGATAGATCGTGACCGACAGAATGCGAGTCTTGTCAGTGCCGGCCAGGTCGAGCAGGCGCTCGATACTGTTCAGAACCTCGCGAGTCTGTTGCTCGACACCTGCAGTCATGTCATCGCCGACCTGGCCCGACAGATAGACGGTGCCGTTGTGGACAACGACCTGACTCATGCGCTCATTGGTGAGCTGGCGCTGGATTGACATGCTGTGCATTCTCCTGAGTGTTGCCGTAACGAGAGATATCGAGGCCTTCGGCACTGATACGGGGTGTCTTGCGGGCAATGAGGTCTGCCAGCAAGCGACCGGAACCACACGCCATCGTCCAGCCCAATGTGCCATGGCCGGTATTGAGGAACAGGTTGCGGAACGGTGTTGCACCCACAATCGGTGTGCCATCGGGAGTGGTCGGACGCAACCCGGTCCAGAAACTGGCCTGGGTCAGGTCGCCACCCTGAGGATAGAGGTCACCGACGATCATCTCCAGTGTTTCGCGTCGACGCGGATTGAGCGACAGGTCGAAACCGGCGATTTCCGCCATGCCGCCGACCCGGATGCGGTTGTCGAAGCGGGTGATGGCGACCTTGTAGGTTTCATCGAGAATGGTCGAGGTCGGAGCCATGGCCGGGTTAGTGATCGGCACCGTCAGCGAATAGCCCTTCAGCGGGTAAACCGGAGCCTTGATACCCAGCGGTTTGAGCAGTTGCGGAGAATAGCTGCCCAGCGCCAGCACGTAGCGGTCGGCTGTTTCCAGATTGCCGTCGATCCACACACCATTGATGCGGTCGCCAGCGTGGTCGAGGCGCTCGATGTTCTGTCCGTAGCGGAACTCGACACCCAGCTCTACGGCCATTTCTGCAAGGCGCGTGGTGAACAACTGGCAATCGCCGGTCTGGTCATTAGGCAAGCGCAGTGCACCGCTGAGAATACCGGTCACACCGGCCAGTGCGGGCTCGACACGGGCGATGCCTTCGCGATCCAGCAGTTCGTAAGGAACACCGGACTGCTCGAGCACGGCAATATCCTTGGCAGCGTTGTCCAGCTGGGCCTGAGTGCGGAACAGCTGAGTAGTACCCAGGCTGCGCCCTTCGTAGGCAATACCTGTTTCCAGGCGCAGTTCATCCAGGCAATCACGGCTGTATTCGGACAGGCGCACCATGCGCTCTTTATTCACGGCATAGCGGCTGGCGGTGCAGTTGCGCAGCATTTGCGCCATCCACAGGTATTGATCGATATCTGCCGTGGCCTTGATCGCCAATGGCGCGTGGCGCTGCAGCAACCACTTGATCGCCTTCAGCGGAACACCCGGCGCTGCCCATGGCGAGGCATAGCCTGGCGAGACCTGGCCGGCATTGGCAAAGCTGGTCTCCATGGCGGCGGCTGGCTGGCGGTCTACCACGGTCACCTGAAAACCGGCACGCGCCAGATAATAAGCACTGGTTGTACCGATTACACCACTTCCAAGGACCAGAACGCGCATGTAGATGACCTCATCGCGGATATCCGCTGACGTTTTGAAGTTTTAAGCAAGAATGTGCGCAGTATATTGAGCAATGGGCAGTGCTTCTCACTGTATAAACATCTATATTTGGCGTTTATTCCCGGCGATAAACGCTTTGGTAGAGGGGAAATAACCCATGCGCACTCAACACCAGTCAAATCGTGAACTGGACAAGATCGACCGCAATATCCTGCGCATCCTCCAGGCAGATGGGCGTATCTCGTTTACCGAACTGGGCGAGCGCGTCGGCCTCTCGACCACTCCGTGTACCGAGCGGGTTCGCAGGCTGGAACGCGAGGGCATCATCATGGGCTATAACGCCCGCCTGAACCCGCAAAGCCTGAAGGCCAGCCTGCTGGTATTTGTGGAAATCAGTCTGGACTACAAGTCTGGCGACACCTTCGAGGAGTTCCGCCGTGCCGTGTTGAAGCTTCCGCATGTGCTGGAGTGCCACTTGGTATCAGGCGACTTTGACTATCTGGTCAAGGCGCGCATTTCCGAGATGGCGTCCTACCGCAAACTGCTGGGCGATATCCTGCTCAAGCTGCCGCACGTGCGTGAGTCCAAGAGCTATATCGTGATGGAAGAAGTGAAAGAGAGCCTGAACCTGCCGATTGCCGACTGATTGCGCTAGGTTCTGTACGAAAAGTCGGCGAGCGAAGGTCAGGCAAGGCAAAAACAGGCGAGGAAGCGGAGTCTACGTGTTGTAAATGAGCATTCCGAGCCTGTTTTTAACGCAGCATCACCGAGCGCAGCCACTTTACGTACAGAGCCTAGACCAGCACTTGTCGGGTGGAAGCCATATATTCGTGTATCTGCTTCTCTACCCGCGGGTGAATCAGTTCGACCGGGCGACGGCCATTCGGGCATGGCAGGCTGTCGGTGGTGCCAAACAGACGGCAGATCAACGGGCGTTCGTCATACACGGTGCAGCCCTGCGGGCCAAGGTGCACGCAATTGAGCTCATCGAGCGCGGCTTCCTGTTCGGCGGCAGTCTTGCGCGGCAGGCGCGACATTTCTTCGGGCGACGTGGTAACCGGGCCGCAGCAGTCGTGGCAGCCAGGCACACACTCGAACGAGGGAATCTGGCGGCGCAGATCACTTATTTTCTGACGGTTGCAGCTCATTGAATCAACCATTCCTACACAATGCGCTGAGTTTGCCCCAGTTGGCAGGCTCATGACAGCGGCTTATCCTCCCCACACGCAAACCGCCACCGACAGGACCCGCTCATGAACGCCCGCGTTCAGCACCCGACTCTTCACGACGACCAGCATGTTGCCTCCTACTACGCCGCCAGCAGCCATCCGCAACCGGATCACCCTGCGCTGCAAGGCGAGGTGAAGGTTGATGTGTGCGTGGTGGGCGGCGGATTTTCCGGCCTCAACACTGCCATCGAGCTGGCCGAGCGCGGGCTGAGTGTCGCGTTGCTTGAGGCACGCAGGATTGGCTGGGGTGCCAGCGGACGCAATGGCGGCCAGCTGATTCGCGGGGTCGGCCACGGTGTCGAGCAGTTCGCCAATGTCATCGGCAGCGAGGGTGTGCGGCAGCTCAAGCTGCTGGGCATTGAGGCGGTCGATATCGTGCGTCAGCGCATCGAGCGGCACGCTATCGATTGCGACCTGAAATGGGGTTATTGCGACCTGGCCAACAAGCCGCGCGACCTGCACAGCCTTGCCGAAGATGCCGATGAACTGCGCAGCCTGGGCTACCGCCATGAGCTGAAATTGCTGCAAGCCGATCAGATGCGCAGTGTCGTGGGCTCCGACCGGTATGTCGGCGGTTTGATCGACATGGGTTCCGGGCATCTGCACCCGTTGAATCTGGCTTTGGGAGAAGCTGCCGTAGCGCAGTCACTGGGCGTTCGGCTGTTCGAACATTCTGCGGTGACGAGAATCGACTACGGCCCGCAGGTCAAAGTGCATACGGCTCAGGGGGCGGTGCTGGCGAAAACGCTGGTGCTGGGCTGCAATGCCTACCTCAACGATCTGAATCCGGAAATAAGCGGCAAGGTATTGCCCGCGGGCAGTTACATCATCGCGACCGAACCCTTGAGCGAGGCTCAGGCCCGGGAAGTGTTGCCGCAGGACATGGCGGTCTGTGATCAGCGCGTGACTGTAGATTACTACCGGCTGTCAGCGGATCGCCGTTTGCTGTTCGGGGGCGCCTGTCACTATTCGGGCCGCGACCCACGGGACATCGCCGCTTACATGCGGCCGAAGATGCTCGATGTGTTTGCGCAACTGGCTTCAGTGAAGATCGATTACCAGTGGGGTGGGATGATCGGCATCGGTGCCAATCGCCTGCCGCAAATTGGCCAGCTCAAGCAGCACCCCAACGTGTTTTATGCTCAGGCTTACTCGGGCCATGGTCTGAACGCGACACACCTTGCAGGTCGCTTGCTGGCAGAAGCCATCGCCGGGCAACACAGCGATGGCTTCGAGCTATTCGCCAAAGTGCCACACATGACCTTTCCGGGCGGCAAACACTTGCGCTCGCCGTTACTGGCATTGGGCATGCTCTGGCACCGGCTCAAAGAGCTGCGCTGAAAGGCTCAGGGCCTCCAGAACGGTTTCATCGCTTCGACCCGCGCCTGCTGGAAATCCAGCCCGATGTCGCGCAGCTGATCGTCCGTCAGCTCCAGCAAGGTGCGGCGGGAGGTCCAGCGGTGACGATACAGTGCCCAACGACCCATGCCCGCCATCAGATCGGCCTTGTTCGAGCGGACCGTTCTGACCGCAGTTGGCCGATAGTCATTCAATTCCTGGCTGTGAAGCGCAAGGCGTACGTCGCTGAACCCGTTCATTTCCGATTCCCTCATCCTGGGTGGGTGTGGGTCTATGATGAAACGAACGGCCAAACCATTACAGATTCAAAAACAGGTTATATTTTCCATACAGATGAGGCAAAAACAGCACTGAATGCTATATTTTTGCCCAATCTGTATTGCTATACCACGCTCACCAGCCTGAGAGTACGTCATGACGCTTTACGTCAACCTCGCCGAACTGCTCGGCTCGCGGATCGAAAACGGCTTCTACCGCCCCGGCGACCGCCTGCCATCGGTGCGTGCGTTAAGTGTCGAACATGGCGTCAGCCTGAGCACCGTGCAGCAAGCGTATCGGGTGCTGGAGGACAACGGCCTGGCAGCGCCGAAACCTAAATCCGGCTATTTCGTATCGGTCAGTCGAGCGGCACCTGCACTACCTGCTGTCGGGCGACCCGTCCAGCGGCCTGTGGATATCTCTCAATGGGATCAGGTGCTGGACCTGATTCGGGTGGCGCCTCTCGAAGCGGTCACGCAACTGGGGCGCGGCATGCCCGATGTCACCAGCCCTACCCTGAAACCGTTGATGCGCGCGCTGAGTCAGCTGAGTCGTCACCAAGACATGCCGGGGCTGTATTACGACAACATCTACGGCGTACGCAGGCTGCGTGAGCAAATCGCCCGACTGATGCTCGACTCGGGCTGCAACCTGACCGCCAATGACCTGATCGTCACCAATGGCTGCCATGAAGCGCTGTCAGCGAGCGTCCGTGCCATTTGCTCGCCGGGTGATATCGTTGCGGTGGACTCGCCCAGTTTCTTCGGCGCCATGCAGACGCTCAAGGGTGTGGGCATGAAGGCCCTCGAAATCCCCACCGACCCATTGACCGGCATTAGCCTCGAGGCGCTGGAACTGGCCCTTGAGCAATGGCCGATCAAGGTCATTCAGCTGACGCCCAATTGCAACAACCCGCTGGGTTACGTCATGCCCGAAGCCCGCAAACGTGCGTTGCTGACGCTGGCGCAACGTTTCGATGTGGCGATCATCGAGGACGATGTGTATGGCGATCTTGCTTACAACTACCCTCGCCCGCGCACCATCAAATCCTTCGATGAAGACGGTCGTGTCCTGCTGTGCAGCTCGTTTTCCAAGACCCTGGCACCCGGCCTGCGGATTGGCTGGGTAGCGCCGGGGCGGTATCTGGAGCAGGTGCTGCACATGAAATACATCGGCACCGGCTCGACTGCACCGCAGCCCCAGTTGGCCATCGCCGACTTCATCGAAGGCGGCCATTACGAGCCGCATGTAAGGCGCATGAGAACCCAATACCAGCGCAGTCGCGACCAGATGACCGACTGGGTGATGCGCTACTTTCCCGAAGGCACCCGCGCCAGCCGCCCGCAAGGCGGTTTCATGCTGTGGGTGGAACTGGCCGAAGGCTTCGACACGCTGCGCCTGAACCGCGCGCTGCTGGACAAGGGTGTACAGATCGCGGTGGGCAGTATTTTTTCCGCCTCGGGCAAGTACCGTAACTGCATGCGCATGAACTTCGCGGCCAAACCGAGCCGCGAAATCGAGAACGCTGTGCGTATCGTGGGCGAGACAATTGCACTACTGAATGCGCAAACTGACTGACGTTGGCAAATCTTTCCCGGTTTTTCGGGTCATAACGCCAAGTCGAGCCATGTACAGACGCGGAAGATCAATTTGAATAACTCATGGGCCTTGCCCTTTTGCCTGCTGGTTGCACTGTGCGTCAGCGGTTGCGCACATCAGCAACTTGCCAGCGAGCCAAGCCAGGCCATGCCGCCCTCGAGTTCTGCTTTCGGCCGCTCTATTCAAGCCATGGCGATGCCCCACGACGGGCGTTCCGGCTTTCGCCTGCTGCCCGACAGCAGCGATGCATTCAAGGCGCGCGCCGAGCTGATCCGTAACGCCAAAAGCAGCCTCGACCTGCAGTATTACATCGTCCACGACGGCCTGAGCACGCGCGCTCTGATCGACGAACTGCTCAAAGCGGCAGACCGTGGCGTGCGGGTGCGCATCCTGCTGGACGACACCACCAGCGACGGGCTGGATCAGGCCATCGCCACCCTCGCCGCGCACCCGAACATTCAGATTCGCCTGTTCAACCCGCAAAATCTGGGGCGCGAGACCGGCGTCACGCGCAGCTTGGGGCGTTTGATGAACCTGTCGCGTCAGCACCGGCGCATGCACAACAAACTGTGGCTGGCCGACAGCAGTGTGGCCATCGTTGGCGGGCGCAATCTGGGCGATGAATACTTCGACGCCGAACCGAACCTGAACTTCACCGATATCGACATGCTAAGCGTGGGACCGGTCGCCGAACAGCTCGGCCAGAGCTTCGATCAATACTGGAACAGCACGCTCAGCAAGCCCATCGATGCGTTCATGTACTTCCTGCCCGACGGTGAGGATCTGGCCCAGGCCCGGCAGCGGCTGGACGATTCGCTGGAGCAGGCGCATCAGCAACACAAGGCTCTGTATGAGCGATTGATGGCCTACAAGACTCAGCCACGCATGAAGACCTGGCTCAACGAGCTGGTCTGGGCGCACAACCAGGCATTGTGGGACGCGCCGACCAAGGTACTGGCGCAGGGAGATCCGGATCCGCACCTGCTACTGACCACGCAACTGGCCCCCGAGCTGCTGAACACTCGCAAGGAACTGATGCTGATTTCGGCTTACTTTGTGCCGGGTCAGGAAGGTTTGCTGTACCTGACCGGCCGTGCCGATGCCGGCGTCAACGTCAGCCTGCTGACCAATTCACTGGAAGCCACCGACGTTCCTGCCGTGCATGGCGGCTACGCGCCTTACCGCAAGGCGCTGCTGGAGCATGGCGTGAAGCTGTTCGAACTGCGCCGCCAGCCTGGCGATACCGAAACCATGCGCGGCAGCGGCCCGCATTTGTTCAAGAAAAGCAGCTCGTTGGCCAGTTCGGAATCAAGCCTGCACAGCAAGGCGATGATCTTCGATCGGCAGAAAGTCTTTGTCGGCTCATTCAATTTCGACCCGCGTTCTGTGCTGTGGAACACCGAAGTCGGCGTGCTGGTCGACAGTCCGCAACTGGCCGAAGAGCTACGCGAACTGACGCTTCAGGGTATGGCTCCCTCGCTCACTTACCAGGCGAAGCTGGAGGATGGCAAAGTGGTGTGGGTGACCGAAGACAATGGCCAGATCCACACGCTGCATACCGAACCCGGTGACTGGTGGCGGCGTTTCAACGCGTGGATGAGCCGTGCCATCGGCCTGGAAAGAATGCTTTAGGCGGGCGCAGCCTGGGCAACCCCGAACGCTCCACGTCGCCTGATCAGAATCAGCAGGCCAAAGGCACCTGCCGCCATCAGCAGCGGCAAGGCCTCACCGCTGACCCACTGACTGCCCGCGCCCGCTATCAGGGGCCCGATCAGACACCCGATGCCCCACAGTTGAGCGACATGCGCATTGGCGCGGACCAGTGAATCATCTCGGTAACGCTCGCCGATCAGGATCAGCGACAGGGTAAACAGCCCGCCAGCACTGGCGCCGAACACTGTCCAGAGCGGCCAGATCAGAACGGTATCGATCAGTAACGGCACCAGCAGACTGGACGCCAGCAACAAAACGGCGCATCCGGTAAACATTGCGCGGCGCGAAACGCGATCAGCGAGCATGCCGATCGGCAGCTGCAGTAACGCGTCACCTATCACCACCACACTGACCATGATCAGGGCGATTTCCGGGGAGAACCCGTGGCGTATGCAGTAGAGCGGCAGCAGCGTGAGGATCAAGGCTTCGAATGCAGCGAATAGCGCCACTGCCCAGGCGATAGCGGGCATGCCGCGACAGAAGCCCGCCAGATCAGTGAAGGTCACGTTGCAGGATTCAGTCGATGGCGCACCCGTGCGACCCAGCAGCAGGAACGGGGAGCCGACCAGTAGCAGCACGCCAATCCAGAAGCCGTAGTCGGCCTGAGTGCCGATAACGCCCAGCAACAGCGGGCCAGCCAGTTGGCTCAAGGCGTAAGTGCTGCCATACAGCGCTACCAGCCGTCCGCGCAGACGCTCGATCACCAGTTGGTTGATCCAGCTTTCACCCAGCACGAAGACGATGGTCAGAATCACCCCGAGCGCCAGACGCAAGACCAGCCAGACTCCGTAATACGGCAGCAGCGCCAGTGCGCCGACCGAAACGGCGCCGCCCCACAGGCACAGGCGCATCAGCTTGGCGGTACCGAAGCGCGCGGCGAGACGACTGGCCAGCGCCGCACCCACCAGCACACCCATCGCAGGCATCGCCGCCATGATGCCAATGGCAAACGAGCCGTAGCCCCAGCCTGCCAGACGCAATGAAACCAGCGGCATGCTGACGCCCATTGCCAGCCCGACGCCCAACACGGACGCCAGCACGGCAAAATAAGTACCCCAACGCATTATCAAGCTCCTGCTGCCCTAACGGCGCAATCAAGACCGGACGCAGAGCGTCCAGAACGGCATGCGACGCGGAGCGTCGCACGATAGTTGAGGTTATCGCTCCTCACGCTCCAGCGCGGGAATGCCGTGCGTGAAGCTCCGCGTCACAAATCTGCGCCGCGCCGCAAACGCAAGACCGGACGCGGAGCGTCGCACGATAGTTAAGGTTATCGTTCCTCACGCTCCAGCGTGGGAATGCCTTGCGTGACGCTCTGCGTCACAAATCTGCGCCACGCCGCAAACGCAAGCCAGGACGCGGAGCGTCGCACGATAGTTAAGGTTATCGTTCCTCACGCTCCAGCGTGGGAATGCCTTGCGTGACGCTCTGCGTCACTAATCTGCGCCGCGCCGCAGACGCAAGACCGGACGCGGAACGTCGCACGATAGTTGAGGTTATCGTTCCTCACGCTCCAGCGTGGGAATGCCGTGCGTGACGCTCTGCGTCACAAATCTGCGCCACGCCGCAAACGCAAGCCAGGACGCAGAACGTCCAGAACGGCGTACCGACGTTGGAGCGTCGGCACGATAGGTGTCGCGCTCCTGACTTACAGCTTGATCCAGGTGGATTTCAGCTCGGTGTATTTGTCGAAGGCATGCAGCGATTTATCACGACCGTTGCCTGACTGCTTGAAGCCACCGAACGGGGCAGTCATATCGCCGCCGTCGTATTGGTTGACCCATACGCTGCCCGCGCGCAGTGCCTTGGCGGTCAGGTGTGCTCTGGAGATATTTGCAGTCCACACGGCAGCAGCCAAGCCATAAGGCGTGTCGTTGGCTATCTGTATCGCTTCTTCGTCGCTGTCGAACGTCAGCACTGAAAGTACCGGGCCGAAGATCTCCTCTTGGGCGATCTTCATGGCGTTGTTCACGCCGTCGAAAATGGTCGGTTCGACGTACGTGCCGCCGGTTTCCTGCAGAATGCGCTTGCCGCCCGCAACCAGTCTGGCACCCTCGGCGTGACCGGCTTCGATGTAAGACAGCACTGTGTTCATCTGCTGGGTGTCGACCAGCGCGCCCACATTGGTCGCAGGGTCCAGCGGATTGCCGGGCTTCCAGGTGGCCAATGCCTCAAGCACCATCGGCAGGAAGCGTTCCTTGATAGAGCGCTCGACCAGCAGCCGAGAACCGGCAGTGCAGACTTCGCCCTGATTGAAAGCAATTGCGCTGGCGGCTGCTTCGGCGGCGGCCTGCAAATCCGGCGCGTCGGCAAAGACGATATTCGGGCTTTTGCCACCGGCTTCCAGCCAGACGCGTTTCATGTTCGACTCGCCTGCGTAAATCATCAGTTGTTTGGCGATTTTGCTCGAACCGGTAAACACCACGGTATCCACGTCCATATGCAGCGCCAGCGCCTTGCCGACGGTATGACCGTAACCCGGCAATACGTTGAGCACGCCCGCAGGAATGCCTGCCTCGATGGCCAGCTGCGCAATACGAATGGCGGTCAGCGGAGACTTCTCCGACGGCTTCAGGATCACGGAATTGCCGGTGGACAGTGCAGGACCAAGCTTCCAGCAAGCCATCATCAACGGGAAGTTCCACGGCACGATGGCGGCGACGACACCGACCGGCTCTCGGGTAACCAGGCCCAATTGGTCATGAGGCGTTGCGGCGACCTCGTCATACAGCTTGTCGATGGCTTCGCCGCTCCAGCTCAGGGCTCTGGCAGCACCGGGGATGTCGACACCGAACGAGTCGCCAATCGGTTTGCCCATGTCCAGAGTCTCAAGCAGGGCCAGCTCTTCGGCATTTTGCTTGAGCAGCCCGGCGAAACGGATCATGGTTTCCTTGCGTTTGGCCGGAGCCAGTCGCGACCAGGCACCCGAGTTGAAGGCGCTGCGCGCACTGTCGACAGCGCGTTGCGCGTCAGCGGTGTCGCAACTGGCGACCTTGGCAAGCATCCGGCCATCGACCGGGCTGATGCAATCAAACGTCTCGCCGGAGGAGGCTGCGGTGTATTCACCTTGAATGAAGGCACGGCCTTCGATCTTCAAATGCTGGGCGCGTTGCTCCCAGTCAGCACGAGTCAGGGTGGTCATTTGCATGTCCTCCTCTTGTTGAATGTGGGTGTGTCATGGTTGATTAAAGACACAATCTGAAATTTTTCAGGAAGGCCGTTACCCTAAACCAGCGGCCCGACAAAACCAATATATTTGACATAAATAGCCGCTACGGTGCTTTTATGTTGATTTTATTAAACAGCTCCGCACGCACGCCGAGGCACTAACGCACAGCACGCACGTCAAACCCTCAACGCATTCAGGACAAGGGGCCCATCATGAGCATCGAAAGCATCGTCGACTTCAGTGAAGCCAGCACCGCCGCCGAGCACTATCGCCCTGCACCGGAAAAGGTCTTTAAGGGCGATCCGGCACAAACCCTCTACAACCACTACAACAGCCCCTGCGGACAGATGAGCGCGGGGGTCTGGAATGGCGAGCCCGGGCAGTGGCAGGTGAATTACTCGGAGCATGAGTATTGCGAGATTGTGCAGGGTGTTTCAGTCCTGCGCGACGAGCAGGGCAACGCGAAAACCCTGCGCGCAGGCGACCGTTTCGTGATTCCAGCCGGCTTCAAGGGCACTTGGGAGGTGCTGGAAACATGCCGCAAGATTTATGTGGTGTTTGAAGCCGCTGCGGATAAATAAGTACTGCCCTTGCAGCTATGCCAGGAGCGCAGACACAAAAAAACCCGCCGAGGCGGGTTTTTTTGTAGCCGACAGAATCAATTACTTGATTTTGCCTTCTTTGTAGATCACGTGCTTGCGTACAACCGGATCGAATTTTTTGATTTCGATTTTATCCGGGGTAGTACGTTTGTTCTTGTCGGTGGTGTAGAAATGGCCTGTACCAGCGCTCGACACCAAACGGATCAATTCACGCATGATTCTCTCCCTTAAATTTTGCCGTCGCGACGCAGTTCAGCGAGCACAACTTCAATGCCACGCTTGTCGATGATACGCATGCCTTTAGCAGATACGCGCAGACGAACAAAACGCTTCTCGCCTTCAACCCAGAAGCGGTGATGCTGCAGGTTTGGCAGGAAACGACGACGGGTTTTGTTGTTTGCGTGGGAAATGTTATTCCCAGTCACCGGACCCTTACCGGTAACTTGACATACTCTCGACATGCCTCAGCCCTCTAAAACCACATGCCCAACCCGGCATGGGTTGGCCGCTTAATCTCTCAGTCATTTGGCGCCAGGCGCCGCGTTTCTTTAAGGGTCTTACCGGCTACACCTACAGTGAAGGAACCGGGCCCCTAGAAAAGAGCGCTGCTTTATACCAGAAACCCTTGGACGCAACAACAGGCAAAGCACTTTGACCCGAATGAATCCGCTCTGCGCGGCGGTATGCTCAAGCAATGCGGGGGCACAGGCAAATCGACCGCTCGTCGCACCGTGACGATTGTTCTACGCCAGCACATGGTCTAGGGTTAGTCCCTCACCAGACTGCGCCGGCAGATGGGGCCCTTTCTGAACAGGAAATAACGCCATGCGCCTAGCTGCACTCCCTTTTTTGCTTGTTCCGTTGCTGCTTCCGATTGCCGCCCAGGCATCGAGCCTTGTGGTTTGTACCGAAGCCAGTCCCGAAGGCTTCGACGTTGTGCAGTACAACTCACTGACCACCACCAACGCATCGGCCGACGTGCTGATGAACCGTCTGGTGGACTTCGATGCACAGAGCGGCAAGCTGGTACCGAGCCTGGCAGAAAGCTGGACCGTATCCAAAGACGGCCTGACTTACGACTTCAAGCTGCGCTCCGGAGTGAAATTTCATACCACAGACTATTTCAAGCCGAGCCGCGAGCTGAGCGCCGATGACGTGCTGTTCAGCTTCCAGCGCATGCTCGACCCGCAGAACCCGTGGCACAAGATTGCCCAGAGCGGCTTCCCGCATGCGCAATCCATGCAGTTGCCCGCGCTGATCAAGAGCATCGAAGCGCCTGACGCGCACTCCGTCCGCTTTACACTCAATCGGGCGGACTCGACCTTCCTGGCCACGCTGAGCATGGGTTTTGCGTCGATCTACTCGGCCGAATATACCGCGCAACTCCTGAAAGCCGGCACACCGGAAAAACTCAACAGCCAGCCGATCGGCACCGGGCCGTTCGTGTTCAAGCGCTTCCAGAAAGATGCAGTGGTGCGTTATGAGGCGTTCAAGGATTACTTCGCCGGCAAGTCTGATGTCGACACCTTGGTGTATGCCATCACAGCGGACGCCAATGTGCGCCTGCAGAAAGTCCGTCAGAACGAGTGCCAGATAGCGCTTTCGCCAAAGCCTCTGGATATTCAGGCGGCCAGCGAGGATAACTCGCTCAAGGTCGAGAAGACTGAAGCATTCATGACCGCGTTTGTCGCGATCAACAGTCAGCACCCGCCATTCGACAAGCCTGAAGTTCGTCAGGCCATCAACCTGGCGTTCGACAAGGCCAATTACCTGAAGGCCGTGTTCGAAGGCACCGCTGAAAAAGCCAATGGTCCTTACCCGCCCAATACCTGGAGTTACGCCAAGGACCTGCCTGGCTATCAGCACGATGTTGCCAAGGCCAAGGCGTTGCTGGCCAAGGCCGGTGTAAAGGAAGGCTTCAAGACCACTATCTGGACGCGACCTTCCGGGAGCCTGCTGAACCCGAACCCGAGCCTGGGCGCTCAATTGTTGCAGGCTGACTTGAAGCAGGTCGGCATTGATGCCGAGATCAAGATTATTGAGTGGGGCGAACTGATTCGCCGCGCCAAGGCTGGCGAGCATGACCTGCTGTTCATGGGCTGGGCAGGCGACAATGGCGACCCGGATAACTTCCTGACCCCGCAGTTCTCGTGTGCAGCCGTGCAGTCGGGCACCAATTTCGCCCGTTATTGCGACAAGACACTGGACAAGCTGATCGCAGACGGTAAATCAGTCAGTGACCAGGCCGAACGCAGCAAGCTGTACCATCAGGCGCAGCAGCAGATCCAACAGCAGGCACTGTGGATACCCCTCGCCCACCCGACCGCAGCAGCCCTGGTACGCAAGGACGTCACGGGTTATCAGGTCAGCCCGTTTGGCAGGCAGGATTTCTACAAGGTGCAGGTCAAGTAAATCGCCAGACCTAGGCCTGTCTGCGTAACTGGCGTGCCAATGCCCTGCATTGGCACGCCCCACCTCAAGACCGGACGCAGAGCGCGGGAACGATAACCCGAGTCTCGGCCTACCGCTCTGCGTGAGCGCTACATCAACCCGCGCTCAACCATCGACAGTGGCTCGCCGTCACCCACGATCACGTGGTCCAGCACATGAACATCCACCAGCATCAGTGCTTCCTTGAGGCGCTTGGTCAGGTCTATGTCGGAACGGCTGGGCGTGGTGATGCCGGAAGGATGGTTGTGGCAGAGGATCAGGCTGGCGGCGTTGTGAGCCATCGCTCGTTTCACCACCTGGCGCGGATGCACATAGGAGGCGTTGATCGTCCCGCGAAACAGTATCTCGAAGGTCATGACCCGGTGCTTGTTGTCCAGAAACAGGCAGGCGAAAACTTCATGCTGTTCATGTCTGAGCTGAGCTTTCAGGTAGTTACGCACCTGAGTGGGGTTTTCCAGCGCTGAGTCACGGCGCAAGGACTCGGCCATGTGCCGGCGCGCCATCTCCATGACAGCCTGCAACTGAGCAAATTTGGCAGGCCCCAGCCCGAGCTGGGAGGTAAACGTGGACAGGTCAGCATCCAGTAACGATCTGAGCCCGTCGAATTGATTCAGAAGATGACGGGCAAGGTCTACGGCGCTTTTTCCGGCCACCCCGGTGCGTAAAAAGATAGCCAGCAACTCGGCGTCGGAAAGGCTCCCCGCCCCCAACTCCAACAAGCGTTCCCGCGGGCGTTCGGCCGCGGGCCAACTGCGAATACTCATAGCACCTCCATGTGATTGGGCACCGCTGTTGCGGTGCAGTCGCTGTGCTATCTTAGCCCATCTTTTTTGCGCGACGGCCTGGCCTGGGGAGGCGTCATGGGCGTCGCGTATTCACTCGACCAAAAAGGCAGGTCTATGCAGCGGCTGTATCGAAAACGCATCGTTCTTGGCGTCGGCGGCGGCATCGCGGCCTACAAGAGCGCCGAGCTGGTCCGCCGCCTGCGCGATCAGGGCGCAGAAGTGCGTGTCGTCATGACCAAAGGCGGAGCAGAGTTCATTACGCCGCTGACCATGCAGGCCCTGTCCGGGCACCCTGTGCACCTGGACCTTCTCGACCCGGCCGCAGAGGCCGCGATGGGCCATATCGAACTGGCCAAATGGGCCGACCTGATCCTGATCGCTCCGGCCACCGCCGACCTGATCGCGCGCCTGGCGCAAGGCATCGCCAACGACTTGCTGACCACCATCGTGCTGGCAACCGATGCCACCGTCGCCATCGCACCGGCGATGAATCAAGCAATGTGGCGTGACGCCTCAGTGCAAGCCAATACCCGGCAGCTTGAAGAGCGTGACTTTCGTGTGTTTGGGCCAGCGTCCGGCAGTCAGGCCTGCGGCGATGTCGGCTTCGGTCGCATGCTGGAGGCCGACGATCTGGCCCTGTGCGCAGCGGACTGTTTCCAGCGCCTGAGCCTGACCGGCAAGCATGTACTGATCACCGCTGGCCCGACCCAGGAAAACATCGATCCGGTGCGCTACATCACCAACCACAGCTCCGGAAAAATGGGCTTTGCCCTGGCCGAAGCGGCTGTGGAAGCCGGTGCGCGCGTCACGCTGATCACCGGGCCAGTCAATCTGCCGACGCCGGATCGCGTCTCGCGCATCGATGTGGTCAGCGCCCGCGACATGCTGGCGGCGTGCGAGGCTGCCATCCCCTGTGACCTGTTCATCGCCTCGGCAGCGGTGGCTGACTACCGTCCGGAAGTTGTCGCCCCGCACAAATTGAAGAAAGATCCTTCAAACGGTGACGGCTTGCTGCTGCAGATGGTCCGCAATCCGGATATTCTGGCGACCATCGCAACCCGCCCGGATCGCCCTTTCAGCGTCGGCTTCGCCGCCGAGACCGAACACCTGCTCGACTATGCTGCCCGCAAGCTCAAGGACAAGAACCTGGACCTGATTGTCGCCAATGATGTCGCCAACCCCAGCATCGGCTTCAACAGTGAAGAGAACGCTTGCAGCGTGATTGACCGGGCGTTGCACGCAACGCTTTTTGCCCAGACCAGCAAGGCCAAGATTGCCCGCCAGCTGATCACTTTTATCGCCGACCGCATGAATCAGGTTTAACTACGAATGCACGCTCTACAAGCCAAGATCCTCGACCCTCGCATTGGCAGCGAATTTCCACTCCCGGCCTACGCCACTGTTGGATCGGCAGGCCTGGACCTACGTGCCATGCTCAAGGAGGATACCGTCCTCGAGCCCGGCCAGACCCTGCTGATCCCTACCGGCCTGTCGATTTACATCGGCGATCCGGGCCTTGCCGCGTTGATCCTGCCGCGCTCCGGCCTGGGTCACAAACATGGCATCGTGCTGGGTAACCTGGTGGGTCTGATCGACTCCGATTATCAGGGAGAATTGATGGTGTCGTGCTGGAACCGTGGCCAGACTGCATTCAACATCGCGGTGGGCGAGCGTATTGCGCAACTGGTGCTGGTGCCTGTGGTGCAGGCGCACTTCGAGCTGGTTGAAGCATTCGACGAAAGTCAGCGTGGCGCAGGCGGCTTCGGCCACTCCGGCAGCCATTAATCGTCATTCGGCACATAATCCGGGTTCGGAAAAAGGCTCAGGGAGAGGTCGGTGAAAGGCAGTCAGCACAGCGCTCCAAAACATGCTATTGCGGCCGATAACTCTCCCCCTGCAGCGAGCCTGAAAGGGCTTGCTCCAGGCCTTGTGCCTGCGACAATCGGCCTGATAATCGCCGCGGCGCTGGTCTGGGTTGCGCTGATATCAAGCCCCCAGCAGCAGGATCAGCTTGTTCAGGCATGGGGCGACAGTCAGGCGGCAGCCATTGGTCTGGCGCTGCAGCAGATCAATGCCGACACTCGATCGGCCGCCTCCGGCGCAACACTTGTACAGACGCTTCAGAGCAATGATGCCTCCGCATTGCTGGCAGCACAGGATCGCTTCACTCGCTGGGACGGCCTGGCAGGCGCGCGGCTTTACCCCAAAGGCCTGGCTGACGTCGATACCCAGGGCGCGTTGCCGGTAAGCTTTGCCACGCTGGATATGCTCAACAAGGCTGCACAAGGCGAGGTCGTCGCCCCGGAGGCTCGCAAGGTGGGCGAGCGCTGGTTGATCTACAGTGCTGCGCCGGTACGTGCCGCGCCAACTCAGCCGGTGGTGGGCACATTGCTGCTGGCCTTTGACCTGCAGCGCTTGCTCAATGCCTTGCCCGCACTGCCTGCCGAAGCCGGGCAAGTGGTGCTCAGCCAGCAGTTTGGCAACGGACCTGCGCAGGTTTTCCTGCAGCGCGGTCAGGCCGACGGCGGCAAACCGCAGGTGTTCGATACCGGCTATTCAGGCTGGAAACTCGAATTCACGCCCGGCCCCGGCCTGAAAACTTCGCCTTCCGTCGTACTTTTGCTGCTGGCGCTGGTTATCGCTGCAGCGGGCGTGCTGCTTGGCTTGCATCGCAGCGAGAGAGCTCTGCAACGGCGTATTTGCGCCGACGCACGACAACTGGATCAGTTGCTCCAAGAACTCTCACGCGGAAAAGCCGTCAAACCCTTCGGTTTGAGCCTCCCGGCCCTGAGTGGTCTGGCCCAGGCCCTTGCTCGTGTCTCGCTTCGCAGTCAACCCCAGGCAGTGCCTGCGTTGGTTGCCGGTGAGCAGCGCGATGCAGATATTGTCAAAGGCAGTGCTCCGTCCACAGTGGCTGCATCACGCACCGACTGGACCGATCCACTGTTTCAAGATACCGATATCCTTGATATCGACCTTCTCGATGAAAACCAGGACTTCCTGAGATCGGAGCATCCCCTCGCTATGAACAGCCCAGCATCCGTGGCACCCAACCTTCCCGAGACTATTTTCCGCGCCTACGACATCCGTGGTGTGGTAGGGGACACCCTCAACGCTGAAACGGCTTACTGGATCGGCCGCGCCATCGGCTCCGAAAGCCTGGCGCAGAACGAACCCAACGTCAGCGTCGGTCGCGATGGTCGCCTTTCCGGCCCGGAACTGGTGCAGCAACTGATTCAAGGCTTGCACGACAGCGGCTGCCATGTCAGCGATGTGGGCCTGGTGCCGACACCTGCGCTGTATTACGCCGCCAACGTGCTGGCAGGCAAGACCGGTGTGATGCTGACCGGCAGCCACAACCCCAAGGACTACAACGGTTTCAAGATCGTCATCGCGGGCGACACTCTCGCCAACGAGCAGATCCAGGCGCTACACGAGCGTATCAAGACCAACAACCTGACTTCGCAGAAAGGCAGCATCACTAAAGTCGACATCCTCGATCGCTACTTCAAGCAGATCAAGGACGACATCGTCATGGCCCGCAAGCTGAAGGTCGTGGTCGACTGCGGCAACGGCGCGGCAGGCGTGATCGCGCCGCAGCTGATCGAAGCGCTGGGTTGTGAAGTGATCTCGCTGTTCGCGGAAGTGGACGGCAACTTCCCCAATCACCACCCGGACCCGGGCAAGCTGGAAAACCTGCAGGATCTGATCGCCAAGGTCAAGGAAACCGGTGCCGATCTGGGCCTGGCGTTCGACGGTGACGGCGACCGTGTCGGTGTCGTGACCAACAAGGGTAATGTGGTTTACCCGGATCGCCTGTTGATGCTGTTCGCGCTGGACGTGCTCAAGCGCAACCCGGGTGCCGACATCATTTTCGACGTCAAATGCACACGTCGCCTGACTCCGCTGATCAGCGAACATGGCGGTCGTCCAGTGATGTGGAAAACCGGCCACTCGCTGATCAAGAAAGAAATGAAAAAGAGCGGCGCGCTGCTCGCAGGTGAAATGAGCGGCCACATCTTCTTCAAGGAGCGCTGGTTCGGTTTTGACGACGGCATCTACAGTGCGGCACGTCTGCTGGAGATCCTCAGCCAGGAGTCAGCCAATGCCGAAGACCTGTTCGAAACCTTCCCGAACGATATTTCGACGCCTGAAATCAACATCAAGGTGACGGATGTCACCAAGTTCAGCATCATCAAGGCCCTTGAAACCGACGCGCAGTGGGGCGACGCCAAACTGACGACCATCGACGGTGTCCGCGTGGACTATCCGAAGGGTTGGGGTCTGGTCCGTGCGTCCAATACCACGCCGGTACTGGTGCTGCGTTTCGAGGCCGAAACCGAGGCTGAGTTGCAGCGCATCAAGGACGTGTTCCACGCTGAGCTGAAAAAAGTTGCACCGGATCTCGACCTGCCATTTTGATTGTTTTTCCTTTTGACTGGAGCCCTGAATGACCCTCGAACGTGATGCCGCCTCTAATGTAGCCAAGGTCCTTTCCGAAGCGCTGCCTTACATTCGCCGCTTTGTCGGCAAGACGCTGGTTATCAAGTACGGCGGCAACGCCATGGAGAGCGAAGAGCTGAAAACCGGCTTTGCGCGCGACATCGTGTTGATGAAAGCGGTGGGCATCAACCCGGTGGTGGTTCACGGCGGCGGGCCGCAGATCGGTGATCTGCTCAAGCGCCTGTCCATCGAGAGCCACTTCATCGATGGCATGCGCGTGACCGATGCGCAGACTATGGATGTGGTGGAGATGGTCCTGGGTGGCCAGGTCAACAAGGACATCGTCAACCTGATCAACCGTCACGGCGGCAGCGCGATCGGCCTGACCGGCAAGGACGCTGAGCTGATTCGTGCGAAGAAACTCACCGTCACGCGCCAGACGCCGGAAATGACCAAGCCCGAAATCATCGACATCGGTCAGGTCGGTGAAGTGGTCGGGGTCAACACCGGGCTGCTCAACATGCTGGTCAAAGGGGATTTCATTCCGGTCATCGCGCCTATCGGCGTGGGCCCGGACGGCGAGTCGTACAACATCAACGCCGACCTGGTCGCAGGCAAGGTTGCCGAAGCCCTCAAGGCCGAGAAGCTGATTCTGCTGACCAACATCGCCGGCCTGATGAACAAGCAGGGCGAAGTGCTGACTGGGCTGACCACCGAGCAGGTCGACGGCCTGATCGCCGACGGCACGATCTACGGCGGCATGCTGCCGAAGATCCGTTGCGCGCTGGAAGCGGTTCAGGGTGGGGTCAATAGCTCGCACATCATCGATGGACGAGTGCCCAATGCGGTCCTGCTGGAAATCTTCACCGACAGCGGTGTAGGTACTCAGATCACCAACCGCAAGCGGCATTGATTCAGGCGTAACACCCAAAGGCCGCGTGAGCTGACGCTGACGGGGCCTTTTTGTTGGTTGATGATGATCGCTGATTATCGTTCCCACGCTGGAGCGTGAAGAACGATAGGTGCCTGGCTTCGACCCCTTTCGCGAACAAGTTCGCTCCTACGGCCTTCGGCCAGAATCAAAAAAAGGCGTGGGCATGCGCTTCTGGACGCTCTGCGTCCGGTCATTGAGTCAGGCGCTGGACGCGTGCACGATCGACGGCGAAATCTGCTTCAGCCTTTACCCGTGCGGCCTGATACCCGGCGATATCGGTTTGCAGCTTCTGCTGCTGATCGCGCAAGTCATTCAACTGATCGACCAGCCCCTGCTGAACCGGACGCCCCGCACGCTCCAGGTCGGCTGCCTGACCTTGCAGATTGCGCTGCTGAGCCGCCAGCCCCTGAATATTGCCCTGAGCAACGCCAATCAGCGCATCCAGCTCGGCCAGTTTACGGACCTTGACGCGGTCCACCTCATCGACACTGCTGTAAAGGCTTAACAGCTGTGCATCCGCAGCGGCCTGGCGCTTGTCTGCTTCGGACTGACGAATCTGCTCGGCAGTCGGCGCGGGCGGTACGACCTGTATCACCCGGCCACGACCATTGAGCACTTCATAGCCTTTGGCAACGTAGTCGGGCGGCACGCCTTGCGTATCGATCACGGTCACGCCACGGCTGTCGACGTAGCGATAAAGTCGAGCTTCAGGCGCATCAGCCGCTTGAGCGAGCGAGGGCGCAAGCATGCCAAGAGCCAGCCAGAACCCCAAAACGCTCAGTACGCCTGAAACCGAAGCCCGCTCCGTGCCGCTGACTGCCATAGGCTCGTCCTCAGATTCCGTATTGCGCGCGATAGGCTTCGACGGCAGGCAGATGCTGCTTGAGCTGCGGATCGTCGGCCAGGAACTCAAGCACTTGATTCAATGACACGATACTCACTACCGGGATGCCGAAGTCACGCTCGACCTCCTGAATCGCCGACAGCTCGCCATTGCCGCGCTCCTGGCGATTGAGGGCAATCAGGACACCTGCCGCAGTCGCGCTCTGGTCCTTGATGATCTGCATAACCTCGCGAATCGCCGTGCCCGCAGTAATGACGTCGTCGATAATCAGCACGTTGCCCGCCAGCGGGGAGCCCACCAGGCTGCCACCTTCGCCGTGCGCTTTGGCTTCCTTGCGGTTGAAACACCACGGCAGATCACGGTCATGATGCTCGGCCAGCGCCACGGCAGTTGCCGAGGCGAGCGGAATACCCTTGTAGGCCGGGCCGAACAGAACGTCGAAGGCAATACCGCTTTCAACCACGGCTGCTGCGTAGAAACGCCCCAGTTGTGCCAGTGCGGAACCGGTGTTGAACAGCCCCGCATTGAAGAAGTACGGGCTGGTGCGCCCGGACTTGAGAGTGAACTCACCGAAGCGCAGAACACCGCGATCGATGGCAAAACGAATAAAATCGCGCTGATACGCTTGCATGGAAAAAGCTCCGGATACCACGGATTTAGCTAATTAGGTAGAGCTCGGGTATCATACACGCACGTGATTTTTGGGGCCATTTATGCGGATCATCAGTGTGAACGTAAATGGCATTCAGGCTGCGGTCGAGCGTGGTTTGCTCAGCTGGCTGCAAGCTCAGAATGCCGACGTCATCTGCTTACAGGACACCCGCGCCTCCACCTTTGAACTGGATGATCCAGCCTTTCAGCTGGACGGTTACTTCCTCTATGCCTGCGAAGCCGAGGTTCCCGCTCAGGGTGGTGTGGCGCTTTATTCGCGGTTGCAACCGAAGGCGGTAATCAGCGGTCTCGGTTTCGAGACAGCCGACCGCTACGGGCGCTACCTGCAAGCAGATTTCGACAAGGTCAGTATCGCTACCCTGCTCTTTCCGTCAGGGATGAATGGCGATGAAGACCTGAATCAGAAATTCAAGCTCATGGACGATTTCGGCAAGTACATGGACAAGCAACGCCGCAAGCGTCGCGAATACATCTATTGCGGATCGCTCTACGTCGCGCAGCAGAAGCTCGACATCAAAAACTGGCGTGACAGCCAGCAGTCTCCTGGCTTCCTGGCGCCTGAACGCGCCTGGATGGACGAGATTGTCGGCACCATGGGCTATGTCGATGCCCTGCGTGAAGTCAGCCGCGAAGGTGATCAGTACAGCTGGTGGCCGGATAACGAACAGGCCGAGATGCTGAATCTGGGCTGGCGCTTCGATTATCAGATACTGACCCCAGGCTTGCGCCGCTTCGTACGCAGCGCTCGCCTGCCGCGTCAGCCGCGCTTCTCGCAGCACGCGCCATTGATCGTGGACTACGACTGGACCCTGACTATCTGATCGTCAGACGAACAGTGCACACGAAAAAGCCGACTTCAAGTCGGCTTTTTGAGTTGCCCGAAGTGATGCTACTTGATCAGGCGCAAAGTGAACGGATAGCGATAATCGACGCCGTCATTGGCTTTTATCCCGGCAATGATCGCAAGCACTGCGGCTCCGATCCCCACCAGGGTCAGTAATGCAAAGCCGATGATCAGCAGCACCAGCAGCATGCTGACGGTGGCCGCAATGGCGACTGTGATCTGAAAGTTCAGCGCCTCCTTGCCTTGCGCGTCGATAAACGGATCGGAGTCTTTCTTCAACTGCCAGATAATCAGTGGGCCCAGTAGATTGCCGAACGGAAACATCAGTCCGGCAAACGCCGACAAGTGACAGAACATCGCCCACTGGCGAGCGCTTTGGGGCGGTTTGCTGAACGGTTGCAAGCTGTCACTCATTATCGGACCCCTTCTGGATATCAGTCGGCCAACGCGGCGCGCTGCAATTCAAACAGCTCGGTCATGCCTTTCTGAGCCAGGGCGAGCATCGCGCTCAGCTCTTCAGGCTGGAACGGTGCACCTTCGGCTGTGCCCTGTACTTCAATGAAGCCGCCTGCACTGGTCATGACCACGTTCAGGTCGGTCTCCGCAGCGGAATCTTCCAGGTAATCGAGGTCAAGCACCGGCTCGCCCTGATACATGCCGACCGAAACGGCTGCGATCATCTGCTTGAGCGGGTCACCGCCCTTCAGGCCGCCACGCTTCTTGATCACTTTCAAGGCGTCTGCCAGAGCAACCATTGCGCCGGTAATGGACGCGGTGCGAGTGCCGCCGTCCGCTTGAATGACATCGCAATCGACGTACAGGGTCACGTCGCCCAGCTTGGACATGTCCAGCGCAGCGCGCAGCGAACGACCGATCAGGCGCTGGATTTCGAGTGTACGACCACCCTGCTTGCCGCGACTGGCTTCACGCTGGTTACGCTCGCCGGTAGCGCGCGGCAGCATGCCGTACTCGGCAGTCAGCCAACCCTGGCCCTGACCCTTGAGGAAGCGTGGTACGCCGTTTTCGACGCTGACGGTGCAGATCACCTTGGTATCACCAAACTCGACCAGTACAGAACCCTCGGCGTGTTTGGTGTAGTTGCGGGTGATGCGGATCGAGCGGAGCTGATCGGCGGCGCGACCACTTGGACGTTTCATCTGGGATACCTGTACTGAGACGGAAAACTGCTGGGCATTATAGAGGTCACAGCTGCCGCTGGGCATCTCTAAAAGCCGCCAATGCCGATTTGCTACGAACAGAAGGCTCTGGATCAATACTTTCGACGCTCTGGCGTGATCGCAAGGAATGCCTTGTGTCACTTGTAACGCTGCCGGATTGGGAGCCTGCGCCGCACTGCGCTACAATCCTGCGCCTCTGCAGCCAGTCGGCTTTCACGACACCCATGAACGCCGATCCTGTGCACTCATGGGTTGAATCACGCTCCTGAATCGATAAGAGGTACTTCCCATGGTGCACAGCATGACTGCCTTTGCCCGCGTAGAGCGAGCCGGTGCCCAAGGCACACTGAGCTGGGAACTGCGCTCGGTCAATCACCGCTATCTGGAGCCGCACCTGCGCCTGCCAGAGTCGTTCCGTGATCTGGAAGGTGCGATTCGCGAAGCGCTACGCCAGGGGCTGTCGCGTGGCAAAGTTGAATGCACACTGCGTTTTGTCGAGGAAACCGCCGGCAAACCGCTGCAAGTGGATCTTGAGCGTGCAGGCCAGTTGATCGCCGCAGCCGAATCGGTTGCCGGCCTGATCAAACAGCCTGCCGCGCTGAATCCCCTGGAAGTTCTGGCATGGCCCGGCGTACTGGTGGCCGACGCCAGCGATCCACAGGTGTTGAACACCGAGGCGCTGAAGCTGTTCAATGATGCACTGACTGAATTAAAGAGCGGGCGCGGACGCGAAGGTGCAGACCTGGCCAGACTGCTTGATGACCGGTTGTCTTCCATCGTCGAGGAGGTTGCCACCCTGCGCACCCTGGTGCCGCAAATGCTGGCAACTCAGCGCCAGAAAGTACTGGATCGCTTTGCCGACATGAAAGCCGAACTGGATCCGCAGCGCCTTGAGCAGGAAATGGTTCTGTTGGCACAGAAAAGCGATGTTGCCGAAGAGCTGGACCGCCTCAGCACACACGTCACCGAAGTGCGTCGCGTACTCAAGGCTGGCGGTCAGGCAGGCCGGCGCCTTGATTTCCTGATGCAAGAGCTTAACCGCGAAGCGAATACACTGGGCTCCAAGGCCTTTGACCCACGCAGCACGCAGGCTGCCGTCAACCTTAAAGTGTTGATCGAGCAAATGCGCGAGCAAGTGCAGAATATTGAGTAAGGCTGAACCTCACATGAACCATATCACTGGCACCCTGTATATCATTTCCGCCCCGTCCGGCGCGGGCAAGACCAGCCTGGTCAAGGCCCTGATGGACGCCCAGCAAGAGCCTCAGCACGGCGCGCAGGCGAAGATTCGCGTCTCGGTCTCGCACACCACCCGGGCCATGCGCCCCGGCGAAGTGAACGGCGTGAACTACAACTTCGTCGATCGTGCCGAGTTCGTGCGCATGATCGAGCACGGCGACTTTCTTGAGCAGGCCGAAGTCTTTGGCAATCTGTACGGCACCTCGCAGAGCCACCTGCAGCAGACCCTGGACGAAGGCCACGACCTGATTCTGGAAATCGACTGGCAGGGTGCCCGGCAGGTTCGTGCACAAATGCCGCAGGCCCGGTCGATCTTCATTCTGCCGCCTACCCAGCAGGCATTGCGTCAGCGTCTGACCAATCGTGGCCAGGACAGTGACGAGATCATTGAAGCGCGGATGCGTGAGGCGGTCAGCGAAATGAGCCACTACAACGAGTACGAATACGTTGTGGTCAATGACGATTTTGCCGGTGCACTGGAAGACCTCAAGGCAATATTCCGCGCCAATCGCCTGACTCAGCAGCATCAGCAAGAGCAATACAGCGAGCTTTTTCAGGAGTTGCTGGCTTGATCGAGTCGTTTCCAGACATCAGGCAACAGGTTAAAAGCATGCCGTTGGTGGCTTGCCGCTTGATGCCTGGTGCTGTCCGCTTGTAAACTATCGAGTCCGCTCGCCCATCCGGGCATCGCGCATCCGCATTTGCTACGAGGAATACCCATGGCCCGCGTAACCGTTGAAGACTGCCTAGAACACGTGGATAACCGCTTTGAGCTGGTCATGCTCTCTACCAAGCGTGCCCGTCAACTGGCAACCGGCGGCAAAGAACCAAAGCTGGCCTGGGAAAATGACAAGCCTACCGTTATGGCACTGCGTGAAATCGCGGCTGGCCTGATGGATTACGCTGTAATCGCAGAAGCCGAAATCGTTGAAGATGAACCATTGTTCGCAGCGTTCGAGGACGAGTCCAACGAGGCCGTCTAAGCCTATGCCAGGTCGACGTAGTACGGCGCAGGGTAAAAGCCATTGGCAAGGGGTAGCGCCTTGCCGAGCATAGACGCCCTCGCCGAAAGACTGTCGGCCTACCTCGGCAAGGACCAGGTCAACCTGGTGCGCCGAGCGTATTTCTATGCCGAACAAGCCCACGATGGCCAGCGCCGTCGCAGTGGTGAAGCCTACGTCACGCATCCTCTTGCGGTGGCGAACATTCTTGCAGACATGCACATGGACCATCAGAGCCTGATGGCTGCGATGCTGCATGACGTTATCGAAGACACCGGGATTGCCAAGGAAGCGCTCAGCGCGCAGTTTGGCGAGACTGTCGCGGAACTGGTCGACGGGGTCAGCAAACTGACCCAGATGAACTTCGAGACCAAGGCCGAAGCCCAGGCGGAGAACTTCCAGAAAATGGCCATGGCCATGGCGCGCGACATTCGCGTGATCCTGGTCAAACTCGCCGATCGCCTGCACAACATGCGCACGCTGGAAGTGCTGTCGGGCGAAAAGCGTCGGCGCATCGCCAAGGAAACCCTCGAAATCTATGCACCCATCGCCAATCGACTGGGTATGCACAGTGTGCGCATTGAATTCGAAGACCTCGGTTTCAAGGCGATGTACCCGATGCGCTCCTCGCGAATCAACCAGGCGGTCAAGCGCGCCAGGGGCAATCGCAAGGAACTGGTCAACAAGATCGAAGAGTCCCTTAGTCATTGCCTGGCCGTTGACGGCATCGAAGGGGACGTGAGCGGGCGGCAGAAGCATCTTTATGGCATCTACAAGAAGATGCGCGGCAAGCGTCGCGCCTTCAACGAGATCATGGATGTCTACGCATTCCGCATCATCGTCGACAAGGTCGATACCTGTTATCGCGTACTTGGCGCTGTACATAATTTGTATAAGCCGCTGCCCGGCCGCTTCAAGGACTACATCGCGATCCCCAAGGCCAACGGCTACCAGTCCCTGCATACGACCTTGTTCGGTATGCATGGCGTACCGATCGAAATCCAGATTCGCACCCGCGAAATGGAAGAGATGGCCAACAACGGCATCGCTGCACACTGGCTGTACAAATCCAGCGACGACGAGCAGCCAAAAGGCACTCATGCCCGTGCCCGGCAGTGGGTCAAGGGCGTGCTGGAAATGCAGCAGCGTGCGGGCAACTCTCTGGAGTTCATTGAAAGCGTCAAGATCGACCTATTCCCGGACGAGGTTTACGTTTTCACGCCCAAAGGCCGGATCATGGAGCTGCCCAAAGGCTCCACGGCGGTGGATTTCGCCTATGCGGTACACACCGACGTCGGCAATAGCTGCATCGCCTGCCGGATCAACCGCCGGCTGGCGCCGCTGTCCGAACCGCTGCAAAGCGGCTCGACCGTCGAGATTGTCAGTGCGCCCGGCGCACGTCCGAACCCGGCATGGCTGAACTTCGTCGTCACCGGCAAGGCGCGTACGCATATTCGTCACGCGCTCAAACTGCAACGCCGCTCCGAGTCGATCAACCTCGGCGAGCGCCTGCTGAACAAGGTGCTCAACGGCTTTGAATGCAGCCTCGACAAGATCACCCAGGAACGCATTCAGCTGGTGCTCAACGAATACCGGGTTGAAGTGCTGGAAGACCTGCTCGAAGACATCGGGCTGGGCAATCGCATGGCCTATGTCGTCGCCCGCCGTCTGCTGGGCGAGGGTGAGCAGTTGCCAAGCCCTGAAGGTCCGCTGGCGATTCGCGGTACCGAAGGCCTGGTGCTCAGCTACGCCAAATGCTGCACGCCAATCCCCGGCGACCCTATTGTCGGCCACCTGTCTGCAGGCAAGGGAATGGTTGTGCATCTGGATAACTGTCGCAACATCAGTGAAATCCGTCACAACCCGGAAAAATGCATCCAGTTGTCCTGGGCCAAGGACGTGACTGGCGAATTCAACGTCGAATTGCGTGTCGAACTCGAACATCAGCGCGGCCTGATCGCCCTGCTGGCCAGCAGCGTCAACGCGGCCGACGGCAATATCGAAAAAATCAGCATGGACGAACGCGATGGTCGCATCAGCGTGGTCCAACTGGTGGTCAGCGTGCACGACCGTGTGCATCTGGCTCGTGTGATCAAGAAACTGCGCGCCCTGACCGGTGTCACACGCATCACCCGGATGCGCGCGTAGGCCATCCCATCATCAGGAGTTCTCATGACCAAGACTGTCATCACCAGCGATAAAGCCCCTGCGGCAATCGGCCCGTACTCTCAGGCCATTAAAGCTGGCAATACCGTCTACATGTCCGGACAGATCCCGCTGGACCCGAGCAGCATGGAGCTGGTCGAAGGCATCGAAGCACAGATTACCCAGGTCTTCGAAAACCTGAAGTCTGTTGCCGAAGCGGCGGGCGGTTCCTTCAAGGACATCGTCAAACTGAACATCTTTCTGACCGATCTGGGCCACTTCGCCAAGGTCAACGAGATCATGGGTACCTATTTCACCCAGCCTTATCCGGCTCGCGCAGCCATCGGCGTTGCGGCATTGCCGCGCGGCGCGCAGGTTGAAATGGACGCGATTCTCGTCATCGAATAATCCCCCGACGGAGCGTGCCTTGCGCTCCGTTCTCCCTGAAGGAAGGAATCCGTTATGCGCTCCGCGCTCGCCATCTCGCTGCTCGCCGTCATTCTGGGCGGCTGCGCCAGCCACGCCGACCGCAATCCGGACGGCACCTGGATCAACCAGACCGCCATCGACGCCGCCGTCAAACAAGGCAACCTGCGTCAAGCCCTGCTCGCCAACGGCCCCAATCTGGAGTGGAAAATCAACTCCAAAGCCAATCAGGCCATCTATTCCAATGGTTTCGAGCTGGGTGAAGGCAAGATTGTCAGCGCCGCTGAAGGAAAGTTGCACATCGACTTCTACGGCAACTTCTTCGAAGACCTGAGCGTGAAAGGTGATGAGCTGGTTCAAGCTGCCAGCGAGTCAGGTCCTGAGCAGCACTTTCAGAAGCCCGAGAACCCGGCACCGGAAGGCGCTCAGCCTGGCACCAGTTTCGAGAAAGCCTTGTATGGTGCCTACATGGGCGGCAAATGGACCATCGTAGAAGGCGACGGCCAAGGCAGCACCGTGCAATTCATGCCTGACGGCAGTGTGCAGGGGCTTCCCGAAAACGATCGCTACGCACTATGCCTGGCGGGCGATTGCGCAGCCATGAGCGGCGAATACGACAGCATGTGGCTGGAGAAAGCCGAAAAAGGCAACCCGTGGATCTTTGCTCGCAAAGGCAAGCAGCTGGAGATATTCCAGGCTATGAACAATGCCGGTGCTGACCAGATGCCCGAGTTGCGTCCAGGCCCACGTCGCTGGTTGCTCGAACAGCAGTAAGCAACTCAAGCCTCGGGAGCGCCCTTCAAGGCGCTCCTGACTGCGACGTTTCTACCCCAACAAAGCCGCATAGCCAGCCCGATAATCCGGGTACATTGGCGTCCATCCCAGTGCGCGCGCCCTGGCATTGCTGCAACGCTTGCTGCCCACGCGCTGCACGCTGACCTCCTCCGACCATTCGGTCACCCCCAGATATTCACGTATCCACGCCACCACATCGGCCAGCGCGGCCGGATCGTCGTCAACGCCCAGATAGCAGCTCTCCAGTGCCACACCTCGTTGATCCGCCTGCAGCAGATGCTCCAGCAAGCTGGCGGCATCGTCGGCATGAATGCGATTGGCATAGACCGGCGGATCAATTCTGACACTGTGCCCCTGACGCACACGGTTCGACAGGTCACTGCGTCCGGGTCCGTAGATACCGGTCAGCCTCACCGCCGTGGCTGGCAGTCCGCTGTTCAGCGCGAGCTGCTCGGCTTCCAGCATCACAGTACCGGTGTAGTTGGCCGGTTCGGTGACGGAGTCTTCATCAACCCACTCCCCGTTCTGCTGACCGTACACACCGCTGCTTGAGACAAAGATCAACCGCTTTGGACGCTGCCCGGTCTGCTCAAGCCAACTCAATACATTGCGCAAGCCCTCGACATAGGCCATCCGGTAACCCGCCTCGTCACGCTGCGAAGGAGTTGCGCAATACACCATATAGTCCAGTGCCGCAGCGGGCCACAGGGCAGGCTTGCGGGTATCGAACAAATCGCCCGCCACACCGTGAACACCGGCAGGCAGCTCGGAAACAGTGCGCCGCAGCCCATGCACGGTCCAGCCGTGAGGCAGCAGGCGGCTAGCGAGTCGCGAACCGATGTCGCCACAGCCGGCGATTAGAAGCGAAGGGGCAGTCATTCGGTATCTCCATAACAGGTGGCGTCAGCGCCGTACAAAATGATCATCGACAGGCGAAAATTCGGGCGAATATGTAAAAAAGATACTGTATTACTTTTGTTAACAAGAACGATTTGCAATAATGGCAGCCCATTTGTTCCCCGTGAGCGTCGAGAGCACTGAACGACGCACTGGAACCATCCCCTATTTTTCTCTCAGGTCCGGCCAGCATGACACGCATTCAATCAATCGCTTCGCCTACCCGGATGCCTCGCCTGCCTCGTGCATGGCGCGGTGTCGCAGCCCTCGTCTTGAGCCTGATGTTCGTACCTATGGCGCTTGCAGATCAATCGGCACCTACTGCTGCACCTGCAGCCTCTGCCGCACCCGCGGCGACAGCTCCTGTCGCGCCTGATGCCGCTGCCCCGGTGCAGGCTCTGGAGCCTGCAGCCGAAGACAACAGCCTGGGCATGGCACATGACCTGTCGCCATGGGGCATGTACCAGAACGCCGACGTCGTGGTCAAAGCGGTCATGATCGGTCTGGCCATCGCATCGATCATTACGTGGACCATCTGGATCTCCAAGGGTTTCGAACTGCTGGGTGCCAAACGCCGGTTGCGTGGTGAAATCGTCAACCTGAAAAAAGCCCGCTCCCTGAACGAAGCGAGCTCGACCGCCAGCAAGGAAGGCACCCTCGCCCACCTGCTGGTGCATGACGCTCTTGAAGAGATGCGCCTGTCGGCCAACAGCCGTGAGCGCGAAGGGATCAAGGAACGTGTCAGCTTCCGCCTCGAGCGCCTGGTCGCAGCCTGCGGCCGCAACATGAGCATGGGCACCGGCGTACTGGCGACCATCGGCTCTACCGCACCGTTCGTGGGTTTGTTCGGTACGGTATGGGGCATCATGAACAGCTTCATCGGCATCGCCAAGACCCAGACCACCAACCTCGCTGTCGTGGCACCGGGTATCGCCGAGGCCCTGCTGGCCACGGCACTGGGTCTGGTTGCCGCAATTCCTGCGGTAGTGATCTACAACGTGTTCGCCCGCTCCATCGCCGGTTACAAGGCTCAGGTTTCAGATGCTTCGGCGCACGTTCTGCTGCTGGTCAGCCGCGACCTGGATCATCTGCCAGAACCGACCGAGCGCAATCAACAACAACCGCACATGGTCAAGGTGGGCTAACACGTGGGCCTGCATCTTAACGAAGGCGGCGATGACCTCGCCGAGAACCATGAAATCAACGTGACGCCGTTCATCGACGTCATGCTGGTGCTGCTGATCATCTTCATGGTGGCTGCACCGTTGGCGACCGTGGACATCAAGGTCGACCTGCCGGCATCCACTGCCACGCCACAGCCCAGGCCCGAGAAGCCGATCTTCCTCAGCGTCAAGACCGACAAGAGCCTGTATCTGGGTGAAGAGAAGGTTGCCCGCGAGCAGATCGGTCAGGTGCTGGACGCCCGGACCAAGGGCAAGAAGGACACCACGATCTTCTTCCAGGCCGACAAGGGCGTGGATTACGGCGATCTGATGGAAGTCATGAACACGCTTAGGGGTGCGGGTTACCTCAAGGTTGGTCTGGTGGGTCTTGAGACGGCTGGTAAGAAATGATCAGTACGCGCCAAAAACTGACGCGCTATAGCGGTAGTCTGTTGTTGGTGCTGGCCGTGCACGCTATCGCGATCATCATCGCCGTTCGCTGGCCCGCCTCTCAGGCAATTGAGCTACCGCCAGCGGCCATGATGGTCGAGCTTGCGCCTCTGCCTGAGCCCGCACCGCCGCCACCACCAAAAGTCGTTCAGCCACCTCCGCCGCCAGCCCCTGAAGAACCAGAGCCCATGCCGGAAGTCGCGCAAGCGCCGAAGCCGGAAATCGTGGTGCCCAAAAAGGTTGAAAAGCCCAAGCCAAAACCGCAGCCGCCAAAGCCGCAGAAGAAGCCTGAGCCACCTCAGGAAAAACCTGCTGACGAAAAACCGGTCGACACGCCGCCTACGACTGCCAAACCGGAAAAAGCAGCTGCTCCGAAGCCCGCTCCTGCGCCTGCGCCGCCCAGCAATGCGCTGCCAAGCTGGCAGGGTGACCTGTTAAGTCATCTGGGCAAGTACAAGAAGTATCCCGAGGATGCGCGTCGTCGTGGCATGCAGGGTGTTGCACGCCTGCGCTTCGTTGTCGATGCTGACGGCAACGTGCTGTCTTACTCGATTGCCAATAGTTCAGGCAGCCCGGCGCTGGATCGAGCGACCATGGAAATGATCCGTCGCGCTCAGCCACTGCCCAAGCCGCCCAAGGAAATCCTCAACAACGGCACCATTGAAATCCTCGCACCGTTCGTTTATTCACTGGATAAACGCTGAATTGTACTTTTGTTACTTGTGAGTGCTTCTGATAACGTGCGTCTATCGATCGCACCCGCTATGCTGGGGTCGCAACTTCATGGACGCACGTTATGACTCTTACAGAATTACGCTACATCGTCACGCTTGCCCAGGAGCAGCACTTTGGCCATGCGGCTGAGCGCTGCCACGTCAGCCAGCCAACGCTGTCGGTGGGCGTCAAGAAACTAGAAGACGAACTCGGTGTGCTCATTTTCGAGCGCAGCAAGAGCGCCGTGCGCCTGACACCGGTCGGTGAAGGCATCGTTGCGCAAGCGCAGAAAGTGCTGGAGCAGGCTCAAGGTATTCGTGAGCTGGCCCAGGCAGGCAAGAATCAGCTGACCGCGCCGCTGAAAGTCGGCGCTATTTATACCGTCGGCCCTTACCTGTTCCCTCACCTGATTCCACAACTGCACCGGGTTGCGCCGCAGATGCCGTTGTACATCGAAGAGAACTTCACGCATGTGCTGCGCGACAAGCTGCGCAACGGTGAGCTGGATGCCGTCATCATTGCCTTGCCGTTCAACGAAGCCGACGTGCTGACCCTGCCACTTTACGACGAGCCGTTCTCCGTCCTGATGCCGGCCGATCACCCATGGACTCAGAAAGAGACCATCGACGCCTCGGCACTCAACGACAAGAGCCTGTTACTGCTGGGCGAAGGTCACTGCTTCCGTGATCAGGTTCTGGAAGCCTGCCCTACCCTGGGCAAAGGCAATGAAGGCGCCAAGCACACGACAGTAGAATCCAGCTCGCTGGAAACCATTCGGCACATGGTCGCTTCCGGGCTGGGTATTTCGATCCTGCCGCTTTCGGCCGTTGACAGCCACCACTACGCGCCCGGCGTGATCGAAGTCCGCCCGCTGACGCCGCCTGTGCCTTTCCGCACAGTCGCCATCGCCTGGCGCGCAAGCTTCCCGAGACCCAAAGCCATCGAAATTCTCGCTGACTCTGCTCGCCTGTGCTCGGTGGCACGTCCGAAAACAGTCGCAAGTTAGGCAGAAAAGAAATGAGCGAGCTTTCCAGGGTCTCGGTCACGGCGCTCAAGGGCGTCGGTGAAGCGATGGCAGAAAAGCTGGCCAGGGTCGGGCTGGAAACTCTGCAGGACGTGCTGTTCCATCTGCCGTTGCGTTACCAGGACCGGACCCGCGTCGTACCGATTGGCGCATTGCGCCCTGGCCAGGATGCCGTGATCGAAGGCGTGGTCAGCGGCGCCGATGTGGTAATGGGCAAACGCCGCAGCTTGCTGGTACGGCTTGGCGACGGCACAGGTGTCGTCAGCCTGCGCTTCTACCACTTCAGCAACGCGCAGAAAGAAAGCATGAAGCGTGGCACGCACCTGCGCTGCTTCGGCGAAGCGCGTCCCGGTGCTTCCGGCCTGGAAATCTATCACCCGGAATATCGAGCGATCACCGGTGATGAGCCCGCGCCCGTCGAACAGACCCTCACGCCGATCTATCCCACGACCGAAGGCCTCACCCAGCAGCGCCTGCGTCAGTTGTGTCAGCAAAGTCTGGCGATGCTCGGCCCCAAAAGCCTGCCGGACTGGCTGCCGGATGAGCTGGCCCGCGACTATCAGCTGGCCCCGCTGGATGATGCGATCCGCTATCTGCATCACCCGCCCGCCGATGCCGATGTGGAGGAGCTGGCCCTCGGGCATCACTGGGCGCAGCACCGGCTGGCTTTCGAGGAATTGCTTACCCACCAGCTTTCCCAGCAGCGCCTGCGCGAAAGTCTGCGTTCACAGCGCGCACCGGCGTTGCCTGTTGCGAAAAAACTGCCGAAACAATTTCTCGCCAACCTCGGCTTCGCGCCCACGGGTGCCCAGCAGCGGGTCGGCAAGGAAGTTGCCTACGACCTGAGCCAGCCTGAGCCGATGCTGCGGTTGATCCAGGGTGACGTTGGTTCGGGCAAGACCGTGGTCGCCGCTCTGGCTGCCTTGCAAGCGCTGGAAGCAGGTTATCAAGTGGCGCTGATGGCCCCCACCGAGATTCTCGCCGAGCAGCACTACATCAACTTCCAGCGCTGGTTAGAGCCGCTGGGCGTTGGCGTGGCCTGGCTGGCGGGCAAGCTCAAGGGCAAGGCGCGCGCGACGTCCCTGGAGCAGATCGCCAGTGGCACCCCTATGGTAGTGGGCACCCATGCGCTGTTTCAGGACGAAGTGCAGTTCAAGAACCTCGCGCTGGTGATCATCGACGAGCAGCACCGGTTCGGTGTTCAGCAACGTTTGGCGCTGCGTAAAAAGGGCGTCGGCGGCCTGATGTGTCCGCATCAATTGATCATGACCGCCACACCGATTCCACGCACGCTGGCGATGAGCGCCTACGCCGATCTGGACACGTCGATTCTGGACGAACTACCGCCCGGAAGGACACCGGTCAATACCGTGCTGGTTGCCGACAGCCGCCGCCTGGAAGTCGTGGAACGTGTGCGCGCAGCTTGCGCCGAAGGTCGCCAGGCCTATTGGGTGTGCACGCTGATCGAAGAATCCGAAGAGCTGACCTGCAAAGCAGCTGAAACCACCTACGAAGAACTGAGCAGTGCCTTGGGTGAGGTTCGCGTCGGGTTGATACACGGGCGCATGAAGCCCGCAGAAAAGGCCGCGATCATGGCCGAATTCAAGCAGGGTGCGCTGCAATTGCTGGTGGCAACTACAGTGATCGAAGTTGGGGTCGACGTGCCGAACTCCAGCCTGATGATCATCGAAAACCCCGAGCGCCTCGGTCTGGCTCAATTGCACCAGTTGCGCGGGCGCGTCGGTCGCGGCAGTGCGGTCAGCCATTGTGTGCTGCTCTACCACCCGCCGCTTTCACAGATCGGACGGCAGCGGCTGGGCATCATGCGCGAAACCAACGACGGCTTTGTCATCGCCGAAAAGGACCTTGAACTGCGTGGTCCCGGTGAAATGCTGGGAACCCGACAAACGGGCCTTCTGCAATTCAAGGTCGCCGACCTTATGCGTGACGCAGACCTGCTACCGGCCGTACGCGACGCGGCTCAGGCCCTGTTGGAGCGCTGGCCCCAACATGTCAGCCCACTGCTCGACAGATGGCTGCGTCATGGCCAGCAGTATGGCCAGGTGTGATGCAGGCTACGCTTTGAACACCACGTGCGACCGAAAACGAATAACGTGGTTATACTTCAAAAAATGTAGGAATTTGGACATAGCTCATGACAGAAGTCGCCCACGTCAATGATCCGCAGCATGCGCCGTCGGTAATCCGGCAGTTGCTTGAAAAATTGGCTATCCGCTACAACGAAGTCATGGACAACAAAAGCTTGCCCCCGGCGCGCAAGGTTCAGGCTGTGCTGGTCGAGGACGCTGTCGGTGCGCTGCTTATCCTGTTCCCGCAGAGCCAGTTGCTCGACCTCAGCCGAATCACCGAGCTGACCGGGCGCCAGTTGACCGCTGTGCCGCATGATCGTTTGCAGCGCATGCTCACCAAGCACAACCTGCAAGTGCTGCCGGGGCTCCCGGCACTGACCAGCTCACCGTGCCTTTACGATGATCGCCTGCTGCAAGAGCCGACACTGCTGGTGGGCTCGGGCGAAAAGGGCCTGTTGCTGGAAATCAGCAGTGACGACTTCAAAGGCATGCTGAGCAAGGCCAGCGCCGCGCACTTCGGCCAGTCGGTCGCAGCCATCCGTCCGAACCTGGATCGTCCTGACGACGATCCGGCAGAAATCACCCAGGCCATGCATGTTTTCACGGCGCGTCGCATCCAGCAGCGTCTGGAAGCGACCCTGGAAATACCACCACTGGCCGGAACTGCACAGAAAATCATCAAGCTGCGGGTCGACCCCGATGCGACCATCGATGACATCACCGGCGTAGTCGAAACCGACCCTGCGCTGGCGGCACAGGTCGTGAGCTGGGCGGCATCGCCCTATTACGCGTCGACCGGCAAGATCCGCTCGGTAGAAGATGCAATCGTCCGCGTGCTGGGCTTTGATCTGGTGATCAACCTTGCACTGGGCCTCGCTCTGGGCAAAACCCTGAGTCTGCCCAAGGACCAGCCGCAACAGACTACGCCGTATTGGCAGCAATCCATCTATACAGCTGCCGTCATCGAAGGTCTGACCCGCGCCATTCCCCGCGCCAGTCGCCCGGAAGCTGGCCTGAGCTACCTCGCCGGTTTGCTGCACAACTTCGGCTACCTGCTGCTGGCCCATGTGTTTCCGCCACACTTCACCCTGATTTGCCGCCAGCTGGAGGTTAACCCGCATCTGCACCATAGCTTTATTGAGCAGCACCTGCTGGGTATCAGCCGCGAGCAGATCGGGGCCTGGCTGATGCGCTATTGGGACATGCCGGATGAACTCGCCATCGCGCTGCGCTTCCAGCACGACCCCCACTACAAGGGCGAACATCACGTCTACGCCAACCTGGTTTATCTGGCCGTACGTCTGTTGCGGGTGAACGGCATCGGTGCCGGGCCAGAGCAAGAGATTCCTGACGAGTTGTTCGAACGCTTGGGCCTGTCCCGCGAAAAAGCCAACGAGTCAGTGAAAAAAGTGCTGGAGGCCGAGGTACTTCTGCGCGAACTGGCTTCGCAGTTCAGCAAGTAATGCGCTGATGCAATGTGCGAACAGTGCCTAAGGCTCTGGCTCAGGCACTATTTATCTCC
Source organism: Pseudomonas syringae group sp. 247E2 (assembly GCF_032587795.1). Lineage (NCBI taxonomy): Bacteria > Pseudomonadati > Pseudomonadota > Gammaproteobacteria > Pseudomonadales > Pseudomonadaceae > Pseudomonas > Pseudomonas syringae group sp. 247E2. Next base: position 15,038 of record NZ_JAWHPK010000024.1, on the reverse strand, counting down.
TCAAACCTCAGAAAGGCTCGCCCTCTACCCCTGGCAGGTGCTCATCCAGGCGTAGCCAGGGAAGCCGGTTCTCTATCCAGATGTGTCGTGCGGGCGTTGCCAGCTCCGGTTGGTCAAGTGTCGCAATGGTGACGTCGATCTCGTCCGGGCTGTTGCGCGTGAACAACGCCAGGTGAGCGCCGCACTTGCCGCAGAAATAGCGTACGCAGCTGGGTGAGGAGTCATACGCACAGGGGCTGCCTGTCAGCCACGTGAACGAAGCCAGCGGCACACTTATCCAGGTTACAACCGTTGCACCCGAGGTGCGTCGACAGATGGAGCAATGACAGTGAGCGATGTCCCGCAACGGCGCATCGAACAGGTAACGCAGCCCGCCGCAATGGCAGCCACCCGAGTGTATCTCGCTCATCCATGCTTCTCCTTCATGCCCATAATCCGTGTGACAATAAAATTTCCACAATAGCTGATTGAAAGGTCGGTGAAAGCTTGGCCAATTAGCATCGCCTCACTTCCGGCAAAAAGACCGGCTAGCCAGGAACGGATTCCAACGTGTTTCAGGCCCAATTAACAACAATAATGGTGATTCCGATGCTTGCTGACTTCTCGTTCCACACCCTCCTTGCGCCTCCACTCCACGTACCGATCTGCTGAGCTGACTCGTTCATTTCACGTTCTGTAGCCGTATTACGTCTGGAGTATTCCCATGCTGACTTTCCTTGGCTTTGCCATGGTTATTGCGTTCATGTACCTGATCATGAGCAAGCGCCTGACTGCGCTGATCGCCCTGATTCTGGTTCCAATCATCTTCGCCCTGTTCGGTGGCTTCGCGGCCCAGATCGGCCCGATGATGCTGGCAGGTATCACCAAGCTGGCGCCGACCGGCGTGATGCTGATGTTCGCCATCCTTTATTTTGCGCTGATGATCGACTCCGGCCTGTTCGACCCGGCCGTGCGCAAGATCCTGAAAATGGTCAAGGGCGACCCGATGCGCATTTCGGTCGGCACCGCCGTGCTGGCGCTGGTGGTGTCCCTCGACGGTGACGGCGCGACCACCTACATGATCTGCGTCGCCGCCATGCTGCCGCTGTACAGCCGCGTCGGCATGAGCCCGCGCATCATGGCCGGCCTGATCATTCTGGCGGGTGGCGTGATGAACATGACCCCGTGGGGTGGCCCGACCGCTCGTGCGGCCAGTGCCCTGCATGTCGATGCATCCGACATTTTCGTACCGATGATCCCGGCAATGCTGGCTGGCGTGGTTGCGATCCTGGCAATTGCCTACTTCTACGGCAAACGCGAACGCGCTCGTCTGGGTGAACTGCACCTTAAGGGTGATGAAGTCGATCACAGCGAAATCAGCGTCTCGCAATTCCCGGATGCACGTCGTCCAAAGCTGATCTGGTTCAACGGCGCGCTGACCTTCGCACTGATGGTTGCCCTGATCATGGGCCTGCTGCCGCTGCCGGTACTTTTCATGATCGCGTTCAGTATCGCGATGATCATCAACTACCCGAACCTGCAGGACCAGAAGGACCGCGTATCAGCCCACGCAGGTAGTGTTCTGGCAGTGGTCGGCCTGATCTTCGCCGCAGGTATCTTTACCGGCATTCTGTCTGGCACCGGTATGGTCGACGCCATGTCGAAAAGCCTGCTGGCAGTGATCCCGGATGCGCTCGGCCCGTACCTCGCCGTGATCACCGCGCTGGTGAGCATGCCGTTCACCTTCTTCATGTCCAACGACGCGTTCTACTACGGCGTACTGCCAGTGCTCTCCGAAGCCGCTGCCCACTACGGCATCAGCCCGGTTGAAATGGCCCGCGCCTCCATCGTCGGTCAGCCGGTCCACTTGCTCAGTCCTCTTGTGCCATCGACCTACCTGCTGGTTGCCCTGGCCGGTATCGAGTTCGGCGACCATCAGCGCTTCACCCTGAAATGGGCGATTCTGGTGTGCATGTGCATCCTGGTTGCCGCGCTGCTGATGGGGATCTTCCCGTTCTATAGCAGCATGTAAGCTTCTTTAGCTGTCCCAAAACTCGCCGTCGACTTGATCGTTGACGGCGAGTTTTTGCGTTTGGGCGGTCAATTAGTTGAGGGCCGATACTGCAACGCCTCGGCCAGATGACTGATCTCGCGGTTGATTCTGATTACACTTCTGACGGGTGTAAAAGGCCCGCCGAGGATCGCAGGCCCGGCGCATCGATTGTCATTAGCCCATTTCTATACTTGCCGAGGGATAGCCCATTCAGTTGGCAGACAGCGTTGACATTCAAACTAAACAATGAAATCATAGATGGCGCGTATGGAAAGCGCAAATAATTATAAATATCTAAAGGAATAGCATGCTTTATACCCTGCGTTCTCATTTGCACTCCCCTCAATTCAAGTGGCCCTCGAAAGTATCTCTTATACTGTCGGGCTCTGTGCGTCTCTCTTTCAACGATTATTATCATTCCGCCACCGGGGCGGATTAATTTTCGACTGACTGAAATTTACTCACTATACAAACTCTCTACCGCATAGCGTTCTGCTATTTGTACGGTCGTGCACGCTACGTTTCTGTCGCAGAAACGTACGGCAACCGGTATTGAAAAAATATCAATACCGCCGCGTATAAACCACGGCAGAGGCCCAATGCGTTATTCCCTATGCGTTAATTTATTGGTCGGTTCGACCATGAAAGGTAGTGTATGAAGACTGTCGTAATGATCGGTGGCCATGATGAAACTTTTATGCATTATGATGGCTTGGGTTTTGACTTTACCGTGCTGCAATTGCCGGACTCGGTAGGTCCTAACCTCACCGCACTCACAGACAAAATTCATCTTGTCAGCGATTTCTCCGAAGCCACCGTACTCGGCAAAATCGATGAAATCCTTAAAAAGCAGACAGTCGATTTCATTTTTTCGTTCACCGAAGACGGACTGCTGGCAGCGGCACGAGCGAGCCAGCATTATGCTATTCCCGGCATGGACTTTGACGCATGCGAAGTCTGCATAAACAAGGCGCTGATGCGCACCAGGCTGGAAAATACAGAGTTTGCGGTCCATAGCGCAATCTGCAGAACACGCGCTGACGTTGAGCATTTTTTCAATTACCGCAATGGCCCGATTGTCCTGAAAGACCCCACAGGCTCCGGGAGCGAAAACGTATTCATCATCAAAGATGCCACGTCTTTGCAGAGCACGCTGGAGGGGTTTTCTCAGGAAAATTTCGTTATGTTGGCGGAGGAGTTTCTGAACGGTCGAGAGGTCAGTGTCGAAACGTTGACCATCGACTCACAACATCGTGTTCTTGCCGTCACCAACAAGCGACTGTACGAGACCTCCCTGGCGGAAGAGCAGCACATCATCTCGCCAGATAATCTGGAGGCCGCGGTGTTCGAGCAGTTAGCCGGCTATTGCGAGCGGTTGTTGACTGCCCTCAATCATACACACGGCCCCTGCCATATTGAGGTGACCATCGCGGATGGACAGTTTCATCTCATAGAGGTCAATAACCGGGTCGGCGGCGATTATATTGGCTTGCTGGTTGAACTGACTACAGGCGTTGACCTGTTCAGGGAGACTTTGCAGTTCCATAGCTGTGCGGTGGATAAAAACAGTTTCGAACAGCCGGCCCGTTACATGTTCGCGGGCTCTCATCTTTTTTATGAGCCGCTGGACACTGCACTTCTTAATGATGTTTTACAGGAAGTGGATATCATCAGGTTGATCATGGGCGAAGCCAATCCGCCATTGAACAGATCGCACACCAATGATGACAAGGTCGGCATGGTGGTCATCGCTAGTCATGACCGGGAAAAGTTCTATGCCGCCATCGAACGTCTCAACACACTGAGTTCCGCCAACTAAGTTTATTACGCAAAGGAATAGCAGATATGGAAGTCATCTCTCGTAACGATATCGAGACCCTCAACAGCGTAATGGTTGATGGCGCCTTGCACGATTTAGGCGTTGTGAAGATATTCTCCCAGCACCCTGCGCTGGCTGAATTCATCCCGTCCAACAGTGAGCTTGCTATCAGTTGGGTCCGGCTCGAAAAGGATCAGGAACTGTCGGTTCATCAGCATCCCGAAGCAAGCCTGATACTGATTTGTGATGGTTCGGGGGAAACGTTGGGGGCGACCGAGCGTGCGATAGAAGCGGGTGACATGGTTTTAGTGCCACCTCATGCCCTGCATGGCTTCAAAGGCACCCAAAATGGTTTTTGGGCACTTTCCATTCAGTTCAATGGCAAGGCCCTGTACGAAGACACGTCGCGACCGAGCGTCGTCTTCAAATCACAGGAATCCGATACCGCGAAGCCTGCCGATGTGCTGTTACGAGACAATCAGGCTTACCTGGATAGCTTCAAGAATAGTCGGCTGTTGTCGCTCATCAATTCGCCATCCATTGATCAACCGCAAGTGCGCGAAAAACTCCTCGACTGCCTGCAGACCTGGTCAGATATGTTTCAGGATTTGCTGCATATCCGAGTGGCGATGACGCTTGATCAGGCTCACAAAAAAATTGCTCTTGAGCACTTGATAGAAGAGCTGGGTCATAACAATAACCTGCGTCTTCAGCGCAACACCAACCCTTCCCCGGTTTCGGATGCAGCCTTTCATTCCACTATGGAATGGTTCAGGCACCAGATGCTTTATAAAAGCGATATGGTCAAGACGCTCTTGATGCACGTCGTACTGGAAGGCAGCGGTGAAATTTTCCACAGCGAAGCCGCTCGGGTATTCGCTGGCATGCCGCACTTTCAGGAACATGGCGAAGACGATGGTCATCACGTCAGTATGGGCATAGCGCTGCTGAACGACGCGTCGCCAAGAGAAGTCGAGGATTTACGCGTAGCGTTAAGTGAAGGCTGGGAGATGATCACACTGCTTTGCGATCGATTTGCCGATATTGCCTGTCAAGACTCACTGGGACGTGAGACCGTCACGGATCTTCAATCTGTGCCGGTATATAACTGATTCCTATGAAGATTGCAGAAGTCTTGAAAACCGTCCTTTGCTTCCGTACGCCTGAAGGAGCTCGAGGAGCGCATTTGGTCCACGCCTACCGCTGGCAACGCTGGTGCAAGGCCGCGATCGATGATGCAAGTAGAGCCGGAAACAGACGGCTTCATATCGAGATTTTTGCAGCCCTCAAACGGGATGTCATGTTAGCGCTGGTTGCAATCGGGGTGCATACTGCGGCGGCTTTTGGTGCCGCAGTCACCTTGAAATCATTGCTGATCCAACTGATGCGGGCTGACTCGTCCGTGCTCTCGAATATTACCCAAGGCACCACCTGTCTTCTGCTGATTTACTGTGCCTGGCTGGCGCTCAACCACACTTTCTTTCTGGCTGAGCTAGTCGGCGTAGGCAGTCGCTCCTATGTGGAACAAAGGGTATTAATCAAAAGGACTGTTGCGCAAAACGGCATCTTTGCGCTCAGCCTGACAACGTTGCTCGACCGAGAGGCCGCGCGTGTCGAATCCTCATGGTCAGGATTGATTACGATAGCGCTTGCGCTGGCAACGGTGCTTTTCACCTCCGCTTTTTTCTTTCTTGCTCTGGGCGCTAGCGGGGTGGCTGCCCTTGCGGTCATCGCTGGCAGTTCAATGATCGTGTTCTGGGTTGCTCAACGACTGGGCGCAACCTATGAACAGTTATCGTTGAGTGCGACTCAGCGCATAGAGGTGGGGGTATTCGCAACGAAAAATCGGCGTCAAGCCTGGCTGAAGAACTGGAATGCCGAACTGATCCGTGACTACGCCGCCAAACGAAACCTCGAAGAGGGCTCCTTGAAAAAAGCTGCTCGCCTGGTCGCGGCCATTAGTCTGATCTCGACCATGACGCCGATTACCGCACTTTTAAGCTCGGCGCTGCTACAACTAATCTATCTGGGCCAAGTCGATACACCAGGGGTGCTGGCCGCCATCGCGTTGATTGGGGGACTGAAGTCAGTCGCCAATAATATTCCAGACATTGTGCAAAGTATTTCCCAAGGCTTTGTAGGCCACCGTCATATCGAGCAATACCTTGACGCCCCTGGGCCCGTTAACCCCCCTTGCGCAACATCAATACCGCCCTCCACGAAGGCAAAGCATATTGCCATTGTCGGCGCCGCAGGCAGTGGCAAGACATCTATGCTGAGAAACTGTGCGCAACGCTTTCCCGGGGCTGACGATCAGGCGATTTTCATTCCGGACGAACCGTGGATATTCGCTGGCGGTCTTGGCGAAAATCTGAGTATCTATCGGCGTGAATTTTCAGACGAAGAGGTACAGGAGGCGATTGCGCTCGCACGCCTGCCCGGGGACTTTTATCTCGACTACATCAGAGAGCGGGATTGCGGCGCAATCAAGCAATGGGACGTTTCCAGAGGCCAGGGAAAACGAATAGAACTGGTCCGCGCCCTAGTGGCACGCACAGACTGGATCTACATCGACCAACCGACCTCAGGGCTGGATGACGCGCTGGCTGCGGGATTGTTGAGAACACTGCTGGACGGCCCATGGCGTGATACAAACGTAATGTTCGTCACGGATAAGCCGGAGGAAAGAGACACTGCCGAAGAAATCTGGACTGTTTCTGGCGGTAGGATTATCGACATAAAAACTCACCACGCTTGCGCTTCTTCGCGACCTCTCGCTTCACCGGTGGCAAGCTCTTTCTCTGCGTCCTCGCCGCCAAAGGCAGTACACAGTAAAAATGATTCGACAGAACAGCCTGAGCGGGTTTCCAGATCAATCACCAGCAGCCTGATAGCGTTCGGCACGGGCGCCATCACGTTGGTCGCATTCACCCTGATGGCACTCAAAGAAGTGCTCACTATTGCAGGCGACTACCTGATCGCTAGCGGTTATCTGGGTACGCATCTGAATGCATCTTTGCTCGGGCTGGCCGGCGTTTTGCTAGTGAGTGCTTTGCTGTCGATTTCCGGGGCGTTGGTCACGGCGAAGAAATGTATTGAGGCGGCGTCTGCACACTGCAATCGATACCTTTCTTATTTAATGAACCCGGGCCTTGATGAGCGTCTGACCCAGAAAATCAATCACGACAGCCAAAACAAGCTGACATGGGATCAGCGGCGCGTCGATGAAGTATTGCCCGTTCTGTTGCTGGAAACCATCGGCGCGGCAACCTTGCTGTCGGTCACGGCAGGGTATGTTGTGCTGAATAACATTTACGTACTGTTTCCGTTTGTTTTCATCAGCCTGTGTTATTGGCGGGGAGCACGACGCTCCGGCGAGTTGCTAAAAAAATCCAACACTCGGGAAATCGACACCACCGCCCTATTGTTCACACGCATTCAAGCACTGAGTTGGGACGGCGGTCGATTTGAAAGCATGGCCAGAAACTCCAGCATCCTGAACTGGTTGAGCGGCAACCTGGCCGCTCGAGCGTTTGCTTCTCTGGATAATGCTGCGATGCGTCGTTGGTATAGCTACAAACTGGATTTGATGGGTGTTTTCTTTCTTTCCGGCATCGTGGCATCAACCCTTTACTTTCACGCCATCGGCGTAGCCACGATGGCGAACGTTCTGGCTGTGAGTCTTTCATACAGCCTGATTGCGATTTTCGCGCGCTTGGGAAGGTGCGTGGTGGAGTTGCGACAAGTCCTCGACAGTGCCGATCGCCTGGTCGTGGCTGGCCTCTTGCCAACGGCAGCGCCGAGATGCCAATACGTTCAAAATGGTGCGCCATTGGTATCGTTTTCAAACGTCACATTCGTTAACCCTCACAGCGGAATAACGGTGCTAGAAGATTTCGACCATGCGTTTCACGAGAATGATGTCGTGGTGATCATGGGGGCAAGCGGTGTCGGTAAATCAACCTTCGCCAGTCTGGTAGTGGGCAGCCTGCTGCCAAGTCAAGGTCAGGTATCGACGCTGGGTGGCACTATCGGGTATCTGACACGGCCACATGCCGAAGACGTTCAGTTATTGACCTCCAGCCCGATATTCAAGCCGGGACCGCTGTTTGAACATTTCAATAGCACGTCTCAGGAAGAACTTTATCAGCAGGCCTCTTATCTGGGCCTCTCGAGCATTATCGAGCGCCTGCCGGAGGGCTTCAATCAAGAGGTTGCCTGGAGTGGTGACGTTAACCTGAGCAAGTCAGAGCTTCAACGACTTGCGCTGCTTGATTTGACCATCAATGCACCGTCCATCGCCATCCTCGACGAGGCCACCTCCGAGCTGGACAGCGTCGAAGAACTTCAGCTCATCAGGAAGTTGATGGCAGCCCTGCCAAAAACCTTGTTTTTCATCATTACTCATAACGCTGAGCTTTCTGCGCTGGGAAACAGAAACTTTACCTTCAACTCTGAAAAGCGATTGGTTGAAAAAACGATATAAGCCTATTCTCACACATTGTTATACAAGGATCGTAAGTATGGAGTTGCCTGCGCAGCGGGAGGCGTTTTGCATCAGTTATGGCGTCTCTAACCCACAGCTGCCCTTGAGCGGTATTGCCCACTGGGAGTCAATGCTCAAAGGGCTTGCGGAGCAAGACGGTATCCTGCATGAAGAGCAGGCCTATGTCGCACCCGGCTTCTTTTATATGCCTGTTACTGCGCAGCCGGACCCACCGTTCCTGAAGCAATTGATACGTCAGGCACATACAGCCGACTGGCTGTTGGTTCCCTCCCTGAAGAAAACCGATCACTCGCTGCGCCAGCAATATGAAACAGACATAATAGTGGTTCCCTTCATGCAGGTTGCCTATCTGCATGTTGACGGAGAACTTGACGCTTGTTTGCTGACTGCCATGGGCAGAAAAGCATACAAGGAGATGGTACGTCTTACCCGAAGGACTGAAGAACTGTGCCATACGCGACTCTATCGCTTGGACGAACTGGTTGAAAACAATCAAGTATTGGAAGCGTTTTCAACACTGCAGTCGTTAAACGTGGACAAATACCAGCACGTGAGGAACCTGTACGCTCTTGAAACACTGCAGGCACTGGCACGCTCAACTGAAGGTCCAAAATACTATATAAAAATGAATTATGAAAAATTGAATAATGTCGCTGTCTACGGTTCCCTAAGCTACGCTGATCAGCAACAGGGCGTTTTCTCTCAGCTGGTGCAAGGTCAAGACCGCAGCCAGGTACCCCCCGGGCTCAACTTGTACGTCAGCGATTACTATCAACTTTATAAAGTGGCTGATGAGCTTGGATTCAAGACAAGCTGTCTTGGCCGCGGCGCCATCGATATGAAAAAACGAATGGGTGCCAACCGGGTAGTCGACCTGGACAACTGGCTGATTCCTGTCAGAACGAATCGGCAAAAACAAATGCATGCATTTTCAGTCAGAGCATACGGTTAATAAGGAATTTTCGTGTCTTTCTTTGATCTCAATCGGCAACTTGATAGCCAGCACATAATAGAGAATGGTATCTCGATTATGGACTACTCGACATCGACCTTCGATTTGGCTGGTACACTTCAAAAAACGCTCGTCGGCCGCTATAAGCTCAGGGCTAACTTCCCGCTGGACAAGATTCACGAATGCCTCGAACACGAAGAAATCCAACGCCACCGAAAAGAGTCTGGCCACTGGTATGACCCGTTACAAACGCTGGGTGAGCCAATGATCAATGAATACTACACGTTTGTGAATGGGCTCAGTCAGCGTCTGGGTTTCGACTTTGTGTTCGAACATAACCCGCTGGTGCGCTACCACATTCCCACGACACTGGATGACCGTTACAGACTACCGGACGGCGAGTTGTTTACTCACCACTCGGATACCTTACTGGGCGACTATTTCCAGCAAATCAATATATGGTTACCGTTCTGCGACGTTAAAAATACCGCAGCACTCAGCGTTTGCTCGAAGCGTGCCAGTCTGCGCGCTCTAAAAACGTTCGCCCATGAGCAGAGTTATAGCTACGACGAATATAAGGACAGTCGAATCGATTTCTTTGATTATGCAAAGCAACGTCCGCAGTTCATATCGGACCTCAGGATGGATGCCATGCCGACCAACCTTCGCTACGGCCAGTGCCTGATGTTTGATCCACGTGTACTGCACGGGACGGCAGAGAACTCGGAGAATGTAACGCGTGTGAGCATGGATTTCAGGATTATCCCGGTGGATGATTACGAGTCCATCATCAAGGAACTCCAGCTTCAAGGGGGTCGCCCTAATAGCTACGAAGGCGAAGGTTTGATCAAGGGCGAGTTCTACAACGCATTGACTGCACGTGAAGTCGTCAGCCGCTGATTCCTCTGCACTGTCATAACACCTCAATAATTAACCCGAGAACGGATCATGACGACGACAATCGCGTGGCTGGACGGCCAGTACCTCGAGATAGACAAAGTATCTTTTTCACCCGTCACTCACTCGCTTTCTTATGCGTCATCAGTTTACGAGGGTATGCGCAGTTACGGCTCAAGCATTTTCAAATGCGAGGAGCACTTGCAACGTCTGCAACGGTCAGCGCAGGTATTCAAACACGAAGTTAATTACAGCAACGCCATGCTGGCGGAAGCCTGTCATGAACTACTGAGGCGAAATGAACTTATAGACGCTTACATTAAAATCGTCGTGTTCTATGACGATGTCGACGTCAGTTTTATGGGCCGAAACTGTCGCAGCAAAGTGGTAATATTTGTCCTTCCATTCGCCCCCAAATCCGCGACCACACCTTACCGGCTGACGATAGCCAATTGGCGTCGAGCCCCTGCTGCTTGTCATCCCTACCAAGCAAAAACCTCATCTACCTATGCGCTCAGTTTTTTGAGTTTTCGTGACAAGGGCGAGTGTTTCGACGACGTGCTGTTTCTTTCTACGATGGACACGGTCTGTGAGTCCAGCGGCTCGAACGTCTTTTTTGTGAAAGAAAACCTACTCATCACGCCGACCACTGACATGGCATTGGCGGGAATAACGCGCCAGGTTGTCATCGACGAGCTGTCTCAGTTACTGAACTTGCAAGTTGTGCAGCGGGATATTTCAAGCTTGGAGCTGAACCAGTTTGACGGTGCCTTTCTGTGCGGTACCGCTATGGAGATCACAGAGGTCAGTTGTATTGATGACGTCATCTACAAGAAAAATTCATGGGTCGAGTTATTGGCTACCGCGTATAAAAAAATGGTGATGAGCGCGTCGGGTTGACCCACACAGAAGCGAGTGCGCCCCTGTTGTTTATCCATGGTGGACTTACATTCTGCCGAGTCAATTATTCGAAGGCCGATATTGCAACGCCTCGGCCAGATGACTGCGGCTGATCGCGTCCACTTGCTCCAGATCCGCCAACGTCCGTGCCACTTTCAGCAGTCGATGCGCCGAACGTAATGAGAGGGTCAGACGCTCGCAGGCCGTCTCCAGCCAGCGTTCATCGACACTGGACAGCGCGCAGTGCTCGCGCAGCCCCGGCAGGTCGAGAAACGCATTGGCACAGCCCTGACGACGTTGCTGCCGTTCTCTGGCCTGCGCAACCACCGCTGCCGCGCTTGCAGTGTTCTCACTGGTGGTCGGGTCGGGGTTGAGGGCTGTGGCTTCGCGGGCAACGGTCAGGTGCAGATCGATCCGGTCCAGCAGCGGGCCGGACAGCTTGTTGCGATATCGCTGCACCTGCTCGGTGGAGCAACGGCAGCGCCCGGTCGGCTCACCAAGATATCCACAGGGACACGGGTTCATCGCTGCCACCAGTTGGAACCGCGCCGGAAAGCGCACGCGATCCCGCGCACGGGAAATCACGATATGCCCGGACTCCAGTGGTTCGCGTAAAACCTCCAGCACGCGGCGATCGAACTCCGGCAGTTCATCAAGAAATAAAACGCCGTGATGCGCCAACGTGATCTCGCCAGGTTGCGGACGACTGCCACCGCCCACCAATGCAGGCCCGGACGCCGAGTGATGTGGCTGCCGAAACGGCCGCTGCGGCCAGCTGGTCAGCGGCACCTGACTGGCGACCGACTGAATCGCCGCCACCTCCAGCGCTTCGTGCTCGTCCAGCGGTGGCAACAAACCCGGCAGGCGGCTGGCGAGCAGCGTCTTGCCGGTGCCGGGTGGCCCACTGAACAGCAGGTTGTGCGCACCCGCAGCGGCAATCACCAACGCACGCTTCGCGGCGGTCTGGCCCTGCACTTCGCTAAGGTCCGGGTACGGCTTGGGCTGATGCAGCAGGCCGCTGGACTGATACGGCGCAATCACCGTGCGCCCGTTGAAATGCGCGACCAGCTCCAGCAAGTGACTCACCGCAATCACCCGCAGCCCCGACGCCAGACACGCTTCCTCAGCGTTCACCGCAGGAATGATCAGCGTCCGCTCCGCCGCACGTGCCGCCAGCGCAGCAGGCAGCACCCCCTGAATCGGCCGAATCGCCCCCGACAGCGCCAGCTCGCCGAGGCATTCAACATCCTGCAACGCAACCAGCGGCACCTGCCCGCTGGCAGCCAGCAAACCCAGCGCAATCGCCAGATCGAACCGCCCGCCATCCTTGGGCAAATCAGCCGGCGCAAGGTTGAGCGTGATCCGCCGCGCCGGAAAATCCAGCCCGGAGTTGAGAATGGCACTGCGCACCCGGTCCTTGCTCTCCTTGACCGCCCCCTCCGGCAGCCCCACTAGCGTCAGGGCCGGCAGGCCGTTGGCCAGATGCGCTTCAACAGTAACCGCCGGGGCTTCCACCCCGACCTGGGCACGACTATGGACGATAGCCAGCGACATGGATCATTCCTTGATATGAGCGATGGGCGGGTATCGTGCTTTATTTGTGGGATGGGGGTGAGGGGGGAATGGATACAGGGTGTGAGTGGGAAACCAGGCTAGCGCCTAAGGTCCGATGTCATTCCGTTAAGCTTTCAGTACCTGAAAGTCGAGTCTCTTGCGCTGAAGTGCTGCTATTCACGCGTCATCTCATTCATATCCGTTTCATACTTCCAACCATCTCATCCCAGAAGCGCAATGCCTCTTGGTCACTCTTAAACCCGACCCCTTTATCGAGGGTGCTCAGTTCCAGGACTGTATAAGGTTCCATACTTGATTCAGGCGTGCCGGGATACTCAAGCCGGAAAGCGTAAAGGGTTCTGCCGTAAGCCCTTGTCTTCAACAACAGTTCCTCAAACGGCAGCCCTGCAACCGTCCGCTTCGACTTTCTCAACACGCTTGTACTGGATAGCACGTTGCTTAGCACGCTGGCTATTCCTCCTGACGTGCGCTGTTCATAACGCGCGATCAAGCCGGGCTCCGGTTGACCGATCCGCTGCGTATCGAAGGTCAGATGAATGCCCGGCACGGATGACACTGGCAGACCAATAGATACCTGCTCTTCAAATGTATCGACGGGCAGGTTCATATACCCCGCTTCAAGCGCAAAGGTGTTGCTGGGTGGGCGCTCAGTAGGATTACGATCATGGATTAACGTATTCAACTCTTTGGCGAGAGCGATGACCTGGTTCAGGGCGTTCAGCGGGATCCCCTCCACAACCTGCCGGTACAAGGTATTGTTTGCCGTCATGTAGTAAATATCAAAGTCGTAAGACGTGGACCTGGACACAACGACGGCCCCACCGCCGTCCAATGGCACAGTCTGCTCGTAGGCAGGGTACCCAACCTTATGCAAATTTTTTATTTTACTGATGACACTTGGAAGACGGGTCTCCAGGTCCCGTTTCCCATCATGACTGATGTGCTCGATCTCTTGACCGACCACCTTATAGGCGGACCAGATGTCTGCCCCGTCGGTAGGCACCTGCAGCGTGTACCGGCCAAAATAGAAAGACGTTTTTTCTGCAGGCCTATCGCTTGCTGCCTCTGCGCTGCCGGTCAATAAAGCCAGGATCAAAATGTGTGTTGCCTGCAGTAATCTGATTTTTTTCAACACTGAAGTCCTGTTGGAAGTTTCACCAGACTGAATGGGGATGCGCAAATTCAAGTAGGCATCGGATGTTAAGCACGCGATTGTACCAACACCAACATATCTTTATTGTCGGTTACTCACTGCCCGCAAGCTCCTGCTAAATGTGCAGTCGCTTGCCGCGTAAGGGCGAGGCGAGACATTGATTACGCAACGCTCACAATTGGCAACGCCCAATGTGCCTGTTTGCCATAAGACAAGAACTATGGCGTGAGGAATGGCAAGGGCTATCTGATTGATTTCGGCGTTATTATACAGGCGAAGCTGGCCATGCAACCCGCCCATTGAACCATCGACGTTTTAGACCCCAGCCGATACCAAGCACCGAGCAGGAGCATTGATATGAGCATCCGCCTTGCCCTTCCCAAGGACTCGCTGCAGATAGCGACGATTCATCTGGAGTCATGGAGAAGTGCCTATGAGGGCATCATTCCCTCTGCCTATATCAATCGGATAACGCTTGAGGCGAGGCTGTCCCATTGGACCAAGGAGATCGCTTCAGGCGAATCGGACCTGTACGTCAAAGTCGACAGGTTAGATCGGGTTTTGGGCTGGATGGCAACGGGGGCTGACAGGGAACATCCCGAAGACCGCTGCGTCGCGGAAATACAGGCCATCTATGTCAGCCCAATGCACACACGCCAGGGTATTGGGCGAGAGCTGTTCGACCATGTGATGCCTCTCTTTCAATCCGCTGGCCGCACCAGAGTTGTCGTCTGGGTGCTGGAGAGCAATGCCCCTGCCATCGATTTCTACCATCAGCGAGGGTTCGCAAACGAGCCGATCAAAACCAAGACGATCGAACGAGACAATGCCAGGCTGGTCGAGATCAAACTTGAACAGCTCATCACGACACCGCCCTCAACGGGGCCCTGCTCACCTTAGCTAAACCTGCCCCTCAATAAACACTCCGCTATCGCCGTCATGCAACGTATCGGATGCGCAGACTTTTGCGCATCCAAAGTCCGGGTGACACAGGCAGCGCTTTATATTCAAAGCGCCGCAACACACATGAAAGAATTCGCACGTATGCGCAGAAGCTTGCGCGCTTTTTAGCGGTTTCTTGATTAAATATTGACCAATCACTTCGTAGAAAATCTTTATCTATCTGTTTTTATTAGATAAAAATCTTCTCGGCATGCATCTTGGAATGTACTTCTGCATACAGCGGGCGAAATTGCCCGTTTC
>NZ_JAWHPK010000023.1:0-227042 GCF_032587795.1 Pseudomonas syringae group sp. 247E2 | reverse complement strand
TCTGCGCCGGAAGTGGGGCGAATTATAGACAGATCACAGAGGGCGTCAACCGTTAATTTCAAAAATCTGCAATTCAACTGCTGTGCCCCAACAAACACGGGAGATCCTCTTTAAAGACGATCTCCCGCTACGGGAATTTACAAGCTGGGAAATGCGAATTGCGACGCTTCATGGCTCGCACGTTGGGGCCAGCGCTGGGTAATTGCCTTGCGACGTGTGTAGAAGCGCACACCATCGGGACCGTACGCATGCAAGTCGCCGAACAGGGAACGCTTCCAGCCACCAAAGCTGTGATAGGCAACCGGTACCGGCAGCGGAACGTTGACCCCGACCATTCCCACTTCAATCTCATCGCAGAACAACCGCGCAGCTTCGCCATCACGGGTAAAGATGCAGGTGCCGTTGCCGTATTCGTGGTCGTTGATCAGTTGCATCGCTTGCTCAAGGCTATCCACACGCACAATGCACAGCACCGGCCCGAATATCTCTTCTTTATAGATGCGCATTTGCGGCGTGACACGATCAAACAGACAGCCGCCCATGAAGAAGCCCTGTTCGTGCCCGGCAACCTGGAGATTGCGACCGTCTACCACCAGAGTAGCGCCCGACTGCACACCGTCCTCTATATAGCCGCCGACCTTGTCGCGATGCTGCCCGGTGACCAGTGGCCCCATATCCAGACCGCAAGTCGTACCTGCGCCGATTTTCAGGCCCTGAATTTGCGGAACCAGTTTGGCCACCAACGCATCGGCGATCTGATCCCCGACGCACACCGCAACCGAAATAGCCATGCAACGCTCACCGCAGGATCCGTAGGCAGCGCCCATCAAGGCACTCACTGCGTTGTCCAGGTCGGCATCCGGCATCAGTACCGCATGATTCTTCGCGCCACCAAGAGCCTGAACCCGCTTGCCACGCGCTGCGCTCTCTTTATAGATGTACTCGGCAATCGGTGTGGAACCGACAAAGCTCAGCGCCTTGACCTCAGGCGCTTCGATCAGCGCATCAACCGCGACCTTGTCACCGTGAACCACATTGAGCACACCCTTCGGCAGCCCGGCTTCGTGCAGCAGCTCGGCTATCAGCAGCGTGGAACTGGGATCGCGTTCGGAGGGTTTGAGGATGAAGCAATTGCCACACGCAATGGCCAGCGGGTACATCCACAGCGGCACCATGGCCGGGAAGTTGAACGGAGTGATACCGGCAACGATACCCAGCGGCTGAAAGTCAGACCACGCATCGATGTTCGGCCCGACGTTGCGGCTGTATTCACCCTTGAGCACTTCAGGCGCAGCGCAGGCGTACTCCACGTTTTCAATACCGCGCTTCAGCTCGCCCGCCGCATCTTCCAGGGTCTTGCCGTGCTCTTCACTGATCAACTGAGCAATGCGCGCTTCGTTCTGCTCCAGCAATTGCTTGAAGCGGAACATCACCTGAGCGCGCTTGGCTGGCGGTGTGTTACGCCAGGCCGGAAACGCAGCCTTGGCCGAATCGATCGCCTTCTGGACCGTGTCCCGAGTGGCAAGCGCTACTGTGTGGATAACCTGGCCGGTCGACGGATTGAACACATCTGCGGTGCGGCCATCTTCAGAAATGAACTCGCCGTGGATCAGGTGTTGAATGCTGCTCATGGAAAACTCCGGATAATTGCATCGGGCGCGAATGGCTTCGCGGCCCATGCGACAAAAGCACCTGTGTAAAAGTACCTATATAAGAAGAGAGCCTGTCAGCGTGGTCAGTCGATCAGGTTCAGCGTTTCGCCGACGGCATCGAACAACCGGTCCAGGTCCTGCGCCTGACTGTTGAAGGTCGGGCCAAACTGCAAGGTGTCACCGCCAAAACGCACATAGAACCCGGCTTTCCACAGTTTCATGCCGGCCTCGAACGGCCGCACGATTGCATCGCCGTCACGAGGTGCGATCTGGATGGCGCCTGCAAGGCCGTAGTTGCGGATATCCACCACGTTTTTCGCGCCCTTGATACCGTGCAGCACGCTTTCAAAATGCGGGGCGATTTCTGCTGCCTGCTGTACCAGGTTTTCACGTTGCAACAACTCCAGCGCCGCGAGCCCGGCTGCGCAAGCCACCGGATGTGCCGAATAGGTGTAGCCGTGGGGGAATTCGACGGCGTATTCCGGCGTTGGCTGATTCATGAAGGTCTGATAGATCTCGCTGCTGGCGATCACTGCACCCATGGGGATCGCGCCATTGGTGATCTGCTTGGCGATACACATCAGGTCAGGCGTGACACCGAAACTGTCCGCACCAAACATCGAGCCTGTACGGCCGAAGCCGGTAATGACTTCGTCGAATATCAGCAGGATATTGTGCTGATCACAAATCTCGCGCAGACGCTTGAGATAGCCTTGCGGCGGAACGATCACGCCGGCAGAGCCCGCCATGGGTTCGACGATTACCGCCGCGATGTTCGACGCATCGTGCAGCTCGATCAGCTTGAGCATCTCGTCGGCCAGCGCAATACCGCCCGCTTCGGGCATCCCCTTCGAATAGGCGTTGCTGGCCAGCAGCGTGTGCGGCAGATGGTCGACATCCATCAACTGGCCGAACATCTTGCGGTTACCATTCACTCCGCCCAGGCTGGTGCCCGCCACGTTCACGCCGTGATAGCCACGCGCGCGCCCGATCATCTTGGTCTTGGTCGCCTGCCCCTTCAGCCGCCAGTAGGCACGCACCATCTTCACTGCCGTGTCCGCGCATTCGGAACCGGAGTTGGTATAAAAGACGTGATTGAGATTGCCCGGCGTCAGTTCGGTAATCTTTTCCGCCAACTGGAACGACAGCGGATGTCCGAACTGAAAGCCCGGCGAGTAATCCAGAATGCCCAGTTGCCGGGAAACGGCTTCCTGAATTTCCTTGCGGGTGTGCCCGGCCCCGCATGTCCATAGCCCGGAAAGCCCATCGTAGATCTTGCGGCCCTTGCCGTCTGTCAGATAGCTGCCATGCGCAGCAACGACCATGCGCGGGTCACGCTGGAAATTTCGATTCGCCGTGTAAGGCATCCAGTGGGCATCAAGCTTCAACTGACTGGCTACAGGCACATCAGACGCTTCGAACATATTCATGGGGGGGCAAGCCTCGCAGGCGCTAAACGAACGGTCATTGCAGCCAAGGTGTCACGCGGATAAAGTTCATAAAACCCGATTTTCATGATCTTTGGTTTGGTAAAGACTAAACAATGAGTGCCCGTCGCCCCGATCCACTGTCGCAGGTGAGCGATTTTGATATCCGCTTGCTGCGCATTTTCAAAAGTGTTGTTGAGGCAGGCGGTTTTTCCGCGGCCGAAAGCGTGCTCGGCATTGGCCGGTCGGCGATCAGCCAGCAAATGAGCGATCTGGAACAGCGTCTCGGCTTGCGGCTTTGCCAGCGAGGGCGGGCCGGTTTTTCACTGACCGACGAAGGACGTGAGGTTTATCAATCGTCGTTGCAACTGCTCAGCGCTCTGGAAAGTTTCAGGACAGAGGTCAACGGCCTGCATCAGAACCTGCGCGGCGAGCTGAATATCGGCCTGACCGACAACCTGGTCACCCTTCCCCACATGCGCATAACCCATGCACTGGCACGCCTGAAAGAGCGTGGGCCGGGCGTGCACATCAATATCCGCATGATTGCTCCCGCCGAAGTCGAGCGAGGTGTATTGGACGGCGGCCTGCATGTCGGTGTCGTGCCACAGGCCAGCGCCCTGCCCGGCCTTGAATATCACCCGTTGTACAGTGAGCGTTCGCTGCTTTATTGCGCGGTGGGACATCCGCTCTTCTACGCGGACAACTCAACGCTGGATGATGAACGCCTCGCACAGCAGGAAGCCATTGCCCCGACCTTTCGCCTGCCCAACGATATTCAGGAGCATTATCAGGCACTGACCTGCACCGCGAGCGCTTCAGACCGCGAGGGCATCGCGTTCCTGATTCTGACTGGACGCTACATTGGCTACCTGCCAGATCATTACGCCAACGCCTGGGTGCAGGAAGGTCGATTGCGCGCGCTGAAACCGGACTCGAAGTTCTACGACCTCAACCTGGTGACCGTTACCCGAAAAGGCCGACGCCCTCATTTGGTGCTGGAGAGCTTTCTGGAAACACTGGCCGCTACCCGATGACACACTCCTGCAGGACACCCTTCCAGTCAGCCAACGTTGCAGAGCGCCTAGAAAACGCTATCAGGCTGATATTTATTGAAATAGTTGGACTCAAATAAAAATAACCTGAGCAACTGGACAGTTTTTTGCAGTAATCCCCGACAACGACACGCCAGTACATGGCAGTTCCCCGTCCGAGACCTTGCCATGCAGCCTGAAACACTCGACAACGATGACCTGATTTACGGCCTGAATGATCGCCCAAGACCTTTAACGGCCATATTGGCAGCGTTCCAGCATGTCCTCGCCAGCTTCGTCGGGATCATCACCCCGCCATTGATCATCGGATCGACGCTCGGCCTGACTCAATACCTGCCGTATCTGATCAGCATGGCCCTGATGGTGTCGGGCACAGGTACTTTCATTCAGGCGCGCCGCCCGTTTGGTATCGGCGCAGGCATGATCTGCCTGCAAGGCACCAGCTTCGCTTTCCTGGGCGCGGTGTTGTCCGCGGGTTTTCTGGTCAAGCAACGCGGCGGCAGCCCAGAGGACATCATGGCGATGATCTTCGGCGTGTGCTTTTTCGGCGCGCTGGTGCAAATCGTGCTCAGTCGCTGTATTGGCCAGTTGCGACGTGTCATCACGCCGCTGGTGACCGGCATTGTCATCACGCTGATTGGTGTAAGCCTGATCAAGGTAGGTGTGACGGACCTGGGCGGCGGCTTCAACGCACCTGACTTCGGCGCGCCGTTGAACCTGGCGCTGGGCGCCTTCGTTCTGGCAGTGATCATCGTACTTAATCGTTCGAATACGCCCTGGGTGCGCTTGTCGGCGATCATCATCGGCCTGGCGGTCGGCAGTCTCGCCGCCTGGTTCAGCGGCAAGCTGATTCCACAGCCGATCCACGACCTGCCCTTGATCAGCGTGCCGGTGCCGTTCCGTTTTGGTTTCAGCTTTGACTGGACCGCTTTCCTGCCGGTCGCGCTGATTTATCTGATCAGCAGTATCGAAACGGTCGGCGACCTGACCGCCAATTGCATGCTCGCCCGCCAGCCGATCAGTGGCCCGAGCTACATGGCGCGTCTCAAGGGTGGCGTGCTGGGTGACGGCGTGAGCTGCATGATTGCCGCAACGTTCAGTGCATTCCCCAACACCACCTTTGCGCAGAACAACGGCGTGATCCAGCTGACCGGCGTTGCCAGTCGCTATGTCGGGCTGTACATCGGCGCGGTGCTGTTTGTGCTCGGGCTGTTCCCGCACATCGGAGCCATCGTCCAGCAGATTCCCAAACCGGTACTCGGCGGCGCAACGCTGGTGATGTTCGGCAGCGTCGCGGCAGCCGGTGTGCGCATTCTGGCCCAGTCTCCGCTGGACCGACGCAGCATGCTGATCATCGCCACGTCACTGGGTGTCGGTCTGGGTATCGCCGCGCAGCCTGCGCTGCTGCATCAGATGCCCAAACTGGTACAGAACCTGTTCGATTCGGCCATCACCAGCGGCGGCATCACAGCCATCGTAATGTGCCTGCTGATTCCGGAAGGAAAGGTCGCCGTGACCCGGAATGATTCAGCGACGGAACCCAATCCCCTTGAACAACCACGATAGGTTTCCATAGCCGCACTTGCGCCGGTGCTTGCGAGATAATCGCCGGTGCGCTATCTGTTCATTAGTTGCGCCCTACGACCTGTCCGGAATTGCCCATGACCCTTGAAGTCCCCGCACACAGCGCTCACGTCACCAAGCCCGCAAGCCGTATTCGTCAGAAGAACGAACAAGCAATCATCCAGGCAGCCGAAGATGAATTTGCCCGCCACGGCTTCAAGGGCACCAGCATGAACACCATCGCGCTGAAAGCCGGGCTGCCCAAAGCCAACCTGCATTACTACTTCACCAATAAGCTGGGCCTGTATGTCGCGGTACTGAGCAACATCATTGATTTGTGGGACAGCACGTTCAACCACCTGAGCGTCGAAGATGATCCAGCCGAGGCACTGGCCCGCTACATTCGCGCCAAGATGGAGTTTTCGCGCCGCCAGCCTCAGGCTTCACGGATCTTCGCCATGGAGATCATCAGCGGTGGCGAATGCATGAGCGAGTATTTCAGCCAAGACTACCGCCTGTGGTTCCAGGGCCGGGCAGCGGTTTTTCAAGCCTGGATCGATGCCGGCAAGATGGACCCGGTCGACCCTGTACACCTGATCTTCCTGCTGTGGGGAAGCACCCAGCACTACGCTGATTTCGCCTCGCAGATCTGCCGAGTCACCGGTCGCTCCCGCCTGACCCGGCAAGACATGGACCAGGCCAGCAACAATCTTATCCGGATCATCCTCAAAGGTTGTGGGCTCACGCCGCCAGCCTTGTAGAATCGGCGCCTTGACGTCAGCTGGATACACGCATGCCTTTTACCCTGGTCGGCCCTTGCGAGTTTCGTGAAGAAATCCGCAAGAGCCGCTTCATCACCCTCGCCGCCCCCATCGCCAGCCCGGCCGACGCCCAGGCGTTTATCGAGCAGCACAGCGACCTCAACGCCACCCACAATTGCTGGGCCTGGAAGCTGGGTGGTCAGTATCGCAGCAACGATGACGGGGAACCGGGCGGTACTGCAGGCAGGCCAATCCTGGCAGCCATCGAGGCGCAGGAATTCGATCAGGTCGTGGTGCTGGTGATCCGCTGGTACGGCGGCATTCAACTGGGGACTGGCGGCCTGGCCCGCGCCTATGGCGGTGGTGCCAACAAATGTTTGCAGCAGGCCGAGCGTCTGCCGCTGATTCAGCGTTCGTCATTCCAGCTTGAATGCAGCTTCAGTGAACTGGCGCTGGTCAAGTTGCGTCTCGCGGAAGTCAACGGCCTGCTGGAAAGTGAAAACTTCACTGCCACTGGCGTGCAGATGGCAATCGCGATAGGCCCCGAGCATGCCGACACGCTGCAACGACAACTGGCTGATCTGAGTCGCGGCAGAATTGTTTTGCACAAGGCCACAACAGAGTAGGCAACGCGTCAGCAATTGCCCACATCTACTGTGCATCCGGCTGTGGATAAGCTGAGCACACTCCACTGCGGGCCTTGCCGGGCTTGCGTTTCAGGCGAATGATCGTTTTTTGAGCAATCGCCTGGCATGGATCCATAAACGGTGCAAAAACAGTCTGTTAGCGCTCGTTAGTCCCTTTGGATGCTAACCACCGGCGTATTATTCTCCGCTGACGCGCTTGCGCACAGTATCTGTGGAAGAACCTGTGGATAACAGGTGCAAGGGTCGCGCATCCACATAACGCACCTCGCTTGACGCCTGCTGTACATTTTTTACTCAAATCAAAGAGCCACATTTGCCCCTCGCTCCGCCAGCGCGCCCCGAACTGGTGCCGAAATGATCGCGTCAGGTTGTCACTGCACGGCCATGAATGTCGAAAACACCTTACTCAACCTTGATTGAACGCACAGGACAGGAATCCTGACTCCTTGGCCAGGATTTTGCTTTATCCACAAGCGACCCACTTCTGCCTTCGAGCCTTTCATGTCAAACCACGCGATACCTGCGCGTCTACAACTGCGCCACATCACTAAACGGTATCCCGGCTGCCTGGCCAACGACGCTGTCGACCTGACGATTCAGCCCGGCGAGATTCATGCCCTGCTGGGAGAGAACGGTGCCGGCAAAAGCACGCTGATGAAGATCATCTATGGCGTGACGCAGCCCGACGCCGGGTCGATCATCTGGCAAGGCCAGGTGCAGACCATGCGCAATCCGGCACAGGCAAGAAGCCTGGGGATCGGCATGGTGTTCCAGCATTTCTCGCTGTTCGAAACCCTCAGCGTCGCGCAAAACATCGCCTTGGCTATGGGCGCTGCGGCAGGCACGCCCAAACAACTGGAACCGCGCATTCGCGAGGTTTCGCAACGCTACGGCATGGCAGTGGAGCCTCAGCGCCTGATCCATAGCCTGTCGATTGGCGAGCGGCAGAAAGTCGAAATCATTCGCTGCCTGATGCAGGACATTCGTCTGTTGATCCTCGACGAGCCCACCTCTGTGCTCACACCCCAGGAAGCCGAAGAGCTGTTCGTGACCCTCAGGCATCTGGCCGCAGAAGGCTGCAGCATTCTGTTTATCAGTCACAAGCTGGGCGAGGTTCGTGCCTTGTGTCACAGCGCAACCGTTCTGCGCAACGGTAAGGTATCCGGGCACTGTATCCCGGCTGAATGCTCCGATCTGGAGCTGGCGCGCTTGATGGTCGGTGATGCCGAAGGCTTGACCGCGCACTACGACAAAGTCAGCGGCAGCGAAGCCTTTCTGCGCGTCGACAAGCTGTCCTGGCACAACCCGGACCCGTTCGGTTGCTCACTGAAAGACCTGAGCCTGGAAGTACGCAGCGGCGAAATCGTCGGCATCGCGGGCGTTGCCGGCAATGGTCAGGATGAATTGCTGGCGCTGCTGAGTGGCGAACAGACACTGCCTCATGCCCAGGCGACGACCCTGCGCTTCAAAGACACCCCGGTCGGCGACCTGCGCCCCGACGCCCGCCGCAAGCGTGGGCTGGCGTTCGTTCCGGCAGAGCGTCTGGGGCATGGTGCAGTGCCTGAACTCAGCCTGGCCGACAACGCTCTGCTGACCGCTTTCCAGCAAGGACTGGTGAGCAACGGCTTGATCCAGCGCGGCAAGGTTCGCGCACTGGCCGACGAAATCATCCGTCGCTTTGCGGTCAAGACGCCGGACGCACAGGCCGCGGCGCGCAGCCTCTCGGGCGGCAACCTGCAGAAATTCATTCTCGGTCGGGAAATCCTGCAAAACCCCAAACTGCTGATTGCTGCGCACCCGACCTGGGGCGTGGATGTCGGTGCTGCCGCAGCGATTCACCGGGCATTGATTGCCTTGCGTGACGCGGGGGCAGCCATTCTGGTGATTTCCGAAGACCTGGACGAGTTGTTCCAGATCAGCGACCGACTCGCCGCCCTGAGCGGCGGCCAGCTTTCCGACCTGATCCCCACTGAACAGACCAGCACCGTGCAAATCGGCGGCTGGATGGCGGGACAGTTCGATCATTCTCAAACCCAAGCCCACGTGCCTGGTTAACGGAGCAAAACATGCTGCTTTCTCTGGAACCGCGCGGCCAGCAATCGCGCGCCATGTTGTGGTGTTCCCCTTTACTGGCTGCCGTCCTGACACTGATCTGCGGCTCGCTGCTGTTCATCGGCCTGGGGCTCAACCCTTGGGTGACGCTGCACACCTTGCTGATCGCACCGGTCAGCGACTGGTATGGCGTGTCGGAATTGATGGTCAAAACCTTGCCGATTCTGCTCTGCGCGCTGGGCCTGGCGGTCGCGTATCAAGCGCGCATCTGGAACATCGGCGCGGAAGGCCAGCTGCTGCTCGGCGCGCTGGCAGGCAGTGCCGTAGCGGTGAATATCATTGAGATGGAAAGTCGCTGGGCCTTGGTCATGGTGCTGCTGGCCGGCACCCTGGCAGGCGCGGCCTGGGCGGGCGTGACCGCCTGGCTGCGCACGCACTTCAACGCCAATGAAATCCTCACCAGCATCATGCTCAACTACATCGCCCTCAACTTGCTGCTGTACTTCGTCCACGGGCCGCTCAAAGACCCGGCGGGCATGAATTTCCCGGAGTCAGCGACTTTTGGCGACGCCAGCCGCCTGCCGCTGCTGATGGAAGATGGCCGCGCGCACATCGGCGTGTACTTCGCCCTGCTGGCACTGGTCGCGGTCTGGGTATTGCTGCAGCGCAGCTTTGTCGGTTTTCAGATCAAGGTGCTCGGGCTCGACAAGCGTGCTGCCGGTTTTGTCGGCTTTCGCGAGAAGCGACTGGTATGGCTGGCATTGTTGATCAGTGGCGCACTGGCCGGTCTGGCGGGCGTGTCGGAAGTGACCGGACCGATCGGCCAACTGGTGCCGCAGGTCTCGCCGGGTTACGGCTATGCCGCGATCACCGTGGCTTTTCTCGGACGCCTCAACCCCATTGGCATTCTGTTCTCCAGCCTGCTGATCGCCTTGCTGTACCTGGGTGGTGAAAGCGCACAAATGACCTTGAACCTGCCCTTGGCAATCACGCAATTGTTTCAGGGGATGATGCTGTTCTTCCTGCTGGCCTGTGATGTGCTGATTCTCTATCGCCCACGTTTGAAACTGCACTGGGCCAAGCGCCAGATGACAGCCGTCACAGGAGCCGCATGATGGATATCGACCTGCTGAGCAACATTTTCTATGCCATGGTCCGCTGCGGAACCCCCTTGCTGCTGGTGGCGCTGGGCGAACTGATCTGCGAAAAAAGCGGCGTCATCAACCTGGGTCAGGAAGGCATGATGCTGTTTGGCGCGGTGATCGGTTTCATCATCGCCCTGAGTACCGGCAATCTATGGCTGGGCGTGCTGCTGGCGATGCTCGCTGGCATGCTGCTGTCGGCACTGTTTGCGCTGGTGGCGCTGGTGTTCAACGCCAATCAGGTTGCAACCGGGCTGGCGTTGACCATCTTCGGCGTCGGCCTTTCCAGCTTCGTCGGTGCCGCCTGGGTCGGCAAGCCATTGAGTGGTTTTGAACCGGTGGCCATCCCGCTGCTGAGTGACATTCCGCTGATCGGCCGCATGCTGTTTGCCCAGGACCTGCTGGTCTACCTGTCCTTTGCGCTGTTTGCACTGGTCGCCTGGGCGCTGCTGAAAAGCCGCGTCGGGCTGATTATCCAGGCGGTCGGCGAAAATCCCGATGCGGCCAGCGCCATGGGCTTGCCAGTGTTGCGTGTACGCACGTTGGCCGTGCTGTTCGGCGGCGCAATGGCTGGGCTGGCCGGGGCTTACCTGTCGCTGGCCTATACGCCGATGTGGGCGGAAAACATGAGCGCAGGACGCGGCTGGATAGCCTTGGCGCTGGTGGTGTTCGCCAGCTGGCGCGTGTGGCGTCTACTGCTCGGTGCGTACCTGTTCGGCCTCGCCAGCATCCTGCACCTGGTCGCGCAAGGCATCGGCCTGGCCATCCCGTCCAACCTGCTGGCGATGCTGCCTTACCTCGCCACCATCATCGTCCTCGTCCTGCTCTCCCGCGACGCCCTGCGCACCCGGCTGTATGCGCCGGTATCGCTGGGCCAGCCGTGGCGGGCGGGTCATTGAGGAGCTAGCGGCGCAGATGGTTGACGCAGAGCGTCATGAACGGCATTCCCACGCTGGAGCGTGAGGAACGATAATCCCGACTATCGCGCCGATGCTCAGCGTCAGACATCTACCTTGAACGTTTCCGGCTCATGGAGATTCCAACACTGCATAGGCAGTAGTACGCTGCGGGGTCGAAACTTTCGAGAGGTCCTGCTGGCGCTGCCATGGAGTCTGTCTCTCAATTTGCCAAGGAATCATTCATGACCACTACCAAGAAAACCGCCCTCATTATCGGTGCTTCGCGTGGCCTCGGGCTCGGGCTGGTGCAGCGCTTGACCGAACAGGGCTGGCAGGTCACCGCCACGGTGCGTGATCCGCAGAACGCCGAAAACCTCAAAGCGGTAGAAGGCGTGCGCATCGAAGCGGTGGATCTGGACGAACCTGCTTCGCTGGAAGTGCTGGTCCAGAAGCTGCGTGGCGAGGTGTTCGACGTGCTGTTCGTCAATGCCGGGATTACCGGTGCGCAACACCAGAGCGCGGCAAAGTCGACCGCCGCCGAGCTTGGGCAGTTGTTCCTGACCAACGCTGTAGCGCCGATTCGTCTGGCCGAGCGCTTCGTTGAGCAAATCCGTCCCGGCACGGGCGTCCTGGCGTTCATGAGTTCGTGGCTGGGCAGCGTCACTTGCCCGGACGGCGCAAACCTTGCGCTGTACAAGGCCAGCAAGGCTGCACTCAATTCGATGACCAATACCTTTGTCACCGAGCTGGGCGAGAACCGTCCTACCGTGCTGTCGATGCATCCGGGTTGGGTGAAGACCGACATGGGCGGCGAAAATGCCGCCATCGACGTCATGACCAGCACCACCGGGCTTGTCGAACAGCTCAATGCCTACGCAGGCAAGGGCGGCCATCACTTCATCGATTACCAGGGCAAGACGATTGCCTGGTAATCGGCTGCTCGACTAGAATCGCCGTCCTTCGCCGGGGCGCACCTGACCCCGGCGACCCTGGATCAGCAGACAGGGCAACACTGAGCTGGCTAACCTGAACCTGTCTTTCAGAGGAGCCGGCCCATGCCTGCGATCCGTATCTGGTTGAAAAATCCCCTTGCCGTGTTCACTGCCAATGACCTGGACGCCCGTGGCGGTCTGGTGATCGAAGGCGGCGTCATCACTGAAGTGCTGGCCGCCGGACAACAACCGTCGACACCCTGCACACAGACATTCGATGCCCGCGAGCATGTGCTGCTGCCGGGGCTGATCAACACGCATCATCACTTCTACCAAACCCTCACCCGCGCCTGGGCACCGGTGGTCAACCAGCCATTATTCCCGTGGCTGAAAACCCTGTACCCGGTGTGGGCGCGCCTGACGCCAGAGAAGCTCGCGGTCGCCAGCAAGGTGGCGCTGGCTGAATTGCTGCTGTCGGGTTGCACAACGGCTGCTGACCATCACTACCTGTTCCCCGACGGGCTGGAACACGCCATCGATGTTCAGGTGCAAAGCGTTCGCGAGCTGGGTATGCGCGCAATGTTGACGCGTGGTTCGATGAGCCTTGGTGAAGCCGACGGAGGTTTGCCGCCACAGCAAACCGTGCAGCAGGGCGAGGTGATTCTAGCCGACAGTCAGCGCCTGATCGAGACCTATCACGAGCGCGGCGATGGTGCGCAGATCCAGATCGCGCTGGCACCCTGCTCGCCGTTTTCGGTCACGCCGCAGATCATGGCCGAGAGTGCGGCCATGGCCGAAAAACTCGACGTGCGCCTGCACACGCATCTGGCTGAAACCCTCGACGAAGAGGACTTCTGCCTGCAACGCTTCGGCCTGCGCACCGTGGATTATCTGGACAGCGTCGGCTGGCTCGGCCCGCGCACCTGGCTGGCCCACGGCATTCATTTCAACCCCGACGAGATTGCCCGCCTCGGCGCTGCGGGCACCGGCGTCTGTCACTGCCCAAGCTCGAACATGCGCCTGGCTTCTGGCATCTGCTCGACGCTGGAGCTGATCGCTGCCGGCGCGCCGCTGGGACTCGGGGTCGATGGTTCGGCGTCCAACGATGCATCGAACATGATCCTCGAAACCCGCCAGGCGCTTTACCTGCAACGCCTGCGCTACGGCGCCGAAAAAATCACTCCGCAGCTCGTGCTGGGCTGGGCCACCAAGGGGTCAGCGCAATTACTGGGACGTACCGATATCGGTGAGCTGGCGGTGGGTAAACAGGCCGATCTGGCGCTGTTCAAGCTGGACGAACTGCGTTTTTCCGGCAGCCATGATCCGCTCTCGGCGCTATTGCTGTGCGGCGCTGACCGTGCAGACCGAGTGATGGTTGGCGGTCAGTGGCGAGTGATTGACGGGCAGGTTGAAGGCCTGGACATCAAGCAGTTGATTGCCGATCACAGCCAGGCCGCGCGGGAGTTGATTCGGGGCTGAACGTGCGGGGCGATAATCTCAACTATCGTGCGACGCTCCGCGTCGGCATGCCGTTCAGGACGCTCTGCGTCCCTCTTGCGACGCAGAGCGTGGGAGCGATAGGCAATAGGCCCTAAAGCCCCAGACACGAGAGCATGATGAACGTCGCGAACAGCACGAAGTGGGTCATGCCTTCGATGGCGTTGGTTTCGCCGTCGTTGAGGTTGATGGCGGACACCAGCAGGGTGATGAAGATCATCACGGTCTGCACCGGCGTCATGGCCATCTGGAACGGCTGGCCGCTGTAAAGCGCCATCGCTTCCATGACCGGAACCGTCAGAATCACGGTGGACAACGATGCACCCAAAGCGATGTTGACCACTGACTGCATGCGGTTGGCGAGTGCCGCGCGCAGGGCGGTCAGAATCTCTGGTGCAGCGGAAATGGCGGCCACCAGAATGGCGGTCATCACTGGCGGAGCCCCCGTCCCTTCCAGGCCCAGGTCGACCGTCTTGGACATCACTTCAGCCAGCGCGCCAATCACCACCACACCGGTGACCAATGTGACAATAGAGCGGGTCAGGTTGACCGGCTCTGCATGCTGTTCAGCCTGATCCGAGCCCTGGCGCTTTTTCTTTTCCGGGTAGCTGTAGCTGAAAAAGTAGCTGTGCGGGCCGACCTGCATGCGCAGGAACAGCGTGTAGAGCAGAATCATCGCGCCAATGGTGAACGCCGAATAGATCTTCCAGTCGCCTTTGGGGATGAACTCGGGCACCACCATCGACACGCCCATGGCGGTGAGGATCATCACGCTATAGGTGCGCGCCGAGTCATCGTTATAGGACTGCTCGCCGTGCTTGATACCGCCCATCAGCGCGGCCAGGCCAAGGATGCCGTTGATGTCGAGCATGACCGCCGAGTAAATGGTGTCTCGCACCAGCGTCGGCGATGGTTCGTTGCTCATCATGATCGCCAGAATCACCACTTCGACCAGCACCGCCGAGAGCGTGAGGATCATCGTCCCGTAGGGATCACCGACCTTTTCCGCGAGCATTTCGGCGTGGTGCGCGACGCGCATCGAGGCGCAGACGATGAAGCCGACCAGCGCCAACCCGGAAACCAGTGCGACGACCTGTCCGTTGCCCAGCAGCACATGCTCCAGCGGATAGGCGACAAACATGGCAATGATTGCCAGCAGTAGAAACTTTTCTTGCTTGAGCAAAGCGCCCATTACTTTCTCCAAACCCTTGCGACAGATCGCCGCGGATAGTCATGAACGTGTCTGTCATTGAAGCCGTTCAGAGTGCGGTGTGTGACAAAAGGTTTCAACAAATGACCCGAATGAGAACTGCACCCACACGTAAATGACTTTTGATCCCGTCGTCACGATGTGAAATAGTGCCCGCCGTTTTCAACAATAGCGCCCGCCGTTTTCTTCGCGGCCTTCAGGGCGCGCCTGTTTTCATGATTCCGCTTTGTTAGAAAGGACCTTCGCCATGCGTGCTTTTCGACTTCCGCACCTGCTGGCTTGCGGCCTGCTGACCTTGATGGCCAGCGCCGCCCAGGCCGCGCCTATCGATATCGATGACGGCCAACACAAAGTCCACCTGCCTGACACTCCCAAGCGCGTAGTGGTGCTGGAGTTCTCGTTTCTCGACGGCCTGGCGTCGGTCGGCGTAACACCCGTCGGTGCCGCGGACGATGGCGATGCCAACCGGGTACTGCCCAAAGTGCGTAAGGCGGTAGGCGAATGGCAGTCCGTGGGGCTGCGCTCGCAACCCAATATAGAAGTGATCGCGCGGCTCAAGCCGGACCTGATCATTGCCGACCTCGGCCGCCATCAGGCGCTTTACAACGATCTGGCCAGCCTGGCACCAACACTGATGCTGCCGTCGCGCGGCGAGGATTATCAGGGCAGTCTGAAATCTGCCGAGCTGATCGGCGTAGCGCTCGGCAAAGGCCCAGAGATGCAGGCGCGGATCGCGGAGAACCGCCAGCACCTGAAGACTGTTGCCGAGCAGATTCCGGCCAACACCAACGTGCTGTTCGGCGTCGCCCGCGAAGACAGCTTCTCGGTGCACGGCCCGCACTCTTATGCGGGCAGCGTGTTGCAGGCGATCGGTCTGAAGGTCCCGGAAGTACGCAAAGACGCCGCGCCCACCGAATTCGTCAGCCTGGAGCAGTTGCTGGCATTGGACCCGAACTGGTTGCTGGTCGGTCATTATCGTCGCCCGAGCATCGTCGACAGCTGGAGCAAGCAGCCGCTGTGGCAGGTGCTTGGCGCAGTACGTAACAAGCAGGTAGCTGAAGTGGATGGCGACAGCTGGGCGCGCAATCGCGGGATCATGGCGTCCGAGCAGATCGCCGACGATGCGCTTGCCGTACTCAAGGGCGGCAAGGCCGTGCTGAACCCGTAAATGCGCCGCTGGCTGATGGCGGGCGTGATCACCGCGACCTGCCTGGGACTGTTCTGGGTGTCGCTGTTCGCCCTGTCTTCGTTCAGCATTCGTCAGGTAGATGCCTGGAACGGACTGTTCACGCAGGGTCGCGAGGGCGGCAACATCGCTTATATCGTTGCGCAATTGCGCGTGCCACGCGCCTTGTGCGCGGCGCTGGTCGGTGCCTGCCTGGGCGTGGCGGGCGCGTTGATGCAGGGCATCACCCGCAACCGTCTGGCCTCCCCGTCATTGTTTGGCGTCACGGCGGGCGCAGCGTTGGGGCTGGCGCTGTTTTCCACAGGTCTGGTCGCTCTGCCCTTCCCCGGTGGCGCGCTGCTGATGACCTGCCTCGGTGGTGCGTTGGCATGGATCACAGTGTTCAGTCTTGGCGGCGCATGGTCGCCTGCCACCGCTCAGGGGCGACTGGTGCTGGCGGGTGTCGCCGTCGCCGCGCTGTGCGCAGCCTTGACCCGCCTCACTGTGATTCTTGTCGAAGCACAGGCGCAAAGTGTCCTCAACTGGCTGGCCGGTTCACTGGCCAACGTCGGCGCGGCGCAGTTGCAACTGCTCTGGCCTTGCACGCTGATCGGTCTGGTGCTGGCGATTGCCTGTGCGCCGCGCCTGAACCTGATCAACCTCGGCGAAGACGCTGCCCGCTCACTGGGCGTACGCCTCGGTGCCTTGCGCCTGCTGGTGTTCGTGGTCAGCTTGCTGCTGGTCGGCGCCAGCGTCTGTGCGGTGGGGCCGATAGCATTTGTCGGCCTGATCGCGCCGAACATTGCTCGCCAATGGCTGGGCAATGACTACCGCTGGTTGATCCCGATCAGCGCCGGACTGGGTGCGGCTATCGTGCTGGCTTCCGACCTGATCAGCCGCGCCGTGGCATTCCCCGTGGAAACGCCGGCCGGCGTGGTCACGGCGTTGATCGGCGCGCCGTTCTTTCTGTTTCTGGCGAGGCGCGCGCTATGAACCAGTCCCGCTCACGGCTGTTGTTGCTGATTGTGTTGCTGGTACTGGCCCTGCTGTTGAGCCTCAGCGCGGGCACCGTCTGGCTGACGCCCGGCGCGGTGCTCGATCATCTGATCGCCCACGACAGCAAGGACTTCGAAGTCTGGAATCACCGCCTGCCACGCGGACTGATCGCAATCATGACCGGCTGCGCGTTCGGCCTGGCGGGTGCCATCGTGCAAGGTGTGATTCGCAACCCGCTGGCCTCGCCGGAAATTCTTGGCGTGACCCAGGGCGCAGGGCTGGCGCTGACCATCGCGATTATCGGCCTGCCGCAATTGCCGGTGGCCGCGCTGCCGTTTGTGGCGTGTCTGGGCGGTGCAGCGGGGGCATTGCTGCTGGCGTTGTACAACACCGGCGTGCAGTTCTCTGGCGTGCGTTTCGCGCTGTCCGGGGTAGCGATTGCCGTGACGCTGTCGAGCATCACCGAATTTCTGATTCTGTCCAACCCGCTGGATATCAATACCGCCCTGCTGGCCCTGACCGGCAGTTTGTGGAGCCGTAACTGGCACCATGTGTTGCTGGCCTCGCCGCTTCTGCTGCTGATCCCGCTCAGCTTGCTGCTGGCCAAACCGCTGAACCTGATCGGCCTGGGCGATGAAGCAGCGCAGAGCCTGGGTACAGGCCTCAAACGTACGCGCTGGCTGGCGATGGGCAGTGCCGTGCTGTTGACCAGCCTGGGCGTGGGCATCATCGGACCGGTGAGTTTTGTCGGGCTGGTCGCGCCACACATGGCACGCCGTCTGGTCGGCGGTCATCATCAATACCTGCTGCCCGCCTCCATGGTATTGGGCGCGTTATTGCTGGTGCTGGCCGACACGCTGGGACGCACGCTGATCGCGCCCAGCGAAATTCCGGCCGGGATTCTCACGGCGGTGATCGGCGCTCCGTATTTCCTCTGGCTGCTGGCCCGATTCAAAGGTTGATCCCATGAGTATTCTGAAGGCGCAGCAACTCGACATCGGCTACGGCGCGACGCGGATCGTGCAAGACCTGTCATTCAGCCCGCCACCTGCGCGGGTCACGGCGCTGATCGGCCCCAACGGTTGCGGCAAATCCACACTGCTCAAAGCGTTTGCACGGATTCTCACCCCGCAATCGGGCAGTCTCAGTCTGGATGGCACAGCCTACCGTCAGCTGTCGGCCAACGAGCTGGCGCGCAAGGTGGCTTTTCTGCCGCAAGTGCTGCCGATTCCGGAAGGCGTCAGCGTACGCCAGCTGGTGGCTTACGGTCGCAGCCCGCACAACAGTCTGTGGGGACGCTTGAGCGGGGCCGATCAGCGCAGTGTCGAACAAGCGCTGCAACGCATGGAGCTGGAAACCCTGGCCGACCGGCCGCTGTCCGACCTTTCCGGCGGGCAGCGCCAACGAGCGTGGCTGGCGATGATCCTCGCGCAGGACGCCGCCATCGTCCTGCTCGACGAGCCCACCACCTATCTGGACATCAGCCATCAGGTCGAACTGCTGGACCTGATGCGCGAACTCAGCGCCGAAGGCAAAACCGTGATTACCGTGCTGCACGACATCAATCAGGCCTGTCGCTATGCCGACCATCTGGCGGTCATGCAGGGTGGACGTCTGGTGACCTGCGGCGCGCCGGGCGATGTACTGACGGCCGAGCTGGTCTGCCAGGTGTTCGATGTGCAGGTGCAGATCATGCGCGAACCCGTGGCCGGTACGCCGATGTGCATTGTCGAGCGCAGCACGCGCTGCACCAGTTAGCGGCGCAGCCCACCGCACCTGCACCTTCTCGCTGCACTACGCGTTACACACAAGTCTGTTTTAGATTCTGGCCGAAGGCCGTGGGAGCGAACTTGTTCGCGAAAGGGTCGGCATATTCTCCGAAAATGCATCGTCTGAACGACCTCCTTCGCGGACAAGCCCGCTCCTACACACGCACTATTGCTACAGGGTGAAGCACGCCAGCATCGTAAGTTGTCCTGTTGGTCAGTTATTTGCATTGCTCGGGCATGCACTCCAACAAGACCGCAAGGAGCTAGACCCGATGCACCTGACCAACCCACGTCGTCCCCTGAAAAAACTGCTGTGTGCCATGGCCGCCGTTGTCGGCATTGGCTCCAGCCTGCTCGCCTCGGCAGCCGATCCGCTGAAAGTCGGATTCGTCTACATCGGCCCCATCGGCGACCACGGCTGGACCTATCAGCATGAACAGGGCCGTCAGGCGATGGTCAAGGCGCTGGGTGACAAGGTGACCAGCAGCTACGTGGAAAACGTGCCGGAGGGCGCGGACGCCGAGCGGGTTATCCGCAACATGGCCAAGGGCGGTTACGACCTGATTTTCAGTACCTCGTTCGGCTACATGAACCCCACTCTGAAAGTCGCCAAGCAATTCCCCAAGGTGAAGTTCGAGCACGCGACCGGCTATAAGCAGGACAAGAACATGGGCACGTATCTGGCCCGTACCTATGAGGGTCGCTACGTGAGCGGCTACATCGCCGCGAAGATGACCAAGACCAAGAAGATCGGTTATGTCGCCTCGTTCCCGATTCCTGAAGTGCTGCGCGACATCGACGCCATCCAGCTGGCGCTGAACAAATACAACCCGGGCACCGAGATCAAAGTGGTGTGGGTCAACTCCTGGTTCGATCCGGGCAAGGAAGCCGATGCTGCCAACGCACTCATCGATCAGGGCGTTGATGTGGTCTTCCAGCACACCGACAGCCCTGCGCCGATCCAGACCGCCGAGCGTCGTGGCGTGTATGCCGTCGGTTATGCCTCGGACATGGCTCACTTTGGACCGAAAGCAGTGCTGACCTCCATCGTCAACAACTGGGGCCCGCATTACATTCAGGCCGCCGAGGGCGCAATCGCAGGCACCTGGAAACCACAGGATTACTGGGGCGGCCTGAAAGAAGGTACGGTCGAGCTGCCGATCAGCGACGTGGTGCCTGCTGATGTGAAGGCCGAAGCGCAGAAGATCATCGCCAGCATCGAAAGCGGCGAATTCCACCCGTTCACAGGGCCGATCAAGGACCAGAACGGTACCGTGAAAATTGCTGACGGCGTGGTTGCAACCAACGCTGAGCTGGCGTCGATGAACTATTACGTCGAAGGGATCAAGGCCGAACTGCCTAAATAACCGCCTGGCGTCTCGTGCCTGCTTCGGCGGGCACGCTCATCGACAGCGAACACCACATGATTTCCAGGACCGTTAATGGACCAGCTTCCCGTCATCGACATAGCCCCGCTCTACGGCACCGACCTTGAGGCCTGGCAGGATGTCGCCCGGCAGATCGACAGTGCCTGTCGGCAATGGGGTTTCTTTTATATCAAGGGCCACCCGATCAGCGCGCAACGCATCGAGCAGGTGCAATCGGCAGCCAAAGACTTTTTCGCTCGTCCGGCAGCCGAAAAGCTCATCATCGACATCACGCAAAGCACCCATCATCGTGGCTACGGTGCCATCGCTACAGAGCAACTGGACCCCAGCCTGCCGAGTGACCTGAAGGAAACCTTCGACATGGGCCTGCATCTGGAGGCAGGCCATCCCGACGTGCTGGCTGGCAAACCATTGCGCGGGCCCAATCGGCACCCGGACATTCCCGGCTGGGAAAGCCTGATGGAACAGCATTACCTGGACATGCAGGCATTGGCGCAAACCCTGCTGCGCGCCATGACCCTGGCGCTGGGCATCGAACGCGATTTCTTCGATCAGCGCTTCAAGGACCCGGTCAGCGTGCTGCGCATGATTCATTACCCACCGCGTGATACGGCGACCTCGGCCGAGCAACAAGGCGCAGGCGCGCATACCGATTATGGCTGCATCACCCTGTTGTATCAGGACACGGCGGGCGGCTTGCAGGTGCGCGACGTGCGGGGCGAATGGATCGACGCACCGCCGATTGACGGTACGTTCGTGGTCAATCTCGGCGACATGATGGCGCGCTGGAGCAACGACCGTTATCTGTCCACGCCGCACCGGGTTATCAGCCCGCTTGGCGTCGACCGCTATTCGATGCCGTTTTTCGCCGAACCGCATCCCGACACGCGTATTGAATGCCTGCCCGGTTGCCAGAGCGAAAGCCAGCCAGCGCGCTATCCTGTTACAACCTGCGCCGAGTTTCTGCTGTCGCGCTTTGCTGATACCTATGCTTACCGCCGCGATCAGGAGGCAAGTTGAACGTTCGGTCAGGTTTTACCCTGCGCAGCGACGTGCATCTGTAGAATGCCCGCGATCTGCACCTGATGAGAAAAGAATATGTACGACTGGTTGAACGCCCTGCCCAAGGCAGAACTGCACTTGCACCTCGAAGGTTCGCTGGAACCCGAGTTGCTGTTCGCCCTGGCAGAGCGCAACAAAATTGCCCTGCCGTGGAATGACGTCGAAACCCTGCGCAAGGCCTATGCCTTCAACAACCTGCAGGAATTCCTTGATCTGTATTACCGCGGTGCGGACGTTTTGCGCACAGAGCAGGACTTCTACGACCTGACCTGGGCTTACCTGCTGCGCTGCAAGGAACAGAACGTTATCCACACCGAACCGTTCTTCGATCCGCAAACCCACACTGACCGGGGCATCCCGTTTGAAGTGGTGCTGGCCGGGATTACCGGTGCGCTGAAAGACGGCAAGTCGAAGCTGGGCGTCGACAGCGGTCTGATCCTGAGCTTCCTGCGTCACCTGTCCCAGGAAGAAGCCGAAAAAACCCTCGATCAGGCGCTGCCGTTCCGTGATGCGTTCGTCGCCGTGGGCCTCGATAGCTCCGAGATGGGCCACCCGCCAAGCAAGTTCCAGCGCGTATTTGATCGCGCCCGCAACGAGGGCTTCCTGACCGTCGCCCACGCCGGAGAAGAAGGCCCGCCGGAATACATCTGGGAAGCACTGGACCTGCTGAAGATCGAGCGCATCGACCACGGTGTACGCGCCATTGAAGACGAGCGACTGATGCAGCGCATCATCGACGAACAGATCCCGTTGACCGTCTGCCCGCTGTCCAACACCAAGCTTTGTGTGTTCGACGACATGGCCCAGCACAACATCCTCGACATGCTCGAGCGTGGCGTGAAGGTCACCGTCAACTCGGACGACCCGGCCTACTTCGGAGGCTACGTGACCGAAAACTTCCATGCGCTGTACACCCACCTGGGCATGACTGAAGATCAGGCAAAACGCTTGGCACAAAACAGCCTGGATGCACGACTGGTCAAGCCCTAGGGAGTGATTGAGCGGCTCCCCCATCGTTCCTCACGCTCCGCGTCGCAACAGGACGCGAAGCGTCCGGAACGGCATGCAAAAGCGGAGCAGTGACACGATAGTGGTGGGGCAAGCCACACCTGCGGTTCCCGTCAAGCCGCCGCCGCGATCTTGCTGATTTCCCGCTGCCCACTGGAGGAGACCTGCAAGGTGCTGGGCTCCTCGGTGGTGCGCAGCCAGCCCATTTGGAAGAATAACTGCAGCAGCCCTGCCCCCAGCGCGCCGCCAAGGTGCGGGTTGCGATCATTCCATTTCGGGCAGGCACATACCGTTTCACGCTTGCGCTGTGCCAGCGCCGGTATGTAAATACCGCGCTCGGCAAAACTGGCCATACCCTTGCTCGTGACCTCGACACGCTTCTCTTGCTGTTCTATCCAGCCCGCCTCCAGAAGGCGCTGATAAAGCTCGGCGGCCATTTCGCCGCCCAGATGATCGGAGCAGATTCTTGCACGGCGTAGCGGCAACGGCGGCATAGGCTGAGCAAACCTGCGGCTGATCTGTTCGGCACTGGCCAGCGAGGCACAGGCCAGAGCTTCTACAGCGGCCCCCACTTCCGGCGCGGCGAGGCGAAAGAAGCGCTTGCGACCCCGCGCCTCCTGTTTCAACAAACCGCCGCTGGTCAGACGCGCCAGGTGCGCGCCTGCAGAAGAAGTCGAGAGTCCCGCCAAAATCGCCAACTCATCGGCAGGACGAGCAGTACCATCCATCAGTGCCCAGATCATTGCGCTGCGCTTGGGGTCGGCCAGCAATGTTGCGATCTGGCTGATGCAAGGTCCGTATTCCATGTGTTCACTCCCTGTTGAAACATTCATCTATCGTGATGACTGGGTGAAAGCAATCACGCCTCGGTAGAGTTGAACGTGGTTCTTATATGAAATGACAAGTATAAACTCTATGCCCTTCGGCCCCAGTGGGCGAAAAACGATTCGTACAAACTGTTGTTGTACAACAGCTCGAAAAAACCCACGTTTCTCTCTCGCCCGATCGGCAGGAAGATCTTCCTGCCTTAACGGCAAACCCCCTCTAGCAAAGGGGTTCCGACCATTACTTCAAAAAGAGATTGAAAAAAAAAGCGTAATACCCATGACAAAACCGCCAAAACCACTCAACAACAGTCAGTTTTAACTTCGCCTGAGAGTTGAAACTTTGCACCGTTGAAACACTTTCAAATATTATATTTTCCGACACTTCCGAAGGTTATTTCCTACCCGGACGTGGCTATTAAAACAAACCAACGGGCGACGGACCTACAGCCTGTTGCTTACAACGTGACCTGAGCATTTCCAGCAACAGAATGACCGGCTTGCTGAGCTGCGCCCGGTGGGCGCATAACAGGTTCAGCGGCGCTCGCTCGCCGATCAAATCAGGCATCAGTACTTTCAGGTGCCCGGCCCGTACATCTGCGGCAACGTCCAGCCAGGATTTGTACGCCACACCTTCGCCCGCTACTGCCCAGCGGCGCACTACATCTGCGTCGTCACTGAACCGGTTGCCGCTGACCGTCAGGCTGATTTCGCGCTTGCCATCATTCAGCGTCCAGCGGTCATGCACACGATCACCGAGCATGAACAACAGGCAGTTATGCTGCGCCAGTTGCTCAACCTGCTGCGGTTCGCCATGACGCTGCAGGTAACTCGGCGCGGCACACAACACCCGCCGGTTGTCAGGCAACACCGGCAATGCGACCAGGCTTGAATCCTCCGGCTCGCCGTAACGCAGCGCCACATCGACCGGCTGGCGGAACAGGTCGGCAATACGATCATCCAGCAACAGGCGCACGGTCAGTTGCGGATGTTGCTGCTGAAATTCGTCGAGCCAGGGCAAGAGTACGTTACGTCCCAGATCCGACGGTGCCGAGAGTTGCAACACGCCCTCACAACGGTCCTGGCTGCTGGCCAGCAGGCGCCGCCCTTCTTCCAGACTGCCAAGTGCAGCGCGAGCATACTCCAGAAACCCCTCGCCTTCGGCGGTCAGACGCAGGCTGCGCGTCGAACGTGCCAGCAAGCGCGCACCCAATTGCCGTTCAATACGTTTGAGCGCCGCGCTGGCAACCGCCGCAGACATGTCCATCACCCGCGCTGCGGCAGAAAGACTGCCCAGGTCCGCTGCACGAACGAACAACTGCAAGTCGTCAAAACGCAACATCAATGCCTCGTATTATCAAAATAAAATTGAAAGAGCCTGCCGTTTTAGCGGGTTTTATCTTTACTGGAAATAGCCAATGATCTCTTCATCATTTTTCCAGAAGAGGCCCGTCATGAAAGCAATCGCGTATTACCACTCGCTGCCGATCAGCGACGCACTGTCATTGCAGGACATCGAACTGCCTGAACCGGTGGCTGGCGCTCGTGATCTGCTGGTAGAGGTCAAGGCCATCTCCGTCAACCCGGTGGACACCAAAATTCGCCAGAACGTCCAGCCCGAGGACGGCGCTCCCAAGGTGCTGGGCTGGGATGTGGCAGGTGTCGTGAAAGCGGTGGGTAGCCAGGTCACGCTGTTCAAGCCGGGTGACAAGGTGTTCTATGCCGGCTCCCTGACCCGGCCGGGTGGCAACAGCGAACTGCATGTGGTCGACGAGCGTATTGTCGGGCATATGCCGAAAACCCTGAGCTTTGCCCATGCGGCCGCGTTGCCGTTGACGGCGATCACTGCCTGGGAGCTGTTGTTCGAGCGCCTGCAGATCGCTCAGCAAAAAGGCGAAGGCTCGCACAGCCTGCTGATCGTCGGTGCAGCGGGCGGTGTAGGTTCGATCCTTACCCAGTTGGCACGTCAGCTGACCACCCTGAAGGTCATCGGCACCGCTTCCCGGCCCGAGACCGAAAGCTGGGTCCGCGAACTGGGCGCACACGAAGTGCTGAACCACAGCAAGCCGTTGAGCGAAGAACTGAAGCGCGTCGGCCTGAACCAGGTGACCCATGTGGCCAGCCTGACCCAGACCGAACAGCATCTGGACCAGTTGGTCGAGGCGCTCAAGCCACAGGGCAAGCTGGCGCTGATCGACGATCCCAAGTCACTGGATGTGTCGAAGCTCAAGCGCAAGAGCCTGTCGCTGCACTGGGAGTTCATGTACACGCGGTCGATGTTCGAAACCGAGGACATGATCGAACAGCACAACCTGCTCAACCGGGTGGCCGAGCTGATCGACGCGGGAACGCTGAAAACCACCTTTGGTGAGCACTTCGGCAGCATCAACGCAGAGAATCTGCGCCGCGCTCATGCCCTGCTGGAAAGCGGCAAGGCCAAGGGCAAGGTCGTACTGGAAGGGTTCTGAACGCGAGATGGTTGTGTCAGCGCATAGCGTGACTGACACAACCATTGCGCCGAATCAGACCGGCTTCGCCTGCGCATCCCGCGTGCCTTGCGCACGGCGTGTCAGTACCGAAAGGCCGACCGTCAGCACACCGCACAGGCTGATAACCAGCGCCATGGGTGTGGCCGTGCCGTCATGCAACAAGCCCACCAGGCTGGCGGCGATGGCGGCAACACTGAATTGCAGACAACCCAGCAGCGCCGAGGCACTGCCCGCACGCGCCCACTGGCCGCTCATGGCGCAGGCTGACGCATTGGGGATGATGCACCCAAGGCTTGCCACGCAAATGAACAATGGCACCAGCAGCGGCCAAAGCGCTTCGGTGCGCAGCAAGCTGATCGCAAGCAACACCAGCGCCGCGGTCAGATAGATCCAGACCGTTCGTGACAGCAAAAATGCCGGCCCCGTCTTGCGCAGCAGACGCGCATTGATCTGCGCGACCAGAATGAAACCCGCCGCGTTCATCCCGAACAGCCAGCCATAATGCTCGGCTGGTACGCCGTACAGCTTGATGAACACGAACGGCGACCCGGCGACGTAAGCGAACATTCCGGCCATGGCAATGCCGCCCGTCAGGGCATGGCCGATGAAGACGCGGTCCTGCAGCAGGTTGACGTACTGGCGAAATGCGCCACTCAACGGCTGACGAGGGGTGCTGGCGGGCATGCTTTCCGGCAGCCCCAGTGCAACCGCCGCCAGGCAGGCACCACTGAAAAGCGCCAGGCTGACAAAGATCGATTGCCAGCCAAAGGTGCTGACCAGTACTCCGCCAAGCATGGGTGCCAGAATCGGAGCCAAGCCCATGACCAGCATCAGTTGCGAAAAGACCTTGGCCGACTCGACGGCATTGCACTTGTCACTGACGATTGCCCGCGACAACACCATCCCGGCACAGCCGCCCAACGCCTGAACGAAGCGCGCACCAATCAGCCATTCAAGGCTTGGCGCAAAGGCGCAGGCTATCGAGGCGAGCATGAACAAGGTAACGCCGAACAACAGCGGAATGCGCCGACCGAACCGGTCAGCCACCGGACCATAGGCCAGTTGTCCCAGGGAAAGCCCGAGAAAGTAAGCCGCGAGGGTCAACTGAATATGTTTTTCGTCGGTCCCGAAATACGAGGCCATGGCCGGAAAGCCAGGAAGATAGAAGTCGATGGCCAGAGGGCCGAAGGCACTCAATGAGCCAAGGATAAGGATTGTGCGTAGATTCATCGGGTGTCCATTAACGGGTGCAGGGCAACGGGTTAGTCTAACCGGCTTACCTTGCAGAGAACGAAGGACAGGGTAATTAATTCAAAACTTTTCAAAGTTTACAGACAGGGAGACCGCTCCGGTCTCCCTGACCCGCGTTATGCCGGCTGCGCCTGATAACCCTCTTCGCTGATCAACCTGACGATCTGCTCGGGTGACAGACTGCTTTGCACCTTCACCTGCTTGCTGGCCAGTTCAACCTGAACATCAGCGCCTGGGTCGTCGTTCTTGATCGCTTGAGTCACCGCGCGAACACAGTGCCCGCAGGTCATGCCTTGAACATTGAATAACTGCATGGTGTCACTCCCTTATTGATGGATAGCGAGCATCTTCAACCTTGTCATCGTGGCAAGGTCAAGTTTCTGTTATCGCTGCCGGGCTGGTATTCGAGCTGATCGTGAGCCAAGCTGACTCATCAACGTTTACATCAGGAGTATCAGCGATGCGCTGGTCAGCAGTGAGCCTCTTCAGCATTCTCGGTTTCTTGGCTATCGCACCCGCCACTCAGGCCGATCAGGATTACGGCATCCTGATC
Organism: Pseudomonas syringae group sp. 247E2; assembly: GCF_032587795.1. Taxonomy (NCBI): domain Bacteria; kingdom Pseudomonadati; phylum Pseudomonadota; class Gammaproteobacteria; order Pseudomonadales; family Pseudomonadaceae; genus Pseudomonas; species Pseudomonas syringae group sp. 247E2. The sequence goes on along the minus strand of NZ_JAWHPK010000023.1, from coordinate 199,700 downwards.
ATTTCCCGAGAGCGCCTGGAAGTCGCGACCTCCTGTGAGATCGGCATCTATGTGCAGGACCGTCTGGCCGGAAGGCTTTTTCAGGAGGACTCGGTGTCTTTCAACCTGCCTCCCGGTGAAGTGTCGATAAGACTGAGCACCCTGCGGGGCACCGTGGTGGGCTGCGAACCGGGAATGGAAGCGCCGCGCAGCACCAAGATCCAGCTCCGCTCGGGCGATATCCTCAAATACCGTATCGCCGCGGACCTGAACGGCATGTACCTCAAGAAAGCCGACCTCAACTATTGATTCGCGCTTGACCTTGCCCATGTGGCAAGGTTGATCCTTGCAGGTATCCAGCCTCAGGGAGTGATTCACATGCAACAAACCACCACCTTCGACCTGCCGATCAGCGGCATGACCTGCGCCAGTTGTGCGGGTCGGGTCGAGCGTGCTCTGGCCAAAGTGCCGGGGGTCAACAGCGTGACGGTCAACCTGGCCAATGAACGCGCCCATGTAGACACCGCAGCCCAGACCGATCCGCAAACCCTGATCGACGCCGTCAGCCGTGCCGGCTACAGCGCAACGCTGGTTGAGGATCGCCACGCCGAAGCTGACCAGAAAGCACGCCACCTGCACAACGAACGATGGGCCCTGCTGTTAGCCATTGCGCTGGCACTGCCGTTGATCGCGCCAATGTTACTGACGCCGCTGGGCGTTCACTGGATGCTGCCCGCCTGGGCGCAATTCGCACTGGCGACACCGGTGCAATTCGTTCTGGGGGCGCGTTTTTATCTGGCTGCCTGGAAGGCCGTACGCGCGGGCGCAGGCAATATGGACCTGCTGGTCGCCATCGGCACCAGCGCGGGCTACGGCTTGAGCGTCTACCAATGGCTGAGTGCTGCACCCGGCACCACGCCGCATCTGTATTTCGAAGCATCGGCGGTGGTTATCGCGCTGGTGCTGTTGGGCAAATACCTGGAAAGCCGCGCCAAGCGTCAGACGGCCAGCGCCATTCGTGCCCTCGAGGCACTACGCCCGGAACGCGCCCTGCGCGTGGTCGACGGCCTCGAACAGGACGTCGCGATCAGCTCACTGCAGCTTGGCGATCAAGTGCTGGTCAAACCTGGCGAACGGTTTCCTGTGGACGGCGAAGTGGTCGAAGGCAGCAGCCATGCCGACGAAGCGCTGATTACCGGTGAAAGCCTGCCGGTGGCCAAGCAGGCGGGTGACAAGATCACGGGCGGGGCCATCAACGGCGAGGGCCAGTTGCTGGTGAGAACTACAGCGCTGGGCGCGGAAACAGTGCTGGCGCGCATCATTCGGCTGGTCGAAGACGCTCAGGCGGGCAAGGCCCCGATCCAGAAACTGGTGGATAAAGTCAGCCAGGTGTTTGTACCCACTGTACTGGGGATTGCCTTTTTCACGCTGGCAGGCTGGCTGCTGGCTGGAGCCTCGCTTGAAGTGGCGCTGATCAATGCGGTCGCCGTATTGGTGATTGCCTGCCCCTGCTCTCTGGGCCTTGCGACACCTACAGCGATCATGGCCGGAACCGGCGTGGCGGCGCGCTACGGCATTCTGATCAAGGATGCAGAGGCACTGGAGCGCGCCCACGCTGTGGATGCCGTGGTATTAGACAAGACCGGCACGCTGACCGCAGGCACGCCGCGCATCACCAACATGAGTGCGGTGTCGGGCAATGAAGAACACCTGTTGCAACTGGCGGGCGCACTGCAACGCGGCAGTGAACACCCGTTGGCCAGGGCGGTGCTCGATGTGTGTCATGAATGGCAACTCAAGCTCGATGCAGCCGAAAACAGCCATGCCCTCAGCGGCCGGGGCATAGCGGGCACCGTTCAGGGCCGGGAGCTGGCGCTGGGCAATCGACGCCTACTGGATGAAAGCGGCCTGCCCATCGGCGAACTGGCCGAATCTGCGCGTATCTGGGAAGCCGAAGGGCGAACGATGTCCTGGCTGATCGAGCAGGCCCCGGAGCCGAAGGTCATCGGCATGTTTGCCTTTGGGGACACACTCAAGCCCGGAACGGATCAGGCGATCAGGGCGCTGAACGCACGCGGCATTACCAGCCATCTGCTGACCGGCGATAACCGTGGCAGCGCTCAAGTAGTCGCCAAGACCTTGGGGATACACGATGTACATGCCGAAGTGCTGCCTGCCGACAAGGCGGCCACCGTCACCCAGCTGAAAAACCATCATGTGGTTGCCATGGTCGGTGACGGCATCAACGATGCACCGGCGCTGGCGGCTGCGGATGTGGGTATTGCGATGGGCGGCGGAACGGACGTCGCGATGCATGCAGCAGGCATCACCTTGATGCGCGGCGACCCGCGACTGGTTCCAGCGGCGCTGGACATCAGCCGACGGACCTACGCAAAGATCCGCCAGAACCTGTTCTGGGCATTCGTCTACAACCTGATCGGTATTCCCCTCGCGGCGCTGGGCTACCTCAACCCGGTACTGGCTGGCGCGGCCATGGCGCTGTCCAGTGTCAGCGTGGTGAGCAATGCGCTGCTGCTGAAAACCTGGAAACCACGTGATCTGGAGGACACGCCATGAACATCGGTCAGGCGGCGAAAAGCAGTGGTTTGAGCGCGAAGATGATCCGCTACTACGAGTCCATCGGTCTGCTGCAAGCGGCACATCGCAGCGACAGTGGCTATCGCCTGTACAGCGCCGACGATTTACACACACTGGCGTTCATCAAACGCTCGAGAGACCTGGGGTTCTCGCTGGAGGAAGTCGGCAAACTGCTGACCCTCTGGCAAGACCGCCAACGCGCCAGCGCTGACGTCAAGGCGCTGGCCCGCCAGCATATCGTGCAGCTGAATCAGAAGATCGACGAACTGGCCAGCCTGCGCGATACGCTTCAGGAACTGGTAGAACACTGCCACGGCGACGACCGCCCGGACTGCCCGATCCTCAAGGACCTGGCGTCAGGAGGGTGTTGTTGATTGGGATGCCTGCCGCTCAAGAGCGGACGCAGAGCGTCCAGAACTGCATGCGACGCAGAGCGTCGCACGATAGTTGAGATCATCGTTCCGCACGCTCCAGCGTCGGAATGCAGTTCGTGACGCTCTGCGTCACACGGCGACGCAGAGCATTGCACGAGAGTCAGTCAGTTTTTACTGCATCCACGGCGGCGGTGGTTCTTCGGTGGATTTGCTCGGTGGCGCATCGTCTGCCGCGCGAGCTGCCTGACGGCGAGCCTCGTCGAGACGGGCGGCTTCGATTTCGCGCAGTACGCCGCCCACATCGGCTTCGTCCTCCGGCTCGTCGAACTCACCAGTCAACACCGTGGCGGGCGACAAAGTGCCAGCCTCGTAGTACGACCACATTTCCTTGGCGTATTTGGTCTTTCTGAGCTCCGGCGCGAAGCGGCCGAAGTACAGCGCCATGTTGCCAACGTCACGCTCCAGCATGCTGAACGCGTGGTTGTTGCCCGCGGCGTCGACTGCTTGCGGCAAGTCGATGATGACCGGGCCGGACGGTGCCAGCAGCACGTTGAACTCGGAAAGGTCACCGTGCACCAGACCGGAACACAGCATCAGCACGATCTGCTCGATCAGGAACGCGTGATACTCGCGTGCCTGATCCGGCTCCAGCACCACATCGTTCAGACGCGGCGCAGCGTCGCCATACTCGTCGGCCACCAGTTCCATGAGCAGTACGCCTTCCAGGAAGTCGTACGGCTTGGGCACCCGGACACCCGCGCTGGCCAGACGAAACAGTGCAGCCACTTCGGCGTTCTGCCAGGCGTCTTCGGTTTCCTTGCGCCCGAACTTCGAGCCCTTGGCCATGGCCCGGGCCTGGCGACTGTTGCGTACCTTGCGGCCTTCCTGATACTCGGCCGCCTGACGGAAACTGCGTTTGTTAGCCTCCTTGTAAACCTTGGCACACCGCAGCTCATTGCCACAGCGCACCACATAAACAGCTGCCTCTTTACCACTCATGAGCGGGCGCAGCACCTCGTCGACCAGACCGTCTTCGATCAGGGGTTCAATGCGTTTAGGAGTTTTCATCAGCTTTTATTGTGGGTCCTTTGTTGCCAGATACGCGATTGTTGCCGTTATACGGCAATCCTCCGCCAGCGAGTAGGGGTAGGGGCCAGTGGATTGAAAGGTTTTTTAAGCAAAAACCACGCAATCCCCCGGTTTAAAGCACCTTTCGTGCCGTACAGGCGATAAAAGATATTCGGGGACAAAACGTGTAAAGCCCGAAAAATCTTCGTTAAATGCGCTCGTTAGTACGCAATACAACCTGGCGTTACTTGAACAAATCACCGGGCGTATAGCCGAACAAGCCCTTGAACGCAGCAATGAAAGCCGACGTCGAGTCATACCCACAGGCCAGCGCCGTATGGGTCACACTGGCGCCCTCTTCCAGTGCAGAAAGTGAGGACAGCAATCGTGCCCGCTGACGCCAGCCGCGAAAGCTCAACCCGGTTTCCCGCTGAAACAGGCGCATCAGGGTTTTCTCGGATGTGCCAAGACGTGCCGCCCAGTCGTGCAGGGTAATCAACTGGCCCGGTTGTTCGATCAACTCGTTGCACAGCCCCAGCAAGCGCGGGTGACGCGGCAACGGCAGCGAAAAACCGACTTCCGGCAAGTGCGCCAACTGGTCCAGCAATACCTGCACCAGCCGCGCCTCATGGCTGTCCTGCTCGGGATAGTCCACGGGTAACAGGCAGAAGCTCTTGATCAGTTCGCGGGCCAGCGGCGTGACTTCCAGTACCCGGCAACGCTGTGGTGCCCAGCCCGAATCAGCCGTGCGAATGTACAGGCTGCGCATTTCGGCACGCATGGAGGTCACGACCTCGTGCTCAAGCCCCGCAGGCACCCAGACGCCCCACTGTGGAGGCGCAAAAAAACTGCCCTCGGCGGTATGCACACCCAGCACCCCGCTGATCGCATAGGAAAACTGCACCCAGTCGTGACGATGGGGCGGCGTCCACGAACCGGCACTGAGGCTTTCAGCGCGGGCATATAACGGGCGCGGCAGACCGGACAATGCCGGTATCTGCCGCTCGCCAGTGGGATGTCGCTGATCGATCTGTCCGTTAGTCGGCATCTTATGGCCTTATGTCGCAAGACGGCTATAGCGCAACAGAGTAGCCTGCACGCATCTCTGTGTACAAACGTTCTACGGACCCCGCATGCAATCACTCAAACACTTCAAACGCGTCGCTACCGACTGGTTCCTCTGGGGCATGGTTCTGGCGACGGTGCTCGCCTACTTCTTCCCGCGTTTCGGCGCTACCGGCGGCAGCATGCACGCTGAATACGTCATCAAGGTCGGCGTGTTCGTGGTGTTCTTTCTGCATGGGGTCAACCTGTCCAGCGAGCAGATCAAGAAAGGCCTGACCAACTGGCGCCTGCACGTGATGATCCAGGTCTTCACCTTCGTGGTGTTCCCGCTGATCTGGCTGGCGTGCCAAAAGCTGCTGGGCTCGTATGTGCCGGCGCTGCTGATGCTGGGTTTTCTCTACCTGTGCGCCCTGCCCTCGACCATTTCGTCTTCGGTGGCGCTGACCGGCAGCGCAGGCGGCAATGTCCCGGCAGCGATTCTCAACGCCAGCATGTCCAGCGTCATCGGGATTTTCATCACCCCGTGGCTGGTCAGCCTGGTGGTCGGCACCGGCGCTGGCGGGATCGATCTGGGCGATACACTGCTCGACCTGTGCGCCATGCTCCTGCTGCCACTGGTGCTTGGCCAGCTAATGCGGCCGTTGCTGGGCAAGTTTTTCGCCCGTCACAAGAAGTACACCAACCTGATCGACAAGCTGGTGATCCTCCTGCTGGTTTACGCGGCGTTCTGCAACTCGATGATTTCCGGCATGTGGCAGAGCCAGGGCAACAGCGTGATCCTGACCGCATTCATCGGCACCGCGCTGCTGCTGGCGGTGATCCTGTTGATGACCACGCGCACCGCACGGGCGCTCAAGTTCGATCATGCCGATAAGGTCGCGGCGGTGTTCTGCGCCACCAAGAAATCGCTTGCAGCAGGGGCGCCGATGGCAGCGCTGATCTTCGGCAGTAATCCGGGGCTGGGCCTGATCCTGTTGCCGATCATGATCTACCACCCGATGCAGTTGATCGTCTGTTCGATCATCGCCGAGAGCTACGCCAGTCGTCATCGCCAGCAGCTTTCGCAGGCCGCGCTGGAAGAAGCCCAGGCCGCCTGACCACTGTTACATCAGCGCGTCATCGCCCAGCGTGACGCGCGCGTAAAAGACGATTGCCACTGTCGGGATCAACGCTGAATAACCCGGCCTGAGCGCCGTGCCAAAGTGCGTCAGCAGGCGCTGCACCGGCGCCTGGCGAATTGCGCCCAGCAACCCTTTGATCGTGCCGGGAGCTTTCTCGGCCTGCGCAGGCTTGAAGAATGCAGCAACGGTCAAACGCTCGGCCAGTGCGTCGATATGTGCCGCATACACTTCCCAGCTCATCGCGCTGACACTGGCGCGAGGCATTTGTACCAGCGGGTGATCGTTGCTGAACGCCTGCCGGAAAAACGTCCGCAGCAGCAGTTCCTCCACTTCAACCACCGTCGCACAGTTGTGCAGCGAATCGCTCAGGCCGTATTGCCGCGCCAGCATGCCCAGCACTCGCGTGTAGGGCACGCCTCGACGCCGGGCGGCATTGATCAGAAAGTGTCCGGCGACCAGCTGGAATTCGCGCACAAATGCGTAGGTGCGATCCGCTTCGGTGGCCTTGAGGCGCGTCCATCGACTGCTGCACAAATGCTTGATGGCCGCCTCCAGCACGTAGTCCGGCGAGCGGGCCAGAACGCTGTGCAGCCAGATGTCCTGCAACACCGGGTCGCGGCTGACCGTCGGTAAAACGGCAACGCCGGTTTCCAGTCCTTCACAGCCGCTGAAGCGAGTTGCAATCAGCACTTCCTGCAAGCGTCTCCAGTAATGGTGATGGCGATAACCCTGCATCCGCACATTCTCGAAATGCTCGACCGGCGTGCGTCCCAGGCTCTTCTCGCCCAGATTCAGCAAAAGCACGTGGTCTTCGCTGGAGTAAGCGTTGATCAATCGCCCGCTGATTTTCTGCTTCAACACTTCGGCCTCGGCCGCTTCAATGCGCACCGCAGCCGCCATCAGCAACACATCGCCCACCACCAGCCCGTGTTCGGGCGTCTGTTGCAGGTTCTTGAGCGCGCTGACCAGTAGTCGTCCGCCCAGTGAGTGGCCAATCAGGTTGACCTGTTTTACGTCCGGATGATGTTCGAACAGGTAACGGTCCAGTTGTGCCAACAACACTTTGCCCATATCGCGAGCCCGGTTGCGGATACGCGCAAAATGAACGACGCGGTCTCCTGCCAGCGCGGCTGCGCCCGCCAGCGGATGCACTCGGGCGGCGGCCATCAACAGGCCACGGGAACGGTTGTCCATCTGGGTAAAATGGCTGGATGGCCAGAACGCCAGAATATTCACGCTTTGGCGCAAGGCACCAGGAATACTGTTGGCCAGCATGCGCCGGTCGTCCAGATCATGCCCTGACGAATAGCCGTGAATGAAGACGTTGGCGACCTCGCCCGATGTCTTGGGCAAGGTCAGAAATTTGAAGTGATTTTCCACGTTGTCCTGTCACACATGGGCGGGTTGCACGCTCAATTTCTGACGATGAAGCGCCTGGCGATCAGTATGATCAGCCGCAGGCAAAACATGATACCGGTCACAGCGATCACCCATTTGGCAACCAGCAGGAAATAGCTTTCGATTTCATCGGAAACCAGCCCCACCAGCAAGCCCATCCCGCCGATCAGCAACCCAATCAGCGCCAGGCCGATATAGGGCCTCAGCCAGCGGGTCCGCGCGCCTTTGTCGAACAGATAGAGCACCGTGCCGATCAGAAGCAGAAGCACCGATACCCCAATGATGAACCCCATGCCTTACCTCAACGTTACAGGCCAATAATCCTGACTGTTCATCCCGCGCACGGGTGTGACGCGGAGCGTCACGAAATGCATTCCCACGCTGGAGCGTGAGGAACGAGAGGTGTCCAGAAGAATACTTATCGTGCCAATGCTCCGCGTTGGCATGCCGTTCATGACGCTCCGCGTCATATCTCTTCAGACGTACCGTCCTTTTCAGCTGTGGATTATGCCCATGACCCCAGCCATTTGCCTAACGCTCCAGAATCGCCGTCACGCCCTGCCCGCCAGCTGCGCAGATCGAAATCAATCCACGCCCGCTGCCTGCTGCATCGAGCAGTTTGGCCAGGTTGGCGACGATGCGGCCTCCGGTTGCGGCAAACGGATGCCCGGCTGCCAGCGAGCTGCCTTTGACGTTCAGTTTGCTGCGGTCAATAGCACCCAATGGCGCGTCCAGTCCCAGACGGGTCTGGCAGTAATCAGCGTCCTCCCAGGCTTTGAGCGTGCACAGCACCTGCGCGGCAAAGGCTTCGTGGATTTCGTAGTAATCAAAATCCTGAAGGGTCAGGCCATTGCGCGCCAGCAGGCGCGGAACGGCGTAGGCCGGGGCCATCAGCAGCCCTTCTGCGCCGTTGACGAAATCCACCGCCGCGGCCTCGCCATCCCGCCAGTAGGCCAGCACCGGCAGGCCACGCTCGCGAGCCCACTCTTCACTGGCCAGCAACACCACCGACGCGCCGTCGGTCAGCGGCGTCGAGTTGCCGGCCGACAGCGTGTCCTTGGCACTTCGCTCGAATGCGGGCTTGAGGCCAGCCAGCTTTTCGAGGGTCAGGTCCGGGCGCAGGTTGTTGTCACGGATCAGCCCAAGGTACGGCGTTATCAAGTCATCCTGCCAGCCCTCGGCGTAGGCTGCGGCCATTTTCAGATGGCTCTCGAGCGCCAGTTGATCCTGCGCCCCGCGCTCTATGCCCCAGTTCTGCGCCATCAGCTCGCAATGCTGCCCCATCGACAACCGCGTACGTGGCTCGCCGTTACGGGGCAGCTCCGGTTTGAGGTGATGCGGACGCAACTGCATCAGGGCCTTGATCTTGTCGCCCGGCGTCTTGCCGCGGTTGACCTTTAACAGAATCTTGCGCAGCCCTTCATTGACACCTATCGGCGCATCCGACGTGGTGTCCACGCCCCCGGCAATGCCGCACTCGATCTGCCCCAGCGCGATTTTGTTGGCCACCAGCAACGCGGCTTCCAGCCCCGTGCCGCAGGCTTGCTGAATGTCATACGCCGGGGTCTGCGCCGACAGTCGCGAGCCGAGCACGCATTCGCGGGTCAGGTTGAAGTCTCTGGAGTGCTTGAGCACCGCGCCTGTCACTACCTCGCCCATGCGCAACCCGTGCAGATTGAAGCGCTCGATCAGCCCCTCCAGAGCGGCAGTGAGCATGTCCTGATTGCTGGCAGTGGCGTAAGGACCATTGGAGCGGGCGAACGGAATGCGGTTACCGCCAACGATGGCGACCCGACGAGGATGCGTCATGGAAAACTCCCTTTCTTCAAGCGAATGGATGAGCCGTGTCGATCGCAAGAACAAACGTCATGCCACCGTGGTCCATTCCTTTGAACCCCGACTTCAGGAGAGTGTTCCATGCCGTCAGATCGCTATATTGATTTCGCCAATTCCGACATGGGTCGGCGCTTGGTGAATGCCGTCGGTCTGCCCGCCCCCACGCACCTGGAGCGCTGGCAGGCCGGCCGGCTTCGTCCTGTAGAAGGCACACTGCTGATCAGTGCCGGGCCGCTGGGTGATCAGGTCCGTCAGTTCGCCAGTCGTCTGACCGACTCGCTTTACAGTTTCGGCAGTGACATGCCTGGTGCCACCACCTGGGTGTCCAACCAGGGGCCTCGCCTGAAAGCGGTGGTGTTCGACGCCAGCCAGATTCTGCGCACCGAGCAGCTCAGGCAGTTGCGGGACTTCTTTCAGCCGCTGCTGCGCAATCTTGACCACTGCGCACATGTGGTCATCCTAGGCAAATCCCCCGAAACACTCGCTGATCCGCTGGCGGCCAGCACTCAACAGGCAATCGTAGGTTTCAGCCGCTCGCTGGCCAAGGAAGTGCGCAACGGCGCAACGGTCAAGCTGCTGCAAGTGGATGACGACGCGCAGGATCAACTGGAGGGCGCCTTGCGCTTCTTCCTGACGCCCAAGGCTGCGTTCATCTCCGGTCAGTTTGTCCACCTGAGCGCCTGTCCGGGCAAAGTGCAGGACTGGACTCGCCCGCTGGCCGGACGCAAGGCTGTGGTGACGGGCGCGGCGCGCGGCATCGGTGCGTCGATTGCCGAGACCCTGACCCGTGATGGCGCGCAGGTCATCCTGCTGGACGTGCCACAGACCAAAAACGAACTGGAAGCACTGGCCTCACGGCTCGGCGGCCAGGCGCTGGCGCTGGATATATGCGCGGCGGATGCTCCGGCCCAGTTGCTTGAACACCTGCCGGACGGCGTCGACATACTGGTGCACAACGCCGGCATCACGCGTGACAAGACGCTGGTCAACATGCCGGAGGACTTCTGGGACTCGGTACTGGCGGTCAACCTCAACGCTCCGCAAGTGCTGACTCAGGTGCTTCTCGACGCCGGTGCGCTGAAGGACAACGCGCGGATTGTGCTCATGGCTTCGATCAGCGGCATTGCCGGTAATCGCGGGCAAACCAACTACACCACCAGCAAGGCCGGTCTGATCGGTTTTGCCAAGGCGATGGCCCCCGGGCTCAGGTCACGCGGCATCAGTATCAACGCCGTCGCACCGGGCTTCATCGAAACGAAAATGACCGCGCACATGCCGTTCACCCTGCGTGAGGCAGGACGGCGCATGAGTTCGCTCGGTCAGGGCGGTTCGCCACAGGATGTTGCCGAAGCTGTGGCGTGGTTTAGCCAGCCGGGCAGCGGCGCGGTGAGCGGTCAGGTTCTACGTGTATGTGGTCAAAACGTGATCGGGGCATAAGCCTCAGCATCGAATTCAAGGAGATGGATGATGACGGCTCACTGGCGCTACCTCAATTCTCTGCAGCCCCTGTCCAACCTGTTCATCCAGGCAGCGCTCAGGCGCAAGGTCACAGGGTCGCAGTTACCCGATCTGGGATTGCGAAGCTGGATCGCGGTCGATACCGACAAGCTTGATGCCTACCGCAAGGTCTGTGGATTCGAAGAAAGCAGCCTGCTGCCGCCGACGTATCCGCATGTGCTGGCCTTTCCGTTACAAATGCAGCTGATGACCTCTCAGGAATTCCCGTTTCCGTTGCTGGGGCTTATTCACCTTGCCAATCGCATTCGCACTCATCGCCCGCTCGGCGGCGTAAGCCAGCTGTATATCAGCGTTCAGGCCACCGACCTGCGCCCGCACGCCAAAGGCGCCACCTTCACCCTGGTGACTCAGGCCGAGGACGGCATGGGCCTGCTTTGGGAAGAAGAAAGCACCATGCTGTGCACCGCTGTGCATCTGGAAGACGCGCCTGTAGAGCATCCCGAGCTTGCGCCGCTGCCCCTGATCGAGCTGGACAACTGGCGTGCGTCGGCACAAATCGGGCGCGAGTACGCCAAGGTGTCGGGCGACTACAACCCGATTCACCTCAGCGCACCCAGCGCCAAGCTGTTCGGCTTCCCGCGTGCCATCGCCCACGGCATGTGGCTCAAGGCACGTACGCTCGCGGCCCTTGGCGAGCACTTGCCAGCCTCGAATGTCGAGATCAGCGTGCAGTTCCAGAAGCCGGTACGCCTGCCCGCCGACGTCACACTCTCGGCCAGCGCCGCTGGCTCTCATGGTCAGTTCCGTGTCGAAGGCCAGGAGGGCATCGTGCATATGATCGGTAGCTGGCAGCCTGCAACCGAGTGATGCATCCCTGATAAAACCCTCTGACGGGAGCACCGCTCCCTTCAATGGCTGAACAAACCGCAACGCCCACTTGCCTGGCGACCCGTTCCCCCTGAAGCTATGCACCTTCAGGAGAGCACGATGAACATCGACGAGTTGACCCAACGCCTGCACCGCATCCGCGACCAGAATGACTGGAAGCAATTTCACAGCCCGAAAAATCTGGCCATGGCTGCCAGCGTGGAAATGGCCGAGCTGGTGGAGATATTCCAGTGGCTGCGTGAAGACCAGTCCCGCGAGCTGCCTGCCGACCAACTGGAACATGCCGGTCAGGAAGTCGGCGATATCGTTCTTTATCTGTTGTTGCTGTGCAGCGAGCTGGGGCTGGACATGGAAACCGTGGTGCGCAACAAGCTGGCAGACAGCGAGCGGAGATTTGCCAAGTGAGTGATCGGCATTTCGACCAGCTGGCGACCCGCTTTGCAGAAAAGATCTACGGCGGTGCCAAGGGAGCCATTCGTCTGGCGGTGCTGCAGGCCGATTTGACCGAGACGCTGCCCGCACGACCGCTTCGCGTGCTGGATATCGGCGCGGGGCTGGGCCACATGTCACTTTGGCTGGCCGAACAAGGACATGAAGTGACCCTGGCCGAGCCCGCCGAACCCATGCTCGAAGGCGCACGTCAGCGCTTTGTCGAGGCCGGACAGACGGCGACCTTCATTCAGGCTCCTTGGCAGGCGCTGCCCGGTTTACTGAGCGACACTTACGATCTGGTGCTGTGCCACGCCGTGCTGGAATGGCTGGCCGAGCCGCACGCCATCCTTCCGGTACTGCGCCGCCTGACCCGCGACGATGGCTGGCTGTCACTGGCTTTTTACAACCGTGATGCGCTGATCTATCGCAACCTGCTGAAAGGTCATTTCCGCAAGCTGCGCAAAAATGACATGGCCGGGGAAAAGCAGAGCCTGACGCCACAACAACCGCTCGACCCTCGGGAACTGGCGACGCAACTTGAAGGCCTGTGGCAAGTCGAAACCCGTAGCGGCGTACGGGTGTTTCACGATTACATGCCGGTTGAATTCCAGGCTCGGGCCGAGCTGACGGATCTGCTGGAAATGGAACTGGCGCATCGGCGTCATCCAGCCTTTGCCGGGCTGGGCCGTTACCTGCACTGGATGTGCCGTCCGGTCTGACATCACTGCGGAGACCACCATGAAACACCGTTCTGCCTTGTTTGCCGTGCTTCTGGGGACTGGCCTGCTCGGGATTAGCGCGTGCCAGAGCGATAATCCGTATGTGGCCAGTTCTCTGCCCATGCCGCCTGCTCCTGCGCAGGCGGCAAAGACCCTGGACATGAGCGCCTACCCTGCGCCGCCGCGCGACTATGGCCGGTATCGGTCGTGGGGCTGGCTCAACGGCCAGTTGCCGCCCGGTACGGCGTGGGTGGATTCTGCGCAGGTGGTCGAAGCGGTCAGCAATGGTCTGGACCAACGCGGCTTGCGGCCGGCTCGCGGTAATCAAGCTGCGGACCTCTACGTCAGCGCCACGACCCGGCAGGAAACCCGGTTGCGTCAGGTGCGCGAAGATTACGATCCATATTACGGAGGCGGCATGGGCTATGGCCGCTACGATGGCTACCGGCCCGGTTATGGCGGATACGCCAGCGTGCCGGTGGTGCGCACTTATAAGGAAAACGTGATGGTGGTGCAGATCAATCTGATCGACGCACGCACCGGTCAACCGGTATGGAGCGCCAGCGCAGATGCACGCGTCAGCAATAACCTGGCAGACCGCAGCAGCGCATTACGTCAGGCCGTGCAACAGGCGCTGACGGCCTACCCTCCTTCGTAACCCATTCGGAGCACTGCCATGTTTCGCCGTATCGTCCTGCTGTCCTGTGCCTTGCTGCTGGCTGCCTGTCAGAGCAATTCGATCAATCGCGATTTCGATGCCCAGCGTGATTTCGGCGGCTATCGCAACTGGAGCTGGAAAGAACCTGCCGTTCAGTATCAGCCGGATGATGACCCACGGCTCAAAAGTGACCTGACCGAGCAACGCATTCGCCAATCGATCAGCGAGCAACTGGACCAGCGCGGCCTGCGTATGGCCACTACCGGTGCCCGGTCGGATTTGAAAGTACAGGCCTGGCTGATTGTCGAAAACCGCCAGCAAACGGTCAGCACCAACTATGGCGGCGGCTGGAACCCTTGGGGTGGCTACGGCTACTGGAACGGGCCGATGAACACCGAAACCCGCAGCGTGGACTACAAGGTCGGCACCTTGCAGATTGATATGTTCGACGGTAAGGACGGCAAACTGGTCTGGCGCGGCAGCACCGAGCGCATCCTTAACGACAACGCTGGCAGCCCGGCTGAGCGGGAGCAGGCCATCCGCACCACGGTGGCAAAAATTCTGGAGCAATATCCGCCGCGCTAACCTCGCCTGACGTGTTGCGCAATGAGCAGCGCGATCGAGGCTCAGGCCTGCAAATCGCCCTGCATTTCATCGAGTAGCTCCTGAATCGCGTCGAGGCGTTCTTCGGGGTCGTCGATTTCCAGAAGCTCCACTTTGTCCTTTTCGGTGAACGGCAGCAGATAGGCAAGCTGGTTGGACAATGAATACTGCCCACCGGCCGACACGCCCATGTTCAAGGACGCCACCATCGGGTGCTCGGCCAGCGCTTCCAGCAGTGCAACGAGGTCGGCGTCTTCTTCCTGCAACGGACGCTCCACGGGCTCTTGCAGCCATTCAACCTCAGCCACCAGCAGTTGATCGCGCTGAACTTCAGCGGCGACCACCCGGAAGCGCCGCCCACCGACGACACGGATGCCCAGCAAGCCGTTGTCCTGCTGCTGGAAATCCGTGACCAGTGCTTCGCAGCCAATCGGCGAGTAGCCGCCCGGCACGGTGCCCACCTCACTTCCTTCGGTGATGCACACCACACCAAACCCTTCACCCTGCTTCATGCAGCGGCCGATCATGTCCAGATAGCGCGCTTCAAACAACTGCAGATCAAGCACGCAACCTGGAAACAGCACAGCGTTCAACGGAAACAATGGCAACGTCATGGAAAAGCCTCCTTTAAATGGCCAGCGACATTGCCAGCGGCAGGAACAGTGCCGTCGCAACGCCCATCAGACTCATTGCCAACGCAGCAAAAGCCCCCGATTCCTCTCCCTCCTGCAATGCCACGGAAGTCCCCACCGCATGAGCGGTAAGACCCAGTGCCATGCCGCGAGCCGCAGGGTTATCAACCCCGGCCAGCGACAGCAGACCGGGGCCGAAAATGGCACCGAATACGCCAGTAATCAACACAAAAACCGCCGCCAGGGCTGCGACGCCGCCGATCTGCTCGGCAACCAGCATGGCGATGGGCGAGGTGACCGACTTGGGTGCCATGGTCATCAGAATCATATGGTCGGCACCGAACAGCACCCCGAACCCGACACACAACCCGGTGGCAAAAACCCCGCCGACTACCAGCGTAGTCAAGACAGGCCAGAACAGCTGTCGGATTCGGCGCATATTCAGGTAAAGCGGCACCGCCAGCGCCACGGTCGCAGGCCCCAGCAGCGTGCTGAGAATTTCAGTGCTCTTGCGGTACTCGGTGTATTCAAGATCGCAGAACAGCACAACACTGATTACCACCACCATCGAGACCAGCACCGGCTGCAGAAACAGCCAACGGGTTCGCTCGTACACAGCCATCGCCAGTTGATAGGCACCCAGGGTGATCGCGATGCCAAAAAGCGGATGGTGAATCACCGATAGCCATGCACCGTGCCAGTCCATATTCATGACCCCTCCTGGCGTCGGGCCTGGCGCCTGATGAGTGCCTGCATCAGCCAGCCGACAAAAGTCACGGAAATCATCAACGACAGGGTCAGCGTACCGAAGATCGCCCAGAAGTCCTTGGCGATGGCCGACGCATACACCATCACGCCAACGGCAGGCGGTACCAGCAGCAACGGCAGATAACGCAGCAGACTGCTGGCGGCCATGCTGATCGGCTCGCTCACTTCACCGCGCAGCACCAGATAGGCCATCAACAGCACAAGACCGATGATCGGCCCCGGCAATATCGATAGAAACAGATGGTTCAGCGCGGTTCCCAGCAATTGGAACAGCACCAGCCATGTCAAACCCCGTAACAACATGAGGACCCCGGCAAATAAACGAATCCAGCGAATTATCGGCGTCATTATAAACACGCCGCGTCGCAGGTCATGAGCGGGTATTCGTATTGAGGCAGTTGCTTGACCAACAGGCAACACTCTGCTGATCTTGTGATTCGCCCGCAGGCGTTAGCTGATGCGGGCGGTGGCACCTCGACACAAACCACATCAGACAAGGAGAGCGGCATGCCTTCTGTACCCGTCACAGAGCTCAAGCATTACATTGGCAAGGACGCAGAATGTTCAGACTGGCTGACCATCGACCAGGAGCGCATCAACCTGTTCGCCGAAGCCACAGGGGATTTTCAGTTCATTCATGTCGACCCGGTCAAAGCGGCGCAGACTCCGTTCGGCGCGACTATTGCGCATGGTTTCCTGTCGTTGTCACTGATCCCCAAGCTGATGGAGGGCATCATGGTGCTGCCCGAAGGCTTGAAGATGGCGGTCAACTACGGGATGGACAGCGTGCGCTTCGTTCAGCCAGTGCTGGTCAACTCTCGCGTGCGTCTCAAGGTCCAGTTGACTGAAGTGACCGAGAAAAAACCCGGCCAATGGCTGCTCAAGGCAATCGCCACGCTGGAGATCGAAGGTCAGGAAAAACCCGCTTTTGTGGCCGAACCTTTAACCCTGTGTTTCGTGTAACACGTTTAAAACATGAAACAGTCGTAACAGACTGTTTCATCCCGCTTACTCGCTGCGGCATACTCCCCTGCGGTCGTGCCCCATAACATCTGCTCAAGCAGAGCCGGGCCCGCCCCTGAATCATTCTTCCGGGATCTCACATGCGCGCGCTCGCTCCATTGGCTTTGACACTCTTGATCGCAGGCTGCGGTGATGGCGAATCAATTTTGCCACCCGACGGCCGCCTCTCCGACGGCGGGCGCTATCGCGGCGATCTGGTCAACGGCGTATTGCAGGGCCAGGGCCGTATCGACTACCCCAACGGCAGCTGGTACGCAGGCCAGTTCGAAAACGGCCTGCGCCAAGGCCAGGGTGAATGGCACGCCAGCAACGGCGACGTCTACAAGGGTGGTTTCGAGCAAGGCCTGTTCAACGGTCAGGGCCGATTAACGACCCGCAGTGGCGCGAGTTATGTCGGTAACTTCAAGCTCGGGCTGCGCGACGGCGAAGGCACTCAGAAAGACAAGGGCGTGCTTTATCGCGGTCAGTTCAAGGCAGGCCTGTACGACGGCCCCGGACGTCTGGAGCTTGAAGACGGCAGCCAGCACCAGGGCATGTTCGCCAATGGCAAGGCCAACGGCGAAGGTTCGCGCAGTGACGCCAGCGGCAATCAATACAGCGGTAATTTTGTCGACGGTCAATTGCAGGGCACCGGCAGCTTCACCAGCGCTGATGGCGATCAATACGTCGGCAACTTTCGCAACAGCCAGCTCGATGGCAAAGGTCGCTATGAAAATAGCGACGGCGACGTCTGGAGCGGTGATTTCAAGGAAGGCGCGCTGACCGGCAAAGGCGAATTGATCGGTGCTGACGGCAGCCGTTATCAAGGCGACTTCGACAACTGGCGCTTTATGGGGCAAGGCCAGCTGCAACTGGCCGACGGCAGCCGCTATGTCGGCCAGTTCGCCGATGACACCTATCAGGGCGATGGCGTGCTGATCTCCCCGGACGGCAAGGAGCAGCGCGGTATCTGGGCCAATGGCCAACGGGTGCGCGACGCCAAAGGCAAACTGCTGCCTGACGCGCTTGAAGCAGGGCTGCTGGTACAAGGCACCCTGCTGGAAAAAGCGCTTGCCGCAGTCCCTGCGTCAACGCCCGCCACCGAGCTTTACACTCTGGTCGTGGGCGGCGACGGCAAGCAGAGCGTGTTCATGCGCGAGGCAGACTATGTCAGCAACCTGCTGAAGTCGCGCTTTGGAGCCGTCGGGCAGGTCAGTCTGGTCAATCATCGCGACCACATGGATGACCGGCCAATGGCAACCCGCGAGACCATCTCCCGCGCAGTCCAGACACTCGCGCAACGTACCGGCCCGGAAGACCTGATCTTCATTTACCTGACCAGCCACGGCACCCAGGAACATGAACTGGTGCTGGACCAGCCGCGCCTGTCGCTGGCCGACCTGCCCGCGGATGCACTCGCGGCCGCCCTTGCGCCGCTGAAGAATCGTGACAAGATCGTGGTGATTTCGGCGTGTTATTCCGGTGGTTTCATTCCAGACCTGAAAGATGAACGCACGTTGATCATGACCGCATCACGCGCCGACCGCGTTTCATTCGGCTGCTCGGAAGAGGCTGACTTCACTTACTTTGGCGATGCACTATTCGCCAGGGCATTGGTCGAAACCGATGACCTGCAACACGCTTTCAACGAAGCAAAAGCCTATGTTGCCCAACGAGAGAGCGAAGACAATTTCGACGCCTCCGAACCGCAGATATGGGCACCGAAAGGAGTTCTGGCGCGCTGGCAGCAGTTGCGCAAAAGCCAGGCCGAACGCGCTTTGAATACGGCGTTGAACCGCACGGAAGCGAAGACCTCGACTAGCCACTAGGCTATCAGTGTATGAAGGGAGAACGGTTATGTATCTGACGCCGCAACACATCCTGCTTGCAGGGGCCACCGGCCTGACGGGCGAGCACTTGCTTGACCGCCTGCTCAACGAACCGACAGTCAGCCGCGTGCTGGCACCAACGCGCAGGCCCTTGGCAGAACACCCGCACCTTGAAAACCCGGTCGGCGAGCTGACCACTCTGCTGCCAACACTGGCTGGCCGTGTGGATATCGCGTTCTGCTGCCTGGGCACCACGATCAAGCAAGCGGGCTCACAGGATGGGTTCAAGGCGGTTGATCTGGATCTGGTCACAGCGTTCGCCAAACGAGCGCGTGAGCTGGGCGCGCGCCACTTGCTGGTAATCAGTGCGATTGGTGCAGACCCCAAGTCCAGCACCTTCTACAACCGTATCAAAGGCGAGATGGAACAGGCATTGCGCGCGCAGGACTGGCCGCAACTGACCATCGCCCGCCCTTCATTGCTGGTAGGTAGCCGCACCGAAACCCGCTGGGTCGAGCAACTGGCAGCCCCCATCGCCAAACTGATCCCCGGTAAGTATGGCGCTATCGAAGCCTGCCAGCTGGCCCGCGCCATGTGGCGCCTGGCGCTGGAAGAGCAGAATGGCGAGCGCATCGTAGAGTCGGATGAACTGCGCAAGCTGGGCAAGTAGATGACGGTCGCTGCGGCCGGACGATGATCGTTTCCCAGCCCATCGCATGATCGTTCCCATGCTCCGCGTGGGAATGCAATTCGTGACGCTCTGCGTCCCCCAAGGGAGCATTACCTGATAGCGCAGGTGTTGCACCGGTAACCCTAAAGCCCGCCCGTAGCCTGAACCCCTAGTCCCGCTGCCGTCAGCAATGACAGCGGCAGCAACAAGGTGTCGAGCAGCGCGCTGCCCGGCAGGTCCAGGCCCGGATAGCTCGGTGCTTCGGCACCGAAACGGTCAGCCGCACAGCAACCACCCTGCAGCGCATACATATTCAACCGCGTGCCTGCATACACCACCGGCGCGCCGGGTTTGGCCGCATCGAGCGTGCGCGCGGTGGCGCAGCCGGTCAGTGCCAGCGCAAGTGATATCAATATCAGCTTATTCATCGCCGCCAATGTGGTGCTCGCCCCAACGCGGCAGCATGTCCTGAGGAATATTCAGCAGATTGAGAATCCGCGCGACGACAAAGTCCACCAGGTCGTCGATGGTCTGCGGCTGATGATAAAAGCCCGGAGATGCGGGCAGAATCACCGCACCCATGTTCGACAGCTTAAGCATGTTCTCCAGATGAATACTGGAAAACGGAGCCTCGCGGGGCACCAGAATCAACTGGCGACGCTCCTTGAGCGTGACGTCGGCAGCGCGTTCGATCAAATTGTTGCAGGCCCCGGTAGCAATTGCCGACAGCGAACCGGTGGAGCATGGCACCACCACCATTGCGCTGGGCGAACCAGAACCTGACGCCACTGGCGACATCCAGTCGTCACGACCATAAACGCGAATCTGCCCGGCAGACGCGCCGGTGTATTCCGTCAGAAACGCCTGCATCATCATCGGTTTGGGTGGCAGGCGTACGTCGGTCTCGGTGGCCATTACCAACTGCGCGGCCTTGGAGATCAGGAAGTGCACCTCCCGGTCCTCACGCACCAGACAATCCAGCAAGCGCAGGCCATATTGCGCGCCAGAAGCGCCGGTCATCGCAACCGTAACGCGCTCCGGGCCGCTCATTTCAGCGCCTCGGCCAGTTTGCCGTGCAGGCCGCCAAAGCCGCCGTTGCTCATGATGACGATATGCGTGCCGGGCTGCGCCTGGCTATGGACTCGCGCGATGATTGCTTCAAGCGAATCACATACCGTCGAGGGTACGCTGCCTCCTGCGACCGTAGCCGCCAGGTCCCAGCCAAGATTGGGCGGGGCATACCAGACCACCTGATCTGCCTGACTCACGCTTTCCGGCAGACCATCGCGGTGCGCGCCAAGCTTCATGGAATTGGAACGCGGTTCGATGACGGCAATGATCGGCGCATCACCGATTTTCTTGCGCAGGCCATCCAGCGTGGTGGCAATGGCCGTCGGGTGGTGAGCGAAGTCATCATAAATAGTGATGCCGCGCACTTCGGCGACCTTTTCCATGCGCCGCTTGACGCTCTTGAAGGCGCTGAGTGCCTGCACGCCCAGCGAAGGCACAACGCCCACGTGGCGAGCAGCCGCCAGCGTTGCCAAGGCATTGGCCACGTTGTGCTGACCGGTCATGTCCCACTCGACGCAACCTTGAAGCTGGCCCTCGAACAACACTTCAAAACGCGAACCGTCTTCACTCAACAGTCGAGCCTGCCACTGACCGCCTTCGCCAGTGTTTTGCACCGGCGTCCAGCATCCCATTTCGATGACCCGCGACAACGCAGGCTCGGTGGTCGGATGGATCACCAGGCCTTCACTCGGAATGGTACGCACCAGATGGTGAAACTGGCGTTCTATGGCGGGCAGATCCGGGAAGATGTCGGCATGATCGAACTCAAGGTTATTGAGGATCGCAGTGCGCGGGCGGTAATGAACGAACTTGGAGCGCTTGTCGAAAAACGCACTGTCGTATTCATCGGCCTCGACCACGAAGAACGGAGTGTCACCCAGACGCGCCGACACGGCGAAGTTCTGCGGGATGCCACCGATCAGGAAGCCGGGGCTCATGCCGGCATGTTCCAGCACCCAGGCCAGCATGCTGCTGGTGGTGGTCTTGCCGTGCGTACCGGCCACCGCCAATACCCAGCGGTCTTGCAGCACATGGTCGGCCAGCCATTGCGGGCCGGACACATACGGCAAACCTTTATTCAGGACGTATTCAACCGCCGGGTTGCCACGCGACAGCGCATTGCCGATCACGACCAGATCAGGTGCGGGGTCCAGTTGCGCAGAATCGTAACCCTGGGTCAGCTCGATGCCCTGGGCTTGCAGCTGGGTGCTCATCGGCGGATAGACGTTGGCGTCGGAGCCGGTGACCCGGTGCCCCGACTCTTTGGCGAGCACCGCCAGAGAACCCATGAACGTGCCGCAGATACCAAGGATATGAATATGCATGACCAACCTCTCAGAACATCTGCGCAGGTTAACGTAGGGACGGTGAAATGGCACCCTGAGTTTGTCCGCTGCATTGCCTGCACAGGCCATTTCAATGACCGGCAGATAAGCCTAAAGTCCTAACCACGGCCGGATGCAATTGGCCTATTCTTGAACGCTTATTGCCATATGCCCGAAAGCAGAATCGACACAGACTCCCTCACAACAAGAACCAGGAGACATATCATGCGTTACGCTCATCCCGGTACCGAAGGCGCTATCGTCAATTTCAAGGAACGCTACGGTAACTATATCGGCGGCGAGTTCGTCGCACCGGTCAAAGGCCAGTACTTCACCAACACCTCGCCCGTCACCGGCAAGGCCATCGCCGAATTCCCGCGCTCCACCGCCGAAGATATCGAAAAGGCCCTCGACGCTGCGCACGCAGCCGCTGCAGCCTGGGGCTCGACCTCGGTGCAGGCTCGCTCGCTGGTGCTGCTGAAGATTGCCGATCGTATTGAAGCCAATCTCGAAGTCCTGGCCATCACCGAAACCTGGGACAACGGCAAGGCGATTCGCGAAACCCTCAACGCTGATATTCCGCTGGCCGCCGATCACTTCCGCTACTTCGCTGGCGTGCTGCGTGCGCAGGAAGGCAGCGCTGCCGAAATCGACGGCAATACCGTGGCCTATCACATTCATGAGCCGCTGGGCGTGGTCGGGCAGATCATCCCGTGGAACTTCCCGCTCCTGATGGCAGCCTGGAAGCTCGCCCCTGCGCTGGCTGCCGGTAACTGCATCGTGCTCAAGCCAGCCGAACAGACCCCGCTGGGGATCAGCGTACTGATCGAACTGATTGGTGACCTGCTGCCTCCTGGCGTGCTGAACATCGTGCAGGGTTATGGACGCGAGGCAGGCGAAGCGCTGGCCAGCAGCAAGCGCATCGCCAAAATCGCTTTCACCGGCTCGACCCCGGTCGGCTCGCACATCATGAAACTGGCGGCGGACAACATCATCCCGTCCACCGTCGAGCTGGGCGGCAAGTCGCCGAACATCTTCTTCGAAGACATCATGAGCGCCGAGCCTGAGTTCATCGACAAGGCTGCAGAAGGCCTGGTGCTGGCGTTCTTCAATCAGGGCGAAGTCTGCACTTGCCCGTCCCGCGCGCTGGTGCAGGAGTCGATCTATCCACAGTTCATGGAAGCGGTGATGCGCAAGGTCGAGAAGATCAAGCGCGGTGACCCTCTGGACACTGACACCATGGTCGGCGCTCAGGCATCCGAGCAACAATTCGACAAGATTCTTTCGTATCTGGACATCGCCAAGGGCGAAGGCGCCGAGCTGCTGACCGGCGGCAAGGTCGAGAAGCTTGAGGGCAGCCTGTCCACTGGCTACTACATCCAGCCGACGCTGCTCAAAGGCAACAACAAGATGCGTGTGTTCCAGGAAGAAATCTTCGGCCCGGTGGTAAGCGTCACCACCTTCAAGGACGAAGCAGAAGCTGTGGCCATCGCCAACGACACCGAGTTCGGTCTGGGCGCAGGCTTGTGGACCCGCGACATCAACCGCGCCTACCGTGTGGGCCGGGCGATCAAGGCCGGGCGAGTCTGGACCAACTGCTACCACCTGTACCCGGCCCACGCCGCATTCGGTGGCTACAAGAAGTCCGGCGTCGGCCGCGAAACCCACAAAATCGCGCTTGAGCACTATCAACAGACCAAAAACCTGCTGGTGAGCTACGACACCAACCCGTTGGGTTTTTTCTAGTCCCGTTGATTGTCCGACTATCGTTACCACGCTCCAGCGTGGTAACGCCGTTCTGGACGCTCTGCGTCCGATCTCGAATCCGCGGGGTCAGCACGAGCTTGTGACGCAGAGCGTCACGAACTGCATGCCGACGCGGAGCATCGGCACGATAGTCGTCTCAGAATGTTCATCGTTCCCATGCTCCGCGTGGGAATGCCTTTCTGGACGCTCTGCGTCTAATCCTGAATGCGCGCTGGCAGCACGAGCTTGTGACGCAGAGCGTCACGAACTGCATGCCGACGCGGAGCATCGGCACGATAGTCGTCTCAAAATGTTCATCGTTCCCATGTTCCGCGTGGGAATGCCTTTCTGGACGCTCTGCGTCCAATCCTGAATGCGCGCTGTCAGTACGAGCTTGTGACGCAGAGCGTCACGAACTGCATGCCGACGCGGAGCATCGGCACGATAGTCGTCTCAAAATGTTCATCGTTCCCATGCTCCGCGTGGGAATGCCTTTCTGGACGCTCTGCGTCCAATCCTGAATGCGCGCTGTCAGCACGAGCTTGTGACGCAGAGCGTCACGAACTGCATGCCGACGCGGAGCATCGGCACGATAGTCGTCTCAGAATGTTCATCGTTCCCATGCTCCGCGTGGGAATGCCTTT
This sequence comes from Pseudomonas syringae group sp. 247E2, assembly GCF_032587795.1. Lineage (NCBI taxonomy): Bacteria > Pseudomonadati > Pseudomonadota > Gammaproteobacteria > Pseudomonadales > Pseudomonadaceae > Pseudomonas > Pseudomonas syringae group sp. 247E2. The sequence continues at coordinate 175,816 of NZ_JAWHPK010000023.1, read as the reverse complement.
CTGGACGCTCTGCGTCCAATCTCAAATGCGCGGTGTCAGCACAATAGTCATCTCAAAAAGCATCGCGCACCAACCCTGTGCATGGCGCCTTGGCATACTGCCTTGGCGTGATGCATCTTTGCTCTGAATCCTCTGTTCATGGTTGCAAACTCGCACTCCCGGCCGGGATGGAGTATTAATTGCTTGCATCGCTTCCCACAGTCGTTTGAACCGGGACGTCACCGGTTCACCCGAAAGACTACGTCCGACGCAAGCAGCGCGGCGTCATGGAGAATCTGTATGGCGAGCTTTTCCCATTCTGTCGGTGCGCAGACGTACCGCTTCGACAGCCTCAAAGAAGTCATGGCCAAGGCCAGCCCCGCGCGCTCCGGTGATTATCTGGCCGAGGTTGCGGCGCAAAGCGACGGCGAGCGCGTTGCAGCGCAGATGACGCTGGCGAATATTCCGCTCAAGCACTTTCTTGAAGAAGCCCTGATCCCGTACGAACAGGACGAAGTCACCCGGCTGATCATCGATACCCACGACAAACTGGCGTTTGCCCCGGTCAGCCATCTGACGGTCGGCGGCTTTCGTGACTGGTTGCTCAGCGAGCAGGCCGATGAAACCAGCCTGCGCGCCTTGGCTCCCGGCCTGACACCGGAAATGGCCGCTGCCGTGTCGAAAATCATGCGCGTGCAGGACCTGGTTCTGGTGGCACAGAAGATCCGGGTGGTGACGCGCTTTCGTAACACCATGGGCCTGCGCGGGCGGCTGTCGACACGCCTGCAACCCAATCATCCCACCGACGACCCGTCCGGCATTGCCGCCAGCGTGCTTGACGGCCTGCTGTACGGCAATGGCGATGCCATGATCGGTATCAACCCGGCGACCGACAGCACCTCGTCCATCGTCGCCTTGCTGGAAATGCTCGACGCCATCGTCCAGCGCTATGAAATCCCGACCCAATCCTGCGTGCTGACCCACGTCACCACGTCCATCGAAGTGATAAACCGTGGCGTACCGGTGGACCTGGTGTTCCAGTCGATCACCGGCACCGAGGCCGCCAACGCAAGCTTCGGCATCAGCCTCAAACTGTTGCAGGAAGGCTACGAAGCGGGCCTGAGCCTGAACCGCGGCACTCTCGGGAAAAACCTGATGTACTTCGAGACCGGGCAAGGCAGCGCGCTGTCGGCCAACGCGCATCACGGCGTCGACCAGCAGACCTGCGAAACCCGTGCCTATGCCGTCGCCCGGCATTTCAATCCGTTTCTGGTCAACACCGTGGTCGGTTTCATCGGCCCCGAGTACCTCTACAACGGCAAGCAGATCATCCGTGCCGGTCTGGAGGATCACTTCTGCGGCAAGCTGCTGGGTGTGCCGATGGGCTGTGACATCTGCTACACCAACCACGCAGAAGCCGATCAGGACGACATGGATACCCTGCTGACGCTGCTGGGAGTTGCCGGGATCAACTTCATCATGGGCATCCCCGGCTCGGACGACATCATGCTCAATTATCAAACCACCTCGTTCCACGATGCGCTGTATGCCCGGCAAAGCCTGGGCCTGCGTCCCGCACCGGAATACGAGGCCTGGCTGGCGAAAATGGGCATCTTTACCCAGACCGACGGCCGCGTCCGCTTCGGTGACAGCCTGCCGCCTGCGTTCCGCCAGGCACTGGCGCACCTCGCATGAGTGATCAGCCGATGAACGAAATACAAGACAACGCCGCACCAGCCAACCCCTGGCTGGAGCTACGCCGCCTGACCTCCGCACGCATCGCGCTGGGGCGAACCGGCACCAGCCTGCCCACCTCCGCGCAGCTCGACTTTCAAGCGGCGCATGCCCAGGCGCGCGATGCCGTGCATCTGGCCTTCGATCATGCCGCGATCAGCGCGCAACTGACCGAGAAAGGTCGTGAAACCATTTTGCTGCACAGCGCTGCTGCCGACCGCGACAGCTACCTGCAACGCCCGGACCTGGGCCGACGCCTGAATGAAGAGTCTGCGCAGGCACTGCGCGAGTACGCGGCGGCTCATCCGGGCGGCCTCGATCTGGCGGTAGTGGTCGCCGACGGTCTGTCAGCCCTGGCCGTGCATCGACATGCCGTGCCTTTTCTCACTCGCCTGGAGGAGCAGACAAACGTCGAGGGCTGGTCCCTGTCGCCAGTGATAATGGTCGAGCAGGGCCGCGTCGCCGTGGCTGACGAGGTGGGTGAACTGCTCGGCGCGAAAATGGTGGTTATCCTTATCGGCGAGCGCCCTGGCCTCAGCTCTCCGGACAGTCTGGGGCTGTATTTCACCTACGCGCCGAAGGTCGGGCTGAATGATGCGCACCGCAACTGTATTTCCAACGTGCGCCTGGAGGGCTTGAGCTACGGCATGGCAGCCCATCGGCTGCTGTACCTGATGCGCGAGGCCTGCAGGCGGCAGATCTCGGGGGTCAATCTTAAAGACGAAGCGCAACTGCAGACCCTTGATTCAGACGGCTCTGCCGAGCATTCAGACAAGCCGATCGGCAATTTCCTGCTCGACGGCCCGGCCGCACCACATTAGATTGTGCTTTCTAAAGTCGCCGGGCAGGATCGCGTAATCATCCCGGCGCACTGCATCAGCCCATAGGGAAGTTGAGGCCAACCATGCGGATCATCAAAGCAACTCTCGAACACCTGGACCTGCTCTGCCCATTGTTCATCAAATACCGCGAGTTCTACGGTGAGTCACCGTTCCCGGACTCCTCGCGGGACTTTCTCGAAAAACGTCTGCGTCGTGACGAGTCAGTGATCTATCTGGCGCTGGCCAAGGATGACGAGAGCAGACTGCTGGGCTTCTGCCAGCTGTATCCCAGCTACTCATCGCTGTCGCTCAAGCGGGTATGGATTCTCAACGACATCTATGTTGCCGAGGACGCGCGCCGCCAACTGGTCGCCGATCACTTGATGAAACAGGCGAAGAAGATGGCCAAGGAAACACATGCGGTGCGACTGCGCGTGTCGACCAGCAGCAATAACGAGGTGGCGCAAAAAGTCTATGAGTCCATCGGTTTCAAGGAAGACACGCAGTTCAAAAACTACGTGCTGCCCATCAACCAGGACTGATCACCCGCTCGCCAGCACGCGGCAGCAAAGCCGCGTCAGCGCAACATACTGCTCCAGTCGTCACACATCAAAAACCCAGCGTTTATTCCCAAACCCCTTCTGCGCATTCTGCTTCTATAATGCCGCGCATACTGAACAGTCGTTTCTTCCGCATGCGACCCCGTACAGGGTTCTCGCCTCAGGTGCCTTAATGGATTTCAACCCGCTTGACCTTATTCTGCATCTCGACGTCTACCTTGACCTGTTGGTGACCAACTACGGTACGTGGGTCTACGCGATTCTGTTTCTAGTGATTTTCTGCGAAACCGGGCTGGTGATCATGCCCTTCCTGCCAGGCGACTCGCTGCTGTTCATCGCCGGAGCCGTGGCTGCCGGCGGCGGCATGGACCCGGTCCTGCTGGCCGGGCTGCTGATGCTGGCGGCGATTCTGGGCGACAGTACCAACTACGTCATTGGCCGCACTGCGGGCGAAAAACTGTTCAGCAACCCCAAATCGCGCATCTTCCGCCGCGACTACCTGCTGCGCACCCAGGACTTCTATGAGCGCCACGGCGGCAAAACCGTAACGCTCGCGCGTTTCCTGCCGATCATCCGCACGTTTGCTCCATTCGTGGCCGGTGTGGGCAGAATGTCCTATCCGCGCTTCGTGGGTTTCAGCGTATTGGGCTCAGTGCTGTGGGTCGGCAGCCTGGTGACACTGGGCTTCTTCTTCGGCAACGTGCCGTTCATCAAGCACAACCTGACCTTGCTGGTGCTGGCAATCATCCTGCTGTCGCTGGTGCCGATGATCATTGGTGTGGTTCGCAGCCGTAGCGCGCCTCCGGCAGACGCGCGCTGAATCATGTGGTCGTTCAGCAACTGGCGCAGGCAGCGCACGCTCGCCAGACACCCGGTTGCTGACGAGCTGTGGCAGAAGGTGCGTGGACGTCTGCCGATCCTTGATGGGCTGAGCAGCGGGCAGCATGCGCAATTGCGTGACGCCTGCGTACTGTTTCTGAATGACAAACACCTCAGTGCACTGCCGGGCGTTGATCTGGATGACGAGCAGCGATTGTTTCTCGCCGCCCAGGCGCAACTGCCTCTGCTGAATCTGGGCGAACTGAACTGGTATCAGGGCTTTCACGAGATCGTGCTGTACCCCGACGACTTCGTCAGCCCGCAGCGCCATCGCGATGCCAGTGGCGTGGAGCACGAGTGGGACGGCGAACACAGCGGCGAAGCCTGGCTGCAGGGCCCGGTGATTCTGGCCTGGCCGGGCGTGTTGAGCAGCGGCCACTGGGATGGCTACAACCTGGTGATCCATGAACTGGCGCACAAGCTCGACATGCTCAACGGCGACGCCAATGGCCTGCCGCCGCTGCACAGCGACATGCAGGTGACCGAATGGGCTCGCGTCATGCAAAGCGCGTTCGATGATCTCAACCGGCAACTGGACCACAACCCCGACGCCGAGCCCGCCATCGATCCCTATGCCGCAGAAGACCCTGCCGAGTTTTTCGCCGTGACCAGCGAATACTTCTTCAGCGCACCCGACCTGCTGCACGACAGTTACCCGGCAGTCTACGAACAACTGAAGGCGTTTTACCGGCAAGACACTATCGCCAGACTGAACCTGCTGCGTCAGCAGGACCCGGCTTACCGGGACAACTGACAGCCGCCAAGGCCATGCGTGGCAACCAAAACAGAATATGCCTATAATCCGGACCACTTTTTGGCGGTTCGCGCCAAAATCTGTCTGGTCAACTATGGGGGCAATGCCCAATGAGCTACAGCAAGATTCCGGCAGGCAAAGACCTTCCGAACGACATCTACGTCGCGATCGAAATCCCGGCCAACCATGCGCCGATCAAGTACGAAATCGACAAAGAAACCGATTGCCTGTTCGTTGACCGTTTCATGGCCACCCCGATGTTCTACCCGGCCAACTACGGTTTCATCCCTAACACGCTGGCTGACGACGGCGACCCGCTGGACGTGCTGGTGGTGACGCCTTACCCGGTGTCCCCAGGTTCGGTCATCCGTGCCCGCCCGGTCGGCATTCTGCACATGACTGACGACGGCGGTGGCGATGCCAAGGTTATCGCAGTGCCACACGACAAGCTGTCCCAGCTGTATGTCGACGTCAAAGAGTACACCGACCTGCCAGCCCTGCTGCTTGAACAGATCAAGCACTTCTTCGAGAACTACAAGGATCTCGAAAAAGGCAAATGGGTAAAAATCGAAGGTTGGGGCAATGCTGACGCTGCCCGCGCCGAGATCACCAAATCGGTTGCAGCGTTCAAAGGCTGATCACTGATCTGGCGTTTCAGGGCACGCCACACACGTGCCCTGAAACACGCTTGACCCCTTCCCTGCCGCTGCTCCCCGCCAATACCGTTCCTTGAAACACACCTATCCATTTTTTTGCAGCGCACACGTTTAAAAATGCGTTCGACTTTTAGGCGCTCGATAAACAGTTCGTTAATTCCCGTATAGCAAGGGTAAACGCCCGATACGTCGTTTAGCCAAAAAAGCGCTATTACGGAATCTGCCTACACGATATTCATTCCATCCGTAGTCCGAATAGCCGCCACCCCCTTGGGATAACGTCGATCTCAACACCTCGTTCATTTAAACGCCCAAGCGACGTCCGTAGACTTCGCCCTATGAATACATCAGGCGATCGACTCCGCATCCTCCTTCGGGAGTGCCATCTCACAGCGACTGACTTTGCGGCCAACCGCAAAATCACGCCGCAACACGTCAATAACTGGTTCAAACGTGGCGTGCCCATGGCGCGGATCGATGAGGTGGCTGAACTGTTAACCGTAAACGCACGCTGGCTGCGCACGGGCGACGGGCCCAAACATCCCAATGAATCGGCCGATGAAAACACTGGTGAAGACACACGCATGGTCATCCAGCAGACCAGAAACGTGCTGCGCGGCGATGTGGAAATTCAGATCTACACGGAGGTTGAATCCACTCATGGCGTCGGCAAAACCGTCCTTTCCGAAGCCCCTGGGCAAAAAATCCGCCTGCCCGTGCAAGTTCTGCAAACCATGGGCATCGACCCAAAAAACTGCATGTGTGTCGCCATGGTCGGCAACAGCATGGCCGACAAGATCCAGGACGGCTCGATTCTCGGCGTCGACCGCGAACTGACCCAGGTCATCGACGGCGAAATCTACGCCCTCGAGCACGGCGGCATACTGCGCGTGCGCTACCTCTACCGCATGCCCAATGGCGGTCTGCGCCTGCGCAGCCATAACGACGCCGAATACCCGGATGAACTGTTCAGTGCCGAAGACATCGACCGGGAGAAAATACGGATTCTGGGCTGGATATTCTGGTGGTCGACACTCAACAGTCGGCGCAATGCGATGCTGCTGTTGTGAGGCGTTTGGGGTTGAAAGGCATTCGGGCTGGGCATTGGCGGAGAATTTCAGTATTCTGTGCGCCATCCAGAGCACCCGACGCAGTCATGCGATGCGGTGTTTGAATGGGGCATGTGATCCGTTTGCCCTGTTGCCTATTCGCGCTTCTTCAAGAGGCGCATCTGTTGAAGGCGATTGCGGTCTATCAAAAATAGATCGGAACCGCCTACGAGAAGCCGGCCACAAGCCGGCTTTTTAATGCCTCCCGCGTTCTTCTCCCGGCTGGGCAGTGGATATCATCTACTTGAGAAACTTCCCGCCAAATCAGCCATTGACAGTACTTTGCTGGTTGTCCCGGTCGAAACCCACTTTAGGATAATCCCAAGTCAGGTTTATTCAGGTAACCGGACTATCAGAGGGTTTGCCAAGTGAAAACCATCCATAACGCCCGCTACCAAGCGTTGCTTGATCTTTTGCTGGAAGCGCGCAGCGCAGCCGGTATGACGCAAAAAGAATTGGCCATCAGGCTAGGGCGGCCACAGTGATTTGTCTCAAAGACGGAGAACGCCGAGCGCGGGCTCTATGTCATTGAGTTCATGGATGTCTGTCGGGGGATCGGGACTGACCCGTATGCGCTGCTCAGCAAGCTGGATGAGCGCTTACTTAGCTCGTGACGTATTTTCTGTACCGGCCCACGCCCAGCCTTCAAACCCGATACGACTGCGCATGAGCCACTTTCCTGAACGTACGCCAGTACGACCGAACACGCTTGGCGAAAGTCGGCGAGATGCTGAACAGTACGATGGTCGCCGAGGAAATCCACCAGCCGGGGCGCAGGCAGGTCAGCACGTATTGATTGAGCCAGATGCGCGCTATTCTCAACCTGTAGCCACTTGCGTCGAGACTCCGCAACTGATGTATATCGGTGGCTTTGTAGAGCGTCTTTAATACGTGGCTGCCTGTCAGAAAACGCTCAGGAAAATCGACTCCGGCCTCATGATGGTTCAAGACCCTGAAATTGCACCTCAAGACGCTATCCCACAGTTTCAGGTTGCTCAGCCCTACCTCGCAAGGTCGTGCGAGCCGGGCGTCAATGCCACTCCTGTGCATGACGCCAAGCATGAGCGCCTGCTCTGCCACCATGCGCGCGGAGGTATAACCAATGAAGTTGCCAAACGGGTTGCGAGACGGCTTGTCGTTGAAAAGCGCATCCCTTTCGAACAGCGGTTGTTCCCACATGGCGAGCATCGCATCGCGTGCGCCGAACTGAACAAGGTCTGATATGTGGAACAACATCGGTAACCGTTCAGGGTCACGAATGTAGAGCGTCGTGGTGGTAATGGGCGTTTCGAACAAGCGCGTTTCGCCAGGGTTGGCATCATCTGGCTGGCCTATGACAGCCAGTGCAGGGCTGGTCAGGTTGTGGTCGGCGCGCATCTTCATGACATACGGTCTTGAGGCGGCCTGAATACCGCACAACGTCGATCGCAGCATGCGATTGATGTTGATCTGATTACCGGCATCGTCGACGAAGGCACCCGGATCATCCGACATGATGAGCTGATCCGCTTCAACCGCAGAAGTATCTTCATGACACCAGGTAGAGACGATAACTTCGGCATGTGGCAGGTGTGTCCTGACCGATGCGATACAGGCGAAGATATTCCGCTGGGGGCTCAGGTTGCGATAAAGAGGCCCCTGGATAACCACGCTGATTTTTCTGGAATCAACGGCCACAAGATGAGGCATGTTTTTAACCTTAATGGGAGATGACGACGAGAACAGATCAGTCAGATAAATCTCGCAGCACGCCGAAAGACGCGCAAAAAAAGACGATGCATGCGACGCAGGACTCCAGCCAGCATTGGCAGGCTGATCAGCACCGTCTCAAGACGAGTGACCATGAATAACCTCCCGATTTGAGCCGAACGAGCTGCAGCTGTTGTGATTGAAGGCAGGTTATTGAACGAGGCATTGAGGGTTCGCGAATAGATACCCAGGTGCATGGCAGGCACCATGATCACGATGTTTCGGTTTCGAAGCCTTGGGCTCAAATAGTTGTAGCGAGCCATTTTCTGGATGAAGTCCATGCAGGTAGCCGAGTCATGCTGACCAAAATCAATCAGTACCCATACGCTCTCGACCTTATCCATATGACGCGCAACGCTGTTCGCCACGATGCCGCTCAGGCCATTTCCGTGAAGGAAGTCTTCCAGACTGAACTGGACGTGGTCCGTCGGTAGATCGCTGATGGGCAGTTCGGTCAGGTTGTAGCGGTCATCGATGACAAGCACCGGGATTGTCTTTCTATACGCGTGCTGGATGTGGGACAGCTGACAGATCAGCTCATGACTGGCCGGCCTGGGGCTCAAATGAGACACGACGAATATCTTCATTTTGAACCTCTGGCATAGGACTTGAAGGGAGTGGAGTTATAGATAGCCTTCACCGCAGCCCACACGCCTTCAAAATAGAAGATTTTCCCGTTGTTTCTGCAAGCACGAACCGCCGAAATCAAAATACCCGGGAGCGACAGGAGGATGTGATGAAAGTAATCATCCTGCTGACGAACAAACCATGTCTGCGTACTGCGTTGACGCAACATATTGCGCACTTCACAGCTCTGGGTGATCAGCGTCTGTTTGGCCAGCACAGGGTCTGCAAGGAAGCGATTGACCAGAAACTCTTGCCGCGTACTTGGGAGCTGGTCAAACAACACCAGCCTCTCAAAGTCGCTGATAAATTCTCTGACCGTTCCAATATCGTTTTTGAACGTGGACTGCTGAACGACATGACTGATCAGCTCGATCCAGGCTCGAACACTTATATGACAAACCCCGGTCGGTATACTCACTGTTGCCCGGCTGACGAGGTACTTACTTGCGAACTGGTGCAGCCTGGCGAGAGCCGTTTTGCTGGAGATGTTGATCAGAGGCTTCTTGTTCAGAACCGAGAAGTAACGCGGGCCTATGCGTCCGAGTTTGCCACTTGCTGATTGCACCAAAGTCTCTGATCCCAATAGCGCACGGGAGGTGATTGATTGCGTAATGCCGAATGGATTGACCCTGCAAGGTACGCCAGCTTTTGACAGGCGCATACCGTGTTCAATGTCTTCAAATTCAACCCAATACAAAGACTCGTCCAACGGGAAGGCATTCCACACTTCCTTCCGGCAGATGTAGAGACTGCCGGTCGCGTAGCAGGAGTCGCTGTTGTAACGCATGGCACTGGCATAACTGAAACCGGTCCGCTCGATCTCTGGAAAAATCGACGGGGCGATACTCGCTGCATCGCTGCAGTTTCGGCTCACCCCCTGAAGACCGTTGGCTATCGCGCCCAAAGCCATGCCGTAATCCGAATAGCGGCGAGGGTGCATACTGAGCCGATTGTCGAAAAACATGCTTTGCAGTGTCATCAACGGATAGCGCGGACCAAAGCGACGTACGATTTCTCCAAAATTCCTGGGTAGAAATACGCGGTCATGCAGGATCACGAGATTGCTGAATCCGGCCTCCAGAGCGAGACGATTTTTCTTTTTGCAGATCTGCACTGGCGGAGCGGTAATGTCCTGCCCCACGATGCGGACCTTGTCGAAATAGGCGAAGTTGCTTCCCGGTGTGCCACACAGAAGTATCTCCTTGCGCGGGACGTCAATTTCCAGAATGCGCTTCACTACCGCATTCAGGACCGTGGCGTCTCCTGGCCCTACAGGAAGGCAAAAGCTCCAGCCATCAAGATCGTCATCGGACTCCGCCGCCAGCCTTGCTACCTTTTTGTAGGTGACAGAGGTGGCCGAGCGTTCGATTACCTTGAGTGATCCGGCAAAATATTCACGGTCCAGATAGCACTCAAACTCAGTGTCTTCGACAACTGTAATCTTCTCGCCAACATTCAGAAAATGGGCACCGTCCCACAGCAGCAGTGGCGCCAGCGGTGAATCACTCTGGACACCATAAAAGCAGTAACTACCCGAGTCGTACATGGATAACGGACGCAGTGCGGCATGCAGGTTTTTGATTACCCGCTCCGGCTTGCGAAACGGATGGGCGCGGAACGAAACAAAACCCGAACATTCATGGGGCAGCAGCAGGCCAACCGGGAGCTTACGCAGGCTGTCCGCCGCCAGGTAACCAAGGCTTGGATGGTGCTGGAGATGGGTCGTTTTCATGGTTCAGACGACGTACTTGTCGGCAAGCGCGCCGGGCACCTTAACGACAACGGTGGTTGCATCAGTGAGCGCTTCGAACGCAGTGATGTCGCCCGGCTCCAGAACGATGATGTCGCCTGCATGCCAGACCTGATCGCGCATGTTGACGGACCCGGAAATGAGCACGGTTATCTCTGTGGCAACCTTATGATAATGGGCAGCTTCCTTTTCGCCTGCCTGGTAAATCTTGACCCCGACCTCACAGGACTCGGTATTGAAAGCAGCAGGCTCGAAGCCGCCCACAAACCAGCCTTTGACCATGTCTTGCAGTCTTGCCGTTTTCATCGCATTTCTCCTGCTTCGAAAGCGTGAAGCTGACTATTGGTTTTCAGTGGCCGGTACTGACTGGGTTCGATTCGGTAGGCACCGATCCTTTTCTGTAACAGCACCAACTCATTGAGGGCGGGTGCTATGTAGAAGTTGTCATTGACCCTGGCATCCTTGCGAATCATCTCTTTCGCCGCCGCCACGAACAGCGAGCCGGATTTGAACCAGTACACACCTGCAATGGCGTGGGGACTGATCGGATTTTTTTCGGCAGCTTCAATGACCCGGCAGTGGCTATCCAGACGTACGAATGAATAGCGAGGGTGCAGTGAATTGAAGATAACCACGCCGGCATCTTCATCGTTGTCCCGAAACGCACGTACGGCGTCACGCAGCTCTATATCCAGAAAATCACTGACACTGAGAATCAACAACTGATCATCGTTGTCGATTTGCCCGCTCACCAGAAGTGCCGTGCAGGCGGCACCCCGGGTGACTTTGTTAATGGGCAGAACACTGGCCGCAGGGTGCATTTGCTGGACCATGTTGCGAAGGTGCAGCCGAGTGACATCGTCATTCGAGAATGTGCAGATGATCCTGCGCGGCTCAAGCGCAGCACAGTTGTCGATCAGCGTATGGATCAGTGGCTTGCCATTGCATTCGCACAGATATTCGGGGTACTCGCCGTCGTCGAGCGACGTCTCTCCCTTCTTTCCCGACAGAAGAATGATGTTCAATGCGCTCACAGGCTAGCCACCTTGTCGACGTTGATCTCATCGACCTTGCCGAGGATGTTATTGAGGTTTACATCGCAGGTTTCAGCCACGACCAGAACATGGGCACCGGAATCTCTGGCGGCTTTGATACCATTTTCGTTGTCTTCGACGATCAGACACTCTTCGGGCATCAGGCCCAGTTGCCTGATGGCTTTGGTGTAGATATCGGGAGCTGGCTTGGCATGTTTGACATCCTCGTTGGAGAGCTGCAAATCGAGGTATCGCTCCAGGTCTGCCCTGTTCATCATGACCTCCACGGTGTTGCGAATGGAGTTGGATGCAACCGCCAGCTTGTAGCCCATTGTTTTCAACGATGACAACGCGTACTGATGCACAAACGTCGGTTTGCACTGGGCGTACACGATTTCCATGGTGTACTGCTGCTTCATTTCGTTGATGAATGCGTGCAACGCAACCGGCAGGTCGCGCTCTACGCTCAGCATGTCGAGTTTGCGCGAGGTGGGCAGACCGTCGTAGGCGGTGAGGTGTTCATGGCGACTGATGTTGTAACCGAACAGGCTGAGGGCTTTGTTCAGTGCATCGTAATGCCATTCCTTGGCTTCAATGAGGACGCCATCCATATCGAATATCACTGCCTTGATCATGATTGCCTCACTTGAAGAAAGTGGCTGCGTCTGCGGGAATATCAGTGCAAATCGTTAAACCGTCGTGCGCTTCGAGCTCAAGCAATTGCTGCCACAGGCCGCCATGGTCACGCCCGTGCAACTCGGGAGATACCACACACACCTGCTTGCCCTGAGATAGAAGATCGCCAATAACCTGACTGGAAAACCATTCCCCCTCAAAACCGTCAAGCCAGACACCTGCTGCCTTTTCGATCCAGGCTGGGGACGGTTCAACTTCGCTGAGCCGGGTGTAAGTAATAACGTTCGCGTGAAAGTAACTGCGCATGTCCGGTACCGCCATATCGAAGGCAAACCAGTTGGTATGACCATATCGAGCGAAGGTTTTGGCGAGCGCCTGCGCCATTCCATCAGCTTTGATGTTGATGGCCAGTGGCAAGTTACGACCTGCCATGATGGCGAGCAGCTCCTCAAGCGTCAGCTCGCCACCAACGGGCATGTCGTGAGAAATAACCAATTGACCCGCTACATCACGGACATCGGTTTCTGTGCCGAAACCAAGGTCGAATGATCGGTGAAATGCTTCGGGCAAATTGCGCTGCGGCTTTTGCAGCCAATAGCCACGATGGCTGATGATCTGCATGTCAGGCCTGCCTTCCCGAGGCTGCCTGCCTGCTTAGCGGCAACGACAGGAATTGGTTCAGGTCTGCCGGTATACCCAGGCCGTACATGCCATGACCCTCTGCGCCAATACTGTAATGAATCACTTTGGCGCCGCGTCCGATGATCTCGTTGTACGCCGGGGCAACATAGAACTCGCCATTGACGCGAAGATCTTTCATGACCATTGTCTCGATGGCCGATATCAACTGACCTGCATTGCGAAAGTTGTAGATGCCGACAGTGGCTTCGTCAGAGATGACCTCTTTTTCCACTACGCGGGTGATGAGGCCTTCTGCGCTGAAGCCCACAAACGACCACTTCGGATCGCTGGCTTTCATCGTCATGATCAAGCCCGCTGCGTCACTCTCGTTCATTGCCTGCAGATAAGCGTTTATGTCCACATCGACATACTGGTCGCTGTTGGCAATCATCACTTGCTGGCTATAGTCGAGCAGGTGCCTGGCGGCATAAACGGAGCACGCGGCGCCCCCCGTCAGCCCACCAAGCTCGACGATGTCGCATCCAGGTGCCCACGCATTCAGCTTTTCCTTCAGCGAATAGGTTGCGACCTGATCCGCCTGACAGATGAAGATGAATCGGTGCGGACAATCCGGCGTCAGGTTGTCAATCACGACCTTGATCATCGGTACGCCATGTACAGGGATCAACGGCTTGGGATCGGTGTAGCCCGCGACCGCAAAGCGACTCCCGGCACCCGCCATTGGAACGATAATTTGCAGCATGAAAATCCCTTTTGAATGGGTGATTTGAAGTTGACGAAGCGGCATTGACAGCAATGAATCAATAACAACCGTGTTCAATCATCCGGCCACGCTCAAGCGTCAAATAGCGCTGACAAAACTCTTTACCCTCTTCTACCGCGTGGGTAACAAGAATCAGGGCCATGCCGTCATCCTGCAAAGTGCGAATTCGCTCGTGGCATTTGCGCTTGAACTCTTCGTCCCCCACAGCGAGCACTTCGTCAGCCAGCAAAACCTGTGGCTCAACATGAACCGCTACCGAAAAACCCAGCCTCATATACATACCCGATGAATAGTTCTTGACCGGAGTATCAATGAAGTTTCCCAGCCCGGAAAAATCCACGATCTCGTTGAAACGCGAACGTACTTCCCTGTTACTTAACCCGAACAGGCTGGCGTTAAGATAGATATTCTCCTCCCCTGTCAGATCAGGGTGAAAGCCCACACCGATTTCTATTAAAGGGGCTACACGACCCACCGTAGTCAAGCGTCCGCTGGTGGGAACAAGGATGCGTGAAACCAGCTGTAAGAGCGTGCTTTTACCTGAACCGTTATGCCCCACAAGTGCAAGCGACTCCCCTTTATGCAAGGTGAACGACACGTCGCTGACTGCCATGAACGTTTCGGCATGCTCACGGTATCGAGCATCGAACAGGCCTAGAAACTTGCTTTTCAAACCGCCCCTGTTGTGGCGAAGAGTGAACTGTTTGGTAAGGTTTTCCGCCTTGATGACGACGCGGCTCATAAATACTCCACCACGTCGTCGACCTTTCTGAATATCAGCAGGCCGATGAGCAACGAGGCGGCCCCCATCAACACGCAAAGCAGCAGATCACGGGTGTCTGGAACCACACCAGCATGCAAAATGCTGCTGAAACTATCGAAATAAAGAGCTACCGGGTTGTAGGCCGCTATGCTGGCGACACCCTCGGGCAGCGCGGAGGTGACCCACACAATTGGCGTCAACCAGAACAGCAAGGGCAGAAACACATCGATGAAGTGTTTTGCATCCCTCACAGTTACCTGAATGACGCTAAGCGCCAGACCGAACCCCATAATCAGCGCCATGAACGCAATCAGTACAATGGGATAAAAAAACAGAGCGCGTGAAAACACGCCACCCAGCATGGGAAATAACGATGCATACACGATCATGCAGCCCGCCCAGAACACAGCAATCGACAATGCTCCGGAGAGGGGTAGCAATATACGCGGGAACCGTAACTTTCGAATGAGATTGCCGTTATTGATGAGCCATTCCCCGCTCTGTGAAACTATTTGCGCCAAAAGCATCCAGTGGACAACACCCGTTACCAGATGAAGTGCAAAACGGTCCTGACTGCTGGGCAGGATATAGGTAAAAACCGTGTAATACGTGAGTGTAACAACCAGCGGATTTCCCAATGACCAAACGAAGCCCAGCGTCGCACCCATGTAACGGATTTTAATTTCCTTGGACACGAGATTGATGATCAGGTCACGCCATTTTATAAAGCTTGTGCTGCGAGATGACGACATACGGTATCCAGCTATTGACAGGTAGATCAGAGAACGATTTTGACAATCAAGATCATAAATGGATAACCTTATGGCCTCCTGCTGCGGGCACATGTTCTCTTCTTTCATAGAGTTACAGCTATAGGACGACGCCTTAGTTACTGTAGGAATATTCCACAAACTACCGGCGGCAGCTAAATGGCCCTTTCGAGGCCTCGCCACGCTCGATCAGAATCGCAAGGCACTTCCATCCGCGCACGTTGATCTATAACGTCAATGGTCATTCGCAATACGACCGGTCCAGCGATCACCCTTGAACAAGCGAGGCTACTCATGACCCAAACCCCTTACACCCCGCCGAAGGTATGGCAGCAGGAAACAAAAGCAGGCGGTACGTTCGCCAGCATCAACCGGCCCGTAGCCGGTCCCACGCATGACAAGGTACTGCCCGTCGGCAAGCACCCACTGCAGCTTTATTCTCTGGCCACACCCAACGGGGTGAAGGTCACGATCATGCTCGAAGAGCTGCTGGCGCTGGGGCACAGCGGGGCGGAATACGACGCCTGGCTGATCCGCATTTCCGAGGGCGATCAGTTCTCCAGCGGTTTTGTCGAGATCAACCCCAACTCCAAGATCCCTGCATTGCTGGACCGAAGCCATGAAACACCTGTTCGGGTATTCGAGTCCGGTTCGATTCTGCTGTACCTGGCTGAGAAGTTTTCCAGTTTCCTGCCCGCCGACCCGGCAGGCCGTACCGAAACGCTGAACTGGCTGTTCTGGCAGATGGGCGCTGCGCCCTACCTGGGTGGCGGGTTCGGGCACTTCTACGCCTACGCGCCGGAGAAACTCGAATACCCCATCAATCGCTTCGCGATGGAGGCCAAGCGCCAACTCGATGTGCTGAACCGCCGACTGGGCGAGCACCGCTACCTGGCTGGCGATACCTACACGATTGCCGATATCGCGGTCTGGCCATGGTATGGCGCGCTGGTAAGGAACAAGGTTTATTCGGCCGCCGAGTTCCTGTCGGTGCACGAATACCCGAACCTGATTCGCTGGACGGAAGAAATCGCCACGCGCCCTGCTGTCATCAAAGGCCAGAAGGTCAACCGCACTTGGGGCGAAGAGGCGGATCAGGTGCCGGAGCGGCATCAGGCATCCGACCTGGATAAATAAGACGCAAGTCAAGGCCTGCGCAAACAGAAACCTGGTGCTACACACTCAAAAGAGATTCTGGGTCGGACAGTCGTGATCTGAACGTAAGGTAGCGTCCTTAGCCACTGCCCAAGGACGCGCCCTATGAGCCGGACAACTGCCCATCCAGATTTTCACTTGCAACTCGACACCGGTTTTCCATGCAGTGGAGTACTTGCAGCATGAGTACTCCCAATGCACCGCATACGCCTGTAAATGATCGCTTTGATGAAGTGCTCGCAATGATTCAGGGCGCTCGACAGCAAGCTGCACAGGCGGTCAACACTCGCCTGATCGAGCTTTACTGGCAGGTAGGCGCTTACATCAGCCGCAAGATTGAAAACGCCGAATGGGGTGACGCGGTGGTCAGCCAGCTTGCCGAGCATCTGGCTGTAACCCAGCCAGGGCTGCGCGGGTTTACGCGTCGAAACCTGTTTCGTATGCGCCAGTTCTTCGAGGTTTACCGCGACGATGAGAAAGTGTCAGCAGTGCTGACACAATTGCCATGGACTCATCACCTGATCATCTTCAGCCAAAGCAAGCGCCCCGAAGAGCGTGAGTTTTATCTGCGCATGGCAATCAGGGAAAAGTGGTCCAGCCGCGAGCTGGAACGCCAGTTCAAGACCGCCTTGTTCGAGCGCAGTATCACCCAGCCGGCCAAAGCCTCGGCGATGCTCAAGGAAACCCGACCGGCAGCACTGGATGTGTTCCGTGATGCCTACATGGTGGAGTTTCTCGAGCTGCCATCGGGACACGCCGAAGCTGACCTGCACCGCGGTTTGCTGCAACGCCTGAGGGGTTTTCTGATCGAGCTGGGCCGCGACTTCTGTTTTGTCGGCTCCGAGTACGCGTTGCAGGTCGGCGGCCAGGATTTTGCGCTGGATCTGCTGTTTTTCCATCGCGGCCTCAACTGCCTTGTTGCCATCGAACTCAAGGTCGGCCGCTTTGAACCCGAATACCTGGGCAAGCTGGACTTTTATCTTGAAGCGCTGGACCGGAATGTACGCAAACCCCATGAAAACCCGGCCATCGGCGTTTTACTCTGCGCCAGCAAAAACGATGAAGTGGTCGAGTACGCCCTGAACCGCTCGCTTTCACCCGCGCTGATTGCCGAGTACCAGACCCGCTTGCCGGACAGGCAGCTATTGCAGGCGAAGCTGCATGAGTTCTATGCGAGTGCTGTGCTGAGCGATCAGTGATACCTGCCAGACGCACGATGCATTACGCTTGTGCATGCCTGAGCGGCAGTCTGCCTGCTTGCCCTTTCCCTGACTGGAGCCTCCAATGCCGCACGATAAGGACCCTCGCGCCCACACCGCCCTGTCGCAACGCGGCCGTAGCGCCAGCAGCGGGCCAGGGCTGGCGGTCAACCCGCCGGTCGTGCGTCTGAGTACGGTGCTGTTCGACAGTCTGGAGAGTTTGCGCGAGGCGGAAATTCGCACCACGGGGCCTGAGCGCTCACTGACTTACGGTGCCAACGGCAACCCGACGGCGTTTGCCTTGCAGGATCTGATTTCCGGGCTTGAGGGCGCACACGGTACTTGCCTGTACCCGACCGGGCTGGCGGCAGTGGCGCAGATGTTTCAATCGTTTCTGCGCCCAGGCGACCATGTGCTGATTACTGAATCGGTGTATGGCCCCGTTCGGCGCCTGGCAAAAACGATGCTGACCGCCTTCGACATCCAGTTCGATTTCTACGCGGCTGACGGTAGTGATGTGGAATCGCTGATCAAGACCAACACACGGATGATCTACGCTGAAGTGCCCGGCTCGCTGACGTTCGACATGTGCGACCTGCCTGCACTGTCACAGGTGTGCAAGGCCAGGGATCTACTGCTGGCTGTGGATAACTCGTGGGGCTCGGGAATTCTGTTCAAGCCGCTGGAACTGGGCGCGGACATTTCCCTGATGGCCCTGACCAAGTACGTGGCCGGGCATTCCGACGTCATGATGGGCAGCGTCAGCACCACCGAAGCGCACTGGAAAACCCTCAAGACCATGAACACCGCCGTGGGCAATACCGTCAGCCCCGACGATGCGTATCTGGTGCTGCGCGGTGCCCGCAGTCTGGCGGCACGCATGGCCATGCATGAACGCCACGCGATGCAAATTGCACAATGGCTGCAGGACCAGCCTCAGGTTGCCCGCGTGCTGTATCCCGCATTGCCGGACGATCCGGGCCATACCATCTGGAAGCGCGATTTCCATGGCTGCAACGGCTTGCTCAGTTTCGAATTCCATGCCGTTGACCGGCAGGTGCTGGACCGATTTACCGGCGCGTTGAAACTGTTCGGAATTGGTTACTCCTGGGGCGGTTTTGAAAGCCTGATCACTGAAGTCGAGCAATATGGTCCTGACCGCGGCACCGGCCCGATGCTGCGGCTGCAGGTTGGCCTGGAAAGCCCGGAAGACCTGATTGCAGACCTACAGAACGGGTTCGCTGCGGGTTAATCCTGATAGTTGCTGCCCTTGCATTGCTCCGTCGCCGTTATTTGCCCAGAAGCCCTCGCTCTGCTAGTGTCGCGCGGTTTAACCTCTACCGGAAATGCCCCCATGGCCCGCAAGAAAGCTGCACTGGATTTCGAACAGTCACTCGCTGACCTGCAAGCGCTGGTAGAGCGGCTGGAGAATGGCGAGTTGTCTCTGGAAGACTCCCTGACCGCCTTCGAGCAAGGTGTACGCCTGACCCGCGACTGCCAAAGCGCCCTTACCCAGGCCGAACAGAAGGTCCAGGTGCTGCTGGAGCGCGATGGCGAACTGAGCGAAGAGCCGTTCGACGATGCGGAACTTCCCGAATGATCGCGAGCTATCAAGCGCAAAGCCAGACTCGCGTCAACGCAGCACTCGAAAAACTGTTTCAGGCACCGAGCCCTGAGCTGAACCGGCTTTACGAAGCCATGCGCTACAGCGTGATGAACGGCGGCAAGCGCGTGCGCCCGCTGCTGGCCTACGCGGCCTGCGAAGCGCTGGGCGGCGTAGCCGAGGATGCCAACGGTGCCGCCTGTGCGGTTGAACTGATTCACGCTTACTCGCTGGTGCACGACGATTTACCGGCGATGGACGATGACGACCTGCGTCGCGGCCAGCCGACCACGCACAAGGCTTTCGATGAGGCCTGCGCGATCCTCGCAGGTGACGGCCTGCAAAGCCTGGCGTTTACTGCACTGCTCGCGCCGCACCTGACCTCACGCGATGCTGAAACGCGTCTGCAGATGGTCAATACCCTCGCAGCCGCTGCCGGCCCGGCAGGTATGGTGGGCGGGCAGGCGATCGATCTGGGCTCTGTGGGGCTGAAGCTTGATCAGGCAGCGCTGGAATACATGCATCGGCACAAGACCGGTGCGTTGATCGAAGCCAGCGTCCGGCTTGGCGCACTGGCCAGTGGTCAAGCCGATCAGCCCCGTCTTGACGCCTTGCAGATTTATGCGCGCGCGGTCGGTCTGGCCTTTCAGGTTCAGGACGACATTCTCGATGTCGAAAGCGATACTGCGACCCTCGGCAAGCGTCAGGGTGCCGATATCGCCCGCGACAAGCCGACCTACCCTGCGTTGCTGGGCCTGGAAGCGGCCAAGCGCTATGCACTGGAACTGCGTGATCAGGCGCTAACAGCGCTGAGCACGTTCGATGCCGCCGCAGAACCGTTGCGCGAGCTGGCACGCTATATCGTCGAACGTCGCCACTGATTACCGTCACCGAAGCCGGAAATCTGCTGAATCAACCACGGTTCGTCAGGTCTCAGTCATTAAGCGTGTCAGTCGGCGGACTATCCGCCGACTCACTTCATGGGCAGCTTGCGATGCATAAGGTAAACTGCCGCCTCTTTTACTTATAACGATTCGCCTGATGCCCACGACGTTCAAAGAGATCCCCCGCGAGCGCCCGGTCACGCCGCTGCTCGACCGAGCCGATACCCCGCACGGCCTGCGCCGTCTGGGCGAAGCCGAGCTGGAAACCCTGGCCGATGAGCTGCGCCTGGAATTGCTGTATTCCGTTGGCCAGACCGGAGGGCATTTTGGTGCCGGTCTTGGGGTCATCGAGCTGACCATCGCGCTGCATTACGTTTTCGACACACCGGACGACCGTCTGGTGTGGGACGTGGGTCATCAAGCCTATCCGCACAAGATCCTCACCGGCCGTCGTGCGCGCATGTCCACCCTGCGCCAGAAGGATGGGGTAGCGGCCTTTCCGCGTCGTAGCGAGAGCGAGTACGACACCTTCGGCGTCGGGCATTCCAGCACCTCGATCAGCGCCGCACTCGGCATGGCGATTGCCTCGCGCCTGCAAGGCAGCGAGCGTAAATCCATTGCCGTGATCGGCGACGGTGCGCTGACTGCCGGCATGGCCTTCGAAGCGTTGAACCACGCGCCGGAAGTGGCAGCCAACATGCTGGTAATTCTCAACGACAACGACATGTCGATCTCGCGCAATGTCGGCGGTCTGTCGAATTACCTGGCCAAGATTCTTTCCAGCCGCACGTACAGCAGCATGCGCGAAGGCAGCAAAAAGGTGCTTTCGCGCCTGCCCGGCGCCTGGGAAATCGCACGTCGCACCGAAGAATATGCCAAAGGCATGCTGGTCCCGGGCACGCTTTTCGAAGAGCTGGGCTGGAACTACATCGGCCCTATCGATGGCCACGACCTGCCGACTCTGATCGCCACTCTGCGCAACATGCGTGATCTGAAAGGCCCGCAGTTTCTGCACGTGGTCACCAAGAAGGGCAAAGGTTTTGCGCCAGCCGAAGTCGACCCGATCGGTTATCACGCCATTACCAAGCTTGAGCCGCTGAATGCGCCTGTCGCCCCGAAAAAAATCAGCGCGCCGAAGTATTCCGCAGTGTTTGGCCAGTGGATCTGTGACATGGCCGAGGCTGACTCACGGCTGGTGGGCATCACGCCAGCCATGAAGGAAGGCTCGGACCTGGTGGCATTCAGCGAACGCTTTCCAGAACGCTACTTCGATGTTGCCATCGCCGAACAACACGCCGTAACACTGGCTGCCGGTATGGCCTGCGAAGGCAGCAAGCCGGTCGTGGCTATCTACTCGACCTTCCTGCAACGCGGCTACGATCAACTGGTGCATGACGTCGCGGTGCAGAACCTCGACGTACTGTTTGCCATCGACCGCGCCGGGCTTGTGGGCGAAGACGGCCCGACCCACGCAGGCAGCTTCGACCTGTCCTACCTGCGCTGCATCCCCGGCATGGTGGTCATGACGCCGAGTGACGAAAACGAACTGCGCAAGCTGCTCAACACCGGTTACCTGCACACAGGCCCCGCGGCAGTGCGTTACCCACGCGGTACCGGTCCGAACGCGTTGATCGAGACAGGCCTTGACCCGGTCGAAATCGGCAAGGGCGTTGTGCGTCGTCAGGGCCAGGGCGTTGCGATTCTGGTGTTTGGCGTGCAACTGGCCGATGCGCTGGTGGTGGCCGAGAAGCTCGACGCGACGGTGATCGATATGCGCTTTGTCAAGCCACTGGACGAAGCCTTGGTGAGCGAAGCTGCCGCCAACCACGAGTTACTGGTCACACTGGAAGAAAACGCGGTGATGGGCGGTGCCGGTGCTGCGGTCAGTGAGTTTCTGGCACGCGCCAATATCCTCAAGTCGGTACTCCACCTGGGCCTGCCGGACACCTACGTCGAGCATGCCAAGCCTGCGCAGATGCTGGCTGAGTGCGGGCTGGACGCCCAAGGGATCGAAGCGGCGATCAATGAGCGGCTGGCGTTGATTGGCTGACTGAAAGAGGTTCCTCACGCGCCGAGCGTGAGGAATCATCACCACGACCCCGCATGCAGCAATCCTGATAACATGCTGCGCACTTCGACACTGCCGCGATGCCAGCCGATGCCTCATGTGACCCGTTCCGCCCCCACGCCTGAATTGACCTCGGTGTTCGCTGCCTTGCAGCAGCATTTTCTGCAGGTCGTCGTTCCGCTCTGGCAGGGCCCTGGCTGGAACGCACAATTGGCATTGCCTTACGAAGCGCTCGACGCCAACGATCAGCCTCTACCGCCGCAACGCTATCGAGCCATGGCCTGCGCACGTCAGCTGTTTCTGTTTTCCAGCCTTATCGATAACGTCGAAGTGCCGAACGCTCGGGCGCGGGCCGGTGAGCTGTTTCGCTCCCTGCAACAGCACTTCCACGATGCCGAGCATGGCGGCTGGTTCTATAGCATCGATCCACAGGGCAAACCTCTGGATCGCCGCAAGGACCTCTACACTCACGCCTTCATTATTTTCGCCTGCGCACATTACTGGGCGAAGGTGCAGGACCCGCTGGCAGAGTCAGTGCTCAATGCGGCGCTCAGCGTTGTAGCGGAGCGCTTTGCCGACGATGACGGGCTGTACGAAGCGCAACTCGATGAGGACTGGTCGACGCTGGGCAGCGGCCCGCTCCAGAACCCCTTGATGCATCTGGCAGAGGCCTTTCTGGCAACGCTGTCGGTGCGCGCCGACCCTGCAACCCAGTCAGCGCTGGACGCTCTGGTTATCCACATGCAGCGTCGCTTTGTCGACACCGCCACCGGCGTGATGCTGGAGAAACCCTTGGGCGCTGTGGATAACTGGTACGAGCCAGGTCATCAGTTCGAATGGTTCTTCCTGCTGCAATCGTCGCCAGAGCTGCATGGACGTGAGCTGCACGCATCCATGACCCGCGCGTTTGCTTACGCTCAGGCACAGGGTGTCGAGCCACAGAGCGGCGCGGTGACTGCAATGCTGACACTTGATGGCACGGTACGCGACGCCACCCAGCGTATCTGGGCTCAGGCGGAATACCTGCGAGCCATGGCAATGCGGCCAGAGTGCGAGGCGAACCTGGCTGCGCAGATGTCAGCCTTTGCGCAGCGCTTCCTGCATGCCAAAGGCTGGAACGAGTGCGTAGAGCCCGATGGCGCGGTCAGCCGCAGTGACATGCCGTCGACCACGCCTTACCACTTGGCAACCTGTTACATCGGGCTGGCCGACTTTGTCGAGAACCGCTTCGTGAACGCTTTCCCGCCGCCCACGCCTGTAGAAGACTGATTGATCGAACCGCACCACCTGTGCGGCCCGATCAGCAAACAATCAACCGCGGTTACGATCAATCGCAAAACCGGCCCAGGTCTGGCTGACAGGCATCAGTTCCAGGCTGTTGATATTGACGTGCGCTGGCGTGTTCATGATCCAGAAGATAGTGTCGGCGATGTCCTGCGGCTGAATTGGCTCGGCGCCCGCGTAAGTGGCGTCGTACTTGGCCTGGTCGCCGCCGAAACGCACCAGCGAGAACTCGCTCTCGCACAGCCCCGGCTCCAGATTAGTGACGCGTACGCCAGTGCCGATCAGATCGTTGCGCAGGTTCAGCGAGAACTGCCCGACAAACGCCTTGGTGCCACCGTAGACATTACCACCCGGATAAGGATAGTTGCCGGCTACCGAGCCCAGGTTGACGATACTTGCCCCGCGACCATGCGCAATCAGACGTGGAAGCAAAAGGCGTGTGGTGTAGACCAGACCTTTGACGTTGGTGTCGATCATGGTGTCCCAGTCATCCAGATCGCACTTGGGCGCAGGGTCGATCCCCAGCGCCAGACCGGCGTTGTTGATCAGCCCGCGAATGCTGCCGAACTCTTCAGGCAAATCTGCGATAGCACTCTCCATTGCCTTGCGGTCACGCACATCCAGTACCAGCGTATGCACCTTGGTCTGCTTCGACAGCTCGGCGCTCAACGCGGCAAGACGGTCCTCGCGACGGCCAGTCAATACCAGCGACCAGCCTGCTTCGGCAAAACGGCGGGCACAGGCCTCACCGAAACCGGAGGTAGCGCCCGTGATGAATACAGTGGAAGTCATTTCGTTCTCCTGACCTGGCGCGAAAAACAGCGCACCTGTTAATAAGTTCTGATGAGGGCAGCAGAATGCCCGTCAGCGGCACGTCGATGCAACAACCCAGTGTATTTGTACAAAAAACAACCAACTCAAGCCGAGCCATACGCCACGGGCCTTGCAGGCAGTTTTGCCCACCTTATCCACAGTCAGACACACAATCTCTGGGGGCAAGTCGGTAACGCTGAAAGTCCCGTAGTTCGGGGCTTCCAGCAGGTATGGAGAAGTTTTGACCTTGACTTTGCCCGATACTGCCAAGACGCCACGAGGCGTCAGAAAACCGTAATGGCCTGTAGCCCAGACGCAGTAACGGCTGGATCACTATTTCCAAGGCTTGTTAACAGACTTATCCACAGGCTGTGTAACTGGAAAAGCTGTATGAACGACCAGCTTCAATACTGTTGACAAACACCCCTGAAAACCGGTCGAAAACCCTTGATCAAAATTTAATCAATCGCCTGCAAGCCTTATGCATAAAGGGCTTCAGGCACATACTCCCAAGTTATTAACAGCCGGTTCCACAGTAAACCTGAACAAGTCAAAACGGTGACAAAACAACCATTTGCAGCGGTTTTATGTCGCACTTGGCAGACCCGTCAAAATTGTTTTCCACAATCGCAAAAAGTGACGCCCCGAATGTTTGCACATTCGAGGCGCGCGTCGAAAACGGCAGGGTTTTGACGAACTCAGTGTCCGCCCAGATAAGCGTTCCTGACCTCTTCATTTACAAGCAATTCCTTGCCTGTGCCGGACAGCCGGATCTCGCCATTAACCATCACGTAGGCGCGATCAGACAGCTTCAGCGCATGGTTGGCGTTCTGCTCGACCAGAAAGATGGTCATGCCAGTCGCTGCCAGTTCCCGCAGGGTCGAGAAGATCTGTTTGACGATGATCGGCGCCAGCCCAAGGCTCGGCTCATCGAGCAACAACAGCCTGGGACGACTCATCAGCGCACGGGCGATGGCGAGCATTTGCTGCTCGCCTCCGGACATGGTCATGGCGCGCTGGTTGCGGCGTTCCTTGAGCCTGGGGAACAGTTCGAACATGCGCTGCATGTCTTCAGCCGAATGTTTGTCGCCAATCGGTATGGTGCCCATCATCAGGTTCTCCTCGACCGACATGTCGGGAAACACCCGCCGCCCTTCCGGCGACTGCGCAATGCCGTTGGAGGCGATGTAATGCGAGGACTTCTGGGTGATGTCGGTGCCCTGATAGATGATCTGCCCGCTGGCGGCGCGCGGCTGGCCGAAGATCGACATCAACAGCGTCGACTTGCCTGCACCGTTGGAGCCGATCAGGCTGACTGTTTCGCCCTCGTTTATGTGCAGCGAGACCTTCTTCAAAGCCTGAATCGGCCCGTAAAACACATCGATCTCTTTCAGTTCGAGGATCGGCTTGCTCATACCAGCTCCTCTTCATCAGCGCCCAGGTACGCAGCAATCACTTTCGGATCGTTGCGGATCTGTTCCGGCCCGCCCGCGGCAATCACGTTGCCATGGTCGAGCACCACAATATCGTCGGAAATCCCCATCACCATGCCCATGTCGTGCTCGATCAGCACAATGGTCATGTCGTGTTCATCGCGCAGCAGTCGGATCATGCCGCTGAGCGCCTCGGTTTCCTGCGGGTTGAGACCGGCAGCCGGTTCATCCAGGCAGATCACCTGCGGACGCGTGCACATGGCCCGGGCGATTTCCAGACGACGTTGCTGCCCGTAGGACAGCTCTCCGGCCAGACGATTGGCGCAGTCCACCAGGTCCACGACTTCCAGCCAGTAGAACGCCGTATTGAGCGCATCCTCTTCAGCCTTGCGATAGCCTTTGGTATTGAGGATCCCGCTGATCAGGCTGCGGTTGACCCACATGTGCTGGGCAACCAGCAGGTTTTCAACGACCGACATTTCCTTGAACAGGCGAATGTTCTGGAACGTGCGCGCCAGCCCTGCCCTGTTGACCAGATGGGTACCACCAAACATTTTGTAGTACACCCGGCTGAAGAAGCTTTTCGGCGAAACAAAGTCGGTCGCCTTGAACGGCTCGCCCAGCAACCTGATCACGTTGGTGGTCTTGTCGCGGGTGTGCAGCTCGATACGTCCGCCTGTGGCCTTGTAGAAGCCGGTCAGGCAGTTGAACACGGTGGTCTTGCCTGCGCCGTTGGGGCCGATCAGAGCGAAGATAGAGTTGCGGCGAACTTTGAGGCTGACATCGCTGAGAGCCTTGATGCCGCCGAAGTGCATCATCAGGTGCTCGACGGAAAGAATCACTTCATTACTCATCGCGCACCTCCTTCTGTCACCAGCGCACCCTTGCGCGGTTTCACGCCGGTACGGCTGATGCGGATCAGCCCGCGTGGGCGCCAGATCATCATCAACACCATCAGGATGCCGAACAGCAGCACGCGGTACTCGGAGAAGCTGCGCAACAGTTCAGGCGCAACGGTCAGCACGAACGCAGCGATAACCACCCCTACGGTCGACCCCATACCGCCCAGCACCACAATCGCCAGAATCAGTGCAGACTCGAAGAAGGTGAACGACGTCGGGTTGACGAAGCCCTGATAGCTGGCGAAAAACACTCCAGCCAGCCCAGCCGTCGAAGCACCGATGGTGAACGCCGAGAGCTTGACCAGAACATGATTGAGGCCCATCGAGCGACAGGCGATCTCGTCCTCGCGCAGGGCTTCCCAGGCGCGGCCGATCGGCATGCGAGTCAGGCGATGCTTGATGAACAACACGGCCAGTACGACGAGAAACAGCACGGTGTAGATGAACAGGAATTTCAGGTCCGGGTTGTAATCGAAGCCGAAATATTCATGAATCGGAATGCCACCGTCCTTGGCACGACGCCCGAACTCCAGGCCGAAAAAGGTCGGTGACGGGACCGGCACACCATTCGGACCGCCCGTGAACGACAGCCAGTTATTCAGCACCAGACGGATGATTTCCCCGAACCCCAGCGTCACGATGGCCAGATAATCGCCATGCATGCGTAACACCGGAAAGCCCAAAATACATCCGGCCAGTGCCGCCGCAATTGCCGCCAGCGGCAGCGCCGACCAGAAGCCCAGGCCAAGGTACTGATAGCCAAGCGCCAGGCCATAGGCTCCGATGGCATAGAACGCCACGTAGCCCAGATCGAGCAGGCCGGCCAGGCCGACCACGATATTCAGGCCAAGCCCCAGCAATACGTAGATCAGCCCGAGAATAACCACGGTCAGAATGTACTTGTTGGCGAAGATCGGAAACACGATGGCAATCACGATCAGTAGCGGAATGATCCAGTACAGGCGGGATTTGTGATCAGGCTTGAGCACATGCACGCCGGAGTCGGAGCTTTCGAAGCTCTGGGAAACACGTATGCCTTTGGGTGTTTGCAGAAACAGGCTGATCAGAAAGCGCCCGACCATGACCACGGCCACGAGCCAGGCCACGCGGGTGGGTTGCAGGTTGAAGCTGTAGCCATCGAGCACAATCCCGACGATGGGACCGAACACGATCAGTGCCAGCAGCCCCGCGACCACGGCATCTATCAGGCTTTTCTTGATTTCAACAGGTTTGACGACAGGAGCAGCAACAGGAGCGGACATACTTATACCTTCGCCACGAGTGGGCGACCCAGCAGGCCTTGAGGACGGAAAATCAGGATCAGCACCAACAGGCCGAAACTGAACACGTCTTTGTAATCGGAGTTGATCAGGCCGGAGAACTGCGACTCGGCAACCCCCAGGATCAAGCCGCCCAACATGGCACCCGGCAGCGAGCCGATCCCGCCCAGCACTGCGGCAGTGAACGCCTTGATGCCGATGATGAAGCCGGCATAGAAGTCGAACGTGCCGTAATTCATGGTGATCAGCACACCGGCCAGCGCCGCCATGGCAGCACCGATGATGAACACGTAGGAGATGACCCGATCAGTGTTGATGCCCAGAATCGACGCCATCTTGCGGTCCTGCTGCGTGGCGCGGCACATGCGGCCCAGCTTGGTGTATTTGATGATGTAGGTCAGCACGCCCATTCCGACAAATGCGGCGATGAGAATGAAGATCTTGGTGTAGGTAATTTGCACAAAGCCGCTGCCAATCTCGAAGCGCCACGCACCCTCAAGCAACGTGGGCACGCCCTGCTGGCGAGCGCCCTGACTGATCTGCGCGTAGTTTTGCAGGATCAGGGAAATACCGATGGCGCTGATCAGCGGTGCCAGCCGGGTCGAGTTGCGCAGCGGCTTGTAGGCTACGCGCTCGATGACAAACCCGTATACCCCAGTCACCACGATGGTGAAGACCAGCGTGCCGAGAATCAGGAATGGAAAGGATTCCAGTCCGAAGAAAGACAGAACCGCCAGACCGATAGCGGCCAGGTAGGCGGAAATCATATAAACGTCGCCGTGGGCGAAGTTGATCATGCCGATGATGCCGTAGACCATCGTATAGCCGATGGCGATGAGGCCATAGACAGACCCGAGGGTGAGTCCGTTGACCATTTGTTGCAGGAAGATCCCATCCATCACGCACGCTCACACTGAAAGGCAGCTCAGCACCCTGCCGATCACACCCTCGTGAGGTGCGACCGACAGGTCCGAAAACAATAAAAGAGATGCAGGCTCGCTCATGGGCGAGCCCATCACCGGGTCAGCGTCTGCCGGGCAGAACTGACACGAGGTCTATCTCACTTCTGTTTTTCGAGTTGCTTGTATTTGCCGGTGGCGTCCCACTGGTAAACCACGTAGTCGGAGACTTTCAGGTCGCCTTTGGCATCCCAGGCTTTTTCACCCATGACGGTCTTTACCGGGTGCGCTTTAAGCCACTCTGCGGCTTTGTCGCCCTTGTTGGATTTGGCACCATTGAAACCGGCAGCCAGGGCCTGTATCGAAGCGTACGCGTAGAGGGTATAGCCTTCAGGCTCGTAACCGGACTTGCGGAATTGGTCCACGACTGCCTTGCTGTCCGGCAGTACGCGCGGGTCGGCACCGAAGGTCATGTACACGCCGTCTACGTATTGCGCACCACCGGCAGTGGTGACCAGTTCGTCAGTCACGATGCCGTCATCGGACATGAACTTGACGTCCTTGAGGCCCTGCTCGCGCATCTGGCGAACCAGTGGACCGGCTTCCGGATGCAGGCCACCGAAGTACACAACGTCGGCACCGGTCGAACGGATTTTCGTTACCAGCGCACTGAAATCCTTTTCGCCACGGGTCAGACCTTCCTCAAGTACCGGCTTTACGCCACGCGCTACCAGTTGTTTGGCAGTGGCATCAGCAAGCCCTTTACCGTACGTGTCCTTGTCATTGATGACCGCGACTTTCTTGCCCTTGAGCACATCAACGATGTAATCACCGGCGACCACACCTTGCTGATCGTCACGGCCACACATGCGGAACATTTCCTTCAGGCCACGCTCGGTCACCGTCGGATTGGTCGAACCCGGCGTGATGGCAATTACCCCCGCATCGCTGTAAACCTCTGAAGCAGGAATGGTCGACGATGAGCAGAAGTGCCCGACCACGCCGATCACTTTGTCCTGGTCAACCAGACGGTTGGCCACTGCCACGGCCTGTTTCGGCTCACAGGCGTCATCGCCCGCGACCAGCACGATTTTTTCCCCGTTCACACCGCCCGCCGCGTTGATCGCGTCGGCCGCAGCCTGCGCACCTTTCATGTACTGCTGCCCAAATGATGCGTTCGCGCCGGTCATCGGACCCGCAACGCCGATTTTCACGTCCGCCTGTGCAAACGAAGACACGCCCAATGCAGTTGCCACTGCGATTGCCAGAAAACCTTTCCTGTAAAACGTATGCGACATGAGTGGTGCTCCTGAGGATATTTTTTTAATTAGCAGTGCGGTTACATGATTGCCCGGATACGCGTTTGCTTAGAGCAAGGCCCGTGCCATCACTTTTTCCTTATTGAAAATGTCATGCTTTTCCAGCCATTCAGTGAGATGACCGCTCAAGTCGCAGGCCGTACAACCGCCTGAGGCGCCAAAGGTGCAACCCTCACCACAAAAAGGGCAACCCAAGCCAGATCAAATAGCAACCCGACCCAATACCTTTGGACAACCCACCTGTAACAACACGCGTCACCGAATTGCACACGCCCGGTGCGCGAACGCTACGAGACGCACCATTTGAGGCTAGCGGATTCAGCCGCAACTGCCGGAATCAACGCCTTAATCTGAAACACACGTCACGCAACCGCAGTAATAACCTTCCCGCATGCGACCGACAAACGACCTTTAAGCGAGATATCATTCCGATTATTCATAGTGCCCGTGTCTGCACCCTCGCGCCTCGAACAGAGAAACCATCATGCTGAACAAACGTCATCTGCCCTCGATAGCCGCATTGCAATGCTTTGAGGCGGTGACCCGGCACCTGAGCTTCACCCGCGCGGCTGAAGAACTCAACCTGACCCAGAGCGCCGTCAGCAAACAGGTTGCGCAGCTTGAGGAGCTGGTTCAGCACCTGCTGTTTCAGCGCGTCCGCCGCCGTTTGCAGTTGACGCCAGCCGGGGCGCTGTATCTGGCCGAAGTGCGCAAGATCCTGACCCAGATAGAGATGTCCACTCACTTCCTGCGCTCTTACGGCGGAGAAACCGAGGTACTGCGGGTGTCCACGCCCTCGACGTTCGGTGCCCGGTGGCTGGTGCCACGCCTGAAGGGCTGGCGCTTGCGTCATCCGCATATTCACCTGGACCTGATCAACGAACAGGAGTCTGACGACCTGATCAAGGGACGTTGCGACGTGTCGTTCTACTTCGGCCAGGCCGCCATACCGGGCGCGGAAAGCGTGAAGCTGTTTGGCGAAGAACTGGTAGCGGTGTGTTCACCCGAGAGCCTGCCGGATGCCCCCCTCAGCGACCCGACTCAGTTGAGCGAACTGGTCCTGCTGCAGAACGCATTCCGCCCCGAAGCCTGGCACGAATGGTTCGAAAGCCAGGGCTATCACACCGACCACAGTTATCACGGGCCGCGTTTTGAGACGTTCTATATGTGCATCCGCGCCGCACAGGTCGGCTGCGGTGTCGCACTGCTGCCACGCTTTCTGGTCGAGGAAGAACTGGCAGAGAACAAGCTGGTAATTGCATGGGATTACGCATTGCCCAGCACTAACAGTGCGTACTACCTGTCCTATCCGGAACACACTGCCGACGTACCCAAAATCCGGGTTTTTCTGCAGTGGATGCTGGAACAGTTGGATCAACCGGCCCGTTAAGGGCGACAATGCCCACCCATCCGGCCGTGAGCTTTCCGTGGTGACAGACAGGAAGTCGCGGGTCCGACATTATCCGGCTGCTCTGGAGAGCCCGATTCAATGAGCGAGAGCGCCTTTTCAAATCGTATCGTGCAAAGCCTGCTCGACACCGATTTCTACAAGCTGACCATGATGCAGGCAGTGCTGCACAACTACCCCAACGTCGACGTTGAGTGGGAGTTTCGGTGCCGCAACGGGGAGGATCTTCGCCCCTACCTGGACGAGATCAGACACCAGATCGAGTTGCTGTGCGAGCTGTCCCTGAGCCCGGAACACCTGGCTTTTCTGGAGCGCATCACGTTCATAAAACCGGACTTTCTGAGGTTTCTGGGACTGTTCCGCTTTAACACCCGCTATGTGAAAACCAGCATCGAAAACGATGAGCTGTGCATTCGTCTGCACGGTCCCTGGCTGCACGTCATTCTGTTCGAAGTGCCACTGCTGGCGATCGTCAGTGAGGTGCGTAACCGGCACCGCTATCCTGACACCCTGCTCAGTCAGGCGCGGGATCGTCTGTATGACAAGTTCGAATGGCTGACCACTCATGCCACGGCCGATGAACTGGCCGAGCTGAAAGTGGCGGACTTCGGCACGCGCAGGCGTTTTTCCTATCGCGTGCAGGAAGAAATGCTTGGCGTCCTGAAAAACGACTTCCCAGGCCAGTTTGTCGGTACCAGCAACGTTCATCTGGCGCGTCAGCTTGACCTGAAACCACTGGGCACAATGGCTCATGAATGGATCATGGCCCACCAGCAACTGGGACCGCGCCTGATCGACAGCCAGATCGCCGCGCTTGATTGCTGGGTTCGCGAGTACCGTGGTCTGCTGGGGATCGCGCTGACAGACTGCATCACCACTGACGCATTCCTGAATGACTTCGATCTGTACTTCGCCAAACTATTCGACGGTTTGCGCCATGATTCGGGCGACCCGGTGAAGTGGGCCGAAAAATGCATCTCGCATTACCAGAAGCTCGGTATCGACCCGATGAGCAAGACGCTGGTGTTTTCCGACGGGCTGAACCTGCCCAAGGCACTCGACATCTTCCGGGCGTTGCGCGGACGCATCAATGTCAGCTTCGGGATCGGCACCAACCTGACCGCCGACATACCCGGCATCGCGCCCATGAACATGGTGCTGAAAATGACCGCATGCGCCGGTCAGGCTGTGGCAAAGATTTCCGACGAGCCCGGCAAGACGCAGTGCAAGGACCCGAACTTTGTCGCCTACCTGCGACATGTGTTCAAGGTGCCGGATTTGCCGAGCCCTGAAAAACCAGCTTGAATTGTCCTATTTACGAGGAGTGAATCATGCACGCCGTACAGCGCCAGATTGCTGAACAGCTCAAGGTCCAGCCACCTTTCGCGGACCAGAACGCGCTACAGGCCGAAGTCGCCCGCCGCGTCAGTTTCATCAAGGAATGCCTGCAGAACGCACGGCTCAAGACCCTGGTGCTCGGCATCAGCGGCGGGGTCGACTCACTGACGGCCGGCTTGCTCGCTCAGCGTGCGGTGAAGGAATTGCGCGCGAGCACAGGCGATAACAGCTACCGCTTTATCGCCGTGCGTCTGCCCTATGTCGTGCAGGCCGATGAGCACGAAGCCCAGGCCTCGGTCGACTTCATCGAGCCGGACGAGCGCCATACCATCAACATCGGTAGCAGCGTCAAGGCGCTGGCTGCCGAGGTGAAGGCGTTTGACGGCCTTCCAGCCAGCTCGGTGGATTTCGTTCTCGGCAACACCAAGGCGCGCATGCGCATGGTCGCGCAGTACACCGTCGCCGGCGCTTATCAGGGGCTGGTGATCGGTACTGACCACGCTGCCGAAGCGGTCATGGGCTTCTTCACCAAGTTCGGCGACGGCGCATGCGATCTGGCACCGTTGAGCGGTCTGGTGAAAAACCAGGTACGCGCCATCGCCCGGCATTTCGGCGCACCGGAATCACTGGTCGAGAAAGTACCGACGGCGGACCTGGAAGACCTGTCCCCCGGCAAACCGGACGAAGCCTCGCACGGCGTGACCTACGCCGAGATCGACGCTTTCCTGCACGGTGAACCAGTGCGTGAGGAAGCCTTCAAGATCATCTGCGAAACCTACGCCAAGACCCAGCACAAACGCGAGCTGCCGTACGCGCCGTGAGTGGGTACGTGCGGAACGAGAGAGCAGCAACACCATCGTGCCCATGCTCCGCGTGGGTACGCCTTTCTGGACGCTCTGCGTCCGTTTCTGAATATGCTCTGCGGCACAGTTCTGTGACGCAGAGCGTCACCCACGGCATTCCCACGCTGGAGCGTGCGGAACGATAATCTCAACTATCGTGCGACGCTCTGCGTCTGGTCTTGCGTTTGCGGCGCGGCGCATATCTGCGACGCGGAGCGTCAACCAAGGCATCCCCACGCTGCAGCGTGCGGAACGATAATCTCAACTATCGTGCGACGCTCCGCGTCGGCATGCCGTTCTGGACGCTCCGCGTCCTCGTTCGGGGGCGTGTGGTTACTTCAGGGTCACAGCGCCTTTCATCATGCTGATGTGCCCTGGAAATGTGCAGAAGAACTGGTATTCCTGTGCCGGGTCCAGCTTCGATACATCAAAGGTAACCGAGTCTTTTTCACCAGCGCCGATGACTTTGGTGTGGGCGATGACGCGGCTGTCGTCGGGCTTCAGGTAATCCTTGTCGATGCCGACAGCCATGCCATCGGTAACGATTGCCTGGGTATCGGACTTCTTGCTCAGCACCCAGTTATGGCCCATGACATTCTTCGGCAGGCTGCCGGAGTGCGTCAGGTTGACGGTGAATTCCTTGCAGCTCTTGTCGATCTCAATGGCTTTGGTGTTGTACATCATTTGATCGGTCGAATCGACTGTGGCCGAACACTCGGCAGCCAGCAACTGGCTACTGGCCAACGACAACAGCGAAATCGCTACAAGCTTGCGAATCATTTGAATCTCCAGGGCAGGACTTGATTAACGTGATAACTGACGTAAGAAGAGAGTGCCCGATCAGGGCCGGGGTTCCAAGGACGTGCGTCAAATGGTCCCTCGGGCGCTCGCGACGGAGCGCCCTTCTGAAGAACGATTCACGGGAGCAGGTAATTAGGCGCTGACCGGCATCACCGTCACCCGGACATCGGGATCATGCGTGCCGCCGCCCAGAATCACGCCGCGCAAAGGCGAGACGTCAGAGAAATCACGCCCCCAGGCCAGGCTGATGTGCTCCAGCGCAGGTTGCACATTGTTGGTGGGGTCGAAGTCGACCCAGCCCGAAGCCGGACAGAACACCGATACCCAGGCATGCGAGGCATCGGCACCGATCAAGCGGGGCTGGCCCGGTGGTGGCTGGGTCAGCAGATAGCCACTTACGTAGCGCGCGGCCAGACCTCGAGAGCGCAGGCACGCCAGCATCAAGTGGGCGAAGTCCTGACACACCCCCCGTCGCCGCTCCAGCACTTCCACCAGGGGCGTGGCGACCTGAGTCGCCTCGTCATCGAAAGTGAATTCGTCGAAAATCTTTTCCATCAGGGCCTGTACGCACAGCAACAACGGGCGGCCCGGCGGGAAACAGACCTGCGAGAATTCGACGAACGAACGCTTCAGGTGAACATAGGGGGATTCGAAGCGATAGCGGCAGGCCTCCAGAATATCAGCAGTCATCGGCTTGGCGCTGTAAGTCAGCGCACTGCGGGTCACTTCCCATTCCGGCGACAGATTGAAGTCCAGAAACGGCTTCTCCATGACCTCGATACGCAACCGCGCATTGACTTGCAACTCGTCGTGCGGACGCTCGAACGCCAGTCGGGTCAGCGGGTTGCCAAACACATCCAGCTCATCACGGCGCGTGGTAGGCTCCGGAAAAATCTCGAGTGCCTGCTCGGTGCAACGCTGCCACGGGCTGCTGCGCGGCCAGAGATGCGCCAGTTGCTGAGCCAGCGAAACCGGGCTGTCGTACTTGTAATGCGTGTCATGAAAAATCTGGTAGAAGGCGCTCATCAGACAGATACCGTGCGTTGGCTGACGTCATCGACGTGAGCAAAATGGCGCAGCGCCAGGCGGTCGGAGGCCTGCCCACTGCTGTCACCAATGCTCTGCAGCAGATCGGCCAGCCCGTCGAGAACAGCGTCGATGCTGCTCTGACCGAACAGCGGGTTCTCCAGACTGCCAAGGTCAAATGCGGCGAGACGCTGAGCCAGCACCGCCAGGCTGCTGTCACGCGGCGCATCAAACTCGTCGTTCAGGCGGCGCAGCGAGCGTTGCACCAGCTTGAGCTGAAACAGCACCGCATGCGGGTTCTGCTCATCAAGCAGCAACAGGTCCAGCACCGGAATCAGGTGCGGTACGGCCATGTACCGCGAACGATAAGTGATGCTGCTGTTGCCCAGCTCCAGCAACCACTCCAGCCCGGCTTTCTCCGAGACTGCCGAGCCGCGCAAAAACGCCGCCAGACTGGTGCTGAGAAACTTCAGGCGCTCGATACGTCGCCCGATCATCAAAAAGCTCCAGCCTTCGTCGCGGGTCATGTCGTCCAGCGCAAAACCGGAAAGCGCTGCCAGAGACATCACCAGACGGTTGAGAAAATCCAGCAGCTCGCCAAAATCCGGCTCTTCGGTTTCCAGGCTTGAGGCTTCGCGCTGCAATTCGACCAGCGCCTGCCAGTTTTCCCGTGAGAGCTTGCCGCGCACTTGCGAAGCGGCCCACTGCAAACGCTGCAAATTGGCGCGCAGGCTGAACGGCCACTCGTCGCCCAGCAGAGCAACCAGCAGGCGATCCTTCAACTCTTCGCCCTCCTCGGCTTCGGGCAGCATGCCCAGGCTCTCGGCCAGCGCGACGGCCGCCTGCAACGCGAGGGGATCGTCGTCATCGACATAGCGCGTCAACATGATGCGCAGCAGGCGAGCACTGTCGTCGCAACGTTCGCAGTAACGCCCGAACCAGAACAGGTTCTCCACCACCCGCGACGGCAGGTAAGGGTCACGGCGAATCAGGTCATAGACACCCAGCGTGCGCTGCCCCTTCCAGGGCTCGCCAAGGTGCGAGCGTTCGCCCAGCACCCAGGTGTCCTTGCTCGCACCGCCGCGCTGCATCGACACCACGTCGGCATCGGCTTCGGCGGCCACTCGGGTCAGGCCGCCCGGTAGCACGCGATAGCCGTCGAGGCTGGCCACTGCGTAGACACGCATGCCGATGGCGCGCGGCTGCAAACCGGTACCATCGGCCTGCAGCACCGG
The DNA here is from genome assembly GCF_032587795.1 of Pseudomonas syringae group sp. 247E2. NCBI lineage: Bacteria > Pseudomonadati > Pseudomonadota > Gammaproteobacteria > Pseudomonadales > Pseudomonadaceae > Pseudomonas > Pseudomonas syringae group sp. 247E2. The sequence goes on along the minus strand of NZ_JAWHPK010000023.1, from coordinate 139,101 downwards.
TGCATGAGACAACTGCGCCAGCTCCTGGGCGACGTAGGCATAGGGGCGCGACTGCATGCGCAGGGCAAGCGCGTTGCGCTGCTCCTCATTCAAATCGCGACCGAACACCGGGGCGAAGTGCTGCGAAGGAAATGCAGGTTTGATCAACAGATCAGGCAGTTTCTCCAGCGCTTGCGCCAGCACGGGCGGCTCTCCGCACCACCAGGTTGCGACCGATGGCAAGATCAGATCTTCGCCGAACAGGTACTGACTGATTTTCGGCAAAAAGCCCAGCAGGCCAGGCGACTCCAGAACACCACTGCCCAATGCGTTGGCGACCAGCACATTGCCCTGACGCACAGCCTCCAGCAGCCCCGGCACACCGAGCGCGGAATCGGTACGTAATTCCAGAGGATCGCAGAAGTCGTCGTCCAGACGGCGCATGATCGCGTGAACCCGACGCAAGCCGCTGAGGGTTTTCAGGTAAACAGTGGCATCGCGCACCGTCAGATCACCACCCTCGACCAGCGGATAGCCCAGTTGTCGCGCCAGGTACAAGTGTTCGAAGTAGCTTTCGTTGAAACGGCCCGGCGTCAGCAGGACGATCAGCGGTGCCTCGTTGCTGGTGGGCGCCTGACGGGCCAGCGTCTGCTGCAACGCGTCGAAGAAACCCGAGAGGTGCCGGACTTGCAGGTCACGATAGGTTTCCGGCAAGGCACGCGCGACGCTCTGGCGATTTTCCAGTGCATAACCGGCACCCGAAGGCGCCTGGGTGCGGTCGGCAGTCACCCACCAGCGCCCGTCCGGGGTGCGTGCCAGATCGACCGCGTACATATGCAGGAACGTGCCTTCGGGAGGTTTTACGCCCTGACACGGCCACAGAAAGTTGTTATGGCCAAATACCAGTTCAGCGGGCAGCAAGCCATTGGCAATCAGCGTCTGCGGGCCGTAAAGGTCCGCAAGCACTGCGTTGAGCAGCCGTGCACGCTGGGCAATCCCTGCCGCCACGTGCTGCCACTCATCGGCCGCAATGATGTGCGGCAACAGGTCCAGCTCCCATGGGCGGTCCGCGCCTTTGGGGTCGGCGTAAACGTTATAGGTGACACCGTTTTCCTGGATCTGCCGGGTCAGCAAGGCTTGGCGCTGGATCAGCTGCGCCGAGGTGCTGCGCTGCATGTGTTCGTACAGACGACGCCAGTGCGGGCGGACGGCACCGTCGGCATCGAGCATTTCGTGGTAAGTACCCTCGGACAGCGGGTAATGGTCAAGCAGGTCGGGCATGGAAGGCTCGGCAGGCAACGTAAGGACTTCAGATTAGTGCAGTCAGATGTCACGTCCGTGTGCATCTGACGCACAGAGCCACTGTTTTTCTAATGCAGACGCATATCCAGCGTCATCGGCAGCTCGTCGTTAATGTTTAGCGACGGAACGTCCAGTTTGCCCGGGGTGTGACCGATGCGGAAGAAACGTGAAAGGCGACGACTTTCCGCTTCGTTGGCGTTGACCGGCAAGGTTTCGTAGTTACGGCCGCCCGGATGGGCGACATGATACTCGCAGCCACCCAGCGAGCGGTGCATCCAGGTGTCGAGCAGATCAAAAACCAGTGGCGCATGCACGCCGATGGTCGGTTGCAGGCAGTTGGCCGGTTGCCAGGCGCGATAACGCACACCCGCGACGAACTCGCCAACCCGTCCAGTGGGCTGCAAAGGCACCGCGACGCCGTTGCAGGTCAATACGTAGCGCTGCGGTGGTAGCCCGCTGAGATGCACCTGCAAGCGCTCCAGCGACGAATCGACGTAGCGCACCGCGCCACCGGCCGAGCCTTCTTCACCCAGAACGTGCCAGGGCTCCAGCGCCTGCCGCAGCTCCAGCTCGATGCCATTGACGGCGTAATCACCCACTTTCGGAAAGCGAAACTCCAAATGCGCAGAGAACCAGTCGGCCTGCACCGGGTAGCCTGCCGAGTTGAGGTCGGCGACCACATCGGCGAAATCCTGCTCGATGAAGTGCGGCAGCATGAAGCGATCATGCAATTGCGTGCCCCAGCGTGCCAGCTTGGCCGGTGCATAGGGTTCACGCCAGAAACGCGCCACCAGTGCGCGTAGCAGTAACTGCTGCGCCAGGCTCATGCGCGCATGCGGCGGCATCTCGAAGGCACGCAGCTCCAGCAGGCCAAGACGCCCGGTCGCACCATCGGGCGAGTACAGCTTGTCGATGCAGAATTCGGCTCGATGGGTGTTGCCGGTGACGTCGATCAACAAATTGCGCAACAGACGATCGACGATCCACGGCGCGACTTCTTCACCAGGCTCCGGCATCTGTGCGAAGGCGATTTCCATTTCATAAAGCGAGTCGTTGCGCGCCTCATCGATGCGTGGTGCCTGGGACGTCGGGCCGATGAACAGGCCGGAAAACAGATACGACAGCGAAGGATGGTTGTGCCAATAGCTGATCAGACTGCGCAGCAGGTCTGGACGACGCAAAAACGGCGAATCCGCCGGTGTCGCACCGCCCAGCACGAAGTGGTTGCCGCCGCCTGTGCCGGTGTGGCGGCCGTCGATCATGAATTTCTCTGTGGTCAGACGTGTGAGACGCGCCTGCTCGTAAAGAAACTCGGTGCGCTCGACCAACTCGTCCCAACTGGCGGACGGCTGCACGTTGACCTCGATCACACCAGGGTCCGGGGTAATGCGGAAGTTACACAGACGCGGATCGCTCGGTGGCTCGTAGCCTTCCAGCAGAATCGGGCATTGCAGTTCTTCAGCGGTCGCTTCGATCACGGCCACCAGTTCAAGGTATTCCTCAAGCTTTTGCAGTGGCGGCATAAACAGATACAGACGCCCGTCGCGCGCTTCGGCACACAGCGCCGTACGAGTCAGCCAGTCGGCCGACTCATCGATTTTCGGTGAGCGTTCGGCGTCGATATCTGTGGACTTGAGCGCCGAGGTCAGCGAGTCGCTGTCGGCAAGCTCCGGGAAGTCCTGGTTATGATCGGTCGGATGAATGAACGGGTACTCCGCCGCCTTGACCCAGGGTTGCGAGGCCAATGGCAGGCGATAGCCCAGCGCGGAATCACCCGGCACCAGACGGCAGTGTTCGTCACGCAAGTACCAGCGGCCACTCTGCCAGCTATCGCCGCCTGCATTACGGGCCAACGGCAGGACCTGACCAATCATCTTGTCCAGCCCCTGAGCGAAGACCTTGCGCAGACGCGCGCGCTCCAGCTCATCACCCAGCCGCGAGTCTTCGGCAGTCACGTTGACCGGCAATGCGCCTTCGCGCCACAGGTAGTAGAAATTGTCTTCGTAAGCCGGAAAAACGAAACGGGCCGGTAGTTTCAGACGCTCGGCAACGCTGGCCAGAAAGCGCCCGGCCAGCTCGGCGGTAGCGCCGTAATCCTGGGTTTCATCGGCGATCAGCGCATTGTTGCGCCAGACCGGTTTGCCATCCTTGCGCCAGAAACAGTTCAGTGACCAGCGTGGCAACTGTTCGCCCGGATACCATTTGCCCTGGCCAAAATGCACGATCCCCAGTGGCGCGTAATGCGCGCGCATGCGCTGAAACAGCTCGGCAGACAGCTCGCGCTTGCGAGGCCCCAGCGCAGCCGTGTTCCATTCGGCACCGTCGCGATCATCGATGGACACGAACGTCGGTTCGCCGCCCATGGTCAGGCGCACGTCGTCACGCGTCAGGTCCGCGTCGATCTGTCGGCCGAGGGACTGAATGTCCTGCCATTGCTCTTCGGTGTACGGCTTGGTGACCCGCGGGGCCTCCCAGATGCGCTCGACCGACATTTCGTGGCTGAAATCGGTTTCGCACGGCTCGACCAGACCGCTGATCGGCGCTGCGGAAGACGGCTCCGGGCTGCACGCCAGCGGAATATGCCCTTCGCCTGCAAAGAGGCCGGAAGTAGCATCCAGACCGACCCAGCCAGCACCCGGCAGATAGACCTCGCACCAGGCATGCAGGTCGGTGAAGTCGACATCAGTGCCCGACGGCCCGTCCAGCGCCTCGACATCGGCCTTGAGCTGGAAGAGATAGCCCGATACAAATCGCGCCGCCATACCCAGATGGCGCAACAGCTGCACCAGCAGCCACGCGGAGTCACGGCAAGAGCCTGAAGCGTTTTCCAGGGTGAATTCCGGGGTCTGCACACCCGGTTCCATACGGATCAGGTAAGCGACGTCCTGACTCAGGCGCTGGTTGAGGCCCACCAGAAAGTCGATGGCGGGTATCGGCTCGCGACTGATGCTGTCCAGATACGCCTGAAATCTTGGGGTCAGCGGCAGTTTTTCCAGGTACGGCGCCAGCTCGCGCTGTTCTTCGCTGGCATAGTTGAAGGGGATGTTTTCGGCGTAAGGCTCCAGAAAGAAATCGAACGGATTGAACACCGCCATCTCGGCGACCAGATCGACCTCGACGCGAAATTCCCTGGTCTTTTCCGGGAAGACCAGACGCGCCAGGTAATTACCTTGAGGATCCTGCTGCCAGTTGATGAAGTGGTTTTCGGGCAGGACTTTCAGCGAATACGACAGCACGCGCGTGCGGCTGTGAGCGGCCGGGCGCAGGCGAACGATCTGAGGACCCAGTTCGACCGCGCGTTCGTAGCGATAGTGCGTGACATGGTGCAAGGCAATATGAATCGACACGGCGTGCCTCCTGCGAGCCTGAACGGTAATTGAGCCGCGCAAGACTTATGCCATCCGGTCAAAGTCGTGCGCCAACGAGAGTGACATTCCCCGCCCGATCAGGCGCAGCACCAAAATTGTGCTCACCTGAACTGAAGGTGCAAGGGTCGCACGGAAACGGGGCGCACAGGGCAATAAGGTTGGACCCGCACGCAATATTTACTTAGTGCCACAGACAGATTGATGCCTGATTACATCGTCCTCCAATGATTAACCATTATCGGAGCACTTGTAATGACACAGCTAAATCCCGCGCAACAACCGCTTTCAGAACCGACCCAGGCTGTCGACGCTCACATCGACCTCATGGATCCGGCCGAAAGTGCTGACTACGAGACGACACGAAAAGCATTGCTTGCGGTAATGCAGAGCAGCAATGCCCCTATCAGCCTTGAAGACATTCGGATCAAGCCAGATCCAGCGTCCGGATTCGGCGAATACTGCGCTGAGAAAGCGGCTCTGCCTGCACCGCTCCAAGCCGAAAAGCAGGAGTTGCCGTTTCAGATAGACAGCGATGGCAGCGTCAGCCTGGCATTGATGCTGAGCTACAACTACGGGTTGTCGCTTCCACCATCGCCTGACAAAACGGCAATCAAAACCCTGCTCAATACGCTGGCAGAACTTCGCGCCAGTCAGGAATTGGGGCTTATTGATCAGTTCGATATCAAGGCCATGCTGACACCGAAAAATCTGCAGGACCTGAAACGAGCCCGCACCGAGTACCTGGGCAACGAAGGTGGCACGCTGCTAAGCAAGCTGGGTGCTGAAATCATTGCCTCCTGTCCACTGGCAGATGTGCAGGACTCCCCAGTGGCGGTTATGGCCCGGGTTCTCAGATCCGGACCGGCAAGGGCATTGGGACAAACGCTGCTGGCACAACTTGATCGACCTGAGGGAGAAACGTCCGCGTCCCTGATGACACTCATGGACCGGATTTTATGGCATGCCATCAGCAGCGATCTTCAGCAACCTGAGGATCGAAAGCCTGGAGAAATTGCCGGCTACACATTCTCCAGAACAGAAAACCTGGGGCGTAGCCACGCTGACATCCTGAACGATATGCACAGCCACCTGATCAACACGGGCAAGGCGGCGTCGATCAACGAAGCAATACTCGCACGCTTCATACTGGCACTGGAGAACTGCCCTGAATGGCTGGTCAACGGTGTTCCCGACGATCTGCCATATGGTTGTACTGAAGTGTGGGTCAATTTTCAGCATGGGGTCACCCTTGCGGAAGCCATCGAGTTTGGTTCTTCACGCTGGATGAGCTTTGACGACCTGATCGAACTGCCAGTGATCTTCAACAAAAAGATGGACACCGAAGAACAGCAGGCAGCCTATCTCACAACCCGCCTGCCCATCCTTCTGGCATGGGCGCAGGCCAACGGTTATATCCGTATTCAGGGCAACCTGCCTTATTCCGAACAAGAGATAGCACAGGCAGTCAGCGCGTTCGAAGAATCCGAAACCGAATCACTTGAAGCTGTGAATGCACTGGTTCGCACAGCGCCAGAACGCAAGGCGATGGCCATCGTCGCCATGACAGAAGCGCGAAGGACGCCTGCAATTCAACAGATACTTGAGCAGGAAGATTATCCATTCCCGCCCATTGATCTACGTCACAGGCTGGCGGTGCTACGGAAAAGCCATACGCCTGTCTATCGCGATCATAAAGGCACCCTCTCAGCATCCAATCTGCCCTATAACGCTTACGGCATAAAACACGATTCGTCGTCGTTGCTGGAGGTCTACATGGCCGGTGAAAACATTGATGACTGGAGACTGCCGGGGCGCGACAGCACGGAAGGCCTACTTCCCATAAACCGTGAAATGCAGTTGCTGTACAAGGCGCTGCCAGACATCAATCAACAATTCGAGCATGAGTTTCAGGCTTATCTGGCTGATGCCCGCAAGGCTTACGCGACAATCATTAAAAAGTTGCTGACTCAACTGCCTTTCAAGCATCGCCTGGCCATCGAAAATGGTGCCGTATCACTCTACTCGCTCAGACTACCGACCCAAGACCTGATGGCTGTTACAGAAAGCGAGAAGCATCGAGAACCACTGCGAGGCCGCGCCGGTTTTATCATTGAGGCTGTCTACGAAGGCAAAACAGGGTTCTACGAAGTTTTCCCTCTGTTGATGAGGGTGCGTTATCGCCCTGATCTGAAGGCGCTTATCGAGAATGGTGTACCCGGGATCGAGTTCTGGACGATTACATCCACAATCCCGACGCCGGTGATTGTCAATAAGGGAAGAACATTGCCGTTTGATCAAAACGCCTACCTGCGCGGCGATGAACCGCGTGATGGCGCGACCGCCACCATGATTGCAGAAATTGTTGGCGAGCCATTCGGCCCATCGAACACTGAGACAGCCCTGCATATGCCCATAACCACGTTTTCAAAACGCTGTACCGGCATTGCCAGTATTGTCTGCAGCCAGTTGTTCTACGTTAATGAGGATGACCTTTATGCACAATGCAAAGGCATTACCAAAATAGAAAAGGACAAAAGCGCGCCCGGGGCTATCGAAGAGATAACCAATATCCTGATATCTCTGACGCCCTGGCCCGAATTCAAAAGCCTCCTGTCCGGAGAGAAAAACCGCATGAGGGCAGGAGCACTAGGGCTGACGGTCTACATGATTCCGTACGGTGGCTTCGCCGGAAAGCTGCTTGCAGGCACTGCAAAGGTCGCCACGCGTTTAGGCAAAAAGCTGATAGCCCGAGTTGGCAAAGTTCATGTTTCGAAATTGCTCATGAAAACGCGCATTACGCTCAGAGGTACCACCTCGATCAATATCCGGCCAGCCCCTGACGTGACGGGGAAAGTATTGACTGGCGTCTCGCAATTCGTCGTGAAGCACGTCACCTGGAAGTTTTTGGCGATACGCGTAGGTAAGGGTTACAGTCGCAGACTGGCCGCCAGTATGGGCACGCAGGAGCCTCAAGCTGAAGAGCAAAAGGCTACCTGACCTGAAGAACAGCCGAGCCGCAGGTACAAGCGTACCTGCGGCCCATAGCTATCAGCGAGGCACTACAGGCTTGCGGGCTGGCTTGCCGCCTTTGCCCTTGCCACCCTTGGCTGCATCCATGCGCTCCTTGGCGGCCTGCTTGTTGCGCGCCATTGCGGCGGCCTTGGCCTCTTCGCGTTTGTCCCACGGCTTGCTGCCATCGCTGCCACGCGGTGGCAGGCCAGTATGCTGGGTCTGGATCAGCGTAGTCTTCGCGTTCTTGGCAACCTTGTGGCTGCCGGCTGGCGTCGAGTTCTTGCGGCGCGCACTTTGATAGCTGTCGGTCGCCGGCTGATGCAACGGAATCAGTTGATCCTTGCCAGGCCCGATCAGATCGGCACGGCCCATGCGTTCAAGGGCCTCGCGCAACATCGGCCAGCCTTTAGGGTCGTGATAGCGCAGGAAGGCCTTGTGCAGACGACGCTGCGCTTCACTCTTCACAATCGTGACTGCGTCGCTCTTGTAGGTGACCTTGCGCAAAGGGTTCTTGCCGGAGTGGTACATGGCCGTGGCAGTGGCCATTGGCGACGGGTAGAAAGCCTGCACCTGATCCGCGCGGAAGCCATTGCCCTTGAGCCACAGCGCCAGGTTCATCATGTCTTCATCGGTGGTGCCCGGGTGTGCGGCGATGAAGTAAGGAATCAGGTACTGCTCCTTACCGGCTTCCTTGGTGTACTTCTCGAACATGCGCTTGAACTTGTCATAGCTGCCAATGCCCGGCTTCATCATCTGGTTGAGCGGACCTTCCTCGGTGTGTTCCGGGGCGATCTTCAGGTAACCACCCACGTGGTGCGTTACCAGCTCTTTGACATACTCCGGCGACTCGACCGCAAGGTCGTAGCGCAGGCCAGAGGCGATCAGGATTTTCTTCACGCCCGGCAGGGCGCGGGCGCTGCGATACAACTGAATCAGCGATGAGTGATCGGTGTTCAGGTTCGGGCAGATACCAGGGAACACGCAGGACGGCTTACGGCAGGCCGATTCGATCTCCGGGCTTTTGCAGGCGATGCGGTACATGTTCGCGGTCGGCCCGCCCAGGTCGGAAATGACCCCGGTAAAGCCCGGCACCTTGTCGCGAATCTCTTCGATTTCGCGAATGATCGACTCTTCGGAGCGGTTCTGAATGATCCGCCCTTCGTGCTCGGTGATCGAGCAGAAGGTGCAGCCGCCGAAGCAGCCGCGCATGATGTTCACCGAGAAACGAATCATGTCGTACGCCGGGATCTTTTCCTTGCCGTACGCAGGATGCGGGACGCGCGCGTAAGGCATGCCAAACACGTAGTCCATTTCTTCAGTGGTCATCGGAATGGGCGGCGGGTTGAACCAGACGTCGACCTCTCCATGCTTCTGCACCAACGCACGGGCGTTGCCCGGGTTGGTTTCAAGGTGCAGGACGCGGTTGGCGTGGGCATACAGCACGGCGTCGTTGCGGACCTTTTCCACCGATGGCAAGCGGATGACCGTCTTGTCCCGGGTCATGCGTGGGCTGGCAAGAATCTGCACCACCTTGGCTTCGTTGGGGTCCTCGACGTTGCCTTTTTCCTGCTCGATGGCGCAGGCCTGCGTGTCCTGGGTGTTGACGTACGGGTTGATGATCTTGTCGACCTTGCCCGGACGGTCAATACGCGTCGAATCGACTTCGTACCAGCCCTGCGGCGTGTCGCGACGAATGAACGCGGTGCCGCGCACATCGGTGATGTCTTCGATCTTGTGGCCGTAGGACAGGCGCTGAGCGACTTCGACAATCGCACGCTCGGCGTTGCCGTACAGCAGGATGTCGGCGCAGGCATCGATCAGGATCGAGTTGCGAACCTTGTCCTGCCAGTAGTCATAGTGGGCAATACGACGCAGGGAAGCTTCGATGCCGCCCAGCACGATAGGCACATGCTTGTAAGCTTCCTTGCAGCGCTGGCTGTAGACCAGACTTGCGCGATCCGGACGCTTGCCGGCCATGCCGCCAGGGGTATAAGCGTCATCGGAGCGAATTTTCTTGTCCGCGGTATAGCGGTTGATCATCGAGTCCATGTTGCCTGCAGCGACACCGAAGAACAGGTTCGGCTCGCCGAGCTTCATGAAATCGTCTTTGGACTGCCAGTTTGGCTGCGCAATGATCCCGACCCGAAAGCCCTGGGACTCAAGCAGACGGCCGATGATCGCCATGCCGAAAGACGGGTGATCGACGTACGCATCACCGGTAACGATGATGATGTCGCAGGAATCCCAGCCAAGCAGATCCATCTCTTCCCGGCTCATGGGCAGGAAAGGTGCTGGTCCGAAACATTCGGCCCAGTACTTGGGATAGTCAAATAACGGCTTGGCTGCTTGCATGTTCAGGACCTACGTTTGCACGTTGGAAAAATCGCGGGCGCGGAATATAGCACATTTTTTGATCAAACCCGACGACAGTGGTCGGATTTGATGGGCATGACCTCGGGTCAATCGTCGTCGAAGTTGTAACTGCCCGGTGCCAGGTTCTCGAAACGCGTGTATTTGCCGATGAATGCGAGGCGCGTGGTGCCGATCGGCCCGTTACGCTGCTTGCCGATGATGATCTCGGCAATGCCTTTATGCTCGGTTTCCGGGTGATACACCTCGTCCCGGTAGACGAACATGATCACGTCGGCGTCCTGCTCGATCGCTCCGGATTCCCGAAGGTCGGAGTTGATCGGACGCTTGTTCGGCCGCTGCTCCAGGGAGCGGTTGAGCTGCGACAGGGCAATGACCGGGCAGTTGAATTCCTTGGCCAGCGCTTTCAGCGAGCGCGAAATCTCGGAAATTTCGTTGGTCCGGTTGTCACCGCTCGATCCGGGAATCTGCATCAATTGCAGGTAGTCGATCATGATCATGGCGATATCGCCGTGCTCACGTACGATTCGCCGTGTACGCGCACGCATTTCGGACGGGCTGATACCGGCCGTATCGTCGATGAACAGCTTGCGATCATTGAGCAGATTGACCGCAGACGTCAGCCGCGGCCAGTCATCGTCGTCGAGCTGGCCCGCGCGCACCTTGGTTTGGTCGATGCGCCCCAGTGACGACAACATACGCATGATCAGCGATTCACCTGGCATCTCCAGCGAGTAGACCAGAACCACCTTGTCACTGCGCAGCACGGCGTTCTCGACAAGGTTCATGGCAAACGTGGTTTTACCCATCGACGGACGTCCGGCAACGATAATAAGGTCGGCGGGCTGCATTCCGCTGGTCTTTTCGTCGAGGTCGGTATACCCGGTGGACAGGCCGGTAATGGCGTTATCACTGTTGAACAGGGTATCGATACGGTCGATGGCCTTGGTCAGCAGGTCGTTGACGCTGACCGGGCCGCCAGTCTTGGGGCGCGCTTCGGCGATCTGGAAGATCTGCCGCTCAGCCTCGTCAAGAATTTCTTCGGCGGTGCGACCTTCCGGGTTGAACGCACTGTCGGCGATTTCGGTGCTGATGCCAATCAATTGCCGCAATGTGGCACGGGCCCGCACAATCTGCGCGTAGGCCTTGATGTTGGCGACAGAAGGCGTGTTTTTCGCCAGCTCACTGAGGTAGCCCAGGCCGCCTACTTGTGAGGTCTGCCCTTCCTTGTCCAGTTGCTCAGCCAGGGTGACCACGTCAATCGGGCTGTTCTGATCGGCCAAACGAGCGATGGCGCGGAAAATCAGGCGGTGGTCATGTCGATAGAAATCACCATCGGAAACTTGATCAAGCACCCGCTCCCAGGCGTTGTTATCCAGCATCAAACCACCGAGCACGGCCTGTTCGGCCTCGATGGAATGTGGCGGCACCTTCAGGGCAGCGGTTTGCAGATCGTATTGTTCGGGGGTGGAAATATCGTTCATGGCCACTTCAATTCGAGGTTTGCAGAATGGGGATGGCACAAAGACAAAGGGCACGACCTGTGAACAGGATCGTGCCCGATGTTAATCCTCTGGCAGCAATGCCGCCAGACGATTACGTATTGCTTAAGCAGCCACTACGACAACGCGTACGGTCGCTTCTACGTCGCTGTGCAGGTGCACGGCTACGTCGTATTCGCCAACGTTGCGGATAGTGCCGTTCGGCAGACGAACTTCGCTTTTTGCAACTTCAACGCCGGAGGCGGTCAGTGCATCAGCGATGTCGTGCGTACCGATCGAACCGAACAGCTTGCCTTCGTCACCAGCGGTGGCAGTGATAGTCACTTCCAGCTCAGCCAGTTGGGCAGCGCGAGTTTCGGCAGATGCTTTCTTGTCTGCAGCCAGTTTTTCCAGCTCTGCACGACGCTCTTCAAACGCAGCCACGTTGGCAGCGGTTGCAGCGGTTGCTTTGCCGTAAGGCAGCAGGTAGTTACGACCGTAGCCGGCCTTAACGTTTACTTTGTCGCCCAGGTTGCCCAGGTTGGCGACTTTTTCCAGAAGGATCAGTTGCATGTGGAAATCCTCTTAACTTTTAACCTTCACCGTTCGCAGGACCATTGCCGGAATCTTTCGAACTCCGGCGACCGCGAAAATCAATCAGGCTGTCGACAATGGCAATTACCACGAGCAACGGATAGATCAGTTGCATGAACACCAGCAGCGTTATGTACATCCCTACCAGCCAGAACCGGGAAAGCCGCTTTTCAGCAACCAGACCATGGATCAGAGCCAGCCCCGCAAACACCAGCGGTACGCTGCAAAGCGGTGTAAGCATTGCTATCTGCGGACCGAAATTCGGCCCCACCAGCATGCACACCAACAGCGCCAACGCAGGCACCAACGGGAGTTTCACAGCGCGAAATTCACGCCCGAAACCACCAGGGTTGTACAACATCGCTTGCCAGTACCGCCCAAGAATCAGGCACAGCACACTGACGATTTGCAGCACAGCCGCTATCAGGCCATTCAGGACGGGTGCAATCAGTGCTCCCAGACGCGCTCGCTCTTCTACGTTCAACTGCTCGTAGAGCCCGGCCAGCATTGTCGGCAGATGCTTTTGCAGCTCCTGCGACATTGCTTCCAGAGGTTCGCGAAAAACCGTGCCCAGAATTACTGCATACACCACGCCCAACGCCACGCTGACCAGCAGCACGCGGACCCAGGACTCGCTGGCACGCAAAACCATTGCCAAACTCAGCGAACCGGCCAGCACCATGGCTGTACGAGGTTCGCCGAAATACCACCAGACCAAAGCCGGCAGCAGAGCCCAGGACAGGACACCAACGGCATCACTGAACCCGCGTCGCAGAAGCACAAGGCACCCTGCGGCAGCACTCAACCAGAACAACAGCGGCAATGCCGCACATCCAGCCACTACGAGAGTGGCCTGCATACGGCCGCGCATGATGAATTCAGCCAGGGCACGCATGCTTTCTATCCTTTGTTACGTTTTGTCGACTACCTGGTCTCAGCGGCCGTGGCTGTCGGTGTAGGCCAGCAGGGCCAGGAAGCGGGCACGCTTGATAGCGGTGGCCAGCTGACGCTGATAACGTGCTTTGGTACCAGTGATACGGCTTGGAACGATTTTGCCGGTCTCGGATACGTAGGCTTTCAGAGTGTTGAGATCTTTGTAATCGATCTCTTTGACGTCTTCAGCGGTGAAGCGGCAGAATTTACGACGACGGAAGAAACGTGCCATGTAATTGGCTCCTCAAAAGGTCCGTGGATTACTCGTCAGCGTTATCGCTAACGTCGCTGTTGTCGCCGTCATCGCCATCGGCGCTGTCGGAGTGCTCAGGACGGTCACGACGCTCACGGCGCTCACTGCGGTTCTCTTCAGCCTTGAGCATCTCGGACTGGCCAGTTACGGCTTCGTCGCGACGGATGACCAGGTTACGGATCACAGCATCGTTGTAACGGAAGTTGTCTTCCAGCTCGGCCAGAGCCTTGCCAGTGCACTCAACGTTCAGCATCACGTAGTGAGCCTTGTGAACATTGTTGATTGCGTAAGCCAGTTGACGACGGCCCCAATCTTCCAGACGGTGGATTTTGCCGCCGTCTTCTTCGATCAGCTTGGTGTAACGCTCTACCATGCCGCCGACTTGCTCGCTTTGATCCGGGTGGACCAAAAAGATAATTTCGTAATGACGCATGAATGCTCCTTACGGGTTGTAGCCTGCCGCTCAAAAGCGGTCAGACAAGGAGTGAATGACACTGTTGGTCTTGCTCAGGGACAGGCACATGCGCGCCTGCCGTGACAGCAAGGGGCGCAATTGTAGAGAAGGGTCGAGGGAGGCGCAAGGCAATTGGTGAATTAATGAGCAGATCGCATGGCGCGACCTGCTCACTCTGGCCAGGCGCCGAAATCAGGCCTTTTTGCCGGCAGCCTTGACACTGCGCTGACGCAGCGCTTCAAACAGACACACGCCGGTCGCGACCGACACGTTCAGACTGCTGACACTGCCCGCCATCGGCAGACGTACCAGATAATCGCAGTGCTCGCGGGTCAGGCGACGCATGCCCTTGCCTTCCGCGCCCATGATGATGATGGTCGGGCCGGTCAGATCCTGTTGATACAACTCGACCTCGGCCTCGCCTGCCGTACCGACAACCCACAAGCCGCGCTGCTGAAGCTTTTCCAGCGTGCGCGCCAGATTGGTCACAGCCACCAGCGGGATGACTTCGGCCGCACCGCAGGCGACTTTTCGCACAGCTGGCGTCAAGGTCGCAGACTTGTCCTTGGGCACGATCACGGCCAGTGCACCTGCCGCATCGGCGGTACGCAGACAGGCGCCGAGGTTGTGCGGATCGGTCACGCCATCAAGCACCAGCAGCAACGGAGAACCTTCGCTGCGGTCGAGTAGCTCGTCGAGCATTGCCTCGCCCCAGACCTGACTCGGACTCACATCGGCAACCACACCCTGATGCACGCCTTCGACCCAGGCATCCATTTCGCGACGCTCCGCCTGACCGATGGTCACGCGATTCTCACCCGCCAGCGCCACCAGCGTCTGTACGCGAGGGTCGTTACGACCCTCGGCCAGCCAGATGTGCTTGACGCGTTTCGGGTGATGACGAAGTAACGCTTCTACGGCGTGAACGCCGTAGATTTTTTCCAGCTGACTCATGACTTGGCCTTGGGTTTACGAGCGCCACCGCTTTTCGCGGTTGGCGCGGAGCCCGATTTTGACGGACCTTTACGGTGTTTACTGGCCGGCTTGCTCGACGAAGGAGCAGAGCCCGACCTGTCAGACTTTCCCGACGACGCCTTGCTACCACCCTTCGCGTCTGCCAGAAGGGCTTTTTTCAGCTCGCGGCTTTTACGCACTTCTGCGTTTTTCGCCGCCGCATCGCTCGGGCGATACGCTTCGGTACTGCTCTCCTTGGAAGAAGCGCTACGGCGACCGGACTTGGCAGGCGCCTTTTCCTTTTCCGTCGTTGTCGTGGCGGCAGGCGGCGCAGTGTCATGACCACGACGCTTGCGACCAGCCGGCGTTGCAGCCGCTGCGGTTTCGGAAATCTCGAAGTCGATCTTGCGCTCATCCAGATCAACACGCATGACGCGCACTTCGACGCTGTCGCCCAGACGGAAATTACGTCCGGTACGCTCGCCGGCAAGGCGGTGATGCAGGGGGTCGAAATGGTAGTAATCACCCGGCAGAGCCGTGACGTGGACCAGACCTTCGACGTAGATGTCAGTCAGCTCGACGAACAGGCCAAAGCCGGTTACCGCCGTGATCACGCCCGGGAATGACTCGCCCACGCGATCTTTCATGTACTCGCACTTGAGCCAGTTGACCACGTCGCGCGTAGCCTCGTCGGCACGGCGCTCGCTCATCGAGCATTGTTCGCCCAACTGATCGAGCAGCGCGTCGTCGTACGGGTAGATACGCGCCTTCGGAATCGTTGCAGCACCGGCACGACGTACGTGTGGAGTATCCTGCTTGGAGCGGATAACGCTGCGAATAGCACGGTGCGTCAGCAGATCCGGATAACGACGGATCGGCGAGGTGAAGTGCGTATACGCTTCGTAATTTAGACCGAAGTGGCCGTTGTTGTCCGAGCTGTAAACGGCCTGGCTCAACGAACGCAGCATGACGGTCTGAATCAGGTGGTAATCCGGGCGGTCACGAACGGTTTCAAGCAGCGCCTGATAATCCTTCGGTGTCGGGCCTTCCTTGCCTTTGTGCAGCGTCAGACCCAGCTCACCCAGGAATGCACGCAGTTTTTCCAGACGCTCTGGCGGCGGACCATCATGGACGCGGTACAACGCGGGAATTTCGTGCTTCTTCAAGAACTGCGCGGTGGCCACGTTGGCGGCCAGCATGCACTCTTCGATCAGCTTGTGAGCATCGTTGCGAGTGGTCGGACGGATTTCGGCAATCTTGCGCTCGGAACCGAAGATGATCCGGGTTTCCTGAGTTTCGAAATCGATCGCACCGCGCACATGACGCGCACCCAGCAACACCTTGTACATGGCGTAAAGCTGCTTGAGGTGCGGAACCACGTCGCCGTATTCGCCGCGAAGGCTTTTGGCTTCAGCCGTTTTCGGCTGTTCCAGGATCGTGCTGACCTTGTTGTAGGTCAGGCGAGCGTGGGAGTGGATGATGCCTTCGTAGAATACGTAGTCAGTCATCTCGCCGGTCTTGGAGATGGTCATCTCGCAAACCATGGCCAGACGATCAACGTGTGGGTTCAGCGAGCACAGGCCGTTGGACAATTGCTCAGGCAGCATGGGCACGACGCGCTCGGGGAAGTACACCGAGTTACCGCGAACCTGGGATTCAGCATCCAGCGCCGAGCCGATTTTCACGTAGCTCGATACGTCGGCAATGGCCACGTAGAGCTTCCAGCCACCGGAGAACAAGCGCAGCTTGCCCGGCTTGGCTTCGCAATAAACCGCATCATCGAAGTCGCGAGCGTCTTCGCCATCGATGGTCACGAACGGCAGGTGGCGCAGGTCTACGCGGTTTTCCTTGTCCTTCTCTTCGACTTCCGGCTTGAGCTTCGCAGCTTCCTTGAGTACAGCCTCGGGCCACACGTGCGGAATATCGTAAGTGCGTAGCGCAACATCGATCTCCATGCCCGGCGCCATGTAGTTGCCGACCACTTCGACCACATCACCCTGCGGCTGGAAGCGCGGCGTTGGCCAGTGGGTGATTTTCACCTCGACGAACTGGCCGATCTTCGCATTATTGTTGCGGCCCGGTGTTACCAGCACTTCCTGCTGGATTTTTGGGTTATCGGGTACAACAAAACCAATGCCGCTCTCTTCGAAGTAGCGACCAACGATGGTTTCGTGAGCACGCGAGATCACTTCGACAATAACGCCTTCGCGACGACCGCGACGGTCAAGGCCGGAAACGCGCGCCAGCGCCCGGTCACCGTCGAACACCAGACGCATCTGCGCCGGGCTCATGAACAGGTCATCGGAACCGTCATCTGGAACCAGAAAGCCGAAACCGTCACGGTGCCCGGAGATGCGACCCAGGATAAGGTCAAGCTTGTCTACCGGTGCATAAGTGCCACGACGGGTATAGATCAACTGGGCGTCGCGCTCCATCGCGCGAAGGCGACGGCGCAGGGCCTCGAATTGATCTTCGGTGGTCAGGCCGAATTCTTCGACCAGTTGCTCGCGACTGGCCGGCGAACCGCGCTCGGCAAGGTGCTGCAAGATCAGCTCACGGCTGGGAATAGGGTTTTCGTATTTTTCCGCTTCACGAGCGGCCTCGGGATCGAGGGACTGCCAATCGGCCATTAGATAGTTTTCACCTTGTATATATAGGGGTTAGTTTGGCATAGACCTCATGAAACGGGAAATTTCACGCTCAAACCACTCGACAAAAAGCCTCCCTGACCACGCTGCAAGACCCGAAACACACCGCTCGCGATTTTTTTCGACTTTTTTTCATCGCCGGGGTTTACAGCCTAAAAAGCGCTCCGTATAGTGCGCGCCATCGGCAGGTTGATGCTTTCCGATACTGCCCAGATGGTGAAATTGGTAGACACGCCAGCTTCAGGTGCTGGTGACCGCAAGGTCGTGGAAGTTCGAGTCTTCTTCTGGGCACCAATTCAGGCAACAGACTACAACAGTCTCAAGCCTCACAAAAACCCGCGAAAGCGGGTTTTTGTATTTTCAGGTTTTGATTATTAAATCAAAACAGGGGTTTACAGAGCAAAATGATCACCGTATAGTGCGCCCCATCAACGGCGGAGACGCTGCTGATGCTGCCCAGATGGTGAAATTGGTAGACACGCCAGCTTCAGGTGCTGGTGACCGCAAGGTCGTGGAAGTTCGAGTCTTCTTCTGGGCACCAATTCAAACAAAACCGAGCCACTGGCTCGGTTTTGTGCTTTCAGGGGTCTGAAAGTGTTATGGCCCTGCGTGTGTACAGCGCCACATTAGGTGGCGCCCTACGAAAGCCTCAAGCCCTGAATTGCCCCAGGCTCGCCTTCAACTGCGCAGCCAGCCCGTTTAGCACTTTGCCGCTAGCAGTCGTCTCAACCACCGCTTTTGCGGCTTTCTCGGCCTGTGCGTGAATCACCTCCACCCGGCCGCGAACGACCTGCGCACCTTCAGCCTGATGAACGGCAGCCTGAGTCGCCAGCCCAATGGCCGCATGCACCTGCTCGACGGACGCCTGCACGGTCTGCTGGCGTTTGGCGCTGTCACGTAATACCTCCAACCCTTCCTTGGCCTGTCGGCCAGCGATGCCGATGGCAGCGACCGCCTCTTTCGCACCGCGCTGCAAGGCGATGATGTGTTCCTGGATATCGCCCGTCGAGCTTTGTGTCTTGCTGGCCAGCGCACGCACCTCGTCTGCTACCACGGCGAAGCCCCTGCCCGTTTCACCCGCGCGCGCCGCTTCGATGGCTGCGTTGAGTGCGAGCAGATTGGTTTGTTCGGCAATGCCGTGAATAACTTCCAGCACAACCTCAATCTGCTGGCTTTGCTGCGCCAGACGCTCGATGACCTGCGCACCGGTTTCGACCTGCCCGGCCAGCGCCTCGATCAAACCGCCGACCTGATTGGACGTGCGGGTGTTTTCATCGGTCGCCTGCTTGATATCGACCACTTGACGCAGGGCTGCCTGCATCGCCTGGCTTTCCGACTGCGCCTCATCGGCCATCTGCTCCAGCGCCTTGAGGCTGGCCGCCACTTCGTCTCGCTGCAGTTCGGCTGCAGCATCGGCGCCGGCGTTGCGCTGGCTCATCACGCCGATTTCCTGCCCGGTGCGCTGCGCCACCTCGCCCGCCTCACGAACGATAGGCTGCAACTTGTCGATGAAGCGATTGACCGCCGCCGACATGTCGCCGATTTCGTCATTACTGTCCAGCTTGACGCGCTTGGTCAGGTCGCCCTCACCCGCCGCCAGATCATTGAGCGCAGCGATCAGCAGATGCAGCTTGCTGACGACTCGACGCCCGAGCACCACCGCCAGTAACAGCAGTACGCCCAGGCCGACCAGCGCCAGCCCCATGCCGATCCGCCAGCGCAAGGTTTCGGCGGCTTCCTGAACCGCAACACGTGTATTGGTGGTCATTGCAGCACCCGCCGTCTGAGCGGATTGCAAGCGCGTGCGCAAGGCGGTCGAACTGTCTTTGGAGGCACTGGCAAGGCTGTCGGAAACCAGTTGCTCGCCACTGGTTATCAGGGTGGCGAAACGCTTGTCCAGCGCAGCAAGATTTTCCTCGACCGTTGCCGTCGACACTCCCATGCGCACCTTGCCGATCTCGACACCGTTAGGGCTGATAGAGGCCTCGACGTAATACACCGACGGGTCGTTTTTCGCGGCATTGAGGATCTTGTCCATCGCCCGCTCGCCTTCACCCTTGGCCAGCAGCGCCTTGACCAGCGGGTTATCGCGGTTCATGTACCTCGTAAGGTGCTCACCTGCGGCGTCGTCATAGACCACAAACAACACGTTGGGATTGCGCTGGGCGCGTCGGGCAAATTCGGAAAGGGTTGGCGTGTCGTTGTCCCACATGGCGCGCGGGGCAACCGCAGCCAGTAGCTCGGCCATGTCAGTGGCGGACTCTCTCAGGTCTTTTTCCAGCGTGGCACGCAGTTGGGCCTGCTCTTCCTTTAGGCGGGTAGAAAGTCCGACGCTCAAGCGCTGACGCGTACTGGCTGAAAGCGAGTCGAGGCTCGACGTCACTTCGCTACTCGCCAGCTCCAGCTCGGAGGAAAGATGTTGCGAATCTACCCCAAGGCGATTGGCAAGGTCAGCCTCAAGCGCTGTGACTGTGCTCCGGGTAAGAGCAACCGCCACGATGACCTGCACCAAAAGGGCAATGCCCAGGGCAATGAAGACCGGGCGCAGCAGACGGCTTTGCAATAGAGATAAGACAGCAGACACAGGAGAATCCCTCCACCCTCAGCGCCATTAAAATGATGGCACTTTTCTGTCATCTTTGTAGCAAGCGCCGTGCCGTGACACAAGTCTCACTTTTGCCGCGCTCGAATCCTGCGGACGCTGAAAACAAAAAGGGCCGCAAACGCGGCCCTCTTGATACAGCGCGGCGAAGTATTAGCCGAACGGGTGACGCAGCACGATGGTTTCGTTACGGTCAGGACCGGTCGAAATGATATCGATAGGCGCGCCAACCAGCTCTTCGACGCGCTTGATGTAGGCGCGAGCGGCTGCAGGCAACTCTTCCAGGGTCTTGGCACCCAGCGTGGATTCGCTCCAGCCAGGCATCTGCTCGTAGACCGGACGCAGACCCAGGTAGCTGTCGGCGTCAGTAGGTGCGTCGATGACCGCGCCTTCTTCGTTCTCGTAGCCGACGCAGATGTTGATGGTCTCAAGACCGTCAAGCACGTCCAGCTTGGTCAGGCACAGGCCCGAGATGCTGTTGATTTCGATGGCGCGACGCAGGATGACGGAATCGAACCAGCCGCAACGACGAGCGCGACCGGTGGTAGCGCCGAACTCGTGGCCACGCTTGGCCAGGAAAGCACCGACATCGTCGAACAGCTCGGTCGGGAACGGACCCGAACCCACACGCGTGGTGTAGGCCTTGGTGATGCCCAGAATGTAATCCAGGTACATCGGACCAAAACCCGAACCGGTAGCGATACCGCCAGCAGTGGTGTTGGAGCTGGTGACGTACGGATAAGTACCGTGGTCGATGTCCAGCAACGAACCCTGGGCACCTTCGAACATGATGTCCTTGCCGTCGCGACGCATTTCATGCAGCGCAGCGGTGACGTCGAGCATCAGCGGCTTGAGCAGATCGGCATATTCCATGCACTCGTCGAGTGTCTTCTGGAAGTCGATGGCAGGCTCTTTGTAGTAATTGACCAGCACGAAGTTGTGGTAGTCGAGCAGCTCGCCCAGCTTGGCCGCGAAGCGTTCGCGATGGAACAGGTCGCCAATGCGCAGACCGCGACGCGCAACCTTGTCTTCGTAAGCCGGGCCGATACCACGACCGGTGGTGCCGATCTTGAATTCGCCGCGGGCTTTTTCACGCGCCTGGTCCAGTGCAACATGGTACGACAGGATCAGCGGGCAGGACGGGCTGATGCGCAGACGCTCACGCACCGGAATGCCTTTCTCTTCCAGCTTGATGATTTCGCGCAGGAGCGCGTCGGGAGCAACCACTACACCGTTACCGATCAGGCACTGCACGCCTTCGCGCAGTACACCGGACGGAATCAGGTGCAATACGGTTTTCTCACCGTCGATCACCAGTGTGTGACCAGCGTTGTGGCCACCCTGATAGCGAACTACGGCGGTAGCATGTTCGGTCAGCAGATCAACGATCTTGCCTTTGCCCTCATCACCCCATTGAGTGCCCAGGACTACGACATTCTTACCCATAACACTTGTCCTCATTCACGCAAACTTGGTGCCGGCGGCGGCCGGCAGGAATACTCAAGAAGCCAGCGGCATTACCTGCCAGTGCTCGCCATGCTGAATCAATTGCCGGTCACAGTCGGCTTCACGCGCGGCGCTCGCCTGCTGCCCAGGCAAAGCCTGAACCACACGCTGACCTTCACTGCGCAACTGGCAAACCATCTGCCAGAGTGCCGCATCCGTACTGTCCGGCACCCAGATGCCACCAGACGGTAAGACGATTTCTGCCTGCCCCAGGGTTACCAGGGTTTTCAGGTCGGTGGAAAAGCCGGTCGCCGGACGGGCGCGGCCGAAGTCGGCGCCGATGTCATCGTAACGACCGCCCTGCGCGATCGACTGGCCCACGCCCGGCACGAACACCGCAAACACCACACCGGTGTGGTAGTGATAGCCACGCAGCTCGCCGAGATCGAAGTACAGCGGCAACTGCGGGAAACGCGCAGCCAGACGCTCGGCTATTGCCAGCAAGTCGTCCAGCGCGGCCAGCACCGGCGCAGGTGCGCCAGCCAGACGATCACGCGCCGCGTCCAGCACCTCACGTCCACCACACAGATCAACCAGCGCGCGCAGCATTGTTGCGAGCTCTTGCGGGAGATCGGCGGTCAGGGCAACCACTTCATCAATGGCCTTGCGCTGCAGTGCATCGAACAACTGCTGCTCGACTTCTCCCGACAGGCCAGCGGCACGCGCCAGACCACGGTAGATGCCGACATGCCCAAGGTCCATGTGCACATCCGGCACATCGGCCAGTTGCAGCATGGCCAGCATCAGACTGATGACTTCGACGTCACTGCTCGGGCTGGCATCGCCGTACAGCTCGGCGCCCAGTTGAATGGGGCTGCGCGAGGAGGACAGTGCGCGCGGCTGGGCGTGCAGAACGCTGCCTGCATAGCACAGACGGCTCGGGCCTTCACGCTTGAGGGTGTGAGCATCGATGCGTGCAACCTGCGGCGTGATGTCGGCGCGAAAGCCCATCTGCCGGCCCGATTGCGGGTCGATAACCTTGAAGGTGCGCAGGTCCAGATCCGAACCCGCGCCAGTCAGCAGGGATTCGAGATACTCGATATGCGGGGTGACGACAAACTCATAGCCCCAGCTCTGAAACAGATCCAACACCTGACGGCGCGCTACTTCAATGCGCGCCGCTTCCGGTGGCAGTACTTCTTCGATGCCATCTGGTAGCAGCCAGCGGTCGACCGTTGCCATTACGCCATTCCCCTGTGATCCAGGCGGCCAGCCTACAGGCCAGCCTTGAGTGAAGCAGAAAGTGGTGCGCTGTATGACGGGCACGACAAATGCCCGAGACAGGTCTTGCAGACCACTTTCCTCGAAAAATCTTGCCGTGCTCTGATTCAGATACGGCCAATCAATCGTGCAGACGCAAAAAAGCCGGGAATTTCCCGGCTGCCGCATGATACACACGTTTCACCGTACGTTCACCCCACCGGGCGGTTTTGCCGCCCGGCGGGTGATTAATTACGGCTTGGCTTTTTCCAGATAGCGAAAGAATTCGCTGTTCGGATCGAGCACCATCACGTCGCTCTTGTTCGCAAAGCTTTCACGGTAGGCGCGCAGGCTGCGATAAAACGCGTAGAACTCCTGGTCCTGACCATATGCCTTGGAGTAGATCGCGGCAGCCTGGGCATCACCATCACCACGCGCTTCTTCCGACTCGCGATAGGCTTCTGCCAGCAACACACGACGCTGACGATCGGCGTCGGCACGAATGCCTTCAGCCAGCTCGTTACCCTTGGCACGGTGCTCGCGAGCTTCACGCTCACGCTCGGTGCTCATACGCTCGAAAACGCTGCGATTCACTTCCTTCGGCAGGTCGATGGCCTTGACCCGGACATCGACAACTTCGATACCCAGCTCTTTCTCGGCCATGCGGTTCAGCGAACCGGTGATATCAGCCATCAGCGCATCACGCTCACCCGACACGACTTCGTGCAGGGTACGCTTGCCGAACTGGTCACGCAGGCCCGACTCCAGACGACGCGAAAGACGCTCGTCGGCAATCTGCTTGAGGCCGGAAGTCGCGGTGTAGAAACGCTCCGCGTCCTTCACACGCCACTTGGCGTAGGCATCGACCATGACCGCTTTCTTTTCCAGCGTCAGGAAACGCTGGGTCGGTGCATCGAGGGTCAGCAAACGACCGTCGAACTTGCGCACCTGGTTCACATAAGGAACCTTCACATGCAGACCCGGCTGAACGTCCGCCTGGACCACACGACCGAATTGCAGCAGAACCGCGCGCTCGGTCTGGGACACTATGTAAAAGCTGTTCCAGGCGATGACTGCCAGTACCACGCCGACAATAAGGGTGATCAGTGATTTGTTACTCATCAGCGAGTCTCCCTGGTACGTACTTCACCACGCTGCTGAGCCTCATTCGCCCGGGCAGCGGCGGCGGCAGCGGCAGCATCATTAGCCGACTGCGATGGCGTACCTGAATTGGAGCCATTGCCGTTACTGCTGCGGCTGCTCTCGATCATCTTGTCGAGCGGCAGATAAAGCAGATTGTTCTGCCCCTTGTCGCCGGTCACGAGCACCTTGCTGGTGTTGCTGAAGACTTCCTGCATGGTGTCCAGATACAGACGCTGGCGGGTAACTTCAGGAGCCTTGCGGTACTCGGCAACCAGTTTGGTAAAGCGATCCGCCTCACCCTTGGCGCGCGAAACCACTTCATCGCGGTAGCCGTTGGCATCCTCAAGGATGCGCTGAGCCTGACCACGGGCTTCCGGAATCACGCCATTGGCATAGCTTTCGGCCTGATTGCGTGCACGCTGCTCGTCTTCACGAGCGCGGATCACGTCATCGAACGCTTCCTGCACTTCACGCGGTGCCGCGGCGCTCTGTACGTTCACCTGAGTGACGGTGATGCCGGTGCGGTAGGTATCGAGGAAGCGTTGCAGACGCTCCTTGATTTCGCTGGCCATCAGTTCACGACCTTCAGTCAGCACCTGATCCATTGCCGTGGAACCCACGACATGGCGCAGCGCACTTTCAGTGGCGTGCTGCAGGCTGATTTCAGGCTGATCGACGTTCAGGACGAAGTCCTGCAGGTTGCTGATCTTGTATTGCACGGTCAGCGGCACTTCGACGATGTTCTCGTCTTCGGTGAGCATCTGGCCCTGCTTGCTGTAGGCACGCTCGCGAGTCACGTTTTCCATGTACTTGCGATCGAACGGCGGGAAGTAGATGTTGAGACCCGGCCCTACGGTTTCGTGGTATTGACCGAAACGCAGCACGACAGCCTGCTCTTGCTCGTCAACAACATAGATAGCGCTGTAGAGCCAGAAAGCGACGAGCACGACCAGGCCGATACCGAGCAAGCCAAAGCCACCGCCCTTGCCTGAACCGCCACCACTGCCGCCGCCATCGCTGCCGCGTTTGTTACCGCCGCCGAACAACCCCTTCAGGCTTTCCTGCAGCTTACGGAAGGCCTCGTCGAGATCAGGTGGTCCCTTGCGGTCGCCGCCACGGCGTTTGCCACCCCAGGGATCTTGATTATTCGAGTTGCCACCCGGCTCATTCCAAGCCATAGCGCTCTCCATCTGATAAAGCAAAGACGCGCCCGCGGCGCGCCGACCAATGCTACAGAATGCTCGCGAAAGCCGTACAACGGCTTTCTCGTGCTTTTATTGCAAAGTGTGTTGCTCGATGAACTCCAGCGGCTGCAATCCTTCGCGACTCACCAGTCGATTGAGTTCAACGCGCGGCAGTCGTACGGCCAACACGCTGGCACCTTCCTCGTCATGCGTTTCGCTCTGCACCGCACCCAATTCGAAAAACTGGGCACGCAGCCGGGCAAGACTCTGAGGCAAAAGCAGCGTACCGACAAACAGGTCGTCGCCGAGCAGTTCGGCGATGGCCTGCTTGAGCAGATCCAGCCCTCGACCATCGCGGGCAGACACCCAGACACGCTGCGGCTTGCCATCGGCATCCCGCTGTATCTGAGGCTCCACGCCTTCAAGCAGATCGAGTTTGTTATAGACCTCAAGGATCGGCAAGCCCTCGGCACCGATCTCACCGAGCACGGCCATGACCTGCTCGATCTGCGACATGCGGTCAGGCTCGTGGGAGTCGATCACATGCAGCAGTAAATCGGAGTTGCTCGACTCTTCAAGCGTCGCTCGAAAGGCTTCTACCAGTTTGTGCGGCAGATGGCGAATGAAGCCTACGGTATCGGCCAGCACGATAGGGCCCAGATCATCGAGCTGCAGACGACGCAAGGTCGGATCGAGCGTGGCGAACAGCTGGTCCGCCGCAAACACATCCGAATCGGTCACCGAGTTGAAAAGGGTCGATTTACCGGCGTTGGTATACCCCACCAGAGAAACCGAAGGGATATCGGCGCGACGGCGTCCACGACGTGCCTGATCGCGCTGGCTGCGAACCTTCTCCAGCCGCCCCTTGATCTGCCGCAGGCGAACCCGCAGAAGACGTCGGTCGGTTTCGAGCTGGGTTTCGCCTGGGCCGCGCAGGCCGATACCACCTTTCTGACGCTCAAGGTGAGTCCAGCCACGGACCAGACGCGTACTCATATGCTCAAGCTGGGCCAGTTCGACCTGAAGCTTGCCTTCGTGGGTACGTGCACGCTGCGCAAAGATATCGAGGATCAGACCCGTACGATCAAGCACGCGGCACTCGAAAACGCGTTCGAGGTTACGTTCCTGACTGGGCGTGAGGGTGTGATTGAAGATAACGAGATCAGCCTGTTCGGCCTTGACCTGGTCGCGAAGCTCCTCGACCTTGCCAGAGCCAATCAGGTATTTGGCCGATGGCCGATGACGCGGCACGTTGATAAACGCAACGGTATCGGCACCGGCCGATATGGCCAGCTCCTGAAACTCCTGCGGATCTTCGCGCGCCTCAGGGTCCTGACCATCCAGATGAACGAGAATTGCACGTTCACCACCACTGTGGCGCTCAAAGAACAAGGCAGACTCCTATCAGGCGTTACCTGGCTCGGCGTCTGCGCCGTCAGCGTCGGTAGCGCTGGGAAGGCGAATCGGGCGAACCGGTACGACGGTGGAAATGGCGTGTTTGTAGACCATCTGGCTGACAGTATTCTTCAGCAAAATGACGAACTGGTCGAAAGACTCGATCGTGCCCTGCAGCTTGATACCGTTGACCAGGTAGATCGATACCCCGACCTTCTCTTTTCGCAAGGTATTCAAGTAAGGGTCTTGTAGCGAATGCCCTTTTGACATGTGCCGCACTCCTTTAAGGATCAATAAATAATAAATCGAATTCGATTGGCTTACCGGCCACCCCCCAAGGATAGACGGCTATTGCAGGGACTCAGCTCAATATGGAGACCGATCCCAGGTATTTCAAGGCGCGCGACAGATTGTCGCTGGCCAGACTGTCCAGCCAGTGCAAATCCTCCCAGCTGCGTAGCCAGGTG
Source organism: Pseudomonas syringae group sp. 247E2 (assembly GCF_032587795.1). NCBI lineage: Bacteria > Pseudomonadati > Pseudomonadota > Gammaproteobacteria > Pseudomonadales > Pseudomonadaceae > Pseudomonas > Pseudomonas syringae group sp. 247E2. The sequence goes on along the minus strand of NZ_JAWHPK010000023.1, from coordinate 112,256 downwards.
AACTGCCTTTTGGCCAACTGGCGCGTTGCAATAATGCCGCGCTCCTGCATTTCATCCCGCGTCAGCTTCCCATCCAGGTGATCCCAGACCTGGCGATAACCGACGGCTCTTATCGAGGGCAACCCGGAATGCAGGTCGCCTCTTGAGCGCAATGCCAGTACTTCGTCCAGAAACCCCTGATCCAGCATTTGCTCAAAACGTAGCGCGATGCGTTGGTGCAGCACCTTGCGATCAGCCGGAGCGATGGCAAGGTTCGCGACAGTATAGGGCAATTGCTGACGCCCTGATGCCGCCGCTTCGGTACTTTGCGCAGTTTGTTGCTCGCGGTGTGCCGTCATGCTCATTCCGCTGACCCGATACACCTCGAGCGCCCTGATCAGTCGTTGCGGATCATTGGGGTGAATGCGCGCCGCCGAAACGGGGTCGACCACCGCCAATTGATCGTGCAATGACCGCCAGCCATAGGCCTGTGCATCAGCTTCAAGCTGTGCCCTTACCTGCGCATCCGCAGCCGGCATATCCGCCAGCCCGTGCAATAGAGCCTTGAAATACAACATAGTGCCGCCGACCAGCAAAGGAATATTTCCGCGCGCGGTAATTTCCGCCATGGCCGCCAGGGCGTCACTGCGAAAATCGGCTGCCGAGTAGCTTTGCGCTGGGTCGAGGATGTCGATCAGACGGTGTGGATATTCAGCCAGCTGTGCTTTTGAAGGCTTGGCGGTGCCGATGTCCATGCCGCGATAGACCAACGCCGAATCGACGCTGATCAGCTCGCAAGGCAGCACTTTGCTCAGTTCTATCGCAAGGTCGGTCTTGCCTGCTGCGGTAGGCCCCATGAGAAAGATGGCCGGAGGTAAAGCATTCATTCATTGACCGCGCAGGAATAATTTATCCAGGTCATTGAGACCCATCTGGGTCCAGGTAGGACGACCGTGGTTACATTGCCCGCTGCGCTCGGTGTTTTCCATGTCACGCAACAGGCCGTTCATTTCCGGGATGGCCAGCCGCCGATTGGCGCGAATCGCGCCGTGACAGGCCATGGTCCCGAGCAACTCGTTCATGTGTGCCTGCACCCGGTCGCTGGTGCCGTACTCCATCAGATCCGCCAGCACATCGCTGACCAGCCGATTGGCCTCGGCCTGCTTGAGCAACGCAGGGATCTGGCGGATCGCCAGGGTTTCCGGGCCAAGCCGCTGCAGCTCGAAGCCCAGGCGCTGAAACGTCGCGATATGTTCTTCGGCGCAGTCCGCTTCACGCTGGCTGACCGCGAGAGATTCGGGCACCAGCAATGGCTGACCACTCAGGCCTTCATTGGCCATCGCTATTTTCAGGCGCTCGTACATGATTCGCTCGTGGGCGGCGTGCATGTCCACCAGCACCAGCCCGTGAGCGTTTTCAGCGAGGATGTAGATACCTTTGAGCTGCGCCAGCGCATAACCCAGCGGCGGGATATCGCCGGGCGACTCCGGCAGCGACGAGGGCGCGGTGCTGGGCAGCGGTGCGAAGAATTCACGGTAGGCGCTTTGCGCTTCGGCCACCGGCACGCCAGAGGTGGGCCGAGGCGTATATTGATACTGATAACCGCTGCCAGCGCCGCCACCGGCAGCAGGTCGGGCAAAAGGCTCGCCCTGCGGCTGTTCCAGCACGTTATTGGCCAGACGCATTTCACCCTGCGGCCCGAACTCACCGGCCTCAGGCCCGGTAGGCCGAGGCTCGACGGCGACCGGTACGCTGCCGCCCAGCTGGTTTTCCGGGCGCACATCACCCAATGCACGGTGCAGGGTGCCATAAAGGAAGTCATGCACCATGCGCCCGTCGCGAAAGCGTACTTCATGCTTGGTCGGGTGAACGTTGACGTCTACAGCAGCCGGGTCGACCTCGAAAAACAGCACGAACGTGGGGTGACGGCCATTGAACAACACGTCGCGATACGCCTGACGCACCGCATGAGCGACCAGTTTGTCGCGCACCGCACGCCCGTTTACGAAGAAATATTGCAGGTCGGCCTGGCTGCGCGAAAATGTCGGCAGCCCTACCCAGCCCCACAGATGAAGGCCGTTGCGTTCGATCTCGATAGGCAGCGCCTGCTCCAGGAAGCCCGGCCCGCAGATCGCCGAGACACGTCGTGCTCTGGAAGTGTCGTCATGCGCTTCATGCAGGCTCAGCACGGTCTTGCCGTTGTGACGCAAATGGAAGGCCACGTCGAAACGTGCCAGCGCCATGCGCTTGATGACTTCCTGCAGGTGATCGAATTCGGTTTTTTCGGCCTTGAGAAACTTGCGCCGGGCAGGCGTGTTGAAGAACAGATCGCGCACTTCAACGGAGGTGCCTACCGGATGCGCTGCTGGCTGGACGCGCGGAGCCATGTCACGGCCTTCGGTCTCCACCTGCCAGGCCTGATCGGCGTCGCGGGTGCGCGAGGTCAGCGTCAGGCGCGCCACGGAGCTGATTGAAGCCAGGGCCTCGCCGCGAAACCCTAGGCTCATGACGCGCTCGAGGTCCTCCAGATCGCGAATCTTGCTGGTGGCATGTCGCGCCAGCGCCAGTGGCAGGTCATCCGAGGAAATACCGCCACCGTCGTCACGCACTTTCAACAGCTTGATACCGGCCTGCTCTACATCGACATCAATACGCCGCGCGCCGGAATCAAGGCTGTTTTCCAGCAGCTCCTTGATAACCGACGCTGGACGCTCGACGACTTCGCCAGCCGCAATCTGGTTGGCCAGACGCGGGCTTAGCAATTCGATGCGCGCAGCGTTCAGGACAGTCTGAGCGTTATCGGCTTCGGTGCCGTCGAGCAGAAGATCGGTCATTGCTGAGTCGCCACCTCGGAACTCGGAATTCGCAGATCCTGGCCAATCTTCAATTCATCGGTTTTCAGATTGTTGGCGCTGCGCAGCGTGGCAATGTTCATGTCATAGCGCGCCGCGAGCATGGCCAGGGTTTCGCCGGAGCGGACCACATGGTTGCGTGGCCCTTGAGCCAGCTTGCCGTTGTCACGCAGCCAGGCAATATAAGTGCCCTGTGGCGGGTTCTGCTGGAAGAACTGCTTCACCCCGGAATTGATCGAACGCGCCAACGCCTGCTGGTGCGACGCAGAACTCAGCTTGTTGGCTTCGTTGGCGTTGGAGATAAAGCCGGTTTCCACCAGAATCGACGGGATATCCGGCGATTTGAGCACCATGAAACCTGCCTGCTCGACGCGCGATTTGTGCAACGAGGTGACGCGGCCAATATTGCTCAGCACCTTCTGGCCGACGTTCAGGCTCGAAGACAGCGAAGCGGTCATGGACAAGTCCAGCAACACCCCGGCGAGCATGCGGTCCTTGTCATCAAGGCTTACTGCACCGGCACCACCGATCAGGTCGGAACGGTTTTCACTGTCCGCCAGCCAGCGTGCGGTTTCGGAGGTCGCACCGCGATCAGACAAGGCGAACACCGAAGCGCCAAACGCCGCGGTGGACGGCGCAGCGTCGGCGTGAATGGACACAAACAGGTCGGCCCCCTTGGAGCGGGCGATCTCGGTACGTTTGCGCAACGGAATAAAGTAGTCGCCGGTCCGCGTCAGTTCAGCGCGATAGCCTTTCTCGGCATTGACCTGGCGCTGCAGCTCCTTGGCGATCGACAGCACCACGTTTTTCTCTTTCTGCCCGGCACCGCCCGAGGCACCCGGGTCTTCACCGCCGTGCCCGGCATCGATCACCACGACAATGTCGCGCTTGCCGTTGGGCACCGGGGTCAGCTTGATTTCAGGCTTGGCCGGGCTGACCGGGACAGCGGGCGCGGTATTGGCGGCGGTATCCGGGATAACCGGTGTCGGGTTGGCATCGGCGGCGTTATCGAACAGGTCGACCACCAGACGGTTGCCGTACTGCTGGTTCGGCGCAAGCGTGAAGCTTTTGGGCGTCACCGCCTTTTTCAGGTCGATGACCACGCGCAGATCTGTCGGCGTGCGCTGGGCAGAGCGCATGCTGTTGATCGGCGTATTGGCTGTCGATACATTCAGCGGACCACCGAGTGTCGCGCCATTGATATCGATCACCAGACGATCAGGCGAAGTCAGGGTGAATACGCTGTGCTGGACAGGCCCGGACAGGTCGAATACCAGACGTGTGTTGTCCGGTGCTCGCCATAAGCGGACACTTTTTACTTGCGTAGCGGCAACCGCCTCGACAGCCAGGGCCATCAGCAGCAGACCAACTACAGTAACCAGCGCGCGCATGCGCATACCTAACCCCATATCTATTTGAATTCCAAAGCCAAAGTGGCACACCAGCGTTCGCCACGCGAGCCCAGCGGGCTCAATATCACGGACCGACCTTCTCCGTGCGGGCCAATGGTAATGGTCAGGTCAGGCTTTGGCAAAAAGCCTGCACCACGCTGGGGCCATTCAATCAGACAAAGTGCATCGCCGTCGAAGTAATCACGCACCCCCATGTACTCGAGTTCTTCGGGATCGACCAGACGATACAGGTCAAAGTGAAAGACCCGTATGGCACCTATTTCGTAGGGCTCGACCAGCGTGAAAGTAGGACTCTTGACAGCCCCGGCATGCCCGAACCCGCGAATCATTCCCCGCGAAAGAGTTGTTTTTCCAGCGCCAAGATCGCCATCGAGAAAGATGACGCCCACGCCTTCGGTAACCGTTGCCAGGCGTGCACCAAAATTCATCATTGCCTCTTCGCCAACCACATGCAGCGTTAAATCAGACACGGTTGCAGCTCCTCCAATAACTGACGAATGGCAGGAATAATATCGCTGGCCGCCAGCCCGCGACCGTATTCACCGACTTTCTGACCGGCGCTTGCGTGCAGCCACACCGCCAGACAGGCCGCATCGAATGGCGTTAGATGCTGCGCCAGCAGCGCACCGATCAACCCGGCCAACACGTCACCCAGTCCGGCGGTGGCCATGGCCGGATGACCACGGTCGCACAACGCCAGTTGCCCGCTCGCATCGGCGATCAGGCTGCCGGAGCCCTTAAGCACACAGACCGTATCGAACTTACGCGCCAGCGCCCGCACAGCAGCGGCCCGGTCAGCCTGAACGTCCTTGATGCCAACGCCCAGCAAACGCGCGGCCTCTCCCGGATGCGGGGTGATGACGCAGCCTTTGGGCAGACTCACCAGACCGGCGGCCAGCATATTCAGAGCATCGGCATCCCACACTTGGGGCCGCTCGGCGTTGGCAGCAGCCGACAGCAGGCTGCGCCCCCAGGACGCCTGCCCCAGGCCGGGCCCGACCACCAATACGCTGGCCGGCTCGATCAACGCCATCAACTGGTTAGCCGAGCGAATGGCCGCACTCATGATTTCCGGCATGCGCGTCAGGGCGGCCGGAATATGTTCGGCGCGGGTCGCCAGCGTCAGCATGCCCGCCCCGCTGCGCAAGGCGCTTTCGGCGCTGAGCAAGGCAGCACCGCCAAAACCGTGATCGCCACCGATGACCAGCACTCGGCCGAACATGCCTTTATGAGCAGTACGCGGACGCGGTGCCAGCGTCGGCAGACTGGATGCGCTCAGACGCTTCGCGCTGACCGGCACCTGCGCAACCAGCGCAGGGTCGGCGCGTAAATCATCAAACACCAGCTCGCCCACCAGGTCCGCCGCATCGCCCGTCAACAAGCCCAGTTTGAGGCCTATGAAGGTAACGGTCACATCGGCACGCACCGCCACGCCCAGCGCTTGGCCGGTGTCTGCACTCAAGCCCGACGGGATGTCCACGGCGGCGACCGGCAGGCCGCTGGCATTGATCGCCTTGATGGCCGAAACATAGGGCTCGCGCACTTCGCCGTTGAGCCCGGTGCCGAGCAAGGCATCCAGCACCACGCCGCTCAGCGGTTGTCCGGCCCATGCCTGAGTGTCGATGCCGGAAGCTGCCGCGTGCGCCGAAGCGGCATCACCGGTCAATGCAGCCGGGTCGCCGACAGCCAGCACCCTGACTTGCCAGCCTGCCTTGTGCGCCAGCGCGGCCACCAGATACCCGTCACCGGCGTTGTTGCCACGCCCGGCCAACACGGTCAGTTCATTGGCCTGCGGCCAGCGTCGGAGTATCGTCCGCCATAGCGCCTGGGCAGCGCGCAGCATCAATTCCAGGCCTGGCGTACCGGCAGCAATCAGCCGTGCATCGAGGTCGCGGACCTGCGCAGCGCTGTACAGCGCGTCGGGTAAATGAGGTTTCGTGTCGAACATGCGTCTATAGGCTCCGATGTCTGGCAGAATTATACGCACCTTGGCCCCGGTTTCTCTCTGCGCATGTCCGCTATTACTGCTGTACTTCCCACTTCCGATGATCTCGCCGCCCTTGCCGTCTCAATCAAGGCATGGGGGCGTGAGCTGGGCTTTCAGGAAGTGGGGGTCAGCGGTCTGGACCTGGCAGAGCACGAGCAGCACCTGCAACGCTGGCTCGATGCAGGCTATCACGGCGAAATGGACTATATGGCAGCCCACGGCAGCAAACGTTCCCATCCGGACGAGCTGGTGCCGGGAACGTTGCGCGTGGTGTCGCTGCGCATGGACTATCTGCCCGGCGACACCGAGATGGCCCAGCGCCTGACAGAACCGGAAAAAGCCTATGTGTCACGCTACGCCCTGGGCCGTGACTATCACAAGTTGATCCGCAAGCGCTTGCAGCAACTGGCCGAGCGCATTCAGCAGGCCATCGGGCCGTTTGGTTTTCGGGCGTTCGTGGACAGCGCGCCAGTGCTGGAAAAGGCCATTGCCGAACAGGCCGGGCTCGGCTGGATCGGCAAGAACACGCTGGTGCTCAACCGCAAGGCGGGCAGCTTTTTCTTTCTCGGCGAGCTGTTTGTCGACATCCCGCTACCGGTGGATGCGCCGCATGCGACGGAACATTGCGGGCGCTGCACGGCCTGCCTGGACATCTGCCCGACGGCGGCCTTTGTCGGGCCTTATGTGCTGGACGCACGGCGCTGCATTTCCTACCTGACCATCGAGCTCAAGACCGCGATTCCAGAAGAGCTGCGGCCCTTGATCGGCAATCGGGTGTTCGGTTGCGACGACTGCCAGATTGTCTGCCCGTGGAACCGCTTTGCACGACCAACCGACCAGAGCGACTTTCAGCCGCGCCATAACCTGGACAACGCTGGGCTGGCCGAGCTTTTTTTATGGGATGAAGACAAATTCCTCAGTAGTACAGAAGGCTCGCCCCTGCGCCGCGCCGGGTACGAACGCTGGCTACGCAACCTGGCTGTCGGACTGGGCAACGCGCCCTCCACCATCCCGGTGATCGAAGCCCTGCACTTACGGCGCGACTATCCCTCGGAATTGGTCAGGGAGCATGTGGAATGGGCGCTGCAGAGGCATGGGGTGGCAGACGCAGAGGGCTAACGCGTCTGAGCGGGCCGGGCGACGCTTAACTTGCATGGGAGCGGACTTGTCTGCGAACTGTCGGGAACCGGCAGCAAAAACGGTCGCCTTGGTGCATCAGACACAACAGAGTCAGCAGGTTTAAGGGCCGCTTCGCAGCCCATCGCAGCCGTCGTGACCTCCTGAAGCTCCCACGCCCTTCGGGCAGAAGCCCACTCTGCGGGCATCTCAGGATGTGAATGAAGCAGAGTGCTGCGTATGGGCATGCAGCTCCGGGCGTTCTGCGCCCTCTTCAGGGCTCGTCTTTATAGACGAACTTGGGCATTTCCCAGCGGAATCGGATCGCCAGCAGGCGCAGCAGCAGGCCGCCGAACAAGGTGATGAGCACGGCCTGTTCATCCGGCAGTTGCAGGTACTGGCACAGCAAAAAACACCACGCGGCCAGAAATGAAACGCTGGCATACAGTTCGCGACGGAAGATCAGCGGAATGTCGTTGCAGAAGATGTCGCGCAGGATGCCACCGAAGACCCCGGTGATGACACCGCACACTGACGCGATCACCAGACCATGCCCGGCTTCCAGCGCGGTCATGCAGCCGATCAGGGTGAAGGCCACCAGCCCCAGCGCATCCAGCACCAGAAACAACGAGCGCAGGTGGCGCATCAATGGCGCGATAAAGATCGTTACCAACGCTGCCACACTGGTCAATATGAGGTATTCCGGGTGCTTGACCCAGGTCAGCGGGTAATGGCCGATCAGCACATCGCGCACCGAGCCACCGCCCAGGGCTGTGACGCAAGCGATCAGCACCACGCCGAACCAGTCCATTCCTCGACGGCCCGCAGACAGCGCGCCAGTCATGGCTTCAGCAGTGATGGCAATCAGATAAAGCATCAGCAACATGGCGGGGACTCTGCGACAAAGGCGCGCAGTCTAACCAGCCGACCAACGCACTGAAAGAGTGCAGCGAAGATTATTCACTGCACGCGCGAGTCTTGATCAAGGCTTGATGAAGTGCTCACGATAAAAGCGCAGCTCGGCAATCGACTCGCGGATGTCATCGAGCGCCAGGTGGGTGCTGCCTTTCTTGAATTTCAGCTCGGGGGACCAGCGCGCCGCCAGTTCCTTGAGGGTCGAGACATCCAGATTGCGGTAGTGGAACCAGTTTTCCAGCGTCGGCATGTGGCGATACAGGAAGCGGCGATCCTGGCAGATGCTGTTGCCGCAGATCGGCGAACTGCGCTCCGGCACCCACAGCTTGATGAACTCAAGGGTCTGCGCCTCGGCTTCAGCCATGCTGATGGTGCTTTCGCGTACTCGCTGGGTCAGGCCCGAGCCACCGTGCTGGCGGGTGTTCCACTCGTCCATTTTCGCCAGCGTCTCGTCGCTCTGATGCACAGCGATCACCGGGCCTTCGGCCAGGGTGTTCAGCTCGCTATCGGTGATGATCGTGGCCATTTCGATGATGACATCGGTATCAGGGTCCAGACCGGTCATTTCCAGATCGATCCAGATCAGGTTCTGCTTGTTCTGCATGTGTCGACTCCTCAGCGTAGGCGCGCAGTTTAGCTCACCCTGCCGTGCTAGACTCCTGCCGATCAATCGTACTGCCTAATTCATCGGTTACATCACATCGGAACACCCATGGCCAAACGCCAACTCAATCGTCGTCAGAACTGGCGCATCGAAAAAATTCAGGGCGAGCGTGCTGCCCGCGCGGCAAAACGCGAGTCCGCTACGCTTGAAACACTGGAAGGCGGCGACCTCGGCCCCGAACAGACCGGCCTTGTAATTGCTCACTTCGGTGTTCAGGTCGAAGTCGAGGCTCAGGAAGGCGAAGCAAGCGGTCAGGTATTTCGCTGCCACTTGCGCGCCAACCTGCCGGCACTGGTCACGGGTGATCGCGTTGTATGGCGCGCCGGCAATCAGGGCATTGGCGTCATCGTTGCGCAACTGCCCCGCACCACCGAACTGCGCCGCCCGGACTCACGTGGCCAGCTCAAGCCTGTGGCTGCCAACGTCGATCTGATCGTGATCGTGTTCGCGCCCATGCCCGAGCCACATGCCAACCTGATTGACCGCTATCTGGTGGCCGCCGAGCATGCCGGGATTCGTCCGCTGCTGCTGCTCAACAAGGCTGACCTGATCGACGAACAGAACGCGCCCGCGCTCAATGCGTTGCTGGCGGTCTACCGCACACTGGGTTACCCGGTGCTGGAAGTGTCGGCGCATCATGGCGATGGCATGCAGACACTGCAAAGCCAGCTTGATGGCCACATCAGTGTGTTCGTTGGCCAGTCCGGCGTCGGCAAGTCTTCGTTGGTCAACAGCCTGCTGCCGGAAACGGATACCCGGGTCGGCCCGTTGTCCGAAGTCTCCGGCCAGGGCACACACACCACCACAACCGCCCGCCTGTTCCACTTTCCGCGTGGCGGCGATCTGATCGACTCACCGGGTATCCGCGAATTCGGCCTGGGGCATGTCAGCCGTGCAGACGTAGAAGCTGGCTTCATCGAATTCAACGACCTGATCGGCACGTGCCGCTTTCGCGACTGCAAGCATGACCGCGAACCGGGCTGCGCCCTGCTCAAGGGGCTTGAAGATGGCCGCGTGCAGCAACAGCGCATGAACAGCTACCGTTCGATCATTGCCAGCCTGCCGCAAGACAGTTACTGAGCACCGAACGCAACACGCAAAAACGCCGCGATGATCGCGGCGTTTCTGTATCGGTTGCAGCTCAGTTCTGGGCTGGCTCGACCCGCAACTTGCCATCGTCAAAGATATTCAGCTTCTGCCGGATCTCGTGAGGCTGGGCGTATGCCTGTGGGTCTGGCGGTGCCCCGGTCGAAGCCCCCGGAGCAGCGGGAGTAGCGGGAGTAGCAGGAGCGGCGGGCGCAGGTTTGGACTGAGGCGCACCACCGGAGTTCTGGTCGCCTTCGATACGCTGCTGAGCCTTTTTGGTCAAAACCACAATGTCGATGCGGCGGTTGACCGGATTGGTCGGGTTCTCGTGATCATAAAGAGCTGACGAGGCATAACCCACCACTCTGGCCACCTGTGAGTCCGGATAGGTACCGGCCACCAGCGCACGACGTGCAGCGTTGGCGCGGTTGGCCGACAGTTCCCAGTTACCGAATCCGCCGTTGCCTACAAAAGGTGTCGCATCGGTATGACCGCTGATACTGATCTTGTTCGGCACGCTCTTGATGGTGTCAGCCATCGCCAGCAGGATGTCTTCGAAATAAGGCTTGAGACGTGCGCTGCCCGAGTCGAACATCGGCCGGTTGTCAGCGTCCATGATCTGGATACGCAAACCGTCCTGGGTGATCTCGAACAGAATCTGGTCCTTGAATTTCTGCAGTTGCGGATTTTCCTCGACCTTGTTCTGCAGCTCTTGCAACAGCATCTCCAGACGCTCCTGCTCGACCTCTTCAGCTTTGGTCTCGGAAGTCTCGGCCTCAAGGGGCACGGTGTCAGGTGACGGCGTGGTCTTGACCTCAGGGTTCAGCGTCTGATTCGGCGACATCTCGGGCGAGCCGCCCAGGTCGATCACATACGGCGAACCGCTGTCCGAAAAACCGACCGGGTCCTTGAAGTAACCGGCCACCGCGAGCAACTGTTCGGGCGTGGCGGAAGACATCAGCCACAGCACCAGGAAGAACGCCATCATCGCCGTCGCGAAGTCGGCAAACGCGATTTTCCAGGCACCGCCGTGATGTCCGCCACCAAAGCGCTTTACGCGCTTGATGATAATCGGCTGATTATTTTCCATGACTTAGCGACCGCGAACCGCTTGTTCCAGCTCGCTGAAGCTGGGGCGATGCAGCGGGTAGAGAACCTTGCGGCCAAATTCGACGGCCAGCGAAGGCGGCATGCCGGAGGCCGACGCCACCAGCGACGCCTTGATGCTCTCGTAGACGTTCATTTCTTCCTTGGCATCATGGGCAAGGCAGGTGGCCAACGGACCGAAGAAACCGTATGCCGCAAGAATACCGAAGAAGGTACCTACCAGCGCAGCACCTACGTGCATGCCGATTGCAGCCTTGTCGCCCGACCCCAGCGACGCCATGGTCACCACGATACCGAGTACCGCCGCCACGATACCGAAGCCGGGCATACCGTCGGCGATACCGGTAATAGCATGGGATGGATGCTCGAGCTCTTCTTTCATGCTCAGCAGTTCCATGTCGAACAGGCCTTCCAGCTCGTGAGGAGCCATGTTGCCGGACGACATGATGCGCAGGTAGTCGCAGATGTACGCGGTCATGCGCTCATCTTTCAGCACACCAGGGTATTTGGCGAAGATCGGGCTGGAGGCGGCGTCTTCGATATCCCCTTCAATCGCCATCATGCCTTCACGGCGGCTCTTGTTGAGGATTTCGTATACCAGCCCCAGCACCTCGAGGTAATAGGCGTGTGTGAAGCGCGAACCGAACATCTTCAGCGACTTCTTGAACACGTGCATGGTCATGTAGCCAGGGTTGGCCTGGAGGAACGCGCCCAGTGCAGCACCGCCGATGATCAAGACCTCGTAGGGCTGGAACAGCGCCATGATCTTGCCATGGGACAGCACATATCCGCCGAGGACACTCGCGATAACGACAATGATGCCGATAATTTTAGCCATAGGAAAAAATACTTTACTGAGTCGGGTTCAGGGACAGTCCGGAAGTTCTTGAATCTCTTCTTCTCCTTATCGGCCTAACTGGGCCAGACTATAGCCGGTTCTTTTGAAAAACCCATTTATCCGCCTCCATAAAAGGAGGAAAATGGCCTCAGCGTCCCGTACGCTGGCGGTTTCCCAGCTCAGATAATCAGCCGCACAGGCCATCGAATGTCGACAGCACACGCAGCACATCATCTCGTTCCGAAAACGCTGGATGCCTGGGTCAAGCTGCTTGACGGCATCGCGTTACCGGTCCCTGCCGTCAATCATGGGCACGTTCGCGCAGCATTGAACGACAGTCGCCGCTCACTGCGTGAAATCGCTGAAATGATGCAGGAAAGCCCCGCACTGGTATTGAGTGTGATGCGCGAGGCCAACCATCACACCCACGGTTTGACCGAGCAGGCCGAGAGCCTCGAGATTGCGATCAACCGCCTGGGGCTGGCGCGTACTGAAATCCTTCTGGGCCGCTTGCCGGCCAAGCCGCCCGAGGAAATTCCCGCGGTCTATCGCCAATTGATTCTGGTCAGCCAGCACGCCACACAACAGGCCAACGGGTTGTTTGCCAGTCGCCTTGCACGACTCTGGCAAGACATCCATATGGGCAGCCTGCTTTTCCTCTCCCCCCTTTGGCCGATGGCGCTGGCCTATCCGAAGCTGCTCGAAGAGCTGGAGTTGCGGGTTATCCACAAGGGCCATTCCAGCCTTGCAGTGGAAAAAGAGCTGTTCGGCGTCAATCTGCTGGAGCTGTGCCTGGCACTCGCCGAATTCTGGCGCCTGCCGATCTGGGTCACGCGCGGTTATAAGTTGCTGATCAACGAGCGACGCGATCTGGCCAAGGTGCTGCGCATCGCCCGCGAAGAACACAGCCCGCTGCAACAGCAACAACTCATGGACGCCGACCCCAACCTGCGGCGCTGGTTGAACCAGCCAGCCAATACTGTTTTGCTGGGTAACGGCCTGGCGCTGGCGGCGCAACATGCCTGGAACAGCCCGCATTGCCTGCGCTGGGAACGGCTGACCAGCCTTTACCTGCAACAGTCGATCAGCGAAGTGCAGCAGCAGGCGCATCAAAACGCTGCCAGCAGCGCGCGTATTCATGCGGAAAAAGACCTCTGGCACCCGGCCGAATCGCTGATCTGGCCTTGGGATGCGCGCCGTGTAAGGCGCGACAACGAACCAGCGCCACCGCCATCGGCCGACGCTCTGCAGCTATGGCGCAAGCACTGCGCCGAGCTGCTGCAGGACCCCAGCCCGTTCATCAACGCCATGCACTTGACCACCTCGGCCCGCGACGCGTTTATGTCGTGCGGTATGGAGCGGGTCATGCTGCTGATGCTGGACAAGACCTCGACCGTACTGCGCGTCAATCAAATGGCCGGACTGCCGGCCGAAACCGCCTCCTTGCAGTTGTTCATCAAGGAAAGCACCGTGTTGCAACGCTTGCTGACCCAGCCGACGCAGTTGCGCATGACCCCCGCGAACAACGCGCAGTTTGCCGCCCTGCTGCCCGCGCCACTGAAAACCCTGTTCAGTGGCCAGCACTGGCTTATTCGCTCGCTGGGCAACAACGGTAAAGTCATGCTGCTGGTGGTCGCCGACCAGGGTGGCGGGGCCTTGTCGGAAATTTCCGTCCAGGCATTCGGAAAAACCGCGCAATGTATTGAAAGGGCACTTGGCATCTTTAGTCATCGCAAAGCGTGAGGCCTGGCGTACAATTCGCCTCTTTCCTTTCATCGGAGGCTGCAAATGTCCGCATTCACTGGCTTGTCGCTGGTCATCGAACCCAACGATCTGCTTGAGCGTCTAGACGCCCCGGAACTGATCCTCGTGGATCTGACCAGCAGCGCTCGCTACGAAGCCGGGCACATTCGCGGCGCACGCTTTGTCGATCCAAAACGTACGCAACTGGGCAAGCCTCCTGCGCCTGGTCTACTGCCCGACACTGCCGATCTGCAGCAGCTGTTCGGCGAGCTGGGTCACAACCCTGATGCAGTCTATGTCGTCTACGATGACGAAGGCGGTGGCTGGGCCGGGCGTTTTATCTGGCTGCTGGATGTCATCGGCCACCACCGTTATCACTATCTGGATGGCGGCGTGCTGGCCTGGGAAGCGCAATCGCTGCCGTTGAGCACAGAGGTTGCGCCCGTTGCAGGCGGCCCGGTCACGCTGACGCTGCACGACGAACCTACCGCCACACGCGAATACCTGCAAAGCCGTCTGGGTGCCGCCGACCTGGCAATCTGGGACGCTCGCGGCCCTACCGAGTATTCGGGCGAAAAAGTAGTCGCGGCCAAGGGCGGACACATACCCGGCGCGGTCAATTTCGAATGGACTGCGGGCATGGACAAGGCACGTAACCTGCGTATTCGTCAGGACATGCCAGAGATTCTTCGCGACCTGGGCATCACGCCCGACAAGGAAGTGATCACCCATTGCCAGACTCACCACCGCTCGGGCTTCACCTATCTGGTGGCGAAAGCGCTGGGCTACCCAAGGGTCAAGGCCTATGCCGGCTCGTGGGGTGAATGGGGCAATCACCCGGAGACACCGGTAGAACTTCCGGAAGTGGCCGCCGAGGCAGTCGAGGTTGCGCAACCCGTCGCGCCTGCGCAGCCAGCACCAGCCGAAACCGTCGAACCTGTCCGCTCTAGCGAACCGCGACAGGCCTCGCAGAAATATTCAGGACACTCATCCTCAGGACCTTCAATGAAAGACCGCTTGTTCATCATCAGTCAGTACCTGTTGCCACACCACCTGCTGTCCCGACTGGCAGGCTGCGTTGCCGAATGCCGCGTACGCTGGTTCAAAAACGCTTTCACCGCGTGGTTTGCCCGCCGTTATCAAGTAGACATGTCGCAGGCCCTGGTCGAAGACCTGACGTCCTACGAGCACTTCAATGCGTTCTTCACCCGCGCATTGAAAGCCGACGCCCGCCCGCTCGATACCACGCCGGGCGCGATTCTTTCGCCAGCCGACGGCGCCATCAGCCAGTTGGGCCCTATCGACCACGGCCGGATCTTCCAGGCCAAGGGCCACAGCTTCAGCGTACTGGAACTGCTCGGCGGTGATCCCAAGCTGTCAGCGCCCTTCATGGGCGGCGAGTTCGCAACCGTCTACCTGTCGCCAAAGGACTATCACCGCGTCCACATGCCACTGGCTGGCACGCTGCGTGAAATGGTCTACGTGCCGGGCCGCATCTTCTCGGTCAACCAGACCACCGCTGAAAACGTGCCGGAACTGTTCGCCCGTAACGAGCGAGTGGTCTGCCTGTTCGACACCGAGCGCGGACCAATGGCAGTGGTGCTGGTCGGCGCGATGATCGTGGCGTCGGTCGAGACGGTATGGGCCGGGCTGGTCACGCCGCCCAAGCGTGAATTGAAGACGTTCAGCTACGACGAAGCAGCGCGTGCGCCAATCCATCTGGAAAAAGGTGCCGAGATGGGCCGCTTCAAACTGGGCTCCACGGCCATTGTGCTGTTCGGTCCAGGTCAGGTGAAATGGGCCGAACAACTGACGGCGGGTTCCAAGGTTCAAATGGGACAGGCACTGGCTGTTCCTGCCCAGGCATGATCGCGGTCTGAGCCTCGCTGCATGAGCGTCCGATGATGGATATTGGCGCTCATGCAACGTGCCGCCGGACGGTAATGGCCTGAGGCCATAGTTGCTGCGGGGTGATGTCGATACTGGTAAAGTCGTTACATCGATGCTGTAGGATACTTCTCACTTTCATGGGCGTATGCTCGGCACATCGCGGGTGCGCGATAACCTCGGCCCCCCATCTGAAGCCATCGTCCGCGCCAGTGAGTTGTTGGAGCTTGCCTGTCACATGAGTAATTTTAGCCTCCCTCTGCTATTGCGTGCCCCCACGCCGACGCAGTCGAGCCTGACATTCAGTGAAGCCAACCCCCGCGACCTCAAACGCTGGATCTCCAGATTGCCCAAGGCGAACCTCGGAGAAATGGCGCGCCAGCTCTATCAAGGGCTGACCGAGCTCAACCAGTTGATCACCCCGAGCGAGAACCGCCTGCAATTGCTTGAATTGCTGCGGCCCGAGGTGTACTTCGTCTGCAAGCACCTTGAACGTCACTTTCTCAATCAGGCCATTGTGCTGGACGAGCGACCACGCAAGGTGGCCAACCTTTGCCAGGCGCTGCAAAACCATCTCGCAACCGGTTACAAGCAGATCATTCAGCAGGTCGCCCCGCGCTATACCCGAGACCAGGCCGGGCTGTTCAGCACTGCGCTGCAACGCGCACTGCATGGTCTCAACGGGCCACTGATACGCGCCAACCAGCTTTACTGTCCGGTTCAGGATGGCCTGTGGCTCGAGCTGCATCAGATCTACCAGATTGCCCGTCAGTACCAGTTGCACAACACGCCGGTCGAAGAGCCCCTGGCCCATCACAGCAAAGTGCTGAGCGTGGAACAGACCTACGTGATCGCGCTGCTGATGGGTTGCTCACGCTGCAACCAGATGCGTCAGTTGAACATCGGCAAACTGGCCGATGCGCTGGAGGCCTGGAGCCCTCTGGTAAAGCTGCAATTGCCGGTCACTGAAAGCAGCCTCTTCGCTCTGGACCCGACGGTCGACAAACCACCGCTGTATCGCACCCTGTTCAGCGACGAACAATCTCCTCGACTGCTGGGTATCAACACCTACGCGCTGGCTGAAGCGATCAATCAGTACCTGGCCCTGCCGGATGACCAGCGCACCCCTTCGCCGTTGCTTATTCCAACCGGTATCAACACCGACCTGCTGCAACATCTGGCGGTCGCCTGGGGTGATGTGGCGGAACGCACCTTTCAGCGCACGGCAGGCCAGGGCACCCTGAAGCTGTGCATCGGCATGAGCGCACTGCATTTTTATGTAGCTGGTCAGAAGTCGTTCAGCGAACTCCTGCAACTCAACAGCGCAGGCAGTGCTGCGAGTTTTTCGCTGAAGATGGCCAATGATGACGCGGACGATCCGTGGGCGTCTGCCTTCGACACTCAGCGCGGCAAGACTTCATCCGTTCTGCTGCCCTACGAAGAGATCGAATACCCGAAAAACGACGGCGACAGCGACTCGCTTTCCAACAACCAGCATACGTTTCCGACCTTCGACCTGAATATTGTCAACCACAGCCCGGGCGGATACTGCCTGGCGTGGCAGAAGGACGTGCCTCAGCAGTTGCAGGCTGGCGAACTGGTGGGTATTCAGGATGACGCCGGCCAGGGCTGGAGCATTGCAATCGTGCGCTGGATCCGCCAGGTACGCAGCGGCGGCACACAGATGGGGATCGAACTGATCGCCCCGTTTGCCCAACCGTGCGGCATGCAGCTGATTCGCGAACAGCAGAATAGCCAGTACCTGCGAACCCTGATGCTGCCGGAAGTACGCGCCATGGAAAAACCGCCCACCGTGCTCGCACCGCGTCTGCCTTTTCAGGAGGGCAACAAGGTGATGATCAACGTCGCCGGTGAAGAACGCCGCGCGTCACTGAGCAACCGGCAGGTCAGCAGCGCCAGTTACAATCAGTTCGAGTATCAGATGTACGACGCCCCGAAAGCGACCGAAACCGAAAAGGCCAGGCCGGATCAGGAGTTCGATTCCTTGTGGGGCACGCTGTAGCGATCACTGCGACAGCCGTCGCGATTGGCACCTCGCCATCAGGGGCAAACCACCACGGCCTGAGCGTCAGCGCTTTCCTTCGCGGTCGCGAAAACCCAACAGATATAGCACGCCATCGAGTCCCAGCGTCGAGATCGCCTGCTTTGCCGATTGCTTGACCAGCGGCTTGGCGCGAAATGCGACACCCAGCCCGGCAATCGCCAGCATCGGCAAGTCATTGGCACCGTCGCCGACCGCGATGGTCTGCTCCAGGCTCAAGCCTTCCTTGTGCGCCAGCTCGCGCAACAGGTCTGCCTTGCGCTGCGCATTGACGATCGGCTCTACGGCGACGCCTGTTACCTTGCCATCGACCACTTCCAGCTCGTTGGCGTACACATAATCGATGCCCAGCTTTGCTTGCAGCTGCTTGGCGAAGTAGGTGAAGCCACCCGAGAGAATCGCGGTCTTGTAACCCAGACGCTTGAGCTCGGAGAACAGCGTTTCGGCGCCTTCGGTCAAGCGTAGAGAAGCACCGATTTCATCCAGCACACTGACATCCAGGCCCTTGAGCAAAGCCAGACGCTCCTTGAAGCTTTCACTGAAATCCAGTTCGCCGCGCATCGCACGCTCGGTAATTTCGGAAACCTGCTCGCCCACACCGGCAGCCTTGGCCAACTCGTCGATCACTTCGGCCTCAATGAGGGTCGAATCCATGTCGAACACAGCCAGACGCCGGTTGCGGCGAAACAGCGAATCCTGCTGGAACGCGATATCTACGTTGAGATCCTGGGCAACTGCGAGGAACTCGGCCTGCATGGCTTTCGGGTCGGCTGGCTCGCCGCGCACGGTGAACTCGATGCAACCCTTGCCCTTGTCGGCCGGCGTGTCGAGCGGCATACGCCCGGACAGACGATCGATCTGATCGATATTCAGCCCGTATTTAGCCGTAATGGCGCTGACGCACTGCAATTGCTCGGCCGTAACCTTGCGGGTCAGCAGTGTGACGATATGACGGGCCTTGCCCTGACCTTCAACCCAGTGCTGATAATCCGCTTCGGACACCGCCGTGAAACGGACCTGCTGATCGAGTTTGTAGGCGGTGAACAGGATGTCCTTGAGCACGGAAGAACCCTGCACGGTATCCGGAATTTCAACCAGGATGCCGAACGACAGGGTGTCGTGGATAACCGCCTGACCAATATCGAGAATGTTCACGCCACCCTGGGCGAGGACGCCGGTGATGGCAGCAGTGAGACCTGGACGGTCGACACCTGTGATGTTAATCAGGACGATTTCGCGCAAGGCGCACCCCCATAGTGGAAAAAAACCGCATTCTAACCACATTCAGTGACCACCGGGCACAGGCAGCGCTTTGCCGCTACTGGGTCGCTCGTTATACTGCGCGACAACTTCACCGAAAGAGCCGTGCTCTGTGAACCGGCCCACGCCCGTTAAAACCGATAATTTCTTCCTGCTCATCTTTCGTGCCCTGCGTCATCGCCGTGTACCGATCGCTTTGCGCATTGCCAGCCATAACGTGATCCTGGTCGCTTTGGCGCTGGTGATCTACGCCGGCGTCATGGGCCTGCAGTTCAAGCAGGCCATGCATGAACAGGCCGATGCGCTGGGGCAGGCCCTGACGACCCAGACCGCCACCTCGGCTACCGAGCTGTTGGTGTCTAACGACATCCTCAGTCTCAACGTGCTGCTGGGCAATCTGGTCAAGAACCCGCTGGTAGCGCATGCCGCTATCTACAGTGTGGATAACCGCATCCTCGCGGAGGCCGGCCAGCGTCCGAAAAACGGTCTGCTGGGGGAAGCTCAGGGTCTGTATGAAATCAAGATCACGTTCCAGGACGTGATGGCGGGCCATCTGCGCATCAGCCTCGACATGTCGCAGTTCCAGCAGCCGATGACCATCAGCCTGCAGAGCATGGGCATTCTGGCGGGCATTCTGCTGGCCCTGGCGCTGGCCCTGAGCCTGCGCCTCGGTCGCCATATCTCCACGCCATTGATGCAGATGCGCATCTGGCTGCGCGACATCGACCCATACACCCCGGCTACCGACCGCCAGGATGAAATAGGCGATCTGGCCCGGCAACTGCGCACCTCGTTCGCACCACCGGTTCCAGAGCCGGAGCCGCTGCCCGAACCCGAGTATGACGGCGACGAGGACGACGGTGACGATCCGTACCTGGAGCCGGAAGAGCGACCTGCACCACCGGTCTCGGCACGCAGCAGCGAACCGAAGCCGCGCCTGCCGGCACCGCCAGTCCAGCGTCGCATTGTTGCCGAAGAAGATGAAGACGACGACGAAGACCCGTTTGCGGACCTGCGTGACAGCTCGAACACTGCACCAGCCGCACGCCCGGTGGCTGCGCCGGTAGCGCCCGTCGAGCCGCACAACAGTGCCGTGCTGGCCGTACAATTGGGTGCGCAGGACCAATTGCGCCGCCTGCCGCGCGCACGACTGACCGAATTGCTGCAACGTTATCGCGACTGCCTCGATCAGGCCGCCTCGCTGTATGAAAGCGAGCTGCATACCCTGAACGATGGCAGCACCCTGATGCTGTTTCACAGCCACGAAAGCGGTGATGACTACCTCACCAACGCAATCTGCTGCGGCGAGCTATTGCGTGCCCTGAGCCATGCCTTGCAGATCGAGGTGGCCGACAGCGGCATCACCTTGCAACTGCAACTGGGCCTGACGCTGGGTGAGGGCCTGAGCGGTCTGAGCCAGATCGACCTGCTGCTGACTGAAACGGCGCAGGATGCGTTGGCGCTGTCTCAGCACAGCCGCAACCTGCTGCTGGTTGAACGCCGTATCAACGACGACCCGTTGATACGCCAGCGCGCCCGTATCCGTCCTATCGCCAGCCCTGAAGGCGCATGCTGTGTGGAACGCCTGATGGAGCCCTACCCTTCGATGCTCGAACGCCAGCTGGCGCGCATGCACGAATCCAACAAGGCCTGACCACCGCCTCTCGTTCACATGCGTAAGCACAGGACGAGAGGCGCCCGACCTTGACTGTGGCAGCGCGGCGCAGATCTGTGACGCAGAGCGTCACCCAAGGCATTCCCACGCTGGAGCGTGCGGAACGATAGGTGTCCGCAAGATCACCATCGTGCCCATGCTCCGCGTGGGCATGCCGTTCTGGACGCTCCGCGTCCGATCCTGACGGTGCAGCGCGGCGCAGATCTGTGACGCAGAGCGTCACCCAGGCATTCCCACGCTGGAGCGTGCGGAACGATAGGTGTCCGCAAGATCACCATCGTGCCCATGCTCCGCGTGGGCATGCCGTTCTGGACGCTCCGCATCCGATCCTGACCTCACTGGAGCATTTGGAACGATAGGCGTCCGCAAGATCACCATCGTGCCCATGCTCCGCGTGGGCATGCCGTTCTGGACGCTCTGCGTCCTCCTGACTGCGTGGTGCGTCAGGAACGTCGAGGTGTGAGAAGCGAAGATTCGCGTCCAACAAAAAGCCCGCATCGCTGCGGGCTTTTTGTTGGGCCAACCCTAGAAGCGGAACACTTCAAGATCGGTACGTATGGGCGAGGCCATTGGAATTCTTGGTTTGTCAGGCTCTTTGGCCTTCGCAACCGGGGGCTTTTTCGGTTCTTCGATCGGCTGCCAGGAAATCGGCTTGATCGCAGTACTTACCTGATCGGCCAGGCGTTGCAACAGCATGCCCTGGGCCTTGACCTGGTCGGCGGAGCTGCCGGCATGGACCTGTTCAAGGTGCACCAGTCGGCTGTCACGAACATGACCTTTACGGTCCAGAAGACGCCATTGCGCATCCAGAACGGCAGGCTGTTTGGCACCGGAGTCCAGACGGGTGATCGACAGTACGACCTGAACGTCCGGTGTGAAGTTGGCAACCGCAGGTGCCATGACGACACGCTGGCTGTCCAGCTTCCAGGCCAGCTGACGCAAGAGCAACTGGTCGATGTCCGAAGACAGATTGCCCGCCCAGCGCCCGTCAGGCGATGCGGTCAAAGTGCCGTCAGGCTGGCGTTGCAGCAGGGTTTCGCGTTGCAGATAGTCGGCCACCGAAACAGGACCCAGCAATACTGCCAGACCACTACTCTGTTTCGGCTGACCAGGCTCACCGCTATCGAGCTGATAAAGCGCGGTCGGCTGGCGCACACTGCAACCAGCCAGACCCAAAACGCCAGTCATCAGCAAGATCAGGGGAAGGCGTAGAAAATTCATCATCCCATCCAGGTGGCCGCCCCGAGGCAGGCCACAGTATAAGTACTTTCAAGACCCATGCAGGCACTGAGCCACGCATGCACCCCAAGACCCCATATCATCCGTGAATATGCATCATGACTCCAGCGATTATGCATCGTACTTCATGGCAAAACGAAGAACGCTGGTGCCAGATCAATGTTTTTAGCTATTTTCCACCAATAACGCGTCTACGCGCTGGAAGCCTCTTGGCAATTTATTGCCACGTCGGCCCCGCTCCCCCTTGTAATGTTCAAGGTCTTCAGGTTTAAGCGACAGCGTTCGCTTGCCCGCCTGGAGTACCAGCGTCGCGCCCTGCGCAATCACCGCCAGATCGGTCACATATTCTTCTCGGCTGGCTACCCGCTCACCCGGAATACCGATGATCTTGTTGCCTTTGCCTTTGCCCAACTGCGGCAAATCGCTGATCTTGAACACCAGCAGGCGGCCTTCGGTGGTCACCGCTGCCAGCCAGTTCTGTTCACGGTCGGGCACCGGCCGGGGCAAGATGACTTTTGCCCCGTTCGGCAAGCTCAGCAACGCCTTGCCCGCCTTGTTCTTGGCCTGCAGGTCTTCGCCTTTGACGACAAACCCATAACCGGCATCCGAAGCGATCACATACAGCGCGTCATCTTCGGGCATCAATACGCACTCGAACGTCGCACCCGGTGGCGGTTGCAGTTTACCGGTCAACGGCTCGCCCTGGCCTCGTGCAGATGGCAGGGTGTGTGCTGCCACCGAATAGCTGCGCCCGGTCGAGTCGATGAATACGGCGAACTGATTCGAGCGGCCGATGGACGACGTCTTGAAACCATCCCCTGCTTTGTAGGAAAGCCCGGTGGCATCAATATCGTGGCCTTTCGCGCAACGCACCCAGCCTTTTTCCGAAAGCACGACAGTTACCGGCTCGGTGGGCATCAATTCGTTTTCAGACAGCGCCTTGGCTTCGGCACGGGCAACAATCGGCGAACGACGGTCGTCACCATAGGTTTCAGCGTCGGCAATCAGTTCGGCACGGACCAGCTTGCGCAGCTTGGACTCACTGCCCAGCAGGGCCAGAAGCTTGGCCTGCTCTTTGCGCAGGGCCTCCTGCTCGCTGCGCAGCTTCATCTCTTCCAGACGCGCCAACTGACGCAGACGGGTATCGAGGATGTAGTCCGCCTGGATTTCCGACAGGCCAAAGCGTGCAATCAGTTCCGCCTTGGGATGTTCGGCGGTGCGGATAATGTGGATCACTTCATCCAGGTTCAGGTAAGCCGTGAGCAAACCGTCCAACAGGTGCAGACGATGCTCGACCTTGTCCAGACGAAACTGCAGACGACGACGCACAGTACCGATGCGGAACGTCAGCCATTCGCCGAGCAGTGTCTTGAGGTTCTTGAGCTGCGGCTTGCCATCCAGACCGATGATGTTGATGTTCACCCGATAGCTGGACTCCAGCTCGGTGGTCGCGAACAAATGCTGCATCAACTCGTCCAGCTCAACCCGGTTGGAGCGCGGAATGATCACGATACGACAAGGGTTTTCGTGGTCAGACTCGTCACGCAGGTCGGCAACCATCGGCAGCTTCTTGGCCTGCATCTGCGCGGCGATCTGCTCCAGCACCTTGGCGCCGGAAACCTGATGCGGCAGTGAAGTCACGACAATGTCGCCATCTTCAATGCGGTACACGGCCCGCATGCGCACCGAACCGCGCCCGGTCTCGTAAATTTTCAGCAGGTCGGCACGCGGCGTGATGATTTCCGCTTCGGTCGGATAGTCCGGCCCCAGAATGTGCTCGCACAGTTCCGGGACCGTGGCCTTGGGGTCGTCCAGCAGATGAACGCAGGCGCTGGCGACTTCGCGCAGGTTATGCGGCGGCACGTCGGTGGCCATACCGACGGCAATGCCGGTGGTGCCATTGAGCAGGATGTTCGGCAAACGCGCCGGCAGCACGGCCGGTTCGTCCAGTGTGCCGTCAAAGTTCGGCACCCAGTCAGCCGTGCCCTGGCCCAGTTCGCTGAGCAGGACTTCGGAATAGCGCGATAGGCGCGCTTCGGTGTAACGCATGGCCGCGAAGGACTTGGGATCATCCGGCGCACCCCAGTTACCCTGCCCGTCCACCAGCGTGTAGCGGTAGCTGAACGGCTGGGCCATCAGCACCATCGCTTCGTAGCAGGCCGAGTCGCCGTGCGGGTGGAATTTGCCGAGTACGTCGCCGACGGTACGCGCCGATTTCTTGTGCTTGGCGTCAGCCCCAAGGCCCAGTTCGCTCATCGCGTAGATGATGCGCCGCTGAACAGGCTTCAGGCCGTCCCCGATATGCGGCAAGGCACGGTCCATGATCACGTACATGGAGTAGTTGAGGTAGGCCTGTTCGGTGAAGTCAGCCAGTGATCGGCGTTCTACACCATCCAGGCTGAGGTCAAGGGAGTCGCTCATGCGGGCCTCATTATTTCGTTGACTGGCGCAGCAGCAAGTTGCCGCCACGCTGTGTGAATTCAAGTTGTTTCATGGCGCTCATGCCCAGCAGCACCTGCTCACCGTCCAGACCGGGTGCTACCAGAGCACGCACATTGGTCAGGACAATATCGCCCAGTTGCAAGCGGTCGAGCGTGGCCCGAAAACCCTGACTGTTGCCATTGGCCGTGCTGACCGTGACCGGATAGCCGCGTTTCAGGCCCAGGCTGTCAGCCATATCACCGGGTACAGCCACGTCGGTCGCCCCGGTGTCGATCATGAACTCTACCGTCCGGCCGTTGATCTGGCCGGTACTGACAAAGTGCCCCTGACGATTACCCGCCAGTTGCACTTCGATGTATCCGTCACCGTGTTGCGAAGCAACCACCGTATTAGGGTTCTGCTGCTTGTCTTCCCAACTGCCGAAAAAGCGCGTCGCCAGAAACAGGCCAGCAGCCCAGGCCACGATCATTAATATCTTGCCAGCGCGCTTGCCGGGTTGCGGTTGATTCGCGGGCTGGCTCACTGACCGGCGCTCCAGCCCGCTTCAGGCGCAGCGAACCGCCAGACAATCGGGCGTTTTTCACCATCGGCGCGCGCACCGAAGTTATTGTCGATGCCGATCCACGCGCCCTTCTCGTCCACGACCAGCGCCTCGGTCAGGCCGTAGGGCTGATCATAGCGACGCGAAGGCACCATCGCTTCCTTGGCGAACGACCAGCAACGTTCGATCTGCCCGGTCTCAAGCCCACGCCGACAGATGCGATAGGCCGCACGTTCGAGCGTGAACAGCTTGCCGTTGTAGAGCGACAGATCGGAAAAGTCCGTAGACACGGTCTTGTGCCCCTGTTCTGCGGGCAGCAGGTCTTTACCATCTTCGGACAGCAGCACGCAGCTTTGCCCGCAGCTCCATTGTTCCTTGTCGCGCTGCACAGCCAGCAGCCCGCGCTTCTCGCGCTCGGCGGCCAGCCAGATGCGGTCGCCAGAGGCGTTCACGGCAATCCCTTCGAAAATCGCATTGAAGTGTTGCAACATGCCCTGGCCGCGCGCCTGTTCTATCAGTGCCTGCGGCAAGTCCAGCCAGAACGGTGCACCACTGACCGGAACCTTGAGCACCGTGCCATAGGCCTCGCTGACCAGATAACGGTTACCGGCTGCATCACAACTCACGCCTTCGAAATCCAGATCACCACCACGCACCAACGCGGAAAGGCCTGCCAACGAACGCAGCTTGAGCGGCAGATAGCTGTGCGGCGCAGGTGCGTCAATGCGGTGTGCTTCTGCCTTCCAGGTATTTTGCGACACATCAAGGCTGTACAGCACATTGTCGTCACGGTCGGAAACGGTCCACAGCTGGCCATTGCACATGGCCAGACCCGACAGATTGCCGCCGACCATGTCGTCTACCGGGTGCTCGGATTGCAGTTTCAGGACCTCAAGCGGCGCGGCGAAAACCGGCGCGGCAACCAGGGTCAGGGCGGCGAGCCAGGCTCGTATCAAGTCAGGACCTCGGCGAGGTTGCCCTTCGATTCAAGCCAGGACTTGCGATCACCTGCACGTTTCTTCGCCAGCAACATGTCCATCATTTCCGACGTAGCAGCGAAATCATCCAGCGTGAGCTGCACCAGACGCCGTGTGTTCGGGTCCATGGTGGTTTCGCGCAGTTGCGGCGGGTTCATTTCACCCAAGCCTTTGAATCGGGTGACCTGTGGCTTGCCCCGTTTCTTTTCAGCCACCAGACGGTCAAGAATTCCGTCGCGCTCGCTTTCGTCCAGCGCGTAGTAGATTTCCTTGCCAAGGTCAATCCGGTACAGCGGCGGCATGGCCACATACACATGACCGGCGTCGACCAGCGGGCGGAAGTGCTGGACGAACAACGCACACAGCAAGGTGGCGATGTGCAAACCATCCGAGTCGGCGTCGGCGAGAATACAGATCTTGCCGTAACGCAACTGGCTGATGTCCGCCGCGCCCGGATCAACCCCGATGGCAACCGCGATGTTGTGCACTTCCTGGCTGGCGAGCACTTCGCCGCCGTCCACTTCCCAAGTATTCAGAATCTTGCCGCGCAGGGGCAGGATGGCCTGAAATTCCTTGTCCCGCGCCTGCTTGGCCGAACCACCGGCGGAATCACCTTCGACCAGAAACAGCTCGGAGCGCGCCGGATCCTGTCCGGCACAGTCAGCCAGCTTGCCCGGCAACGCGGGGCCTTGGGTAATGCGCTTGCGTTCAACCTTCTTGCTGGCCTTGAGGCGGCGACCGGCGTTGTTGATCGCCAGGTCAGCCAGTTGCAGGCCCAGCTCCGAGTGGGTATTGAGCCACAGACTGAAAGCGTCCTTGACCACGCCGGAAACGAACGCCGCCGCCTCACGGGACGACAGACGTTCCTTGGTCTGCCCGGAGAACTGCGGCTCCTGCATTTTCATCGACAGGACGAAGGCAATTCGCTCCCAGACGTCTTCCGGTGCCAGCTTGACACCACGCGGCAACAGGTTGCGGAACTCGCAGAACTCGCGCATCGCATCCAGCAAGCCCTGGCGCAAGCCGTTCACATGGGTGCCACCCTGCGCGGTAGGGATCAGGTTGACGTAGCTTTCCTGAACGCTGTCGCCACCTTCGGGCAGCCAGAGCAGCGCCCAGTCGACCGCTTCCTTGTTACCGGCGAAGCTGCCGCAGAACGGTTCGTCCGGCAGTCGCAGGAAGTCGCTGACCGAATCCTGTAGATACGAGCGCAAGCCGTCTTCGTAATGCCACTCGACTTTTTCGTTAGTGGATTTGTCTTCGAAGCTGACCAGCAGGCCCGGGCACAGAACCGCTTTGGCCTTGAGCACGTGCTTGAGGCGGCTGACGGAGAACTTCGGGGTATCGAAATACTTCGGATCGGGCGCGAAATAGACGCTGGTCCCGGTGTTGCGCTTGCCGACAGTGCCGATAACCGCCAGCTCTGTGGCCTTGTAGCCGTCGGCAAAGGTCATTTCATATTCGTTGCCATCGCGCTTGACCCGCACCCGAACCTGAGTGGAAAGCGCGTTGACCACGGAAATCCCTACGCCGTGCAGGCCGCCGGAGAACTGGTAGTTCTTGTTGGAGAACTTGCCACCCGCATGCAGCTTGGTGAGGATCAGCTCGACGCCGGACACACCTTCTTCCGGGTGAATGTCCACCGGCATGCCGCGGCCGTCGTCGGACACCTCAAGCGAGTTGTCGGCATGAAGGATGACCTGTACCGAGCGCGCGTGACCAGCCAGAGCTTCGTCGACACTGTTGTCGATGACTTCCTGAGCCAGGTGGTTGGGCCGCGAGGTGTCAGTGTACATGCCCGGACGTTTGCGAACCGGATCGAGGCCCGAGAGGACTTCGATGGCGTCTGCGTTATAAGAGCTAGCGCTGGGATTGGCCATGGGTTCTCGTTATCAATCTTTCATGGAATTTCGGGGGTTCAATGTTCTTGCATTCAGTAGGCCGGGCATCGATCGCCTATAGCGCCGACAGGTCGATCTTCTGCAACAGATCGGGGGCAAACCCGGCAAAGCTCAACAACGCTGGCATTTGCTCGGCAAAACCCTGAAAACTGTGGTCGCCGCCCGCCTGAATGCGCAAGGCACAGGCCCGGTAAAACTTCTCGGCGCGACGATAATCAAGGGTCTCGTCACCGGTCTGCAACCACACCTGAAACTGCTGCGGGTCCTGGGGAGCAGGAACCTCCAGCTCGGCCAGTGCCTGAATATGGTCTTCGGTCAACTGCCACTGCTCGCCGGTGTACAGGTTCTGCTGCACGCCGAGAAACCCGTCAAACAGCTGGTGCGGGTTGACTGCCGGGTTGATCAGCACCGCCTTGAGGCCATGCTGCTGCGCCAAATGAGTCGCATAGTAGCCGCCGAGCGAGCTGCCGACCAGTAATGGCCGTCCCAGCTCCTTTATAGCGGTTTCAAGCTGCCCCATAGCCTGACGCGGATGGTGATGCAGTTCAGGGACTTGCAGACGATCAGCCAGACCCAATGACTTCATCAGCGCGGCCAACTGACAGGCCTTTCTCGACAGGGCCGAGCTGTTCAAGCCATGGATGTATAGCAGTGAAGGTGTGTCGCTGGTCACGCTGTCGCTCCCGAGTGCAAGGCAAAGCCGTGTAGTTTACAGGGACTTACGCTACAACACCTCACTGGAAACGTGTCCGCCCGCTCATTCAGTAGCCGGTGCCGCCGTAATCGACTTCGAACTGCATGCCGACCACTCGGGAAACAGCGGTTTCCAGCCGTCCGTCGTCATGCAGTCGCAGCCAGCGATAGCCCGGTGCCGTGGTGTCCACCTTGAAATCGGCACTGCCCGGCGCGAACTGAATGCAGGTCGAGGGCGACGCCAGCAGGCGCACGCCGTTACGCATCTGGTCGAACTCCTGATGTACATGCCCCCACAATACGGCCCGAACCTGCGGGAATCGATCCAGCACCGCAAACAACGCGTCAGCATTGCGCAGACCGATGGGTGCCATCCATTCACAGCCGATGGCCACCGGGTGGTGATGCAGGCAGACCAGATGATGCCGGTCAGTTGCTTCGCTCAGGGACTGCTCCAGCAACTGCAATTGCCCAGCAGCCAGAAAACCTGGCACCGAACCGGGCACTGCCGAATCCAGCAGTGTCACCCGCCACCGGCCGATGTTGATGATCGGCTCAAGCAGCCCTTCAGCCTGTGCGACATGCTCCATCTGCGGCAATTCATCATGATTACCGGCAAACCAGCGCGCGGGGGCGGCGATCTGCGTACTTATCCGGCGAAACGCTTCGTAAGACTCGACACTGCCATCCTGGGAGATATCCCCGCTTGCAACCACAAGATCAACCTGCGGCTGCTCGGCGAGGACCAGATCAACGACTTTTTCCAGACTGTCGCGGGTACTCATACCCAACAACGCCCCGTCCGCCTCTGCGAACAGGTGGCTGTCGGATATCTGCACCAGCAAAACTGACGATGAAGGGGCTGCGCTTGGCAAGACCGTCTCCCAGAGAGGATTCAGCGCGATTATGTGATGTGGCAGCGGGCGGGTAAACCGGGAATGTGAGCGCAGACGAGCATTTGGTCACATTTGCTGATTTGCTCGGTGCTTGAGCACAATTAAAGCAATAAGTCCGGCCGACACCATGCCCGCCAGTCCCGCACCCAAGAGATAGCTCAGCACCCGCTCATAAGGCATTCCAGGCCAGAGATATCCCGCCAACAAAAGCTCCAGGACAACGCCAAGAATCATTCCTGCCAGTCCAGCCAGATGAACGATCCACGGCATGAGCCTCAAAGACAGAATACCGATGACCACTCCGGTAATGGCCGTATATAGAAAGTGTTCCCAACGCAGAGCGCTGCCTGCCAGGGTTATCAACCCGAGATAGCTGAAAAGGCTGAGGGTGACTCCCGAGAAGCACGCTAAAAGACATCGTGGGGTGCCTAAGTCACTCATTCGTTATACCTGCAAATAAATTCAGGTCGAATGTAAGGCATGTGGTTTCAAATCCAAGGTGCCGGGGGATTTTCAGAAACCACCTACAAGACTGGAGCCTGCCCGCTGTCAGCTGACGTCACTTATCGGTCAATCCGGTGTGGGATAAATACAGGGCGAAGCCAAGGAGCAGTAGTGCGATAACAATTGAAGAGGCGTTAACGCACTGCTTCAAACTCATGCCCACACGCCAGGCAATGACTCAGCCACTCGCCCAGAAACAAATTGAGCTGGGCTTTTTCGTCCGGTTGATGCATGTCGGCGTTGGGGTAGGGATAAATCCCGCGAAAGCGCCGCGCATGCTCGGCGCCGATGACTTCGGCCATGCGTGCGTCATGGTAGACCTGTACTTCGAGCACCGGCACCGGCAGCCACGGCAGGCTGTGTTCCTGGCGGACTTGCAGGGTGGTGGTGTACGGGCAGTCGAGCAATACCTCGACGGCCAGTACGCCCAGCATCTGGTCACCCTGTGTAACGGCGACGCGGCGTGAGCGCTGTTCGTTACGCATGTCGGGCAGCAGGCGCATCAGGCGCGCGTAGTTGGCCTCACACGCAGCCTGCAGTCCGGCAAGGTCGACACGGTAGCGCTCGCGCAATAGATTCACGACCATAAACCCCTTATCTCCGCACGATTCAGCGCCAGCCATTGCAAGGCGATGATCGTCGACGCGTTTTTGATTGTTCCGTCTTTCATCGCCTGCATTGCGTCATCGAATGACCAGACCGTGACCCGGATGTCTTCGCCTTCGGACTCAAGCCCGTGAATTCCGCCTGCCCCCTCACTGCTGCACTGCCCCAGGTACAAGTGAACAAACTCGTTACTGCCACCCGGAGAAGGAAAGTATTTGGTGATGGGCCAAAGCGAGCGGAACACCAGTCCAGCTTCCTCCTCTGCCTCGCGATGAGCAACTTCTTCCGGCTGCTCATCCTTGTCGATCAGCCCGGCGACCAGTTCGATCAGCCACGGGTTGCTGGTCTTTTCCATGGCCCCCACGCGAAACTGCTCGATGAGCACCACTTCGTCACGCTTGGCATCGTAAGGCAGTACGCAAACCGCATCGTGGCGAACGAAAAGCTCGCGGCTGATTTCCTTGCTCATGCCACCGTCGAACAGTTCGTGGCGCACATGCAGCTTGTCCAGCCTATAGAAGCCCTTGAAGCAGTTTTCACGCTGTATGGTTTCAAAAGCGCTTGGTGCAGATCGTGTGGTCTGGGTCATGGGTTTCTCGCTTGCCGCCGTTTTTGACATCGGGCCATCCTAACGCGCATCGACGTTAAGATGCAGCCCCCTTGAAGATGCAGGGTAGACGGCCGGGACTTAAAACAATTCTAATCTGCCATGATCGAACCGAAGACGTTGTTTACAGTCCAACCAGCCTGCATACGCACAACGCAACCGCCTTTACTGACACTGCCAAGGATCAACATGTCGTTATTGAGGATCACTTCACTGGCTTGCCTGGCCCTGTTGCTCGGCGCCTGCCAAAGCCTCTTCACGCCCAACATGCGCACACCGCTGCAAGTCCAGCGCGATGCTTCCGAGCTTATCAAGCCAGGCTGCACCACGGCGGACTGCCCGCTGGTGAACATCGATACCGTGCATTTTCCCGATGAGCCGCGATTGGACGCCATCGTCCAGAAGACCTTGCTGCAACTGACCGTTGCCGACAGCAGCGCCTCGCCGCCTGCGTCCATCAAAGCCTATCAGGAGCAGTTCCTGAGCCAGGCCCAGGGTCGCAACAGCAGTTATCTGCAAGCCAAGGTACGTGAGCAGCATGACGGTATCGTGGTTGTCGAACTTTCCAGTTATCTGGATACCGGTGGTGCCCACGGCAACCCCGGCCGGGCGTTCATCAACTATTCGCGTCAGCAGCAGAAAGTCCTGACCCTGGCCGACATGATCATTCCGGGCAAGGAAAGCGAGTTCTGGCAGAAGGCCCAACTGGCCCACCAGGGTTGGCTGGTCTCGACCAAGATGAATGAAGACAGCGAGTTCATGAAGACCTGGCCGTTCAAGCGCACGCCACACATCGCGCTGACGTACGGCGCGGTGATCCTCAAGTACTCGGTGGATACCATCGCACCGTATTCGATGGGTCACATCGAGCTGAAGATTCCTTACCCTCAGCTCAATGGCATCCTCAAGCCGGAACTGTTCCCCGGTCGCGGTTGATCGCACCGCCGATCAACAGCTGCAGCACGCCAGCGACGATGAGCGCTGGCAGTGTTGCACCGACATCCGGGTAAAAACCGGCCAGCAGATGATAGGTGCTGAGCCCGCCCAGCCACGCCAGCAGACTCATCCAGCGCAAACCGCCCTCCGCTACCTGACCACTGCGACGACGCAGTATGAAATGGTCGACCAGCACCACGCCGAACAGCGGCGCAAACACCGAGCCGATCAGCAGCAGGAAGTTCTGGTATTGGGCCAGCGGTGCCAGACAGGCGATCAGCGTGCAGATCACGCCGATGATCAATGCCAAATGCTCGACCTTGATACGTGACAGCAAAGCACTCGAGACCGCTGCCGAGTGAATATCGGCGAACGCATTTTCCGTCTCATCCAGCAGAATCAGCAGCAGCGGGATACCCAGACCTGCGCCGGCCAGTGCCAGCAGCAAGGCATTGACCTCGCCGCCAGGGGCGAACGCCAATGTATAGGCAACGCCCAGACCCATCAGCCAGAAGTTACCGATGAAAAAGCCTGCGGCCGTGCCACCGAAGACGCTTTTCGCGCGTTGGCCGAAGCGCGAGTAGTCGGCAATGAGCGGCAGCCAGGACAGCGGCATAGCGATTGCGATGTCGAACCCCGAAGCAAACGGCAGTGAACCGTCCCCGGATGTCGCCCACAGCGCTGCCAGATCAGCCTTGCTCAGCAGGTTCCAGGTCAGCCATGAGCACGCGGCCAGCAGTATCCAGATCCCCCACTTGCGCAAGAATCGGCGCACAAAGGTCAATGGTCCGCTGACCGCCAGCAGAGTGGCCAGCGCTCCAAAAAACAGCGTCCAGAGCAGCGGGCTGGTCCACAGACTGCCTTGCGAAAAAGCCCGATCGCCCAACAGACTGGCGGCGTCGCGCATGACGATGATCTCGAACGAACCCCAACCGATCAGTTGCAGCAGGTTCAACACTGCAGGCAGCGACGCGCCTTTGCTGCCCAGGCTGAGTTTGAGGGCTGCCATGGAAGACAAACCGGTGTCACTGCCGATCACGCCGACACTGGCGAGCAGTAAAACGCCCACCAGCGTGCCGAGGAAAATCGCCAACAGCGAGCCGGACATGCCCAGCCCCGGTGCCAGCAAGGCCCCGGTTTGCAGCACCATCAGACCGATGCCGAGGGAAAACCACAGGGAGAACAGATCCCGCCCACCGAACACCCGCTGGCTGGCAGGGATGGGGGTGTCGGGAGAATAGGTGCCAGGTGTGTTCACGTTTGTGTCTCGTGTTGGGTGTTGATCGGTGATTCGGGATCGGACGCGGAGCTTCCAGAACAGCGCTACCACGCAGAGCGTGGGATCATCGCAATTATCGTGCGGCGCTCTGCGTCGCATGCCTTTCTGGACGCTCCGCGTCCTCTTGACGACGCAGAGCGTCGAGAACTGCATTCCCACGCGGGAGCGTGCGGAACGATAATCGCAACTATCGTGCGACGCTCTGCGTCGCATGCCGTTCTGGACGCTACGCGTCCTCTTGACGACGCAGAGCGTCGAGAACTGCATTCCCACGCGGGAGCGTGCGGAACGATAATCGCAACTATCGTGCGACGCTCTGCGTCGCATGACGTTCTGGACGCTCCACGTCCTCTTGACGACGCAGAGCGTCGAGAACTGCATTCCCACGCTGGAGCGTGCGGAACGATAATCGCAACTATCGTGCGACGCTCCGAGTCGTAAAGCCCAATGCTGGAGCGTAGCGATAACCGCTAGCGGTGTTCTGTCGTGCACGTACCGCTTTCTACACCTTCTTGTACAACTGGCTGCCTTCCTGCTTGAAGCGCTCGGCCTGCTCGGCCAGGCCTTTGGCGACATCGACTGCTTCGATCCGCTGGTTGGCGGCGTACTCGCGTACTTCCTGAGTGATTTTCATTGAGCAGAATTTCGGCCAGCACATGGAACAGAAATGCGCGACCTTGGCCGAGTCCTTGGGCAGGGTTTCGTCGTGGTACGAGCGCGCGGTGTCCGGGTCCAGGCCAAGGTTGAACTGGTCTTCCCAGCGGAACTCGAAACGCGCCTTGCTCAAGGCGTTATCACGGATCTGCGCGCCCGGATGGCCTTTGGCAAGGTCCGCTGCGTGGGCAGCGATCTTGTAGGTGATGATCCCGGTCTTCACGTCATCCTTGTTCGGCAGCCCCAGGTGCTCTTTGGGCGTGACGTAGCACAGCATGGCGCAACCGAACCAGCCAATCATCGCGGCACCGATGCCCGACGTGATGTGGTCATACCCCGGCGCAATATCGGTGGTCAGCGGGCCCAGAGTGTAAAACGGCGCTTCGTCGCAGCATTCCAGCTGCTTGTCCATGTTTTCCTTGATCAACTGCATCGGCACATGACCGGGGCCTTCAATCATGGTCTGCACGTCGTGCTTCCAGGCGATCTTGGTCAGTTCACCCAAGGTTTCCAGCTCACCGAACTGCGCCGCATCGTTGGCGTCGGCAATCGAGCCCGGACGCAAGCCATCGCCCAGCGAGAAGCTGACGTCATAAGCCTTCATGATTTCGCAGATGTCTTCGAAATGGGTGTACAGGAAGTTTTCCTGGTGATGCGCCAGGCACCACTTGGCCATGATTGAACCACCACGGCTGACAATCCCGGTCACACGTTTGGCGGTCAGCGGCACATAACGCAGCAACACACCGGCGTGGATGGTGAAGTAATCAACGCCCTGCTCGGCCTGCTCGATCAGTGTGTCGCGGAACAGCTCCCAGGTCAGGTCCTCGGCCGCACCGCCGACTTTTTCCAGAGCCTGATAGATCGGCACAGTGCCGATCGGCACCGGCGAGTTGCGGATGATCCATTCACGGGTTTCATGAATATGCTTGCCGGTAGACAGGTCCATGACCGTGTCAGAACCCCAGCGAATGCCCCAGGTCAGCTTGGCGACTTCTTCTTCGATGGAAGATCCCAGCGCGCTGTTACCGATGTTGCCGTTGATCTTCACCAGAAAGTTACGCCCGATAATCATCGGTTCCAGTTCGACGTGGTTGATGTTGGCCGGGATGATCGCGCGACCACGGGCGATCTCTTCGCGCACGAACTCGGCAGTAATTTCCTTCGGGATGCTCGCGCCGAAGCTGTGCCCGGCATGTTGCTGGGTCAGCAGGCCAGCGGCACGGGCTTCCTGAAGCTTCATGTTTTCGCGGATGGCGACGTATTCCATCTCGGCGGTAATGATGCCCTGACGCGCATAGTGCATCTGGCTGACGTTGGCCCCCGCCTTGGCCCGGCGCGGGTTGCGCACATGAGCAAAGCGCAGCGCAGTCAGTTCGGCGTCGCTCAGGCGTTGCTGGCCGAAGTTGGAACTCAGGCCGGGCAGACGCTCGGTGTCATTACGCGAGTCGATCCACGGCGAGCGAACATCCGCCAGGCCTTTACGCACGTCGATGATCACGTTGGGGTCGGTGTACGGGCCGGAGGTGTCATAGACCGTGACCGGCGCGTTGATTTCACCGCCGAAGTCAGTCGGTGTGACGTCCAGGGTGATTTCGCGCATCGGCACGCGGATGTCCGGGCGTGAGCCCTGAACGTAGATTTTCTGCGAACGGGTAAACGGCTGTACCGATCCGGAATCGACTTGTGCCGACTCGCTCAAATGGGCTGCGTTTTTTAGTGTTGTACTCATCACGGGCTCTCCAGACATCCGGTTGCGGATTTATTGTCGGAGTGACCTGACGTGACGGACGGGTACACCAGTGCTGGTGCTGAGTATCGAAAGGAGACGTACGCTGTTCATTTTTTGAACAATCGACCCCGGACGATACTCAAGAGGACTCGCCGGGAGACGAGAAATCTTGTTCCCTACGCAGGCGCTAACCTGATCAGGTTCAACGGGATCCGGTTTAACCGATCTCAGCCTCATAGCAAGGCACCCCGACAAGAACGCGATCAGTCTATGCCGGGGCGCGGTCGCAATGCCAGCCTATTTGCACAGGGCTCGATAAATGGCGCAAATCGCCGATTGTTGCTAAAAGAGTCTGGCTCTACACTCGCTAACCCGGTTTCGCTTAAAACCGTGATTACTTTCTTCATGAACAGGGAATGCCTCATGCTGCGCAAACTTTCGTTGGTTGTGGCCGTTTCGTTTGCGTCCAGCGGCCTGACGTGGGCAGCCGATATGCCACTGCCGACCCAGACAGGTCTGCTGAATGTCTATCAGCAGGCGGTGGACAACAATGCCGACCTTGCGGCATCCCGCGCCGATTACGATGCCCGCAAGGAAGCCGTACCGCAGGCCCGCGCCGGTTTGCTGCCGAACATTTCCGGCAGCGCACAAAGCAACAATACCCGCACCAGTATCGACCAGCCCAGAGCCGTGGCCACCCGTAGCGGTAACGTCTATCAAGCCACCCTGAGCCAGCCGATCTTCCGTGCCGACCGCTGGTTCCAGTTGCAGGCCGCCGAGGCGAGCAACGAGCAGGCGGCACTCGAGCTGTCGGCTACCGAGCAGAACCTGATCCTGCAAGCGGCACAAAGCTATTTCAGCGTGCTGCGCGCCCAGGACAATCTGGCCTCGACCAAGGCCGAGGAGGCAGCGTTCAAACGCCAGCTCGATCAGGCCAACGAGCGTTTCGATGTCGGCCTGTCGGACAAGACCGACGTGTTGCAGGCGCAGGCCAGCTACGACACCTCGCGTGCCAGCAGGATTCTAGCCAAGCGCCAGGTGGATGATGCGTTTCAAGCCCTGGTGACGCTGACCAATCGGGAATACAACTCCATCGAAGGCATCGTGCATACCTTGCCTGTGCTGGCGCCAACGCCAAACGATGCCAAGGCCTGGGTCGACACCGCAGCACAACAGAACCTCAACCTGCTGGCCAGTAACTACGCCGTCAGTGCTGCCGAGGAGACCCTGCGTCAGCGCAAGGCCGGGCATGCCCCAACACTTGATGCCGTGGCGACTTATCAGCGTGGCGACAACGACGCACTGGGTTTCAGCAACCCTAACTACACCGGACGCAATTATGGCGGCGACGTCGAGCAGCGCAGTATTGGCGTGCAGTTGAATATCCCGATCTACAGCGGTGGCCTGACCAGTTCACAGGTACGCGAAGCCTATGCGCGCCTGAGCCAGAGCGAGCAACGCCGTGAAAGCCTGCGTCGTCAGGTGGTGGAAAATACGCGCAACCTGCACCGTGCGGTGAATACCGATGTCGAGCAGGTCCAGGCCCGCAAACAGTCGATCATCTCCAACCAGAGCGCGCTGGAAGCCACCGAAATCGGTTATCAGGTTGGCACCCGCAACATCGTCGACGTGCTGGATGCGCAGCGCCAGTTGTATGCCTCGGTGCGTGACTACAACAACACGCGCTATGACTACATCCTCGACAACCTGCGCCTCAAGCAGGCAGCCGGCACACTGAGCCCGGGCGACCTGCAGGATCTGTCACGCTACCTGAAGGCTGACTACAACCCGGACAAGGACTTCCTTCCGCCCGACCTGGCAACCGCCGCGCAGAAGAACTTCGAGCGACCTGCAAAGCGCTGAGATTGCTGACCGATCTGGATGCTCTGCGCCCGACTTCAAGTCATGCAGCGCGACGCAGATTTGTGACGCGGAGCGTCACCCAAGGCATTCCCACGCTGGAGCGTGAGGAACGATAGGCGTCTGGACGAGCTCAACTATCGTGCCGACGCTCTGCGTCGGCATGCAGTTCTGGACGCTCCGCGTCCTCCGACTCAGCGCCTGCCCATCAACCGCCCGATCCCGTCGAGCAGGCGTTGCAGCGCGCCCTGATTGGCCTTCATCACAGCCAGCCCTGCATCGGCCATGCTGCGAGCCTGCTGTGGCTGGTCGAAAAGCCCCTGCACGGCGGCGGCCAGCGTGGTCGCATCGCTGATTTCTTGCAACGCACCGGCAGTGCGCAGCATGGCGGCAATCTCGAGGAAGTTGAACAGGTGCGGGCCGCTGAGCACCGGTTTGGCCAGCGCAGCAGGCTCCAGCAGGTTGTGACCGCCGTTAGGCACCAGGCTGCCGCCCACAAAAGCGATATCTGCCAGCGCATAGAGAAACAGCAATTCGCCCATGGTATCGCCCATCAGCACCGAGACGTCCGGCGTGACAGCCTGCGCGGATGAGCGCCGAACCGTCGCAAAACCCTGCTGCTGACACAGCGCATGCACGCTGTCGAAACGCTCGGGATGACGCGGCACCAGGATCAGCAGCGCATCAGGATGGCTCGTCAATAACGTGCGATGAGCTGAAAGAACGCTTTCATCCTCGCCTGCATGGGTGCTGGCGGCGATCCATACCGGACGCTGCGTCGCCTGCCATTGCTCACGCAAGTGCGCGGCACGTTCCAGCAATTGCGGGTCAATACTCAG
Organism: Pseudomonas syringae group sp. 247E2; assembly: GCF_032587795.1. Lineage (NCBI taxonomy): Bacteria > Pseudomonadati > Pseudomonadota > Gammaproteobacteria > Pseudomonadales > Pseudomonadaceae > Pseudomonas > Pseudomonas syringae group sp. 247E2. Next base: position 73,967 of record NZ_JAWHPK010000023.1, on the reverse strand, counting down.
GTCGAACTTGATCGAACCGGTCACTGCAACGCACTCGGGACGCGCGCCCAGATCACGAAAGCGCTGCGCCTCGACTTCTGTCTGCACCGCGAACCAGGCCATTTGCGCCAGCATCGGCCGGGCAAGCTTGGCAAAACGTGCGTAGCCCCTCGCCGAGCGCTCCGAAAGCCGCGCATTGGCGAGCACCACGGGGATCCCGCGCAGGGCGCATTGGTGGATGTGGTTGGGCCACAGCTCGGTTTCCATGATGATGCCCAGCCGGGGCTGCACATGATCGAGAAAACGCCCTGCCGCCCAAGGCAAGTCATACGGCAGGTAGCAATGCTGAATGCGCGGTTCGCTGGCGAACAGCGCCTTGATTCGTTCCGAACCTGTGGGCGTCATGCAAGTCACAGTGATCGGCAGTTGGGGGTATTGCAGCAGCAGCGCGCGAATCATCGGCGCGGCCGCGATGCTTTCGCCCACTGACACCGCATGCACCCAGATACCACCGCGCTGCATGGCAGGCAGGCCGCTGGCGAACCGCTCGCCGATGCGCTGGCGATACGCCGGAGCCTTGCGCGCACGTAACCACAGGCGCAGGGCAACCAGTGGCAGGCCGAGATGAAACAGTAGGGTATAAAGGGTTCTATTCATGGGCGCGGAGTTTATCAGCCCGCCATCACAAGTCGCTAGAATGCGCAGCCTGACGAAAAGGAATGCACCATGAACGCTTATTATCTGCTGGCTATCGCCGTCTGCGCAGAAGTCATCGCCACTACTTCCATGAAAGCCGTGAAAGGGTTCAGCACTCCCCTGCCGCTGTTGCTGCTGATCACTGGTTATGCGATTGCATTCTGGATGCTGATTCTGGTGATGCGCACGATCCCGGTCGGCATCACCTACGCCATCTGGTCGGGCATGGGCATTGTCATGGTGAGCATTGCGGCGTTCTTCATCTACGGCCAGAAACTCGACCTGCCCGCGTTGTTGGGCATGGGCATGATTGTGGCTGGCGTAGCCGTCATCCAGCTGTTCTCGAAAACCGCCGGGCATTGAAAAGCCGATCCTTTATAATACTCGTACTTTTTGCTCACTGAGGTGCTCATGCCATCGGTTATTTCCACTGACGTGCTGATTGTCGGGGCTGGCGTAGCCGGTCTATGGCTCAACGCCCGGTTGCGTCGTCAAGGGTTCTCGACAGTGCTGGTAGAAAGCGCCAGCCTGGGTGGCGGGCAAAGCCTCAAGTCTCAGGGGATCATCCACGGCGGTGCCAAGTACGCGCTGCACGGCGCGCTTTCCGGTGCCTCCGAGGCCATCGCCGATATGCCGCGCCGCTGGCGTGAAGCTCTCGATGGCAAAGGCGAGCTGGACCTGTCCGGTGTACGCCTGCTGTCCGAGGCCCACTACTTGTGGTCGCCAGGCACCATCGCCGGCAATCTCACCAGCTTCTTCGCCAGCAAGGCGGTGCGCGGCCGTGTGGATCAGGTCAAGGGCGAGCAATTACCGCCCGCACTGCAAAACCCCAAATTCAAGGGCAAGGTCTATCGTCTCGCGGAACTGGTGGTCGATGTGCCGAGCCTGATCGAGCGACTCGCCGAGCTGGCCGGTGACAGCCTGCTGGCCGGTCAACACATCGAGCCGTTCTTCGAGGGCGATGAGCTGATCGGGCTGCGCGTCGATGGGCGCGATATTCATGCCCAGCGCATCGTACTCAGTGCCGGCGGTGGCAACGCCGACCTGCTCAATGCACTTGGCGTATCGCAACCGCAGATGCAGCGCCGCCCGTTGCACATGGTGCTGGTCAAGGGGCCGACCCTGAAGCCGCTGTTCGCTCACTGCCTGGGCGGCGGGCCCAAGCCACGCATCACGGTCACCACCCACCCTGCGGCTGACGGCCAGTGCGTGTGGTACCTGGGTGGCGATCTGGCTGAGGCCGAGGGCGTGGCACGCGAGCCGGACGCGCAGATCGCCGTCGCCCGCAAGGAGCTTGAAGCCCTGCTGCCGTGGGTCGACCTGAGTCAGGCACAATGGGCGACCCTGCGCGTGGACCGCGCCGAGCCTGCCCAGTCGGGGCTGGTGCGGCCAGACAACGCCTTTCTCGACAGCCAGCGTCGCCTGATGGTTGGCTGGCCGACCAAACTGGCACTGGCTCCGGACTTCGCTGACCGGGTTCTGTCGCAGCTTTCGAGAGATGGCATTCACCCGACACCGCAGTCACCACTGGTTGATGTACCAAGGCCGCCGATGGCCATACCTGTCTGGGATGAGCTGCTGCCATGAGCCTGAAAACCCTGCACGACCTGCATCGCCCGCTGGGCAATAGCGGCCTGAGCGTATCGCCCCTTGGCCTGGGCACCGTCAAGCTGGGCCGCGACCAAGGCGTCAAATACCCCAGCGGTTTCAAGATTCCCGATGACCAGCAGGCGCAGATGCTGCTGCGTATGGCCCGCGACATGGGCATCAACCTGATCGACACTGCACCCGCCTATGGCACCAGCGAAGAGCGCCTGGGACCGCTGCTGCGCGGTCAGCGCCAGGACTGGGTGATTGTCAGCAAGGTCGGCGAAGAATTCGACAACGGTCAGTCGAGCCATGACTTCAGCGCTGAGCACACCCGCAAATCGGTCGAGCGCAGCCTGAAACGACTTGAAACCGATTTTCTCGATCTGGTGCTGGTGCATTCGGACGGCAACGACCTGGCGATCCTCAACGAGGCCGAGGTGTATAAGACCCTCGCCGACCTAAAGCGCGAAGGCAAGATTCGCGGCTTCGGCTTTTCCGGCAAGACGGTCGAAGGCGGCCTGTTGGCATTGCGCGAGGGGGATTGTGCGATGGTCACCTACAACCTCAACGAGCAAGGCGAGAAACCGGTGCTGGATTACGCTGCCGCCCACGGCAAAGGCATCCTGGTGAAGAAAGCGCTGGCCAGCGGTCATGTCTGTCTGACGCCGGGCACAGACCCGGTGCAGGCCAGTTTTCAGCTACTGTTTAAACATCCGGCGGTAGCCAGTGCTATTGTCGGCACCATCAATCCGTTGCACCTGGCGCACAACGTTGCAACTGCCGCTGCCGTGATTTGCCGTCAAGCCTGATTGAGGCGGCCGACCCCAACGCAAGAAGGAGCCGTTATGCCGCGAACACTGATCCGCAAGAACCCCAGCAACTTCAAGACCCTGCCGCTGTTTGTCGAGGCCACGCCGGAAGGCCTGAGCTACCAGAGCATCGGTATGCCGATGAACTTCGCGCAGACCTTGCAGCGGCGGCGCAAGATCGACGTGCCAGACACCGAACGCTTCTCCACCGAGCTTGCCAATCTGGGGGTGTCCGTTCGCCTTACCGTCAGCTGGCAGAATCGCGATTACTGGGTGCTGGTTCGCCAGCGTCGCCAGGACCGTGGCGACGTCGTACTCAAGCTGATCTCGGGTTATGTGCCGGCCCACGAACTGACCCTGCCACTGCATACCGCCATTCAGGAAGTGGCCGAAGAGTGCATGATCGAAACGCCTCAGGGCTGGCTGAGTGGACTGTTCAAAGAGACCTGGCTGCCTGCGCCATATGCCGCTGCGCTGCATTATCGCGAGGCCATGCCCTTTCGTCTGAGTCCGCTCTCCGGCGCAGCACGGCCGGTGCGAAGCGGCAGCCTGACACTGCTGGAGCGCCCACGGGCTTATGTGCATTTACCCACCGCGTCCTTGCAGCTGATTTACGACATGCGTCTGGAAATCCCCAAGGAAGCGCGCCCGGTCAGCCTTTTCCATGTCGATGAAGTGCTTGAAAACGATCAACTGGTCGCCCGCCTCAACCGCAGCAAACCCGACCTGTACCTGATGCCGCTGGAAAATGGAGTGCCGCTGCCCGAGCTGTACACGCTCAAGCGCGACAAACTGATCCCGGCTGGCACCCGAGGGCTGTACCTGGCCGAAAGTTTCGCCGCGCAGGATGGCTGGATCGTGCGTGAGGAACGAATTCGCTGGAAGGACTGGCTACGCCAGCAGGGCATGGCCCCACCGGCGAAGAAGTCAGGACTGAAACGCCTGACCGGAAAAGCTCGGGAGCTGCTGCACGCCATGAGCGGCAAGCTGTGAGCCTCAAGCCTTTTGATTTGCCTTGGCTTACGGCTCGCAGCTAAAAACTATCCCTGCCCGCGGATCTTCTCGACAATTGCCGTAGTCGAGCTGTTTTCCACCAGCCCCAACACACGCACATCGCCACCGTACGCCTGGACGATATCGGCACCGACCACCTGGTCAACGCCGTAATCACCGCCCTTTACCAGTACGTCCGGTTTGACGTGACTCAGCAGATTTTCAGGGGTGCCTTCAGGGAAGCTGATCACCCAGTCCACTGCACCCAACCCTGCCAGCACGGCCATACGCCGGTCGACACTGTTGATCGGACGGCCCGGCCCTTTCAGGCGGCTGACAGACGCATCATCGTTGACGGCAACGATCAGACGATCACCCTGCGCGCGCGCCTGCTCCAGGTAGGTCACATGACCTGCGTGGAGGATGTCGAAGCAGCCATTGGTGAAGACGATTTTCTCTTTGTGCGCGCGCGCATCATCGACCGCCAGCAATAGTTGCTCCAGCCCCAGCACGCCGCGCTCGGAACCTTCTTCACGCTGAATGGCGCGGCGCAGTTCCGGGGCGCTGATGGCTGCTGTACCCAGCTTGCCGACCACAATGCCTGCTGCCAGATTGGCCAGCGCCACCGCATGCGGCAGTTCCTCGCCCGCAGCAATCGCTGCTGCGAGAGTGGAAATTACCGTGTCACCGGCGCCGGTCACATCGAACACTTCGCGAGCGCGGGCTGGCAGATGCAGCGCCTGCTGATCAGGACGCAGCAGGGTCATGCCATGTTCACCACGGGTCACCAGCAGAGCGCCCAGGTCAAGCTCCTGCATCAGCTGCGCGCCTTTGGTGACCAGCTGTGCCTCGTCTTCACAATGCCCGACGATCGCTTCGAATTCGCTAAGGTTCGGCGTAATCAGGCTGGCACCGCGATAAATCGTGAAATCCTTGCCCTTGGGATCAGCCAACACCGGGATACCGCGTTTGCGGGCAGCCTGAATCAGTGCCTGATGGTTTCTCAGCGCGCCCTTGCCGTAATCGGACAGGACCAGCACCTTGATGCCATCGAGCAGGCTGTAGACCTCTGCACTCAGTGCCAGCGGGTCAGTGTTGAACGGTTCTTCGAAGTCGATACGCAGTAACTGCTGATGGCGACTGATAACGCGCAGCTTGACAATAGTGGGCTGATTGGCAATGCGCTGAAAACGCGCCAGCACACCCGCTGCTTTCAGGCTGTTGGCCAGACTTTCTGCGGCCTCGTCGTCACCCGTCACACCGACCAGCGAAGCCGGTGCACCCAGCGCAGCGATGTTCAAGGCCACGTTGGCAGCGCCGCCCGGGCGGTCTTCGATCTGATCGACCTTGACCACAGGCACCGGCGCCTCAGGGGAAATACGCGAGGTACCACCATGCCAGTATCTGTCGAGCATGACATCGCCAACCACCAGGACAGGGGCCTGATCAAAGCGCGGCATGTATAGCTTCATGGAACAACCCGTACTTGAAAAATGGACAGGGGCGGAATCTTAGCACAGGGGTTTATAACCGACAGGCTGTTGAATCACACCGCCCGAAGGCAGGCAGGCCAAAGCGGCCCGCCCGGTGAGAGCGAAATCAGACTGCGCCGACAGGTGACGGCTCGTCCAGCCCCATGGCATGCAGACGGGCGTAATAGCCGTTCTGTGCCAACAACTCGGTATGCGTACCGCGCTCGACGATCTGCCCGGCGTCCATGACCAGAATCATGTCAGCCTTTTCGATGGTCGAAAGGCGGTGAGCGATAACCAGCGTGGTACGGCCCTTCATGACGTGATCCAGCGCCGCCTGAATGTGGCGTTCGGACTCGGTGTCCAGCGCCGACGTGGCTTCGTCGAGGATCAGCAGCGGTGCGTTTTTAAGCAGTGCGCGAGCAATGGCCAGACGCTGCCGCTGACCACCGGACAGCAGCACGCCGTTTTCGCCCACCTGAGTATCGAACCCCTGCGGCAACTGGTCGATGAACTCTTTGGCATAGGCATCGGCGGCCGCCGCTTCGATGTCGGCACGCGGAGCACCTGCCAGATCGCCATAGGCAATGTTGTTGGCGATCGTGTCGTTGAACAGCGTGACGTTCTGGTTGACCTGGGCTATGTGCCTGCGCAGGTTGCGCAGGCGGTAATCATTGATTTCAACGCCATCAAGCAGGATGTTGCCCATCTCGTGCCCGTAAAAACGCGGTATGAGGTTGGCCAGGGTCGATTTACCGCTGCCGGAACGGCCTACCAGCGCAATCATCTGCCCAGGCGCTGCGGAGAAACTGATGTCGTTCAACACCTGACGCTCGGTCTGCGGGTAGAAGAAGCTGAGATTCTTCACCTCAAGGTGGCCGGTCACGCGATCACGCTCGATGGTGCCGGTATCGACTTCTTCTTCCACGTCCAGTTGTTCGAAGATGCTCTCGGCCCCAGCGACGCCTTTCTGGATCGTCGAACTGACTTCCGACAGCTGGCGAATCGGCTTGGGCAGCAGACCGGCCGCAGTGATATAGGCAACCAGATCGCCCGCGGTAGCATCGCCTCGCAGGAACAGCACCAGAAACATCAGCACCGCCATGGCGCTGTAGATCACCAGTTGCAGCATCGGCGTATAGATGGCACCGGTTTTGGTCATGCGCAGTTGTTTGCGTGTGTTGCTGTCACTGGCCTGAGCGAAGCGGTTCTGTTCGTAGGACTCGCCACCGAAGCTGCGTACCACGCGATAGCCCTGAATGGTTTCCGAGGCAACGTGCGTAACATCGCCCATCGCTACCTGAATCTTCTTGCTCTGCTTGCGGAATTTCTTGCTTGCACTGCCGACCATGACGGCAATCAGCGGCAGGATGGCGAGCATGACCAGAGTCAGCTTCCAGTTCATCATCAACAGGTAGATGAACAGGAACACCACGGTCAGCCCTTCACGAATCACCACTTTGATGGCATCGGTGGCGGCACCGGTGACCATCGTGACGTTGAACGTGATACGCGAAATCAGGTGGCCGGAATTGGTGGTATCGAAGTAACGATTGGGCAGTACCAGCAGCTTGTTGAACAGCTCCACCCGCAGGTCATGGACCAACCCAAGAGACACCTTGGCCAGGAAGTAGTTACCCAGGAAAGAGCCAAGCCCCTGCCATGCGGCGATCAGAACGATCAGCAACGGCACTGCCTGCAACAGTTGCAGCTCACGCAGATAAGGCACATTGGGGAACAGCACGGCTTCAGGGTTGGTCAGGCCATCGACGAAGTATTTCAGGATGCCGGCAAGCATTGGCTGGGTCGAGGCGAAGATCACGAAACCAATGATGCTGAGCAGGAAGATGCCCACATACGGACGCACATAAGACAACAAACGGAAATAGATTTTCACGCTGGAAGTCGAGGACGATTCGGTGGTTGTCATGAGAATCCGTCGTATTAAAAAGAGGCCGAATTGTATCACAGCAGTTTTCGCGGCTGCCTGCTGCGGTAACATAGGCGGCTCGTCCATTCCCAAGGGTTTCTGACCGCTGCTTGAAGCCTGCAATCCGGCTTCTGTATGACGACCAGTAGCCCTTGGGGCGTAAAAACCGGAGTATTGATGCAAGCGCTTGACCACGCCCATTACCTTGATCTGGTTCAAGGTGCCGAAGTGCTTGAAGCCGATGGCACGGGCGACAAAGTACTACGTCTGCGTGACGGCTCCATGTTGAAATTGTTTCGCCGCAAACGCCTTGTCAGCTCGGCAGCCTGGTATCCCTATGCCCAACGCTTCGCAGACAACTGTGAAACGCTGATCAAACGCGGCATTCCCTGCCCGCGCATACGCTCGGTCAGCCGCATCGCCGAGATCGAGCGCGATGCCGTGCATTATGATCCGCTGGCTGGTTTCACCCTGCGTCAGTTGCTGGGCAGTGCGGTGGCCGACGACAAGCTGCGCAGGCAACTGGGAAGCTTCATTGCCGGGCTGCATGAAAAGGGCATCTACTTTCGCTCGGCCCATCTTGGCAACGTGATCCTCACGCCGGAAGGCAGCCTCGGCCTGATCGACATTGCCGACATGAAAACCTATCGCCGCGCATTGCGTAAAAGCCTGCGCCTGCGCAACTTCAAGCACATGTTGCGCTATCAGGAAGATCGCCAGTGGCTGCTGGACAACGGCAACCCGGCCTTCCTCGATGGCTACATGAGCGCTCAGAGCCTGTGCGACACGAGCGAACTGGTCCAGGCTATTCAGTAACGCTTTCACTAAAAGAATGGCCGCTTTCGAAGCGGCCATTTTTTATCTTACTGCTGCTGCCTGAGCCGATGCGCCTGCACAATACGGCCCAGCACCATCGTTGCCGGTAACAATACCAGCACCCAAAGCTCATCCGGGTTACCGACCAACTGGCCACCGTCAAAGTTGAGCATCAACAGCGCGCAGGCCAGATATAGGCCCCAGGCATCACCGTTACGCAAGGCGTTCCACAGCGTCATCGCCATCACGACCAGAAACATCACCAGCGAAGCCGCGCCGGTGTACAGCCCCAGCGACACGAAAATGTTGTGTGGATGCTGGATGGGCATACCGCCCGTCAGAGTCTGGGTGGTATAAAAATCGACACCACAACCCAGCACCCAGCCGCAGCGACGCCATTCACCGGTCATGATTTCAAACAGCTCGACGCGATAAGAGTCACCTCTGACCATCAGCAGAGCGACCCACTGCTCATCCTTCACAAGCCAGAAACCTATGGCAGCCACAACGCCCGCCACCAGCAAGGCCACGGCAGTGCGCAGTGGAAAGCGGTAAAGCGAATATGCTGTGCAGATGGCAAACAGGAAGGCTGCGCCCACCAGCGCGGTGCGGGTCTGGACGACGAAAGCCGTTAACACCAGAGTAACAAGAACTGCAGACACCGCTTCAATCCAGCGCCGCTCTCTGGCCCATAGCGGCAGTGCCAGGGCGAGGCTGCAAACCAGCCATGCGCTGGTGTAGATCACATTCTCCATACGCCCCGGAAGAATGGCCACACGCTGACCGAACTCGAATTTCCCGGTTACCCAGCTGTAAATGCTGCTGAGCAGAATGTACAGGCAGATGGCCCAGAACATGCCGCGCACGAACAAACCGCGCCGGAAGAAACCGTTTTCCGTAATACCGGCCACGACAAAGACAAACAGGCTGACGTAGACAATATGCTTGTAATACTGGAACTCCTGCGCTTGCAGCGCCGGCACCAGAAAACACGCCATGAATACAGCCCAGGCTATGCCCAGCGGCTCTGCAAACACCCCGGCGCCGCGGTACTTGATCAAGAAGAACAAGCCCGGCAAGGCGGTGAATGCGTAAAACAGATTGTTGGTGATCTTGGCTGACGGGTTAAGAATGAAACTCAGCAGGAAGACAACAATCGCTACGGTGAAATACGTCTGTACTTTGTTGCTGGGGATTGTGATTCGGTCAACTGACATTATTGAGCAACCAACCTGTTACCAGACCAGCAAGCACAGCGATGATCAGCTTGACGCGATCACGACGCTTGCGACGCTGTTTGTCGAGCCGCTCCTGCGGCACCACCACATGCTCACCGAACCCGGTGTGCAATACGGCATCATTTTCCAGAATCAGAGCGTAACGGTTTTGCGACGCGAATAATTGTGAAAGTTTCTTCTCGCCACCATGCTCGGCATACGGTGCATGCTGCTGGTAATCAGCCAGGCGGCGCAGCCCGGGATTGAAGGAAAAACCCTGCCACTCCGGCTTGTGCGAGCCCAGCTTGTAAAACGGGATACCTTCGACCACTTCACGCTCGTTCAGATAAACATAGGGGCTGTGAATACGCAGATCATGATTGTAGCTGCGCAACCAGACCTGCAATGCCTGAGGATCGTGCTTGAGCAGCGTCATTGATTCTTCGATGAAGTGCGGGCGGTAGAAATCCCAGTCATCCTCGCAATGGAAAACCCAGGATGTCTCCACCAACGAATAGGCCGCATCGACAGAGCGCATCTGCCCCAGCTTGGGACTGTTGATGATGAAACGTGTATGCGGGCGCCAGTGTTCTGGAATACAGGCCTGGACCTGAGCATCACCCGAGTCTTCGGTAATCAGCACATGGCGTATGGGCGCGGTATTGAAACGGTCGAACGTTTCCAGGGTGCGCTTCAACAAGTCGAATCGACCACAACTGGTGACGACCAGCGTAATGTCGCTGTTTTCGCTGAATACCATCATTCGTTCCCAATCATTGAATATTCATAATTCCTTACCATCCCAACCGTGACCGCAGGCGATCGAGCCAGCTCATCGCCGGCATGCTGCGCAGCGGCGAATGCATTGCGTCCACGATGGCTTTTCCAAGGGCATGGAATGTAAAGCGTTCTTCGACCAAAGTCTGCCCATTACAGGATATTTCGCTGGCCAGCACGGTGTTCTCGCGCAACATCGCCAGCTTTTCACGAAGCTGGGGAATGTCGCGATAGAGCACGATGTTGTGCATGTCGACAAAGCCCAGCGCGCGATTTTCTTCAGCGCCCTGATCAAAGGCCAGCAGCACGCAACCGCAGGCCATGGCCTCGAAATTCTTGATCATGTACTCGCCCATGCCGACATCGGCACTGACGAAAAAGCGGATGCGGTTAAGGGTGTCGCAATACTCTTCCCCGGACTTGGTACGCGTGACGAGCAGATTCTCGACCTGCCCCAACTCATCCAGCAACGCCTTGCGGCCGCTGTAGGCCACACTGTTGGTGCTGCCCACGAACGCCAGTTCGATGTCACGCTCACGCGCCTGCAATTGCAACAGGCTCTGGTCATAGCCCTTGGGCACGAACACCGCGTCGAAGCCTTCCTGGCGCAGGCGCTCGCTGACCATGAACCCCGAGCAGATCACCCGCGCCCAAGGCAGCTTGCGATAGTGCGCACTGAACTTGCCGGTGTATTTGCAAGGAATGTAGTTCTGGTAGGCATCGTGTTCAAGGATGACCAGGTTGGGAATCGTGCGGATGAAGCCGACCTGACGCACTTCCTGCTTGAAGCGCAGGAAAAACACGATCCGGTCATAACGGCTGACGTCCACTTCGCGGCGGAAATAGCCACGCAGGTTGCGTTGCTCCGCGGAACTCAGCCAGCGCACATCGCATTCGCAGTGTGCCGCGATGCCGTCATAGAGACGGTCCAGAATCGCACGCTGCTCTTTCTGGACCAGAAGTAGAACTTTCATGGTTTTCCTTGCAGTACTGCGCCTGCTGAATCAGATGTCACGGCTGCGCCAGAACAACTCGTGTCGTCGCACAGCTTTGCGGAAGAATTCGTTTTCGCCTTCGGCCGGCCAGTGGCGACCGGCCAGAACGCGTTGCAACGTACGGCGCACACGGCGTTTGAACGGCATCGGCGGCAACAGGTCATGCATCATACCCAGCGCCATTGCCTTGTCGCGTTGGGCCGCAACCGATAAGTGCAGGCTGTACGGTACCAGCGGCAGACTGGCATCGAATACCGGCGGCAGGCTGATGCCACTGTAGGCATCGCCCATTGGCCAACGGTCGTTGTCGTGCAAGTGGTTGGCGTAACCGAGCACCACGTCTGGCTGCCATTCAAGACCGGCCAGCGCTTCACGCACGGCTGCCTGGGCACAGATATGGTCGGGATGCGGATCGATGGCCGGGTGCGGCATGACAATAACCTGCGGCCTGGCCTTGAGGACCAGTGCACGCAGGTCGGCGAGCAGGTTATTCCAGGTTGGCAGGCCGTCATCGCCGGGCAATGGCAGCGTATTGAACTGGCGAAACAACCGCGTATCGGTCAGATCCGCCTCACGCGAGGCGACCGGCGTATCCGGCGCAGCCTGCATGGCGGGCAGTTGCAGGCAGAAATAGCCCAATTGCACACACTGCGACTCGGGCACCCCGCCCCAGCGCGCCACGGCGATACTGTCCCAGGCCCGCAAGCGGCCCTTCATGCGCGCAGCTTCGGCGCGCTGCATGCCCATCTGGCGATAATGTTCAGCCTCGATCTCACCGGCGGTCAGCGTGACAATCCAGGCTTCCTCGGCCTGGCTGTAAAGCCCGAACGCGGCGAGCTCGGCATCGTCGGCATGCGGCGCGATGACCATGACACGCTGCTTTCGCGCATCCGCCTGACGAAACAGCCAGAGGCGCGGCGTACCGGCAAGACGACAGAAACGTCCGCGCAGTTGCAGGGCACCCGCAGCCAGCGGCTCGCCAAGACCGGTCAGGTTCAGATAACGCACGCCGCAAACGCCACGCTCGAAGGCCTGCCGGTCACTCAAGGCCTGCCCCTGCAACTCCACCACCGGGTCGAGAAAACGTCCCAGCCAGGTGCTTTTTACTGTCAGTGCCAGTATCAATGTTTCGTCGCCGTTCAGTTGCACGGCGGGGTCGATCAGCAACGTGCCACCGTCCAGGCGGACGCCTGGTACTTCGCTGTCGGCCGGAAAACTGTACTGATAGTCGTCGGTGGGTGAATAAAACAGATGATCGGCAAACCAGGCTTCATGGGCGACCCATGCGCAAACAGCCACGAGCGGCACCAGCCACCAGACCGTCAACACGCCGATGGCAATCAACAGCAGCAGGCCACCCAGTAACGCCAGCCGCTTGTTACGGCGATGGCGCTTGAGCAACTGTTGCTTGCGACTCAAATCTGGAACACCGGAACGGGGTTGCACCATCGGTCCTTGTACTCGCGGTCGGCACGACCAAAGGAAAAACGCAGTGATTTGCCCAAGGCGCGGGCGTTCTCCCAGGCGGACTGGGTATTGACGAAACTCAGCACGCTGCCTGGGCTGAAGTCCCGGGTTTCGGGATCGACACCGCCGTTGACGTACTCGATGCTGACCCACTGCGGCGCTTCGACGCGATACACCAGTTGAATGGCAATCGGCGCATCGTTGAGAAACACCACCGAACCGATCAGCAGTTCACGCAGCAATTCGATGACCTCGGCCTTGTGCCGGGCACCGGTGGCCTCAAAGCCCCAGCGACGCTGAAACAGATCGCAATACATACTCGCCAGCTCGGCGCTGCTGAACTCGCTGACAGGTCTTACCGTACCGCCAGCCTCCTCCAGCAAGCGAAGTTCACGACGCTGGTTGTAACGAAATTTCTTGGACAGTTCTTCGGGCGTACGCGCCATCGCCAGCGATTCGGTCTGCGGCCTGAAGGTGCTGATGCGGCCCTCGTTGAGCGCAGACACATAGCGGGCACGATGGCGGACCGGGACCTGAATATCGTCGGCCACCGGCAAAATCAGTTCGGCGTTGCCCAGATCGAACAGGCCTTTCTTGCCGTGACGCTTGAGTTCGTCCTTGGACAGCGCCAGCGAACGCCCCCAGGTGGCAATCGCTGCCTTTACTTCGCCGCCCTGCTCCCAGGCCAGATAACGCACAGCAATACCGGAAAATTCCGACAGGCGCGCAACGACCAGCGGATGAGTGGCTACGCTGCCACCCAACCGTTGCCATGCCTGCTCGTAAGCAGCCGCGTCGATCTGCACCCAGCCACGCTCGCGCCAGCCTTTGAATCGATTGAGCATCAGGCCCCCGCCGTCAGGCTGGAGACTTGCGGCAGCCGCCAGAAGATATCGCGCACAGCATGATCGGAAAAGCGTTCGCGCAAACGCAGCAACATGCGCTCGGCGCAGTCCTGACGCTGCTCGGCGTCAAGACCGGCCATGTGTACCAGGCCGTGCGCCAGGCTGTGAACATCACCCAGCGGGAACAGCAGACCCACGTCTTCGACCACTTCCTTCGCGCCGCCGCAGGACGTTGCAACCAGTGGCACACCGGCCACCATCGCCTCCAGAAGGACCATACCGAACGGCTCGTGGTCAGAGCTCAGGGCGAATACATCGAACGCCTTGAAGTAGCGGCGGGCGTCAGGCACCTGCCCAAGAAACAGCACGTGCGGACCAATGCCCAGCTCCAGCGCAAGCGCCTTGAGGTTTTCTTCCAGGCGGCCCTTGCCGAGAATCACCAGCTGGCTGTTCTCGGGAAGATTGGGCAGCGCTTCGGCAAAGCCGCGCAACAGCGTGGCCTGATCCTTGTCCGGATGCAGGCGACCGACGTTGGCGACGATCCAGGCCGAGGCAGACAGACCCAGCTCTGCGCGGGCATCTTCAGCGGAAAACTGACTGCCCTGCAGTTGCTCGACGTCGATCCGGTTGTACAACGTCTGAATGCGCTCGGCCGGCCACTTGGGCAGGCTGCTGCGCATGTCGTCGCGGACCGCATCGGAAACACCGAGTAGGCTCAGGCGCTTGCGAAACAGGTTGGCGAACAGCTTGCGACTGCGCCGGTGGTAATCGCCGAACGCATGATGCACACCGATCACCGGTAACTTCGTCGCCAACAGGGCGATGTACACCGGCTTGAAGCGGTGCGCGATGCAAAAGCTGAACGAGCGCGTCGCGGCAATTTTGCGCAGGTCACGGATGGCACCCAGCTTCAGGCCACGAATGGCGCTGGAGCTGTATTCCATGAACAGCACTTCGTCCGAGCCGCAGTCGGCGACTACGTCGGGGTCGGCGGCGCCGGTCAGAAACACCGTCGTCACCCGATAGCCCTTGCCGGCAAACAGACTGGCGTATTGCCGTGCGCAGTCCAGAAACGGCCCATCATAGCCGTGACAGAACTGCAGTACGTGACGTTCAGCCGAGCGTGTCATAAGCCTCGACGCCCTCTTTGACCACCAGGATGTCTTCCATGATCAGGTACTCGAGGTCCGAGCCGAAGAACATGTTCAGCGCATCGGTCGGCGAGCAGATCATCGGTTCGCCACGGCGGTTGAGCGAGGTGTTCAGGGAAACGCCATTGCCGGTCAGTTCTTCCAGCGCCTTCATCATGTCGTAGTAGCGCGGGTTGTATTCGCGCTTGAGCACCTGGGCACGGGAAGTGCCGTCTTCATGGACGACTTCCGGAACACGGGTTTTCCACTCTTCCGCCACTTCGAAGGTGAAGGTCATGAACGGTGCCGGGTGATCGATCTTGATCATCTGCGGCGCGACGGTGTCGAGCATCGACGGGCAGAAAGGCCTCCAGCGCTCGCGGAACTTGATCTGATGGTTGATACGGTCGGCTACCCCGGTAACGCTCGGGCAACCGATGATCGAGCGACCACCCAGCGCACGCGGACCGAACTCCATGCGTCCCTGGAACCAGGCAACCGGGTTGCCCTTGACCATGATTTCGGCAATCCGCTGTGGCGTATTGTCGATCTGACGCCAGACCGGCTTGCTCGGGTGCCGAGCACAGGCCGCGATCACGTCTTCGTTGCTGTACGCCGGGCCAAGGTAGACGTGTTCCATCTTCTCGACCGGCACACCGCGAGCGTGGGACACATAAGCCGCGGCACCAACCGCCGTACCGGCATCGCCGGACGCAGGCTGCACGAACAGTTCCTTGACTTCAGGACGGGCAATGATGCGCTGGTTGAGTTTGACGTTAAGCGCACAGCCACCGGCGAAAGCGATCTTGCCGGTCTCCTTGAGGATGTCACCCAGGTAGTGATCCATCATCTGCAACGCGAGCTTTTCGAACAGTGCCTGCATGCTCGCGGCATAGTGAATGTAGGGCTCGTCGGCTACGTCGCCAACGCGTTTCGGGCCGAGCCACTCGATCAGCTTCGGCGAGAAGTAGAAGCCCTTGCCGTTCTCTTTATAGCGACGCAGGCCAATGACATTGGCCAGCTCGGTATTGATGATCAGCTCGCCGTTCTCGAACGTGGCCAGACGCGAAAAATCATACTTGCTGGCATCGCCGTACGGTGCCATGCCCATCACCTTGAATTCGCCGTCGAGCATCTCGAAACCGAGGAATTCGGTGATAGCGCCATACAGGCCGCCCAGCGAGTCCGGATCGAAGAATTCCTTGATCTTGTGGATCTTGCCGTTTTCGCCATAGCCGAAGAAGGTCGTGGCGTACTCACCCTTGCCGTCGATGCCCATGATCGCGGTTTTCTCGGTGAAACCGGAGCAGTGGTAGGCGCTGGATGCGTGGGCCAGGTGATGCTCGACCGGCTCGATCTTGATCTTTTTCGGATCGAAGCCCAGTTGCTCGAGGCACCAGACGATCTTGTTGCGGTAGCGCTTATAGCGGCGGTTGCCCATCAGCAACGCATCAAGGGCGCGATCCGGCGCGTACCAGTAGCGCTTGGCGTAGTGCCAGCGGGCCTTGCCGAACAGGCTGATGGGGGCGAACGGAATTGCAACCACGTCGACGTCCGAAGGCTTGATGCCTGCCTGTTCCAGACAGAACTTCGCCGACTCGTAGGGCATGCGGTTCTTCGCGTGTTTGTCACGAACGAAGCGCTCTTCTTCAGCCGCTGCTATCAGCTTGCCGTCGATATAAAGCGCTGCGGAAGGATCATGGCTAAGGGCGCCGGACAGGCCAAGGATCGTCAATGCCACTAGGGTCTAGCCTCTTTAGTCTGCATGCAGGCGCATTGCGCCCGAGAAAAGGTGTGCCCCCGCACAGCGGGCTGAGGGCAGCTAAAGGGCGGGATTATAACGTAATGACCAAGGATTGGCTCGACGCGCTGAAATGTCATCGGGGATGCCCGCCAGACGGCGTAGGAAACATCTCTTTCTCAGCATCAATAACTATCTACGACCTGACGCCCGTTGCTTCTGATTAATTGAGGCCCATCGTCGCCGGCCCGACGGCCGTCGCTCAAACCTCAGCGCCTGAAGCGCGCAATGGAACGCCTGTCATGACACAAACACTGTCCTCTTTGGCTATAACGCCTACACCACTGAAACCTGCCGATACCTGGCCTGCCGCCTCCGCCGCACTGAAAAGGCTCGATGAACTGCGCACACTTCTGGCCATCGAGCTGAAGGCCCAGCCTGGCCCGGGCGAAGCGCTGTTGACTGCGCTTGGCGGTTCCGATGTTTCTGAACGGGAACTGGAAATATTCAGCCTGCTGCAACAGACCGATGACTACTGGACAGACCCTGGCAAAAACGCTGAAAGCCGCCGCGACCGGCTTGTACCTGCCCTGCAGCGAGCCTTGCGTGATGAAGCCAGCGTCAGGATTCACGAGCGTGATCTGGAGAGTGGCTATCTTGTCTGCCTGCCGGACTCGCCCGATCAAAGCCCGGCGCTCACTTACGCCTCGCTGCATGTGCAACTGCACGATGACGAACACGTTGAAATGGCAGGCGCGCTGGCGATATCCGAGGAACAGGGACGCACGCTGCTGATGTTACCCGGGCTCGGTATCATGGGCTTTGCCACGCAGGCCCTGATGCTCGCAACCCTGACGCGCTGGCTCAACACAGCGACGTTGCAGGATGCTCTTCTGAACACGATGGAAAGGCGTCATCAAGATCAGCTTTTCAAGATCATCCAGGACGCCGACCTTTACCTTGAGCCATTCAAGGCTGAAGACCTGCAACTACAGCCGGTCACCACCCCCCCCTTCATGCATGCCCTGGATCGCCTGCTGAACAAGCAGCGCAATGACATTCGCCATGCGTGCGAACGACCTGATACTGAAGACCGGGCAACACGTCAGGCGCTGATTCAGGCAGCCATCGACATGCGCCGCCTGCTTGGCCCTGCCTACATGCTCGAACTGCGCGAACTGACCAACAGGCAACGTCAGTATCATCGAAGCCTGCCGGACTGGATGAAGATAGCCAGCGAAGCCGACCTGCAGACCTATGCCTGGCACTTGCGACACTACGATGAGGCGCATGCAGCGATGCTCAGCGTACTGGGCATCGCGGCCTCTCCAGAACATTTTGCCGAAGCACGTTTGCGCACCCGGCTGGCCGATGACCTGGGCCATGACCTGGACCCACGCGCATTGACCATCGACACGCGGCGCACGCTGCCATCCACGAGCGAGACCTACCGCGTGACATGCTCACTGGTCGAGCTGGCACTCTATGGCCTGCACCCGGAAGACGAGAGTGCAGGCTCGGACTTTATCGATCACACCGTTATCACTCTTGATGGCAAACCGCTTGATGCAGCCTGCTCGGCATTGAATCCGGCTTACCTTGCCGGAGTGATCGATGAGCTCGATCTGCGGGCGGAGTTTGGCGAGTTTCAACGCAAGGCTTACCAGCAAGAGCACAACCGGCAAATGCTCTGCGCACTGGCGCGAACCCGACTGACCGCGCAGGGTTGGGCGGCGAAGATGCAGGGGCATATCCAGCCCGGTGATTTCGCCATGGTCGCGGCACTGACCGGCCCGGCAGCGCGCGCATCCGATCCAGCATTGCGTGTACAACAGATCAAACTCAACAACCGCAACGTGATGGCCAGATTGCTGGTGTTTCGCAAGCAGGGTGCCGAGGGGCGTACGCAGCGGCTGATCATGGTCGCCACCGATGCACCCGGGCAGCAGTACTTCAAAGCCTTCGACACTGAAACCCAACTGCTGCACGAGGTGGTCGGCTGGACTGCTTCGCCATCAATGGTCAACTACCTGCTCGATCAGGTGGAAGTGGATGCCCGTGCGGCACTGGCAGAGCAACTGACGGCACTGGCACTCAAACCCCAGCCTTCGAAAGACTTCATTCAGTTTATTGATCATGCGGACTGCGAGTCGGCCTTGCGCCGCTTTACCGACGAACAGACCCGCATATTGCTTTCCGAACAGGCCAAGCATACGCCGGACTGGTACCTGCGCGCCAGTCGCGCCCAGCGCCGGGAACTGTTGGCCCTTGAACAGGCCATTGGCGGAGCGCTCGACAACTATCAGGCGCAGCCACACACGGGAGTCAAGCCATTCCAGGATTACGTACACCAACGTGCCAGCCAGCAAATCGGCAAGCTGCTGAACGTACCAGCCGGCACGGTAGACCCCGACCTGATCGTAATTACTACCGAGCGCGAAACACTGACCTACACCGACATGCTGCTCAATGGCTATGACGACAGCATTGACCCCTTGCGTGCTTCCGCAGCAACCAACGCGACGTTCAGCGGCCCGGAAGGCATCGACGTGAGCGCGCTGTCAGCTGCTGCCGTTGCAGGTTCGGTGCGCGGTCAGTGGCTGGCGGACGAGTACATTGCCTTGATCAGAAACACCCTGCTGAACAGCGAAAGCGAAGGCTATGCCTATCGTCGCCAGTTCAGCGTGATGATCACGCAACTGCAGATGCAGGCAGCGGCATTGCGCAGCGTGCTGAAAGGTCATATCGAAGCAGCGCACTATGCGTGGTTGAAACAATCTCTGGATAACGCCCACCTTGACGACACCGCCTCCCGCGAGCGATATCCCCTCTACCCGCTGCAAGTGCATGTGGACAAACCGTTTATCGCCTCGGGGCTGACCGGCGTCGATCAACTGGTCATCCCCAGCACGCTGCTCACCCACGTCGAAACCGTGCAGGGCTGCCTGGTGATCCTGCCGACACAGACTCGCCATGCTGCGCTGCTCTACACGCCACAGGCGCCTGACGGTATCGAGTTTCGTCTGTTCAGCGACTTTGTGCGCTCGCTCGTTAGCGAAGGCATGATCGATTACTACAAGGATCGCTGCCGGATCAAGACGCGCCGAACCTTGTCGTTCTTGCTCCGCGACATGCAGCAGGGTAAGGCCAACAAACCTCCGGTCATTCCCAAGGCATTCATTTCAGACTTCGCCGATACCTGTTTCAACAGGCCGCTGGAGCGCAGGTTGCGTGATGTGGAAGAGACCACCACCGGCCGCAACGACATGCTCGTCCGGCTGATCCGGGTCAGCGTCGAGATAATTGCTACCGCCTTGACCCTGCCGTTCCCACCGGCAAGCTTTGCGGTTGGCAGCCTGCTTTCATTGCATGACAGCGGGCAGGCAGTTGCCGCCTTGACTGAAGGCGACCAGCAACGCGCTGCAACATACATGCTCTCGGCACTCTTCAACGGCATCGGCGCAGGCAGCGACTTGTTGGTTGGCATTAAGGGCTTCGGCGGCGTATTGCATCAGCTTGAGCACGGTCATCAATCAGCGCCGGTCCTGCGCTCGTTCCAGCGCCAGTCCTCGCTGCCGCGTTACGAGGACCTGTACCCGGTTGAACTGCAGGAGCAGGTTTTTCTGATCGGCAAGCCCAACGCCCATGGTCACGCTGCAGTTTTCCATGCACCCCACGTCGCCTCGGCGCCCCCGATGGCAACCGGTCAGTTCGCCCTGCGAGAAGCCGCTGGTGCCTGGCAGCCACTCCTGCCACCGCCCAACGCCTTGGCGCGCGCGCCTTCCGGGCTGCGCACCGACCTGGCAGTCGACGTTTCGCTGGATAACGTGCCACGTATCACCGACGGCCACGCGAAAGGCGTGTACGCACTCAACGGAAAAAATTACATCAGGTTGTCAGGCAACACCTTTCAGGTTCAATACGATGCGCATCTGCGCTGCTGGCAGATCATCGATCCGGCCAATCCATTCGCATTCTTCGGCAAACAGCCGGTTCGCCTGAATGAACAGGGCCAGTGGCTGGTCGTCGACCGGCGCTTGCGCGGCGGCGGGCTGGACGGTCCGGGGAACTATAGGCCACTGCCTGAAGATGCCGCCGCAGGCTCGCTCAACACGTTGATCGACTATGAGATGCCAAGCACCATGAGAGCGCATCTGGACATCGTCATCAGCAAGGAAGTCTTTGACCCGACCGGCGCAGGTCTGGAAATCTATTTCGAGACCTATTTCACGGAAATACGCCAGACCTTTACAGCGTTTCGGGAAAAGCTCTACCAGGACGCTCAGGCATTTTTTGCCCGATTTTCTCCGCCGCCCAGGCCGACACTGCCCGCTTATGGCCTGCCCGGTAGAGTCGAGACGCTGATCGAGCACATCTTCACGCACAGCAACGGGTTGGTTTTCAGCGAGGCCCCAAAGTCGGTAGCCAGCAAGCGCCTGCTCCTGCTTAACATGCCTTTGCTGGCAGAACAGCGTGTCGAGGTCCTGTACATCGAACACCTGCTCACCGACAAACACCTGCTTAAACTAAACAGATATCGCCATCTGGGCAAAAAGAGTCGCTCTGGCTCTCATGAGCTCAAGTACTACCTGCACGACGTCAATCGCGGCGCCTTGAACAACTCGAGCAGCGAATACGACTACTACCACCTGATCAAGGAAGCCCACCGTCACGGCATCGAAGTGCGCCCGTTCAGCTCGTCGATAAGCTACCCGTTTTTCGGCCATTCGGTGCTGGCCGCCGCTGATGATCCGGCAGCGGCCAGCAAAATGAGCAACTTCTTCGGGCACAGGCTCATCAGCCAGGACATCGCACCCGGCTCTTCCAAACGCTGGGTCGCACTGCTCGACCAGAAACTTGCCACGACGCATGATCAGGCGCCCGGCATTGCCGAGATGCAAGGAGTCGTCAGTGTGCATGTTCAGGACATACCGGCAGGACGCCCGACCCGCATAAGTGAAGGTACCAACGGGCCGCATCAAAACACGCCGACTCGCTGTGACTTCACCATTGCGTTTGCCGACCCTGCACTGCCGGGCGTTCCGCTGCCCCCCGCCACCCCTGTGGATGACATGCTGATCCGCGAGCTGAGGGGCTCCGTTGCCGAGGGCGAGCATTGGGCGGGCCAGTACGGGTTTGTCCACGGCGAAAACACTACCTGGCTACGCGTACCACCCGAAGAGTGGACTGCCGACAGCCCGATGACAGCGATCCAGCAATCCTTGGCCGACGCGACCTATGAGATGCCGCTTGATACCAGAACGACGCTTCATACATTGGCGAACTTCGAAAGGAAAGGGCTCGACATGGAGTATTTCTTTGAAGACACAAAACTCGACACTGTTCGCAATACGTTCGCCCAGCGCCGCAAAAATCTGCAAAAGGACGCCGCCACGATCAGATCAGCCCAACTGCCACCTCGCCCGACATTGCCAGCCATCGAGCCACAGACGAGCACGGCGGGGCTGCTTGAAACCCTGTACCGTCACACGGAAGGCATCGTTATCGGCGAGTCGCATTTTTCTGTTTCGAGCAAGAAACTGATCATCGACAACCTGCCATTGCTGGCGCGGCAAAACGTCAAGACGTTGTACATGGAGCACCTGCTGACCGACCTGCATCAGGCGGACCTGGATCGTTTCTTCGAAACCGGCCAGATGAGCAAAACGTTGCTGCATGACCTGAAAATCCTGGACCGTGGGCATCACACCGACCCGGACAAGGTCTATAACTTCGAACAACTGATCATCAAGGCGCGGCAGTACGGCCTGGAGGTCCGCGCTATCGACTGCGCAAGCAGCTATCACCTCAAAGGTATTGCCAGGGAAGAGTCCATCACCCGCCAGCAGATGATGAATTACTTTGCGTCGCGCACAATCCGCAGGCATCAGGACGTGATGGGTTCCCACAAATGGATCGCGCTGGTGGGCAACAGCCATTCCAATACCTACCAGGGCGTGGTACCCGGTATTGCAGAACTGCAAGGAGGGATCGGTCTGCGGGTTATCGATGTGGCACCAGGGAAATCGACCGGCGTAGTACCGGATCCGGGAGAGCTTGTTACGGGAGGCATAACCAATGAACAGGTCTACATCAAGGGCGATTACCGAGTGGCTATGGAAGTGTCGCGCCCAGAGTCAGCCAGGCTCTTAAGCATTGACCAACGCCTCTTCAAGCCGGGAATGTTTCTGGTGCAACAGGGCGAAGGCGATTTGCAGACCATCGTCCATCGTGCTCGTGACACATGGATTCATCGCACACCGGTGCAGCGCAATGCCGAGGGCAAACTGTATCTGGAGCGTGTGCGTTGGCCGCGTATCCACCTCAAACCCTTCGACGACATGGACGCGCTGGTGACGGCCCTCGAGGCGATGAACCTCACCCGCATTGCCTGAGAGGCCAGGCTCAGTCTGGCGTGATCTTCGGCAAGCGCTGCTCCAGTATCTGGTGCAGCGCACTCTGCACCGGCCAGTTGCGCATAAACCGCGCCCGGTCACGCGCGTAGGCTGCTGCAAAGGACGATTGAGAACTGTGCTGCTGCATGGCATCCAGGTCGATCATCGCCCAGCGATCGGTGTGCCAGAACAGGTTATGCCCCTTGAAATCACCATGACTGATACGCGCCTGGATAAGCTGTGCGAACAGCGTGTCCAGCGCCAGCAGTTCGGCCTCTGGTGCATCACCGGTTGCCACATGGGGAGCGAAGCGCTCGATGATGTCCGGTCCCTCGATAAACTCGGTCACCAGCCAGGCTTTGCTGCGCAAGCCGAGAAAACGCTTTTCCTGAACTGCCAGCGGTTTTGGCGTGGCGATGCCGAGAAACATCAGGCGGTTACCTTCGCGCCATGAATGCCAGGCCCGGCTGGGACGCCAGAAGCGCTTGAGCCAGTGACTGAAATTCTTGATGTTGTAACGCTTGATGACCAGCGTACGACCACTGATTTCGACACGGCCTACGCTCGCAGCGCCACCGGTCTTGTACAGATGCCCCTTGTCGAGCAGGGCATCAGCCTGATCAAGTACCGGCAGCATCGCGGGTTCTTCCTCGCGACGAACAGCACGGAACACCGAAGCGCTGTCCTCGACGCTGAACAGACTGCAATCGCGCACGGTCTTGCCCATGAAGTCCTTGAGCCGCCAGCTGCGAACCTTGTCGATCTGCTTTTGCAGCGCCTCCATCGGCAAACCATGTTCGGCGTTGCTCAACAGGTAATGCACCAGCAACTCTTCAGTGAAGGGCTCGAAAGACCTGGGCAACTGGGCGAAGAACACGCCGAGGTTTTCCAGCACCTTTTGCCGGGACAACGGTTTGCCGGCCTGCTCGGCGCGAATGCCGGCACCATCAATCAGGTACAGCCGGCCTTGGTGGCGCAGCAGATTGTCCAGATGCAGATCTTCCTGCCACAAGCCTTTGGCGTGCTGTTGAGCGATGGCGCTCAGCGCCTCGCCGAGCACGGCTTGCTGCTCATCCGCCAGCGGTGGCAGGTCCTGGACAGCATTCCAGGCATCGCCCAGGCTTGACGCCTGCTCCAGAAACTCGAACAACAGCCAGCCACCCTCGCCATCCTGCAAACCGTCGGCCAGCAGCAGCGGAGTGGTCAGCCCCTGTTCGGCAAGCAGACGCACCCCGGCCAGCTCACGCTGAAAGTGCCGGGCCGCCTTGTCGCCCACCAGCAGTTTTGCCAGCACCGTTCGGCCTCGCCAAACGCCTGCGCCCACATAGCGCTGCCCCGGCAATACGCGCAGCAGGGTCAACAATTGCAGTTCAGCCGAACCGGCAGCATCGGCCAGCGTCAGACTCATCGGCAACTCGGGGGTACGTCCGGCATTCTTGAGTTCAGACAAGCGCATCAACGGGTCTCTTTATCATCGCGGTGTTGAAGGTCTCGTTTGTGAGCGCTGCGCTTGCCCAAACGCGCATTCCAGGCATCGACCAGCAAGCTGTCCGGAGTGGCTTGCAGGTATGCCGCCAACAGCTCGCGGCGCTCGGCTTCATGCCACATCGGCGCACGGCGCAGCAGCGGTTCCAGGTCACGGGCAAGATCACGCTTGCCGAAGATCACCGGACGGGTTTTCTCCAGGTCGATCAGTTGCGCCTGATAGCCCTTTCCCACCGCCTGCAGAAAAATATGCTTGGGATAAAAGCAGCCATGAACCTGCCCGGCACCGTGCAGTGTGCGGGCCAATTGGCCGCAGGCGTGAAGTACCGCCAGACGCTGCACGCTCTCCATCTGGTTCCACTGCTGCAACAGTTCGTCGAGATCGGTCCAGCCGTCCAGCGCACGCGTCATGAGGATCGCCCGGCGCTCCCCGTCGACCTTGCGCTCGCCATAAAACACCGCTTGCAGCGCGGGAATGCCCAGCTTGCGATAGCGACTGATATTACGAAACTCACGAGAGAAGGACGGCTCGCCAAACGGATGATGCAACGTGCGAGTCAGGTAATTGCTCTGGCGCTTGAGGTAAAAACCCTGACCCTCCAGGTCGAGGCGGAACACACTGCTCCAGCCGCCGCGCCCGGTATTGGGCTCGTCGACCGCATCGAGCCTGATGTTCCAAAGCGATTCAAAATCAGCCAGGTTGTGACGCGCCAGTAACGGCAGGTCGGCACTGGCAATAAAAACGCTCATTCACGGCCCTCGAAAAAGCTGACGATATGTCGGATACGTTTTTTGTCGGAGGCGTTCAACCGCGTTCGCTGACGGTACTGCAGGTAGAAGCGCAGGCGCTGGGTGGCCGACAAGTGATACTTCGCGACCTTGTCCAGGCACGCCAGATCCTTGGTGATCCGATAGCGCAGCATGAAGCTCCACCAGAATGCGCCATTAGGGCAATCGATGAAAAACAGCCGACCTTCGTCATCAACCAACAGGTTGCGCCATTTCAAATCATTATGTGTGAAATGGTTGTCGTGCATGGTCCGGGTACAGGCAGCCAGCTGGTGACTTACAGCGTCGACCCATTGCTGGTCGGCCAGTCGCGGATCCTTGCGTTGCGCCAGCGCAGACAAGTCTTCGGTATTGGGCAAGCCGCGAGTGATCAGTGCGCCGCGATCATACGCTGCGCCGTTGCGCTCCAGCCCCCAGGCCACCACTTCTGCCGTGGGAATGCCCCATTTGGCAAAACGCTTGAGGTTCTGCCACTCGGACTTGACCCTGGGCTTGCCGATGTAACGGCGCAGGCCTTTGCCCGCACCTACGTAGCGTTTGACGTAGTAGTAAACCCCGGCACGCTCGACGCGGATGACGTCGGACAGCGGGTCGCGGGTCAACTGCTGGCCTTGCAAGGCAAACACGGAATCCAGACTGCCGAAATCCTGCTGCAGAAAAGCGTACTCGGGCTCAAGCTTCCAGCCCGCCATCAGAGTGCATCCCCGTAGCGCACTTTGCGCTGATAAAGCTTCTCGGCCTTCTTCTCCAGCCAAGTCAGCAGCGGCGCCTCCTTGAGCAGTATTTCGCGCAGCGGTTTCTGGAAATAACCCTTGAGAAAACGCAGCTTGTCGCGTCGCGTGAGACCAATGTCCAGCGCTGAAAAGTACAGCGCGGCCAGGTCCTTGTTGCGCCAGCGTGGTGTTATTGCCCGACGCGTCTGGGCACGGTGCAGGTCGATGACCGACAATCTGAAATCGTCAGCGGTGACCGGTGTGTCGGTGTGCAACAGAAAATGACAGATGTAACAGTCGCGATGGTTCACGCCGGCGCGGTGCATCATACCGACCAAACGGGCAACTTCGGCGATAAACGCTCTTTTCAGACGGGGCTCCGGCGGCTCGTTGCGCCAGTTGATACTGACGTCTTCCAGGCTGGTAGTCGGGGCCAGCTCTTCAGTGACAATAAACGAATGCTGCGCGGCAGGGTTGCTGCCACGTTCACCATAGGCCACGGCCGTCATGGTCGGGACGCCGACTTCATGCAGACGCTCGATGGCGTCCCACTCCTTGCCAGCGCCCAGCACTGGCAACTTGGCAGTTGCCAGGTTCTTGGCGATTTCACCCCAGCCGATACCACGGTGGATCTTGACGAAATAACCACGCCCGTCGACCTCGGTGCGCAGCGTGCGGCGTCCTTCAAGCTCGCGGTAGACCTCGCCGCTCAGGCCCTCTACCTCGACGAACGCATCGCGTCCGGCCCACAGGCTCTTGAACGGTTCAGCCAGGAACAGCTTCATCAATAGTGCTCCGCCAGAATCACATCCGCAGCGTGTTGCGGCATGCTGTAAAGGTCCGCTGTGTCAGCAAAGGCCAGGCCATTGCGACCCCAGGCGCTGCGCGCGTCATCATCCTCAAGCATGTCCGACAGGTAGCGATTGAGTTGCACCTGATCGAACGGCTCGTCCAGAACCCGCCCACAGTCAGCTTCGGCTATGTAATGGGCGTACCCGCAGACTGCACTGACCAGAACCGGCAAACCGGCGACCAGTGCTTCAAGCAATACGGTGCCAGTATTCTCGTTGTAAGCCGGATGAATCAGCAGGTCGGCGCCCAGCAGAAAACGCGGAATATCGCTGCGCCCTTTCATGAACGTCACCTGGTCGCCCAGGCCCAGCGCCGCGCTTTGCAACTGGAATACTTTGGGGTCGTCCTGGCCGATTACAAACAGGCGGGTACGCTTTTTGAGCTCGGCAGGCAACGCCGCCAGCGCCTTCAGGCTGCGATCGACGCCCTTTGTCTTGAAACCGGAGCCGATCTGCACCAATAACAGGTCTTCGTCGGCAAGCCCGAATTCCTTGCGAAAGCCAGCACGGATGTCTGGTGCGTCCGGCGGTGCGCGGCGATCCTGGGAAATGCCCGGTGGCAACAAATGAAAGCGCGACGGCGGGGTGTCGTAATGCTTGATGAACAGCGGCTGCTGTACTTCGGAAATCATCAACACCTGAGTTTTCGAGTCTTTAGCAAACACCGCGCGCTCGTAGTCAGCAAAGTGGCGATAACGGCCCCACTTGCGATACAGCGGGCTGCGCAGGTTCTGCGCCTTGTCCTCGAAGCAGCCGTCGGCGGCGTAATACACATCCAGACCGGGCATCTTGTTGAAACCGATCAGACGGTCCACCGGGCGCCTGGCCAGGTCTGCTTCCATCCACGCCGTGAGCTTTTCATTGCGTCGATGATTGAAGAACGCCTTGACCGGCGCTACCAGCACTTCAAAACCGGGCGGCACATCGCCTTCCCAGATCAGGGTGTAGACGCGGATCTGGTGGCCGCGCTGCTGGCACTCCAGCGCAATGCGCATGAAATCGCGTTGCAGGCCGCCAAACGGAAAGTATTTGTAGAGTACAAAAGCCAGTTGCATCAGCCAGGTTCCTTTGCCAGCAACAGCGCGCCCAGTTGGCTCGCTACTCGCTCGGGATTCAAACGAGTGAAGCACATCGGCCACTCGCGTTTAAGGTCGAACCGGCGCTGATCATCGGCGGTCGGTTGGTACGTGCATTTCTTTTGCAGGCAAGGTGTGCAGCCCGGATAGTCGCTGGCCAGATGCACCTGCGACTTGCCATACGCTCCGGTCAGGCCCGGGTTGGTCGGGCCGAACAGGGAAATGGTCGGCACGTCCAGTGCGGCGGCCAGGTGTCCGATTCCGGTATCCACCGCAACGCAGGCCTGTGCGCTGGCCAATACCCGCGCTACACCCGCCAGATTCAATTTCGGCAGCACGTGTGCGCTGTCCAGACCGTCGGCAATGCGCTCGGCGCGTGCCTTTTCTGCCGGGTTGCCCCATGGCAATTGCACCTGCAAGCCGCGAGCCGCCATCAGTTCGGCCAGTTGTCGCCAGTACAACTCGGGCCAGTGCTTGGTGTCCCAGGTTGTGCCATGCAGGAACAGCACGAACGGAGCCTGCAACGTGTCATCCAGAGTCGCCAGCGGCTTGAGGCCGTAGTCGCCCATACCGGACGGCTGTGGATAACCCAATGCCTGAGCGAACAACTGACGCAGTCGTTCGACCGCATGCTGCCCGCGTGGCACTGCAAAAGCGCGGTCATAAAAGCGACTGGCGACCGGTTCGCGTGCCGAGTCGCGGTCCAGCCCCGCCACCGGCGCATCGACATAACGTGTCAGCCAGGCACTTTTGAACAAGCCCTGAGCATCAATCACCAGATCGTAGCGCTGTTCGCGCACCTGCTGTTTGAAGCGCCGCCACTCCCCCGACCTGAAGGTCTGCCAAAGGTGCTTGCGCCAGCGGCGGATCGCCACCGGGATCACCTTGTCGACCGCCGGGTGCCAGGCGGGAATTTCGGCGAAACCCTCTTCCACTACCCAGTCAAAGCGGATGCCGGGCAGCGCTCGCTGCGCATCGGTCAGTGCGGGCAAGGCATGGATCACATCGCCCAGCGAAGAAGTCTTGATCAGCAGTACCCGCAAAATCAGGCGACCTCCACCGGCGTGCTGTTCAGGCGGCTCAGCGCCTGAATCACGGCGTCCGGTTCAAGCAGACGCATACAGTTGTAATGGCCGAAACGGCAGGTACGCTCAAAGCACGGGCTGCACTCGATACCCAGGCGCACCACTTCCACTGCGTCGGCCAGCGGTGGCGTGAAGCCCGGCGAGGTCGAACCGTAGACGGCCACCAGCGGGCGGTTCAGCGCTGCGGCCACATGCATCAGGCCGGAATCGTTGGACACCACCGCGTCGGCACACGAGAGCAGGTCGATGGCTTCGGCCAGCGAGGTTTCACCACTGAGGTTGACCGACTCCTCACGCAGACCGGGAATCAGTTCCTGGCGAATACTCTCGCCGACCGGGTGATCCTTTTTCGAGCCGAACAGCCAGACTTGCCAGCCTTCGCGAATGCTGGCGTCGGCGACTTGTGCGTAATGCTCGGCAGGCCAGCGCTTGGACTCGCCGAACTCTGCACCTGGGCATAGTGCCAGCACCGGACGATCGAGGGTCAGCCCGAACTTGCTCAATGCCGCATCGCGAGTCGCGGTGTCGATGCGCAGGCTGGGCTTGGGATAAGGACGCGGCAACTCGGTGCTCTTGTCGAATGCCAAAGCCATGAAACGCTCGATCATCAGCGGATAGCGCTGTTTGTCGAGGGTGCGCACGTCATTGAGCAGGCCATAGCGGAATTCACCGCGCCAGCCGGTACGCTTCGGTATACCGGCAAAAAAGGGCACCAAAGCGGATTTCAGCGAGTTGGGCAGCAGGATAGCCTGATCGTATTGGCCAGCCAGGGACTTGCCGATCCGGCGACGGGTCGCCAGCTCGAGGGCGCCGTGACCCAGCGGGAAACTGAGCGCAGCACGAACCTGCGGCATGCGTTCCAGTATCGGACGGCTCCATTCAGGGGCCAGCACGTCGATTTCGCACTCGGGATGACGCTGTTTCAGACACTGGAACAGCGTTTGTGCCATCACCATGTCACCGACCCAGCTAGGCCCAACGATCAGAATTTTCATGTTCTATCCAAAAACGACCAGAAACGATCAGGGAGGCCGATCAGACTGCGTGACATTCCCACACAACCTGTCGCCTCCCTGTCATAGCTTTATATAGTGTTGCAGCGGAATATGGCGTTGCCGCGCGGCTCAGCTCAACCCCATCTGCGTCCAGATCCGCATCACCTCACGCCGCTGGGCATGAAACTGATCGCCGCTGACCACGCCCGCCTGCTTCTGCAAAGCCTGACGATGCGCTGCCGAGCGGTACGCCTTGTAGGCTTCGCGCAACAGGCCGGCGTCCGTGTCAGGCAACAGTCCGGCGTCCTCAAGCCCTTCGAGAATCCGTATGTTGTCGGTGTATTGCAGCAGCGCAGGATGCTCTCTGGACCACGCCAAGGCGGCGTATTGCACCATAAATTCGATATCGACGATACCTCCGGCGTCCTGCTTGAGGTCGAACGGCACCGACGCCTCGAAGGCATTGGCCGCCCTTCCGGCTGCTGTCACGCGGGTGCCGAGGTTGTCGCGCATCTTGCCGCGCATCTCGCTGACCTCTGCGCGCAGCTTGCCCAGATCACGCTCGCGCCCCAGCACATCGGCACGGACTTTTTCGAACTGCTCGCCAACATCGCGACTGCCGGTCATAACCCGCGCACGCACCAGCGCCTGATGCTCCCAGGTCCAGGCTTCATTGGCCTGATAACGGGCGAAGGCCCCCAGCGAACTGACCAGCAGGCCGGATGCACCCGACGGCCGCAGGCGCATGTCGACGTCATACAACTGACCGGAGTTGGTTTGCGTGGTCAGCAAATGGATCACCCGCTGCCCCAGACGAGTGAAGAACTGCGCGGTGTCGATCGGTTTGGCACCGTCGGTCTCGGCCTCCAGATCGCCATCATGAATGAACACCAGATCCAGATCGGAGCCGTGCCCCAGCTCGATGCCGCCGACCTTGCCGTAGCCGACGATCACGAAGCCCGGATCGCACAACGTGCCGTCCGGACGTAAAGGCGTACCGTGCCGGGCCACGCTGTAGCGCCAAGCCAGAGCGAGCACCTGATCGAGAATCGCCTCGGCCAGCCAGGTCAGGTAATCACTGACTTTCATCAATGGCAGGCTGCCGGATATCTCGGACGCCGCAACGCGCAGACTGTGCGCCAGCTTGAAATGCCGCAAGGCTTCCATCTGCTGCTCAAGGTCGTCCTCCGGGATACGAATCAGTCGTTCACGAAGCTCGGCCGCCAGCTCTGGTGCCAACGGCGGATTGAACAGGCGACCTTCATTGAGCAGCTCATCGAGCAGCAGCGGGAAGCGTGCGATCTGCTCCGCAATCCATGGGCTGGCAGCGCACAGGGTCAACAGTTGTCGTAATGCATCGGGGTTTTCGGTCAGCAACACCAGATACGCCGAGCGCCGGGCGACCGCTTCTACCAGCGGCAGCACACGCTCCAGCACCAGGTCGGGCTTCTCATGCTCTACCGCCTGAGCCAGCAACCGAGGGATGAACGCATCCAGCCGCTCACGACTCAGACGCTGCATCGAACGCAGGTTGGGACTGCTGCGCAGGCTGGCCAGATTCTTCAGTGCCTTTTCGGCATCGACGAAACCGGCCTGCAACAGCTGGCGACCCGCGGCTTCCTCGTCCTGGGACTCTTCCCACAGGGGCAGCCACTCGCCACCCACCGCGACTTCACTGTCGTCCTGCTGCTCGTCGTCGGGATCCGAATCGGGGTCGGCGATGACCTGACGGAAATGCCAGGACACCCGACTGCGCCAGTACATAAGGCGCTCGTGAAAACTGACCCAGTCGGCAAAGCCCATGATCAGGGCAATGCGTGCCTGATCCTGATCGTTGTCCGGCAACATTTGCGTCTGACGGTCGGCAATCGCCTGAATGGCGTGCTCGGTGTAACGCAAAAACTCATAACCCTCGCGCAGCTCTTCAGTCACCGCCGAAGGCAGATAACCCTGCCCTTCAAGGGTTTTCAGCACTTTGAACAGCGGGCGCTGTTGCAGGCTCAGGTCGCGGCCACCGTGGATCAGCTGGAACGCCTGGGCGATAAACTCGACTTCGCGAATCCCCCCCGCACCGAGCTTGATGTTTTCCGCCATGCCCTTGCGCTTCACTTCCTGCTGAATCAGCTGCTTCATGGTGCGCAGCGCTTCAATGGCCGAGAAGTCCAGGTAACGGCGATACACAAACGGGCGCAACATATCCAGCAGCTCGGCACCTGCGGTCTGATCGCCGCCGACCACTCGTGCCTTGATCATCGCGTAACGTTCCCAGTCCCGGCCCTGATCCTGGTAATACTGCTCCAGCGCGTTGAAGCTGAGCACCAGCGCCCCGGAAGAACCGTAGGGCCGCAGGCGCATGTCGACCCGGAACACGAAACCATCGACGGTTACCGGGTCCAGAGCCTTGATCAGCCGCTGCCCCAGGCGAATGAAAAACTCCTGGTTATCCAGCGCACGCTTGGTGCCCAGCGTCTCGCCACCCTCCGGGTAGGCAAAGATCAGGTCAATGTCCGACGAAAGGTTCAGTTCGACCGCGCCGAGTTTGCCCATGCCCAGAATGACCATGTGCTGCGGCTGCCCAGAGTGACGACCGGTCGGTGTGCCGAACTGCTCGCAGTGCCGTGGATACAGCCATTGGTAGGCCAGGTCGATCGAAGCATCGGCCATTTCCGATAGATCACGGCAGGTTTCGATCAGATCTGCCTGACGGGTCAGATCGCGCCAGATGATTCGCACTTGCTGGCGTGCGCGCTGCCGACGTAGATTACGCCCCAGCTCGTCATCACTGGTGGCGCTCGACAGGGCATCGGCAATCTGACCGCGCAATTGGCCGGCAGAGAGGCTACGCTCCAGCTCGCCCGAATCGGCCAGTTGCAGGAGCATCTGTGGGTCACGGCAAACTTGCTCGGTGACAAAATCACTGGCGGCGCAAACCCGGTCGAACGCCTTGCGGCGCGCTTCCGGCCAGGCCTCGAAAGACGCCAGCGCGTCCTCCGACAAAGCAGTGAGCGCGGCCTGGAAAGTCTGGCGGGCACGGGTAATCAATGGCAGCAGAATGGCCGGAAATTCAGCCAGTAAAGGTAGGCTCATGGTCTATCCTTGATCGGCGTGCAAACGCCCGTCTGTCATGACGGCAAGACGCATCTGCCAGCACCGCTTGTCGAACAAAGGTTATAAATTGCTGGAAAAATCAAATTAGAAGCATAAAAATCCGCTTTTTCCCTGCAAGATATTCAATAGCAATCAACAGTAACGTCTTAAGTTACAAGACAACAGGAGCGATTGAGTCGCTTCTCTGTAGTTTTACTACTGGGTCCGATACTCGGAGGGCTGAAATCGTCGTCGATTTGTAGTAAAACTACACGCCGCCGGATCCCACCCTCCGGTAATCCAAGAATTTATGTCGTCTGCCCACAAGGCCAGTCGCAAACTCAGGCAACCGATTCTGGAAGCCTTTCCGCCCTGGAGCAAGCCATGCAAGACCTCGATCCCGTCGAAACCCAGGAATGGCTGGACGCCCTGGAATCGGTTCTCGACAAAGAAGGCGAAGACCGCGCTCACTACCTGATGACCCGTTTGGGCGAGCTGGCCACCCGTAGTGGTTCGCAGCTGCCGTACGCCATCACTACGCCATACCGCAACACGATTCCTGTCACCCACGAAGCACGCATGCCTGGCGACCTGTTCATGGAACGCCGCATTCGCTCGCTGGTGCGCTGGAACGCATTGGCAATGGTCGTCAAAACCAACCTGAACGACCCGGATCTGGGCGGCCACATCTCCAGCTTCGCCTCCAGCGCCACGCTGTACGACATCGGCTTCAACTACTTCTTCCAGGCCCCGACCGACGAACACGGCGGCGACCTGATCTACTTCCAGGGTCACGCATCGCCAGGCGTCTATGCCCGTGCGTTCCTCGAAGGCCGTATCACCGAAGACCAGATGAACAACTTCCGCCAGGAAGTCGACGGCAATGGCCTGTCGTCTTACCCACACCCGTGGCTGATGAAGGATTTCTGGCAGTTCCCGACTGTATCGATGGGCCTTGGCCCGATCCAGGCGATCTACCAGGCACGCTTCATGAAGTACCTGGAACACCGCGGTTACATCCCGGAAGGCAAGCAGAAAGTCTGGTGCTTCCTGGGTGACGGCGAGACCGACGAGCCGGAATCCCTGGGCGCCATCGCTCTGGCCGGTCGCGAGAAGCTCGACAACCTGATCTTCGTCGTCAACTGCAACCTGCAGCGCCTCGACGGTCCGGTTCGCGGCAACGCCAAGATCATCCAGGAACTCGAAGGCGTGTTCCGTGGTGCTCAGTGGAACGTCACCAAAGTCATCTGGGGCCGTTTCTGGGACCCGCTGCTGGCCAAGGACGTCGACGGTATCCTGCAACGTCGTATGGACGAAGTCATCGACGGCGAATACCAGAACTACAAGGCCAAGGACGGCGCGTTCGTCCGCGAGCACTTCTTCAACTCGCCTGAACTCAAGGCAATGGTTGCCGATCTGTCCGACGACGAGATCTGGAAACTCAACCGTGGTGGCCACGATCCGTACAAGGTTTATGCGGCCTACCACGAAGCCGTCAACCACAAGGGTCAACCAACCGTGGTTCTGGCCAAGACCATCAAAGGTTATGGCACCGGCGCCGGCGAAGCGAAAAACACTGCACACAACACCAAGAAGGTTGATGTCGACAGCCTGCGTCACTTCCGTGACCGTTTCGACATCCCGGTCAAGGACTCCGAACTCGAAGCCCTGCCGTTCTACAAGCCGGAAGAAGGCAGCGCCGAAGCCCGTTACCTGAGCGAGCGTCGTGCTGCGCTGGGTGGCTTCGTACCTCAGCGCCGCGCGCAGAGCTTCAGCCTGCCGACGCCGCCACTCGATACCCTCAAGGCCATCCTTGACGGTTCGGGCGATCGTGAAATTTCCACCACCATGGCTTTCGTGCGCATCCTGGCGCAGCTGGTCAAGGACAAGGAAGTCGGTCAGCGCATCGTGCCGATCATCCCGGACGAAGCCCGTACCTTCGGTATGGAAGGCATGTTCCGCCAGCTGGGCATCTACTCGTCGGTCGGCCAGCTCTACGAGCCAGTCGATAAAGAACAGGTAATGTTCTATCGCGAAGACAAGAAAGGCCAGATTCTCGAAGAAGGCATCAACGAAGCGGGCGCCATGTCCTCCTTCATCGCTGCCGGTACTTCGTATTCCAGCCACAACCAGCCGATGATTCCGTTCTACATCTTCTACTCGATGTTCGGTTTCCAGCGTATCGGCGACCTGGCATGGGCTGCTGGCGACAGCCGCACCCGTGGTTTCCTGATCGGCGGCACCGCCGGCCGTACCACGCTGAACGGCGAAGGCCTGCAGCACGAAGACGGTCACAGCCACATTCTGGCGTCGACCATCCCGAACTGCCGCACCTTCGACCCGACTTACGGTTACGAACTGGCAGTGATCATCCAGGACGGCATGCGCCGGATGTTCGAAGAGCAGCAGGACGTTTTCTACTACCTGACCGTGATGAACGAGTCCTACACCCAGCCAGCCATGCCGGCCGGTGCGGAAGAAGGCATCGTCAAGGGCATGTACCTGCTCGAAGAAGACACCAGGGAAGCGGCGCACCACGTCCAGTTGCTGGGCTCGGGCACCATCCTGCGTGAAGTTCGCGAAGCGGCGAAGATTCTCCGTGACGAGTTCAACATCGGCGCTGACGTCTGGAGCGTTACCAGCTTCAACGAACTGCGTCGCGACGGTCTGGCGGTAGAGCGTAACAACCGCCTGCACCCTGGCCAGAAGCCGGAACTGAGCTATGTTGAGCAGTGCCTCAACGGTCGCAAAGGCCCGGTCATTGCATCGACGGATTACATGAAGCTGTTCGCTGACCAGATTCGTCAGTGGGTTCCAACCAAGGAGTATAAAGTCCTGGGCACCGACGGTTTCGGCCGTAGCGACAGCCGCAAGAAGCTGCGTCACTTCTTTGAAGTCGATCGTCACTTCGTTGTGCTGGCAGCCCTGGAAGCTTTGGCGGATCGTGGCGATATCGAACCTAAAGTGGTGGCGGAAGCCATCGCCAAGTTCGGCATCGATCCTGAAAAACGCAATCCACTGGACTGCTAAGAGTCTGCTTCAAGAGCGCTGATCAGAGCGTAAACAGCCGAGGATGCGGAATTTACCTACCGTAAATGAGCATCCAACGCTGTTTCGTTGTAACTGAACCAGCGTATTGGTGAGTGAACAGGTTCTCCTAAGGAGAGACATAGTGAGTGAGTTAATTCGTGTACCCGACATCGGCAACGGTGAAGGCGAAGTCATTGAATTGATGGTCAAGGTCGGTGATCGCATCGAAGCCGACCAGAGCATTCTGACGCTGGAATCAGACAAGGCGAGCATGGAAATCCCTGCTCCCAAGGCTGGCGTCATCAAGGCCATGAAGGTCAAGCTGGGCGACCGCCTGAAAGAAGGCGACGAGCTGTTCGAGCTGGAAGTGGAAGGCGAAGCGGCTGCCGCTCCTGCCCCCGCAGCCGAACCTGCCGCGGCCCCAGCTGCTGCCGAAAAACCGGCTGAAGCTGCACCGGCACCTGCCGCTGCGCCTGCTCCGGCAGCCAGCGCCAGCGTTCAGGACATCCACGTGCCGGACATCGGCTCGTCGGGCAAGGCCAAAATCATCGAGCTGATGGTCAAGGTTGGTGACTCCATTCAGGCTGATCAGTCGTTGATCACCCTGGAATCCGACAAGGCCAGCATGGAGATCCCATCTCCGGCAGCAGGCGTTGTCGAGAGCATCGAAGTCAAGCTGGACCAGGAAGTCGGTACCGGCGACCTGATCCTCAAACTGAAAGTCGAAGGCGCAGCGCCCGCCGCAGCTGCGGCACCTGCTGCCAGCGCACCGGCTGCCGCTCCTGCCGCTCCTGCCAAGGCTGAAGCGGCTGCACCGGCCGCTGCTCCAGCGCCGAAAGCCGAAGCAGCACCTGCTCCGGCTGCACCGGCCAAAGACGGCGCCAAGGTTCACGCAGGCCCGGCTGTTCGTCAGCTGGCACGCGAGTTCGGCGTCGAGCTGAGCGCGGTCAGCGCCACCGGCCCACACGGCCGCGTGCTGAAAGAAGACGTTCAGGTTTACGTCAAGACCATGATGCAGAAGGCCAAGGACGCTCCGGCTGGCGGCGCAAGCGGCGGCTCGGGCATTCCGCCGATCCCGGAAGTCGATTTCAGCCGTTTCGGCGAGATCGAAGAAGTACCGATGACGCGCCTGATGCAACTCGGCGCTTCGGGTCTGCACCGCAGCTGGCTGAACATTCCGCACGTCACGCAATTCGACCAGGCCGACATTACCGACCTGGAAGCTTTCCGTGTTGCGCAGAAAGGCGCTGCCGAGAAGGCTGGCGTCAAGCTGACCGTTCTGCCTCTGCTGCTCAAGTCCTGCGCCCACTTGCTCAAGGAGCTGCCGGACTTCAACGCCTCGCTGGCACCAAGCGGCAAGGCTGTGATCCGCAAGAAGTACGTGCACATCGGCTTTGCCGTGGACACCCCGGATGGCCTGCTGGTACCGGTTATCCGCGACGTCGATCAGAAGAGCCTGTTGCAGCTGGCCGCCGAAGCCGCAGCACTGGCTGAAAAGGCACGTAACAAAAAGCTGACTGCAAACGACATGCAGGGCGCGTGCTTCACCATCTCCAGCCTCGGCCACATTGGCGGCACCGGCTTCACGCCGATCGTCAACGCGCCGGAAGTGGCAATCCTCGGAGTTTCCAAGGCCACCATCCAGCCAGTCTGGGACGGCAAAGCCTTCCAGCCAAAACTGATGCTGCCGCTGTCGCTGTCCTACGATCACCGCGTGATCAACGGTGCAGCTGCCGCCCGCTTCACCAAGCGCTTGAGCGAATTGCTGGCGGATATCCGCACAATCCTGCTGTAAGCCAGGCAGGCCCGTCCCCGGACGGGCCTTGCTATACATCTTTGCGAGCTGCCACGCTCGAACCTCAACCCCGCCTTCCAGCGGGGATTTTTTTGCCTGGCTATCGCGCCCATGCTCCGCGCTCATTGCTGGATTCTGTGGGAGTGACCGGGGCGGCGATCCGCATTGCTCACGACCATCTTCTGGGGCTGTACGGACCCCTTCGCGAGCAAGCTCGCTCCCACGACCTTTATCGCGGTGCCAGGTCTGACTGGCGGGTGATACACTACGCGACATTTTTGTTTTGCAGGTCCACCGTCGTGACTAACACCGCTTTCAATTCTCTGCCTCTGTCCGCTGCCATGCTGGCTAACCTGGAGTCGCTTGGTTACGCCGAAATGACACCGATTCAGGCGCAGAGCCTGCCGGTGATCCTCAAGGGCATGGACCTGATCGCGCAAGCCAAGACCGGCAGCGGCAAGACCGCTGCGTTCGGTATCGGCCTGCTCAACCCGATCAACCCGCGGTTCTTCGGCTGCCAGGCACTGGTCATGTGCCCGACCCGCGAACTGGCGGATCAGGTGGCCAAGGAAATCCGCCGTCTGGCGCGCTCGGAAGACAACATCAAGGTGCTGACCCTCTGCGGCGGCGTGTCTTTCGGCCCGCAGATCGGCTCGCTGGAGCACGGCGCGCATATCATCGTCGGTACGCCTGGGCGTATTCAGCAACATTTGCGCAAGGGTTCGCTGGTGCTGGACGGCCTGAACACGCTGATTCTCGATGAAGCCGACCGCATGCTGGACATGGGTTTCTACGACGCCATCGCCGACATCATCGAGCAGACCCCGCAACGCCGTCAGACCCTGCTGTTCTCCGCGACCTACCCGGTCGGCATCAAGCAGTTGTCGTCGAAATTCATGCGTGACCCTCAAACTGTCAAAGTCGAAGCGCTGCACGCCGACAGCCAGATCGAGCAGATTTTCTATGAGATCTCTCCGGAACAGCGTCTGGAAGCGGTGGTCAAGGTACTCGGTCATTTCCGTCCGGCGTCCTGTGTGGCGTTCTGCTTCACCAAGCAGCAGGTTCAGGAAGTGGTCGACCACCTGACCGCCAAAGGCATGTCTGCCGTCGGTCTGCATGGTGATCTGGAACAGCGCGACCGCGATCAGGTACTGGCGATGTTCGCCAACCGCAGCACCTCGGTACTGGTCGCCACCGACGTGGCCGCGCGCGGTCTGGACATCGACGCACTGGACATGGTGATCAACGTCGAGCTGGCGCGCGATTCGGAAATCCACATTCACCGCGTAGGCCGTACCGGTCGCGCAGGCGAAAAAGGCATCGCGGTCAGCCTTGTGGCACCGTCGGAAAGCCAGCGCGCCCGCGCTATCGAAGAATTGCAGAAAGCCCCGTTGAACTGGCAGCAGTACGATCAGCTAAGCGTCAAGGAAGGCGGCAAACTGCTACCGACCATGACGACGCTGTGCATCGGTTCGGGTCGCAAGGACAAACTGCGCCCGGGCGACATCCTTGGCGCGCTGACTGGCGAAGCGGGTATTGCGGGCACTCAGGTGGGCAAGATCGCGATCTTCGATTTCCAGGCGTACGTCGCCGTCGAGCGCAGCATGGCCAAACAGGCTCTGGAGCGTTTGAACAACGGCAAGATCAAAGGCAAGTCGCTGCGCGTGCGGATTTTGTAAAGTTTATAGTTGACCCTGATAGTCCCTACACTCCGCGCCGAGCATCATATACAGGCCCCGAAGGTCCTGAAAACGCGGTTTTCAGGCCTCTGCCCGTAGGGCGTGGGAGCGAACTTGTTCGCGAAGACGGTAGTTCAGACGATAAATCTTCGGAGAACATACCGGCCCTTTCGCGAACAAGCGAAGCGTCGCCCGGTCCGCTCCCACGGCCTTCGGCCAGAATCAAAAACAGGCTTGTATATAGCTTAGCGCGGAGCATGGGAACGATCGTGACCTACAGATCGAGGAAACACGCTGTGCCCGTTACCGACGTTGTAATCATTGGCGCTGGCGCCGCTGGTCTGATGTGTGCGTTCACCGCTGCCGCTCGCGGGCGCCGGGTGATGTTGATCGATCACGCCAATAAACCTGGCAAGAAGATCCTCATGTCCGGCGGCGGACGCTGCAACTTCACCAACATGTACACCGAGCCGGCCAATTTCCTGTCGCAGAACCCGCACTTCTGCAAATCGGCGCTGGCGCGCTACACCCAGTGGGATTTCATTGCGATGGTCGCCAAACATGGCGTGCCGTATCACGAGAAAAAACTCGGCCAGCTGTTCTGCGACAACAAGTCCAGCGACATTCTGGAAATGCTCCTGGAGGAATGCCGTCAGGCCGGTGTCAGCCTGCACATGGACACTTCCGTGCAGCAGATCGACAAAACCGAATCCGGCTACAGCCTGCAAACCACGCTGGGCACGTTGAATTGCGAGGCGCTGGTTATCGCCACGGGCGGGCTGTCGATCCCGACGCTGGGCGCGACCGGCTTTGGCTATCAGGTCGGCAAGCAGTTCGGCCACACGCTGCTGCCCACCCGCGCAGGCCTGGTGCCGTTCACCATCACCGATCAGCTCAAGGAGCTGTGCACCGAGCTTTCGGGCACATCGGTGGATTGCCTGGTCAGTTGCAATGACACCAGCTTCCGCGAAAACATCCTGTTCACGCATCGCGGCCTCAGTGGCCCGGCGATCCTGCAGATCTCCTCGTTCTGGCAGCCCGGTGACACGGTGGAAATCAACCTGCTGCCCGATCACGATGTGCCCGCCTGGCTCAGTCAGCAACAGGCCGAGCGTCCCAACAGCGAGTTGAAAACCCTGCTGGGCGAGATTTTCACCAAAAAGATGGCCAACCTGATCGCCGAACACTGGTTCGTGTCCAAGCCCATGAAGCAGTACACCCACGCCGAACTGTCCGACATCGCCGAAAAACTGGCGAGCTGGAAGGTGGTCCCGGCAGGCACCGAGGGTTATCGCACTGCTGAAGTGACGCTGGGCGGTATCGATACCCGTGAAGTGTCGTCCAAGACCATGGAGTCGCTGAAATCCCCTGGCCTCTATTTCGTCGGCGAAGTACTCGACGTGAGCGGTCATCTGGGCGGCTTCAACTTTCAGTGGGCGTGGGCCTCGGCCTACGCAGCGGCGCAGTACGTGTGACGTAGTGCGCACGACACTGCAAACCGGTATAAATTTTGCCAAGCGGATGTACAGCCAGTCGTTTGGTCTGTACATATCCTCCTGCAGAATTGATCAATTGCGAACAGGGCCGTCAGCTTACCCATGGCATCGAAATCTCTCCGTCATACATTCCGTCGATTGTGGGCGCTGGATAAATTCAGCTATAGCGTTCGAGTCTTTATCGCACTGACCGGCAGCATGGCGCTGTGCTGGTACCAAAACGAGATGGCATTGCTGATCCCGCTGTTTCTGGGGATTATTGCCTGTGCACTGGCAGAGACTGACGATAGCTGGCAAGGCCGGCTAAATGCTCTGGCCGTGACGCTGGTGTGCTTCAGTGTTGCCGCACTCGCCGTAGAACTGCTCTTCCCCTACCCCTGGCTGTTTGTCTGCTCGCTGGCGCTGGCCAGCTTCTGCCTGACCATGCTCGGCGCGCTGGGCGAACGCTATGGCGCGATTGCCTATGGCACGCTGATCCTCTCGGTCTACACCATGATCGGCGTCGATCAGCGCGGCGGTGAGGTACTGGACTTCTGGCATGAGCCGATGCTGCTGGTGGCGGGTGCAGCCTGGTATGGCCTGCTGTCAGTGCTGTGGCAGATGCTGTTTTCCAACCAGCCGGTGCAACAGGCGCTGGCCCGGCTGTTCCGTGAGCTGGGGCAGTACCTGAAACTCAAGTCGACGCTGTTTGAGCCGATCCGCACACTCAATGTAGAGGCCCGTCGTCTGGAACTGGCGCAGCAGAATGGCAAAGTGGTCGCCGCGCTGAACTCCACCAAGGAAATCATCCTGCACCGCGTTGGCAGCGGCCGCCCCGGTTCGAAAGTCAGCCGCTACCTGAAGCTGTATTTCATCGCCCAGGACATCCACGAGCGCGCCAGCTCGTCGCACTACCCCTACAACTCACTGGCCGACGCCTTTTTCCACAGCGATGTGCTGTTCCGCTGCCAGCGCCTGTTGCGTCAACAGGGCGTTGCCTGTCAGGCCCTGTCGGAATCCATCCAGTTGCGTCAGCCATTCGTATACGACCCAAGCTTCGCCGAAGCCATGGAGGACCTGCACGCCTCTCTGGAACACCTGCGCATCCAGAGCAACCCTGCGTGGCGTGGCCTGTTGCGTTCGCTGCGCGCGCTGGCTGCCAACCTCGGCACACTGGATCGC
Source organism: Pseudomonas syringae group sp. 247E2 (assembly GCF_032587795.1). Lineage (NCBI taxonomy): Bacteria > Pseudomonadati > Pseudomonadota > Gammaproteobacteria > Pseudomonadales > Pseudomonadaceae > Pseudomonas > Pseudomonas syringae group sp. 247E2. Next base: position 31,873 of record NZ_JAWHPK010000023.1, on the reverse strand, counting down.
CTGATCAGCGACGCCAGCAACCCGGACGCCGTGGCCGATGCCACCGACAGCAGCCTGCTGGATCGCTCGCCGCGCAACCTCAAGGATGTCTGGACCCGCCTGCGCTTGCAGATGACGCCGACCTCACTGCTGTTCCGTCACGCCCTGCGCCTGCCGCTGGCGCTGACCATCGGTTATGCGATGGTGCACCTGATTCACCCGTCACAGGGCTACTGGATCATCCTGACCACGGTGTTTGTCTGCCAGCCGAGCTACGGCGCCACCCGACGCAAACTCGGCCAGCGGATCATTGGCACGGCAATAGGTCTGACGGTCGGCTGGGTACTGTTCGATCTGGTTACCAGTCCGATTCTGCAATCGATGTGCGCGGTGTTGGCCGGTGTGGTGTTCTTCGTCAATCGCACCACGCGCTACACCCTGTCGACCGCCGCCATCACAGTCATGGTGCTGTTCTGTTTCAATCAGGTCGGCGACGGTTACGGGCTGTTCCTGCCACGGCTGTTCGATACGCTGCTGGGCAGCTTGATCGCCGGGCTCGCGGTGTTCCTGTTCCTGCCGGACTGGCAAGGACGACGCCTGAACAAGGTGCTGGCCAACACCCTGACCTGCAACAGCATTTACCTGCGGCAGATCATGCAGCAGTACGCCAAGGGCAAGAGTGACGACCTTGCCTATCGACTGGCGCGACGCAACGCACACAATGCCGACGCTGCGCTGTCGACCACATTGGCAAACATGCTTATGGAGCCCGGTCACTTCCGCAAGGAGGCCGATGTCGGTTTCCGCTTTCTGGTCCTGTCACATACGCTGCTGAGCTACCTTTCCGGCCTCGGCGCGCACCGTGATACACAGTTGCCTGGCGATGTCCGCGAACACCTGATCGATAACGTCGGCGCTACGCTGGCAGCCAGTATCGACGAAATCGCCGCAGGGCTGGCCGAGAAGAAACCTGTCGCCGTACAGAGTGACGCAGAGGAAGCACTGGCCGCGCAACTGGAACAGCTGCCGGAAGAGATGGACGAAAGCCAGCGTCTGGTACAGGCTCAGCTAGCCTTGATCTGCCGCCAGCTGGCACCGCTACGCACCCTTGCCGCCCACCTGATCAAAGCTCCGGAGGCTGTTGCAGCCCATGCAGTCTGAACAGCTCGTCGTAGGTGCCGTCGGCCTTCATGGCGACAATTTCACGATCAAAATCGGCGACGATTTTTGCGTGCTGAGGGTTTTTCAGGCTGACCAGAATATGCAGGCTGTTCTCGCTCAACGAGCCGGGTAGAAACTCGACACGGTCGCGAACCGCTTCTGGCTCCATCGCAAGGTTATAGCGGGCGACGTATTCGTCCTCCAGTGTCAGGTCTACACGTTCGGCAGCGAGCATGCGTACGGCTGTGGAGAAGTTTTGTACAGGGACCTTCTTGAGCAGACTGTCGCCGTCAAACGCAGGGGAATAGGCATAACCGCGTACAACCGCAATCCTGTAATTGTGCAGTTGTTCATGGGTCCGAACCTCGATAGGCGATTCCCTGCGTTTGATGAAGCGCACGCGATTGAGCAAGTATTCGGCTGAAAACTGGCCAATTTTTGTGCGATCTTCGCTGAACCATGCGTTGATCAGCACATCGTGCCGCCCTTCACTCAACCCCAGCATTGCCCGCGCCCAAGGCACTTGCTCATACAGGGTGGTGTATCCGGCGCGGCGTAACGCCGTATTGACGATATCGGTCGCAAGCCCGCCGTTGAGCAGCAGCGCATCGGTAAAAGGTGGCCAAGGGTCAGCGACGAGGCGCAGTTTCTCCGCTGCACTGGCATGCGCCATCAGCAAAAAGACCAGCAACCCAACCGCTCGAAGCCACTGCGACATGCTCAGGTTCCTGAAAAGGGCGGTATACCCGATTTAATCCTATCGGCAGCAAAACCATCACTCATGAGAGTGCCAGCAGCTTTTAATTGAAGACCTGAAGCGGTCAGTAGACAAGCCGGAAGAAGAACATGCTCAGTAAAGCTGTACGCACATCGTTGACAGCGTTTATTGGGAATGTCGGCGGATACGTTTAGACTTCGCTTCTGGTTTCCCTGCGAGTCTGCGACATGTCTATCAAATGGATCTGCAAACATCACACCGAGTTGAGCATCCAGCAGCTGTATGCCGTGCTGCAACTGCGCGCCGAGGTGTTTGTGGTCGAGCAGCAATGTGTGTATCTGGACGTGGACGGGCAGGACCTGACGGGCGATACCTGCCACCTGATGGCCTGGCAGGAAGACAAGCTGGTCGCCTACCTGCGCTTGCTGGACCCTATCCAGCAGGGCGGCGACGTCACTATTGGGCGAGTCGTGACAGCCCCTTCGATTCGCAGCCGGGGCATTGGCCATGAACTGATGGAACAGGCTCTGGAAAACGCCGAACGCAAATGGCCTGACCAGCCAATCTATCTGTCGGCACAAGCCCACCTGCAAGGCTATTACAGCCGCTACGGTTTCAACCCGGTGGGCGAGGTCTACCTGGAAGACGACATCCCCCACATCGGCATGCGCCGCGATCTGGACTAAGAGCAGTTGCACGCCTTGAGCTGCAAGCTGCACATTGAAAGCATTGAAAAGGGATTCGTCGATGGAGGTCAGCAAGACCAAAAGCAGTTTCTATCGCCGCCTGTACGTGGCGTACCTGATTGATTCGAAGCTCGCCAGCAGCGTACCCGAACTGACCGCCGTGACCGGCATGCCACGCCGCACCGCGCAGGACACCATCAGCGCGCTCTCCGATCTGGACATCGTGTGTGAATTCGAACAGCAGGAAGGTGCCCGCAATCACGCAGGCAATTACCGTATTCGCAACTGGGGCGCCATCGACAAAACATGGATCGCCCGCAACCTGAACAGCATCAAGGCCGTGCTCGGGTATCCCTAGCAGGGCAGTTGCGAGCTTAAAGCTTGCCGTTCGAAGCCTGCAGCTCGTTATAGGTCAGGTAGACGCGCAGGTCGAATTCCAGCTGGTGATACCCGGGCAGCATGTGCTCGCATAACTGGTAGAACGCCTTGTTGTGGTCTGACTCGCGAAAATGTGCGAGCTCATGAACCACGATCATCTTCAGGAATTGTGCAGGGGCTTCCTTGAACAAGGCGGCTACCCGAATTTCATTGCTTGCCTTGAGCTTGCCGCCCTGCACTCTGGATATTTTAGTGTGCAACCCGAGCGCGCGATGGGTCAGGTCCAGGCGACTATCGAAGAGCACCTTCCTGATGGCCGGCGCGTTGCGCAGGTGATCCTGCTTGAGCGCCAGCGCGTAGGCGTAAAGAGCCTTGTCGCTTTGTATCTGATGACGCTCAGGGTAGCGCTGCTCCAGATAGTCCGCCAGACGGTTCTGGGCAATCAACTGATGCACTTGATCCTGCAGGGTCTGCGGATAGGCCTGCAGGTATTTGAGCGGAGCATGGCTGGCGGCAGTCATGGGGCCTTTTGCATGATGACGAAAGACGCCATTCTACAGCAATCCACTCGATCTCAAGCCTGCCACCTCAAAGTGCCCGGGGAAGCGCAGCGCGTCTTCGGGCACCATCGGATGCGCGATCAGAAAGCCCTGCATGACCTGACAGCCGTTGTCCGCCAGCCACTGGTATTGCTCGGGGGTCTCGACCCCTTCGGCAATAACCAGCATATCGAGATTGCGACTCAGGTCGATGATGCTGCTGGCCATCGCCGCCTCGCGCCTGGACTCGACAATGTTGGCGACAAAACGCCTGTCCAGCTTCAAGGTGTCTAGCTGAAGATTGCGCAAGTGCGACAGCGAGCATTCGCCGGTCCCGAAATCGTCCAGCGCAATACGCACGCCGACGTCATGCAGCAACTTCAGCTGTTTATGGCTATGCGTAAGGTTATGCACCAGAGAGCTTTCAGTGATTTCCACCTCGATCTGCCCTGGTTTGAGCTCGAAGCGATCCATGGCACGCTTCAGCTCCGAAGCCAGGTTGGGCATGCAGAATTGCGTGGGGCTGACACAGACACTCAGTACCACATCGGCAGCAAACACCCGACTCCACGCCTGACGCTGTTCGGCACCCTGATCGAAAATCCAGCTGCCTAGCCGGTTGATCAACCTGGTCTCTTCAAGCAAGGGAATGAACAGTGCAGGAGGTACCTCGCCGACCGCCGGATGCTGCCAGCGCAACAACGCTTCGAAACCACGCAGGCGGCCATCCGCAACGTGGACCTGGGGCTGGTACACCACCGAAAAATCCTTGCCATCGATGGCCGTGCGCACGCTTTCCTCAAGCATCAGCCGTGAGCGGGCGCGTCCGTTCATGTTCTGGTCGTAGAACCGGTATTGCTGACGCCCTGCACGCTTGGCCTCGTACATGGCGATATCTGCCGCACGCAGCAAACCGTCCAGATTCGAGCCGCAGTCCGGAAAGGTCGCAATACCGACACTGGCACCCAAGGTGATATCGACACCGTCGACCTGGCGTCTTCCCGACACCCGTTCAATGAGCTTTTCGGCGATTTTGGCCGCCTGTTCGGGGTAATCAAGCCCATCGATCACGACCGTGAATTCGTCGCCGCCAATGCGCGCCAGAACATCATAGGGGCGCATGCTGTCCTTGAACTGCTCGGCGACCCAGAGCAATACCTGATCACCGGCGTCATGACCCAGCGCATCATTGATCTGCTTGAAGCCGTCCAGGTCCATGAACAGCACAACCAGGTATTTGTCTGTCTGCTCCTTTCGCAGGAGCATGCCTTCAACGGCCTGATAAAGCCCGCGGCGATTGAGCAGGCCTGTCAAAGCGTCGGTAACGGCCTGTTTTTCAAGTTGCTGATAAAGATCACGGACTACCGACATATCCAGAACCGTCATCACCATCGCCTTCTGCTCCGCAGGCAGCGCCGCGCAAGACAAGGCAACCGGCAACTGTGTACCTTGTGCGGTACGCAGAACGGCATCGTGCACCCGGTAGGTGTCGGCCTTGCGATAGTGCTTGTAGAAGCCAGACTCCAGCCAGTCGCCCACTTGCGGTTCGATAATGTAATCCAGCACTTGCGTACCGCGCAGTTGATCGACCGAAGCGCTCAACAACTGGCAGATGGCGGGATTGGCAAAACTGATGGTGCCCGCCTCATCAACGACCAGAATGCCTTCGGCGACGTTGGCCAGCACTGACGCGTTGAACGCTCGGGCCGATTCAAGCTCCAGCGAGAGCTGTTGCAGCGCACGACGGTTACGCTGCTGCTCAAGCAGGGTCTGCACCTTGGGCTTGAGAACGTTCGGGTCGAAGGGTTTGAACAGGTAATCCGTCGCGCCATTCGCATACCCCTTCTGCACGGCATCCTGAGTCTGCTCATTGGCCGTGAGAAAGATAATCGGCGTCAGACGGGTGCGCTGACTGCCTCGCATTAGCCGGGCGACTTCGAAGCCGTCCATGCCCGGCATCTGCACATCCAGCAGAACCAGATCGACTTCCTGCTCAAGAAGTACCGTCAATGCTTCGATGCCTGAACTCGCAGTCACAATATGCCAGTCCGTTCTTTGCAGAACAGCGCACATCGTCACCAGATTTTCCGGGTAATCGTCTACAACCAGTAAAACCGAAGAGCCATCGTGTGGCTGTGTTGGCACGCGTTCCATGCTGCTTCTCTATGTGGGCATGACGCCTGGGTTTCAGGACGACCGTCATACTTTGGAATAACTCTAGCCCCGTCTCGCAAAAAGCAGAAGCAAGGCACCCCTTCCCTACCATCAAAGTTCGATCTACCCGACTAACGGTCATTCCCTGTACGCCGTGCACACTCTGCTCTGCAGGAAAAGTGACAGCACTTTGACGTCATTGGTTCGACAACTTTTAATTAACAAATCGCCCTACAATCCGTATAAAACTCGCTCAAACCCTCTTGCTAGAGGCCCCCCTTGGTAGCAAACAGACATGCGCGGAAGGATTGAACATGATCGATCTCGGATCGTACCAACTCAGCATTCCAGTGGGCTCACCCCCCAAAACCATTACCACCGCTCAGCTTGTTAAGGGTTATGACGGCAAATACTTCAAATCAAAATCGGACTCCATTGTGTTCTGGTCTCCGGTGACCGGGACCAAAACCGAAAACGCTAAATATTCGCGCAGCGAGTTACGGGAAACATGGTCAGATGGATCACTGCACAATTGGGTATATCCCGACGCGGACAACTATCTGAACGCTAAACTGGAAGTCGATCAGGTGCCCTCTTCCGGCAAGATCGTGATCGGCCAGATACATGCCTACGAGAGCACCGAGCCTCTTCTGAAAGTCGAGTATCAATACAAGGAAGACACCAAGACCGGAGACATCGTTGCGAAAGTTCGCAATCGTTTCGATGACGACGAAAGCAAGGTCTATAAGATAGTCGAAGGTGTGAAGCTCAATCAGACATTCAGTTACGTCATTCACCTGAGCAAGGGTGGAAAATTGACTGTCAGTGTCAACGACACCGACTGGAGCAAGCGCATCAGCGAGACCTGGCGCGACAAGCCTTTGTATTTCAAAGCCGGTGTTTATACCCAGGACAACACCGGGTATACCTCGGAAGGCGGCAAGGCCACGTTCTATAATCTGGATATTGATCACAACAAGAGCTGAGTCGCACGCAGGCCTTGAATCAAACGATCAAAAAAACGGCCCGCACTTGCAGAAAGTGCGGGCCGCTTTTCATTTCATCGGTTATTCAAGCAGCATTATCAGCGGTTGGCTTTGAACTCCTGCTCAGCCGCCAGGAAACGTGTCTGCATGGACGCGGACGCAGGCTTGCCGATCAGACTGAATACCACGATGGCAATGCTGGCAAGGATGAAACCCGGGATGATTTCATACAGGCCAAGGGTACTGAACTGCTTCCAGAGTACGACAGTCGCAGCGCCGACTATTACCCCAGCCAGCGCACCATTGCGCGTCATGCCTTTCCACAGCACAGATATCAGCACCACAGGGCCGAATGCAGCGCCAAACCCTGCCCAGGCATAGCTCACCAGCCCCAGTACGCGATTCTCGGGATTGGCGGCCAGCAGAATGGCAATGACAGCGATCAGCAACACCATCGCACGCCCGACCCACACCAACTCAAGCTGCGAAGCCCCCTTGCGCAGATAAGCCTTGTAGAAGTCTTCGGTCAGCGCGCTGGAGCACACCAGCAACTGGCAACTCAGCGTACTCATCACCGCAGCCAGAATGGCCGACAGCAATACACCGGCAATCCATGGATTGAACAGCAGCTTGGCCAGTTCGATGAAGACCCGCTCCGGGTTCTCGGTCACCGGCCCGGCCACATCCGGGTGCGCGGAGAAGTAAGCGATACCAAAGAAGCCTACCGCCACAGTACCGCCAAGGCACAGGATCATCCAGGCCATGGAGATGCGTCGGGCGCTGGCAATCGACTTGACCGAATCAGCCGCCATGAAGCGCGCCAGGATATGCGGCTGACCGAAATAACCCAGTCCCCAGCCAAGCAGGGAAATGATGCCGATGAAGGTCGTGTTCTTGAACATGTCGAAGCTGGTCGGATCTTTCGCTTCAATGGCCAGGAAGGTGGTATCGACCCCGCCTGTTGCCAGCAGGACGATGATCGGCGTCAGGATGAGGGCGAAGATCATCAGCGTGGCTTGTACGGTGTCGGTCCAGCTCACGGCCAGAAAACCACCGACGAAGGTGTACGCAATGGTAGCCGCAGCGCCGGCCCACAGTGCGGTTTCGTAGGACATGCCGAAGGTGCTTTCAAACAGACGCGCGCCCGCAACGATGCCCGAGGCGCAATAGATGGTGAAGAACACCAGAATCACGATGGCCGAGATGATGCGCAGCAGGCCGCTGTTGTCTTCGAAGCGGCTGCTGAAGTAATCCGGCAGGGTCAGCGCGTCACCGTTGTGCTCTGTCTGCACACGCAGACGACCGGCCACGAACAGCCAGTTCAGGTAGGCGCCGATGATCAGACCAATGGCGATCCAGCTTTCCGACAGGCCGGACATATAGATAGCCCCCGGCAACCCCATCAACAGCCAGCCGCTCATGTCCGAGGCCCCTGCTGAAAGCGCTGTTACCACGCTGCCCAGGCTGCGCCCGCCGAGGATGTAATCCGAAAGGTTGTTGGTAGAGCGATAGGCCATCAGGCCGATCAAGACCATTGCCGCTATATAGATCACAAACGTGATCAAGGTAGGGTTACTGACACTCATGAGTTCAGCCTTGGCATTGTTTTTATGTTGGCACCCGATGCCAAAGGGAATAGCGACCGATATTCGGCGCATCCGTGCTTTTGCACCCGACACCGCGTTGACTGATCGCTCCGCAAGGATCGGCAATCAATGACTGGCGGTTGCACCGCGGGAATGAATCCTATTAAACAAACCAAACAAGGTGCAACCCATTTCAACGTGCAAGTTGCACCTGTTACAAAAAAACCAATAAAGGCGTTTTTCTGCGCCATTTTAGGGCGTTTTCGACCCTCTCTACAAACAATCGCGCACCAGCTCTGAGCAAAGCAGCACTCTCGCGGGTCACTTGCCGGGAATGTCACAAAATATTATCGAAACAGGGTTGCACTCGGTTGCACCTGACCCCGTCACAGCGCTAATCTTCGCCAAAGCCGATGCCACCGTTGCGTGGCTATAATGAGGACAACACATGGCCACCACTACTCTAGGCGTCAAACTTGACGACCCGACCCGCGAGCGATTGAAAGCCGCCGCCCATTCGATCGACCGCACACCGCACTGGTTGATCAAGCAGGCGATTTTCAATTACCTGGAAAAACTGGAGAGTGGTGCAACCTTGCTGGAGCTCAATGGCGCGACTGGCAAAGACAGCGAAGACCGAGGCGAAGTGGCGGAAGACACAGGCCTGCAATGCTTCCTGGATTTCGCCGAGAGCATTCAACCGCAGTCGGTATTGCGGGCGGCCATCACCTCCGCCTACCGCCGCCCCGAGCAGGAAGTGGTGCCGATGCTGCTGGAGCAGGCGCGCCTGACTGCACCTGTTGCCGAAGCCACCAACAAGATGGCCGCGTCTATTGCCGAAAAGCTGCGCAACCAGAAAAGTGCTGGCGGCCGCGCTGGCATTGTTCAAGGCCTGTTGCAGGAATTTTCGCTGTCCTCGCAGGAAGGCGTTGCACTCATGTGCCTGGCCGAGGCGTTGCTGCGCATTCCGGACAAGGGCACGCGCGATGCCCTGATTCGCGACAAGATCAGCAACGGCAACTGGCAGCCGCACTTGGGCAACAGCCCCTCGCTGTTCGTCAACGCTGCCACCTGGGGCCTGCTGCTGACCGGCAAGCTGGTCGCCACTCACAATGAGGCAGGCCTCACTTCTTCACTGAGCCGCATCATCGGCAAGAGCGGCGAACCGATGATCCGCAAGGGCGTCGACATGGCCATGCGCCTGATGGGCGAGCAGTTCGTCACCGGCGAAACCATCGGCGAAGCCCTGGCCAATGCCAGCCGTTTTGAAGCCAAGGGCTTCCGCTATTCCTACGACATGCTGGGTGAAGCGGCGCTTACCGAGCATGATGCGCAGAAGTATCTCGCGTCCTACGAGCAGGCCATACACTCCATCGGCAAGGCCTCCCACGGCCGCGGTATCTACGAAGGCCCGGGCATTTCCATCAAGCTGTCGGCACTGCACCCGCGCTATAGCCGCGCCCAGTACGAGCGCGTGATGGAAGAACTGTACCCGCGCCTGCTGTCGCTGACCCTGCTGGCCAAGCAGTACGACATCGGCCTGAACATCGATGCCGAAGAGGCTGATCGTCTGGAGCTGTCACTGGATCTGCTCGAGCGCCTGTGCTTCGAACCGCAGCTGACTGGCTGGAACGGCATTGGCTTCGTAATTCAGGCTTACCAGAAGCGCTGCCCTTATGTGATCGATTACGTGATCGATCTGGCTCGGCGCAGCCGTCACCGCCTGATGATCCGTCTGGTCAAGGGCGCGTATTGGGACAGCGAGATCAAGCGCGCCCAGGTCGAAGGTCTGGAAGGCTATCCGGTGTACACGCGCAAGGTGTACACCGACGTCTCGTACATCGCCTGTGCCCGCAAGCTGCTGGCGGCACCAGAAGTCATTTATCCACAATTCGCCACACACAACGCCCACACCCTGGCGGCTATTTACCAGATCGCCGGGCAGAATTATTACCCAGGTCAGTATGAGTTCCAGTGCCTGCACGGCATGGGCGAGCCTTTGTACGAGCAGGTCGTAGGCAAGGTCGCAGACGGCAAGCTGAACCGTCCATGCCGCGTGTACGCTCCGGTCGGCACGCATGAAACGCTGTTGGCCTATCTGGTCCGTCGTCTGCTGGAAAACGGTGCCAACACGTCGTTCGTCAACCGGATTGCCGACCATTCGATCTCCATTCAGGAACTGGTGGCCGACCCGGTCAGCCAGATCGAACGCATGGCAACACAGGAAGGCGGTTTCGGCTTGCCGCACCCGCGCATTCCGCTGCCGCGCGACCTGTATGGCACCGAGCGCGCCAACTCCAGCGGCATCGACATGGCCAACGAGCATCGTCTGGCTTCGCTGTCCTCGGCCCTGCTCGCCACAGCGCACAATGACTGGAAAGCTGCCCCCATGCTCGGCTGCCCGGCCAGCGCAGGCACACTGACTGCCGCGTTGAACCCATCGGACCTGCGTGATGTGGTCGGTCATATTCAGGAAGCCTCGCTGCAGGATGTCGAGAACGCCATCCAGTGCGCCTTGAGCGCTGGCCCGATCTGGCAGGCAACACCGCCTGCCGAACGCGCCGCAATTCTGGAACGTGCTGCCGATTTGATGGAAAGCGACATCCAGCCCTTGATGGGCCTGCTGGTCCGCGAGGCGGGCAAGACCTTCGCCAACGCCATCGCCGAGGTGCGCGAAGCCGTCGACTTCCTGCGTTACTACGCCGTACAGGCGCGCAATGATTTCACCAACGACGCCCATCGTCCGCTGGGGCCGGTGGTCTGCATCAGCCCGTGGAACTTCCCGCTGGCAATTTTCAGCGGTCAGGTCGCTGCTGCACTGGCTGCGGGCAACCCGGTGCTGGCCAAACCGGCCGAGCAAACACCGTTGATTGCCGCCCAGGCCGTGCGCCTGCTGCTTGAAGCCGGTATCCCGGAAGGCGTGGTGCAATTGTTACCGGGGCGCGGTGAAACCGTAGGTGCCGGGCTGGTCGGCGACGAACGCGTCAAAGGCGTGATGTTCACCGGTTCCACTGAAGTCGCCCGCCTGCTGCAACGCAACGTGGCGGGTCGCCTGGACTCGCAGGGCCGCCCCATCCCGTTGATCGCCGAAACCGGCGGTCAGAACGCGATGATCGTCGACTCTTCGGCGCTGACCGAACAGGTTGTCATTGACGTGGTTTCTTCGGCGTTCGACAGCGCCGGGCAACGCTGCTCGGCACTGCGCGTGCTGTGCCTGCAGGAAGACTCTGCGGACCGCGTCATCGAAATGCTCAAGGGGGCGATGGCCGAGAGCCGCCTCGGCAACCCGGAGCGCCTGTCCGTGGACATCGGCCCGGTGATCGATGCCGAGGCCAAGGCGGGTATCGAAAAACACATCCAGGCCATGCGCGACAAAGGCCGTACGGTTTATCAGGTGGCCATTGCCGACAGCACGGAGCTCAAGCGTGGCACTTACGTGATGCCGACCCTGATCGAGCTGGAAAGCTTCGATGAGCTGCAACGCGAAATCTTCGGCCCGGTGCTGCACGTGGTGCGCTACAAGCGCAAGGAACTGGGCCTGCTGATCGAGCAGATCAATGCATCCGGCTACGGCCTGACCCTTGGTGTTCATACCCGCATCGACGAGACCATCGCCAAGGTCATCGACAACGTCAACGCAGGCAACGTCTATGTAAACCGTAACATCGTCGGTGCTGTGGTGGGCGTCCAGCCATTTGGCGGCGAAGGCTTGTCCGGTACCGGCCCTAAAGCCGGTGGCCCGCTCTACCTGTACCGCCTGCTGTCGACGCGTCCGCAGGATGCCATCGAGAAATCGTTCGTGCGCAGTGATGCACTGTATGCTCCGGACACCCGCCTGCGTGACATCCTCAACAAACCGTTGCAAGCCTTGAAGGCCTGGGCAGCCAGTAACCAGCAAAGCGATCTGGATGCCCTGTGCAGCCAATACGCCGAGCAATCGCAAAGCGGCATCACTCGCCAGCTGGCGGGGCCGACCGGCGAGCGCAACAGCTATGCGATTCTGCCGCGTGAACACGTGCTTTGCCTGGCGGATGACGAGAACGACCTGCTGATTCAACTGGCGGCCGTGCTGGCTGTCGGCAGCTCTGCCGTGTGGCCGGAAACAGACATCAGCAAGCCATTGCGCGCTCGTCTGCCAAAGGACGTTCAGGCACGCATCAAGCTGATCCCTGACTGGACCAAGGACGAAGTCGCTATCGACGCCGTCCTGCACCACGGCGATTCCGATCAGCTACGCGCCATCTGCCAGCAGATCGCCCAGCGCAGCGGTGCAATCGTCGGCGTCAACGGCCTGTCCCACGGCGAAACCAACGTGCCGCTGGAACGCCTGGTGATAGAGCGGGCATTGAGCGTGAACACTGCGGCGGCGGGTGGCAATGCGAGCCTGATGACGATCGGCTGATGCCGCTAGGTAACAGATGACGCAGGGCGTCAAGAAAGGCCTTCCCACGCTGGAGCGTGCGGAACGAAAGGTGTCTGAAAAACACCGACCGTTCCCATGCTCTGGACGCTTCGCGTCCGCTCTCGATACCCCCCGCACACGCTCGACCATCACCCGAATCAATCTTGCTACCCTCCCCCCTCAACCCGACCTAGACTTGAGCCATTCAAAGAATAGGTACGCCATCATGTCCGAGTCGCTGCTCAGTTCCCGAAACCTGGCTTTCGAGCTGTATGAAGTGCTGGACGCCGAAGGGCTGACGCGGCGTGAGCGGTTTGCCGAGCATTCGCGGGAAACCTTCGATGCAGCGCTGGGGACGGCGCGTACTATCGCGGAAAAGTATTTTGCGCCGCACAACCGCAAGGCTGACGAAAACGAGCCGCGCTATGAAAATGGCGAAGCGATTCTGATCCCCGAGGTCAAGCCTGCGGTGGATGCGTTTCTCGCCGCTGGTTTTCTCAATGCATCGCGTGATTTTGAAGCGGGCGGCATGCAGTTGCCGACCCTACTGTCACAGGCCTGCTTTGCCCACTTTCAGGCAGCCAATGTCGGAACCACGGCCTACCCGTTCCTGACCATGGGCGCGGCGAATCTGATTGAGAGTTTTGGCAACGACGAACAAAAACAGCGCTTTCTGCAACCGATGATCGAGGGGCGCTTCTTCGGCACCATGGCGCTGACCGAGCCACACGCAGGCTCGTCGCTGTCAGACATCCGCACCCGCGCCGAACCGGCAGACGACGGCACCTACCGGCTGCGTGGCAACAAGATTTTCATCTCGGGTGGTGATCACGCGCTTTCGGAAAATATCGTGCACATGGTATTGGCAAAACTGCCGGATGCGCCTGGCGGGGTCAAAGGTATCTCGCTGTTCATCGTGCCCAAGTTTCTGGTCAACGACGACGGCAGCCTCGGCAAGCGCAACGATGTGCTGCTGGCTGGCCTGTTTCACAAGATGGGCTGGAAAGGCACTACCTCTACCGCGCTGAATTTCGGCGATAACGGTGAGTGTGTCGGCTATCTGGTCGGCAAGCCTCATCACGGTTTGAGTTACATGTTCCAGATGATGAACGAAGCACGCATCGGCGTCGGCCTGGGCGCGGTCATGCTCGGCTATTCGGGGTATCTGTATTCTCTGGATTATGCCCGCGACCGACCTCAAGGTCGGCTGCCCGACAGCAAGAGCCCCGAGAGCACGCCTGTTCCGATCATTCAGCACGCCGACGTGCGGCGCATGCTACTGATCCAGAAAGCGTATGTAGAAGGCGCGTTCGACCTGTGCCTGTATGCCTCACGACTGTTCGACGACACACAGACCGGAGAAACCGAAGACGCCCGCAAGCATGCCCATGAACTGTTGGACCTGCTGACTCCGGTGGTCAAGTCATGGCCCTCGGAGTTCTGCCTGAAGGCTAACGAGCTGGCGATTCAGGTTCTAGGCGGTCATGGCTATACCCGCGAATACCCTGTTGAGCAGTACTACCGCGACAACCGGCTTAATCCGATTCATGAAGGTACTCACGGCATTCAGTCGCTGGACCTGCTTGGCCGCAAGCTGGCGCAGAACGGCGGCACCGGCCTCAAGCAACTGCTGCGCCTGATATCCGATACATGCGAGCGGGCGCAGGTTTATGACTCACTTCATGAGCTGCGCCAACCTCTGGAGCAATTGGTCACTCATGTGCAGGCTGTCACCCTCGGCCTGCTGACCGATCTGGCGCAAGGCAGAATCACCAGTACGCTGGCCAATTCGGCGCTGTACCTCAAGGTATTCGGCCACACCATCATCGGCTGGCGCTGGCTGGAACAGGCGATTCGCGCCGAGGAAGGTCTGGGCAAAGGTCATTCGTCTGACAGCGACTTCTACAAGGGCAAGCTGCAAGCTGCCCGCTACTTCCTGACATGGGAATTACCGGGCTGCCATCACGAGCTGAGCATTCTGGAGAACCGCGATGACACCTGCCTCGCTATGCGCGATGACTGGTTTTAAATAAAACCGGGCGGCGCTTGGTCAGTGAGGGCTGAACAGGTCAGTCATCGGGTTCTGTGGAAAGAACCGGTCGACCAATACCTTGGCATCTGCCCCCAACTTGAGCGCGTATTGCTCTCGACTGAATGGCTCGCCCGTGCGCATATCGTAAAGCGCTCTTCCCTGAACCGGGCGATCGACCTCCTGCATCTGGACTTTCATGAGACGATAAAAATCGCCGACCACTTCTTCGATACTCTCGATCTGAAAATAACAACCGGGCAAAAAGATCGATTCGGCCTCATCGGGCGAGGCTGAAAATGGCGCGATCGGCGTGGCCCTCAAATACCGTCCTTTGGGCAAAACAAAGACCACCGAAGTATCATCGAACGTTATCGGCCCAATCACCGCATTAGTAGGGGCACCGGCTCGACTGCTGGCGAACGCGCTGACCACATAGGGGTTTTCACTGAACGAAGTGATATCGGTATTGACCAGCACATCGCCAACCTTGATCTGCCCGCTACGGAACACGGCACCCGAGGTGCCCCGATCACCGCTGCCACCCCGATACAACTCGACATCATTGCTATAGCCCACCACCTGGATGTCATCGGCAAGACGCTCAATGAACCTTACCTGGTTGGGGCCCCTACGTTCGCCTGTACGCAGGAATCGATTGAACACAGTATCCTCCTGGGTATAGAGCATGATGTTAGCGCCGTAATAGTCGTCCTCGCCCAGCTTGAATACCCTGTGTTTACCGTGCCACGGGTCCCGGTACACTTCATCGCCTTCGGGTGAAGAGTCAGACTCCAGAACATCGTCCGTGGTTGGCTCCCAGATATCCATGACCTCTTTCTGACGAGTCAGGGCTCTTTCTGCATAATATTGCTCATTGAATATGTCCGTTTGCAGGTACCTGTCCCAGAACGTTGAATGCACTGTTGCATAAGGTTTTCCTGGCGGGACTGATGAGCTGGTAGACGGCACCTGCGGATCCATAGGCGAGCCACCCTGCAAGCCAGGTGATTGAATCAGCGTCCATTCTCCGTCGAGCCCCAAGCGAACCGGCTTACTGCCAACGAACGCAAAAGGATTGTCAGGGTCAACGATAAACCAGCACTGCTGTTGCTCACTGAACATCACGCGATACGGCAACCGCGCAAGCTTGATCCAGGTTTCGCCATTGCTCAACGAGTAAACGCCACGAAACCTGCCTTCCTCGGCTGAGGGCGTGAGGCTGTCCAGCAGCAGGTTGCCTTCCATGTTTTCCAGCGGATCGACAATCACGCCACTCTCCACAACTTCACTGGGGAGCGACACGACATCCGCCCGCACTAATGGCATACGCTCAGGCATGGCACGAATGGACATCAGTAGCGGCAGGTTAAAAAGCAGGTAAAGGGTGTTGATAATGGCACCCAATACACCAGCGCGACGTTGCGCCGGGGTCTTGCCATTGACCGCCTGATCAATGTTCAACCCGGTATTGGCGAGGCCTGCGCCAACCAGCGTCAGAGCAACGGGCCACCCCAACGCGGCTAGCCCGCCAAAAGCCTGCATGAAGGCACTTAGATAACCGATCCACATCTGCTTGCGCAGATCGGCATTGGACGTCAGCAACTGATGCGCGTCGGCGGTCATGACCTGACGCGCGATATCACGCATATGAATAAAGGGATCACCCACGATGGGTGCCCGGGATTGATTGATAATTCGAACATCGGCACGCCAGTCATGTGCGAGCAATTCACTGACCCCGCGCGCAAACCTGACGCCGTCTTGTGTTCGTGCCGCTTCGCCGCGCAGGAAATTGCCTGTCAGTACCTTACCCGCCTGCTCGCTCGCGAACTGGACCTTGAGCCAGTTGTACAGCGCGCGTTCGTTTTCAAACACCTGAAAAGGCTGCTCGGCATCAGGCCGGTAAATCACTTCCCGGCCATCAGCGATAACGATACGCAGCATGTCGTAAGTCTTGACGCCGTTGATATCCAGCGTATGCACCGAAAGGCCAGGCGTTACCAAGGGCGAGTCCCGCAAGGCCTTCAGCGTCGCAGGCTGCGAGGGATCAGTGACGACGAATCGAGTGACGTGCTTGAAGTCGTCTGGCGAAAGCTGACCTTTGCGCAGGCAATTACCGGCTGCAACCAAATAGTGCGCTTTGGCCAGAATGCAAAAATTCTCACTGTGCGAACTCCAGAAACGCTCCATGCGGCGGGTGTGCAGCGAGCTGAAATCCAGCGTCCACATTTCTGCCAGCAAAGTCTGCGGCAGCATGGGCACCTCGTTGCGCTCGTCGAACACCTCATGATCCGGACCGTCAGTATAAAAACCGCCGTAAAGGGAAAGCTCATCACTGGCCTCTTGGTCGTGGCCGTTGAAGTTCTGCATGAGCAGTTCGATCAACGTCATCGATTGCAGCGGTTTGCCGGAATGTTGCCAGCCGGTAAATGTACGCGGACTACTGCTTGCGCTGCCGAAACGATGCCAATAAACCTTGTCAGGGTTAAACACCTTTTGCGTGTGCTGAAGCATGATCTTGCTGACTACGCTATAGGCCAGATCGTGCAGATCGGGGTAGTCGAAAACAAATTGCTTCGCGCGTTCGCGCAGCAGTTGCTGATCGGTTTTAGGTATTTTCAGAGGTTGGGTCGTCATGACTTCTTCCTGTATGAGAGAAGTCATGCACGTAATCACTCCTTACGGCATACGTGGCACTAACTATTTATAACGCGACCCTGCGCAGGCAGGCGCGTGAACTGATTCAGTCAGAGGCCCGACAGCAAAGGCAGCGGGTGACTGCAGATTGATCGGGTTCAGCCGGAAGTAATCGCGACCGAAAGTATTTGCTCGCCCGCCTCCAGAACTCTGCATGCGGATCCCGCTTATCGCCGAACGGATTTCCGCCCTTCTTATTTCTGCAATTTCATCGTCCATGATGAAAACCTTCTATAACTGAAGCTCGACAACAGGCCGCAAGAAGGCTTGGCTTGCGGCATATACGTCTGTGTCGACCGCCGGATTGCGACGAGTCACGTGCTCTGGAACGCCGAATCTGCGTGATCCGCCGAAAATTGATCTTTGACAGCCAAGCAATTCAACAGGTTAAATCGCTTGGCACGCGGACTGCATGGTCAGTTTTCGCCCCTCTCGCTTCAATTCAGTTTTTCTACGGAGTACCGCCCTTGGACGCCACCACCATCAACAGCCTGTTTCTGGTCGGCGCGTTGCTGGTAGCCGCAAGCATCCTGGTCAGCTCTCTTTCATCACGCCTGGGTATTCCGATCCTGGTCATCATCCTGGCCGTGGGCATGGTGGCGGGCGTGGATGGCGGCGGGATCATCTTCGACAACTACGCTACCGCCTACCTAGTCGGCAACCTTGCGCTGGCCGTGATCCTGCTCGACGGCGGGCTGCGCACACGGGTGGCCAGTTTCCGGGTTGCGCTGTGGCCTGCCTTGTCGCTGGCAACGGTGGGCGTGCTGATCACCACCGTACTGACCGGCATGGTGGCTGCCTGGCTGTTCAATCTCAGCGTCATTCAGGGCCTGTTGATCGGCGCGATCGTCGGTTCGACAGACGCTGCTGCGGTGTTCTCCCTGCTGGGCGGCAAAGGCCTGAACGAGCGGGTCACCGCCAGCCTTGAGATAGAATCGGGCAGCAACGACCCTATGGCCGTGTTCCTGACCGTCACCCTGATCGGCATGCTGGCCAGCGGTCAGACCGGCTTGCACTGGGGGCTGCTGGGGCATTTGATTCAGGAGTTCGGCATCGGCAGTTTCATCGGCCTGGGCGGCGGCTGGATCCTGCTGCAGCTGGTCAACCGCATCAATCTGGCGGCCGGCCTGTACCCTATTCTGGTGATTGCCGGGGGGCTTGCGATCTTTGCCCTGACCAACGCGATTCACGGCAGCGGCTTTCTCGCGGTCTACCTATGCGGTCTGGTGCTGGGTAACCGGCCGATCCGCAGCCGCCACGGCATCCTGCACATGCTTGACGGCATGGCCTGGCTGGCACAGATCGGCATGTTTCTGGTGCTGGGCCTGCTGGTCACGCCACACGATCTGCTGCCGATTGCGATTCCGGCGCTAGGCCTGGCGCTGTGGATGATTCTGGTGGCACGTCCGCTGTCGGTGATGGTCGGCCTGCTGCCGTTCAAGGCCTTCCATGGCCGCGAAAAAGCCTTTATCGCCTGGGTCGGCCTGCGCGGCGCGGTGCCGATCATCCTCGCCGTGTTCCCGCTGATGGCCGGGCTGCCCAATGCGCAGCTGTACTTCAACCTGGCGTTCTTTATCGTACTGGTCTCGCTGCTGCTGCAAGGCACCAGCCTGCCATGGGTGGCCAAACTGTTGAAAGTGACGGTTCCGCCAGACCCCGCGCCTATTTCCCGAGCCGCACTGGAGGTGCACGTCACCAGTGAATGGGAGCTGTTCGTCTACCGTCTGGGCGCTGAAAAGTGGTGCATCGGTGCAGCGCTGCGTGAGCTGAAAATGCCTGAAGGCACGCGTATTGCCGCGCTGTTCCGGGGCCAGCAGTTGCTCCACCCGTCCGGCAGTACGACGCTGGAAGTGGGCGACCTGCTCTGTGTGATCGGTCACGAACATGATCTTCCGGCACTGGGCAAACTGTTCAGCCAGGCACCGCAACGTGGCCTGGACCTGCGCTTCTTCGGCGACTTCGTTCTTGAAGGCGATGCACGGCTGGGTGAAGTCGCGGCCCTGTATGGCCTGAAACTCGATGGCATTGACCCCGGAATGCCACTCAGCCAGTTCATCGTGCAGAAGAACCGCGGCGAGCCAGTGGTGGGCGACCAGATTGAATGGAATGGAACTATTTGGACAGTTGCCGTCATGGACGGGAACAAGATCCAGAAAGTGGGCGTCAAATTCCCCGAAGGAACCCGCCCGGGCCCCGGACTGTTCCTTTAAACTGCCAATCCACACGTATCATCATGCGACCGGTGTCTATGTTTTCCCTGCGTTCCATTTGTGCTGCCGCACTGTTTGCGCTTTGCCTGTCCACCTTCCCGGCGCTCGCCGCCGACCCGCCCAGCAGCGATGCCGTGCAGCAAAGCCTCGACAAGATTGCTGATCGCAAGCTGCCTGATGCCGAGCAGAAAGCGCTGCAACAGGTACTCGAGCAAACGTTGGCTTTTCTCGCCAGCAAGAAGGACAGCGAGCAGAAACTCGAAGCGCTCAAGCAACAACTGGCCCAGGCGCCAAAACAGACCTCGGAAAACCAGCGCGAGCTGGCCCGCCTGAAAGAAAGCAAAGTGGTACCCGTCGCCCAGCGCTACGGCGGCCTTGATGTGCCACAACTGGAGCAGCTTCTCAGCCAGCGCAGTACCCAGCAAAGCGACCTGCAAAGCGAACTCAACGACGCCAACAGCCTGGCCATCACCGCGCAGACCCGGCCCGAGCGGGCGCAGACTGAAATCAGCGCCAATCAGACGCGTATCCAGCAGATCAACGCCATCCTCAAGAGCGGCAAGGACAATGGCAAGACCCTGAGCGCCGACCAGCGCAATCTGCTCAATGCAGAACTGGCCTCGATCAACGCCCTCAACCTGCTGCGCCGTCAGGAACTGGCCGGTAACAGCCAGTTGCAGGACCTGGGCAATAGCCAGCACGACTTGCTGACCGAAAAGGTCGCGCGCCAGGAACAGGAAATTCAGGACCTGCAAACCCTGATCAACGATAAGCGTCGCGCTCAGTCGCAGAAAACGGTCGCCGACCTGTCCCTGGAAGCGCAAAAGTCCGGTGGCAGCAGCCTGCTGGCGACCGAAAGCGCCGCCAACCTCAAGCTGTCGGACTACCTGTTGCGCGGCACCGATCGCCTCAACGAGCTGACCCAGCAGAACCTCAAGACCAAGCAGCAACTGGACAACCTGACCCAGACCGATCAAGCCCTCAGCGAGCAGATCAACGTGCTGAGCGGTAGCCTGCTGCTGTCCAAGATTCTCTACAAGCAGAAGCAGGCGTTGCCGCACCTGGAGCTGGACAAGGGCCTGGCCGACGAAATCGCCAACATCCGCCTGTATCAGTTCGACATCAACCAGCAACGCGAGCAGATGAGCACGCCGACCGCCTATGTCGAAAAGCTGCTCGCCACTCAACCGCCTGAAAACATTACCCCGCAACTGCGCCGTACGCTGCTGGACCTGGCAATCACCCGCAGCGACTTGCTGGAGCGCCTCAATCGCGAGCTGAGCGCGTTGCTCAACGAGTCCATCACGCTGCAACTGAACCAGAAGCAGCTGACCAGCACCGCTCAGGGACTGCGCGCCACACTCGACGAGCAGATGTTCTGGATCCCCAGCAACAAGCCGCTGGACCTGGAATGGTTTCAGAATATCTGGCCGCGCCTGCAAAAGCAGATCGCCACCCTGCCCTGGACATCCAGCCTGAGCGAGCTGTCAGACGGCCTGACTCAGCGACCGCTGCTGTTCCTGCCCCTGCTGCTGTTGATCGGCGTACTGACCTGGCGGCGCAAGGCGCTGTATCAGAAGCTGAATCGCCTGCATGCCGACATCGGCCACTTCAAACGTGACAGCCAATGGAAAACGCCACTGGCGCTGCTGATCAACGTGCTGCTGGCCATGCCCGTGGCGCTGGGCCTGGCGCTGTGCGGCTATGCCCTGCAAATCGATGCACGCGGGCAAAACGCCAACCTGGGCGAGGCCTTGTTGCAGATCGCCCTCGCCTGGCTGGTGTTCTACACCGCCTACCGCGTACTCGCCCCATCTGGCGTTGCCCAACTGCATTTCCGCTGGGAAACGGCGCAGGTCGAGTTCCTGCGCGGCTGGGTGCGTCGCCTCGGGCTGGTCGTTCTGGCCCTGGTGGCCGTGGTGGCCGTCGCCGAGCACCAACCTGCGGCGCTGGCCGACGATGTACTGGGGATCGGCGTGGTGCTGACCTGTTACGCGCTGATGACCTGGCTGCTCGCTCGCCTGCTGATCTCAAGCCCCACGCACCATAACGCTTCGCTGTTCCGCAAGACTGTCGGCGTGGTGTTCACGGCATTGCCGGTCGCGCTCTTCCTGGCGGTTTGCTTTGGCTACTACTACACCGCGCTCAAGCTCAGCGACCGTCTGATCGACACTCTGTACCTGATGATGATCTGGCTGATGGTCGAGGCGACCTTCGTCCGCGGCCTGAGCGTCGCCGCCCGGCGTCTGGCCTATCAGCGCGCGCTGGCCAAGCGTCAGGCAGCCCGGGAAAACGGCGACAGCGACATTCCGGTCGAAGAGCCGAAGCTGGACATCGAACAGGTCAACCAGCAGTCGCTGCGCCTGATCCGCCTGGCCCTGCTGGCCGGGTTCGTCGGCGCGCTGTACCTGGTCTGGGCCGAACTGATTACGGTATTCGCCTACCTGGACAACATCATCCTCTACGAATACACCAGCGGCACCGGTGCCAACATGAGCATGGTGCCGATCAGCCTGAGCGACTTCCTCGGTGCCGGGGTGATCATCGTCATCACCTTCGTGCTCGCCGGCAACCTGCCGGGTCTGCTGGAAGTGCTGGTGCTGTCACGCATGAACCTCGCGCAAGGCAGTGCCTACGCGACAACCACGCTGCTGTCGTACACCATCGCCGGTGTCGGCTTCGTGACCACGCTGTCGACGCTGGGCGTGAGCTGGGACAAATTGCAGTGGCTGGTCGCGGCGCTGTCGGTAGGGCTCGGGTTCGGCATGCAGGAGATCTTCGCCAACTTCATCTCCGGCATCATGATCCTCTTCGAACGTCCGGTGCGGATCGGTGACACCATCACCATCGGTGCCCTCTCGGGAACGGTCAGCAAGATCCGCATCCGCGCCACGACCATCACCGACTTCGATCGCAAGGACATCATCGTCCCGAACAAGACGTTCATCACCGGCCAGCTCATCAACTGGTCGCTGACCGACACCGTCACCCGCGTAACGCTCAAGCTGGGCGTCGATTACGGCTCGGACCTGGACCTGGTGCGCTCCCTGCTGCTGCAAGCCGCTCGGGAAAACCCTCGGGTGCTCAAGGAACCAGAGCCCATCGTTTACTTCCTGAACTTCGGCGAAAGCACCCTCGACCACGAACTGCGCATGCACGTCCGCGACCTGGGCGACCGCAACCCGGTGCTGGACGAGATCAACCGCTTCATCAATCGCGAGTTCAAGAAGCAGCACATCAACATCTCGTTCCGCCAGATGGAGATTTACCTCAAGAACACCCAGGGCCTGGAATACAAGCTGGTGCCCGCCGAGCCGAGCGACAAAACCGGTGCCCCGACCGGGCAAACAACGCTGCAACCGGTAAACACCAAAGTGGCCCCGGCGACCAAGGATGCGCCCGAGCCGCCTGAGTTGCGGCTGGACTGAGGCGATTATTTTCTGCAACAGCACGCGTCAATCGGGTAACCGCCCGGTTGACGCGCGATTGCAATGAAATCAGGCCTCGACCCGACCAATCACCACCTTCGCCTCCAGATACCCGCCAGGCTCCTTGCTGATCTGCACGGTTCCGGCACACGGCGCCAGTATCGATGTTTCCATCTTCATCGCCTCCATGATGGCGATCACCTGTCCCTTCTCTACCGTCGCACCGTCTTCAACCGCCCAGGCATGCAGGTTGCCCGCGACCGGCGTCAGTACTGCGTGCGGGTCAGGGGCGTCGGCAGCTGGCTGGCTAGCGTCAGCTGTTGCAGCCGAATTCAGGCTCATGCCACGCAGCAGCGCAGCAGGCAGGCCCAGTTCGTGGCGTTTTCCGTCGATTTCGACGAAGGTGCGCAGCACGCCTGCATCAACTGGCGCAGCGCTGCGCGGTGCGAGGGTGACGTGTTCGGCGAAGTCGGTTTCGATCCAGCGGGTGTGGACGGCAAAGGTATTGGACGCCGTGAAGTCATCATGGTCCATGACCGCCCGATGGAACGGCAGCACGGTGGCCACGCCTTCCACCTTGAACTCGACCAACGCACGGCGGGCGCGGCTGATGGCCTGTTCGCGGGTTGCGCCGGTGACGATCAGTTTGGCGATCATCGAATCGAAGTTTGCTGACACTCGCGAGCCTTCTGTCACGCCGGTGTCCAGCCGCACGCCCGGTCCGGACGGTGGCTGAAACACGTCGATGGTGCCCGGGGTCGGCAGGAAGCCGTTGCCTGCATCTTCGGCGTTGATGCGGAATTCGAAGCTGTGGCCACGCGGTACAGGCGTACCGTCGAATGATAGCGGCAGGCCGTCGGCCACGCGCAGTTGTTCGATGACCAGATCCACACCGCTGGTTTCTTCAGTCACCGGGTGTTCGACCTGCAAGCGTGTGTTGACCTCCAGGAATGACAGGGTGCCGTCGCCACTGAGCAGGAATTCCACCGTACCGGCACCGACATAGCCCGCTTCGGCACAGACCGCGCGGGCCGACTCGTGAATGCGCTGGCGCAGCTCGTCGGTCAGGTAAGGGGCCGGGGCTTCCTCGATCAGCTTCTGGTTGCGACGCTGCAACGAGCAATCCCGGGTGCCGACCACAACCACCCGGCCATGCCGGTCGGCGATGATCTGCGCTTCAATGTGCCGTGGGCGATCCAGAAAGCGTTCGACGAAGCACTCGCCACGACCGAACGCGGTCACCGCTTCACGCACCGCAGACTCGTACAGCTCGCTGACTTCATCGAGCTTCCAAGCGACTTTCAGGCCGCGACCACCGCCGCCAAATGCCGCCTTGATGGCAATCGGCAGGCCGTACTGCTCGGCGAACGCAAGCACTTCAGAAGCATCTTTCACCGGGTTTTCAGTGCCAGCTACCAGCGGCGCACCGACTTTCAAAGCGATGCGCCGGGCTTGCACCTTGTCGCCCAGCGCGTCGATGGTTGCAGGGTCCGGGCCGATCCAGGTCAGGCCGGCGTCGATTACGGCGCGGGCAAAGTCGGCGCGTTCCGAGAGGAAGCCATAACCTGGGTGAACCGCGTCGGCACCGGCACGAGCAGCGACTGCCAGCAGCTTTTCGATGTTCAGATAGGTGTCGGTGGGGCGCTCACCTTGCAGCCCATAGGCTTCATCGGCCTGACGCACATGCAGCGCGTCGATATCGGCATCGGCATACACGGCCACCGAGGCAACCCCATAGTCACGGCAGGCGCGGGCAATACGCACGGCAATTTCGCCACGGTTGGCAATCAGAACCTTTTTCATCTGTTATTGGTCTCGTCTGAAGTGGCGGAGCGCACTGGCTCGAAGGCGCTCAGCGGGTTGAAACGAATGCGAGCATTGACCGGAATCTGCCCGGCCTTGTCCAGGTGATAGGTAGCGACTGCGCCGATGACCGGGTAACCGCCCGTCAACGGGTGGTCCGCCAGAAACAGTACCGGCTGGCCACTGGGCGGCACCTGAATGGCACCGACCGTGGTGCCCTCGCTGGGCAGTTCGCCACTGACGGCGCGCGCAAGCGACTGCTCGCCTGCCAGGCGGATACCGATCCGGTTGGATTGCGGTGTGACCAGCCAGGTCTGCTGCGCAAGCAACGCCTGCGCCTCGGCGGTGAACCAGTCGCTGCGCGGCCCCATGACCACATCCAGGGTAATGACCTGATCATTACGCGGCATATCGAAGGCCGGTTGTTCGCCAGTCGACACCGCAGCACCACCGGTTCTGCGCCTGAAGCCCAGCCGGTCATCCGCCGCCAGCGCTGCGGGCCCCACCTGGGCCAGCGTGTCGGTGGACAGACTACCCAGCACCGGCTCGTGGACAAAACCGCCGCGCACGGCCAGATAACTGCGCAAGCCTGCGGTGGGCGAACCGATGCTCACCTGATCGCCGCTCTGCAACGAAAACGGCGCGTAAAGCGGCGGCTGCATGCGTTGGCCATCAGTCGTCAGCACCTCGACAGGCGCCTGAGCACCGGTAACCGCTACCACGGCCTGGCCCTGACAGGTAAACGTCAGGCCACCCATGAGAATCTCCAGACAAGCAGTGCCCGGCTCGTTGCCTACTGCGCGATTGGCCGCACGCAATGCGCCGCGATCCAGCGCGCCTGATGCGGAAACACCCTGCCCTGCCCGACCGGGACGACCCAGGTCCTGAAACAGGGTCTGCAAACCCGGCGTAACGACTTGCAGATAGTCTTCGGTGATTGTCGACGCCTGCTGACGAACGGGCGCAGCAACCGACACGCTGGTCACGGGCAGCGGACCGGCGTCTTGAAAGCGCACGCGATAGCCAGGCTGAAGCAAGGCTGGCTCGTCGCGGCCCAGATCCCACATTTTTGAGTGAGTCACGCCGATGATCTGCCAGCCACCGGGGCTGGCCTGTGGATAAATGCCGCTGAAACCACCGGCCAACGCCACTGCACCAGCCGGAATGCGCGTGCGCGGTGTGCTGCGCCGCGGCACCACAAAGCCGGCACCGCCGCTGAGGTAGGCAAAACCGGGCGCAAAGCCGCAGAAGGCAACGTTGTAGTCGCTGCCGGAGTGGCGCTTGATCACTTCGTCAACGCTGATGTCCAGCTCGCGGGCCACATCAGCCAGGTCTTCACCGTTGTAATGCACGGGTATTTCAATCAGCTTGCCGGGCTCGCGAGCGCTGCCGCGAATGTCACGCGAGGCAATCTGCGCCGCCAGCGCCTCGAAACCGATGGCGGACGGGCGAAAATGCACCAGCAGCGTCCGGGCCGCCGGAACGATTTCCTCCACGCCTGCGATGGGCCTCTGCTGTAACGATTCGAACAGGGCCAGAGTCTCGTCCAGGTTCGACAGTTCAACCAGGAGCGCGTCCAGGTTGGCCGGGTAGAAACGCATGAGCCTCTCCTATACGTGGTAGTAGCTGTCCGGAATATCGGTAATGAACATGTGCCCCGGCGCATGGGAAATCGCGAACGGCACACGAGACGCCATGACAACCGCCTGCGGGGTCACGCCGCAGGCCCAGAACACAGGAATCTCGCCGGGCTTGATGCTCACTGCATCGCCGAAGTCCGGATGCGCCAAGTCCTTGATGCCAAGCAGCTCAGGTTCGCCGACATGCACCGGCGCGCCGTGCACGCCGGGGTAGCGCCCGGTGATCCTTGCTGCCTCGGCAACCCGGTCCGCAGCGATGGGCCGCATAGAAACCACCATGTTTCCCTGCAAGCGCCCGGCAGGTCGACAGACACGATTGCTGCGGTACATCGGTACGTTGCAGCCTTCGCTGATATGGCGCACGTCGATCCCGGCGTTCATCAGGTCGGTTTCGAAGGTGAAGCTGCAGCCGATCAGAAAACTGACCAGATCAGTGTGCTGCGCCCAGATGTGGCTCACATCACTCAGCTCTTCGGCCAGTTGCCCATCGCGCCAGACCCGGTACAGCGGCAGGTCGGTGCGCAGATCAGCCTGTTCGGCCAACAGCGTGGTGTGGCTGCCGGGCTCGGTCACATCCAGCACCGGGCAGGCTTGCGGGTTGCGCTGCGCGAACAGCAGAAAGTCATACGCCCATTCACGCGGCAGCGTGATCATGTTGCACTGGGTCAGACCGGGCGCTTCGCCAGCGGTCGGCGCGACGAATCCCTGGCGATAACGGGCACGGGCGGCGCTGGCTGCCTCGCGGGCGAGTTGCAGTGAATTCATGATCAACCTCGATTGAATGCGCGGACAGTGACGCCTGCATCGTGCAAACGGTTTTTCAGGATGCGAGCGATGTTCACCGCGCCCGGGCTGTCGCCATGCACGCAGATCGAATCGGCCTGCAGGCTGATTTCGCGGCCGTCTTCAGCCTCGATGATGCCTTCGCGCACCAGGCGCAGCATGCGTTCGGCGATCAGTTCGGCGTCGTGCAGCACGGCACCGGGCCGCGAGCGCGAGACCAGCGTGCCTTCAGCGGTATAGGCGCGGTCGGCGAACGCTTCGGCGACGCAGGAAAGCCCGGCGTCGCGTGCCCAGTCGAGCAGCGGGGAATTAGCCAGGCACACCAGCTTCAACGCGGGGTCAATGCGCAGCAGCGCCTGAATGACCGCCGCTGCCTGGCGCTGATCGCCAGCGATGGTGTTGTACAGCGCGCCGTGAGGCTTGACGTATGTCACGCTGGTACCAGCGCTGCGCGCCAGCCCCTGAAGCGCGCCGATCTGGTAAATGACGTCGGCGGTCAGCTGGTCGCTCGGGATATCCATGTTGCGGCGGCCAAACCCGACGAGGTCCGGGTAAGCCACATGCGCACCAATGGCCACGCCCCGGGCCGCAGCGGCCTCAAGGGTGCGCAGGATGCCGGCCGGATCACCAGCATGAAAACCGCAGGCCACATTGGCGCTGCTGACCACATCGAGAATCGCCTCGTCGTCGCCCATGCTCCAGGCGCCGAAGCTTTCACCGAGATCACTGTTGAGGTCTATTGCAGGCATTTTTATTCTCCGAAATCAGGCTGCATTGATGAAGGCAAAGATGGCTCCCGCCGATTTGAACGCCATGTACCACGACAGCAGACAGGTCAGCACGCCCAGCACCAATAGCCAGCGCGGGTAATGGTAGCCGTCCATCATGTCGGACCGACGCCAGCCCACGTACATGAAAATGCTCAGGCCCAGTGGCAGAATCAAGCCGTTGAAGCCACCGGCAAACACCAGCAGCGCAGCCGGTGGTTTGCCCCACATGACGTATACGACCACGGTGATCAGGATAAAGCCGACCGTGGCAAGGTTACGCACGCGCTCGGTGATGCGTTTGGAAAATACAGTGATGAACGACATCGAAGTATAGGACGCGCCGATCACGCTGCTGATGCCGGCCGCCCAGAGCACCAGGCCGAACATGATCAGGCCGAAGTTGCCAGCGGCAGCGGTGAACGCCTGGGCCGCAGGGTTTGCGCCCTGGCCGGATACATCGATGACAACGCCGCTGGCGACCACGCCGAGGATTGCCAGAAAAAGTATGTAACGGACAACCCCGGTGACCAGAATACCGGTCAGCGCCGCCTTGGACACGACATCGATGTTCTCGACCCCGACGGTGCCGCGATCCAGCAAGCGGTGAGCACCGGCGTAAGTGATATAGCCACCGACCGTGCCGCCGACGATGGTGGTGATGGCGGCGAAATCGACCATGTCCGGCAGGATGGTCTGGCGCAGAGCCTCGCCCAGCGGCGGATGCGAGGCAAAGGCGGCGAATAGAATCAGGCAGACCTTCAAGGTGCCCAGCACCATCATGATGCGATCCATCGCAATACCCGCACGGTGCGACGAGAAGATCGCAATGGCGATCAGCGCACTCAAGGCGCCCCCCCATTTGGGGTCAAGACCGGTCAACGCATTCAAGCCCAGGCCCGCACCGGCGATGTTGCCCAGACTGAACACCAGGCCGCCGAAGATGACCAGTACCGCGAGCAGATAACCACTGCCCGGGATCGCTGCGTTGGCCAGATCGGCCGCGCGCATTCTGGTCAGCGTCACGATGCGCCAGACATTCAACTGCACCACGAAGTCGATCAGGATCGACGCCAGAATGCCGAAGGCAAACGCCGCCCCCAGGGTCGCGGTGAAAGTGGCTGTCTGGGTCAGAAATCCTGGGCCGATGGCAGAGGTCGCCATCATAAAGATCGCGGCGATCAATGAGGCGCGACGCGCCTTGGTGAACTCATTGGCAGTCTGTGTCACGGCGGCATTCCTGAGATGAGAGGTAACCTGCCAGAGCAATGAGCATGCCAAAGGGCATTAAACAGCGCCAAGTTGTAGATACATAAAGATAATATTGTTGAACAATCCATATCTTATGAATCAACAATGCGCACCATATTGTTACGTTTGAACTCAAGTGTGCTACCTGATGAAGCATCGGATGGCCTTCGTCCTTGCCAGCCAATGAGCTGTCGTGGAATATCGACTCGGCTTTTCTTTATCCGGACCCTTTATGAATGACGCTGCCTCTCTCCTCCCTCGTACGCTTGGAGAATCCATCACCACAGAGCTTCGCAGAATGCTGGTCGAGGGTGAGCTGGTTCCCGGTCAACGCCTTTCGGAAGCGGCGCTGGCCGAAAGCCTGCAGATTTCCCGCAATACCTTGAGAGAAGCTTTCAGAATTCTGACCCGCGAGGGTTTGCTCACTCATGAACCCAACCGCGGCGTGACCGTGGCCAAGCCTGACATGGCCTCAATCATCGATATTTATCGCATCCGGCGCTTTATCGAATGCAGGGCGATTGCCCAGGCGTATCCACAGCATCCCGGTGTGCTGCACATGCGCAATGCGGTCGAGGCCGGCGTGCAGGCGCGTGAGGCCAAGGACTGGATTGCCGTGGGCACCGCCAACATGATGTTTCACAAGGCCATCGTCGAGCTGTCCGACAGCCCGCGACTGGCGGCGTTTTATGCGCAGATATCAGCAGAGTTGCGCTTGGCCTTCGGGCTGCTCAACAATCCGGAATTGCTCCACTCGCCCTATCTGGACATGAATGCTGCCGTGCTCGGCCGCCTCGACGCTGGCAAGACCGATGAAGCGACCCATATGCTTGAAGAATATCTGGTGCAATCAGAGCGCACGATCCTGGCCGCCTTCGAGCGAAGCCGGAACCGATAGTCCGGGCGCAGCCCCGATCACCAGAACTACCACCCAGGGACCCGGTCTACGGGTTCTGACCGTTGCAACACGCCCGACGAGCCAGGCAGGCCGCCGCTTCGTTGAAAGCCTGAAATTCCCCTCTGGAGGCGATACGCTTTGAAAGCACTCGACGAACTCACTTTCGACAACCGCTTTGCCCGACTGGGCGATGCGTTCTCCACTTCCGTGCTGCCTGAGCCCATCGATGCGCCGCGGCTTGTGGTTGCCAGCGAATCCGCGCTGGCGCTGCTGGACCTGGCCCCTGAACAGGCCGATCTGCCGCTGTTCGCGGAAATCTTCAGCGGCCACAAGCTGTGGTCAGAAGCCGAGCCGCGAGCGATGGTTTATTCCGGCCACCAGTTTGGTTCCTACAACCCGCGCCTGGGCGACGGCCGCGGGCTGTTGCTGGGCGAGGTGTACAACGACGCAGGCGAACACTGGGACCTGCACCTCAAGGGCGCGGGCCGCACGCCGTACTCGCGGATGGGTGACGGGCGCGCCGTGCTGCGTTCGTCGATCCGCGAGTTTCTGGCTTCCGAAGCGTTGCACGCGCTGGGTATCCCCAGCAGCCGTGCAGGGTGCGTAGTCAGCTCCAGCACGCCGGTATGGCGCGAAACCCAGGAACACGCAGCGATGGTGCTGCGTCTGGCGCAGAGCCATGTGCGCTTCGGCAGTCTTGAATACTTCTTCTACACCAAACAGCCAGAGCAGTTGAAGACCCTCGCCGAGCATGTGCTGACGATGCATTACCCGCACTGCCAGGAGCAGCCTGAGCCGTATCTGGCGATGTTCCGGGAAATCGTCGAGCGTAACGCCGAGCTGATTGCCAAGTGGCAGGCCTACGGCTTCTGTCATGGCGTGATGAACACCGACAACATGTCGATTCTGGGCATTACCTTCGATTTCGGACCGTTCGCGTTTCTGGACGATTTCGATGAGCACTTCATCTGCAACCATTCCGATCACGAAGGTCGCTACTCCTTCAGCAATCAGGTGCCTATCGCGCAATGGAACCTCAGCGCGCTGGCACAGGCGCTGACGCCGTTCATCAGCGTGGAAGCGTTACGCGAGACCATCGGCTTGTTCCTGCCGCTTTATCAAGCGCACTACCTTGACCTGATGCGTCGTCGACTGGGCCTGACCATTGCCGAAGATCAGGACGAACAACTGGTCAGCCAATTGCTGAAGCTGATGCAGAACAGCGGCGTGGATTACACCCTGTTTTTCCGTCGCCTGGGCGATCAGCCCGCCGTAGAAGCGCTGCGCACATTGCGCGACGACTTTGTCGACATCAAGGGCTTCGATGGCTGGGCAGAAGCGTATCTGGCGCGTATTGCCGGCGAGGGCAAAGGCACCGAGCAAGAGCGTCAAACCCGCATGCACGCGGTCAATCCGCTTTACATCCTGCGCAACTACCTGGCCCAGAACGCTATCGCCGCAGCGGAAAAAGGTGACTATGCAGAAGTCCGCCGCCTGCACCAAGTGCTCTGCACGCCCTTCACCGAACAACCCGGAATGGAAGGCTACGCCCAGCGACCACCGGACTGGGGCAAGCATCTGGAAATCAGCTGTTCGTCGTGAAGCTTTTGGTCCCCTATCGTGCCCATGCTCAGCGTGCTCAGCGTGCTCTGCGTCCTGCCTTGAGTGTGCGGCGCGGCATAGATCTGTGACGCGGAGCGTCACGCACGGCATTCCCACGCTGGAGCGTGCGGAACGATAATCCTGTAACTATCGTGCGGCGCTCCGCGTCGCAT
>NZ_JAWHPK010000022.1:0-2303 GCF_032587795.1 Pseudomonas syringae group sp. 247E2 | reverse complement strand
TAGCACTCCCCATGGTCGCTTGCTGCTGACTATGTTGAAGTGCACGGACTGCCCGGGTAATAGACTTGGCAAGCGCACTTGTACTCCTGCGCCATTTTGTAGCGCTACGCTGTAGTAATACCGGGTGCGATTAAGCAACCACTGGTTTATGCAACCGAGCAGCCAGATAGGGTGAATACCAGAGATCTCGTGGTTCGGCCTTAAGGGAGTGCTTATTGAGGTCGGCAACGGGGCTACCATTTCCAGGCTTTTTCCGTGAACTCAGTTGTTGGGGGGAGCACGGTGTGGAGAAACGCGAGGTATTTGTTGAACAGCACCTCATGCTGGAATCGGGCCTCAAAGCCCAGTGTGACATCCGTGCGGTGTGTGACGATCATCAGCCGTTTACGGTCGACGGTCACAAAGTTGTACTCATCCCAGGGCAGGCTTTGTTCATGGTGAATGGGGTTTTCCCAGCTCAGCAGCTTGAGGGCTGCGATACAGGCGATGGCTGCCGGCCCGACCAGGAAAAGCAGTGAGCCGGTGAGAGCGGCGATGAAGACGAATATCAGGATGACGGCTATGGCAATGCCCTTGAAGAAGGACGAGGCGAAGTCGGGGTAGTGAAGGTAGTACTCCAGGTGGGCACAGTTGGTTTTTATGGTGTAGTTGTAGATGGTTTTTTGGCGGATGAGCAGGCCTATGAAGTAAGCCAGAACCCCTCCAAGAGCAAGTATCAAGCCCGCTAGTAGAGGCGGGTTTTTTAAAAATACTTTCCAGCCCCCCCAAATAAAAATTGAGCTCCCGGTCAGATGAATTGCGGCAAATATGGACTGCGCTATCATGATTTCTTTAGGTGATTTAGCCAGCGTTTTTATTTTCCAGTTTAGAATATCTCGGCCTTTTAGCAGGCATGGGGAGGGCGTCTGTTGAATCATAAAGGAGTACTCTCTGCGACTTCCAGAGTCAGGGTGCCAATTCTGCTTGATGCCTGTACTTCAAGCTCCACAGCAGCCAAACCATCAATAGCGGTATCGCCCCTTGTGCCAAGCTCCATCTGAAACAGATAGCCTCTATCGTCCTCACTAGGATTGATCAGATTGTTCGGATACCAGATTTGCAGCTCAAGATACGTTGCGTCCTTGTCGAGCGGCACCCAGGTTTCCCAGATGAGGTCTTCGTTTTCAGGTGGCATGAGAGGATAGGTGAAATCTTCACTCGTCTTGCCAGCTTGCTTGTTGGTAAGCGTCCCGAACTGTTCGGCCTTCCTGAATTGTCCGCGGTCCAGAAAAGCTTCATGCAGAGGGTCGTCCATTTTTTCTACAGGTAGCACTCCCCATGGTCGCTTGCTGCTGACTATGTTGAAGTGCACAGATTGCCCGCGTAACAGATTGGGTAAGCGCACTTGTACCCCTGCGCCATTTTGTACGGCTACGCTGTAGTAATCGCCTTTGCCAAGGTAACGGTCTTCGTAATGCACGGTGCTTTTTGCATGGACCTGCGGAGATAATTGAATTTCAATCAGCGCGCGCACTTCTTCCTGCTCACCTTCGGCAGTCTCAGCGTAACGATAGGCTAGGGTTCTCGACCAACAGCACTTGCGTAGCCACCAGCCAACACTGTCTTGCTTGAAATAATTCAGGGCCATCGTAGCGATGAGATAAATAAAACCAGTTGCCATCAAGGCTACGCTGAACCACGGATTCATCGCGATAATCGTAAAAACACCAGCGGGAAAAATGCCTGCCAATAACTGGGCTGCAGAACCCAATCCCATTACCAATACAGAAAATCCCTTAATGCCAATTCCGTATTCTTCTCCTGATGTTTTTGCTTCGTGAAAATCATCTGTGATATCAAATAGCTCAAGTACAACCGCCACGATCCCAAACCCACCCATCGCCACCATCGAAACCCTGAACCCTCGTATTGCATCACCCCAAGTTACATTTCCCTTGGCTTTCCAATACGCACTGGACCTGTCCAGAATTGCCACATTCTTGCCGTCAATCAGCTCCGGCGTCGCATCCCTTATTACGCTCCAAGGTGCTTCAACAAACACCGCCATCAACAGATTGAAGCTGTACCCCAGTCCATACGTAACCTTGCCAATATCCTTGGCACTGAAGTCTCCATCTCGGGTGAGATCACGATAAGTGAGTGCGGTATTGATGAAGTTGAGCATGATCACACCCCAAGTGATCGAGCCCGCAGTGCCGCCGAGTCGGTCGGTCCAGCGTTTGGCTTGGGCCAGCCAGTCCTTGGCCAAGGTTTTGCCGGACTGGAAGTACTGGCGAATCTCGTCCTGCAGTAATTTGGCGTAT
>NZ_JAWHPK010000021.1:0-11947 GCF_032587795.1 Pseudomonas syringae group sp. 247E2 | reverse complement strand
CGACACCGTTTTGTCTGGCGGTGTTGATGTTGGAGGTTTGGAATGTGAGTTCGGAGAGTGAGGCTCTGAAACAGACAATGCGAGAAAAGAATAGTGCAAGGGCAACCGCCGGCATCATCAGCGCTATTGTAGATCTGACTATCGCGCTGGAGGCGCTGACTGTAAAATTACTGGGTAGCCAACCAAAAGATTTTTTAAGTAGAAAGTCTCTGTGGGTAATCTCTGAAGAAGGCGCAGAACGCTGGCTTGGAAAGACACTTGGCGAAGTTGTAACCAAGCAAATCACCAGCCGCCTGATCGCTCAAATACTTTCAGGAAGTCTACTTTGCACTATCAACCTATATGACATTTGGTATGCATGGCAATGGAATGATCAAGCTATATATGGCTATCTGCTAATTTCCATGGGCGGTCTACTAAGCGCTCTTGGTTCGATAGTCGGGGGGCTAACGGTCTACTTCGGCCTCAATCCGCTAGGCTGGGCGGCGTTGCTGCTGATCGGCATGGGCGTGGGTTTGGTCATCATTATGAGCTCAACGCCACTGGAGTCCTGGTTAGCAAACGGACCATTCGGTGAGAGCCATTCAATTGACCTGTATTTACAGGACCCATTAGAGGCCTTTTACCGGCTGGCAAGCCTGCTTGCGGGTATCAGTATCTCAATAGAGAGAAATCCGGCTCACGAACAGCACGCCACATTTGATACCCACGCAAAAATACCGCATGCCATACGCAGCGCTGACACCGTCATTCGTTTAGAGAGCCGTCTACCAGGCGTTATTGGCAGCCTTCACAGTGTCAGCATTCAAGCCGACTGCCGTCACTGCCGCATTCTTGAAAGGATCAATAATCAAGGCGTTCCCTACCGGGCAACAGTTGAAGTCACAGATAAAGCAACACGCCCCAATGCGCAGCGCCTCTATCCTAATGCGATTGAGCTGTTTTTCACCACACCGACTACCCAGATCTCATCAACTGGCAACAGCAGGCATTATTATAAATGGGCTGTAAGGGCTCAGTTCGTTTTAACTCACGGAAGAGAGAATTTATATTTCCCATCGCCTCCGGTCAAAGACCCGACTAAATATAGTTCAAAATGGGCAGTACCAAATTTTGAAGTCATCAATCGACCCTTTTGGGCAGATGAAACAACGCATAAGGTATCTTTGAATGACTGAATCAAAGACACACACTTGCTATGGACATAAAGCCTATAACCCTCACAATATCCCTGAGCAAAGACCGTATATTCGAAAGTCACGCGCGACTTACAAGTTTCGCCTGCCATGGGGTCTGACTCAGCAAGTGGCTACACCAGGGATCGTTAGACAATCCACCCCAGAAAAAATGAGATTCTGGGAGAGGGTGAAAATAGAGGATGACCGAAAAAAAAACCTCGGAACCTATAAAGCCAGAATATTTGAAGACGTGGAGTTCCATCAGAATTTTGATCAGGAACGCTTTAGATTTTCACAGCTTCCATTCAGATCTCAATTCTGGATATTTATTCTACTGTTTGGAAAAGTAGGCTTCATTATCCTCTTTCCAATTTCAATAATCTCACACATCGCTGTTGTCCACGCTTGCGATGACTCATGGCAACAGGTCACTGTCGAGCTGCTAATAGGCCTCTACCCGTTTTTGCTAGGCATTCCGTTGCTCAGCTGGCTTATCGGCCACATCGTAATCAATCACTTTCCCCGCCTCTGGTTCCGCCCGCCAAAAGGCCCACTCTGGGAGCTAAACCGCAGAACGGGTCTCGTCACAATCTTCGGCTACAAACGCCATCGAAAAGAAGGGGTGATCGAAGAGTTCATCGCGCCGTTCTACGAGTTCGATGCCTACATGACCACCACGCATGATCGTCATGGCTGCTATCACGGCCTGATGCTCCAGCATCGATACGAGGAGCAGTGCATCAACTTTCACGCATTACTCGGCCCTGATGATTTCCAGCAACGCCCCTGTGCTCTCTGGGACTTCCTGCAAAACTACATGGACACAAGCGGCCCGATTCCGGATATCCCGTTGTTTGAACCGTACCGGCACCTGGACCCGGTCACTGCCAGTTACGATCAGCAGCGCGGCCGCAACCCTCGTTACTGGATCGACATGGATAACGAGACGTTCAAAGCGGAAGTCGATGCCATGTGGCAGCGGGTTTATGCGATTGACACGTTTAGCCGACCGAATCTCATGGCGCGGTATGTGGATTATGGCGTGTGAGGTGTTGTGTCGGATCTGCGGCGGCCCTTAGACGGGCTGCCTCAGTTGCGTCTGATGTACCGTGTGCACCGTTGCTGCCGGTTCCCGGCAGTTCGCGGACGAGTCCGCTCCCACTATAAGCGAAGGGGCGCCCGGTCCGCTTCCGCTCCATCCGGGCAGACGCCAGCTTTTCAGAGCCTTCACGACTTTGCAGGCGGCTTAGGCGTGATCACGGGCAGGCTCAAAGCCCCAACATCAGCCCACTCAGGCGTTTGACCTTGCGGCGCAGGGCTTCTTCGAAGATGCCGTGGCGGGGTTCGATCAGGCTGAACCAGTGTTTGGCGCGGGTGATGCCGGTGTAGATGAGTTCTTTGG
The DNA here is from genome assembly GCF_032587795.1 of Pseudomonas syringae group sp. 247E2. NCBI lineage: Bacteria > Pseudomonadati > Pseudomonadota > Gammaproteobacteria > Pseudomonadales > Pseudomonadaceae > Pseudomonas > Pseudomonas syringae group sp. 247E2. The sequence continues at coordinate 9,367 of NZ_JAWHPK010000021.1, read as the reverse complement.
TCAGTACCGGGTTGAGCGCTTCGGGCAGGATCAGGGCGGTGTGGGCGAATTCCGAGCCCTGGGATTTGTGTACGGTCATGGCGTACACGGTTTCTACCTCATTGAGGCGGCTGGGCAGGACGAAGCGCACGCCATCGCTGCCGTCGTTGCGCGGGAACGCGACACGTAGCACTTGCTTGCCGTCGCCGTCGCGCTCGGGCAGGCGCAAGGTGATGCCAATGTCGCCGTTCATCAAGCCCAGGCCATAGTCGTTGTGGGTCATCAACACCGGGCGGCCTTCGTACCATTGCTGTTCGCTTTCAATCAGCTTCGCGTTGAACAGCGCATGAGTGATGCGCTGGTTCAGGCCTTCCACGCCCCACGGGCCTTTGCGTACAGCGCACAGCAGTTGAAAGGCGTCGAAGGCGCTGAGTACCGAGCGCGCCCAACGGGTCCAGCACGCGTCGTCCAGTGCCGAATCGTCGGCGGGCCGCTCGGCGGCGAGTACGTTCAGGTAATGCCGGTAACCCTGCGGACCTTGCTCGCCCCTGCCAAGACCGTCGAGGACCAGGCGTTCGAACTTCAGATCCTGTTCGCCCTTGAGGGCCAGGGCGAACAGGTCGTCGTGACTGCCCGCCGCAAGCAGCGCGCGGGCCTGTTGGTCCTGCTGCAGGTTGACCAGTCGGGCCAGCTGGCCGATGCCGCTGCCTTGGCCGAAACGACGCGAGTGGCGCAGCATCACCACTTGCTGGGCCAACGGATGCTGCTGTGCATCGCCCTGGCGCAAACCGCCCTTGCCAAGGTCTTCGCCGCTGACGGCTTCCAGCCAGGCCTGAGTTTCAGGGCTGTAAAAACCTTCTTCGGCGTCGCGACACAAATCGCCCAGTACGGCACCCGCCTCAACGGACGCCAACTGGTCCTTGTCGCCGAGCAGCACCATGCGCGCATGCGGCGGTAATGCGTCGAGCAGATTGGCCATCATTTCCAGGTCAATCATTGACGCCTCATCAACCACCAGCACATCCAGCGGCAGTAAATTGCCCGCATGGTGACGGAAATGCCGGGTGCCGGGGCGGCTGCCCAGCAGGCGGTGGACGGTGGTGACTTCGCTGGGGATTTTCTGCCGTACGTCGTCGCTGACATCCAGGCTCTGCACTTGCTGGCTGATGGACTCGGTCAGCCGGGCCGCCGCCTTGCCGGTAGGTGCCGCCAGACGGATGCGCAACGGCTGGCCACTCTGCACCGCCGGGGCCGGCAATAACGCCAGCAAGCGCACCACGGTTGTGGTCTTGCCGGTGCCAGGGCCACCGGTGATGATGCTGAAGCCCTTGCGGGTCGCCAGCGCGCAGGCAAGTTTCTGCCAGTCGATAATGGCTTGAGGCGCTGAGTTCGCAGGCCCGAACAGGGCATTCAGGCGCTGCGGCAGATCCTCCGGCGGCGTTTCGCTCTGCGCCAGGCGCTGACGCAAGGCTGCGGCGATACGCCGTTCATAGGTCCAGTAGCGGCGCAGGTATAAACGTCGCTCGGCAAGCACCAATGGTTTTTGCAGCGCCTCGGCACTTGAGTCTCCGACTTCGGCTTCGGCCACCAGCATGCTGCGCGCCAGCGCCTGGCACCAGGCGGCGCCATCCAGTGCTGCCAGCAGTTGCGAGGGCAGCAGCATTGTCCCGCCTTGCTGATCGCCCTCGGGTGGCAATGACAGGGCGAAGTCCGGTTCTTTCAGGGTTTCGTACAGATCCAGGCAGACATGGCCGTGACCGAGCTGATGGCTGGTCAGCGCCGCAGCCACCAGCACCAGTGGATCGGCGTGCGGATCGAGGTCACTGAGGAACGCGACAAATGCTTTGTCCAGCGCACGCAACCAGCCGCGCTCGACCCAGCGCTCCAGCAGGATCAACAGATCGCCGACGCGCGTCAGCGGACTCAATTCAGCGAGGCTGATGTCGTCCAGCGCGGTAGGCAACAGATCATCGAACGAGCGGCTCATGCCAATGCTCCCGGCAGGTCATGCGCTAACGGTTTACCCTGAAACAAAAGGTCCAGACTCTCTATCAGTTCGCGTGGTGGACGGACGAAATACGCGCCCTGAGAGACCGAACGGCTGCCGCGCAGGAACAGATACAGCGCACCGCCCATGTGCTGGTCGTAATCATAGTCGGCCATCCGTGCCTTGAGCTGACGATGCAACGCCAGCAAGTACAGGACGTATTGCAGGTCGTAGCGGTTGTCGAGAATGGCGGTTTCCATCGCCAGTTCGGTGTACGCAGTGTCGTCGGTGCCCAGCCAGTTGGACTTGTAGTCAGCCACGTAATAACGACCGTCGTGTTCGAACGTCAGGTCGATAAAGCCTTTGAACATGCCATTGAGCGAAACCGTCTCGGTCGCGGCACGCGGCGCGTTGTTGTGGGTGAAGCGGCGTACCAGGGCATCCATCTGCGCCACATTGACGTTGTTGCTGGCGAACCAGAATTCCATCTCTATGCGGTACTGATTGGGCTGGTCCAGCTCACCCAGCGCGACCGGTGTGGCATCCGGCGACAGACGCAACGGCATGTTCAGCATGTGCTGCAGCCAATCGCTCAGGGTATTGATCCAGCCCGCCCAACCGCGCCGATTGCAGCGCCGGGCAACGGCGTCCTGCAGTTTGTCCGGCGCGTGAGCGGTCACCGCAAAACCTTCGTTGCCAGCCCACTCAAGCAGTCCATGCAGAAAGGTGCCGGGGTTGGGGCCACGCGGAAAGCGGTAAATATCGCCGCCGCTGGTCAAAATGTCACGCGGCGCTTCAGGGTCCAGGCGCTCGTCGTCGAACAGCTTCTGTGCCTGCGGGCTGTCAGGCGATTCATCGGCACCGGTGGTTACGGTGTCGCCGATACGCAGGGCGCTGTAGGAGGCGATCCACCAGTTCTCGGCAGCGCGACGTTTGGGTACCAGCAGTTTGACCAGCGCGGCTTCGTTGCGCGGCGCACTGAAGCGTTCGTCAGTGGGCTCGGGAACAGGCTGCAAGGCAATCGCATCACAGCCTTGCGCGAGATCACGCAGCCAGACTTTCAGCTCTGCCGACTCGGCCAGCGCAACACCGCCACCCAGCAAATAACCCAACGCCGAACGGTGCAGCATCGAGTTGCTGGCATTGCCGCGTTTGAGGTCGGCAACGCCCAGCCAGCAAGCGTGTTCGGAACGGGTCAGCGCCACGTAGAGCAAGCGCAGGTCTTCGGCCAGACGTTCTTCATCGGCTTGCTGAATCAGCGCTTCGGTGGGCTGCAGGCTGATCTGCGAGTTGCCGTCGGTGTCATGAAACTGCAGTGGCAGGCGACTGCCGTCCACGGGTTTCGAGGAGCAAATGAATGGCAGGAATACCAGCGGATATTGCAGGCCCTTGGACTTGTGGATGGTCACCACCTTGACCAGTTGCTCGTCGCTTTCCAGACGCAAAATCTGTTCTTCGCCAGCCTGACCGGACAGTGCCAGGTGGTCGCCAAGATGCCGAATCAAGGCCTGTTCGCCGTCAAGTTCGGCGGCGGCCTGCTGCAGCAGTTCAGACAAGTGCAACAGGTTGGTCAGTACTCGCTCACCGTCGGTGCGCGTCATCAATGTCTGCGGCAGGGCAAAGTCGTGTAGCAGGCGGCGCAGCATCGGCAGCACGCCCTGGCTGCGCCATACGGCACGATAGCCACGAAACTGCATAACGCGCCGTTCCCACGCCAGCTCGTCCTGATTCAGACGCTCCAGCTCGGCCAGCGGCAGGTCAAGCGTGATACATGCCAGTGCGGCACGCAGCGTACGTTCGGAATCGGGCTCGGCACAGGCTTTGAGCCAGGCCAGAAGGTCGTGGGCCTCCTGAGCGGCGAACACTGAGTCCTTGTCCGACAGATAAACACTGCGCACGCCACGCGCGCTGAGTTGCTGACGCACCGCCTGCGCTTCCTTTCCATCGCGGACCAGAATCGCAATGTCGGCCGGACGCAGCCCGCGCAGCGGTTTATCAAGCATGGCGAAACCGGCACGGCCCTGTTGACCGGCGTTGAGCAGGCGCACGATCTCGCTGGCGCAACTGGCCGCCAACTGTTGGCGATAAATAACCCCGGACACCGGCTGTTCGCTTTCAAGATGCCAGACCGTCAGTGCAGTCAGTGGCGCGCCGTTGACTTCCAGGGTCTCTTTGCGCCCTTGGGCCAGCGCATCGGAGAACGGCACCTGATTGCCTTGATCATCACGAAACAGAAACGCTCCGCGGCCTTGCGGACGTTGCTCTGCGCGCGTGAAGACATGGTTGACCGACGCGACCATTGCATGGCTGGAGCGGTAGTTGGTGTCCAGCGTGTGCCAACGGCCATCGGTGGCCTGCCGGGCGCGCAGGTACGTATAGATATCGGCACCGCGAAACGCATAGATCGCCTGCTTGGGGTCGCCGATCAGGAACAGCCCGGTCTGCTCGTCGTTACCCTCAAGGCGATAGATGCTGTCGAAGATCCGGTACTGCACCGGGTCGGTATCCTGAAACTCATCGATCAACGCTACCGGAAACTGCTCACGAATCAGGGTGGCCAGACGTTCGCCGCCAGCACTGTGCAGGGCGGCATCGAGCCTGAGCAGCATGTCGTCAAAACCCATCTCGGCACGGCGCCGCTTCTCTTCTTCAAAGCGGGCGCTTACCCACTGCGCCGCATGCTGCAACACCGCGGCATCCGGCTTGGGCAGGCTGTCCAGCGCAGCTTTCAGCTGTGCCATGGCCTCGAAAGCAGGATGTGAAGGCGGATCACTTTTCCAGGCTTCGGCAACACCTTCCGGGGTCAGGCGAGTGAAACCGGTTCCCAGGTCCAGCGTTTCCTGTGTGTCGTCAGCGGCCCATGCGGCAAGCTTTTCAAACCAGGGCTTGAAGTAGCGCTCCTGCATCTTGCGGCCATCGACCACTTTGCGGGCTACGGCGTCCTGACAGAGCGCATACAGCTCTTCAGCCCAGGCGGCCCAAGGCGCTTTCAGGGCAGCGAGCGCTGCTCGGCGCTCCTGCAATGACGCCTCGATCAGTTCGGCGGGCTCTTGAGTGAGCGGGCTGCGATCACGACCAAACAAACCTCGCACACGCGGCAACAACGCCGCCGGACCGCTCAGATTTTCCCGCACCCAGGTCAACGCGTCGCCGCTCATGGGATAGCAGAAGCGGCGCCAGTAGTCGCGCAACACTTCACCGAGCAAATCGCTGTGGTCGGTTTCCAGGGTCTGGGTGAACAGGCTGCCGCTGTCGAATGCGTGTTCGCGCAACATGCGCTGGCACCAGCTGTGAATGGTCGAGACGGCGGCTTCGTCCATCCACTGTGCGGCGATGTCCAGACGGCTGGCACAGGCCGGCCACTGCTCGGCCTCGAACTGCTCGCGCAGCTCGGCAATCAAACCGTCAGGTGCGGCAATCTCGTCACGAAAGAACCGCGCAGCTTCCGCCAATCGGGTACGAATCCTGTCACGCAGCTCTTTGGTAGCGGCGTCGGTAAAGGTCACCACGAGGATCTGCGGCGGCAGCAATTCACGACCAAAGCCTGACTGTTCAGTGCCGTGCCCAAGCACCAGGCGCAAGTACAGGGCGGAGATGGTGAAGGTCTTGCCGGTCCCGGCGCTGGCCTCGATCAGTTGACTGCCGCGTAGCGGAAAGCGCAGTGCCAGAGGAAGGGAATGTTCGTTCATGCGCCACCCTCCCCGCCAGACAACGACTGCCAGGGCGCATCGTAAACCGGTTTGTAGAGCGTCTCGCACCAGCCTGCAAACTCTTCACTGTCGACCAGCGCGTCAAAGTCCGGAAACTGTCGGGCCAGCGCGGTGCTTTCGCGGCGCTCACCATCAGTGGTCTGTCCGTCACCCTCGTAGGCCTTGCGGGCTGCTGCTTCGGCTTTGTCGGCGGGCTGGCCCAGCCAGGCAAATGCGGTTTTGACGGCGACTGGTAAAGGCTCTTGCATGCCGCGTAGCCAAGCCATAAGCAAGTGATTCAGCGTGGTAATGGCCGCGTCCTTGTCCAACGGTTCGAGCATGAGGGTTTCGTCACTGGCGACCAGTGCCGTGTGCAACGGCAGCTCGCAGGCGCAGGCAACCAGGTGATTGACCCACGGCCGAATCAGCCGGTGCCATTTGCGAGTCTTTTTCGAGCCGATGCTGTTGGGAATCGCCGTGACCAGCAACAGCTCACCACGAGCGTTACGGTGCAGCCCGCCAAGCCAGCCATCGATACTCACACTGCCATGGCTGAAACTGATCGGTAATGCGCTGCTCAACGTTTCGGGCCAGAGGGTCAACAGGTCGTGGTAACGCTTGAGGACGTCTGGCAACGGCTCGATCAGCTCGCTCTGCATCAAGGTGCCGAACCCCGCGAGCGGCAGCAGGCCACTGGCTTGCAGTTTCAGTGCCTGGGCTTTCAGGGCGACATCCATATCGTCAGGGGAAGCCATCGCTGCGCTGAGCAGGCTTTCACTGAGGCCGTAACGCTCAAGCGCATCGAGCACGAACGGTTCCTCATCGGCGAGCGGCGCTTCGGCGACTTCGAAATAGATCTTCAGGCGCTGGCTGAAGAAATGCTTCACCGGGTTTCTCAGGAAGTCCTGTAACTGTGCAATGGACAGGGGTTCTTCCTGCTCATGGGGGGGAAGCGCTTGAGGTATGGGCACCTGAAGGTCGGTTTCATGCAGCAGGCGCCACTCGCGGGCGAAGCTGAAATACCCCGTGCCTGCATGGAAGTAACTGGCACTGAAAGGCTGCAGCGGGTGATCCACAGTCAGCGCGTTCAGCAAACGCTCGCCATCGTCCTGCTTGCCGTCCGGTTCGGTCTCGCCAGCCAGCTTCCAGCCACTGGCCAGGTGATCGCGCAATTGGCCAATCAGAACCGATGCAGGACGCTCGCTGTTGTCCCGAATGCTGTGGCCAACCCAGCTGATATAGAGCTGGTCTCTGGCCGAGAGCAGCGCTTCCAGCAACAGGTAGCGATCGTCTTCACGCCGCGAACGGTCGCCGGGACGGTAGTCGCTGCCCATCAGGTCGAAATCCAGCGGCGGTTGCGCGCGCGGGTAATCGCCGTCGTTCATGCCCAGCAGGCAGACCACTTTGAATGGAATGGCGCGCATGGGCATCAGGGTGCAGAAGTTGACCGAGCCCGCCAGAAAGCGTTGGGATAGACGCCCCTGATCAAGCCCGGCCAGCCAGGCCTCACGCACAACGGTCAACGGCAGCTCATCGGTCAGCCCTACCGCTTCACAGGTTTCCAGCCAGTTTTCGCGCAGTGTTTCAAGCTGAGCGAGCAGGTAATCGTCGTGTTCGCTGTCGGCGAGGAAGAACAACTGCAACAGCGATTGCAGGCGCGTTCCCCACGTGTACGGAGTTGCGGGTGTCGATAATTCCGTATGGGCCACCTGAAGCGCGTCAATCAGCGCTACCAGTGGGCCGATCAATGCGGCATCAAGCCCGCCAATCTCATCGTAAGGCTCAATGCCGTCGTAAGCGTCACCTGCACCCACGGCGTAACCCAGCAGCATGCGCCGCAGACCAAAATGCCAGCTGTTCTGCTCCAGCGCATCCGGCAACCCCAGACCGGCACGCTGCTGTGCGTTGAGGCCCCAGCGAATGCCGGCGCCTTCTATCCAGCGGTGCAGCGTTGGCAGATCGCGCTCCTGAATCCTGAAGCGCGCGCGCAAGGCGGGAACGTCGAGCAGGTCAAGGATTTCGCTGACCGGGAAGCGGCTGTCCGGGAGTTTGAGGAGGTGTTCAACGGCAATCAGCAAGGGTTCGCGGCCACGTTGCCCCTGGTCGGCCAGCGTAAAGGGAATGAAGCGCCGATCTTCGCGTTCGATTTGCCCGAATACCGCTCGTATGTGTGGGGCGTAGCTGTCGATATCCGGGACCATGACAATCACGTCACGCGGGCGCAGGCCCGGGTCTTTGCTGAACCGTGCCAATAGCTGGTCATGCAGCACTTCCACTTCGCGCTGCGCACTGTGCGCAACATGGAAACGGACCGAGCGATCTTCCAGCGGATCGACTGCCGGCCAGAGCTCACGGGTTTCATCCAGCGGGCGTAGCTCGAGAATATCGTCCTGCAACTGATTCAGCAGATTGGTGGGCTCGACTTCACTGAACAGATCAATCCGCTCATCCTTGAACGAAGAGCGGTAGCTGCGCGGATCATCATGGCTGTCCAGCAAATTGATGTAATCGCGACCCTGCTTGCCCCAGGCAGCGAGCAGCGGGTGAGCATGCTGATGCAGCGCTTGCGGGTCGAGGACCATCGGCATTCCGGTCTTGCGCGCCTGGCGTTTGTACTGGTGACGCAACAGGTCTTTGTCGGCGACGATATCAGCCCAGTGATGGCGACACGGGTTGTGAACGCAGAGCAGAACCTGGCTGAACTTCGCCAGGCCCGCCAATGCCTCGAGCGCTTGTGCGGGCAGCGAGGAAATGCCAAAAACGATGACGCGTGCCGGCAAACCCGGAGGCGCTTCGGTCATGCTGCCGATGCGCTCGATGAAACGCTGATGTACACCCGCTCGACTCTGCGACATACCTTTGGCACCGACATCATTTAGCAGCGCGCGCCACAGTTCGGCTTGCCAGCAATTGGCGGCTGACAGCGGTCTGGGCTGACCTCGCCCATCGCGCAATTGATGGCGGCCAGCGGCCCAGTCCTCCAGCCAGTCGGCGCGGTAAACCTGATATTGGTCGAACAGATCTGACAGACGCTCGGACAATTGATAGCGCTTGCGCAGATCAGTGTCGTCGGTCAGGAAACGCTGCAGGGGCTCAAAGTGTGGCTGATTGATGAGTTCAGGGAGCAAGCGCATCAAGCGCCAGGTCAGCGGGGTCTTGTCGAGCAAGGAAGTCGACGGTATTTCATCGCTTCCGAGAATCATGCGGTACAGCGTCCACATGAAACTACCGGGCAACTGGACGTCTATAGCTGCGGCAATGCCACAGCCGCCGCTGTCTTCATCCTGAGCGTCCTCGGCCAACGCCAGTTTCAACCACTGCGCAATGCCGTTGCTCTGCACCAGAGCAATCTCGTTTTCCAGGGGGGCCAATGGATAACGTCGCATCCACGACACAACCAGACTGCGCAGCTCATCCGGGCGGTTGCCTTGAACCACCATGAAACCTGCACTCAGAGAGGTTGTAACGGACATGCTTGCTTCCTTGACCGGTGCGTAGAACCTGATGCCGAACCATAAGGGCAAGCGCGCTGGATTGCCATAAGCATGTTGGTCTGAATGACTGCCGGAGAGGTGGGGTTATGAGTTCAGCAGAATGCAGAGGTTTGTGGAACCCCAGACAAACAAAAACCCTCAACGCGTAAGCGATGAGGGTTTCTGGAATTTAATCTTGACGATGACCTACTCTCACATGGGGAAACCCCACACTACCA
>NZ_JAWHPK010000020.1:0-134072 GCF_032587795.1 Pseudomonas syringae group sp. 247E2 | reverse complement strand
GACGCTCGTTCCTCACGCTCCAGCGTGGGAATGCAGTTCACGACGCTCTGCGTCGTCAGAGGGCGCGGAGCGTCCAGACCGGCATGCCCACGCGGAGCATGGGCACGATAGTGTTATCCCTGACGACGCTCGTTCCTCACGCTCCAGCGTGGGAATGCAGTTCACGACGCTCTGCGTCGCAAGAGGACGCGGAGCGTCCAGACCGGCATGCCTACGCGGAGCATGGGCACGATGGTGTTATCCCTGACGACGCTCGTTCCTCACGCTCCAGCGTGGGAATGCAGTTCACGACGCTCTGCGTCGCAAGAGGACGCGGAGCGTCCAGACCGGCATGCCTACGCGGAGCATGGGCACGATGGTGTTATCCCTGACGACGCTCGTTCCTCACGCTCCAGCGTGGGAATGCAGTTCACGACGCTCTGCGTCGTCAGAGGACGCGGAGCGTAAGGATCGGTATGCCTACGCGGAGCATGGGCGCGATAGTGTTAGCCGGGCCGCCTGCTGGTGCAATGGTGGTTCAACTCACCCTGAATTTCCCCACCAGTGTCTGCAAGTGAGTTCCCAGTCTGGCGAGTTCGACGCTGGAGGCTGCGGTTTGCTCGCTGGCGGCGGCGGTCTGTTCGGAGATGTCGCGTACGCTGATGACGTTACGGTTGATCTGTTCGGCAACCACGCTTTGTTCTTCGCTGGCGGTGGCGATCTGTTCGTTCATGTGCTGGATGGTCGCCACCGTACGGGTGATCTGCTCCAGCGCGCTTCCCGCGCGGCGGCTCAGTTCAACGGTGTTGTCGGTCAGGGTGCGGCTGTTGTCCAGCGTGGTTGCGACCTGCTGGGTGCCACTTTGCAGTGCGGCGATCAATTCCTCGATCTCTTCTGTGGACTTTTGCGTGCGTTGCGCCAGGCCGCGTACCTCATCGGCGACCACCGCGAAGCCGCGTCCGGCTTCACCAGCGCGAGCTGCCTCAATGGCCGCATTCAGGGCCAGCAGGTTGGTTTGCTGCGAAACCGACTTGATTACGTCGAGAACGCCGACGATCTTGTTGCTTTCCAGCTTGAGTTCGCTCATCGACTGCGTAGAGTTCACTACCTCGCGAGCCAGTTGCTCGATCTGACTGATAGCCCGCCCGACAACCTCTTCACCGCTGCGGGCCTGTTGATCCGCCTGAGCCGCGGCCTGGGAAGCCTCCTGAGCATTACGCGCGACTTCCTGCACCGTCGCGGCCATTTCATTCATGGCCGTGGCCACCTGGTCGGTCTCGTCTTTCTGACTGGTGACCCCGATGCAGGTCTGCTTGGTCACCGCTGACAACTGCTCGGCCGCGCTGGCGATCTGCGATACGCCCTCGCTGATACCGCCGACCAGCTCGCGCAGGCTGACCGTCATGGTCTGCATACTGCCTTGTAACTGACCCATTTCGTCACGACGGGTCACTGACATGTCCCGACTCAGATCACCCTGAGCGATGCGTGCTGCGACAAGCAGCGTCTGCTGTAAAGGTACGGTGATCTGCCGGGTCATGACCCAGGCGGCCAGCAACCCGACCAGCAGCGCCAGGCCCGCAACACTGCTCAGGGTGGTGCTGGAATTAACTGCTTCACTGTCGCGCTGAGCGGTTTGCAGACGGTTCAACGCGGCGACGGAGTCCAGCAACTGGTCGCCGAGACTTCTCATAAGTTCCTGGTCCGCCTCGGCTTTGGTTTGTATCTGTTTGAACTCGTTGAGCCTTTCCCGATAGCCTTGCAGAGCTGTAGTGGCGGCTCCCAGGCCCTGAAGGCTTTCACTGTCCTCGTCCTGCCCGATCTGCCCGATTTCCTTGAGCGCTTCGTCGATGGCGACAATGGCGGCGGCTTCATCGGCATCGCGAGTGGTGAAGGTATAGGCCTGTACCTGATAGCGAGCGATCTGTACCTGCTGCCTGAGCTGGGAAATGTTGGTGAATTCCTCCATCCGCTCAGTGCTGTCCTGTTCCTGACTTACGCTCTTGAGTACCTCGCTCTCAACCAGTGCGATGGCCTGCAAGGCCTGCTCTGACGTCTGCTCCAGGCGCGTGCGTACCTGGTTACGAGTCTGACGGTTGGCCCGGACGTCGGCGAAGGTTTTCTCGAGTCTGCTTACCGTCTCAAACTGTCCGTTGAGCAGCGTAATGGTTTCCGCCTCAAGGCTCTGTCGGTGCAGCGCTGTGAGCTGGGCTTTCATTTCGTTGAGCTTGTCTGTCACCAATGCCGTGCTTTCTGGCGTTTTTTCCACGCGATCGGTGATGCGTTCGGCACGCAGGTCTTTGGTGAGGCTGTTGAGCTGGGCAATGTCCGAGAGCGACTCGGAGCGGTCGATCATGGTGTACAGGCCATGCCAGCCGGTCAGTGTGATGATCAGCGTCAATAACAGCACCAGGCCAAAACCCAGTGACAGTTTGAATCTGACGTTCATGTTGCCGAGCGCGTGATTGATCAGTCGGAACATAGGAATCTCCTGCAATGAGCGAACAAAAGCATGTTCCGGGCGAGTCAGAACATGCGTTGTGAGCGCATCGGCGTGGTGATTCATTGCGTGACCTGAGAAGGTCGTAGGATATTTCCGAGCACGAAGGAGGGGTGAACGGTGTCACGTTTTTACGGGAGAAGAAGCCCGCGCTCAGTGCTGGCGCGGGCTGGATGCTGCCAGGTCAGACAGTAAAGCGACTCACCAGCAATTGAAGATGGTTGCCAAGTCTTGCCAGTTCGACACTGGACGCCGCGGTCTCTTCGCTGGCCGCAGACGTCTGTTCGGACACATCGCGGACATTGATGATGCTGCGGTTGATCTCTTCTGCGGTCGCGCTCTGTTCCTCGGCGGCCGCTGCAATCTGCTGGTTCATTGCCTGGATAGCCGAGACGGTTTTGGTGATGTTTTCCAATGAGCCACCAGCCCGACGTGTCAGCTCAACGCTACTGGTGCTCAGTTCCCGGCTGCTGTCCATGACGGTTGCGGCCTGCTGTGTGCCGCTTTGCAGACGGGCGATCAGCGCTTCGATCTCTTCGGTAGACTTTTGCGTGCGCTGCGCCAGGCTGCGCACTTCATCGGCGACCACGGCAAAGCCCCGACCCGCTTCACCGGCGCGGGCGGCCTCGATGGCGGCGTTCAGCGCCAGCAGGTTGGTCTGTTCCGCGACCGACTTGATGACGTCCAGCACGCTGCCGATCTTGTCGCTTTCCTGTTTCAGAGCGCCCATGGCTTCGCTGGAATTGCCCACTGCAGAAGCCAGGCGCTCGATTTGCGCAATGGCTTCGTTGACCACTCGCTCACCATCACGGGCCTGCTGGTCGGCGGCGACGGCTGCTTCAGAGGCTTCTTCGGCGTTGCGCGCGACTTCCTGAACGGTGGCAGTCATTTCATGCATGGCGGTGGCGACCTGATCGGTCTCGACTTTCTGGCTGTTGACCCCGGCACTGGTCTGTTCGGTCACTGCCGAGAGTTCTTCCGCAGCGCTGGCGATCTGGGTCACGCCATCGCGAATTCCGCCCACCAGCTCGCGCAGGCTGACGGTCATGCGCTGGATCGTGCTTTGCAGCTTGCCCAACTCGTCCTTGCGGTCGACCCGCAGGTTGCGACTCAGGTCGCCGGAAGCAACTCTCTCCACCACTTCAAGGGTTTCCTGCAGGGGCGTTGTAATCTGACGAGTGATTACCCAGGCTGCCAGAATGCTGATCACCAAGGCCAGAGCGGTGGCCACCGTGATCATAAAAACAGATTTTTCGCTGTCTGCGTCGCGGCTTTTGTTCTGCCTGGCGATCATGTCATCGCTGGTGTTCAGCATCTTGGTGCCCAGTGCCGTCATTTTCTCCAGCGCGGCCTTGCTGGCGGCTTGCGTGTCCCGATACTGGCCTACTGCAGCGCGGTAGCCGTTGAGCCCGACAACGGCCTGCTGCAGCAACGGCAGGTACTCGGAGGAAATGTCACCGGCCAGGGTATTGATCCCGGTAATGGCTTCATCAATGGCCTGGTTGGCGTTCTTTTCGAAATCCGGACGGCCGCTGTAGGTGTAACCGCGAACCTGGAAGCGCGCCTGCTGAATCAGCTTGCTGACGCCGACGATGCCGTTAAAGGCGAGGATGTTGTCTGCCTTGAGCAGCTCGGCTTCAACCTTGTTTGCCTGATCCACCGCCTTGTCAGCATTGTCGCCCATCTGGCTGCGGCTGATCTCGCGAGCATCGATAGCTTTGGTCATGTCAGCGAAAGACTGGCGGTATTCGCGAGCGGACTGAATCTGACCGTCGAGTGACTGGATGTTTTCGGGCGAGCGCAGCAGATTTCGCGCGTGCACCAGTGCGGCATCAAGTTGATCCAGGGTCTTTCTGACTTCGGCCGCGCTTTCTGCGTTGAACAGGTCTTCGTAACGGGTGCGGTCGATGCGTAGCTGGAGCGTCAGCTCGTTGATTTTTGCAATCGCTGTGACACGATCTCCACGATCGATCAGTGCCTGGTTGCTGAACCAGCCTGTGGCCGAGATCATCAGGGTCATTAGCATGACCAGACCAAAGCCTATTCCCAATTTCAGGCTGACACTCGCATTGGCGAGACGTTGAGATAACCCATGAGACATGACCACTCCTTAGCTGTCTGTTCTTTTATGAATGCACTTACATCGGCAGCGCATCAACTAACTGAAGCGGCCTGGTTGATGTAACAGAGTCTAGAACAGACGAGCGAGAAGGGCAGTTACAGCGGTTTCGACGCGCAGAATGCGCTCGCCAAGTTGCACAGGCTGCAAGCCGGATTGTCGCAACAAGTCGACTTCATAAGGGATCCAGCCGCCTTCGGGGCCGATAGCCAGCGTGACAGGCTGGGTAACCGCGCGCGGGCAGGCAGGCAAGTCACCGGGGTGGCCGACCAGACCCAGGGTGCCTGCAGCCATGTGCGGCAAACGGTCTTCAACGAACGGCTTGAAGCGCTTTTCGATGATGATTTCCGGCAGCACAGAATCGCGCGCTTGCTCCAGCCCCAGAATCAATTGCTCGCGAATGGCCTCGGGCTCCAGAAATGGCGTCTGCCAGAAGCTTTTTTCTACCCGGTAGCTGTTCAGCAGGATGACTTTCGGCACCCCCATGGTCGCGATGGTCTGGAACACCCGGCGGAGCATCTTGGGGCGTGGCAGTGCCAGTAACAGGGTGATGGGCAGTTTTGCCGGCGGGGCGCTATCCAGCGAAACACGCAGCTCTGCTTCATGAGGTTCAAGGCGCAGCAGTTCGGCGCTGCCCAGCAGGCCATTAATGCGGCCGACGCGCAGACTGTCGCCGACCTCTGCACGATGCACCTCCTGCATGTGCTTCAGACGGCGGTCACGCAGGACTACCCGGTCAGCCGCAATGAAATCGGCTTCCTCAAGCAACAGCAGGTTCACGGTGTGGTCGCGGGCGGCTGATCCTGCTTGTCAGCGTCCTCGGCCTGATCGTCCGGATGTTCACCACGCTTCTTGATCATCGAACTGCACAGCACGCCCAGCTCGAACAGCAGCCACATCGGTACTGCCAGCAACGTCTGCGAGAAGATGTCCGGCGGCGTCAGGATCATGCCGACCACGAAGCAGCCGATGATCACGTAGGGACGGATCTTCTTCAGGTACTTGACGTCGACAATACCGATCCACACCAGCAGCACCACGGCCACCGGGATTTCGAAGGCCACGCCAAAGGCGAAGAACAACGTCATCACGAAGTCCAGATAACTGGCGATGTCGGTCATCATCGACACGCCTTCCGGTGTAACGCTGGCGAAGAAGTGGAAAATCAGCGGGAAGACCAAAAAGTACGCGAAGGCCATGCCTGCGTAGAACAGGATGATGCTCGACACCAGCAGTGGCACTGCGACGCGCTTCTCGTGCTTATACAAGCCCGGCGCGATAAAGCCCCAGATCTGGTGCAGGATGACCGGCATGGACAGAAACAGCGCGACCATCATGGTCAGCTTGAACGGCGTGATGAACGGCGAGGCCACGTCGGTGGCGATCATCGTCGCGCCTTCAGGCAGGTAGACGCGCAGCGGGGCCGACACCAGCGTGTAGATCTTCTGCGTGAAGTAAAACAGACCGGCAAAAATCAGGAACACTGCCGCGACACAACGCAACAGACGTGTACGCAGCTCGGTGAGGTGCGAGATCAGCGGCATTTGCTGATCGTTTTCCGGGATATCAGCGCTCATGGTGCTCGCGGTGGCAATGACGAATCGTGGGCGGGAGGCGTCGGGACCGGCGTGCCGACATCGACAGGCTTCGCGGTTTTCTCCAGCGACAGTGCGGTTTTCGGTGCCGCAGGTTCCGCCGGGCCGAGGGTGTTGTGACCAGTGTTGGCGGCGTCGGGCTGCACCGAGGCCGGCTGCGGGCTAACCGGCTCGTAGGTGGTCTCGGGGTGCTGATTCTGCGCGAACATTTTGCGCGCCTCGTCTTCCAGCGAAATAATGTGCTCGTTGTGCAGCTGCCGACGAATTTCGTCGGCCCCGATTTCACGTTCAACTTCCTGTTTGATCGCATTGAAGCTGCGCTTCAACCGGCCGATCCATAAGCCTGCGGTGCGTGCCGCACCCGGCAGGCGCTCTGGGCCCAGTACCAGCAAGGCAACCAGGCCGACAAGCAGCAGTTCAGAGAAGCTGATACCGAACATGGGCTTAAACCTGGTCTTTGCGGATCGGCTCGTCGACTTTGTGCGCCTGCGCGTCGATGGTATGCGGCTGATTCAATGGCGAACCCTGAGGGGCAGCCTGTGCCTGCTGTGGCTGAGGTGCAGGCTGTTCTGCTGGCTTGTCATCGTCATTCATCGCCTTGCGAAAGCCCTTGATCGATTCGCCGACGTCGCTGCCCAGACCCTTGAGTTTCTTGGTCCCGAAAACCAGTACCACGACGATCAGGATGACGATCCAGTGTTTCCAGTCAAAAATACCCATGAAACAGTCCTCGTAAAAGATTTCAAGCTTGAAAGGGGTGAGCGTTATTCTGCCGTGCGAGCGGCTTTTTCCGCGTGGCCGGACAGGCCGAATCGGCGGTCCAGTTCATCGAGCACGGCTTGTGGGTGCTGACCCAGCGCTGCGAGCATCACCATGCTATGAAACCACAGGTCAGCGGTTTCATAGATCACGTCGCTGCAATCTCCGCTGACTGCAGCGTCCTTGGCAGCGATGATGGTCTCGATCGATTCTTCACCGAGCTTTTCCAGAATCTTGTTCAGGCCCTTGTGATACAGGCTGGCGACGTAGGAACTGTCGGCAGCGGCGTCCTTGCGTGATTCCAGCACCTCGGCCAGACGGGACAACGTATCAGTCATGTTCAGTGGCCTGCTGAGTAAATAGCGTCAGGATCTTTCAAAACCGGGTCGACGGTCTTCCAGCCTGAGTTTTCGTACACTCGGTAAAAGCAACTTTCGCGGCCGGTGTGGCACGCGATACCGCCGATCTGCTCGACCATCAGGATAATGACATCGGCATCACAGTCCAGGCGCAGTTCGTGCAGCTTTTGCACGTGACCTGATTCTTCACCTTTACGCCAGAGTTTGCCACGCGAACGCGACCAATAGATGGCACGATTCTCCGACGCCGTCAGGCTCAGGGCTTCGCGGTTCATCCAGGCCATCATCAATACTCGACCGGTCTTGTGATCCTGAGCGATTGCAGGCACCAGACCGTCGCTGTTCCAGTGAATCTCGTCCAGCCAGTCTTTCATATCTACTCCGGCAGCCGGCTTTCATGCCCGGCGGATTGAACAGTGTGCCAGCGCCATACGCTGCTGGCTATCGGCGAACGATCAGATACAGCCCGGCAATCAGCATGATCGCCGCTGGCCAGGCGGTGAGCGTCAGTAGCTGCGTAGCTGCCTCGCTCATCACCCAGCCCTGTATCGCGCCACCTACCAGCAACGCTGCACCGATAAGCCGCAGGACCGGCTCGTCCTTGCGCTCGTGCCAGGGACGTGGCGGATCCGAAGCGTGCGGGCGAGACATGCGCTCCAGTAAATCGCGGGTCATGCCCGCTATATGCGGCAGTTGCTCGACCTGTGACTGCAGATTGCCAAACAGGGTTTTCGGGCTGACCCGTTCACGCATCCAGCGCTCCAGATAAGGCTGCGCGGTGCTCCACAGGTCCAGATCAGGGTACAACTGACGACCCAGCCCCTCGATATTGAGCAGGGTCTTTTGCAGCAGAACCAATTGCGGCTGGACTTCCATATTGAAGCGGCGCGCGGTTTGAAACAGGCGCATCAGCACCTGACCAAAGGAAATATCCTTGAGCGGCTTCTCGAAAATCGGCTCGCAGACCGTGCGGATTGCAGCTTCGAATTCATTGAGCTTGGTTTCTGCCGGCACCCAGCCCGAATCAATGTGCAGCTGCGCAACCCGACGATAATCACGCTTGAAGAAGGCAAACAGGTTACGGGCCAGATAATCCTGATCTTCCGGCGTCAGGCTGCCGACGATGCCGCAGTCGATGGCAATGTATTTCGGGCTCCACGGGTTGACCGTGCTGACGAAAATATTGCCGGGGTGCATGTCGGCGTGGAAGAAACTGTCGCGAAATATCTGGGTGAAGAAGATTTCCACGCCGCGCTCGGCCAGCAGTTTCATGTCGGTACGCTGGTCGGCCAGCCCGGCCATATCGGTGACCTGCAGGCCGTAGATACGCTCCATGACCAGCACTTTGGGGCGGCACCAGTCCCAGTAGACTTGTGGCACGTAGAGCAGGTCCGAGCCTTCGAAGTTGCGACGCAACTGGCTGGAGTTGGCGGCTTCACGCAGCAGGTCCAGCTCGTCGTAGATGGTTTTTTCGTAATCCATCACCACCTGCACCGGGTGCAGCAGGCGTGCATCGGCTGACACGCGCTCGGCCATGCGGGCAAGGATGAACAGCCACGCGAGGTCCTGGCCAATAACCGGCTTGAGGCCTGGGCGTACCACTTTCACCACGACTTCTTCGCCGGTCTTCAAACAGGCGGCATGCACCTGGGCGACCGAAGCAGATGCCAGCGGGGTTTCGTCAAAGCGACTGAAGACGTCGCAGATACGTGCGCCCAGTTGTTCTTCGATGAGATTGATGGCCACCTGCTGGTCGAACGGCGGCACGCGGTCCTGCAGCAGCATCAGTTCGTCGGCGATGTCTTCGGGCAGCAAGTCGCGCCGGGTAGACAGCAGTTGCCCGAACTTGATGAAAATCGGCCCCAGGTCCTGCAATGCCAGACGAAAGCGTACACCACGGCTCAGCTCGGATTTGCGCCGTGGCAGCCAGCGCCAGGGCAGCACGAAACGCACCGCGAGCATCCACCAGGGCAGGGGCAGGGCGAACAACAGGTCATCAAGGCGATAGCGGATAACGACACGTTGAATGCGAAACAAACGGCGGACGGCAAGCAGCTTCATGCGTTATCGCTGGTATTGAGGGAGTGGGCGAGGCGGGCAAAGCGCGCCTCAAGACGGTCCAGATCGAGTTTGATCTGATCGAGTTCGGCGAATCGTGCTTCAGCTTCGTGCTTACCCACCAGCGTACGCGATTCTTCGCTGAGGTAGTCGGCAACGTTCTGGCTGAGGCTGGTGAAACTTTCACGTGTCCAGCGTCCACTGTTGCGCAGTCGGCTGCTGAACAGCTGACTGGCCACCGGGCCGACCCAGTTGGACAGTTCGTGTTCCCAGTCCAGTTCCAGGTCCTGAAGAATGCCGACCAGTTCCAGCAGTACGCCACTGTCACCGTCCAGCTCGACGTCGGGGCCATGCAGCACAGCGGTCTTGTCCTTGCTCAGGGCCAGACGCAGCAGGCTGGAGGCTGGCGCACGCAAGGTGCAGTCGGCGTCGGCAGCCCAGTCTGCTGCCAGCAGCAGGCCTTCGTCACTGGGCAGGATGAAGATTTTCAGAGACGGATCGCGACAGTCCACGGCAATGACATGCCCGGACAGGCGCGCCATACGCGGTAGCGCGGTGCTGTCCAGGCGCAACACGCGATTGATGCCGTGCTCGATACTGGCGAGCAGCCCCCGAAGCAACATCAGGGTTTGATACCGCGATGCAAAGCCACGACGCCCGCCGTCATGTTGTGGTAGGTCACACGGTCAAAACCGGCTTCCACCATCATCGACTTGAGGGTTTCCTGGTTGGGGTGCATGCGGATCGATTCGGCCAGATAGCGGTAGCTTTCCGAGTCATTGGTGACCAGTTTGCCCATCAACGGCATGAACGCGAACGAATAGGCGTCATAGGCCTTGGACATGAGTTTGTTGGTCGGCTTGGAAAACTCCAGCACCAGCAGGCGTCCACCGGGCTTGAGCACGCGCAGCATGGAACGCAGAGCGTCTTCCTTGTGCGTCACGTTGCGCAGGCCGAAGGCGATGGTCACGCAGTCGAAATGGTTGTCCGGGAACGGCAGCTTCTCGGCGTCGGCCTGGACGAACTCGACGTTGCCCGACACGCCAAGGTCCAGCAGGCGGTCACGGCCGACCTTGAGCATGGAGGCGTTGATGTCAGCCAGAACCACTTGCCCGGTCGGGCCGACCAGGTTCGAGAACTTACGGGTCAGGTCGCCCGTGCCGCCGGCAATGTCGAGCACGCGGTTGCCGGTACGAACGCCTGAAAGCTCGATTGCAAAACGCTTCCACAGACGATGCATGCCACCGGACAGCAGGTCGTTCATCAGGTCGTATTTGGCTGCAACCGAATGGAAAACCTCAGCGACTTTTTCTGCCTTCTGGCTTTCCGGTACATTTTTGTAACCGAAGTGAGTCGTAGGTTCGGCATCGCTGCCTTTGCGCTGATCGTTCATATCGCTTCACCGGAATAGAGTGCGGGCCATTCTAATCGCCAGGGCCGGCTTTGTCTTGACAAGGCTCACCGGCAACGCTTTCTTGGATGCAGGCGGGTCTATATAGTTGCGCCGCATTTCATCTGATCATCAAGGAAGCCTGCATGGCCAAGATAACCGTTGAACGCCCGCACGCACTGGGCCGGGAAAAGGCTCGCGAGAGGGCCGAGCAACTGGTCGAGAAGCTTTCCGACAAATACGGACTGGCCCACGAATGGGCAGGCGATACCGTAAAACTGGAAGGCAAGGGGGCCAAGGGCAAGGTTGAAGTCGAAGACGCGTTGATCCGTATCAATATCGAGCTGAACTTCATCCTGTCGGCCATGAGCGGCTCCATCAAGACTGAAGTCGAGCGCGTCCTGGATAAAGCACTGGCCGCCTGAGCATTCGCCCTAGGGTGAGCATTCTAATTTTTCTCCGTAACGTTGTGCTTATGCCCATAGCTGGGCGGTTCCTTCAACTTTCGAGCATGAGGTGCACCATGGCCAGAGCGAACACGAAGAAAAACATCGAAGACCAGCAATCCTCCACGCTTTCCGACGTCAGGCTGTATGCCCGCAAGATCTGGCTGGCCGGTCTGGGGGCCTATTCCAGGGTCAACGAGGAAGGCACACAGTATGTCAGGGACTTGATCAGGACTGGCGAGCAGGCCGAAAAGGAAGTCGTCAAAACGGTCGATGAAAAGCGTCTTGCGGCCAACAGCGAAATCGACTCGATCAAGGGCGAAGTGTCTTACGCCAAAGGTCGTGTCGAGGCGCAACTCGGCAGAATCGAGAGTGCTTTCGACCGTCGTGTCGCAAAAGCCTTGAACCGCATCGCAATCCCGTCTAAACATGATGTTGACACGCTCTCTGCCAAGCTCGACGAGCTGACGGCATTGCTTGAACGTGTCGTGCCTAAAAAGCTTGAACGCTCCGGGTCGAAACGATTCGAACGTTCAGAGTCTGGACAATAAGGAGAGCAGGATGGCTGGCAAGAAAAAAACCGACAAAGACGGCAGCTCATGGATTGGTGAGGTCGAGAAATACTCTCGCCAGATCTGGCTGGCGGGCCTGGGCGCTTATTCCAAGATAAGCAATGACGGCAGCAAGCTTTTCGAGACGCTGGTCAAAGACGGCGAGAAGGCCGAGAAGCAGACCAAGGTCGAGGCGCAGAAGCAGCTCGATGAGGTCAAGGACACCGCCAAGACCGCCAAATCGCGGGTCGGTGATGTGAAAGACCTCGCGGTAGGTAAATGGAATGAGCTGGAAGGGGCCTTCGACAAGCGCCTGAACAGTGCCATTTCGCGTTTGGGCGTGCCGAGCCGCAATGAAGTTCAGGCGCTGCACAGCAAGGTCGACCAACTGACCCGGCAGATCGAGCTGTTGACGGGTGAGAAAGCCAAACCGGTCGCTTCGCGTTCTGCTGCGGCTAAACCTGCACCGAAAACTGCGGCAAAACCTTTGGTCAAGGCTGCGGCTAAAACCGTCGCCAAAACAGCGGATAAAACGGCGCAGAAAACCGCAGCGGCCAAACCAGCAGTCAAGAAAGCTGCGGCCAAACCGGTCGATGCAGCCAGCAAGGCCGCTACTGCCACCGCCAGCAAGGCCAAAACGGTTGCCAAACCGGCCGCGGCGAAGAAACCAGCAGCCAGAAAACCGGCTGCCAAGCCTGCCGCCAAGCCTGCTGCATCGGCGACTCCAGCAACCGGTGCGGCACCCGCTGCATCATCCCCGAGCGCAGCACCGGCAACACCCGCCAGCCAGTCCTGACAACCGGCTGCAACATCGAAGCCCGGTCTGCCAAGCAGGCCGGGCTTTTTTGATATCCCCGAACACCGCCTGTGCCAATGCTTCTGGCCGAAGGCCGTGGGAGCGAACTCAATTATCGTGCGACGCTCCGCGTCGGCATGCCGTTCTGGACGCTCCGCGTCCGGTCTTGAGCATGCGGCGTGGCGCAGAGTTGTGACGCAGAGCGTCACCCAAGGCATTCCCACGCTGGAGCGTGAGGAACGATAGAGGTGTGGGCTGGAGCGTGAGGAGCGCTAACGTTAACTTTCTTATCGTGCCCAGGTTTACCTACCCAGATACTCCATCGCCAACTGTTCGGCAGCCTGCCTCGAGGTGGGCAGCAGGTGTGGGGTCACGAGCATCATGATCTGGTAGACCACCACCCGCACATCACCCTCGCGGCCCAGAATGCGTTGGTAATCCAGCGAAAACAGCAGGTTCATGGTGATCTGTTCCACCAGTTGCCCCAGCGCCTGGGTTTCGCTGACCAGTTGCCCCCGCGATTTCAAACGGGCCAGCAGTGACGCGAGGGTTTTCTTGATCGAGTTGAGCAGGTTGCGAATGCCGCGGGCCAGCTTTGGCAACCTTCCGGCGAGGTTGGACAGGTCTTGAAACAGAAAACGATAGTGCGATAACCGCTCGACAATCAGGTGCAGAAACATCCAGTAGTCTTCGGCCTCAAGCCTGGCATCCGAAGGCGGATCGAGCAGGGGTGCCAGCTCTGCCTGGAACCGCTCGAAAAGACTCAGAATCAACGGCTCCTTGCCATGAAAGTGGTAATACAGATTGCCGGGGCTGATACCCATTTCATTGGCGATTTCCAGCGTGGAAACATTGGGCTCGCCCTGCTGGTTGAACAACGTCAAGGCACATTCAAGGATACGGTCGCGGGTTTTCATCCAGTCTTCTTGTTCAAGAGTCAAAGGGCCGGCTTTGTCTGATCGGGCAGGGCGCAATCCAGCGTTTCAGCGCACATGCACATAAGTCCCGGGCGCAGCCTCCATTGGCGGGTAAGTGGCGTTGCCCAGCTCCGTCCTGGTGTCGTGCTCGGCCCCGGAATGCTCCTGAATCCACTTCAGCCAGTTCGGCCACCAGCTGCCATCATGATGCTGCGCGTCGTAGTACCAGGCGCGCGGGTCGCTGCTCAGCATGCTGTTCTCGACATAGTTGGCTTTCGGGTTGCCCGGCGGGTTGAGAATGCTCTGCACATGGCCGCTGTTGGACAGCACGAAGCGCCGCTCACCGCCCAATAGCAGCGTAGAACGGTACACCGCGTCCCATGGCGTGATGTGGTCGTTGATGCCAGCGATGCTGAAACTGTCCACCGTGACTTTCTGCAGGTCGATGGGTGTTCCGCAGACCTCCAGGCCGCCCGCATGGCTGAGCGGGTTGTGCTTGAAGAAGTCCAGCAGATCACCGTGCAACGCAGCGGGTAGGCGCGTGGTGTCGTTGTTCCAGTAAAGAATGTCGAACGGCGGTGGCGATTTGCCCAGCAGGTAATTGTTGATCCAGTAAGTCCAGATCAGATCATTGGGACGCATCCAGGAAAACACCCGAGTCATCTCGCTGCCCTCCAGCACGCCGCGCTGATAGGAGCGGCGCTTTGCAGCTTCGAGGGTTTGCTCGTCGATAAACAGCGTGGCGGGGCTTTCGATCTGGCTGTCCAGCAGGCTGACCATATAGGTTGCGCTGGCCACGCGGCGCGTCTGTCGCTTGGCCTGCAAGTGACCCAGCAACGCGGCAACGGTCAGACCGCCCGCGCAGGCGCCCACCAGATTGACCTCGCGTGCTGCGCTAATCGCCCGGCAGATATTCATCGCCTGCTCGGTCGCTTCGACATAACTGGACAGCCCCCACTCCCGATGGCGGATATCCGGGTTGCGCCAGCTGATGACAAAGGTCTGCAGGCCGTTCTTGAGGGCATATTGCACAAAGCTGTTGGTTGGGCTGAGATCGAAGATGTAGAACTTGTTGATCTGCGGCGGCACGATCAGGACCGGTCGGCTGAACTGCTTTTCGCTCATCGGTCGATACTGGATCAGCTCGAACATTTCGTTGCGAAACACCACCGCACCGGGCGTGGTCGCTACGGTTCGGCCTACCTCAAAAGCGTCTTTGGTGGTCTGGCTGGGTAGCCCGCTGTTGTGCAACAGATCATCGGCCATGTGGCTCAGGCCCTTGATCAGGCTGATACCCCCCGAGTTGAACAGCTCTTTGACGGCCTGCGGGTTGAGCAGCGTATTGGAAGGTGCCAGCGCATCGTTGATCAGTGTGAACAGAAAGTGCGCGCGCGCACGGTCTTCCGTGGACAGATCGCTGTCATCAATCCATTGCCTGACCTGATGCTGGCAGCTGAGATACACCTGCAAACCCCGGCGATAAAGCGGGTTGAGACTCCAGGTCGGGTCGGCGAAGCGGGGGTCTTTGGGATTGTGCGGATAGGGTGTTTCGCCCAGCACCACCCGCCCCAACTGCTTGCCCAGCGCCAGAGCATGGCGAGCGCTACGAAATGGGTGCCGCAAACCCTGGGCTGCGACGTTGCGCAAGGTAGAAAACAGGTCTCGCCCGCGCAGGCCGGTGATGGCGCTCTGCGCGTTGATGAGATTTGTGGGTGCAGCGCTGGCAACCTTTGCCGATTTTTCTTGCATGAGGGCAACACTCCTTCGTCAGGCAACTCATGGGTTGGCGCCAGTCCGCTTGCGAAGGGGCTGGCGTCGTTCTGCGCGGTCAAAACTCCAGTGTGTTGCGCAGTGGGTGACGCTGTTTCTCTCGGGCTGTTCATATTAACGGGCGTGCTGGCGCTATCAGCGCGTTCTGGGCGGCGTTGGCTGCGGGTGCATGACTGCGCGCTGCCGTTCCTGTTGCAGAAAACCCATGATGATCGGTGCCACGGCTTCGGCACGCGTGATCAGGAACAAATGCCCGTCATCGATGATGTGTAGCTGGGCATTGGGTATTCGCCAGGCCAAAAGGCGCATATTCACCAGCGGAATCAGCGGGTCGTCATCACCGGCCAGAACCAGAGTCGGCTGGTGAACCTTGTGCAGCCAGTGAATGCTGGTCCAGCCCATGCCCGCGAACAATTGCCAGTAATAGCCCAGCTTGCCGGACGAGCGCACCTTGGCAGCATGATTGGCCGCCAGATTAGGATCACGTCGAAACGCGCCGCCGTAGATCTCCGGTGCAATACGGATCACATGCGACGGCTGAATGTAGCGGCGCGGGCTGGCCATCAACCACAGCACGCGAGGCTTGCCCGGCACCATCGCCATGCCTGCCGACGTGGCGGCCAGCACCAGTTTCTTGCAGCGCTCCGGGTAGTCATGAGCGAACTGCTGAGCCAGCGCCCCGCCCCACGAAACACCGATCGCATTGACCTGCCCGTAGTTGAGGTAATCGAGCATGCGCGCTGCGAGCTTCGCCAGTCCCGGAAAGCGATAAGGCCGATTGGGCGTCGACGAACCACCGACCCCCGGCACATCGAAGGCGATGACTTCCAGGTCCGGGTCCAGTGCTTCAACAAACGGGAACACCAGTTCCAGGTTGGCACCGATGCCGTTGAAGATCAGCAGCGGTGTCAGATGGCTCTTGCCTGGGCGCACGGCCGTACGAATAGTGTGTCCGTTCAGGTCGATGGAGCGAAAAACAAACGGTTGCGGCATGCGCTAAGCCCTGTTGATTTAACCGCCGGGAACGCACCCCGGGTTTTTTCAAGACTGACGGGTCTAACGCTCGTGAACATAGGTTCCGGGCGCTGCCTCGGCTGCCGGATAGGCTTTGTTACCAAGCCCGGCAGGCGCCTTTTTCAACTTGCCCGAGCGCGTAGCCAGCCACTCTTGCCAGTGTAGCCACCAGGAATCGGTGTGCTTGGTAGCGTTTTCCTGCCAGGCCGCCGGGTCTGCTGGCAGCTCGTCGTGAGTCATGTAACGCGACTTGGGGTTGCCCGGCGGGTTGAGGATGCTCTGGATATGGCCGCTGCTGGACAGTACAAACTCGGTCTTGCCACCAAACAGCCGTGCTGATTTGTAGCATGAGGCCCACGGCGTGATGTGGTCATTGGTGCCAGCCAGGCAGAACACGTCGGCCGTTACCTGCTTGAGGTCGATCGGCGTGCCGCAGACTTCCAGCGCGTTGGCGCGGGTCAGCGGGTTGTTCTTGAACATTTCGATCAGGTCGCCGTGAAAGGCGGCGGGCAGGCGTGTGGTGTCGTTGTTCCAGAACAGAATGTCGAAGACGGGCGGCTCGTTGCCCAGCAGGTAATTGTTGACCCAGTAATTCCAGATCAGGTCGTTAGGGCGCATCCAGGCAAACACCTTGGCCATGTCACGACCTTCCAGCACGCCCGCCTGATAGGAATGGCGCTTGGCGGTTTCCAAAGTCTGCTCGTCGACGAACAGCGCGACCTCGGTATCCAGCGTTGTATCGAGCACGCTGACCAGCAGGGTCATGGCGTTGACTTTCTTTTCGCCCAAGGCTGCGTAGTGGCCCAGCAGCGCCGTGCAGGTAATGCCGCCGGAGCAGGCACCCAGCATGTTGAGGTCTTTGCTGCCGGTGATCGCCAGCACCACATCGACCGCCTCCTTGAGCGCCTCGATATAGGTCGACAGCCCCCATTCGCGTTGCGCCTTGGTCGGGTTGCGCCAACTGATGATGAAGGTCTGCACGTTACTGCGCAGGCAGAAGCGCGCCAGGCTTTTTTCCGGGCTCAGGTCGAAGACATAGAATTTGTTGATCTGCGGCGGGATCACCAGCAGCGGTCGCTCGTGAACCTGCTCGGTAATCGGTTTGTACTGGATCAGTTCCAGTACGTCATTGCGAAACACCACGGCCCCCTCAGTGGTGCCCAGGTTTTTGCCAACCTCAAACGCGTCCATGTTGACCTGGCTCGGCATTCCGCCGTTGTTCACCAGGTCCTTGGCCAAGTGCGACAGACCATCGAGCAGGCTTTTACCGCCGGTTTCAAAGAACCGTTTCACGGCGGCCGGGTTAGCGGCAGAGTTGGTCGGTGACATGGCCTCGGTCATGAGGTTGATCACAAAGTGCGCGCGACTGATGTCTTGCGGGGTGAGATCGCTGCCACCGATCCAGTCATGCAGTTCCTTGCGCCAGGCGAGGTAAGTCTGCAAGTAACGGCGATACAGCGGGTTCTGGCTCCAGGCCGGATCAGCGAAGCGGCGGTCTTCCGGTGTTGGCTGCAAGGCAGATTTACCGAAAATCACATTGCCGAGTTCGACGCTCAGGTGTGCGACGTGCTTGATGCTGTGGATCGGTTGTTTGAAAGCCTGACGCAAAACCATCCGGGCAGTGCTCAGTAAATCCTTGCGCCGCAGGCCAACGACCGGGTTGAGGCCCAGGGTGTGCTCGGAAGCCTGGCGCTGCAGGTCATCGTCTTTCGCGTTACTCATCTACGACGCTCCATTGTCTTGATGCGAACACTGACATTCCTTGCCCGTGAACCAGTGACACAGGCGGTTAGCCAGCACTACTGCTCGTGTAACTCATGCCTTGCAGGCTGTTTGTCGCATCGACTTCGATGCAGGGAACTTGCCAAGGTTATTGGTTACGCGAGATTTCAAAAAATCGCAAGCAGCGTCAGCCACTCATTGGCCGCTGCACGGAACATTGAAACAAAAACGATTAGAAAGCGCGTCCTAAAACGGCGAGCGGTGAGGCTGCACGGGTTTGAATGTTCTGTGAGGATCGCGCGGGCGGGATCAGAGCATCAGCTTGATGACTTGCTCGGAGGGATCGCGGGATTTGCCGGCTTTTTTCAGCTCTTGCAGATAGTCCTCCCACAGGGACTCCTGGCGTCTTGCCAGCTCGTACAGGTACTCCCAGGTGAACAGTCCTGAGTCGTGACCATCATCAAAGGTCAATTTCAGTGCATATTGCCCTGCCGGCTCGACCTTGCTCAGACCGACGCCCAGTTTGCCGAATTGCAGGATCGGCCTGCCATGGCCCTGAACCTCGGCAGAAGGGGAATGCACCCGCAGAAATTCGGCGGGCAGATGATATTCCTCATCCGGCGCGTACTTCAGCGTCAGGGTTTTGGAAGCTTTGTGCAGCTGGATGGCGGTGGGGAGCATTGAAAGCAGCCTCAAGGAATAGCAGCTACAAGCTACAGGCAGAAGCAAAAAAGCTGCAAGAGGAGAACCTCTTGCAGCTTGTAGCTAACCGCTTGCAGCCTTAAAGGATATACCGCGAGAGGTCTTCGTTTTCGGCCAGATCGCCCAAGTGGCTGTTGACGTATTCTGCATCGATTTCAATCGGTGCTGCGTCAGGGCTGATAGCCAAATCGCCAGCGCTGAACGAGACTTCCTCAAGCAGACGCTCAAGCAGCGTGTGCAGGCGACGGGCACCGATGTTCTCGGTTTTCTCGTTGACCTGCCAGGCAATCTCGGCAAGACGCTTGATGCCTTCAGGCTTGAACTCGATCTTCAGGCCTTCGGTCTTGAGCAGCTCGCGATACTGTTCGGTCAACGACGCATGTGGCTCGCTGAGAATGCGTTCGAAGTCCTGCGGCGACAGCGCCTTGAGTTCAACGCGGATCGGCAGACGACCTTGCAGCTCGGGGACCAGATCACTTGGCTTGCTCAAATGGAACGCACCAGATGCAATGAACAGGATGTGGTCAGTCTTGACCATGCCCAGTTTGGTATTCACGGTGCAGCCTTCGATCAGCGGCAGCAGGTCGCGCTGTACGCCTTCGCGGGACACATCGACACCGCCCGAATTACCGCGCTTGGCAACCTTGTCGATCTCGTCGATGAACACGATGCCGTGTTGCTCGACCGCTTCCAGCGCCTTGGCCTTCAACTCTTCGTCATTGACCAGACGGCCCGCTTCTTCTTCGCGTACCAGCTTGAGCGCGTCCTTGACCTTGAGTTTGCGGCTCTTGGTCTTGCCTTTGCCCATGTTGGCAAACAGGCTCTGCAGCTGATTGGTCATTTCTTCCATGCCGGGTGGCGCGGAGATATCCACACCTACGGCTTCGTTGATCTCGATCTCGATTTCCTTGTCGTCCAGCTGGCCTTCGCGCAAACGCTTGCGGAACAGCTGACGGGTGTTGGAATCATTGCTTTGCGCAGGGTCTTCATTGAAACCGACACGCGCAGGCGGCAACAGGGCATCGAGAATACGGTCTTCGGCCGCGTCTTCGGCGCGATGACGGACCTTGATGATCTCCTGTTCACGCAGAAGCTTGATAGCCGCATCGGCCAGGTCGCGGATGATCGACTCTACATCACGACCTACATAGCCCACTTCGGTGAACTTGGTCGCTTCAACCTTGATGAACGGCGCATTGGCAAGCTTGGCCAGGCGACGGGCGATTTCGGTCTTGCCGACACCGGTCGGGCCGATCATCAGAATGTTCTTGGGTGTCACTTCAACGCGCAGCTCTTCAGGCAGCTGCATGCGGCGCCAGCGATTGCGCAGGGCAATGGCGACGGCGCGCTTGGCATCGTCCTGGCCGATGATATGGCGGTTAAGTTCGTGGACGATTTCGCGGGGAGTCATGGACATGGTAATTCACGGTCCTCTGGTACGGTCAAGCCGAAGGGGCCGCAGACTGTGCGGCCCGGCAAGGGCTTAGCCGACGAGGTCCTGCTCCTCAATGGTGATGTTGTGGTTGGTGAACACGCAAATGTCGCCAGCGATATGCAACGAGGTCTCGGCGATTTCGCGTGCCGACAGGTCGGTCTTGAGCAGCAGGGCGCGTGCGGCGGCCTGAGCAAATGCGCCGCCGGAGCCCATGGCGATCAGGCCGTCCTCGGGCTCGACCACATCGCCGTTGCCGGTGATGATCAGCGAGGCGTCCTTGTTGGCGACGGCCAGCATTGCTTCAAGACGGCTCAGCGAGCGATCGGTACGCCAGTCCTTGGCCAGCTCGACAGCTGCACGAACCAGATGCCCCTGGTGTTTTTCCAGCTGGGCTTCAAAGCGTTCGAACAGCGTGAATGCATCGGCGGTTGCGCCAGCGAACCCGGCGATTACTTCACCGTGATAAAGACGGCGCACCTTCTTGGCGTTGCCTTTCATGACGGTGTTGCCCAGAGAAACCTGGCCGTCGCCAGCCATGACGACTTTACCGTGGCGGCGCACTGAAACGATGGTGGTCAAGGGAGAGTCTCCACACTGCGGGGCGAAAATGCCCTGATGCAAACTCATATGGGGGTGTGGGTGAGTATTTCAACCTTGGGGGTAAATCGGGGGGAAATGATCGTACGATTCTTGTCCCAACCCTTTAAGCGGACCGGACGACGCTTCTTTTGTCCGCGATCTCCCTGCTTTTATGGGAGCGAACTTGTCCGCGACGGGCTGCGAAGCGGCCCCAGAATAGGCTGCCTCGGCTGCGCCTGATAAACCGATGCGGCTGGTTTTGCTGCCGGTTCCCGGCAGATCGCGGACAAGTCCGCTCCTACGACGACCGGGCAGAAGCTCCGTTCTTCGTACTCATCGAAACATCGCGATTAGCACGGAAACAGAGGTGCTTTGACTAACGGCTCTGACGCTGTTGCAACAACAGGTTACTAAATCCACCGCTTGCCAGTTGTTTCTGGGCGGTGGTCAGTTGTTCGCGGTTGCTGAACGGGCCGACCAGTACGCGGTACCAGGTTTCATCTTTCACAGTGCCTGACTCGACGGTAGACGTCTGGCCCAGCAGGATGATTTGCGCGCGTACCTTCTCGGCGTCAGCCTGTTTGCGGAACGAGCCCGCCTGCAGGAAGAACGTCGTGACTGCTGCCGGCTTGGTCGTGGCAACCGGTGGCGCCGGCGGAGGCGTCAGGCCGCTGAGGGCTGCCTGGGCACGTGCCGTGTCGATCTTGGCTGCCTGCTCCGGCGAGACCGGTGCGGTCGGTGCCACAGGCGGCGGGGTCTTCTCCGGCACGGCTTCGTTCGGCACGATCACTTCCGATTCCGGCAGCAATGTGTAGAAGTCGTACTTCGGCTTGACCGGAGCCGTCGGGCTCGGTGGTGTTTTATTCGCCTCGGCGATCTTCGCGGCCTTGGCGTCCGCCTTGACCCGCTTGACGTCTTCGCCGCCCGGTTCAAGCTTCATCAGAAAGACCACGAACGCGCCCACGGTCAAGCCAATCGCCAGCCACAACCATCCTGGAATCGGCTTCTTCGCGGGTGCCTGATAACGGCTGGCGCCCCGCTTGGGTGCCGGTTTCTTCTTCGCAACTGCCAACTTACATACGCTCCAGAGTTTCCAGACCCAACAGGTCCAGGCCTTGCTTGAGGGTGCGGCCGGTCAGGGCAGCCAGACGCAGACGGCTTTGCTGCTGATCGGGATTTTCCGCACCAAGGATCGGGCAGTTTTCGTAAAAGCTCGAAAACAGACCCGCAAGGTCATACAGGTAAGCACAAAGTACGTGCGGTGTGCCTTTTTCTGCGACGTTATTCAGTGTTTCAGTGAACTGCGCCAGACGTGCAGCCAGTTCCTGCTCTTGCGGTGCTGCCAGGACAATCTGCCCCTTGCTGGCGTCGAACGGCGTGCCCAGCTTGCGGAATACACCGGCCACACGGGTGTAGGCGTATAGCAGATAAGGCGCGGTATTGCCTTCGAAGCTCAGCATCTGATCGAAGTTGAAGCTGTAATCACTGGCGCGGTGCTTGGACAGGTCAGCGTATTTCACCGCGCTGATGCCCACGGCTTTGGCAATGCTGCGCAGCTCGACCTCGGCGACTTCCGGGTTCTTTTCCTTCACCAGCGTGTAGGCACGTTCTTCGGCTTCATCGAGCAGGTCGATGAGTTTGACCGTGCCGCCGTCGCGGGTCTTGAACGGGCGGCCATCGGCGCCGTTCATGGTGCCGAAACCCATGTGTTCCAGCTGCATGCCGTCGTGGACGAAACCGGCGCGGCGAGCGACTTCGAACACCTGCTGGAAGTGCAGGGCCTGACGCTGGTCGACGAAATACAGCACACGGTCGGCCTTGAGCACCTTACTGCGGTAGCGGATGGCGGCCAGATCGGTGGTGGCGTACAGGTAGCCGCCGCCGGCCTTCTGCACGATCACCGGCAGAGGCGTGTCATCGGCGGTGCGGAATTCTTCGAGGAACACACATTGCGCACCGTTGCTCTCGACCAGCAGGCCAGTGGCTTTCAGATCGTTGACCACGTTGGCCAGGTCATCGTTGTAGGCACTTTCGCCCATCACATCTGCCGGGGTCAGCTTGACGTTGAGGCGCTCATAGGTTTCCTGGCAGTGCGACAGCGAGATGTCCTTGAAGCGTGTCCACAGGGCCAGACACTCGGCATCGCCTGCCTGCAACTTGACCACCAGGCCTCGCGCCCGCTCGGCGAACTCTTCGGATTCGTCAAAGCGCTGCTTGGCGGCGCGGTAGAAGTTTTCCAGGTCGGACAGCTCGTCGCTGGTCGCCGGTTTTTCCTGCAGATAGGCCAGCAGCATGCCGAACTGGGTGCCCCAGTCGCCCACATGGTTCTGGCGAATGACTGTGTCGCCCAAAAACGTCAGAACGTTCGCCACGCCGTCGCCAATAATGGTCGAGCGCAAATGGCCTACGTGCATTTCCTTGGCCAGATTAGGTGCCGACAAATCGACGACCACGCGCTGTACAGCGCCCGCCTTGCGGACTGACAGGTGCGCGTCGGCCAGTGCAGCGTCGAGGCGTGCGGCCAGCGCCGCAGTGTTCTGGAAGAAGTTCAGAAAGCCCGGGCCGGCAATTTCGACCTTGCTGACCTGCTCGTCGGCAGGCAGGGCGGCGATCAGCTTTTCAGCCAGGTCCCGCGGCTTCATGCCGGCAGGCTTGGCGAGCATCATCGCGATATTGCTGGCGAAATCGCCGTGGGTCTTGTCACGGGCGTTTTCCACCTGGATCGCCGGCGTCAGCCCTTCTGGCAAGACGCCCTCGGTGACGAGACGGGTCAGGGCTTGTTGAATCAGCTGGCGAATGGTGTCTTTCATTGTGCTCTCTTCGACCGCAAGCGCGGTGGCGCTTCGATGCGCGGGTGGAAAAACTCCGCATTATCCGTTGCTCAAGCGTGCTTGCCAACGGCGTGACTTAATAAAGATCCACCGGGTCCACATCCAGCGACCATCTGACCTGTCGTCCGCTGGGCATCTGCTCCAGCGCGAGCAGCCAGGTGGCAAGCAATTTGTGCAGTGGCGCGCGTGCGCTGGACTGTATCAGCAGCTGTGCCCGGTAACGCCCGGCGCGGCGTTCCATAGGTGCCGGAACCGGCCCCAGCAGCTCGATGCCGCCCAGGCCCATTTGCGCAACCAGTTGCTCGGCGTCACTGCAGGCCTGATCGAGAAAGGCTTCGGCCTGCCCCGGCTTGTGCGCTTCGGCGCGCAGCAGGGCGAGGTGTGAAAACGGTGGCAAGCCAGCCGAACGACGCTCGCTCAAGGCCTGCTCGGCGAAGGCGAAATAACCCTGCTCGGTCAGTTGGATCAGCAGTGGGTGATCGGCCAGATGAGTCTGGATGATCACCTTGCCCGGCTCTTCCGCGCGGCCGGCACGACCTGCAACCTGCACGATCAACTGCGCCATGCGCTCGCTGGCCCGGAAGTCACCGGAAAACAGCCCGCCGTCGGCATCCAGAATCGACACCAGCGTTACCCGTGGGAAGTGATGCCCTTTGGCGAGCATTTGCGTGCCCACCAGAATGCACGGCTGGCCGCGCTGGATGGTCGCGAATAACTGATTCATGGCGTCCTTGCGCGAGGTGCTGTCGCGATCCACGCGCAGCACGGGAAAGTCCGGAAACAGGATCGCCAGGCGCTCTTCGGCACGTTCGGTGCCCGCGCCTACCGGGCGCAAATCCACCTTGCCGCAGGACGGACACTGGCGCGGTACACGTTCGACATACCCGCAGTGATGGCAGCGCAGTTCGCCCGAGCGCTGGTGCACGGTCATGCGCGCATCACAGCGCTGGCAGCCAGACATCCAGCCGCAGTCGTGGCACAACAAGGTGGGTGCGAAGCCGCGACGGTTGAGGAAGACCAGCACCTGCTGACCTGCCGCAAGCGTCTGGCCGATGGCTTGCTGCATCGGCCCGGAAATGCCGCTGTCCAGTGGCCTGCTCTTGACGTCCAGGCGCATGAAACGCGGCTGTTGCGCACCGCCTGCACGCTGGTTCAGGCGTAACAGGCCGTAGCGGCCGGTGTAGGCGTTGTGCAGGCTTTCCAGCGAAGGCGTGGCCGAGCCGAGGACGATAGGGATGTTTTCCTGACGGGCTCGCACCAGGGCCAGATCACGGGCGTGATAGCGCAGACCTTCCTGCTGTTTATAGGAGCCGTCGTGTTCTTCGTCGATGATGATCAGGCCGGGGTTCTTCATCGGCGTGAACAGTGCCGAGCGCGTGCCGATAATAATGTCGGCTTCGCCATCGCGGGCTGCCAGCCAGGCATCCAGTCGTTCGCGGTCGTTGACTGCCGAATGCAGCAGCGCGATGCGGGCATTGAAGCGCTGTTCGAAACGCGCCAGGGTCTGCGGGCCGAGGTTGATTTCCGGAATCAGCACCAGCGCCTGTTTACCGGCCTCAAGCGTTTCGCGGATCAGTTGCAGATAGACTTCAGTCTTGCCACTGCCAGTGACACCAGCCAGCAAAAACGCATGAAAGCTGTCGAACCCGGCACGGATGGCTTCGTAAGCAGCGCGTTGCTCGGTGTTGAGCGGCAATTCAGGCTGGGCCAGCCAGTGTTCATGGCGTGCGCTGGGTGCGTGGCTGCGAACCTCGACATAAACCAGCTCCTTGGCCAGCAGCAGGTTGAGGCTGTCTTTATTAAGCATCAGCTTGCTCAGCAACTGATGCGCCACGCCATGCGGGTGCTGGGCGAGGGTGGTCAGCGCTTCGCGTTGCTTGGGCGCTCGCGCGATGCGCGGGTCGCCGACGCTGGCGCCCGGTGCAACGTGCCAGAAGCGTTCCTGGCGACTTTCGGCCAGTTCGCCCTGACGCAACAGCACCGGCAAGGCCCAGCTCAGCGTATCGCCCAGGCTGTGCTGATAATACTGCGAGGTCCACAGGCACAGCTTGAACAGCGCGGGCGGCAATGGCGCTTCGCTGTCGAGCAGGGCGATGGCCGGTTTGAGCTTGTCGGCAGGCACTTCGCTGTGATCGACCACTTCCACCAGAATGCCGATCATTTCCCGTCGCCCGAATGGCACCCGCAGACGCATGCCAGGCTGCAAGGCGCTACGCGACACGCCCGCAGGAGCGCGGTAGTCGAACAGGCGGCGAAGCGGCGAGGGCAGGGCAAGGCGCAGGATGGCGTCGGGCACGCGGTGTTTCCCTGTGATGATGAGTGATGACGGAGGCGCGATCTTAGCAGACGACCGGTGTGAAGGTTCGCTTGCGTCGTTGCAATTGTCTGGTACTATCCGCAGCCTATTTCCGTGCGGTATTCAACAATAGTGTTGGATGGCGGCGCGTTAGACCGAGGAAGTACCGATGAAAGCTGATATCCATCCAGTTTACGAAGCCATTGACGCTACCTGCAGCTGCGGCAATGTCATCAAGACTCGTTCCACCCTGGCCGCTCCACTGAGCCTGGACGTGTGCAACGAGTGCCACCCGTTCTACACCGGCAAGCAGAAGACGCTTGACGTTGGCGGCCGTGTCGACAAGTTCAAATCCCGTTTCGGTGCGTTCGGCGCTACCAAAGCGAAGTAAGACTGGCTGCCCCATGGGCATCTCCAGACTGCTTGAAAAGGCGCTCCTTGTGGGCGTCTTTTTTATGCCCGCGATTTGGGTGTCCGGCGTGCAGGCCTTCTGTCCTGCGCCTGCTTCGTTGCCGGTTGCACAGGTGCAGCGCGTGGTCGATGGCGACACGTTGCGTCTGAGTGATGGTCGCAGCGTGCGGATGATTGGGCTCAACACGCCTGAGACCGGCAAGAAAGGCCAGTCTGCCGAGCCGTTTGCCGAGGCTGCGAAAAGACGTTTGCAGGCACTGGTGGATGAAAGCGGCGGTCAGGTCGGTTTGCGTGTCGGTCAGCAGGGCAAGGACCATTACGGTCGTACTCTGGCCAACGTTTACGATCGCAAGGGTGCAAACCTTGAGGCGCAGTTGCTTAGCGAAGGGCTGGGGTATCTGGTGGCCGTTGCGCCTAACGTTGCGCTGGTCGATTGCCAGCAAGTTGCCGAACGTGCGGCGCGGCAGGCGCAATTGGGTGTGTGGCGCGACTCGCCGGTTCAGCCCTCGACCAGGCTGAGCAAAAGCGGCTTTGCGATTGTGTCCGGTCAGGTCAAGAGCGTGCAGCGCAATCGCGGCGGTATCTGGATCGAGTTGCAAGGCTCGCTGGTCCTGCGTGTTGCCCCGGCTAGCGTGAACTCATTCGACACGGCAATGCTGGAGCGCCTCAAGGGCCGGCAGGTCGAGGCGCGCGGCTGGGTGGTCGATCGGTCCCGGCGCGGTGCTCTGAAATCAGGGCAGGCACGCTGGCTGCTGCCACTGACCCACCCCGCGATGCTGAGCCCGTCAGGTCGATAGATACTGCCTTTTGGCCAGTTGTCTGGTGATGGGTGGCCGGTTGTTCACGTTTCAGGCATCTAAGCGTAAAGTCTAATCCTGTGCCTATTGACAGCAGTGACTGGTCAGTCTTGTTAGGACTATGCATCTTGCGTATCCTCGGCGGTCCGTCTGTCCCACAGTAAAAAAAGCGGAATCCAATACATGTCAGATTTGAAAACTGCCGCGCTCGAATACCATGCCAATCCTCGTCCGGGGAAGCTGAGCGTCGAACTCACCAAGCCGACTGCAACCGCTCGTGACCTGGCTCTGGCCTACAGCCCTGGCGTTGCTGAACCCGTGCGTGAAATTGCCCGTGACCCCGAGCTGGCTTACAAGTACACCGGCAAAGGCAACCTGGTAGCAGTTATTTCCGATGGCACCGCTATTCTCGGCCTCGGCGATCTGGGCCCATTGGCCTCCAAGCCGGTCATGGAAGGTAAAGGGGTTCTGTTCAAGCGTTTCGCCGGTATCGACGTTTTCGATATCGAAGTCGATTCCGAAAGCCCGCAGGCGTTCATCGACACCGTAAAGCGTATCTCCATCACCTTCGGTGGTATCAATCTGGAAGACATCAAGGCACCTGAGTGCTTTGAAATCGAGAAGGCACTGATCGAACAGTGCGACATCCCGGTTTTCCACGATGACCAGCACGGCACCGCTATCGTGACTGCTGCCGGCATGATCAACGCACTGGAAATTGTCGGTAAAACCCTCGATTCCGCGAAGATCGTCTGCCTGGGCGCTGGCGCTGCAGCCATCTCCTGCATGAAGCTGCTGGTGAGCATGGGCGCGAAGATCGAAAACATCTTCATGGTCGACCGTACCGGTGTCATTCACTCTGGCCGTACCGACCTGAACCAGTACAAGGCTGTGTTCGCTCACGCGACCGAGAAACGCTCGCTGACCGATGCGCTGGATGGCGCTGACGTATTCGTGGGCCTGTCAGGTCCTAATCTGCTGAGCGCTGAAAACCTCAAGCTGATGGCCAAGGACCCGATCGTGTTCGCCTGCTCGAACCCTGATCCGGAGATCTCCCCGGAGCTGGCTCACGCCACCCGTAGCGATGTGATCATGGCGACCGGCCGTTCGGATTACCCGAACCAGGTCAACAACGTTCTGGGCTTCCCGTTCATCTTCCGCGGTGCTCTGGACGTTCGTGCCAAGCGCATCAACGAAGAAATGAAAATCGCTGCAGCCAACGCCCTGCGCGAACTGGCCAAACTGCCTGTTCCTCAGGAAGTCAGCGATGCCTACGGCGGCATCAAACTGGAATTCGGTCGTGAGTACATCATCCCGAAACCAATGGACACCCGCCTGCTGGGCTTGATCGCCGATGCAGTGGCCAAGGCAGCCATCGAGAGCGGTGTTGCCACCCTGCCGTATCCGAAGCACTACCCGCTGACCAGCGTGGACGATGTGTTCAAGGGCTGATCCTTGATGCAATAAAAAACCCCTGCAGCGATGCAGGGGTTTTTTTATGCCTGGAATTGAGATTATCGTTCCTCACGCTCCGGCGTGTGAATGCCCTGGGTGACGCTCCGCGTCACAAATCTGCGCCGCGCCGCTGAATCAAAAGAGGACGCGGAGCGTCCAGAACGGCATGCGACGCAGAGCGTCGCACGATAGTTGGGATTAACAGGATAGTTGGGATCATCTTTCCTCACGCTCCCGCGTGGGAATGCCTTGGGTGACGCTCTGCGTCACCCACCTGCGCAGTGCTATCAGAACAAATCGATCGGTGCTGACTCATCCGCTGGCAACGGGCTGCCCGGTGCGCTGCTGCCGCCCAGTTCGTTGACGCTTGGCGGTGTGTCTTCGCTTTTGAACAGTTCGAAGAACGCGTTCGGCGTGCTGGGCGTGGCAGCGCGGCCGCTCAGTGGGTCTACGCGCAGGCTGAGGATGCCCGGCGGTTCTGCCTGCTGATGCGGTGGCTTGTCCTTGAGTGCAGCGCTCATGTAGTCCATCCAGATCGGCAGGGAGACCGTACCGCCAAATTCATGACGACCAAGGCTTTCAGGCTGATCGAAGCCGCTCCAGACAGTTGTCACATAGTCTGCGTTGTAACCGGAGAACCACGCATCCTTGGAATCGTTGGTCGTACCGGTCTTGCCGGCGATATCCGGCCTGTTCATCGACAGAGCGCGCCGCCCGGTGCCGCGCTTGATTACGTCCTGCAGCATGCTGTTAAGAATGTAGGTCGTGCGGCCATCCACAACGCGCTCTGCAACGGCGGGCGCTTGCGGCTGGGCCGGTGTCCCTGGTGGGCCTGCGATCACGCTCGGGCTGTCATGCACGGCAAAGGTCGACGTGTTGGGCGCAGTATTGACGTCGTTGGCCGGAACGCTTGGCGGATTGGCCACAAACAGGGTCTGCCCGTCACGGTTCTCGATGGTCTGGATCAGATAAGGACTGACCTTGTAACCGCCATTGGCAAAGGTGGCCCAGCCGGTGGCGATTTCCATCGGGGTCAATGTAGCCGTGCCCAGTGCCAGCGACAGGTTGCGCGGCAAGTCTTGCTTGGAGAAGCCAAAGCGGGTGATGTAGTCGATGGTGCTGTCGATACCGAGGGCCTGGAGCAGGCGGATCGAGACCAGGTTGCGAGACTTGTACAGCGCCTCGCGCAGGCGGATCGGCCCAAGGAAGGTGTTGGTGTCATTTTTCGGACGCCATACCTTGTCCAGATACTCGTCGACAAACACGATAGGTGCGTCGTTCACCAGACTGGAGGCGGTGTAGCCATTATCCAGTGCAGCGCTGTAGATGAACGGTTTGAAGCTGGAGCCCGGCTGACGCTTGGCCTGCATGGCGCGGTTGTAGTTGCTCTGCTCGAAAGCGAAGCCGCCGACCAGTGCACGAATGGCGCCGTTTTGCGGGTCAAGCGAGACCAGGGCGCTCTGCGCGACGGGAATTTGACTGAATTTCAGCGAACCGTCGTCCTGGCGCAACAGCCGAACAAGGTCGCCCACCTTCGCAACATCGCCTGGCTGCTTCGGATTCGCGCCCAGGCTGTTGGTATTCAGGTAAGGACGCGCCCACTTCATGGTGGCCCAGTCGACGGTTTCTTCCTTCTCGCCGTTGCGGGTCAGAACGCGTAGACCGGTCTTGTCGACCTGCGTCACGATGCCGGGCTCGAGGCCGTTGATCATGCGCTGCTTGGTCAGTTCCTGTACCCAGTTGGCGCGCGTCATGCCCGGGAAGCGGCTTTCCGGGCCGCGATAGCCGTGGCGCTGGTCGTAATCGATCAGGCCCTGCTGGATGGACTTGTTGGCGTGTTCCTGAAGGTCGCTCGGCACGGTGGTGGTAACGCGGAAGCCTTCTGTATAGGCCTCGCTGCCGTAACGGCCGACCATTTCAGCCCGCGCCATTTCAGCGATGTACGGCGCGTTCACTTCCGGCGTCGGCACGTGATAGCTGGCGTTGAGCGGTTCGTTCAAGGCTGTCTGGTAAGCGGTCTGGTCAATCTTGCCCAGGCGATACATGCGGCCGAGGATCCAGTCGCGGCGTTCCTTGGCGCGGGTCGGGTTGGCCAGCGGGTTGAAGCGTGACGGCGCCTTGGGTAGACCGGCAATCATGGCCATTTGCGCAAGGCTTACATCGCGAATCGATTTGCCATAGTAGACTTGCGCCGCGGCTTCGATTCCGTAGGCGCGGTTACCCAGATAAATCTTGTTGACGTACAGCTCGAGAATCTCGTCTTTGGTAAGTTGGCGCTCGATTTGCAAGGCCAACAGAATCTCGGTGGTTTTGCGTGAAAAGCTTCTTTCGCTGGTCAGGAAGAAGTTTTTCGCGACCTGCATGGTGATGGTACTGCCGCCTGACTGAATATGGCCGCTTTTTACCAGTTGTGTGGCAGCACGCATCAGGCTGCTCGGGTCGACGCCATAGTGGTTGGCGAAGTTGTCGTCTTCGGCCGATAGCAGGGCGTTGATGAAATTGGGTGGAATTTCCGCGAAGCGAATCGGCGTGCGGCGCATCTCGCCAAACTCGGCAATCAGCTTGCCGTCGCTGCTGAATACGCGCAGGGGGATTTGCAGTTGAATGCTTCGCAGCGCTTCAACCGATGGCAGGGTCGGGCTCAGGTAGAGAAACGCGCCACTCAGGCCAAGCAACAGCGAGCAGAATACCGCGACGAGGGACCACCAGAAAAACTTCAGCAGGCGTATCAAGGCTTTTGGATTTCCAGAAAAAATAATGGGTTAAGCGCAGGCATTTACAAATGAACACGCCTTGAAGCTTTCTTAAATGAAAAAATCGCTGGGCATTATAAGCATTTTTCGTCCACGAGCGTGATTTGCGCTACTGTCAAGGCTGTCGACAGTGACGTTGGCCCGAAATAACTCCGTAAGTGGCGGAAACTCATAGGAATCAGGTTGTGTTCGAACTCTTCAGTAAGAAGGCCAACACCCTTCTAGGGATCGATATTAGCTCCACCTCGGTAAAACTCCTGGAATTGAGTCGTTCCGGCACTCGTTACAAGGTCGAGTCTTACGCAGTCGAGCCGTTGCCGGCCAACGCTGTCGTCGAAAAGAATATTGCCGAGCTCGAAGGGGTTGGTCAGGCGCTGTCTCGCGTGCTCGCCAAGGCCAAGACCAGCGTCAAGATCGTGGCGGTCGCCGTAGCCGGTTCCGCCGTGATCACCAAGACGATTGAAATGGACGCCGGTCTTTCCGACGACGACATGGAAAACCAGCTCAAGCTTGAGGCTGACCAGTACATCCCTTATCCGCTGGAAGAAGTCGCCATCGATTTCGAAGTGCAGGGCTACTCGGTGCGCAATCCCGAACGCGTCGAAGTATTGCTGGCTGCCTGCCGCAAAGAGAACGTCGAAGTGCGTGAGGCGGCGCTGGCTCTGGCCGGGCTGACTGCGCGCGTGGTGGACGTCGAGGCCTATGCCCTGGAGCGCTCGTTCGGCCTGCTGGCTGCGCAACTGGGTAACGGTCATGACGAGCTTACCGTGGCGGTGGTCGATATCGGTGCCACCATGACCACCCTCAGCGTGCTGCATCATGGCCGGATCATCTATACCCGCGAGCAACTGTTTGGTGGCCGCCAGCTGACTGACGAAATCCAGCGCCGCTATGGGCTTTCCATGGAGGAGGCCGGGCTTGCCAAGAAGCAGGGCGGGTTGCCCGACGACTATGTCAGCGAGGTGCTGGACCCCTTCAAGGATGCGTTGGTGCAGCAGGTCTCCCGTTCTTTGCAGTTCTTCTTTGCGGCCGGTCAATACAACTCCGTGGATCACATCATGCTGGCAGGCGGCACGGCTTCGATTTCAGGGCTGGAGCATTTGATTCAACGACGCATTGGCACCCCGACGATGGTCGCCAACCCGTTTGCCGACATGGCCCTGAGCTCCAAGGTCAATGCCGGGGCGCTGGCCAGTGACGCTCCCGCGTTGATGATCGCGTGCGGTCTGGCGTTGAGGAGCTTCGACTGATGGCGCGGATCAACTTATTACCGTGGCGCGAAGAGCTTCGCGAAGAACGTAAAAAGCGCTTCCTGACCGCGCTGGTCGGCGTGTTGGTGGTGTCAGTCGGTATTCTGTTTCTGATTGATCGTTACGTCAGCAACGCCATTGAGCATCAGATGGCGCGCAACGCGTTTGTGCAGACGCAGATCGCTCAGCTCGATATACGCATCAAGGAGATCAGCGACCTGAAGGCGCGTCGCAAACAGTTACTTGAGCGCATGAAGATCATTCAGGACCTGCAAGGCAACCGCCCGATCACGGGGCGTGTATTCGATCAACTGGCG
The DNA here is from genome assembly GCF_032587795.1 of Pseudomonas syringae group sp. 247E2. Taxonomy (NCBI): domain Bacteria; kingdom Pseudomonadati; phylum Pseudomonadota; class Gammaproteobacteria; order Pseudomonadales; family Pseudomonadaceae; genus Pseudomonas; species Pseudomonas syringae group sp. 247E2. The sequence goes on along the minus strand of NZ_JAWHPK010000020.1, from coordinate 101,271 downwards.
CGCACTCTTCCGGATGGCGTTTATTTCTCGCAGGTCAAAATGACCGACAAGCTGATTGCCATCAGTGGCGCTGCCGAATCGAATAACCGGGTTTCCGACCTGATGCGCAACCTTGAAGCCTCTGACTGGCTGGAAGCGCCGAGCCTGACTGAAGTGAAGGCCACGACTGCAGGGGCTGTGGATCAGGCCAACGTCTTTCAGTTGACAGTGCGTCAGACCCAGCCGCCGGTTGCCGCGGCTGCACCCGCTGCAACCACGCCCGCTACAGGAGCCAAGCCATGAATATGTCTGAATGGCTGGAAGGGCTTCGCAAGGTTGACCTGAGCGAGCTGGACCTGAACAACCTGGGTTCCTGGCCAGCAGCGGTCAAGGCCATTGCCGGCGTGCTGGTCGCGGTACTGATTTTCGCACTGGGCTACTTCTTCTTTATTCAGGACCTGGAAACCCAGCTGGAAAGCGCACAGAACAGTGAAGTGACGCTCAAGGAGCAGTTTTCCAACAAGGCCTTCCAGGCTGCCAACCTTGAGCCTTACAAGAAGCAGATGGAAGAAATGGAAAACACCTTCGGTGCTCTGCTGCGGCAATTGCCCAGCGACACCGAAGTGCCTGGCTTGCTTGAGGATATAACCCGGACCGGACTGGGAAGCGGGCTTGAGTTCGAGGAAATCAAACTGCTGCCCGAGGCGGTTCAGCAGTTCTACATCGAGCTGCCGATACAGATCACGGTAGTCGGTGGTTATCACGACCTGGCAACCTTCGTCAGCGGTGTCGCCAGCCTGCCGCGCATCGTCACGCTGCATGATTTCGAGATCAAACCGGTCGATCCGAAGGTGCCGACCAAGTTGCGCATGAGCATTCTGGCCAAGACCTACCGCTACAACGATGAAGGGCTGAAGAAATGAGGGCGGCGCGATTGCTGTGCGTCAGTGTGGTTATGACAGGGTTGGCCGGTTGCGGTAATGACAATGATTTTGCCGACCTGTCGGCGTTCATGGATCAGGCCAGAGCGCGCCCGAGCGGCACTATCGAGGCCCTGCCAAAGTTTCGTCCGTATGAAGCGTTCACCTACAACGCCTCTACGCTGCGCAGTCCTTTTCAGCCGCCGGTCAAGATCGACCTGCTCAACCGCCAGAAGGGCTCGCGGCTGGTAGCACCGGACGAGCACCGGGTCAGGCAGTTCCTGGAAGGGTTCAATATCGAGTCGTTCGAGATGGTCGGCACGATTGGCAACGAGTCAGGGACATTTGCCCTGTTGCGCGGTGCGGGAGGCGTTCATCGCGTCAAGGTGGGAGATTACCTGGGCCGTAACAACGGCCGGGTAGTGTCAATCGGTGATGCGCAGGTAGATGTCATTGAAATTGTTCCTGATGGAGAGGGGGCCTGGCTGGAAAGGCCGCGCACTATCGCCCTCAAAGAACGCTCATGAAGTGGGCAAGGCCAAGTATGCACAGTAGCGCTCAACGGAAATTGATCATGACCCGGATTTTCTCGATTATCGGCGTGTCGTTATGCATCGCGATGCTTTCGCCGGTTCTCCAGGCTGCCAACCTCAAGACCCTGGATGTCGCCGCCCTGCCGGGTGATCGCATCGAGCTCAAGCTGGCATTCGACTCGCCGGTGCCTGCGCCGCGCGGTTACACCACGGCGCAACCTGCGCGTATTGCGCTGGACCTGCCGGGCGTGACCAGTCAGTTGGCGACCAAAAGCCGTGAACTCGGTAACGGTAACGCACGCAGCGTGGTCGTTGTACAGGCTCAGGACCGCACGCGGGTAATCATTAACCTGACCACGCTTTCGCCCTACAGCTCCCGCGTCGACGGTAACAACCTTTACGTGGTTATCGGTCAGGGCGCAGCCGCTGCGCAGGCTTCCCAGCCAACCACCGCGATGGGCGCGCAACGGGTAGCGGTGCCGCCACCCACTCCGGCATCTGCCAAACCGTTTATCCCTGCGGGCGTCAAGGCCATCAGGAATGTCGATTTCCAGCGCGGCGAGCTGGGTGAAGGCAATGTGATCATAGATTTGAGCAACCCCGGCATTGCCCCGGATATTCAGGAGCAGGGCGGCAAGATTCGCGTCGACTTCGCCAAGACCCAACTGCCCGAACCGCTGCGCGTGCGGCTGGACGTCAAGGACTTCGCCACGCCGGTGCAGTTTGTCAGTGCGTCGGCTACGGGCGACAAGGCCAGTATCCTGATCGAGCCGTCGGGTGCCTTCGACTACTCGGCGTTTCAGACCGAAAACAAGCTGACCATCAGTGTGCGGCCGTTGACCAATGAGGATCTGGACCGCCGCGCCGCTGACAAACCGGTGTACACCGGTGAAAAGCTGTCGCTGAACTTCCAGGACATCGACGTACGCTCGGTGCTGCAACTGATTGCCGACTTCACCAACCTCAATCTGGTAGCCAGCGACACGGTTCAGGGCGGTATTACTCTGCGTCTGCAGAACGTGCCATGGGATCAGGCGCTGGACCTGGTGCTGAAAACCAAGGGCCTGGACAAGCGCAAGGTCGGCAGCGTTCTGCTGGTCGCGCCCGCCGATGAAATTGCTGCCCGCGAGCGTCAGGAGCTTGAATCGCTCAAGCAGATCGCCGAGCTGGCGCCCCTGCGTCGTGAATTGTTGCAGGTCAATTACGCCAAGGCTGCCGATATCGCCAAGCTGTTCCAGTCGGTGACCAGCGCCGAGTCCAAGACCGACGAGCGTGGCTCGATCACTGTGGACGACCGGACCAACAACATCATTGCCTATCAAACCCAGGACCGGCTCGACGAACTGCGTCGCATCGTCTCGCAACTGGACATTCCGGTGCGTCAGGTGATGATCGAGGCGCGCATCGTCGAGGCCAACGTCGATTACAACAAGCAACTGGGTGTGCGCTGGGGCGGCTCGACCAACACCAGCGGCAATGGAAAATGGACAACCTATGGCCTTGATAATAATGGCGATGAGGCAGGTAACACTGGCAGCAACGTGACCTCCAACGTGCCGTTTGTCGATATGGGCGCATCTGGTGCAACCTCAGGCATTGGCCTGGGCTTCGTCACCAACAATACGTTACTGGACCTTGAGCTGAGCGCGATGGAGAAGACCGGTAACGGTGAAATCGTCTCCCAGCCCAAGGTAGTCACTTCCGACAAGGAGACCGCCAAGATCCTCAAGGGCACCGAGATCCCGTATCAGGAATCCAGCTCCAGCGGTGCAACCACGGTGAGCTTCAAGGAAGCCTCGCTGTCGCTTGAGGTAACGCCGCAGATCACGCCGGACAACCGCATCATCATGGAGGTCAAGGTCACCAAGGATGAGCCGGACTACCTGAATGCGGTGCTTGGTGTACCACCGATCAAGAAAAACGAGGTCAACGCCAAAGTGCTGATTTCCGATGGCGAAACCATCGTCATTGGTGGTGTGTTCTCAAATACGCAAAGTAAAGTTGTCGATAAAGTGCCATTTCTTGGCGATGTACCGTATCTTGGCCGGCTTTTCAGGCGCGATGTGGTATCCGAGTCCAAATCCGAGCTGTTGGTATTTTTGACTCCGCGTATCATGAACAACCAGGCGATTTCTGTGAGTCGTTGATTTTGTGCGAAATTTAATACTTGTGGGGCCGATGGGTGCTGGCAAAAGCACCATCGGCCGTTTGCTTGCCAAAGAGTTGCGACTGCCGTTCAAGGATTCCGACAAGGAAATCGAGTTGCGCACGGGCGCCAATATCCCGTGGATCTTCGACAAGGAAGGCGAGCCGGGTTTCCGTGAGCGCGAGCAGGCCATGATTGCCGAGCTGTGCGAAGCCGATGGCCTGGTTCTGGCCACCGGTGGCGGTGCCGTCATGCGCGGTGAAAACCGTCAGGCGTTGCGTGCCGGTGGGCGCGTGGTGTATCTGCATGCTTCCATAGAACAGCAGGTCGGGCGCACCGCGCGTGACCGAAATCGTCCTTTGTTGCGTACCGCTGATCCGGCCCGGGTGCTCAGTGAATTGCTGGCTATCCGCGACCCGCTTTATCGGGAAATCGCCGACGTGGTGATTGAAACCGATGAGCGGCCACCCCGAATGGTGGTTCTCGAGATATTGGCGCGCCTTGCAGAGCTTCCTCCCCGTTAAAGCGCAGGCGAAAATGCGCTATTCTCGTCGACCAGCAAAACAGCGACGGTGCATGGCCTTGCGTCATGACCTGCTGAAGCACAAACCGTCCAACCGGTAATCAATGTGGGGACACATGCAGACACTTAAGGTCGAGCTTGGTGAGCGTAGCTACCCGATCCATATTGGCGAAGGCCTGCTGGATCAGCCAGAGCTCCTGACCCCGCATATCGTCGGGCGTCAGGTGGCTATCGTTTCCAACACGACAGTGGCACCGCTGTATCTGGAGCGTCTGACGCAGACCCTGGCCGGTTACAACGTTCTTCCGATTGTTCTGCCCGATGGCGAGGCGTTCAAGAACTGGGAAACCCTGCAGACCATTTTCGATGGCCTGCTGACCGCTCGTCATGATCGCCGCACCACGGTCATCGCCCTGGGTGGCGGTGTGATTGGCGACATGGCCGGGTTTGCTGCCGCCTGTTATCAGCGCGGCGTGAATTTCATCCAGATCCCCACCACGTTGCTGTCCCAGGTGGACTCCTCGGTGGGCGGCAAGACCGGCATCAATCATCCGCTGGGCAAGAACATGGTGGGGGCCTTCTATCAGCCAAGCGTCGTGCTGATCGATACCACCTCGCTCAATACCCTGCCCGAGCGTGAGCTGTCCGCCGGGCTGGCAGAGGTCATCAAGTACGGCCTGATCTGCGACGAGCCGTTTCTGACCTGGCTTGAAGAGCACGTCGACGCGCTGCGCGGACTGGATCAGGCGGCGCTGACCGTGGCCATCGAACGCTCCTGTGCAGCCAAGGCGCTGGTGGTCGGCGCCGACGAGCGTGAGTCCGGTGTCCGCGCCACATTGAACCTGGGTCACACATTCGGTCACGCCATCGAGACGCATATGGGCTATGGTGTCTGGCTGCATGGCGAGGCAGTAGCTGCCGGTACGGTCATGGCGCTGGAAATGTCCTCGCGTCTGGGCTGGATCAGCACGCAGGATCGGGATCGCGGTATTCGCCTGTTTCAGCGCGCCGGGCTGCCGGTGGTGCCACCACAGGACATGACGGAAGACAATTTCCTCGAACACATGGCGATCGACAAGAAAGTCATCGACGGTCGCTTGCGTCTGGTGCTGTTGCGCCAGATGGGTGAAGCGGTTATCACGGACGATTATCCAAAAGAAGTATTACAGGCCACTCTGGTTGCGGACTATCGCGCCCTGGTGGATCAGCTTAGAGGTTAACGGAAAACCCATGACTAGTTTGCATGCCGACGAGGCCTTCCTCGGCCATTATCAGTTGAGTCATGACCCCTTTGCAGCGCGGGTACCTGGCTTCAAATTCTTTCCTGCCCAGCGCAAGCCTGTACTGGGTCAGCTTCATCATCTGGCGCGTTACAGCCAGTTGTTGCTGGCAGTGACCGGGCCGCAGGGCAGCGGCAAGACCCTGCTGCGTCAGGCGCTGGTAGCAAGCACCAACAAGCAGTCGGTGCAAAGCGTTGTGGTTTCTGCGCGCGGCGCTGGCGATGCGGCAGGTGTGCTGCAGCAGGTTGCCCAGGCGCTGAGCGTTGCCCAGGCTGAAATGCAGGCGATCCTGTCGCAGGTCGTGCAGCTCGGGCTGACCGGCCAGGAAGTCTACTTGCTGGTTGACGACGCGGAACAACTGGGCGATTCGGCGCTCGAAGCGTTGCTGGGTCTTGCTGCGGGAACGCCTGAAGGGCGTCCGCATGTATTCCTGTTCGGAGAGCCATCGCTGCTCGATCGTCTTGATCAGATGTGTGCCGACCTGCAGGGCGATGTCGAAGGCGAACGCTTTCACGTCATCGAGCTGCAACCCTATACGGAAGAGGAAACCCGAGAGTATCTGGCTCAGCGTCTGGAGGGTGCAGGGCAAGGAATCGCGTTGTTCACTGCCGACCAGATCACCGATATTCATGAACAGTCCGATGGCTGGCCTGGGGCAATCAACCAGGTAGCCCGCGATTCAATGATCGAGGCGATGATCGCGAGTCGTTCCGCGGTCAAGCGTCCAAGTGTGGGGTTCAACATGCCGAAAAAACACGTATTGGCCTTGGGTGCCGTCGTCATAGTGGCCGTGGCAGCAGCAGTGCTGATCCCGGGTCGCGGTGACAAAACGGGCACGCCAGCCAATGCCCCTGCTTCTGCTCAGGCGCAATTGCCGCTGGGCGAGGGCAAGCCAACTGCTCAGCAATCGAACAACGGTAGCCCGGCCATCGAGTTCGCGGGCAATTCCCAGCCGATGCCGCTGCCGATGAATGGCAACTCGCAACCGGTGATGCGCGGCCCGCTGGCTGAAGCAGCCGGGTCGAGTGATTCCGACGAAGACGCGGTGCCGACAGGTTCTCCTGCCCAGCCGCCGACCGTGACCACCACTGCGCCGCCTGCGGGCGTGCCTGCCGGTCAGGCTGCCGCCCAGACGCCACGCTCGTCTATTCCTGCCCCAGCCGCCAAGCCGGCGCCAGCGCCTGCACCTGCGCCTGCTCAGGTCGCCACAGCCAAGCCCGCTCCGGCCCCGGCTGCCAAGCCTGCGGAAAAACCTGCGCCAGCAGCCGCCAAACCGGCTGCCGGTAGCAATTGGTACAGCAGTCAGGCGCCAGGCCATTATGTGGTACAGATTCTGGGCACCAGCTCCGAAGCGACCGCTCAGGCCTACATCGCAGAGCAAGGTGGCGAGTACCGTTATTTCAAGAAAACCCTGCAGGGCAAGCCGCTGTACGTCATCACGTATGGCAACTTTCCTGACCGTGCTGCCGCCCTGGCAGCCATCAAAGTATTGCCAGCCAAGGTTCAGGCTGGTAAACCTTGGCCCCGTACTGTCGCCAGCGTCCAACAAGAGCTTGGTGCCAGTCGCTGAAGTCGCAGCGGCCTTATCCGGGCCGCTTCACCCAGCCAGCCTGACTTAACCCGCAAAGCGCGCCACCTGATTGGTGCGCGCCTTGCGGCGTCTGCGTTACAAGCGCTTTACAGTCTCCCGTCGCGTCAGTCAGATACTTGAAGAAATGCTTTGACTAGCACAGCGACCCGTTTTAAAACTTTCATAATTGCGACATTGATTATCAACCAGTCGTCGTTAAATTTGTTAGCCCTTGTGTCGCTGTGTACAATGACCTCCGTTTTGCCTGTCCGAAGCTGGCGTGCGTTCGGCGTGACAGGTAATTGGTTGAATTAAAAGGAAATTTGCCTCGCATAGAGGCAGCCTGGTGAGAAAGTGTCTATGAAAGCAGGTCTGTACCAACCAGATGAATTCAAGGATAACTGCGGCTTCGGCCTGATCGCTCATATGCAGGGCGAGCCCAGTCATCACCTGTTGCAGACGGCCGTTCAGGCCCTGACCTGCATGACCCACCGTGGCGGTATCAACGCCGACGGCAAGACCGGTGACGGTTGCGGTCTGTTGATTCAGAAGCCCGATGGCTTCTTGCGTGCGATGGCCAAAGAGCACTTCGGTGCCGATCTGCCCCGCCAATATGCTGTGGGCATGGTGTTCCTTAATCAGGACGACGCCAAGGCGGACGCCGCACGCGAAAACATGAACCGCGAGATCCTCGCCGAGGGCCTGGAACTGGTCGGCTGGCGTCAGGTGCCGATCGATACCAGCGTCCTGGGCCGTCTGGCACTGGAGCGCCTGCCGAAAATCGAGCAGGTGTACATTGGTGGTGAAGGCCTGAGCGATCAGGAATTCGCCATCAAACTGTTCAGCGCGCGCCGCCGTTCGTCAGTGTCCAACGCCGCAGATACCGATCATTACATCTGCAGCTTTTCGCACAAGACCATCATTTATAAAGGCCTGATGATGCCGGCCGATCTCACGGCCTTCTTCCCGGACCTGAGCGACGAGCGTCTGCAGACTGCCATTTGCGTGTTCCACCAGCGCTTTTCCACCAATACCCTGCCGAAATGGCCGCTGGCGCAGCCGTTCCGCTTTCTTGCCCACAACGGCGAGATCAACACCATCACCGGCAACCGCAACTGGGCACAGGCGCGCCGCACCAAGTTCACCAACGACCTGATGGATCTGGACGAGCTGGGCCCGCTGGTCAACCGCGTGGGTTCGGACTCATCGAGCATGGACAACATGCTTGAGCTGATGGTGACCGGCGGCATCGACCTGTTCCGTGGCGTGCGCATGATCATTCCGCCTGCGTGGCAGAACGTCGAGACCATGGACCCGGATCTACGCGCCTTCTATGAATACAACTCCATGCACATGGAGCCGTGGGACGGCCCGGCCGGCATCGTGATGACCGAAGGTCGTCATGCCGTCTGCCTGCTCGACCGCAATGGCCTGCGCCCGGCGCGCTGGGTCACGACCAAGAACGGCTACATCACCCTGGCGTCGGAAATCGGCGTGTGGGACTACAAGCCTGAAGACGTTATCGCCAAGGGCCGCGTTGGTCCTGGGCAGATCTTTGCCGTGGACACTGAAACCGGTCAGATCCTCGACACCGACGCCATCGACAACCGTCTCAAGTCGCGTCATCCGTACAAGCAATGGCTGCGCAAGAATGCCCTGCGCATTCAGGCCACCATGGAAGACAACGACCACGGCTCGGCTTTTTACGACAGCGAGCAGCTCAAGCAGTACATGAAGATGTATCAGGTCACGTTCGAAGAACGCGATCAGGTGCTGCGCCCGCTGGGTGAACAGGGCCAGGAAGCTGTGGGCTCGATGGGTGACGACACACCGATGGCGGTGTTGTCGCGTCGTGTGCGTTCGCCCTACGATTACTTCCGCCAGCAGTTCGCGCAGGTCACCAACCCACCGATCGACCCGCTGCGTGAAGCCATCGTCATGTCGCTGGAAATCTGCCTCGGTGCCGAGCGCAATATCTTCCAGGAATCGCCAGAGCACGCCTCACGCGTAATCCTTAGTTCGCCGGTCATTTCGCCAGCCAAATGGCGTTCGCTGATGAACCTGGAGCGTCCGGGCTTCGAACGCCACATCATTGACCTGAACTACGATGAAAGCCTGGGTCTTGAAGCCGCTGTGCGCAGCGTTGCCGATCAGGCCGAAGAGGCTGTGCGTGCCGGTCGTACCCTGATCGTGCTGAGCGACCGACACATCGCACCGGGCAAACTGCCGGTGCATGCTTCGCTGGCGGTCGGCGCGGTTCACCACCGTCTGACCGAACAGGGCCTGCGCTGCGACAGCAACATCCTGGTCGAAACCGCAACCGCGCGTGACCCGCACCATTTCGCCGTATTGATCGGCTTCGGCGCGTCGGCGGTCTATCCGTTCCTGGCCTATGAAGTGCTGGGCGATCTGATCCGTACTGGCGAAGTTCTTGGCGATCTGTACGAAGTCTTCAAGAACTACCGCAAAGGCATCACCAAGGGGCTGCTCAAGATCCTGTCGAAGATGGGTATCTCGACCGTTGCGTCCTACCGTGGCGCGCAGTTGTTTGAAGCCATCGGTCTGTCCGAGGAAGTTTGCGACACCAGTTTCCGCGGTGTGCCGAGCCGCCTGAAAGGCGCGCGTTTCGTCGATATTGAAGCCGAACAGAAAGCGCTGGCAGCCGAAGCCTGGAGCACGCGCAAGCCGATCCAGCAAGGCGGTCTGCTCAAGTTCGTGTTTGGTGGCGAATACCATGCCTACAACCCGGACGTGGTCAGCACCCTGCAAGCCGCCGTGCAGCAGGGCGACTACAGCAAGTTCAAGGAGTACACCTCGCTGGTAGACCAGCGTCCGGTGTCGATGATTCGCGACCTGCTACAGGTCAAAACGCTTGACCAGCCGCTGAGCATCGACGAGATCGAGCCGCTGAGCGAAATCCTCAAGCGCTTCGATTCGGCCGGTATTTCTCTGGGTGCCTTGTCGCCGGAGGCTCACGAAGCGCTGGCTGAGGCAATGAACCGCCTGGGCGCGCGTTCCAACTCCGGTGAAGGCGGCGAAGATCCGGCGCGTTACGGCACCATCCGCAGCTCCAAGATCAAGCAGATCGCCACGGGCCGCTTTGGTGTAACGCCCGAATACCTGGTCAATGCCGATGTGCTGCAAATCAAGGTTGCACAGGGTGCCAAGCCGGGCGAGGGCGGGCAGCTGCCGGGTGGCAAGGTCAATGGCCTGATCGCCAAGCTGCGCTATGCCGTACCGGGCGTGACGCTGATTTCGCCGCCGCCGCACCACGACATCTATTCCATCGAAGATTTGTCGCAGCTGATTTTTGACTTGAAACAGGTCAACCCGGCGGCGCTGGTTTCGGTCAAGCTGGTGGCAGAAGCAGGCGTTGGCACCATTGCCGCTGGCGTGGCCAAGGCCTATGCCGACCTGATCACCATTTCTGGTTACGACGGCGGCACCGGTGCATCGCCGCTGACCTCGATCAAGTACGCTGGCGCGCCGTGGGAGCTGGGTCTGGCCGAAACTCACCAGACCCTGCGCGGCAACGACCTGCGCGGCAAGGTCCGGGTGCAGACCGACGGTGGCCTGAAAACCGGACTGGACGTGATCAAAGCGGCCATTCTCGGTGCTGAAAGCTTCGGTTTCGGCACCGCGCCGATGATCGCGCTGGGCTGCAAATACCTGCGTATCTGCCACCTGAACAACTGCGCTACCGGCGTTGCGACGCAGAACGAAAAGCTGCGCAAGGACCACTACATCGGCACCGTCGATATGGTGATCAACTTCTTCACCTACGTGGCTGAAGAAACCCGTGAGTGGCTGGCCAAGCTGGGCGTTCGCACGCTGGAAGAACTGATCGGCCGTACCGACCTGCTGGATATCCTGCCGGGCGAAACCGAGAAGCAGCAGCATCTGGACCTGACACCGTTGCTGGGCAGCGACCACATTCCGGCTGACAAGCCTCAGTTCAGCCTGGTGGATCGCAACCCGCCGTTCGACAAGGGTCTGTTGGCCGAGCAGATGGTGGAGATGGCCAAGCCGGCCATTGAATCGCTCAGCGGTGGCGAGTATGAACTGGACATCTGCAACTGCGACCGTTCCATTGGCGCACGGATTTCCGGCGAAATCGCCCGATTGCACGGCAACCAGGGCATGAACAAGGCACCGATCACTTTCCGCTTCAAAGGCACTGCCGGTCAGAGCTTCGGAGTGTGGAACGCCGGTGGCCTGAACATGTATCTGGAAGGCGATGCCAACGACTACGTCGGCAAGGGCATGACCGCTGGCAAGTTGGTGATCGTGCCGCCCAAGGGCAGCCCGTTCAAGACCAACGAGAGCGCGATCATCGGCAACACCTGCCTGTACGGCGCAACCGGCGGCAAGCTGTTTGCGGCGGGCACGGCGGGCGAGCGTTTCGCGGTGCGTAACTCGGGTGCCCACACCGTTGTGGAAGGCACTGGTGATCACTGCTGCGAATACATGACCGGTGGTTTCGTCTGCGTACTGGGCAAGACCGGCTACAACTTCGGTTCCGGTATGACTGGCGGTTTCGCTTACGTGCTCGACCAGGACAACACCTTCGTTGACCTCGTCAACCATGAGCTGGTCGAGATCCAGCGCATCAGCGGCGAGTCGATGGAAGCCTATCGCACACACTTGCAGAGCGTTCTCAACGAGTACGTGGCTGAAACCGACAGCGAATGGGGCCGCAATCTTGCGGAAAACCTGGACGACTACCTGCGTCGTTTCTGGCTGGTCAAACCCAAGGCTGCCAACCTGAAATCGCTGCTCTCCAGCACTCGGGCGAATCCGCAATAAAAGCAGCTGCTAGCGGTGAGCTTCAAACCGCAAGCCAACGGCAGTGCGCTAATTGCCTGCGATCACGATTTTTTGCAGCTTCAGGCTTGTAACCTGAAGCTGCCGTAAAGAGGCTCCAGAGAATGGCTGAACGTCTCAGTAACGACTTCCAGTTCATCGACGTCGGACGTAAAGACCCGAAGAAGAAACTGCTGCGTCAACGCAAGAAGGAGTTCGTGGAAATCTACGAACCGTTCAAGCCCCAGCAGTCCGCCGATCAGGCGCATCGCTGCCTGGGTTGCGGCAACCCGTATTGCGAGTGGAAGTGCCCGGTGCACAACTTCATTCCCAACTGGCTCAAGCTGGTCGCCGAGGGCAATATTCTCGCGGCGGCGGAGTTGTCTCATCAGACCAACACTCTGCCGGAAGTCTGCGGCCGCGTGTGCCCGCAGGATCGCCTGTGTGAAGGTGCCTGCACGCTGAACGACGGTTTCGGCGCGGTCACCATCGGTTCGGTCGAGAAGTACATCACCGACACCGCGTTTGCCATGGGCTGGCGTCCGGACATGTCCAGAGTCGTGCCAACCGGCAAACGCGTCGCCATCATTGGTGCAGGGCCTGCAGGCCTGGGCTGTGCCGACGTGCTGGTGCGCGGCGGCGTGACGCCGGTGGTGTTCGACAAGAATCCGGAAATCGGTGGTCTGCTGACCTTCGGCATCCCCGAGTTCAAGCTGGAAAAATCCGTACTCAGCCATCGCCGTGAAGTGTTCACCGGCATGGGCATCGAGTTCCGGCTCAACACCGAAGTCGGCAAGGACGTCACCATCGATCAACTGCTCGAAGAATACGATGCTGTATTCATGGGCATGGGCACCTACACCTACATGAAAGGCGGCTTCCCCGGTGAGGATCTGCCGGGCGTGCACGATGCGCTCGACTTCCTGATCGCCAACGTCAACCGCAATCTGGGCTTTGAAAAGGCCCCGGAAGATTTTGTCGACATGAAAGGCAAGCGTGTTGTGGTTCTGGGCGGTGGCGACACGGCGATGGACTGCAACCGCACCTCGATCCGTCAGGGTGCCAAGTCGGTGACGTGCGCTTATCGTCGCGACGAAGAAAACATGCCTGGCTCGCGTAAGGAAGTGAAGAACGCCAAGGAAGAAGGCGTGAAGTTTCTCTACAACCGTCAGCCTATCGCCATCGTGGGCGATGGCAAGGTCGAAGGCGTGAAGGTGGTCGAGACGCGTCTCGGCGAGCCTGATGCTCGTGGTCGTCGCAGCCCGGAGCCGATTCCGGGTTCCGAAGAGATCATCCCGGCCGAAGCCGTGGTCATCGCCTTCGGCTTCCGCCCAAGCCCGGCACCATGGTTCGAGCAGTTCACCATCAGTACTGACAGCCAGGGCCGTGTCGTGGCCCCGGAACAGGCGCAGTACAAGCACCAGACCAGCAACCCGAAGATCTTCGCCGGTGGCGACATGGTGCGCGGCTCCGACCTGGTGGTGACCGCTATCTTCGAAGGCCGTAATGCGGCTGAAGGCATTCTGGATTACCTGGGCGTCTAAACCTTGTGTTGCCAGAGCGCGCCGTTACTGAGGCGCGCTCTGACAACAGGCGTCTACCCATCACGGGTGATTTACCGACTTTTCTGACATCCCTTCTGCGCCCTCCTTCCTAAGCTCGGTGTAACTCGCTCAAGACGAGCGTTTTATCAACCAGGGAAGGACATCATGAAAAATCAGTTTGGTTTCTGCCTCGCGCTCTCGATAGCGCCCTTTGCATTTGCCAGCCAGACACCCGCCAACTTCGATGGACCCGTTTTCGGTTCGATCATCGAAAACAAGGCTGTTTACTTTGAATCCGGTGTCGAGCTTCAGCGACGCATGAGTGCAGGCAACCTGACCTCTGTCGGGCTGGTGACAGACTTGCTTCAGCGCATCGAAGTGCTGAACAAAAATGGCCCGGCGCTCAACGCTGTCATTGAAATCAACCCCGACGCTCTGCAGATAGCCGCGCAAATGGACGGGGAGCGTTCTCGCGGGGAGAAACGTGGGCCGCTGCATGGCATCCCCATACTGGTAAAAGACAATCTTGATACGGGCGATCAGATGCAGACCACTGCGGGCGCTCTCTCAATGGTCGGATTGCCTGCTCCACGCGATGCTTTTGTGGTGCAGCGGCTTCGCGATGCCGGCGCGATCATTATCGGCAAGGCCAATCTCAGCGAATGGGCGCATTTCCGTGGGTACGAGGTACCTAGCGGCTGGAGCAGCCGAGGCGGGCAGACGCGTCATCCCTATGACTTGAGCGCTGATCCGCTTGGCTCCAGCTCAGGTTCGGCAGTGGGTCTTGCAGCTGGATTTTCACCTTTGGCGGTAGGCACCGAGACCAATGGTTCGATCATTCAACCTGCCGCCACGAGTGGTGTCATAGGGCTTAGGCCTACGCTGGGTCTGCTTAGTCGTACCGGTATGATTCCGCTCTCCAGTCGTCAGGACACCCCCGGCCCAATGGCGCGAACGGTCACGGATACCGCGATCCTGCTGACGGCGATGAGCGGCAACGACCCTCTCGACGAAGCCACCGCCCGAGCCTCCACCGATGGAGTGAACTATGTCGACCACCTCAGAACGGACGCCTTGCGCGGCAAGCGCCTGGGCTATCCAAACCACACCCATGACGGCATGCCAATGGATGACGATCCTGAATTCCAAAAGGTGAAGAGTCGTCTGAGTGCTGCCGGGGCGATACTGGTTCCCGTCGATGTTCCGTCGATTGATAGCACTTCAGAGTATTTAGTGCTGCTGCATGATTTCAAGCGCGAGCTTAACGCTTACTTGAGCACACGCACCGGGCTGGGTGTCAGCACGCTGGATGAGATCATTGCATTCAACACCGCGTTTCCTGGGGCGCAAGCTTATGATCAGGATTTATTGATTGACTCCTCCAGCGTGTCTGTAGATCAGGAGGATTACCTGTCGATTGCAACCAGCTTGCGTGCTGCTCATCGACAATTGATCGATGGGCTCTTGCAGCAACACTCGCTGGACGTGCTCATTGACTGGTCAGAGGTTTCTTTCAAAGCGGTTGGCGCTATCGCAGGTTATCCGGGAATAACCGTGCCTGTCGGGCTCGAAGAGAATGGCCTGCCAAGAGGGTTATATTTTCTTTCCACTGCCTGGGATGAAGGTGCTTTGCTGAGCTATGCCTACGCACTTGAACAGGCGCTTGCAACATCGGCAGCCTCGGTTCATTCGGGTATCAGCCAGGCTGATTGATTCCCTATCCCTGTCTGGTGCAGGCCAGGCCTGGATGTCAGGGACGGGCGTCGGAAAACGGTTTTGTGACGTTTTGAAATAATCCGGTCCCGGAAGTACAACCGCCTTTCATTAAGTTGCGTCGCCCCGCCAGAGGCGGCGCATCAAGGTTTCAACCCTCTTGTCCAGGTCCCGATCAAGGCCTGTTCCGGCGTCTGCGACAAGCGATTGTTTACAGCTGTTTTCCGCCCTCTGTACCTGCTCTTAAAAAGGTTTAGGCTCCTGATCCTTTTGGGGAGTTCATCGCCTTAGATACTCCCGCCATCCATGTCGCTATAAGGAAATAGCCATGTTGAAAGCAGCACCCATGGGCAAACTTGCTCGATCCAATGAGCAGAAATCTCTCGGGCCGGACAGGTTCACGCCCAGCACGGTTGCCGTGCGCGAACACCGGACCCGAGAACGCGCGGACCGGATAATCGACCAGTTCGTCGAGCGCTTTACAGAAAAGGATTTTTTTCCTGAAGACGGTGAAGACGCGCTGTTCTCCTTGCTGGTTCAGTTGCCAGACTGGCCAGCAGACCTGTCCATCAGGATTCACAACGAAAACGATGAAGTACTCGCAGTCTTTCTGAAAGGCAGTGATGAAAGCGTCGTTCAGGACAGCATTGTCCTGACGCAAAATGTCGACGCTTACATCGTCCCGGACAATGTTCAGGTCGCCGATGACGAGCCGTTACTGCGCTGGGTGTTCAGTCAGTTGCCGGCAGGTTCCAGCGTTGGAATGGGGGGTAACTTTCCGGGCAGTAGCAGTGATGCCGGGCGAATCGTTACTCTGCGTGAGCAAATAGCGGGGCTGGCAAAAGACCAGAGACCGCTGTTGTTCGATGCGCTGGTGGCAGCTGATGAAGGCACCTCAAAGGGCCAACTGGATACCCGCGCGCGCAATCCTTTCTTGCCTCTGTGGGTTCGTCAGCAGACGCCGCTGTCTCCGGCCCTTAGCGCGCTGTGCGCCTTATGCCCCGAGGTTCCGGCAGGACGTCTCGAAGAGCTGTTGCAGCAGATGCCGCTGACAGAACAGGAAGAGGCCGATTTCCTGAATAATCTTGTTCTGCCGGACGCATTTGGCGAAGCAATGAACATTTCGCTGGATGAGTGGAGCAACAGTCTGGCTATCGACGGGCTGTCGCGAACGCGAAGCTTCAATTCCTACACGGATGAGCTGGCCCGCAGTATCGTCCGCAAATTACTGGCGGCCGAATCGGGCCGGGACGTGTTGATCTTCGACGCTGGTGCGAGCAATTACGCCCCGGCAGATACTGACGATAACCGTATTATTCTGCTGCATGACAACTACGGAAATTACAGCGCAAAGGACACCGGCAACGGTGAGATAACTTCATTCAAACAGGGCACCGACAGCTTCTATCTGGCAATCAGTTCGCAATTGAAGGCTGACGAGCGGTCATCGCTGGGTATGCAATTCGAGCAGGACGTACAGGGCTTTCGCGATGTTCTGACCCAGCACGCGATCGAGGAAAATCGCGGCTGGTTCGACCCCGGCAAACCAACCGAAATCGAAAGCGGGTTTCTGCCTGATTGGTTCGCGAACGCGACGGCTGCCGAAAAACAAAGCTGGAAAATGGCGGTGCAGGACTACAGCCAAGCCTTGCTCGAAGCTCAGGCACCTGACCTGCTGGATCCTTCCGGCTACGGACAGCCCGACCAATTGCGCAAATATGCGCGGCAAAAGCTGCAGGAACGGATTTTGCTCGACCACGGTATTGCAGTGGATCCTGACCATATCAGCGTGCATACCGTCAGCATCGAGATTGATCCAGGCATTATTATTGATACCGATTACGAATATATCGGCCCTTCAGAACTGGAGCCGCATTATGAAACGCATAAGCGCAGCCTTACAGATCTGTCGCTGGAAAACATTGCACTCACCAATATCAACTTTCTGCTCACCAGCCGCGCGTTTGACGATCAGGGGCAACTGGTCAGTTTCCTCAACGCCGGTTATCTGTTCGGCCTGATTCGTGATCTGAACATTGGCGAAGATTATTCAAGATACCTCCGCACAGTACTGTCCACGTCGGCGGCAGGGCAATGGCACCGTGAACGTTATGCTCGTGTCATGCGCGCGCAAATGCGCCTCGACGTGATAGAGGCGAAGATGGCGGGTGACTTTCTGGGCGATGGCGGACTTCCTCCCGAGCTGGCGAGCAGGGGCTACAAATGGGTTGCTGCCGTGCTTGATCACCCAATTGACAGTGATGACCGTGCAACGGTGGAGGGGCATCGCATTCAGGTCAGCCAGTTATCCATCAATGACGTGTCATTGAGCGGCGTACTGGTGATCGGCGCAGAGTCGCGCTCCAGCGTCGCCGCTTTTGTGGTTTTCACCCCGCAGGCTCCTGACGGAATATGCTTCCGGGAAATGAGCGATCCGCAGGAGTTTCAGCAGCGGATACTGCTTGAACCGGATTTACTGGACTATCTGGTGGGCAGGGTGCCTTTGGCCTCCCAGGACGATGTCAGGCATATTCTGACCGTCCGCCGTGAAACGCTGTTCATGGAACTGCAGCCCTGCACTGGAAGTTTTCTTGAGGCAGTCTATGACTCTGAAGTCGGGAGGGTGATTTCTGCTGTGAATGAACAGACCAAAACCAACTGGGAAATCTATTGGGAAAGTGCCTGGGAAATCACCAAAGTCGTTGGCGACATCGTGCTCACCTTCGCGCCTTTCAAGGTAAGGCTGCCGATTGCAGCATTGCGCAGCTTTTATGCCATCTGGCAGGGCGTCGCAAAAGCTGGCGGTGAAGAGAAAGGTGCCCCCTTGTATTTTGTCCAGGCGGCGTTGCTGCTGGCTGATGGTTTGACGCTGCCCAGAGCACGAAGGGTTCAGACATCGTCGACCACATCAATCGGCCGTTCTGTCCTTGATCCGAAAACAGCAGTGGCAAAAACACCCGGTGGATTGAAACAGCTCGACAACGGCGTTTATGAAAAGACCCAGGAAGGTGCGCCAAGCCGCTTTTATGCTGTGCAACAAGGTAAGACCTATGCCGTCAGATACGATGCCGATTTCGCAGCATGGAGGGTGATCGATCCCCGGCGGCCAGATGCGCATTATCAATTGCCGATTCAACTTGATAGGCAAGGGGTCTGGGTACATGCGTCGGCAGGGTTGCGCGGCGGCAACAAACGATTAAAAGGCAGACCATCGAACGGCTCGGGGAGTGATGGCGATTCCTCGGATAGCAATCGGATAAAAAGATACAAAGTGGATATCGATGGCTTTTTTGAAAGTCGGCGTTTCAGGCATGCGGAAAATGACCTCCCTAACGATGACCTTGAAGCTGCTGTCAAAAAAGCAGTTGATAGATATGTGCTGGATGGCAATGGCAGTCTGCACAAGTATGGTAAAAGCCAGTTCTCGCTGGACCTTCCCGGTATTGGCAGGAGCACCGGCAGAGGTGCCTGGCGCCTGATACTTGCCCGGGCTGAAAAAAGCGTTATCAAGGCGTTTGACGTCATAGATCCCCACAAATAGCGCAGGCCCGCCCCAGTCTTACACCGGGCGCGGAGCTGTATTAGCACGGCAAATCGGCACGATAGACAAAAGGCACGGCTCTTGCCGTGCCTTTTGCGTCGCGCTCTGAGAAAATGCCGGCACTTTTATTGCGGATGCCGACATGACTGCCCTGAAGAACGACCGTTTCCTTCGCGCTTTGCTTAAGCAACCCGTAGACGTCACGCCGGTATGGATGATGCGCCAGGCAGGCCGTTACCTGCCTGAATACCGCGCCAGCCGCGCCAGTGCCGGGGACTTCATGAGCTTGTGCAAGAACCCGCAGTTCGCCTGTGAAGTCACGCTGCAGCCGCTGGATCGCTACCCGCTGGATGCGGCGATTCTGTTCTCCGACATCCTGACCATTCCCGACGCAATGGGCCTGGGCCTGTACTTCGAGACCGGCGAAGGCCCGCGCTTCAAGAAAACCGTCAGCACGCTGGCTGACATCGAAGCACTGCCCATCCCGGATGCACAGAAGGACCTGGGCTATGTGATGGACGCGGTCAGCACCATCCGTCGCGAACTCAACGGCCGTGTGCCGCTGATCGGTTTTGCCGGCAGCCCGTGGACCCTGGCGACCTATATGGTCGAAGGCGGCTCCTCGAAGGACTTCCGCAAATCCAAGGCCATGCTCTACGACAACCCGCAAGCCATGCACCTGCTGCTCGACAAACTGGCGCAGTCAGTCACGGCCTACCTGAATGGCCAGATTCTCGCGGGCGCCCAGGCGGTGCAGATATTCGACAGCTGGGGCGGTAGCCTGTCTTCGGCGGCGTATCAGGAATTCTCGCTGGCTTACATGCGCAAGATCGTCAACGGCCTGATTCGCGAGCACGATGGGCGCAAGGTGCCGGTCATCGTGTTCACCAAAGGCGGCGGTCTGTGGCTGGAAAGCATCGCCGACATAGGCGCCGATACTCTGGGCCTGGACTGGACCTGCGACATCGGCGAAGCACGTCAGCGCGTCGGCAGCAAGGTTTCGCTGCAGGGCAACATGGACCCGACCGTGCTTTACGCACGCCCGGAAGCCATCCGCCAGGAAGTCGCACGCATCCTCGCCAGCTACGGCAGCGGCACCGGCCACGTCTTCAACCTCGGCCACGGCATCACCCCTGAAGTCGACCCGGCCAATGCTGGTGCGTTCATCAACGCAGTACATGAGTTGTCGGCGCAGTATCACCAGTAATTGTCCGACTGACGATGCGTCGATACATCAGGGCGCATCGGCTCTTTTCAGCGCCGACGCTTACGTCGGCGCTTTTCAATCCGTAAAGCCCTCCAGCAGCGAACCGCTGCGCGGCAGGAATCTACCCTGTCGCTCGCCTTGCGGCTTGCCTTCGGCATAGCTCAAGCGGCCGTTGACCCAGACGCCGTCAATGCCCTGTGCCGCTCGCTGAGGGTCTTTAAAATCCGCCACATCGCGCACGGTTTGCGGATTGAACAGCACCAGGTCTGCCCAGTAGCCCTCGCGGATAAAGCCGCGCTCGTGCAAGGCAAAGCGCGCTGCCGACAGCCCGGTCATTTTGTGTACGGCGGTGTGCAATGCAAACAGCCCTTTGTCGCGGCTGAAATGGCCAAGCACTCTGGGGAATGCGCCCCATAAGCGCGGATGGGGGATCGGATCTTCCGGAAGGCCATCGGAGCCGATCATTGACAGCGGGTGAGACATGATGCGCTCGACGTCGCCCTCATCCATGCCGTAGTACACCGCACCCGCAGGCTGCAACTTGCGTGCGGTGTCCAGCAATGACAGCCCCCAGTCGGCGGCAATGTCCTGTAGATCCCGGCCGCCCTGATCCGGGTACGGCGTTGACCAGGTGATGGTGATACGGAATGCGTCGGTGACCTGTTTCAGGTCCAGCGTCGAAGAGCTGGCCGCATAAGGGTAACAATCGCAACCGACCGGATGGTCCTGCGCAGCTTTTTCCAGGGCCGCCAGCAGTTGCGGGCTGCGGCCCCAGTTACCCGCGCCAGCGCATTTCATGTGGGAAATCACCACTGGCGAGCGCGCATGGCGGCCTATGTCGAAGGCCTCCGCCATCGCCTCCAGCACCGGCTCGAATTCGCTGCGCAAGTGGGTGGTGTAGATCGCGCCAAAAGCGCTGAGCTCTTCAGCCAGCTGCTTGACTTCGCTGGTCTCGGCCGAGAAGGCCGAAGCGTAAGCAAGGCCGGTCGACAAACCCAGCGCGCCGGCTTTGAGGCTGTCGCGCAACTGCTCGCGCATCGCGTCAATCTCTTCCGGGCTGGCGCTGCGAAACAAATCATCCATGTGATTGCTGCGCAGCGCCGTATGGCCAATCAAAGCGGCCACGTTCACGGCGGGCCGGGCGTTATCTACGGCTGCGCGATAGTCGGCGAAGCGCGGATAGACAAACGCTGCCGCGTCGCCCAGCAGGTTCATGGGGTCTGGCGGATTGCCGCGCAGCGAGACCGGTGATGCGCTGATCCCGCAATTGCCGACGATAACCGTGGTTACGCCTTGGCTGATCTTAGGCAGCATGTCGGGCTTGCGAATCACTACCGTGTCGTCATGGGTGTGGACGTCGATAAAGCCGGGGGCCAGCACACGACCGGCAGCGTTGACCTCTTCCTGCGCAGTGGCATCGATCAGGTTGCCGATGCGCTGGATGCGCCCGTCGCTAATCGCTACATCGGCGCGCACTCCGGGCGTATCGCTGCCATCGATGACCAGCGCATCGCGGATGATCAGGTCGTAAATCATGCTTCAGTCTCCCAACGGCAGGCCGTCTTCGCCACCACGGTATTCATCCAGTGCAAGCTTGATTCGACGCAGCCGTTCCTGATTGTCTTCAGGGCTCAGCAGCGCCAGTTCAGTGGCCAGCACATCAATGGTCAGCAGCATGCCGTAGCGCGCGGCGGTGGGTTTATAAATGAAATTGGTCTCAGCAATTTGCAACGGCAACACCACCTCGGCCAGTTGCGCCAGAGGGGAGTCAGGCAGGGTAATGGCCAGCACGCGCGCGCCATAGCTACGCGCCAGGGTTACTGCGTCGAGCAGCTCCGGCGTGCGCCCGCTGAGCGAGCAGACAATCAGGCTGTGTTGCGGACCAAGCGTGGCAGCAATCATGCGCATCATCACCGGGTCGCGGCAGGCCGCCACCGGGTAGCCCAAACGTACCATCCGGGTTTGCAGCTCCTCGCTGCACAGGCTGGAGCAACCGCCCATGCCGAACGCATGAATCATGCGTGCATCGCTGAGGCACGCTACGGCTGCGGCAAAGCGCGACTCATCAAACCCGGCCAGGTGCTGATGCAGAGTGGCCTCTATGTCACCGACAATCCGGGTGAAAAAGGCCGACTGCTCCGGGGCCGGCTCAGGGTTGAGAAAACGACTGCCCACGCCGCTCGCCTGAGCCAGTTGCAGGCGCAAGTCGCGCAGGTCCCGACAACCGATGCTGCGAGCGAAGCGTGACAGCGTCGCGCTGCTGACCCCGGCGCGGCTGGCCAGCTCGTCCAGACTGGCACTTGCGGCAAAGGCGATATCGCTGAGCACCAGCCTGGCGATCCGGCCTTCTCCCGCGCTGAGTGAATCCTGACGGGCACGTATCTGGTACAGAATGTCCACTCAGAGCACCTGCGCCAGGCCCAGCGTCAAGGCGAAAGCGACGATGGAAATCAGTGTCTCCAGTACCGTCCAGGTCTTGAAGGTTTGCGTTACAGTCATGTTGAAATATTCCTTGATAAGCCAGAAACCGCCGTCGTTGACGTGGGAAAAGATCACCGAGCCTGCGCCTGTCGCCAGCACCAGCAACTCGGGGTGCGGGTAACCCAGGCCCATCGCCACTGGTGCAACGATCCCCGATGCGGTGGTCATAGCCACCGTTGCCGAGCCTGTCGCAACACGCATCAGCGCCGCGAACAGCCAGCCCATCAGCAAAGGCGAGAGATGAAAGTCCTGCGCCAGACCAACGATCTGGTTGGTGACGCCGCTGTCGACCAGAATACGGTTCAAACCGCCACCGGCACCGACCAGCAACGTGATGCTGGCGGTCGGTGCCAGGCACTCATTGGTGAATTTCAGGATCGAGTCGCGATTGAAACCCTGAGCGATGCCCAGCGTCCAGAAACTCAGCAGGGTGGCCAGCAGCAGGGCGATCACCGAGTTGCCGATGAACAGCAAAAAGCCATTGAACGCACTGCCCGGCGTACTGATCAGGTTGGCCCAGCCACCCAGCAACATCAGCACCACCGGCAGCAGAATGGTCGCCATGGTCAGGCCAAAACTGGGCAGTTTTGCTCTTGGTTCGCGGTCGAGAAACTGCTTCGCCAACGGGTTTTCAGCCGGTAGATGGATATGCGGCACGATGAATTTGGCATATACCGGACCGGCGATGATGGCCGTGGGTATACCGATCAGAATGGCATAGAACAGCGTTTGCCCTACCGACGCCTGATAAGCCTGAACGGCGAGCATTGCCGCAGGGTGTGGCGGCACCAACGCGTGCACCACCGACAGGCCGGCGACCATCGGCAGGCCGACCATCAGGATCGACACCCCGACACGTCGGGCCACAGTAAAGGCAATCGGCACCAGCAGAACGAAACCCACTTCGAAAAACAGCGGCAAACCCACCAGAAACGCAATGCAGACCATGGCCCAGTGCGCGTTACGTTCGCCAAAGCGGTCAATCAACGTGCGCGCCACCTGCTCGGCACCACCGGACTCGGCCATCATTTTGCCGAGCATGGTGCCCAGCGCGACGACCAGTGCGATATGCCCCAGCGTTTTGCCCACTCCCGCTTCGTAAGAGGCGACCACGCCACTGGCCGGCATCCCGGCAACCAGCGCCAGACCGACCGACACCAGCGTAATGACAATAAACGGATTGAGACGATAGCGCGCAATCAGCACGATCAAGGCAATGATGGCGACAGCGGCGTAGACCAACAGCGAAATACCGGGTGACGGCGACATAGCGGCGGTTCCTTGCAGAATGGGTAGGCGAGGGCGCAATACCGACGGCTGAAGCCGTCAGCCGGAAGGCGACTCGGGAGTACTCGGCAGGGATGACGCAGGAGAAGGAGTGAAGCAGGTTTCGAGGCGATCACAGGTATTCATTATTTTTATCTCTGTTTTCGTGATGAAAATAAATTACACGAAAATGAAATATAAACAAATATATGAAAATGAATTTCTTTGGAGTGGAGACTTGTGACTAAACCTTCGCCCCCAGCGGCTGCAACCTTGCCAGGCGCAGCGCTACTCCGAGGGCGATCAGCAGCAACACGCCGATAAACAGCCCGATGCCGTTCCATCCCGCGTAGTGCCAGAACACGCCGCCGCCGGTTCCGGCTACGCTCGAGCCTGCGTAGTAACAGAACAGGTACAGGGACGCGGCCTGGCCTCTGGCCGTGGTGGCCCTGCGTCCGACCCAACTGCTGGCCACCGAATGTGCGCCGAAGAAGCCGAAAGTGAAGATCAGTACGCCGACGATCACCAGCGGCAGCGGGGTGAACAGGGTCAGCAGCAGACCGGCCAGCATCATCACGATCACGGCCCATAGCACCCGTCGGCGGCCAAGACGGTCGGCCAATGAGCCGATCTTTGCCGAGCTGTAAATTCCCGACAGATACACCACGGAAAACACCCCGACCACGGCCTGGCTCAGGTTGTAGGGGGCGCTCAAAAAGCGGTAGGCGATGTAGTTGAACAGCGTGACGAATGCGCCCATCAGCAGAAACCCGACCAGAAACAGCAGCGGCAACCCGGCGTCTTTGAACTGCACCACAAAGCCGTCCAGCAGGCTGCGAGGGTGCAGTGAGCGAGGGCGGAAGTTGCGCGATTCCGGGAGGATCTTCCAGAACACCACGGCTGCGATCAGGGCCAGTCCGCCGACCACCAGCATCGCCGCGTGCCAGCTTACGTAATCGATCATGACCCCGACGATCAGCCGCCCGCTCATCCCGCCAACCGCGCTGCCGCCGATATACAGCCCCATTGCCAGGCCCAGATGCGTGGGATGGATTTCCTCGCTCAGGTAAGTCATCGCCACTGCCGCCAGACCACTCAACGACAGGCCCACCAGTGCCCGTGTGATAAGTACGCCTTCCCAGCTGGGCATCAGCGCGCTGGCGATGGTGAACAGCGATGCACAGAATAGCGCCATGACCATCACCGATTTGCGCCCCAGCCGGTCGGATATCGGTCCGGTGATCAGTAGGCCGATGGCGAGCATCGCCGTGGCGACGGACAGAATCAGGCTGCTCTGGGCTGCCGAAAGGGAGAACTCGCCGGACAGCGTTGGCATCATCGGCTGAACGCAATACAGCAGGGTGAATGTCGAGAACCCGCCAGCGAACAGCGCCAGTGCAGTGCGTTTGAAAAGCGGCGTGTTTTTCTCGATGTAAGTGTCGCCAGACGGTTTAGCGGAGGCATTCAAGTCTGTGGTGGGCGGGGCGACGGCAGGATTCAAAGGAGACCTCGGAGCACGATTGGGCAGGCAATGAAAAAATCATATAGCCCGACAATCATTCCATCCAATATATTGTTCGACCTGTTTGATAGGTAAAACGACTTAATGGAGGCCGCATGGAATTGCGTCATCTGCGTTACTTCATCGCGGTTGCCGAAGAGCTGCATTTCGGTCGTGCGGCACAGGCGCTGGGTATCTCCCAGCCGCCGCTGAGTCAGCAGATCCAGACGCTGGAGCAGGAGCTGGGCACGCGTCTGTTTGACCGCACCAACCGGCGTGTCGAACTGAGTGAATCCGGGAGGCTTTTTCTCGATGAGGCGCGTCTGGTGCTGGCGCAGGTCGATAAAGCCACTGATGTTGCCCGGCGTGCGCAACTGGGTGAAATCGGCGAGCTGAAGATTGGCTTTACTTCGTCGGCACCGTTCACTTCCAGCATTCCACAGGCGATTTTTGCCTTCCGTCAGGCTTATCCGGATGTGCACCTGACTCTGACCGAAATCACCAGCCAGGAAGTGGCAGCAGGGCTTGAGGACAAGACCATTCAGGTCGGCATCATGCGCCCGTTGGCGTTACCCGACTCATTGGTGGTGTTTGAGCTGCTGAACGAGCCGCTGGTGGCGATCATGCGTGCTGACCATCCACTGGCGGCAGAAAGCGAAAACGGGATCTATATGTCGGCCCTGGCCGCTGAGCCGTTCGTGTTCTTCCCGCGCACTTATGGCAGCGGCATTTACGCGCAGGTTCTGAGTCTGGCGCGCGCCGCGGGTTTCAGCCCGCTGATCACTCAGGAAGCGGGTGAAGTGATGACCATCATCGGCCTGGTGGCGGCTGGACTGGGCGTCACCGTGCTGCCAGCGTCCTACCGCCGAATGCGCATCGACGGCGTGGTCTATCGCAATGTCCTCGACCCCGGCGCGACAAGCGCGGTGTGGCTGGTACAGCGCAAGGACGAACAGTCACCGATGGCCAAGGCGTTTACCGAGCTTTTAACGCGCAATGTCGCACGATAGTTGAGATTATCGTTTCGCACGCTCCGCGTGGGAATGCCTGTCGTGACGCTCTGCGTCACAAATCTGCGCCGCGCCGCAGACTCAAGACCGGACGCAGAACGTCCAGAACGGCATGCGACGTGGAGCGACGTACGAGAGTTGAGACGTGCGTGGCCTCACCCCCAGCGCTTGAATATCAATGACGTATTGACACCGCCAAAGGCAAAGTTGTTGTTCATCACATATTCGTTACTCATCCACCGGGGTTCGCCGACGATGTAGTCCAGTTCGCCGCATTGGGTATCGATGTCGACCAGATTCAGCGTATGAATGTAGCGGTCGCTGTTGAGCATTTCGATGCTGAACCATGACTCCAGCGCGCCGCAGGCTCCCAGCGTGTGGCCGAGGAAGCTTTTCTGCGAGCTGAGCGGCATGCGCGGGCCGAACAGGCTGCTGGTGGCCAGGGTTTCGGCGATGTCGCCCTGTTCGGTGGCGGTGCCATGGCCATTGACGTAGCCGATGGCTTCGGGAGGCAGGTTGGCATCTTCCAGGGCCAGTTCCATGGCGCGACGCATGGTGGCCTGCTCGGGACGAGTGCTGTGGGCGCCGTCTGCATTGCTGCCGAAGCCGACGATTTCGGCGTAGATGTGTGCACCACGTGCCTGAGCGTGCTCAAGTTCTTCGAGCACCAGCATGCCGCCGCCTTCACCGATCACCAGTCCGTCTCGCCCGCTGTCGTAGGGGCGTGGCGTGGTGTGTGGCGCGTCATTCTTGAGGCTGGTGGCGTACAGCGCGTCGAACACCATCGCCTCGGTCGGGCACAGCTCTTCGGCCCCTCCCGCCAGCATCAGCGGCAGACGGCCAAACTTGATCGACTCGTAGGCATAGCCAATGCCTTGGCTGCCACTGGTACAGGCGCTGGAAGTCGGAATCAGGCGTCCGGTCAGGCCGAAGAAAATGCTGATGTTCGCGGCGGTGGTGTGCGGCATCATCCGCACGTAGGAGTTGGCGTTCAGGCCTACTGCCACCGAGTTGATCAGCATGTTGCCGAAGGCCTTGATCTCGTCGGTGCTGCCGGTTGACGAGCCGCAGGCGGTGCCCATGCGCCCATCGCGAATGAGCGGATCATTCAGCAGCCCGGCGTCGATCAACGCCTGTTCCGCAGCAGCCACTGCCAGTCGCGATACGCGGCCCATGCTGCGCAGTTGCTTGCGCGTCCAGTGCCCCGGCACGACGAAATCGTCGATGGGGCCAGCCAGTCGGGTATTCAGCTCGGCGAAACGGTTCCACTCGTCCATTCGGCGAATGCCGCTGCGATTGGCGGTGAAGCTCGCATCGATAGTCGGCCAGTCGCTGCCCACCGAGGTAATGCCGGACATCCCGGTGACGACCACACGCTTCATCAACACAGCCCTCCGTTGACGGCCAGCACCTGACGAGTGATGTAGCTCGCTTCGGCCGACATCAGAAAATTCACGGCCCCCGCCACTTCCTCGGGCGTGCCCATGCGTTGTGCCGGAATCATTTTCATCAGTTCGTCAACGGGCACGTTCTCGTCGAGCATGGCCGTATCGATCAGCCCCGGCGCGACGCAGTTGACGGTGATCTTGCGTTTGCCCAGTTCGATGGCCAGCGCCTTGGCGGCACCGATAAGCCCTGCCTTGGAGGCGCTGTAATTGACCTGGCCACGGTTGCCGATAAGGCCGGAAACCGAGGTGATGCAGACAATACGGCCCGCCGCACGACGACGAATCATCGGCATGGTCAGCGGGTGCAGAACGTTATAAAAACCGTCCAGGTTGGTGCGCAGCACCTGATCCCAGTCATCATCGCTGAGTGCCGGAAACGCGCCGTCGCGGGTCAGCCCGGCGTTGAGTACCACGCCGTAATAGGCGCCGTGGGTTTCCACATCAGCTTCCAGAATTGCCTTGCAGGCGGCACGGTCCGAGACATCGAATTGCAGAACGCGTGCCTGACGGCCCAGCGCAACGACTTCGGCCTGCACGGCTTCGGCTTCGCTGCGGCCGGTGCGGCAATGCAGGATCAGGTCGTATCCGGCCTGGGCCAGACGCAGAGCGATGGCGCGGCCGATGCCACGGCTGGAGCCGGTGACCAGTATCGATTCAGTCATGCCGGGGCTCCTTCAGCCAGATAGTCAGCAGTGTTGGGCGGGCAATATACATTGAGTCGGGCAAAAGCCTTGATATCCGGTCCGGTCAGGGTGCATTCGAACACGCCCATGCCGCTGTCGTCCTGCAAGGAGCGCACGGCATGGATATGCAGTTCGCTGCCCAGCGGGAAGCGCGCTACGTTGCATTCGAACTTGCGGCTGCCGAGCAGAAACCCCAGCTTGACCGCTTCACCCTTGGTGCGCGCCTGGCAACCGGCATAGGCCGCGACGCTCTGGGCCATCAGCTCTATGCCAAGCCAGGCGGGCAGGCTGCCGTCCGGCTGGTTGAACAGACCATCGGCGCGCACGGTCAGGCGGGTTTGAATCTGCTCTTGGTCAAAACTCAGCACCTGATCGATGAGAATCATGTCGCCAGCATGGGGTATGAGTTCGGCGAGCGACCACTCGGTCATGGGGCATCTCCGATAATCAGGCTGATGTTGTTGCCACCGAAGGCAAACGAATTGCTCATCATGTAACGAGCATTTGCAGGTGCCAGGCGCGAACCTGGCAGTGTCCATTGCAGTGCAGGCAATAGCGGGTCAGCTTCGCCGTCCCACAGGTGCGGGGGCAGGGCCTGTTCGCTGTTGTCCGGTGCCAGGCTCAACCAGCAAAACGCCACTTCCAGCGCTCCCGCGGCACCCAGCGTGTGGCCGCTGAGCGGCTTTGTCGACGAGCAGGGCACACCGTTCGGGAATACCGCCTGCACGGCCAGGCTTTCCATCGCATCGTTATGCGGCGTAGCGGTGCCATGCAGGTTCAGGTAACCGATCTGTGCGGCATCGAGCCGGGCGTTGGTCAACGCTTGCAGCATGGCATCCTGCGCACCCCGGCCGGTAGGTTCGGGGGCCGAGATGTGGTGGGCGTCGCAACTGGCACCCGCGCCCAGCAGGGCAATCGAGTGGCTGTCGCCAGCTTCGCGGGTCATCAGAAACAGCGCTGCCGCCTCGCCGATGTTTATCCCGTTGCGGTGACTTGAAAACGGGTTGCACAGTTGTGGCGACATGGCTTCAAGCGCCGAGAACCCATTGAGGGTCAACCTGCACAGGCTGTCGACGCCGCCGCACAGCACCGCATCGCACAGGCCTATGTCCAGCGCCCGTCGTGCGCTGAGCAGTGCCCGCGCGCTGGACGTGCAGGCTGTGGAAATCACATAGGCCGGGCCGCTCAATTGCAGCCAGCCGGCCAGGAAGTTCGCCGGTGCGCCCAGTTCCTGTTGGCGATAATCGTAATCGTCGGGGAAGGTCTTATCACGCAGCCAGCTTGCCATGCTCTCGCTTGCTTCATCGATACCCGAGGTGCTGGTGCCGACGATCACGCCAATCCGCCCGGCTCCGTAGCGCGCGATAGCCTGACGAATGTCATCTTCGATCTGCAAGGCCGCGGCCAGCAGCAACTGGTTGTTGCGGCTGCGCTGCGATTGCATTGCGGGCGGAATGGGCGGCAATGCGGATTTTACCGCGCCGACCGGCAATGCGCGTTCCGGCACCCAGCCGCTTTCGAACACCATGCCCGAGCTGTCGCCTGCGAACAGTCTGCGCGACACCTCTTCACGGCTGTCGCCCAGCGAGCAGATCAGGCCCAGCGCATTGAGATAGGCAGTCATGGCATGCTCTCGTCGTTCAGCGGTGTAACCCTGTAGCTCAACCCGTCCTTGAGACGGATGGTGTAGGCGTTGGCTGACTGATATTCGACCAGCCAGCGATCATCCAGACGCCGCTGCATGCCCTGGCGGTACGCCGTGGGGTAGCGGCCATGCATTTCCAGATCCGAGGTCATGGCGAACATTATTGCCGCAAACAGCTCGCGTGCTTCGGGGTTGGGGGGAAGCAGACCGTCGGCTTGCCATTGTCCGTTGATCAGCAACTGGCGAGCCTGGGGGATACCCAGCGGGTCCATCATCGACCAGCGCAACCCGGCGTTTTCGCGCTGGATGACCAGCATCCAGTCTTGCCGCTGATCAGCCTGTCGGCGTTCGATGTGCAGCTGCACCGGCAATTGCATCGTCGGTGCGGTAGTCGGCAGCGGTGCCTGTGCAGCGCAGCCGCCCAGCAGCAGAAAGGCCAGAAATAATACCCGGATCATGATGCGCCACCTTGTAGCGGTTTGCGGGCCACGACATTGACCAGCGTTTCTTCCCGTTGCCCGAACGGCCTGGGTTTTTGCAGTTTCAAGGCTTCGAGCAGGCCGAAATCCCTGGCGCGGCTCCACCACAGGTAAGGGTACGAAACATGCTGTGCGCCGAACTCGAAACCCTGGTCGCGGATCATCTGCAGATACTGAGCCGCGCTTTTCTGAACGTGCATGGGGTGGCGGAACAGCCAGCGAATCACCCAGGTGTCGATGTACGCCTCGGTGGACTCGGCGAACAGCAGGTAACCGCCTGGCTTGAGTACGCGATAAAACTCGGCAAGCGCCTGTTCCTGCTCGACCAGATGATGAAAGGTCTGGTGACAGAACAGCAGATCGACGCTGGCGTCGGGTACTGGCAGGGCTGCGCAGTCGCTGCCGATCAGCTCGACCTCTATGCCTCTGGCGCGTGCCTCCTGACGGCTCATCTCCAGGCTGTGCAGGTCGGCATCGACACCAATCAGCCTTGAAGGCTGAAAAACCCTGCTCAGGTGCTGAAACGACTTGCCCTGCCCGCAACCAGCGTCGAGCAAAACCGGTGCGGCCGGAAGCGCGCTATCGAACAGGCTGCGCAAATCGTCTATCGCCACACGCAATACGCGGTACTGCCAGGTGTGGCTGCGCAGAAACCACAGGCCGAAGCGGGTTTCCTCGACATAGCTGTCACTCAGGAACGGTCGATTCATGAGTCACCGTCCGCGCAGATTTCCGAGAGCGTGCGCAGGCGGCGCTTGGGCTCGCTGACAAACGGATTGCGTTCGTCCCAGGCATAACCGGCCAGAATCGAGCTGATCATACGGCGGATGTCCGGAGCGCTGCCGGGGTAGAAAATCACGCTCTGGAACGTACCGTCGTACCAGCCCTCGACATAGGCGCGAAAGGTGTCGACGCCACGTTTCAATGGCACCGCGAACTCGCTTTCCCAATCCACGTTTTCGCCCTGCAACTGGCGGTTCAGCACGCCAGCCGCCATGCTCGCCGAACGCATGGCGATGGTCACGCCTGACGAAAACACCGGATCGAGGAATTCCGCCGCATTGCCCAGCAGCGCAAAGCCCTTTCCATGCAGGGTTGTGACGTTCGCCGAGTAGCCGCCGATGGTCCTTGCCGGTGTATCCCAGACCGCATTTTTCAGCACGCTGGCCAGTTGCGGTGTTTCATCGATAAAGGCGCGCAGGCAGGCGTCCAGGTCATCGGGCTTGTCTTTGAAGCGCTCGGCCGAGGCCACGACGCCTATCGAACAGCGGCCTTCGCTGAACGGGATCGACCAGAACCACACATCGCTGTGCTGCGGATGGATGCTGACCAGGATCTTCTGACGGTCGAAGGGCGGGCTTTCGATATGGTCTTCGATATGGGTAAACACCGCCTGACGCACCGGAAAGCCCGACGGCGCTTCCAGATCCAGCAGGCGCGGCAACACGCGGCCATAGCCGCTGGCGTCGAGTACGAAGGTTGCCTGGACGCTGTATTCGCTGCCGTCCTCACGCCTCACACGCAAAACCGGCTGCAGGCTGTCGAAGTCGGCGCTGATGATTTCCTGCTGATAGCGGATTTCCACGCCTTGCAGCTCGGCCTGATCAGCGAGCAATTTATCGAACTTGCTGCGCTGCACCTGAAAGGTGGTCGGCTTGCCGTTGCTGAAGGTATCGCCAAAATCGAAATCGCTGTATTGCTCGCCGCGCGCAAAGGCAGCACCGTTCTTGAGCTGGAAACCGGCGGCCTGCACGGCGTCGAGCATCCCGGCTTCTTCGACGAAGTCCAGGCAATGGCACAGCAGACTTTCGCCGATGGAGAAGCGCGGGAACAGCTGACGCTCGATAATCAGCACGTCGTGGCCCTGGCGTTTGAGCAGGGCTGCCGCAATGCAACCGGCCGGGCCGGCACCGATGACGACGACCTGACGAATTTCCCTATCAGTGATGGGCACAGGTATTCCTTTCCGATTGGGCGGTGGCAGGGAGTGACGACAACGCTGCAAGACTCATGCGTGTGGCCCTTCAGCATTGGCTGGCGAATGAAGCGCTTTACGCGGGCTGGCCCACGGTGCCAAAAGAAAGCTGAAGGCCAGCCCCAGACTGACCGACAGGCCGAAGTTGCTGATCGCCGGAGTGCTGGAAACGGCCAGCAGGCCGAACGACAGCCAGGTGGTGACCGCTGCCAGCAGCGTGCCCAGCAGGCTGACCGCCGCGCCGCCTATCTGCTCGCGCATCAGGATGGCGTAATCGACGCTGATCGCCGTGACCAGCAACAGGCCGAACAGGCTGAACAGAGTCAGCGGCTGACCGAGCCAGCCCAGGCTGGCGAGGCTGCACAAGGCGGCCAGCAGGGGCAGGGCGACGATGCGCAGCGCGCCGCTGAAACCAAACGGGACAATCAGCAGCAGGATGATCAGCACACATGAAGCCAGCTTCAATTCTGCTGCGCTGATCTGCGTGTGGGCAAACACCTCGTTGAGCTCACCCAGGCGGTCGACCAGTTGCACGCCCTCCAGGCCGATGGCCTGCACGCGCAGCAACGCCATGCTGTTCATGCCACGCAGGCTGACGATGCTGGCTACCTGAGCGTCGCCTTCGGCATCTTCGCTGGCGCCTAGCCAGAGCGTGCGCCACGGTTCGCTGAGCGGGCCTTGAAGCGCCTGATCAATGTCTTGCGTTGGCAGTGCCTGCAATTGAGAGAGTTCGGTCTTCAGCGCGTTGGCCGGGACGCCAAGCTGCATCAGTGGTGCCCAGTGTTGCGACAATTTGCCCAGCGCATCACGGGTCAGTTGCTGCTCGGCAGGCGAATCCAGCAACTGGTTGAGGGCCATGTAGCCTTGCAGCTTGTCCATGCTGACCAGTTGGTCGAGCCGTTGGGTCAGTTCGGACTGCCGATCCAGCAACTGCTGTTGATCCTTGCCGCGCACCAGGAAGAACTGGCTGGTGGGCTGATAACCGGTGATCCGCGCGATAGCCTGGGCTTCGTCGGTCAATGCCTGAGGTGCCGAGACCCATTGGCGAATATCGTTCTTGGTGGTCAGGTGCCAGAGCCCGCCGCCGCAGAAGGCCAACAGTAGCGCCAGCAGAATCGGCGTGCTGATGCGCTGCAACAGCGCAGCGCGGCAATCAAGCATCAGTTGCGCCAGTTTCAGCGGCCATTGCGCGGGGCTGATCTCGACCTTTGCAAGCAGCGCAGGCAGCAGACACACCGCAGTCAGGTAAGCGCCGATCAGGCCAGCGGCGGAGAACACGGCAATTTGTGTCAGCGCCGGGAACGGCGTCCAGGCCAGGGCGAGATAGCCGATACAACTGGTGATCAGGCTCAGCGTCAGGCCCGGCAGGGTCAGGCGCAAGGCGGGCCAACTGCGCCAGGGTTTCAGGCTCCAGCTCTTGGACAGGTAATGCAGTGGGTAATCCACCGCCACACCAATCAGGCTGGAACCCAGCACCAGCGTCATGACGTGCATGCTGCCAAACAGCGCCACGCAAGCCACTGCACCGAAGAGCATGCCGACTACCACCGGTACAAACGCCAGCAGCACGCTCCAGCGTCGGAATGCCAGCAACAGCAGCAACAGAATACCGAGCGTGGCGCCCCCGCCGACCCAGGTGATTTCCCGGCTGGCCTGCTTCTGCCCGTCGGCGGCGTACAGCAGGCCGCTGGCGGCGAGCAATTGCCCACCGGCCTGCTGCGCCTGCCCCCGCGCTTTCGCCAGCAGGTCGGCGACCTGACCGGGCAGGTGCAGATCGAAAGCATCGGTTCGGGTTCGCGAACGCAGCAGTACCCAGCTTTTGCCCTCGGCGCTGGCGATCAGCGCGCCGCTGGCCAGATCCGCCTCGACCGAGCCCTGTTTCGGCAAGCCGTTCTGGATACGTCCGGTCAGCCCCAGCCAGTCATCCTGACCCGGCACCAGGCTGAACCCGGCAAACGGGTCGAAGAGAGTTTGTACGCGCTGCTCGATGAAAGTCTTCGGCTCATCGATCAACAGAGCGCGATCCGCTGCCGGCAACATCGCGATTCGCCCTTGCAGCAACTGGGTGCGCAACCCGGGCAGATCGGCTTGCAGCGACCACTGAACCTTCTCGAACAGGCCGCTCGCTTGCCATTGCTCCGCCAGCGTGCGAGCCAGCTCCACAGCCTGCTGGCGGTCGGTGTGACCCACCAGCACAAGCATTTCGCGATTGAGCGGTTCCTGCATGCGCTTTTCGGCGCTCACCACCAGTTCGTCGTTGTCAGTGCCTGGCACCAGTTCCATGAGGTTGGCCGACAGCGGCGAGCGGTCGTGCCACTGCCAGCCGGCCAGCGCCAGCACGCTTGCCAGAATCAGCAGGAACAGTCGCGGCAATAGCCGCTCAGTCGTTGAAGTCATTGCGCTGCGCATCGGTCAGGGAGGAAGCACTGCTGCTGTCGATCATTTTCAGGACGGTACTGTCGCCCTGGGTTTCCAGCAACTCGATACGCTGGACCAGTTCTCCGCCATCGATGTTGATCTGTTTGAACACTTGTTGCAGCAGCATCGAGCGCGGCGTGAGCGTGAGTTGCCAGGCGTTCGCGTCGCCCTTGAGCTGCAAGTCGAAATCCCGTTGCAGGCCGCTGCTGTCGCCCTGCAGTACAGCAAGGAACAAGCGGTTCTGCTCGGCCCCGGCATTCTTGTTTGGTACGGGCTTCCAGGTGCTGACGTCGCCCACGCTTTCGCGGCGGGAAATGCCGCTGGCATTGATGCGGTAATCCTGTTTCAGCGGCGTTTCCAGCAGCCAGAGCAGCCCGAAATCCCTGGCGAGCACGAAGCGGCCTTTGCTGAGCAGTGGTTGCGGCAGGGCGCGCAGGTGTTTTTCCTGAATGAAGCGCCCTTGCACCACCGCAGGTTTAGCGAGCTGATCACTCAGTTGTTGTAGATCGAAAGCCTGCGCCAGTGAAGACAGGCACAGCAACCCCAGTAGCAGCAAGGCGCGAAACGGACGGTTCATGGCAAAGCTCTCTTCACTGCATCGATAAAGACCTGGGGCGATGCCAGTTGCATTTCCCGGCTCTGGCTGTCGACCGCAACCTGCACGGTGCTGGCGCGGGTCAAGCGTTCGCCGGTGTGTGCGTCGGTGATCAGGTAGTTGATCTTCAGACGGTTCTCCCACTCCACCAGACTGGCGCGTACGTTCAGTGTCTGGCCGAATACCGCGCTGCGCACGTAGCGCAGTTGCAGGTCGATCACCGGCCAACCATAACCGGATTCGAGCATCTGCATGTAGTTATGACCAATGTGGTCGAGCAATGCGCAGCGTGCGACTTCCAGGTATTTGACGTAATGCCCGTGCCAGACGATGTTCATCATGTCGACGTCGAAAAACGGCACCACGATTTCGGTGTCGACGTGCAGAAAACCCTTACTGCGCATGCAAGCTCCAGCGGCGGTTGGCAATATGTTTCAGGCACAGGCGCAGTTCATTCTCCAGCGCCCGGTCTTCGATGACGGGGGCAAAGTCCTCGCCCAGTTGTTGGTGCATGGCCGCCAGTGCCGGTGGCAGCGGGCGCGCATCGGCGGCCTTGCTGCGCAGCCATATACCTTGGTTGGCGGCGATCAGCGTGGCGGCGGCAACCTGCTCGGTCAGCTCCAGCACCCGAATGGCGTCACGCGCAGCGATGGTGCCCATGCTCACCTTGTCCTGATTGTGGCATTCGGTGGAGCGCGAAAATACGCTGGCCGGCATGGTGTTTTTCAGTGCTTCGGCGGTCCATGCGCTGGTGCCTATCTGCACCGCCTTGAAACCGTGATTGAGCATGACCCGCTCGGCGCTGGCCCCCGACAGATTGCTCGGCAAGCCGTGGTTGTAACGTTCGTCGACCAGCAGCGCCAATTGCCGGTCGAGCAGGTCTGCGACATTGGCCACCAGCGTTTTCAGGCTGTCCATGGCAAAAGCAATGTGCCCGCCGTAGAAATGCCCGCCGTGCAACACGCGCTCTGCTTCGGCATCGATGATCGGGTTGTCGTTGGCGCTGTTCAGCTCGATCTCGATGAACGAGCGCAGCCAGTTCAGGCTGTCGGCCAGCACGCCCAGCACATGCGGTGCGCAGCGCAGCGAATAGCGGTCCTGCAAACGATGCAGTGGGGCGGTTGGCGCGTCGATGGCCAGGTCCTGACGCAACCACGCGGCTACCTGCATCTGGCCCGGATGCGGCTTGGCGGCGAACAGGCGCTCGTCGAAGTGCTCCGGGTTGCCTTGCAGCGCCACCACGTTCATGGCGGTGATACGGGTCGCCAGTTGCAACAGGTAATCGGCGCGGGCGAACGCCAGGCACGCGATGCCGGTCATGACGGCGGTGCCGTTCATCAGCGCCAGCGCTTCCTTGGGGCGCAGCACCAGCGGCGTCCAGCCCAGTTCGCGGTGCACGTCGCTGGCCGGACGGCGCTCGCCACGGAACATCACGTCGCGCTCGCCGGACAGGGTAGCGGCCACGTAAGACAGTGGGGTCAGATCACCGCTGGCACCCACCGAACCCTCTTCCGGGATCAGCGGCAGCACGTCCTGCTCGATAAACGCCTGCAAACGCTCAAGCAGTTTGACGCGCACCCCGGAAACGCCCTGACACAGTGACTGCAAACGTGCCGCCAGCACTGCGCGGGTGGCTTGGGCGTCCAGCAGCTTGCCCAGCCCGCAGCCGTGAAACGTGTACAAATGCTGCGGCAGCGCCTCGACATGCTCCAATGGCACGGCCACCACGCAGGAGTCGCCGTAGCCGGTGGTGACGCCGTAGATCACGCCTTCCTTGTTCAGTAACGAATCGAGAAACTGCGCGCCCCTGGCAATGCGTGCGCGAAATTCAGCGTCGCCTTGCAACGCACTCGGCGCTTGACGATTGGCCAGGGCCAGCACGTCTTCGATACACAGAGCGCGCTCGCCGAAAATGATCGGGTCAGGAGCTTGAATCATCAACGGACTTCCAGAATGGGTAGAAATTGAACCACTGCTGCGGGGCTTCCAGGCAGTAGTGCCCAAGACGCTCGGCATAACGCGTGGCCCAGTGGGCGATGACCTGTGCTCGGTCGCTGCGTCGCCATTCGATGGCGTCGGAGAACGGTTCGAGAATCACCCGATAGCCGTTCGGGCCTTTAAGGCAGAAAAACAGATTGACCGGGCACTTGAGCAGACCGGCCAGCAGCCACGGGCCTTGCGGAAACGTCGCGGGCTTGCCCAGAAAGTCGACCCGCACATTGCGCCCGCCGTGCAGGGCAACGCGGTCACCGGCGATGGCCAGCCACTCGCCTTCGTCCAGACGCTGGCTGAGTTGCAGCATGATCGCCGGGTCCAGTTCGCTGACCTGAATCAGCCGCAGGTTAGTCGCTCCGGCTTCACCGAGC
The DNA here is from genome assembly GCF_032587795.1 of Pseudomonas syringae group sp. 247E2. Classification (NCBI taxonomy): domain Bacteria; kingdom Pseudomonadati; phylum Pseudomonadota; class Gammaproteobacteria; order Pseudomonadales; family Pseudomonadaceae; genus Pseudomonas; species Pseudomonas syringae group sp. 247E2. The sequence continues at coordinate 63,645 of NZ_JAWHPK010000020.1, read as the reverse complement.
AGGCGATTGAAGCGTTCGGCGTGCTTGGTGTGCACCAGCACGTTCATGGTGACTTTTTCGCCGAGTTCGGCCAGTGCGCGGCACACCTCAAGGTTGCCCAGATGCGCCCCGACCAGCATTTGTCCGCGCTCGCCGCGCAGGTTGTGACGCAGCAGGGCAGGGTCGATGATCTCGATCTGTTCGATGCCCAGCTTGCCGTTCCACACGTCAAGCTTGTCGAGCAGTGCCTCGGCGAAGGCCATGAACTGGCCAAACACGCTCCGCTGGCTGGGGCGCAGTTCGGGTCTGGCGCTCCAGTCCGCCAGGCGCTGCTGGTATTCCCAGATGCTGTGTCGGGCACGGCGGCCGAAGGCGAAGAAATATAGAACGATGCCATACAGCACCGGGCTGAGCAGGCGACGACCGAGCACGCGCATGCCCCAGGCGGTAAGCTTCATGAGCAGGAAGCTGCCACGCTCTTCGTGACTGGCCCAATGTTCCTTGGGCGATTTTTCAATGGTCATGAGCGCCATCGCCGCCAGAGGATCACCGGCAGACGCATCAGCATGCCGAAGAACAGCTTGGCGTGCATTTTCGAGATCAGGGCGTTGTCGTGAAACAGGCGGAAATGCGACAGGCCGTCCTGCGGATAGTGAACGCGGGTCGGCAGCCAGCGCATCTCCTGGCCACGCCATGACAGGCGCACGAGAATTTCCGAGTCGAAGTCCATGCGCCTGCCGATCTGCACGCTGTCGATCAGCGCCAGAACCGGGGCCAGCGGGTAGAGCCGAAAGCCGCACATGGAATCGCGAATATGCAGTGACAGGGTGTTGATCCATACCCAGACGTGGGTGAGATAACGGGCGTACAGGCGGCCTTTGGGCACGCTCTCGTCGTACTGCGGATAGCCACAGATCAACGCTTGCGGGTACTGGCGTGACTGCTCCAGAAACACCGGAATATCGTTCAGGTCATGCTGACCATCGGCATCGACCTGCAACGCATGGCTGAAACCCAGGAGTGCCGCCTCGCGGAACCCGGCCATGACCGCGCCGCCCTTGCCTTGATTGACCGGCAGGCGCAACAGGTAAATACCCTCACCCTGCGCCAGCTGCTGTAACACTGCGGCGCAAGCCGGGCTGCTGGCATCGTCGACCAGTATGCAGGGCAAGCCTGCATTGCGGACGGCCTTGACCACGTTGGGCACGGCCAGCTCGTGGTCGAACACCGGAATGATCACGCAAGGCTTATGCATGGCCGCCCTCCAGCACAATCCGGCCACTGGAGCAGGGTGCGTTTTCGCTGTTGTGAAAGGCGAAATGCAGCTTTGAGCGTGCGGCATCGAAGCGCAGGGTCAGTTTCAGGCGGTCGCCGGGGCGCACCAGTTGCTGAAACTTGAGCACTTCCATGCCAGCAAAGTCGGTTGGCAGATTCAACAGGCGCTGACCCAGACTGATCGCCCATTCGACCTGAACCACGCCGGGCAAGACCGGTGCCTTGGGAAAGTGGCCGCTGAAAAATGCCAGATCTGGCGGGACGCTCAATTGCAGGTGCAGCTCGCCTTCGACGTTCTGTTGCTCAAGCACTTCTGGCTGTTTCGAGCGTGGCGCCAGCAGCAGCGCCTCGACCTCTGCCTGAGGCAGCTTACCCTGGGCGTTGAGCGGCATCTGCCGCAGCAGACGCCAGCGCCGCGGCAGGGCGATGGTTTCGCAGTGCGGTCGCAGATGCTGGCGCAAGGCTTCGGTAAGCGCTCGACGGCCCTGATTGCGCAGGGCCAGCAAGCCCGTATCGCTCAGCACCAGCAGCGCGCCAAGCGACGCACGGTTTTCCTGAACCACGCCAAGGCGCGCTTCATTTACCCATTCATGAGTCGTAAGGGCCTGCTCGATCAGCGGCAACGACACGCGCTTTTCTTCGAGTTTGACGATGCGGTCCAGCCTGCCCAGCAGTTCGAATCGTCCATCATTGCCAATCTGCACGGCATCGGCGGTCTGCTCTACGTGACCGGGCGGCAGATAGGGCGAGCTGATGCGCAGCGCCCCTTCGTTGTTCTGACTCAGCTCTACGCCGTCGAAGGCTTGCCAGTGCTGTTTGCCCTGCCGCCAGGCGATGCCACCGGTTTCCGAACTGCCGAGAATTTCCGTCGGCCACTGGCCAAGACGTTGTTGCAGGCTTTGCGCCGCTTCGGCTGGCAATGCGCCGCCGGATGAAAACACCCGGCGCACGGCACTGAGGCTGCTCCAGTCGAGGTTGTCGCCCATGCGCTTGAGCAGTGCCGGGCTGGCGACCCAGGCAAAGGACGGGTATTCGCGGCTGGCGCGTTGCAGGTCTTCGGCAAACGGCAACTGGCGGCGCATGAACGGGCGCGCGGCGCACAGCGGCCATAGCAAACGGAACAGCAGCCCATAAATATGTTGCGTCGCAACGCTGCCGATCATGCATGCCGAACCAAGCTGCGCGCCCCACAGCTGTTCCAGCCCGCAGACTTCGTTGGCCAGCTGGCGCAGGCGTTTTTCAATCAGTTTGGGCTCGCCGCTGGAACCCGAGGTGCACAGGCTCAATCGGCACTGGTCAAGGTCGAGCGCTGCCGGAGCCAGCTGCGCGGCGTGCAGATCGCTTAAATGCGTGTCGTGCGCTAGGTCGGTCAGCCACAGGTCGACCCGATTGGCCCAGCGCTCGCGGGTCTGGCCTTGCAAGTCCGCGGGCAGCAACACGTGCACACCGGCGCGCCAGGCACCGAACAAGGCGACGGCCAGGTCAGCGGCATCTTCAAGGTGTACCGCGAGGTTTTTGACACCACGGGCTTGCAGTCCTGCGGCCACACTCAATGCCTGATCACGAAATTGCGCGTGGTCCAGGGTCGGGGCCAGTGTCAGCGGCCGGTCGGGCAGGGCGTCGAGCAGCAGGTGTTCAAGGTTCAACCAGTTCATGCGATCCATTTCATTTGCCGCCCGCAGAGGGTGGGCGGACGATCCATTCAACAGCGAACAACAGGCCCATCAATCCGTAGGAAACCAGGCCGGTGTACAGCGTCCACCAGGACAACGGTGCCCAGAGCGTCAGTATGGCTGCCGTGAGGCCATTGGCGAGGAAGAACAGGCACCAGATCTGTGTGACTTTACGGGTGTAGCGGATGCCGGACTCGGGCAGTTCAGGGCGGTTTATGCGCGCCATTCTTTCTACGATAGGCGGGCCGTAGATCAGGCTTGAACCGAACAGGCCGAGCATGAACGCGCTGACCAGTACCGGATACCAGCGCAGCATCAGGTGGCTGTCGATTACGCCCAGCGCCACGCAAAAAACCAGGGCGACGAGCGCCATCGCCAGGCTGCCGGGCTTGCGCTCGCCGGTCAGTGCGCGCGCCAGCCACAGGCTGCCCAGCAGCAGCGCGAACTGCCACGGGGCGAAGTGTTCGGTTCCCCAGTAGACGGCAAACGGATACAGCACACCGGCCAGCACCAGAATCAGGCCAATCAGCCGCTTCATTCGGCCGCGTTGACCAGTTTGTAGACGGCCTCTACCACGTCGCTCACGGTTCTGACTGACTTGAACTCTTCAGCGGCAATCTTCTTGCCGGTCTTGCGTTTGATGTGGTCTATCAGGTCCACGGCATCGATGCTGTCGATTTCCAGGTCCTGATACAGGTTGGCTTCAAGTGTGACCCTCTCAGGCTCCAGTTCGAACAGTTCCACCATTGCGGCGCGCAGGATTTCGAAGATGTCTTCACGGGTTTGCATGTTCAATTCTCAGGCCGGTTGTCTGGCGCTGACGAAGGCCGCAAGGCTGTCGACGCTGGCGAAATGGTTACGGGTGTCCTTTGCATCGGCATCGATCTTGATGCCATAGCGCTTCTGGATGGCCAGGCCCAGTTCGAGCGCATCCACCGAGTCCAGTCCCAGTCCTTCGCCGAACAGCGTCATATCGTTGCCGATATCTTCCGGGGTGATGTCTTCGAGGCCCAGGGCATCGATGATCAACAATTTAATGTCCTGGTGCAGATCGCTCATCTGAGGCGAGCTCCTTGGTGAAATAGTCATGCAGGTAATCGTTGAGCTTGCGGGACGCCACGGGCGGCGGACCCAGCGAACTGAAGGCGGTGGGGTCTATATCGGCACCGACGCGCAAACTGAAGTGCACGCGGCGTTGTGCGATGCGATACCAGGGCTCGGCCTTGGTCAGAGTGGTCGGCTGGACCTTGATGGTCACCGGAGTGATCATGCTCGCGCCACGCAGTGCAATGGCGGCCGCGCCCCGGTGAAAGACCGGCGGCTGACCCGGCTGGGTGCGGGTGCCTTCGGGGAAAATAATCAGTGTCTGGCCGCTTTGCAGGCGCTCCACGGCGGCATCGAGCATGTCCATGCTGCCGTCGTTGCTGATGTAACCTGTGGAGCGCACCGGGCCACGGGTGAACGGGTTTTCCCACAGGCTGCGCTTGACCACGCAATTGGCGTCACGCACCAGCCCGATCAGGAACACCACGTCGATCAATGACGGGTGGTTGGCAATGATCATCTGCCCGGGGCGGCCAAGCTTTTCGGCACCCTGTACCTCGTAGGTCAACACGCCCATGCGCGCCATGATGCGGATGAACAGCCAGAACAGGCGGCTGATGGTCCGCCTGGCGCGGCGCTGATGACTGGCTACACTGCCGGGCAGGCAACTCAGTACCGGAAAAACGAACAAGCGCAGGCACAGGCCGCTGAGCCCGAAGAGGGCAAAGCTGAAGGCGGTTGCCAGCAAACGCCAGTAATAAGCATCCTGACGTTTTTTCAGTTCTTGCGTTGCCAGTTCCATAACCGGTTATTCCAGGGGTGCAGGCAGACGGATTGATCAGTGTGCAAGGCTTGCAGCAGATTCAATGCGTGGGGCCATCGAGTCTGCGGGTTCCCTTGTGTGTCGCTGTGCAAAGACAATTCCCACTCGTTGCCGGGCGTCAGCAGCAAGCCGACCGCGTAGGGAAAGGGCACGTCATCAATCCATTGTGCATAAGCGTGTGGTGGCTGCTCTTCAGTCACCACAAGCAATACTGCTTCTGCACCCTCGGCCAGCAACGCTGCGGCCTCGAACGCTCCATACTCCAGCCCGTCGCCTGCGGCGGCCAGGGCTGTCATCTCACTTGTTTCACCGCGCATGATCGACCACAGGCCAATCACTGCGTTATGCACTGAAAGGCTGAACTGGGTCGGTGAAACCGGCTCGTTCGCAGCCAGATCGCGCAGAATTTCAAACGTTCTCGGGGTTTCTCCGTGGCGCGAGACAAACACCAGCGGTACGCGCCCCAAACCTTCAGTCAATGGCCAGCCGACGGCAAATGCCATTCTGGCCATGCGGCCCAGGCGGCGACGTTGCATGGCAGGCAGGAAAGACACGTCTGGCGCGGCATCACTGGTTTCCAGTAGCGTCGGATTGCGGCTCCATTGCAGCCAGTCGTCCGCGCTCGCCAGGCCCGGAGCCCAGGCGTGCCATCGTGCAATGTTGAAGGTGATCAAGACTTCTCTTCCCGCCCCTGCGGGCTTGTTTCTCGCTACATCGATATCAGGTAGATATCAGCCTGGGTGCGGTAATTTGACCGAGTGCGCGCATTATCCCGATGGGGGTCATTACTAGCAAATTTGTTACATAAAAATCGTTTACAGACGTGTATTTTAAAGTTCAAGTCTGGCTTTAGGATGACAGGCAGGTACGTGCCGTTTTGCGATAAGCTCGCTGTTGTCATATGTACTGCCTAGACTCTACACCTCTTAAGGTCGTTATCGGCCACACCTGCTGTTTCTTCATCTTTCAAGGAACCCAAAGCATGCGTCGCGTGGTATTCAATCAGAAGGGCGGTGTAGGCAAATCGAGCATCGCCTGCAATCTGGCTGCAGTCAGCGCTCACGAAGGCTATCGGACGTTGTTGATCGATCTCGATGCCCAGGCCAACTCGACTCAGTACCTCACCGGCCTTACCGGTCAGGATATTCCGATGGGTATTGCCGAGTTCTTCAAGAACACATTGTCAGCAGCACCGTTCGCCAAGAAAAACCACGTTGATATCTATGAAACACCTTTCGATAACCTGCATGTGGTCACGGCCACTGCCGAGCTTGCCGACTTGCAGCCCAAACTTGAGGCAAAGCACAAGATCAACAAGCTGCGCAAACTGCTCGACGAACTGAGTGAGGATTACGAGCGGATTTATCTGGATACGCCGCCAGCACTGAACTTTTATGCGGTTTCGGCGCTTATTGCGTCTGATCGTGTATTGATTCCGTTCGACTGCGACAGCTTTTCCCGACAGGCGCTGTACGGACTGATGCGCGAGATCGAGGAGCTGAAAGAGGATCACAACGAAGATCTTCAGGTTGAAGGCATCATCGTTAACCAGTTCCAGCCCCGAGCCAGCCTGCCGCAGCAGATGCTCGACGAGCTGATAGCCGAGGGGCTGCCGGTGTTGCCGGTCTACCTGGGCGCATCGGTGAAAATGCGCGAGTCGCATCAGGCCAGCCTGCCGCTGATCCACCTGGACCCCCGCCACAAGCTGACGCAGCAGTTCGTGGACCTGCATCACTTGCTGGAGACCAATGCCCATCCGTGATGGGTATGCACCGCGCGTAGCACTCAGCTTCGCACACAAGTCCGCTTTTGATTCTGGCCGAAGGCCGTGGGAGTGAACTTGTTCACGAAAGGGCCGGTATAGTCACAGAAAATGTATCGTCTGAACTACCGTATTCGCAAACAAGTTCGCTCCCACGCCCTGCGGGCAGAAGCCAATCTGTGAGCATCTCAAGACTTATGCATAACGCTGGGGCGCAGGAATCATCGTGGCCTGAGCACCTCGGGCGTATAGCTGCCGTCTCTCAGTGAGCGCGCAAGCTGTTCGGCATGCAGCCTCGCTGTAGATGCCAGTTCTGTGGATATGGTGACAGCTGCGTCCATATCGGCCTGGATTTCTTGCTGTGATGCGGTCAGGCGGTTGCTGCCGGGGGCGCAGCCACACCGCACCTCATGACCTTGAGTGGCGACCGCAACAAGTTCGTCTACATATGTCGGGTTGCCCTGGGCAATGAAACCAATTTCCCCGCATGCCGGACACCACACCGGGTCGCCCATGCGGGCCACGCGACGCAGGTCAATGACCTCGCTTGCCGATGCGGCCAGCACAAAGCCGCCCGTGGTGGTGAGATCGCCTTCCCTGACTATGAACGACATGGCAGTGCTTCCTTTGAGTTCTGGAAGCCTGAAGGCTAGGCGTAAAACCGCTACTCAGGTGCGCAGAAGCCCTGTTAAAGACCGGTCCTACGCAAAGATCAGCAGAGCGTTTCGCGGATGTTACGGGTATCAATAAAGGTGATCAAAAAATGATCACTTCTACTATCGTTACTCTAGCCGTAACGATTCACCTCGCTGCTTGATTGATGCTTGCCCCTATCGCTCCTAAGGTGGCCCACGACAGCAAAATCGTGGAGCGATCATGACAACAACAACTTCCCCCGACGCACGCTGGACACGTCGTCGCACCGAGAAGCAGCGGCGTCTGGAGCAGGTGCGGGCGTTGGCCGATGGCGTAGTGCTGCCGACCGACAAGATTGTCGCGGCGCTGGAGGCCTTGCTGGTTTCCGGTGATCGGGTGGTGCTTGAGGGTAATAACCAGAAACAGGCGGACTTCCTGTCCCGCGCGCTGGCCAAAGTCGATCCGGGCAAGGTCCATGACCTGCACATGATCATGCCAAGCGTTGGCCGCGCAGAGCACCTCGACCTTTTCGAGCAAGGCATCGCACGCAAACTGGACTTCTCGTTTGCTGGCACGCAGAGCCTGCGCATCAGCCAGTTGCTGGAAGACGGCCTGCTGGAAATCGGTGCGATCCACACCTACATCGAACTGTATTCGCGGCTGGTGGTGGACCTGATCCCCAACGTGGTGCTGGCCGCAGGCTTCATGGCCGACCGGGCAGGCAACATCTACACCGGCCCGAGCACCGAAGACACCCCCGCGCTGATCGAGCCGGCTGCGTTCAGCGATGGCATCGTCATCGTTCAGGTCAATCAATTGGTGGATGACGTCAGCGAACTGCCTCGCGTGGACATTCCGGCCTCGTGGGTCGATTTTGTGGTGGTAGCCGACAAGCCGTTCTACATCGAGCCGCTGTTCACCCGCGACCCACGCCACATCAAGCCGGTGCACGTATTGATGGCGATGATGGCGATTCGCGGCATCTACGAAAAACACAACGTTCAGTCGCTGAACCACGGCATTGGCTTCAATACCGCAGCCATTGAACTGATTCTGCCGACTTACGGCGAGTCGCTGGGCCTCAAGGGCAAGATCTGCCGTAACTGGACACTTAACCCGCATCCGACGCTGATCCCGGCCATCGAAAGCGGCTGGGTCGAGAGCGTGCATTGCTTCGGCACCGAACTGGGCATGGAAAACTACATTGCTGCGCGCCCGGATGTGTTCTTCACCGGGCGCGATGGCTCGCTGCGTTCCAATCGCCAACTCTGTCAGCTGGCTGGCCAATATGCCGTTGACCTGTTTATCGGCGCGACCCTGCAGGTGGATGGAGACGGGCATTCCTCGACCGTCACCCGTGGCAGGCTGGCAGGTTTTGGCGGCGCACCGAACATGGGCCATGATCCGCGCGGCAGACGTCATGCCACCCCGGCATGGCTGGACATGCGCCAACAGAACGAGAGCGGCCCGGATGCCTATCTGGAGCGCGGCAAAAAGCTCGTGGTGCAGATGGTCGAGACGTTTCAGGAGGGCGGCAAGCCGACCTTCGTTGAAACGCTGGACGCTGTAGAAGTGGCGAAGAAAAGCGGCATGCCGCTGGCACCGATCATGATCTACGGTGACGACGTCACCCATTTGTTGACCGAAGAAGGCATCGCCTACCTCTACAAGGCGCGCAGCCTGGAAGAGCGTCAGGCGATGATTGCCGCCGTGGCGGGCGTGACCGTGATTGGCTTGCGCCATAACCCGAAAGACACCGCACGTATGCGTCGTGAAGGGCTGATCGCGCTGCCGGAAGACCTCGGCATCCGGCGCACCGATGCCAGCCGTGAACTGCTTGCGGCCAAGAGCATTGCCGATCTGGTTCAGTGGTCCGGTGGTCTGTACACCCCGCCTGCCAAATTCAGGAGTTGGTGATGAGCGCACTTCAATTGACACCGCAAGCTGCTTCGCTTGCCGAGCGACTGGCCGATCTGGCCGTCGATGCCCTGATCGCCGAAGCCGACCTGTCGCCCAAACCTGCACTGGTGGACCGACGTGGCAGCGGCGCACACACCGACCTGCACCTGGGCCTGATGCATTCCTCGGCTCTTTCACTGTGGCCGACCTTCAAGTTAATGGCTGACGCCGCCGGGCAATTCAATACAGTGGGCCAGCCATTACGTGAGGCGCTCGGCCGTCTCGGTCGTGATGGCGAAGCAACGATGCTGCGCACCACCCAGGGTGTGAATACTCATCGAGGTGCGATCTGGGCGCTGGGCCTGCTGGTGACAGCTGCCGCGCTGGATGCCCGCAACTGCGCACCCGAAGCCGTCTTCGCGCGGGCTGCCAGCCTGGCGCAGATCAAGGACCGCCAGGTGCTCGTGCAAGGCAGTCACGGTAATGAAGTGGTTCGCCGTTACGGTGTAATGGGTGCCCGGGAACAGGCGCAGCAAGGCTTCCCGGCAGTCAGGGATTTCGCCTTGCCGCAACTGCAACGCAGTCGCGCGGCGGGCAGTGGCGAGCAGAACGCCCGGCTGGATGCGCTGCTGGCGATCATGACCACCCTGTCCGACACCTGCGTGCTGCATCGTGCCGGTATCGAAGGCTTGCACACCATGCAGCGCGGCGCTCAGCACGTGCTGGACGTTGGCGGCAGTGCCAGCCTTGCCGGGCGCCGCGCACTGAACCAACTGGATCAGCAACTGCTGGCGCTGAATGCTTCGCCTGGCGGCGCGGCTGATCTGCTGGCTGCCTGCCTGTTTATCGACGGCCTGGAGCCTGCGCTCGGCCGTGTTTCGAGGAGTGTCTGAAATGGAAACCCTGTCTTTTGAATTCCCTGCCGGACAGCCGCCCAAAGGCCGCGCGCTGGTAGGTGTGGTTGGCTCGGGCGATCTGGAAGTGCTGCTGGAGCCCGGTTCGCCAGGCAAGCTATCAATTCAGGTGGTGACCTCGGTCAACGGTGCTTCGCTGCGTTGGAAACATCTTTTCGAGCGCATGTTCGACGGCCAGACCCCGCCTGCGCTGAGCATCGACATCCACGACTTCGGGGCCACGCCCGGCGTGGTGCGCTTGCGTCTGGAGCAGGGCTTCGAGGAGATCGGTCATGACTGATAACGCACGTTTGCTGAGCCAGCACAGTTTCATCGAGCTCGGTGCACGGCAGCGCGCCCGCGCTCTGCTGGATGCCGACAGTTTCCGCGAATTGCTTGGCCCGTTTGATCGCGTCATGTCGCCCTGGCTTGCCAGACAAGGCGTTGTCCCTCAAGCCGACGATGGCGTGGTGGTTGCCAAGGGCACTGTTGATGGGCGGCCGGTAGTCATTGCGGCCATTGAAGGCTCGTTTCAGGGCGGCAGCATGGGCGAAGTCGGCGGCGCAAAAATGGCAGGCGCGCTGGAGCTGGCTGCCGAAGACAACCGCAACGGTATTCCCACCGCTGCCATCGTGCTGTTGGAAACCGGCGGTGTGCGTTTGCAGGAAGCCAATCTGGGCCTGGCGGCGATTGCCGAGATTCATGCCGCGATGGTCGACTTGCGTCAGTACCAGCCAGTGATCGGCGTGGTTGCAGGCAGCGTCGGCTGTTTTGGCGGGATGTCCATCGCTGCGGGCTTGTGCAGTTATCTACTGGTGACCCAGGAAGCCCGCTTGGGCCTGAACGGCCCGCAGGTGATCGAGCAGGAAGCCGGCATCGAAGAATACGACTCCCGTGACCGCCCGTTTATCTGGAGCCTGACCGGTGGCGAACAGCGGTTTGCCAGTGATCTGGTGGACGGTTTTGCCGCAGACGATGTGGCCGATGTCCGGCAGCAGGTCAGCGGCTGGCTCAAGCAGGGCGTACCGGCAGCGCATCGCAGCAGCCAGTACGAACTGTTTTTGCAGCGCCTCGCCAGCCTCGACACCGGAGCGCAAATCGATCCGCAGAGTGTACGTACCCTTTATCAAGGAGCCCGGTCATGAGCTATTCACAACGGGGTTTGCACTGGTTCAACGCATTGAGCGCAGGTGCTACGCAAGTTGACGGTCTGCCTGCCTCGCTCAAGGTCGCCGATGGCTTGCTGGGCGAGCAGCCGGTGCGCTTTGTGGCGGTGGTTGCCGATACCGGCAATCGTTTCCCTCGGGCGCGTCAGGGCGAGGTCGGTCTGCTGGAAGGCTGGGGCCTGGCCAAAGCTGTGGATGATGCCATCGAGCAGGACCGCGACCGCGCCGAAAAGCGTGCATTGATTGCGATTGTCGATGTGCCGAGCCAGGCCTATGGCCGCCGCGAAGAAGCGCTGGGCATTCATCAGGCGCTGGCTGGGGCGGTGGACAGCTATGCACGGGCGCGTCTTGCCGGGCATGCGGTGATTGGTCTGCTGGTTGGCAAGGCTATGTCCGGCGCGTTTCTGGCCCATGGGTATCAGGCCAATCGGCTGATTGCACTGCGTGATCCCGGCGTGATGGTGCATGCGATGGGCAAGGCTTCCGCCGCTCGGGTAACACTGCGCAGTGTCGAAGACCTGGAAAAGCTCGCCGCCAGCATTCCGCCAATGGCCTACGACATTGACAGCTATGCCAGCCTTGGTCTGCTGTGGGAAACCCTCTCGGTCAGCCAGATCGAGCAGCCCACTGCGGACGACCTGACTCAGGTCCGCAATGTTCTGAGCAGTGCGATCAACGACGTGCAGGCCAGCGGGGTCGACCTGAGCAGCCGTCTGGGCGCGAGCAATCGTGCGGCATCGGCTACCGTGCGCCAGTTGCTGCGGGCGCAATGGTGATCGACAGCGCTTGCGCAGTACTGCCCCATGATTTGCTGTGGGGCATGCCACTGTCTGCCTTGTCGGACGATGCGCCCAAATGGGCGGTTGAAACGGTGCTGGCCGGGCAGCCGGTCGTGGTGCGTCGGCAGGCCATGCCAGCCGGTCAGGTGGCCGTAGGGTTGCGCGGCTACGGTCGTGAGCAGCGCTATGCCGCGAGCATGCTGTTGGCGGATGTCTATCGGCGGGTAACCCCCGAACAACTGGTCTTGTGCCCGGTCGAGAATATTCAGGACTGGCCCGCATTGCGTGCCTTGCGTCAGGTCCGCCCGGTGATGGATGCGCTGGAACTGGTCTGGGGCGTTGGCGGCAGCGCCGGGTTCGAATTGGCCAGTGGTATTGCGGCGTTGAATCAGGACAGCGATCTGGACCTGATTTTGCGCACGCCTGAGCCGTTAAGTCGCAGTTGCGCAGCCGAATTGGTCGAGGCGCTGGAAACATCGGTCTGCCGGGTCGATGTGCAGCTGCAACTCGATCATGGCGCTGTGGCGTTGCGTGAATGGGCGCGCCCAGCGGGGCGGGTGTTGCTCAAGACCGCAGCAGGGGCGCGGCTGGTTGCAGATCCGTGGCATCTGATCGGGGCGTGCGCATGAGCAGCCTGTGGGTGTTTCCCGGTCAGGGCGCGCAGCAGGCCGGCATGCTGCATCAATTACCCGACGACCCTGTCGTCCACGATTGCCTGCAGGAAGCTGCCGATGCTCTGGGCGAAGACGTACTGGCGCTGGACAGCACTCAGGCGCTGCAAGCGACCCGCGCCGTCCAGCTTTGCCTGTTGATCGCCGGTGTCGCCTGCGCCCGCCTGTTGCAGGCGCGCGACTGTGTGCCGGACTACGTTGCAGGGTTGTCCATCGGCGCTTATCCGGCAGCGGTGATTTCCGGGGCGCTGGCCTTCGCCGATGCCGTGCGTCTGGTGGCGTTGCGCGGCGAGTTGATGCAGAGCGCCTGGCCCGAAGGTTATGGCATGACTGCGGTGATCGGTCTGGACCAGACACAGGTCGAGGCGTTGATCAGGCAAGTACACAGCCCGCAAATGCCGGTGTTTCTCGCCAATATCAACGCCGACAACCAGATGGTGATCTCGGGCAGCGTCGAGGCGATGCAGCAGGTCAGTCATTTGGCCAAGGCGTCGGGGGCCGCGGCGGTCAAGCGTCTTGCGGTCAGCGTGCCGTCGCATTGCGCCTTGCTGGAAGCTCCCGCGCAGCAACTGGCAGAAGCCTTTTCAAGGATTGCGTTGCAGGCACCGAAGATACGTTACCTCAGCGGCAGTACGGCGCGTCCGCTGCTGAATGCCGAAAAACTGCGTGACGACCTGGCCTTCAACATGTGCCGGGTCATCGATTGGCGCAGCACCGTGGAAACTGCCTGGGAGCGAGGCGTGCGCCTGCACATCGAATTGCCGCCCGGTGCCGTGCTGACCGGGCTGGCGCGCAAAGTCTTTCAGCAAGGAACAGCGCTGGCCTTTCAGGCTGCGCGTCTGGACAGCCTGATCGCGCTGTCGCACGAGGAGGGTCGCCGCACTCCATAGAGCCGCCGTGCAGCTGCTACGAAGGACAAAAACAACAACTTCAGCAATGCAAACAGAGGAATAACAACAATGATTATCTATGGTGTTGCACTACTGGCTATCTGCACGCTCGCGGGCGTGATTCTCGGTGACATGCTCGGCGTTCTGCTGGGCGTGAAATCCAATGTGGGCGGGGTCGGGATCGCCATGATCCTGTTGATCTGCGCACGCCTGTGGATGCAGAAACACGGCGGCATGACCAAGGACTGCGAAATGGGCGTGGGTTTCTGGGGCGCGCTGTACATACCGGTCGTGGTGGCGATGGCCGCGCAACAAAACGTTGTGACCGCACTCAAGGGCGGGCCGGTGGCGGTATTGGCCGCTGTCGGTTCAGTGGTGCTCTGCGCCTGCACCATCGCAGTGATCAGCCGCACCAATCGCGGCGAGCCTTTACCCAAGGAAGAGCCGCTGCTGACGCCTGTGATCAAGCCTGAAATAGCCCCGGCTGGAGGTCGCTGATATGTGGGACCTCATCGAGAAAGGACTTGAACACAACGGCCTGATCACCGCATTTGCCTTCGTCGGTATCATCATGTGGGTCTCGGTGGTGCTTTCAAAGCGCCTGACCTTCGGCCGGGTGCATGGCTCGGCCATCGCGATTGTCATCGGGCTGATTCTGGCCTGGGTCGGCGGCACGTTGACCGGCGGCCAGAAGGGGCTTGCCGATATGGCGCTGTTCTCAGGCATCGGCCTGATGGGCGGGGCGATGCTGCGTGACTTCGCCATCGTGGCGACTGCCTTTGAAGTGCAGGCCACCGAAGCACGCAAGGCCGGGCTGATCGGAGCAATTGCCTTGCTGTTGGGCACGATTCTGCCGTTTATCGTGGGCGCGAGCATTGCCTGGGTGTTTGGCTACCGCGATGCAATCAGCATGACCACCATTGGCGCGGGTGCTGTGACCTACATCGTCGGCCCGGTGACCGGTGCTGCGTTGGGTGCGACCTCCGACGTGATGGCCCTGTCGATTGCCACCGGCCTGATCAAGGCGATTCTGGTGATGGTCGGTACGCCCATGGCGGCGCGCTGGATGGGGCTGGACAACCCGCGTTCGGCGATGGTTTTCGGTGGTCTGGCGGGTACTGTCAGCGGCGTTACCGCAGGGCTGGCGGCAACGGATCGGCGTCTGGTGCCTTATGGTGCGCTGACCGCCACTTTTCATACCGGACTGGGCTGTCTGCTGGGGCCGTCGGTGCTGTATTTCATCGTGCGCGCAATCGTCGGTTAGATCCCTTCGATCAGGTCGCCTGCTCCAGCAGGCGATTCGCATACATCCGACACTCGGCCAGCAGCGCCAGCAGGTTAGGGTCTCGCTCTTTGGACTTGAGAAAGACCATGCCGATGTGTTGCTGCATCCGGTAGCGGCTCTGCAATGGAATCAGCCGCACGCGGTTTTCATACACTGCGGCTATGCGCCCCGGCAGCAGCGCATAGCCGACGCCGGAACTGACCATGCTCAGCAGGGTGAAGATGTCATTGACCTGCATCGCCACTTTGGGCTCGAACCCGGCCTGCTGAAACACCCGTATGCCATCGCGATGAGTGGCAAAGCCTTGGGTGAGGGTGATAAATGTCGCTTCACGCAGGTCGCTGAGATCCACCTCGCTGTGCTCGGCAAACGGCGAGTCGGTGGGCACAGCCAGGAAGATATCGTCGGAAAACAACGCCAACTGCTCGCAGTCCGGGTCATGGGTGCTTTCATCCAGCGACACCAGCATGGCGTCGACTTCCATGTTCTTGAGCTTGTACAGCAGGTCCATGTTCGAACCCAGAATCAGATCGATATTCAGCTCGCTGCGGCGGATTTTCAGGCCCATGATCAGCTGCGGCACCGTCTTGACGGTCAGTGAATACAAAGCCCCAAGGCGGAAGCGTGCCGCCGAAAAGCCTGCCGCCTGACGGGTCAGCTCTACGGTGGCGAGCACATCCTGCACCAGCTTCTGCGCACGCTCTTCCAGCACATACGCGCTTTCCAGCGGCGTAAGGTTGCGGCCTTCGTGTTTGAACAGCGGGCAACGCAGGGCGCTTTCCAACGAGTGAATGGCGCGGTGCACGCTGACGTTGCTGGTCTGCAACTCCTCCGCCGCCCGCGCCAGATTGCCGGTGCGCATGAAGGCCAGGAATATTTCCAGTTTCTTGAGCGTCAGTTCGTCATCGATCTGCATGTCGTGGCGCTGGTTATTGATGTGCGCTGATTGTGCACAAGTCGTGCGCCGATAGCTGCTTAAAATATCCGTCACTGAAACAGGGTGTTGCGATTTGTTTCAATAACCGCGAGCCTCTGCTCCCAGTGTTTTGCCACAAGAGGGTATTGAGCGGATGTATTACGGAGAAAAATTCAACGCCTGGTCCCACCTGGTGGGTGCAGTACTGGCAGGTGTCGGCGCAATCTGGCTATTGGTGATGGCGAGTCTGCACGGCGATGTCTGGAAGGTGGTCAGCATTGCGATCTATGGCGCCTGTCTGGTCACGCTGTACAGCGTTTCGACGATCTACCACAGCGTCAAGGGCCGTTCGAAATCGATCATGCAGAAGGTCGATCACTTTTCGATCTACCTGATGATTGCGGGCAGCTACACGCCGTTCTGTCTTGTGACATTGCGCGGCGCGTGGGGCTGGACCCTGTTCGGTATCGTCTGGGGGCTGGCGCTGATCGGCATTGTGCAGGAGATAAAACCCCGCTCTGAAGCGCGAATCATGTCCATCGTGATCTACGCCGTGATGGGCTGGATCGTCCTCGTGGCGGTCAAACCACTGATTGCTGCGCTCGGCCTGGCGGGCTTCATCTGGCTGGCCGGCGGCGGCGTGCTTTACACCGTCGGCATTCTGTTCTTCGCCTACGACCAGATCCGCCACTTTCACGGCATCTGGCACCTGTTCGTCATCGGCGGCAGTTTGATGCACTTCGTGGCGATTTGTTTTTATGTGCTGTGAGGAGGGGACGAGCATCAGTAGTCAGAAATCGCCCCACAGCTGTTGCGCCACGCTGAGCGCGACCACCGGGGCGGTTTCAGTGCGCAGAACGCGCGGGCCGAGGCGCGCGGCGTGGAATCCAGCGGCTTGCGCCTGATCGACTTCTGCGTCGTTCAAGCCGCCTTCCGGACCAATCAGGAAGGCCAGGCTGGCTGGCTTGTCATGGCTGGTCAGCGGCTCGGCCACCGGGTGCAGGACCAGTTTCAGGTCGGCCTCGGTATGCTTGATCCACTCGGCCAGCGGCATCGGCGCATGAATCACCGGCACCACCGAGCGACCGCACTGCTCGCAGGCGCTGATAGCGATCTGTTGCCAATGCGCCTGGCGCTTCTCGGCGCGCTCGTCCTTGAGACGCACCTCACAGCGCTCGCTGACAATCGGGGTAATTTCGCTGACGCCCAGCTCGGTAGCCTTCTGAATAGCCCAGTCCATGCGTTCACCACGCGACAGGCCCTGGCCCAGATGAATACGCAGCCCTGACTCGACTTGCCCGGCAAAGCTTTCGGTCAGTTGCACATGCACGCGCTTCTTGCCGACTTCCAGCAAGGTGCCGCGAAACTCCTGGCCCGATCCGTCGAACAGTTGCAGCGCGTCACCTTCGGTCATGCGCAGCACGCGGCTGATGTAATGCGCCTGGGCCTCGGGCAGTTCGTGCTCGCCCAGGCTAAGCGGCGCTTCAGTAAAAAAGCGGGAGAGTCTCATGGTGTGTCTCGGTTCCGGTGTTGTTTTGTGATGGCCCTTTCGCGGACAAGTCCGCTCCCACATTAATGCGGTGTTGCCCGGTCCGCTCGTGGGAGCGGACTTGTCCGCGAAGGCGTCAGTCGCGGCGCCGCAAATTCCAGCCCTAGCCCGGATCCCTGAAATCCGGATGAAAGTTCTCGCGCACGGCAACACTGACACTGCTGCGCGTAGCGATATCAATGCCCTCGGTGGCCACCTCGGCCAGAAAGTCGATCTGCTCCGGGGTAATCACGTACGGCGGCAGAAAATACACCACACTGCCCAGTGGTCGCAGCAATGCACCGCGCTCCAGCGCATGCTGAAAGACCTTCATGCCACGCCGTTCCTGCCACGGGTAGGCGGTCTTGTTGGCTTTGTCCTGAACCATTTCGATAGCGATGGCCATGCCGGTCTGACGCACTTCCGCCACATGTGGATGGTCCACCAGATGCGCCGTGGCTGTCGCCATACGCTGCGCCAGTGCCTTGTTGTTTTCGATGACGTTGTCCTGCTCGAAGATATCCAGTGTCGCCAGCGCCGCCGCACAGGCCAGCGGGTTGCCGGTGTAACTGTGTGAGTGCATAAACGCGCGCAGCGTTGGGTAGTCGTCGTAGAACGCGTCGTACACATCATCGGTGGTCAGGCAGGCCGCCAGCGGCAGGTAGCCACCGGTCAGTGCCTTGGACAGGCAGAGGAAATCCGGACGGATACCCGCTTGTTCACAGGCGAACATGGTTCCGGTGCGGCCGAAACCTACGGCGATTTCATCGTGGATCAGGTGCACGCCATAGCGGTCGCAGGCGTCGCGCAGCAGCTTGAGGTAGACCGGGTGATACATGCGCATGCCGCCTGCGCCCTGAATCAGCGGTTCGACGATCACTGCCGCAACGCTGGCGTGGTGTTCGGCGAGGGTCTGCTCCATGGCGGCGAACATGTTGCGCGAATGCTCTTCCCAGCTCATGCCTTCCGGGCGGTGATAGCAGTCGGGGCTCGGCACCTTGATGGTGTCGAGCAGCAGCGCCTTGTAGGTTTCGGTGAACAGCGGTACGTCACCGACCGACATCGCCGCCATGGTCTCGCCGTGGTAGCTGTTGGTCAGGGTGACGAAGCGTTTCTTGTCCGGCTGGCCGCGATTGAGCCAGTAGTGAAAGCTCATCTTCAGCGCGACTTCAATGCACGATGAGCCATTGTCGGCGTAGAAGCAGCGGTTGAGGCCTTCAGGGGTCAGTTTGACCAGCCGTTCGGACAGCTCGATGACCGGCTGATGACTGAAACCGGCAAGAATCACGTGCTCCAGTTGGTCGACCTGATCCTTGATGCGCTGGTTGATGCGCGGGTTGGCGTGTCCGAAAACGTTGACCCACCAGGAGCTGACAGCGTCCAGATAACGCTTGCCTTCGAAGTCTTCAAGCCATACGCCTTCACCGCGCTTGATCGGTATCAACGGCAGATTTTCGTGGTCTTTCATCTGGGTGCAGGGGTGCCACAGGACCTTCAGGTCACGTTGCATCCACTGGTCATTGAGGCCCATTTTCAATCTCCGGGTAGCGACTCGCCTGATGCGAGGACGAACAATCGCGCAAGCCTATGCAATGCCCGGCTGCGGAACAACCTTTGATGCAGTTTTAACAGCTGATGGACATTGCTGGCGGCTATTTGATGGCTCGCGTATCCTGCGCAGCAAGTCGATATGCCGGGCTGACTTGCCCAATCTTCCCTATGTTTTCTGGAGTTCGCCGAATGCTTTCTGGGTGGCTGCGCGCCTGTGCGCTGATAGTGGCAGGTTTGGTCAGCGTTTCTACGCTCGCCGATGAAAAACAACGAACCGCCATTGTCGTCGGTGGTGGTCTGGCAGGCTTGACCGCTGCCTATGAACTGCAGGCCAAAGGCTGGCAGGTGACGCTACTGGAAGCCAAGCCCAGCCTGGGCGGACGTTCCGGTCTGGCGACCAGCGAGTGGATCGGCAACACCAAGGCTCAGCCTGTGCTGAACCGCTACCTGGACAGCTTCAAGCTGACTACCGTGCCCGCGCCTGAATTTGTTCGCACGCCCAGCTACCTGATCGACGGAGTGTACTTCACTCAGGCTGACCTGGCCGTCAAACAGCCTGCGACCGCCGAAGCCATCAAGCGCTACAACGACACGCTGGACAACCTTGCGCGCTCGGTTGACGACCCGGAAAACCCGGCGTCCAACAGCACCTTGTTCGCGCTGGACCAGATCAACGTCGCCAACTGGCTGGACCGTCTGAACCTGCCTGCCACGGCGCGTCAGTTGATCAACCAGCAGATCCGCACCCGCTACGACGAGCCTTCGCGCCTGTCGCTGCTGTACCTTGCCCAGCAATCGCGGGTTTATCGCTCGGTCGACGAGCGTGACTTGCGTGCTGCGCGCCTGCCCGGTGGCAGTGCGGTGCTGACCCAGGCGTTCGTCAAGCAGCTCAAGACCGTCAAGACCAACTCGCCGGTGACGGCAGTCGTTCAGGAGAAGGACAAGGTCACCGTCAAGGCTGGCGCAACCAGCTACACCGCAGATTACGTGGTCATGGCCGTACCGCTGCGCTCGCTGGGCAAGATCCAGATGACGCCTGCGCTGGACGCTCAGCACATGGGCGCGATCAAGAGCACCAACTACGGCTGGCGCGACCAGATCATGCTCAAGTTCAAGACCCCGGTCTGGGACAGCAAGGCACGCATGTCCGGTGAAGTGTTCAGCAACACCGGTCTGGGCATGTTGTGGGTAGAGCCCGCGCTCAAGGGCGGCGCCAACGTGGTGATCAACCTGTCCGGCGACAACGCACGCATCATGCAGGCCTTCGGCGACAAGCAGATGGTTGATCAGGTATTGATCCGTCTGCATGCGTTCTACCCTGAAGCACGTGGCGCTTACACCGGCTATGAAATCCGCCGTTACAGCGTCGACCCGTCCACGGGTGGTTCCTACCTGGCGTTCGGCCCCGGTCAGATCAGTAAATACTGGCGTCTGTGGGAGCGGCCGATTCTGCGTGTAGCCTTCGCTGGCGAGCACACCGACACCTTGTACCCCGGCACTCTGGAAGGTGCCTTGCGCAGCGGTCAGCGTGCGGCCGGTCAAGTACAGGATCTGGCGGCTGGCAAGTCGTTCGAACCGGTCAAGGTTGCACCGCCGAAAGCACCGGCCCCGGCTTCGCAGAAGTCCGAAGGCAATTTCTTCAGCAACCTGTTCGGTGGTTCGTCCGACAAACCGGCTGAACCTGCCAAGCCGCAGGCCGACAAGCCAGGCTTCTTCTCGCGCATGTTTGGTGGTGGTGAAGAACCGGCCCCGGCACCTGCTCCGGTAGAGAAGGCCCCGGAACCGGCTGCAGCTCCAGCACCTGTTGCCGCGCCAGCACCCGTGGTTGCGCCGGTTGTCCAGCCTGCCAAGCCGCCGGTAAAAGCCGAGCCTGCGAAGAAACCGGCGACCAAGGCTGAGCCTGAGAAAAAGCCGCAGAGCAAGGAAGCCGCCAAAAAAGAAGCGGCGAAGAAAGAAGCAGCAAAAAAGGAAGCTGCGAAAAAGGCTCAGAGCAAACCGGCTCCTGCCAAAACCCCTGCTGAAACAGCGCCCGCAGACGTTAACAACTGACCGGGCAATAGCTGAGCGAAAGAGGACGCGGTGTATGCCGCGTCCTTTTTTTATGCGCGCTGAATTCGTTCTGTCTGTGTGGGCTGGGGATATCTGAGCGGATCATGCCGTTCATCGGTATCGAACGGCCGATGGTCATTGCAAAGTATTACTGACGACAAATTATCGAGATGCTGCCGCAGCGAGGACAGCCTGAGATGCTGTAAAGCCTATCAGGTGTTGGTGTAACCAGCAGAACCGGCTTACGAAAGGTCAAGCAGACCTATCGTATTGTTCGATACGTCCGAGCGAAATTTTGCGCTTTCATTCGATAGATAAAAAGCTAGTCTGGTAACACTTCTGACAAGGTACTGGTAATGCAGCTACGTAATTCATCCTCTCGCTACGGTCTGGTCAGCATGGTGCTGCACTGGGGTGTGGCTGCTGTCGTGTTTGGAATGTTTGCGCTGGGGCTGTGGATGGTCGGGCTGGATTACTACGATACGTGGCGCAAGGCGGGCCCTGATCTGCACAAGAGCATCGGCATCACGCTGTTTGCGATCATGCTGATCCGCGTGGTCTGGCGTCTGCTCAGTCCGCCACCGCCGCCGTTGACCAGCTACAGTAAGTTGACGCGCATCGGTGCTGCATTCGGCCATCTGTTTTTGTACGTCGCACTGTTTGCCGTGATGTTCGCCGGGTATCTCATTTCCACCGCCGACGGCGTGGGGATTCCGGTATTCGGCCTGTTCGATGTGCCCGCGCTGGTTTCGGGCCTTCCTGATCAGGCAGAAACGGCGGGCTGGATTCACCTGTATCTGGCCTGGGTCATCGTGATATTCGCGGGGCTCCATGGTCTTGCTGCATTGAAACACCACTTCATCGATCGCGATGTGACCCTCAAGCGCATGCTGGGTCGTAATTGATTGTTCAACCAAAACGGGAATAAAAGCATGTTGAAGAAGTCTCTCGCCGCTCTGGCTCTGGGTACCGCACTGTTGTCTGCTGGCCAGGCCATGGCCGCCGACTACGTTATCGACAAGGAAGGTCAACACGCATTCGTTGACTTCAAGATCAGCCACCTGGGCTACAGCTTCATTCACGGTACCTTCAAGGACTGGGACGGCACGTTCAGCTTCGACGCTGCCAAGCCTGAAGCCAGCAAAATCAATGTCGAGCTGAAAACCGCCAGCCTGTTCACCAACCACGCCGAGCGCGACAAACACATCTCCAGCAAGGATTTCCTGGACGTTGCCAAATACCCGGAAGCCAAATTCGTTTCCACCGCAGTCAAATCGACTGGCGAGAAAACGGCTGACGTCACTGGCGACCTGACCCTGCACGGCGTGACCAAGCCAATCGTCATCAAGGCAACCTTCAACGGCGAAGGCAAGGATCCGTGGGGCGGCTACCGTGCCGGCTTCAACGGTACTTCGACGCTGAACCTGAACGACTTCGGCATCAAGGGCCCAGGCCCGACGTCGCAGACGCTGGATCTGGACATCAGCTTCGAAGGCGTACAGAAGAAGTAATTGCACGCTTGATCGAAAAAACGCCGACCCTTGGGTCGGCGTTTTTGTTGGTGCGATGAAACTTCCTGAGATGTCTATCGTGCCAATGCTCTGCGTTGACATGCAGTTCGTGACGCACTGCGTCACAGATCGGCGCCGCGCTGCCGTCTCAAGATCGGACGCGGAGCGTCCAGGACTGCGCTACCACGCAGAGCGTGGAGATGGATAAAGCGCTTTTTTATCACAATGGCACTGACGACTCAGATTGCGACCTTAGTGACGGCTGAGTCCTGACGCTGATCCGGGGGATGCTCGGCAGGACGCCGAGCAAGCCGCACCGGGCCATGGATGGCCCGTTGCGGCGGGCCCCCGGATCAGTGACAGGGCGAAGGAACCCGACGAAGTCGGGCCGGAAACAGGAGCGAGGGGGTTTGCCTACTTTGGCCCCATCAAAGTAGGTCGCCGAGGGGCGAAAAGGGGGCTTGAGTCTGGAATATATTTAACTGACATCGCAGAGCCCTTGTGTGACGCGGAGCGCCACAAAGAGGGCGCAGAGCGTCCAGAACTGCGCTACCACGCGGAGCGTGGGAGCGATGATCAACATCCTCCAGGGCCACAAACAAAAACGCCCCGAGCAGGTCGGGGCGTTTTTAGTGTTGCGTGGCTATCAGCTGTCGCGATTGCGGGTCAGCAGGGCCGGTTTTTCACCGCGTGGGCGTGTTGGCAACTGGTCCAGTTGCTCGGCAGACGGGAAACGGTCGATCTTGGATTCCTTGTGCACGATCTTCGGCTGAGGCTGACCGTCGCGCGGGGCACGCACGGCTGGCTCCTGACCTTCACGCGGCAAGGGCTGATCTTCACGTGCCGGGCGACGACCGCGCGGCTGGCCATCACGCGAACGCGGAGCCGACGAACCCGAACCGTTGCGCTTTGGCGCGCTAGTACCGGAACCGTTACGAGCGCCGCCCGCAGGTCGACCCGAATTGGCTGGGCGAGCTGCGCCGCCAGCAGCCGGTGCTGCACCAGGCGCGGCAGCAGGGCGACGACCACGGTTCTGGCCTTTGCCCTGATAAGGGCTGACGTAGTCAGCACGATTGCCGAAGTTGTCTACTTCGTCGTCGCGGAACTCGTCCGGCGCACGATCGGCTGCCGGGCGCGGTATGGATGGCTGCGATGCACGCTGTTCGCTGCGAGGCGTGCCCTCACGAGGTTTTTTTTCGCGTGGCTGCCTTGCAGGGCGTTCGCCAGTGGCGGCTGCAGTGGCAGGTTTTTCCTTGCCTTTGTCCTTGCCCTTGTCGCGACGACCGCCGTTGTTCTTGTCGCCGGCAGGACGTGCACCACGAGAGTTGCGAACATCCGGACGCTCACGCACTTCCGGTTTTTCAGCCTCGACTGCGGTGATGTCGAAGCCCATCAGGTCGCCATCGGCGATCTTCTGTTTAGTCATGCGCTCAATGCTTTTGAGCAGCTTCTCTTCGTCCGGCGCAACCAGGGAAATGGCTTCGCCCGAACGACCGGCCCGGCCGGTACGACCGATACGGTGAACGTAGTCTTCATCGACGTTTGGCAGCTCGAAGTTGACGACATGCGGCAGCTGGTCGATATCCAGGCCGCGTGCGGCGATATCGGTCGCGACCATGATGCGTACATCACCTGCCTTGAAGTCGGCCAGTGCCTTGGTACGTGCGTTCTGGCTCTTGTTGCCGTGGATCGCGACCGCCGCAAGGCCGTGCTTGTCCAAGTACTCGGCCAGACGGTTGGCGCCGTGCTTGGTGCGGGTGAAGACCAGCACCTGTTCCCAGGCACCGACGGTAATCAGGTGCGCCAGCAGTGAACGCTTGTGGTTGGCGGCAAGGCGGAAAACCCGTTGCTCGATACGCTCGACCGTGGTGTTCGGCGGCGTGACTTCGATGCGCTCTGGGTTGTGCAGCAGCTTGCCGGCCAACGACGTGATGTCATTGGAGAAGGTAGCCGAGAACAGCAGGTTCTGGCGCTTGGCCGGCAGCCGCGCGAGGACCTTCTTGACGTCATGGACGAAGCCCATGTCGAGCATCCGGTCTGCTTCATCGAGCACCAGGATTTCGACGTGGGACAAATCGACACTGCCTTGACCGGCCAGGTCGAGCAGGCGGCCGGGGCAGGCCACCAGGACGTCCACGCCACGGGACATGGCCTGAACCTGAGGGTTCATGCCGACGCCACCGAAGATGCAGGCGCTGACGAACTTCAGGTCGCGGGCATAGAGCTTGAAGCTCTCGTGCACTTGTGCGGCCAGTTCGCGGGTCGGGGTCAGGACCAGAACGCGTGGTTGACGCGGGCCGTGACGCTGGGATTTGTCCGGAACACCATTGGGAAACAGCCGCTCCAGAATAGGGAGGGCGAAACCACCGGTTTTACCAGTACCGGTCTGTGCCGCAACCATCAGGTCGCGACCTTGCAACACGGCGGGAATGGCCCGCTGTTGCACGGGGGTAGGCTGGGTATAGCCCGCTGCCTCGATGGCGCGGACTAAAGCCTCGGAGAGACCGAGGGAAGCAAAGGACATGAGTAATCCTGTTCTGTTGGAGCTTAAGCTCAAGGGATGTCTTGCCTGGCGCGAATGGCGTGTAAAGACAACGCGATCCCGTCCGGTCCTGCCGGGTCTTCAGTGCATTCCGTGACGCCTGCGCTTGATGAAAATTGCGCTGTTGGCGTGAACGGATGACGATTGCAAGACCGGGCGTCCGGGCGTAAGCCTGGCGGGAAGGCTGGAGTATAACAGAGCGAGCGCAATACGCCGCTTTCCTGCTGCCCAACGGTGTATGAGGCCGCGATCCCCCGGAAATTACCGGTCGGACCGCGGTGCCGCAGCCGTTTTCAGCGTGGCAGTTGCAGGTTGTTCCACACCGCCAGGCTCGGTTCTGCCTGGTTCAGCGTGTAGAAATGCAGACCGGGGGCGCCGCCTTGCAGCAGTCGTTCGCACATCTGCGTGATGACTTCTTCGCCAAACGCCTGGATGCTTTGCACGTCATCGCCGTAGGCTTCCAGCTGTTTACGGATCCAGCGCGGGATTTCCGCACCGCAGGCATCCGAGAAACGCGCCAGCTTGCTGTAGTTGGTGATCGGCATGATGCCCGGCACGATCGGAATGCTGACGCCCATTTTCTCGACCCGCTCGACGAAGTTGAAATAGCTGTCGGCGTTGAAGAAGTACTGCGTGATTGCACTGTCGGCGCCGGCGTTGGCCTTGTTGACGAAGTGCTTGAGGTCGTCCTCGAAGTTGCGCGCCTGCGGATGCATTTCCGGGTAGGCGGCGACTTCGATGTGGAAATGGCTGCCGCTTTCCTGGCGAATGAAGCTCACCAGGTCATTGGCGTGACGCAACTCACCGCTGGCCATACCCATGCCGGAAGGCAGGTCGCCGCGCAGTGCCACGATGCGTTTGATGCCCGCATCCTTGTACTGCGCCAACAGGTTGCGCAGGTCGTCCTTGCTGTCGCCCACGCAGGACAAATGCGGCGCAGCAGGGACTTTGATCTCGTTTTCCAGCTGCAGCACGGTATTGAGCGTGCGGTCGCGGGTCGAGCCACCGGCACCATAGGTGCAGGAGAAAAAATCGGGGTTGTACGTAGCGAGCTGACGAGCAACGGTCAGCAGCTTTTCATGTCCAGCGTCGGTCTTGGTAGGAAAGAACTCGAAGCTGAAGCGGCGTTCTTGGCTCATGGAGGCCGATCTCGATATAGAAACGAACACATACTTTGTAGGAGCGGACTTGTCCGCGAAGGCTTTATTTCAGACGCTGCATCTTGATTGAATGCACAGGCCCCTTCGCGGACAAGTCCGCTCCCACAGATAATTGCCAACTGAGAGAGTGAGAGGCGTCAGGAACGCCGCGCACTCTTCACAGAAGATCAATCAGTAGCGATAAGCGTGCGGCTTGAACGGACCTTCGACGGTCACGCCGATGTAATCGGCCTGGGTCTTGGTCAGCTTGGTCACAACGCCGCCGAAGCCGCGGACCATTTCCAGGGCCACTTCTTCGTCGAGTTTCTTCGGCAGCACTTCAACGGTCAGACGCTCGGCCTTTTTGGCCGGTGTCAGGTCAGCGTACTTCTGCTCGAAGAGGAAGATCTGCGCCAGAACCTGGTTGGCGAACGAGCCATCCATGATGCGGCTTGGGTGGCCAGTGGCGTTACCCAGGTTTACCAGACGGCCTTCGGCCAGCAGGATCAGGTAGTCGTCGTTCTGTGCGTCGAACGAGCCTGGGCCGGTACGATGGATCTTGTGAACCTGTGGCTTCACTTCTTCCCATGCCCAGTTCTTGCGCATGAAAGCGGTGTCGATTTCGTTGTCGAAGTGACCGATGTTGCACACCACAGCGCGCTTTTTCAGCGCCTTGAGCATGTTCGAATCACAAACGTTGACGTTACCGGTGGTGGTCACGATCAGGTCGATCTTGCCCAACAGTGCCTTGTCGATGCTCGCTTCGGTGCCGTCGTTCTCACCGTCGATGAACGGCGAAACCAGCTCGAAACCGTCCATGCAGGCCTGCATGGCGCAGATCGGGTCGACTTCGGTCACTTTGACGATCATGCCTTCCTGACGCAGCGACTGAGCCGAGCCCTTGCCCACGTCACCGTAGCCGATCACCAGTGCCTGCTTGCCGGACAGCAAGTGGTCGGTGCCGCGCTTGATGGCGTCGTTCAGGCTGTGACGGCAGCCGTACTTGTTGTCGTTCTTGCTCTTGGTCACCGAGTCGTTGACGTTGATGGCCGGGATTTTCAGCTCGCCCTTGGCCAGCATGTCCAGCAGGCGGTGAACACCCGTGGTGGTTTCTTCGGTAACGCCGTGGATCTTGTCCAGCATCGCCGGGTATTTCTTGTGGATGATCTCGGTCAGGTCGCCGCCGTCGTCGAGAATCATGTTGGCGTCCCATGGCTGGCCATCCTTGAGGATGGTCTGCTCGATGCACCACTCGTATTCTTCTTCGGTTTCGCCCTTCCAGGCGAACACAGGAATGCCGGCAGCGGCAATGGCAGCGGCGGCCTGGTCCTGAGTGGAGAAAATGTTGCACGACGACCAGCGAACTTCGGCACCCAGGGCAACCAGGGTTTCGATCAGCACGGCGGTCTGAATGGTCATGTGGATGCAGCCGAGAATTTTCGCGCCCTTGAGCGGCTGGTCACCGGCGTATTTGCGGCGCAGACCCATCAGGGCAGGCATTTCGGATTCGGCAATGATGGTTTCGCGACGACCCCAGGCGGCCAGGGAAATGTCGGCAACCTTGTAGTCATTAAATTCTGCGGGCGTGATTACAGCACTCATTGAGAGTCTCCATTCCATAAAAATGCGAATGGGCGCCGTTGTGCGTTTAAGGTTTGCCGGTCGAGGATCGTCCTGGCAAACAACGCCCCATCCGAGCCTGACAGGGAAAACCTGCTGCAGCGCCCCTCGGACAGGTGGCGGGAACGGTATCAAGCGTGGATGACCGTTTTGAAACGTTGGGCAGTATAGCTGCGCTCGCGATTCTTCCCAAGGCTTTCTGTCGGTTTAAGGGCCATACAATTGCCATCTGTCTGTAATCGAGTCGATGCACATTCGGTATGACACAGGCATGGGCGCGGGCCGTCGGCTCTGCCATCATGCACGTCTCTACCGGCCAGACGCTCAGGAGTGAACATGAATTTCCACACCCGCAAGTGGGTCAAGCCCGAAGACCTCAACCCCAACGGCACGTTGTTCGGCGGTAGCCTGCTGCGCTGGATCGATGAAGAAGCGGCGATCTACGCGATCGTTCAACTGGGTAATCAGCGGGTGGTGACCAAGTACATCTCTGAAATCAACTTTGTCAGCGCCTCGCGTCAGGGCGACATCATTGAGCTAGGCATCACCGCCACAGAATTCGGCCGCACCTCGATCACCCTCAAGTGCCAGGTGCGCAACAAGATAACCCGCAAAAGCATTTTGACTGTCGACAAGATCGTCTTCGTCAACCTCGACGAAGACGGCCAGCCAGCGCCGCATGGCCGGACTGAAATCCGCTATATAAAGGACCAGTTCGACTTAGAGGACTGATACCTCTTCAAGATCGGACGCAGAGCGTCCAGAACGGCATGCGACGCGGAGCGTCGCACGATAGTGTTCTTGCGCAAGCCTGGCGTGCCTGGGCACGACAGTTACAGAGTGATCGTTCCTCACGCTCCGCGTCGTCTATCCCGCGTTTTTCAGCTCTTGGCTTGTAGCTTGCGCAACCACGCCAGACCCACGCTGGTATCGCCTTTGGGGCGGTATTCGCAGCCGATCCAGCCGCTGTAGCCCAGCTCGTCGATGACGTTGAACAGGTGCTCGTAGTTCAGTTCGCCCAAGTCCGGCTCATGGCGATCCGGTACCCCGGCGATCTGAATATGACCAATGCCCGCAAAGTCGCGACGCAGCTTGCTGGTCAGGTCACCTTCGACGATCTGGCAGTGGTAGCAGTCGAACTGCACCTTCAGGTTGTCGGCACCCACCAGCTTGCAGATGTCCTGTGCCTGATCCTGACGATTGAGGAAGAAGCCCGGCATGTCGCGGGTGTTGATCGGCTCGATCAGAATCGTGACGCCTGCGCCCTTGGCTTGCTCAGCCGCGAACGCGAGGTTTTCCAGATAGACCGCCTGATGACGCTCACGCAAGCTTTCATCGGCCAGCAAGCCAGCCATGACATGCACTCGGTCATTGCCCAGCACCTGCGCATATTCCAACGCCTGCTCGATACCGCTGCGAAATTCCGCTTCACGGCCCGGCAGCGTGGCAATGCCTCGCTCGCCTGCCTCCCAGTCGCCTGGCGGGGCGTTGAACAGCGCCTGCACCAGACCGTTGTCGCTCAGGCGCTGCTTGAGTTCCTGAGTGCTGTAGGCGTAGGGGAACAGGTACTCGACCGCGCCGAAACCATCGGCAGCGGCTGCGGCAAAGCGCTCAAGAAAGTCATGCTGCGGGTACAGCATGCTGAGGTTGGCGGCAAAACGAGGCATGTTAACTCCAGTCTTCAAAGGGTCAGACGAATGGCCAAAGCAGCAGGGTGATCACGAAGCCCAGTGTGCCGAGCAGCGTGACCAGTACGGTCCAGGTGCGCAAGCCGTCGGCGACGTTGAGGCCTGCCAGCTTGGTGAACATCCAGTAACCGGCATCATTGATGTGCGACATGGCCAGACCGCCACCGCCCATCGCCAGGCACAATAGAGCCAGGTGGTTGGCGCTCAGGTCCAGCGTTGCGATCAGCGGGCTGAGAATGCCTGCAGTGGTCACCAGTGCAACGGTGGTCGAACCCTGAACAGCGCGCAGCAGCAGGGTCAGCAGGAAGCCCAGCGCGAGTACCGGCAGACCGGTGTTACGCAGCGCCTCGGAGACCACTGCACCAATGCCGGTGTCGACCAGCACCTTGCCGAATACGCCACCGGCGCCGGCAATCAGGATCACCATCGCCACACCCGGCAAGGCCGAGCCGATCACATCGGACACCTGAGTGCGGCTCCAGCCACGACGCGAGCCCAACAGCCAGGCGCACAGCAGGGTATCGATCAGCAATGCCACAAGCGGCGCACCGAGAACGGTCAGCACTGCACGCAGCGTGGACGTGGCTGGCAGCATGGTGGTGGCCAGGGTGCCCATCAGAATCAGCACGATCGGCAACAGAATGAGCGCGATGATCAGCCCGAAACCCGGTGCAGGCGCTGGCGGCAGTTTGCTCGCCAGGCTGCTGGCGCTTTCTTCGATGCCCATTGTTCTGGTTTCAGTGGCTTCACGCACAGCGGAATAATCGTTGCGCGCCCAGGCTTCCAGGTCTTCGTTGGTAACGTGCGGGCCGTAGACTTCGGCGCGAATATCGTCGGTCATCGGGTAGGTCTTGCGGGTCATGCGCCCCGCGACGAAATAGCCGATCATGCACAGTACAGCAACGATCGGAATGCCCAGCATCAGCACCCGGCCAAGGTCCGCGCCCAACTGGCTGGCAGCGGCTACCGCGCCGGGATGCGGCGGCAGGAACGCGTGCACGGCAAGCAAGGCTGCACACATTGGCAGCGCGAAGATCAGCAGCGGCTTGCGTGCCGCCCGTGCCACACCGTATGCCAACGGCATGAGGATGATCACGCCGACTTCGAAGAACACCGGAATACCGACCATGAAGCCTGCAACGGTCAGCGCCAGTGGCGTGCGTCTGTTACCGAAGCGGTTGATCAGGGTTTTGGCCAGCGCCTCGGCCCCGCCGGACAGCTCGATGATGCGTCCGATCATCGCGCCCAAAGCGATGATGATCGCGATGTGGCCAAGGGTCTTGCCCATGCCGCCTTCAATGGTGGTAACCAGATCGGCCGGTTTAACACCGGCGACCAGCGCCACGATAATGCTGACCAGCATCAGGGCGACAAAGGGCTGGAATTTGTACTTGAGCACCAGGAACAACAGCAGTGCGATGCCCGCACCGGCCACGATCATCAACATGAGCGGCGTCATGCCCGTGCACTCCGGTCGATGGTGGTAAAGAGGAACAACGAAACAGCGGGATAGGGGTGAGTCATGCTCTCGATTCCTGTTGTTATTGTTTTTCGTCCGGGAGGCGCAGCGCGCCCCCCGATCAATGTGTGTCCGTTACCACTTCGCGCCGAACACCTGACGCAGTTCTTCAAGCGCCGCCGGGTCCAGCGGCGCAGGTTTGGGATTGCTCATCAGCCACAGACGCGCTGTTTCTTCCAGCTCTTCCAGTGCGTAGCAGGCCTTGGCCACCGAACTTTCCCAGACCACCGGGCCGAGCCGCTCGAGCATCACGCCGCGCACGCTGTTGGCCAGCTCCGCCACGCGCTCGGCGACTTTCGGCGAGCCCGGACGCTCGTAAGGGATCAGCGGGATATGCCCGACCTTCATGACCTGATACGGCGTCAGCGGCGGCAGAATGTCGTCCTCCTGCCACACTCCGGCCAGGGTCAGGGCGACCAGATGCGTCGAGTGCGTATGCACCACGCCGCCGACCTGCGGGTTGCGGTCGTAGACTTCGCGGTGCAGGGCCAGGGTCTTGGACGGCTTGCTGCCGGACACCCATTCACCGGCCAGATTGACCTTGGCGATATCGGCCGGGTCCATGCGGCCCAGGCAGGCGTCGGTCGGGGTAATCAGCCAGCCGTCGTCGAGTCGTGCGCTGATGTTGCCGGCGCTGCCCACCGTATAGCCACGGCCATACAGCAGACGGCCGACGTCGCAGATTTCCTGACGCAATGCGTTTTCGTCGATCATCAAGCCGCCCCCGCCAGTTGCTTGAGCGCCTTGGCGAAGAAGTCGCGCGCACCGAAATTGCCGGATTTGAGGGCCAGAGCCAGCGGTTGTGCGCCGCTGCTCACCGTGGCCGGAACGCCCGGATCAATCTGTGCGCCGATCTGCAACAGTTGCACGCCCAGCGCCTGAACCACGGCACCGGAGGTTTCGCCACCGGCGACCACAAAGCGGCGCACACCAGCGTTCAGCAGCCCTTTGGCGATCTCGCCCAACGCGGCTTCGACCATTGCACCGGAGCGTTCAACACCCAGCTCTTTCTGCACGGCTTTGACTTCATCCGGCGTGCTGGTGGCGTAGATCAATACGGTCTGCCCGGCGTCTCTGGCAAAGGCCAGCGCCTGCTCGACCACCGGCTTGCCTGCGGCCAGATCCAGCGGATTGATGCGCAGTGCAGGGCGATTGTCTTCCAGCCAGGCCGCGACCTGGCCATTGGTGGCAACCGAAGCGCTGCCCGCCAACACCACTTCGCCGCCACTGATGGCGACCTGTTTGGCGGCATCGATATCGCGCAGCTTGCCTGCCTTGCGAAAGTTACCCGGCAGGCCCAGCGCCAGACCCGAGCCACCGGTCAGCAGCGGCAAGTCGGCGCAGGCTTCGCCCAAGGTGTACAGATCGGCATCCGACAGGGCATCGGCGATCGCCATGCTCACACCTTCGGCGCGCAGCTCGGCAATTCTGTTGCGCACGCCTTCGACGCCCTGGGCAATGCTGTCATAGCGCAACAGGCCGACCTTGTGGCGGGTCTGCGCTTGCAGCACACGCACCAGATTGGCGTCGGTCATGGGCGTCAGCGGGTGGTTCTGCATGCCCGATTCGCTGAGTAACTGGTCCTGTACGAACAGATGTCCACGGAAAATCGTGCGGCCATTTTCCGGGAAGGCCGGGCAGGCGAGGGTGAAGTCGCTGTCCAGTTGCTCCAGCAGTGCTTCGCTGACCTGGCCGATGTTACCCGCGGCGGTGGAATCGAAGGTCGAGCAGTATTTGAAGAAGATCTGCTCGCAGCCGCGCTCGCGCAGCCATTCCAGCGCAGCGAGGGATTCAGCCACCGCGTCGGCGCTTGGTGTGGTACGCGATTTCAGGGCGATGACAATCGCGTCGGCGTCCAGGCCGGCAGCCATTTCGGCGCTGGGGATGCCGATGCTCTGCACGGTGCGCATACCGCCGCGCACCAGCATGTTGGCAAGGTCGGTCGCGCCGGTGAAGTCATCGGCAATGCAGCCCAGCAGCGGGCGAGCGTTGTTCAGGCTCATCAGTCGCTCCTCAGGCTTTTTCTGGCTTGGCTTTCGGCAACTCGATGCCCGGGAAAATCTTGATCACCGCCGAGTCATCCTCGCGGCCGAAACCGGCGCTGGAGGCCTGCATGAACATCTGGTGTGCGGTGGCCGACAGCGGCAGCGGGAATTTGCTGCTGCGTGCGGTATCCAGTACCAGGCCGAGGTCTTTGACGAAGATATCCACAGCCGACAGCGGCGTGTAATCGGCATTGAGGATGTGCGGCACGCGGTTTTCGAACATCCACGAGTTACCGGCACTGTTGGTGATCACTTCGTACAGCGCGTCAGCATCGACGCCTTCACGCAGGCCGAGGGCCATGGCTTCGGCGCTGGCGGCGATGTGTACGCCAGCGAGCAACTGATTGATGATTTTGACTTTCGAGCCCAGCCCGTGGACGTCACCCAGGCGATAGACCTTGCCGGCCATGCCATTGAGGATGGCTTCGGCCTTGGCGTAAGACTCGGCCGGGCCGGAGGTCATCATGGTCATCTGGCCAGCGGCGGCCTTGGCGGCGCCGCCGGAGATCGGTGCATCGAGGTACAGCAGGTTCTGTGCGGCCAGACGCTCGCCCAGTTCGACGGCGAAGGTCGGTGCGACAGTGGCGCAACCGATGACCAGACTGCCCGGACGCAGCGCCGCGACCGCGCCGTTTTCACCAAACAGGACGGTTTCGGTCTGCTCGGCATTGACCACGACGGTAATGATCACATCGCAGGCAGCGGCCATGCTGGCTGGGGATTGGCAGGCAACGCCGCCTTCCTGGGCAAACGCTTCGGTCACGCTGCTGCGCACATCGCAGGCATGCACAGTGAAGCCGCTACGCAGCAACGAGCGGGCAATGCCCAGACCCATCGCACCCAGGCCGATAACGCCAACGTTTTTGCTGGTCATGCAGTAATCCTCAAAGTCAGTGCCGATGCCTGTGTCGCTGGCATTCGAGCGTTATTGTTCTGATCTGTGAATCGGATAGTGAATCAATGAGTAAATAATGTGAAGTATTTTTATTTTTCACAAAAATTAACATCGATAGGCTTTTTCCATCGCCCACAAAAAAGCCCCTGTGCGGGGCTTGATTGATGTGAGCCGATATTCTGCGCGTTGCGCAGCCCTTCAAGGGGTCAGAACTTCGGCACTGGCGCGCTGGTGGCGTTTCTCAGTGAGCCGCTTTCCTGACGCACGACTTCT
This sequence comes from Pseudomonas syringae group sp. 247E2, assembly GCF_032587795.1. Taxonomy (NCBI): domain Bacteria; kingdom Pseudomonadati; phylum Pseudomonadota; class Gammaproteobacteria; order Pseudomonadales; family Pseudomonadaceae; genus Pseudomonas; species Pseudomonas syringae group sp. 247E2. The sequence continues at coordinate 29,594 of NZ_JAWHPK010000020.1, read as the reverse complement.
TTGGGTTTGTACGCGCAATAACCTGGGCGCGGCCCGATTTTCGGGTGGTTGCGGCAGGTGTCCGGGCGCTTGTCATAGATGGTGCACAGGCGGCTTTTACGGTCCAGATACAGGCAGTCGTTGTTGCTCATGCGCTGCAACGTGAAGATTTCCGACTTCTGGTTGTAACGCTCGACGATGCCTTCTTTCTGCAGACGTTTGGCGATGTTCTTCGCCGGGTCGCCGCGCTCGAACTCATCGACGATGCCGATGCGAATCAGGTCCTTGATCTTCACTTCTACCGGCAACGTGCAGCAACTGGACACGCAGCCCCCGCACATGTGGCTGGAGTATTTGGCCCAGGTGTCGATACGATCGAGTTCTGCGGCGGCGATCAAGGTGGGTTTCATTTTAGGTCAGGCTTCCGGGTGTATCGGGGCGCGCGATCATACCGGTCTGCAGCGATTTGCAGAAATCAAAAATTGCCGAGGCGACTGTCGGTCAGGTGTGGAGAGGGGGTTGGTTGCAGCGTCCACGCCTGCCGAGCGCAGTCGGTCAGCAGGCGCGGTGTCTCAGAAGGAACTCAGGACTTGAGCTTGTCGTCAGCCCTGAACATGCTGCGGATGCCGCGCACGGCCTGACGGATGCGGTCCTGATTCTCGATCAGCGCGAAGCGCACGTGATCGTCGCCGTACTCACCGAAACCGATGCCCGGCGAGACACACACCTTGGCTTCGGCCAGCAGCTTCTTGGCGAACTCCAGCGAGCCCAGATGCGCGTAGGCTTCGGGAATCTTCGCCCAGACGTACATCGACGCCTTGGGGTTTTCGACCATCCAGCCCAGTTCGTGCAGGCCTTTGACCAGTACGTTGCGGCGCTGGCGATACTGCTCGGCAATGTCGAGCACGCACTGCTGATCGCCTTCCAGCGCGGCAATCGCCGCCACCTGCAGTGGCGTGAAGGTGCCGTAGTCGTGGTAACTCTTGATCCGCGCCAGTGCATTCACCAGTTCGGGGTTGCCGACCATGAAGCCAATCCGCCAGCCTGCCATGTTGTAGCTCTTGGACAAGGTGAAGAACTCCACGGCAATGTCCTTGGCGCCGGGCACCTGCATGATCGACGGGGCTTTCCAGCCATCGTAGACGATGTCGGCGTACGCCAGGTCATGCACCACCAGCACGTCGTACTGTTTGGCCAGCGCCACCACGCGCTCGAAGAAATCCAGCTCCACACATTGCGCAGTCGGGTTGGACGGGAAGCCCAGAATCATCATCTTCGGCTTGGGAATCGAGCCGCGAATGGCTTTTTCCAGCTCGTCGAAGAAGTCCACGCCTGGCACCAGCGGCACCGATCGCACCTGGGCGCCGGCAATCACGGCACCGTAGATGTGGATCGGGTAACTGGGGTTGGGCACCAGCACCGTGTCGCCCTGATCCAGCGTGGCGAGCATCAGGTGGGCCAGGCCTTCCTTGGAACCAATGGTCACGATCGCTTCGCTTTCAGGGTCGATGTCGACCTCGTAGCGCTTCTTGTACCAGTTGGAAATGGCCCGGCGCAGGCGCGGAATGCCCCGCGAGGTGGAGTAACCGTGGGTGTCTTCGCGCTGGGCGACGGTGATCAGTTTTTCGACAATGTGCGGCGGTGTGGCCCCGTCGGGGTTGCCCATGCTCAGGTCGATAATGTCCTCACCACGACGACGAGCAGCCATTTTCAGCTCGGCGGTGATGTTGAACACATAAGGGGGGAGTCGATCGATGCGCGCAAAGCGGCGCGGCGAACCTTGGTCAGCCATGAGTATCTCGCAAACGTAAGCGCCCGGAACCGTCCGAGCGACGTGGCCACATGAGGCGGCCTGCCGAGGAAGATAAATGCCCTGATAGCATTTTGTCCAGCGCGGCACCGATGGCGATATTCGGACCCCACCAAACCACCCGGCGGTGTAGAATCGGCGCTATTCATCGCCAGTCATCCCCGGCGGGTTTATGAGCTCAGGCCGAATACACGGTGATCCCGTGGTGTTCGGTTTCTTCGCTGCCTGCGGTCACTGCCGCTCGTTCGCGACGTCAATAGAAGCTCACTCCCTTCCTGATCAGCCTTATTTTTGCCGGAGTGTTTCAATGCCTGATTACCGCTCGAAAACGTCCACCCACGGCCGCAACATGGCCGGCGCCCGTGCCCTGTGGCGCGCCACGGGCATGAAGGACGAAGACTTCAAAAAACCGATCATCGCCATCGCCAACTCCTTCACCCAGTTCGTACCCGGCCACGTCCACCTCAAGGACATGGGCCAGCTGGTCGCGCGTGAAGTCGAGCGCGCCGGTGGCGTGGCCAAGGAATTCAACACCATTGCGGTCGACGATGGCATCGCCATGGGCCACGACGGGATGCTCTATTCGCTGCCGAGCCGCGAGATCATTGCCGACTCCGTCGAGTACATGGTCAATGCGCATTGCGCCGACGCCATCGTGTGCATTTCCAACTGCGACAAGATCACCCCGGGCATGCTGATGGCGTCGTTGCGCCTGAACATTCCGGTGATCTTCGTCTCCGGCGGGCCAATGGAAGCGGGCAAGACCAAACTGGCCAGCCACGGCCTGGATCTGGTCGATGCGATGGTCATCGCTGCTGACTCGACCGCCAGTGACGAAAAAGTCGCCGAGTACGAGCGCAGCGCCTGTCCGACCTGCGGGTCGTGTTCCGGCATGTTCACCGCCAACTCGATGAACTGCCTGACCGAAGCACTGGGCCTGGCGTTGCCGGGCAATGGCTCGGCTCTCGCCACCCACAGCGACCGCGAGCAACTGTTCCTGCAGGCTGGCCGCACCATCGTTGACCTGTGCCGTCAGTACTACAAGGAAAACGACGATTCGGTGTTGCCGCGCAACATCGCCAACTTCAAGGCGTTCGAAAACGCCATGACGCTGGACATCGCCATGGGCGGCTCGACCAACACCATCCTGCACTTGCTGGCCGCCGCTCAGGAAGCCGAGATCGATTTCGACCTGCGCCACATCGACCGTCTGTCGCGCAAGGTGCCACAGCTGTGCAAGGTCGCGCCGAACATCCAGAAGTACCACATGGAAGACGTGCATCGCGCTGGCGGGATCTTCAGCATCCTTGGCGAGCTGGCCCGTGGCGGCCTGCTGCACACCGACCTGCCGACCGTGCACAGCAAGACCCTGGCCGAAGGCATCGCCAAATGGGACATCACCCAGACTGACGACGAGGCCGTGCACACCTTCTTCAAGGCAGGCCCGGCGGGCATCCCGACGCAGACCGCGTTCAGCCAGTCGACCCGTTGGGACAGTCTGGATGATGACCGTGAAAACGGCTGCATCCGCAGCGTAGAGCACGCTTATTCGCAAGAAGGCGGCCTGGCCGTGTTGTACGGCAACATCGCGCTGGATGGCTGCGTAGTGAAAACTGCCGGTGTCGACGAGTCGATTCACGTTTTCGAAGGCAACGCCAAAATCTTCGAAAGCCAAGACAGCGCAGTACGCGGGATTCTTGCTGACGAAGTGAAGGCTGGCGATATCGTCATCATCCGTTACGAAGGCCCGAAAGGCGGTCCGGGCATGCAGGAAATGCTCTACCCGACGTCGTACCTGAAGTCCAAAGGGCTGGGCAAGGATTGCGCACTGCTGACTGACGGCCGCTTCTCGGGCGGTACGTCCGGCCTGTCCATCGGTCACGCCTCACCGGAAGCGGCGGCAGGCGGAGCGATCGGTCTGGTGCGCGATGGCGACAAAGTGCTGATCGACATCCCCAACCGCTCGATCAACCTGCTGATCGACGATGCGGAAATGGCCGAGCGCCGCGCCGAACAGGACAAGAAAGGCTGGAAACCTGTCGAGTCGCGTCCACGCAAAGTGACCACCGCCCTCAAGGCCTACGCCCTGCTGGCGACCAGCGCTGACAAGGGCGCGGTGCGTGACAAGGCGTTGCTGGACAAACTGGTGCCTTGATCTGCATCGGCAACACTAAAAAGCCCGGCAGAGATGCCGGGCTTTTTGCTGCGTTTGAAAAAGCAGCGCTTACTTGCGGTCCGCAATTACCCCGATCAGCACCAGCACCACCAACAGCACCGGTGCCAGGCTGTAGTTGTTGAACTGGCTCAGGCCGCGCACTACCCAAGGCGTGGCATAGATCAGCGCCGCGCCGCTGCCCACGGCGCACAGCAGGGCGATGAGCGGGATGCGCAGGGCACCGGTAATGCCGCTGATTCGCTGTTCCAGCCAGCCTTTGATGTCCGAGCCGAACAGCACCAGCAGGCAGCCCACCAGCGCGAGCGCGATTTCCGAGAGATTGCTGCGGCTCCAGCGCGAGACGGTGGCGAGCAAATCGAGTACGAAATCCATGCAGGGTCCTTAGATCAGAAAGTATTGCAGCAGGTCGTTGAGGAACAGCTGGCCTTGTGGCGTGGCGATCAGGCGTGTCGGGTCCTGGTGCAGCAACCCCTTTTGTTCAGCCTGTCGACGCGCCTCGGCCAGCGAATCGAGGCTTAGACCGGTTCTTTCGCGAAATAACGCAGCGTCCACACCATTTGTCAGTCGCAGTGCGTTCATCAGGAATTCGAACGGCAATTCATCCAGCGGCAACAGCTTGGAACCGGCCTGAAACGGCTTGTCCGGGTTCAGGTAATCCTTGGGCAGCCGGGTTTTCCAGGTGCGCATGATGCGCCCGTCCGGGTGGCTCAGCTTGCCGTGTGCACCTGCGCCGATGCCGATGAAATCACCGAACGCCCAATAGTTGAGGTTATGCCGCGCCGGTTTTCCGGGCTGTGCATAAGCTGACACTTCGTACTGCGCGTAGCCATGAGTGGCCAGCAACTGCTGTCCGGTTTCCTGAATGTCCCAAAGAATGTCGTCTTCGGGCAGCACCGGTGGCTGATTCCAGAACACCGTGTTGGGCTCCAGGGTCAGTTGATACCAGGACAGGTGGGTCGGCGCGAGGGCAATGGCCTGGCGCAGATCGGCCAGCGCCTCGTCCTGGGACTGATCCGGCAGGCCGTGCATCAGGTCCAGGTTGAAGTTGTCGAAACCAGCCTGACGCGCCATATCGGCGGCACGAATTGCTTCGTCGCCATTGTGAATGCGGCCCAGCGCCTTGAGTTTGGATTCCTGAAAGCTCTGAATGCCGATCGACAGTCGATTGATGCCCAGGCCGCGATAGGCGCTGAACTTGACCTGCTCGAAGGTGCCGGGGTTGGCTTCCAGCGTGATCTCGATATCGCTGGCAAAGCGGATGCGCTGTTCGACGCCTTGCAGCAGGCGCCCCAGCGCATCGGCGCTGAACAGGCTCGGCGTACCGCCACCAAAGAAGATCGATTGCAGCTCGCGGCCGTAGACGTGCGGCAGGTCCAGGTCCAGGTCGGCGAGCAGGGCGTCGACGTATTCCTGTTCCGGCAGCACCGGGCTGGCAGTGTGCGAGTTGAAGTCGCAGTACGGGCATTTGCGCACGCACCACGGAATATGGATGTACAGCGACAGCGGTGGCAGGTGCGGCAGCGCAGGGCGTGGGCTTTCTGACGAGAAACCGCTCTCGCCGAGAAACAGCGGCTGCGCAGGCGAATCGTGGGTCATTGCAGACCCAGGCGTTGCCGCAACAGGACCATGGCGCGAGCGCGATGGCTGAGCTGGTTTTTCTCGCTCGGGCCGAGTTCGGCGCTGGAGCAATTGCGCTCCGGTACCCAAAACAGCGGATCGTAGCCAAAACCGTGTTCGCCGCTGGCTGCGTGCAGGATGCGCCCATGCCACAGGCCTTCACACAGAATCGGCAGCGGGTCGTCGGCGTGACGCACCAGTGCCAATACGCAGACAAATTGTGCGCCACGCTGCTCGTCCGGCACGTCTTTGAGCGCTTCCAGCAGCTTGGCGTTGTTGGCGGCATCGCCCTTGCCCTCGGCGTAGCGTGCGGAATAGATACCCGGCGCACCGTCGAGAAAGTCCACCGCCAGCCCCGAGTCGTCGGCCAGCGCAGGCAGGCCGGACAGACGCGCGGCGTTGCGTGCCTTGAGGATTGCATTCTCGACGAATGACAGGCCGGTTTCTACCGGCTCTACCAGGCTGAACTCACTGACCGAGCGCAGCGTTACGCTGCCGCCGAGCATGGCCTGGAGTTCCTTGAGTTTGCCGCCATTGTGGCTGGCCAGTACGAGTTGTGTGAGGTTCATGGTTGGCCTGTCGTGGTGCTTGAAAACGGTCGGTTAAACGGCAATCCTGTGGTCCGTCAGCCCTGGGCTGGTGACCCGGTAGATGCCGATTTCACCGAGCAGGTTGGGCCAGAGTTTGCTAGCCCAGCCGTGGCGATGCTGTTGATCGACGGCCAGCCTGTCGAGCACCTTTGCATCGCGTTCACGGCACAGTTCTTCGAAATCGCCGAAGGTGCAGAAGTGGATGTTCGGCGTGTTGTACCAGGTATACGGCAGGAATTCGGACACCGGCATGCGGCCCTTGCTCGCCAGATACCAGCGGCAGCGCCAGTGACCGAAGTTCGGAAAGGTGATGATGCACTGACGCCCGACGCGCAGCATCTCGTCGAGGATTCGGTCCGGGTAATGCACAGCTTGCAGGGCCTGGGTCATGACCACGACATCGAAGCTGTTGCTGGCAAAGTTGCCCAGCCCTTTGTCGAGGTCCTGCTCGATGACGTTGATGCCCTTGGCGACACACTCGGCAATGTTGGCAGCGTCGTTTTCCAGTCCGTAACCGGTGACCTGCTTGTGGTCACGCAGCCAGGTCAGCAATTCGCCGTCACCGCAGCCAAGGTCGAGCACGCGGCTGCCCGCGGGAATCCATTCCTGAATGATTTCCAGATCGGCTCTCATGACGTCCTCACAACGAAATTCGGTTCATGTAATTACCGAAAGCCTGCAAGTAGCGCGGAATCGGGATCAGAAAGGCGTCGTGGCCTTGAGGTGCGTCGATTTCCAGATAGCAGACGTCCTTGCGCGCGGCCATCAGTGCGTCAACCAGTTCCCGCGAGCGGGCCGGCGAGAAGCGCCAGTCTGTAGTAAACGACATCACGCAGAATTTGGCGGTGGCATTGGCGAAGGTCTTGGCCAGATCGTCGTTGAAGTTGGCGGCAGGGTCGAAGTAATCCAGCGCTTTGGTCATCAACAGGTAGGTATTGGCGTCGAAACGCCCGGAAAACTCTTCACCCTGATAGCGCAGATAGCTTTCGACCTGAAACTCGACGCTGTGGAAGTCGTAGTTGAGTTTTTCGCTCTTCAGACCACGGCCGAATTTCTCGCCCATCGAGTCATCCGACAGGTAGGTGATGTGCCCGACCATCCGTGCCAGCATCAGGCCGCGTTTGGGGATCACTCCGCGCTCCTGAAACGAGCCACCGTGGAATTCAGGGTCGGTGAGAATGGCCTGACGTGCTACCTCGTTGAACGCGATGTTCTGTGCCGACAGCTTGGGCGCCGAGGCGATCGCCAGGCAGTGGCGCACGCGATCCGGGTAGCTGATGGTCCATTGCAGCGCCTGCATGCCACCCAGACTGCCGCCAATGACCGCTGCCCACGTGTCGATGCCGAGCAGATCCGCCAGCCGGGCCTGACTGTTGACCCAGTCTTCCACGGTCACCACCGGGAAATTGGCACCGAACGGCTTGCCGGTGTCCGGGTCAATGCTGCTAGGCCCGGTGGAGCCATTGCAGCCGCCCAGATTGTTAAGGCTGACGACGAAGAACGTGTTGGTGTCGATAGGCTTGCCGGGACCGATACAGCTGTCCCACCAACCGGGTTTGCGGTCATCGGCACTGTGGAAGCCTGCGGCATGGTGGTGCCCGGACAGCGCATGACAGATCAGCACGGCATTGCTGCGTGCGGCGTTGAGTTGACCGTAGGTTTCGTAAATCAGGTCATAGGCTGGCAACGAACGACCACAGGCCAGCGCCAGAGGCTCGCTGAAATGCGCCGTTTGCGGTGTGACCAGTCCGACAGAATCGTGAGGGAATACCGTGGGCATCGACCCTGCTCTCGCATAAATGAGGCGTAAGTCTAAAGACCGCGGGGTGCAGCGGCAATAAGCGATGTTGTGAGGCACAAATCAGCTGCACCTCGGGACAGGACGCAGAGCGTTCAGAACGGCATGCGACGCGGAGCGTCGCACGATAGTTGAGGTTATCGTTCCTCACGCTCCAGCGTGGAACAAGAGTGCTTACATCAGCAACCGCAGCACATCCGGCATGCCGCTCATGGCGGCGAGGTTGTTGATGACCAGCATGTCCAGCAGCTTGAGCACCAGAAACGCCAGGATCGGCGAGATATCCAGCCCGCCCAGGTTCGGGACGATCCTGCGGAACGGTGCCAGGGCAGGTTCACAGATCTGGTTGACCAGCTCTGCGCCGGGGTTGCTGCTACCCGGTGCTACCCACGACAGAATCACGCTGATGATCAGGGCAAAGAAGAATATCTTCAGGAACAGTGCGGTGACGCCGATGATCGACCAGAGCAGCAGGTGCAGCGGATCGCCCGTGGTGCCGAACATCAGCAGCAGGGTCAGGGCCATCAGGATCATCTGCACGACGATCGCCAGTACCAGCGAAGACATGTCCAGCCCGCCCAGGCTGGGGATGATGCGCCGCAGCGGTTTGAGCAGCGGCTGGGTGGCGCGCACGATGAACTGGCACAGCGGGTTGTAGAAATTGGCCCGCACCAGTTGCAGCACAAAGCGCAACAGCACGATCAGCAGGTAAAGACTGCCAAGCGTTTGCAGGACGTAAATTGCAGCGGTGTTCAATCCGATCATCGATCTGCTCCAGAAAACCCGAAAATTATTTGCCCAGTTGCTCCGCCAGCTCGGCTGCACGGTGATCTGCGGCAGTCAGTGCCGTTTCCACCAGTGCTTCGAAGCCGCCTGCCTGAAATGCCTTGATGGCCGCCTCGGTGGTCCCGCCCGGCGAGGTGACACGACGACGCAGCTCGCCCGCACCCACATCACTGCCGGTCGCGATCAGTGCCGAGCCCAGTGCGGTTTGCAGGGTCAGCTTTTTCGCGATGTCTTCCGGCAGGCCCAGTTTTACACCTGCCGCGGTCATCGCTTCCATCATCAAAAAGAAGTACGCAGGGCCACTGCCGGACACCGCTGTTACAGCGTCCATGTGTTTTTCCTGCTCGACCCAGACTGCCACACCGACGGCCGACAGCAGTTGCTCGGCCTGCTCGCGTTGTTCGGCAGTGACCTTGTCGGTCGCATACAGCCCGCTGGCACCCTGACGCAGCAGTGATGGGGTATTGGGCATGCAGCGCACCACCGGCTGATCGCCAAGCCATTGAGTCAGGCTGGCGCAGGTAATGCCGGCTGCGACCGAAACAATCAACTGATTGGCTTCAAGGCTGGACTTCAACGCTTGGCAGACGTTTTTCATCATCTGCGGCTTGACCGCCAGCACCACGACATCTGCGCCCTTGATCGCCTCGGCGTTGTCGGCAAATACCTGGATGCCATGATCGTTGGCGATGCGTTCGCGGGTTTCGGCACCCGGCGCGCTGGCACAGATCAGTGCCGCGTCCACGCCTTGGGCGCGCAGGCCGCCGATCAGGCTGGCAGCCATGTTTCCGGCACCGACGAAGGCAATACGAGTCTTGCTCATGAAGGGGTCCTTATGGGGAAGGTTATGGCTGACCATAGTCGCGGGCGCCAAAGAGAGCTGTGCCGATACGCACCCAGGTTGCGCCTTGTGCAATGGCGGCTTCCAGGTCGTGGCTCATGCCCATGGAAAGTGTGTCGAGCGCCAGGTTCAATTGCTCCTGCAACGTGCGCACAGCGGCGAACGAGGCATGCTGAGCCGCAGGGTCGTCTGTGGGCTCGGGGATCGCCATGAGGCCGCGCAGCTTCAGTCGCGGCAGGGCGATGATGGCGGCGGCCAGTGCCGGCAGGTCCTGAGGCGTGCAGCCCGACTTGCTGGCTTCGCCACTGACGTTCACCTGAATGCAGATGTTCAGTGGTTCAAGCGCCTCGGGGCGTTGCTCGGACAGGCGTTGGGCGATTTTCAGGCGGTCCACGGAATGTACCCAGGCGAAGTTCTCGGCGATAGCGCGCGTCTTGTTCGATTGAATGGGGCCGATGAAGTGCCAGCACAAGGGCAGGTCGCTCAGTTCGAGCTGTTTGCCCAATGCTTCCTGTAAATAATTTTCGCCAAAGTTGCGCAAGCCTGCGGTGTAAGCTTCACGCAAGTCGCCGGCGGGCTTGGTTTTGCTCACCGCCAGCAGGCCGACGGACGCCGGTTCGCGGTTGGCGGCGAGGGCTGCGTCGCGAATTCGTTGTTCGAGCGTTGAAATGTTCGCTGCTATCGTGGACATTGATTTGCGCCAGCAGGGCTAAAGTCTGCGGCATTCTATGTGATTGAGGAGCTGTATGGATATTACCGAGCTGCTGGCCTTCAGTGCCAAACAGGGCGCGTCGGACTTGCACCTCTCTGCAGGTCTGCCACCGATGATCCGCGTCGACGGCGATGTGCGGCGTATCAACCTGCCCCCGCTGGACGCCAAAGAGGTCAAGGCGCTGATCTACGACATCATGAACGACAAGCAACGGCAGGACTTCGAAGAACGGCTGGAAACCGACTTTTCTTTCGAAGTGCCGGGCGTGGCGCGGTTTCGGGTCAACGCTTTCAACCAGAATCGCGGCGCAGGCGCGGTGTTTCGTACCATTCCCTCGAAAATCCTGAGCATGGAAGACTTGGGGATGGGCAGTGTGTTTCGGAAGATTACCGACGTGGCACGCGGCCTGATTCTGGTCACCGGGCCGACCGGCTCAGGCAAGTCGACGACGCTGGCGGCGATGATTGACTACCTCAATTGCAACAAGCATCACCACATCCTGACCATCGAGGACCCGATCGAATTCGTTCACGAGTCGAAGAAGTGCCTGGTCAACCAGCGCGAGGTGCACCGCGACACACTGGGCTTCTCGGAGGCGCTGCGCTCGGCGTTGCGTGAAGACCCGGACGTGATTTTGGTCGGTGAGATGCGTGACCTGGAGACCATTCGCCTGGCGCTCACCGCCGCTGAAACCGGCCACTTGGTATTCGGCACGCTGCACACCACGTCAGCAGCCAAGACCATCGACCGGATCGTCGATGTGTTTCCGGCGCAGGAAAAATCGATGATTCGCTCGATGCTCTCCGAGTCATTGCACGCCGTGGTTTCGCAGGCGCTGCTCAAGAAGGTCGGCGGCGGACGCGTGGCAGCGCATGAAATCATGATGGGCACCCCGGCCATCCGTAACCTGATTCGCGAGGACAAGGTGGCGCAGATGTATTCGTCTATCCAGACCGGCGGTTCGCTGGGTATGCAGACGCTGGACATGTGCCTGGCCGATCTGGTGAAGAAGGGGCTGATCACCCGCGAAAGCGCGCGCGAACGTGCCAAGGTGCCGGATAACTTCTGATCGCAGGGAGGCTGCAGGAACGAAAAAGGGGTCTTGAACGCGTTCAAGACCCCTTTTTCAGATGCAGCTTGCGGACTGCGGATTCACGCCAGTATCAGCGCTGAACCACACGCATCTGGCCGGGCTGTTTTGGCAGAACGCGCTTGGCGATCTTGTAGTGACTGTTCCAATACGGTTTGTTCAGCGTATCGACAGTTACCGCCTTGCCACGGCGCGGCGCATGAACGAACTTGTTGTCGCCCAGGTAAATGGCGACGTGGTTGATGTTGCGGCTCTTGATATTGAAGAACAGCAGGTCACCGGGTTTCAGATCCTTGCGATCCACCGTCTGACCATGACCCTGGGCCATGGCATTGGAGGTGCGTGGCAGGTCGACCTCACGGACATCCGTGTAGGCATATTTGACCAGCCCGCTGCAGTCCAGTCCCTTGCCGGGCGTGGTGCCGCCCCAGCGGTAAGGCGTACCGACAGCCTGCAAGGCGCGTTTCACGACGGCATTGCCCTGCTTGGCAGGTACAGCAGCCGACGCCTGCAAGGTGGCCTTGCTGGCGTTCTTGCGTGAAACCGGCTTGGAGGCGCGGGCATTTTTGGGGTGAACGGATACTGGTGTGGCTTCCTGAGGTGCATTGCGAGTCGCGAGTGCCGGTGAAGAGTGACTTTTGGCGGTGTAGCCCGTGAAGCTCGCAGGAAGTTGTTGCTCACGATTGGTGGCGTGGGCGGCCAGTGGCATAAAAAGGCAAATGGTTAGCCATGTCTTGAAAAAAGGACGCATTCGGCAGGGCTCGTAGTGGTCAGCGCGCAACTTTATAACAGCTTTTTCGGAAAATCTGACCCCATTTGTCGAGCGCATCACACTGGTATCATTGCGTTTTATGCGACAGACTCTTTCTTTTTTCTTGCTAATCCCTTTAACGACAAGGGCTTGGCGGCATAAAACCGCCTCGTGTGCCATACGTCGGAAGAGGGAAACCAAGTCACAAATTTGTTATGTATTTTTTTCTATCAGCGCAAAGAGGGTAAAAATGAACGCCTATCGTTCGGACACGCACAGCAAGGTCATGGGCTACCTGATGTGGATTTTCGGGTTCCTGGGGGCGCATCGCTTTTACTACGGCAAGCCGGTGACCGGGACCCTCTGGTTCTTCACGTTCGGTCTGTTTGGTATCGGCTGGCTGATTGACCTGTTTCTGATCCCTTCGATGGACCGCGAAGCCGACCTGCGCTTTACCTCGGGTTCCACCGATTACAGCCTGGCGTGGATCCTGCTGACCTTCCTGGGCCTGTTTGGTGTACACCGCATGTATCAGGGCAAGTGGATCACCGGCATTATCTACCTGTGCACGGGCGGGTTGTTTCTCTTGGGGATTCTGTATGACTTCTGGACCCTGAATGACCAGATCTCGATGAAGAACGCCCAGCGCGGGTGAGGCTTGCTCAGCGGCGGACGCAGAGCGTCAGGGCTTCTGCCCGCAGGGCGTGGGAGCGAACTTGTTCGCGAAGGGGGCTTTATGATCGCCGAGAATACATCGACTGACACACTGTCTTCGCGGACAAGCGAAGCGTCGCCCGGTCCGCTCCTACAGAGGTCTCGCTATCCTTCGTTGGTCTGAGCGTAGTGCCTCAACGGCTGTAGCTGATCCGTCCATCCACCAGCGTATAGCGTACCGAGCCGGGCAGGCAGTGGCCGATGAAGGGGCAGTTCTCGCCTTTTGACAGCCAGGTCTCGCCCGCAACCGTCGAGGCGGCAGGGTCTAACAGCACGATATCCGCTGGCGCTCCTGCGCTGAGCTTGCCGGCTGGCAGGCGCAAGGCGGCGGCAGGGCCGCTGCTCAGGCGGGCGATCAGGGTCGGCAGGTCGAGCAGGCCGTCATCCACCAGCGTCATGGCCAGCGGCAGCAGCAGCTCAACGCTGCTGATTCCCGGTTCCGTGGCACCGAATGGCGCCAGCTTGGCGTCACGCTCATGTGGCTGGTGATGGCTGGAAATCGCCTGTATGACACCCGACTTCACTGCCTCACGCAGGCCATCGCGATCGGCGCGGGTGCGCAGCGGTGGCTGGACGTGATAGAGGCTGGAGAAGTCGATCAGCGCCTCGTCAGTCAGAATCAACTGATACAACGCCACATCCGCTGTCACTGGCAGACCACGTGCCTGCGCCTGGGCAATCAGCGCCGCACCACGCGCACTGGTCAACTGGCTGAAGTGCGCGCGCACACCGCTTTGCTCGACCAGCAACAGGTCGCGAGCCAGCGCCACTGTCTCGGCCGTCTCGGGGATGCCCGCCAGACCCAGAAACGCCGCCGTCGCGCCATCGTGCGCCAGACCGCCTTCGGCCAGATCACGATCCTGCGAATTGAAAATCACCGTCAGGTCGAAGGTGGCCGCATATTCCAGCGCCCGGCACAGCGTACGGGTGTTGCTGAAGCTGCTCAGACCGTTGCCGAACGCCACGCAGCCAGCGTCGCGCAGGGCGATCAGCTCTGCCAGTTGTTCGCCTTCCAGGCCCTTGCTCAGTGCGCCGACAGGAAACACCTTGCTGAAACCGGCTTCACGGGCGCGGTCCAGAATCAGTTCGGCCACCGCCGAGGTGTCGAGCACCGGTTTGGTCTGCGGCGGGCAGCACAGGCTGGTCACGCCGCCTGCCACCGCCGCGCGGGTTTCGCTGGCGATGCTGCCTTTGCGGCTGTAGCCCGGCTCGCGCAGGGACACGTTGAGGTCGACCAGACCGGGTGCTGCGACCAGTCCGGCAGCATCGATGATCTGGGTGGGCTCGAAACCCTCCGGGGCGGCACCGATAGCGGTGAGCTTGCCTGCTTCAACATGCACGTCGGTAACCTGATCCATCCCGCTGACCGGGTCGATGACGCGAGCGCCGAGGATGCTGAGCTTCACTGGGCGTTCTCCTGTTCGAATTGACGTTGTGCGTTTTGCCCGCTCATGGCCATGGACAGCACTGCCATGCGGATTGCGATGCCGTAGGTCACTTGATTGAGAATCACCGAATGCGCGCCGTCGGCCACTGCCGATTCGATCTCCACGCCGCGGTTGATCGGGCCGGGGTGCATGACAATCGCATCCGGCTTCGCGGCCGCAAGGCGCGCGGTGGTCAGGCCGAACAGACGGTAGAACTCGCCTTCGCTGGGCAGCAACCCACCGGTCATGCGTTCGCGTTGCAGGCGCAGCATGATGACCACGTCCACGTCCTTCAAACCTTCGTTGAGGTCGGTGTAGACCTTCACCCCATATTGTTCGACGCCGACCGGCAGCAGGGTTTTCGGCCCTATCACGCGGATGTCCGGGCAGCCGAGCGCCTGGAGCGCGAGCATGTTGGAGCGCGCTACCCGTGAATGCAGGATGTCTCCAACGATGGCCACCGACAGGTTTTCAAAGCCGCCCTTGTGCCGACGAATCGTCAGCATGTCGAGCATGCCCTGTGTCGGGTGTGCGTGGCGGCCATCGCCGCCGTTGATGATCGCGACATCCGGGCATACGTGTTCGGCGATGAAGTGCGCAGCGCCCGAATCTGCGTGACGCACAACGAACATGTCGGCGGCCATCGCCTCAAGGTTGCGCAAGGTATCGAACAGCGTTTCGCCCTTGCTGGTGGACGAGGTCGAGACGTTCAGCGTGATCACGTCGGCCGACAGCCGCTGCGCAGCCAGTTCAAAGGTGGTGCGGGTACGGGTGGAGTTCTCGAAGAACACGTTGCACACCGTCTTGCCGCGCAACAGCGGGACTTTTTTCACCGCCCGCGCGCCAACTTCAAGGAACGAGTCAGCGGTGTCGAGAATTTCGGTAAGCAGCTCGCGGGGCAGGCCGTCCAGAGACAGAAAATGGCGCAGCTGGCCCTGGTGGTTGAGCTGCAGTGGGCGCTTGGCGTCGAGAGGCGTCATCGCAATGGACTCTTAAAGGGCGGTGGAGAGGTCTTGAAGTTCGAGCGCCAGCGGCTCGGGGCCGGACAGCTTGATGCGTTCATCGGGTGCCAGCGACAGAGTCGCGCCAACCACATTCGGGCGGATCGGCAGTTCACCGGCGTCCAGGTCCAGCAGGCAGACCAGCGTAACGCTGGCCGGGCGGCCGTAGTCGAACAGTTCATTGAGGGCGGCGCGGACGGTACGGCCACTCATCAGCACGTCGTCGATCAGCACCAGATGCTGCCCTTCTATTTCGAACGGCAGGTCCGAAGGTCGCACTTGAGGGTGCAGGCCGTTCTGGCTGAAGTCATCGCGATAGAAAGAAACGTCCAGGGTGCCGAGCGGAGCGGGGTTGTTCAGTGCCTTGAGCAGCGCCTGGGCAACCCATACACCGCCCGTGCGGATACCAATGAAACGAGGATCGCTGATGCCGCGCTTGCTCAGGTGAGCGTTCAGGTCAGTGGCCATCTGACGAATCAATTCGGCGGGATCGGGCAGGCTCATGGTTGCTCCTTCAGAGGCTCGGGCAGCGTCGGTCCGTGGCGCAATGCTCAAGCGATAACGTGGAATCCGGGTATCTCGAAGCGATAAAGGCAGAAAAAGTCACACATTCAACAGCTCGGGGTGCTCGTCCAGCCAGCCTTGCAGAAGAAGCGCAGCAGCAATGGCATCCACCGGATTATCACGGTAGCTGCCTTTCTGGCCGCCGCGAGCCATGCGCTCGCCCTTGGCTTCGAAGGTGGTCAGGCGTTCATCATGGGTGTAGACGGTTACACCAAAGCGGCCGTTGAGCTTGCGCGAAAACTTTTCCGCGCGCGCGCTCATGTCGCTGGGCGTGCCGTCCATGTTCAACGGCAGGCCGACCACGATGGCGTCAGGTTTCCATTCGTTGATCAGTGCCTGAACCTTGTCCCAGTCCGGCACGCCATTCTGCGCCTTGAGCGTACAGAGTTCACGTGCCTGACCGGTAATGGCCTGACCGACCGCAACGCCGATCTGTTTGGTGCCGTAATCAATCCCCAGCAGCAGCCGTAAAGCGGCCATCAAGCGTGTCCTGCCTGGGTCGATATGAGGTTGAGATTGATGCCCAGGCGTCTGGCTGCCGCATCCAGGCGTTGCTCGCTGTCGACATCGAACAGGATGGCCGGGTCAAACGAGCAGGTCAGCCAGGCATTATCGGCCATTTCCGCATCCAGTTGGCCTGCGTCCCACCCTGCGTAGCCGAGGGTGATCACATTTTGATCAGGCCCGTAGCCATCGGCGATGGAAAACAGCACGTCCTGTGAGGTCGACAGCGAAATCCCGCCGGGAAGATTGACTGTGGCTTGAAACGTCTGGCCACTGGGATGCAGGACAAAGCCGCGATCTGTCTGCACCGGGCCACCCGAATGTATGGCGATTTCCTGGCAGCGTTTGGGCGCAGGAAGCTCCGGTCGCAGTTGTTCGAGTACATCCGCCAGGGTCAGGCTTTGCGGGCGGTTGATCACCAGCCCCATTGCGCCATTGGCGTTGTGCTCGACAACGTAGGTCAAGGTCTGAGCAAAGTTCTCGTCGTGCATGTGCGGCATGGCGATCAGGAACTGGTGCTTTAGATAACTCGGGGAGACTTTTTTCATGAGTCCTAGTTTGGCGTTGCCTTGCGCGCCTGACAACTGACACTTGTACGTGTCGAGTGTCAGTTTGCAAAAAATTCAATTACTCGACAGCTTGTCGCCGCGTGCAAATTTCCAGGTGCGGATGATCTCCAGCCTGTCGATGTCGGCCAGATCGCCGGTGAACGGCGCAAAAGGTGCCGCCAGACGCACGATTCGTTGTGCTGCCTGATCCAGCAAAGGTTGCCCTGATGATTCAAGCACCAGCACTTCATACAACGAGCCGTCGCGATTGATTGACACAAGAAGTCGCAAATTGCCGTAGATCTGCTTGCGCCGTGCTTCCTCAGGATAGTTCAGGTTTCCGACCCGCTCGACCTTCTTGCGCCAGTCGTCCTTGTACCAGGCACCTTTGTCGCGCATGGTCGAGGCCGCATTGAGGCGGTGGATCTTCGGACGCTTGGCGTAAAGCTGCTGCTCGGTCGACAGTTCGGCTTCCAGGCTGGCAATTTCATTGCTCAGCTCCGAGCTGTCAAAGGTCGGTGCGGCCTTGGTGGTTGGCTCGGGCTTGACTTCATCGCGCTTGGCGACGGTTTTCTGCTGGCTGGGCGCAGTGGTCGCGACGGCAGTCTTTGGCGCTTCCTGCTTGACCACCGGCTTGCTGGCCGGAGGCGGGGTAACCTTGTTGACCTTGGTGTCCTGATACGGCGCCAGCTCGGTGGTCTTGAGCGTTTCGGCCTTGTCCAGCGTGCCACTGCCCTGCTGATCGTCCTGTGCCAGGAAATCCGCCTGTTTAGGCTTTTCTTCACTTTTGAACGTAGCGAGGGTGATTTCCAGGGTCTGCGAGATCTGCTCCGGCTTTACATAAGTGAAACCCACGCCAAGGATCACCGCGAGGTGGATCAGCGCCGCGATCATCATGGTGAAGCCCAGGCGATCGGCAGGACGCACACCCACATTGGCGAGTTCGAGGGGAAGGTCGTTTCTGGCCATGGATGTCATTGGCGGTTCAGCATCTCGTCAGCCTGCATGTCAAAATCCGTGTCGTGTTACAGGTGGCGCATGATAACGCAATGTACGGCGAAGCTCTGTTGCGGATCAGACGAAGGGACGCCGCGGCGCACGGTTTGATCCGTGGCCAGCGGCGTCAGTCGTTGATCAGCCCTTGCGCGCCTGCAGCTTCTTATCGATCGCATCCATTAAAAGGCCACCAATATTGGTGCCGAAAGCATTGTCGATTTCGCGGATGCAGGTCGGGCTGGTGACGTTGATTTCGGTCAGGTGCTCACCGATCACGTCGAGGCCGACGAACAACAGGCCTTTTTCGCGCAGGGTGGGGCCGATCTGCTCGGCGATCCAGCGGTCCTTGTCGCTCAGCGGACGGGCTTCGCCACGCCCGCCTGCGGCCAGGTTGCCACGTGTTTCACCTGCGGCAGGGATGCGCGCCAGGCAATACGGGACTGGTTCGCCATCGACCATCAGGATGCGCTTGTCGCCGTCCTTGATGGCGGGCAGGTAGCCCTGCGCCATGATTTGCTGTGTGCCATGAGCGGTCAGGGTTTCAAGGATCACCGACAGGTTCGGATCGCCCGCCCGATGGCGGAAGATCGACGCGCCGCCCATGCCGTCCAACGGCTTGAGGATGACGTCGCCGTGCTTTTCGGCGAATTCGCGAATGATGTCGGCGCGGCGGCTGACCAGAGTCGGCGGGGTGCATTGGGGGAACAGCGTGGCGAACAGCTTCTCGTTGCAGTCACGCAGGCTCTGCGGCTTGTTGACGACCAGCACGCCAGCGCGCTCGGCCTGCTCCAGCAGGTAGGTGGCGTAGACGAATTCCATGTCGAACGGCGGGTCCTTGCGCATCAGGATCACGTCCAGGTCGTCGAGACCTGCGTCGACTTCGGCTTCGAACTCGAACCATTTGGCCGGATCGGCAAACACCTTGAGCGGCTTCATGCGCGCGCGGGCCTGGCCGGCGTTCTGATACAGGTCTTTCTGTTCCATATAGAACAGTGACCAACCGCGTTCCTGGGCGGCAAGCAGCATGGCCAGCGAGCTGTCCTTTTTATAGGAAATGCGCTCAATGGGGTCCATGACAATCCCTAGGCGAACGCTCATGGGCAATATCCTCTGATCGGTAAGGGCCGCAACGGCCGTAAAATTGGCATCAGGGTGGCGTTCCGTTTGCTCCGGGTCAAGGGGCAGGCCCGCCACGGTGCGCTTTATGGATTGAGTCTGGAGAGTATGCTAAAAAGGCTCGGCATCCGGTTTTCGATCCTTGGGGATCAATGAAGCGATACCGTCAGGCTCCCAGTGCCTCGCAGAATGCGCAAAAATTCGCTGCGGCGATGGAAGAGCAGCTATGGAACAACACGCCTCCGCCTTGAAAGTCATGGTCATCGATGACTCGAAGACCATTCGCCGCACCGCCGAAACACTGCTTAAAAACGCAGGTTGTGAAGTCATCACTGCGATAGACGGTTTCGACGCGCTGGCCAAGATTGCCGATAACCACCCACGAATCATATTCGTAGATATCATGATGCCGCGTCTGGACGGTTATCAGACGTGTGCGCTGATCAAGAACAACCGCGCATTCAAGTCCACGCCGGTCATCATGCTGTCCTCCAAGGACGGTCTGTTCGACAAGGCCAAGGGGCGGATTGTCGGTTCCGATCAGTTTTTGACAAAGCCTTTCAGCAAGGAAGAACTGCTCAGCGCGATCAAGGCTCATGTGCCGGGCTTCGTCGCAGCAGAACAACACATATCATGACGCCCGCGCCCGATGTGGCACGCTCGTAACCTGACGGGGAACACCCATGGCTCGAATATTGATCGTCGATGACTCGCCGACTGAAATGTACAAACTCACCGGCATGCTGGAAAAGCACGGTCATGAAGTGCTCAAGGCCGAAAATGGCGCTGATGGCGTGGCTCTGGCCCGTCAGGAAAAACCCGATGCAGTGCTGATGGACATCGTCATGCCCGGGCTCAACGGCTTTCAGGCTACGCGTCAGCTGACCAAGGATGCCGACACCAACATGATCCCGGTGATCATGATCACCACCAAGGATCAGGAGACCGACAAGGTCTGGGGCAAACGCCAGGGCGCGCGGGATTACCTGACCAAACCGGTGGATGAAGAAACCCTGATGAAAACCCTGAATGCGGTGCTGGCCGGCTGATTGCCGGAATCGCCATGGCCGAGCCACGTACCGCCTTTGAACTGCTTCTTGATATGGATCGACGCTGTCGTTCGCTGGCGGCGGGCCTGCCGCTGCAGGAAGCTCATCAGCAGGATTGGGTCGGCATCGGTTTCCGGATGGGTGAGCAGCGCTTCGTGGCACCTATCGGCGAAATCGCCGAAATCCTTCACGAGCCTCATCATGCAGTGATGCCGGGCGTGAAGTTCTGGGTGGCGGGTATCGCCAATCTGCGCGGCCGATTGTTACCACTCATGGATTTATGCGGGTTTTTCGGCCACGAACTGACCCCCGCGCGCAAACAGCGCCGGGTGCTGGTTGTCGAGCACAACGATGTGTTCGCCGGTCTGCTGGTCGATGAGGTGTTCGGCATGCAACGTTTCAGTCAGTTGAGCCTCATACCCCAGACATCACAAGACATCGATCAAGGTATCGCGCCGTTCTTGCGCGGGCAGTTCATTCGCGAGCAGGCGTGGCAGATATTCAGTCCGTGGGCGCTGGTGCAGTCTGCAGACTTCATGGACCTGGCATCTTAGGCTCTGGTTTGTTTTGTTTCACAATTGATCCAGGCGGGGGCCTGATTAATGAGTAATACAGGCAGATCAAGGGAAGGCGCGCGTAGCCGGACGCAGATTATTCTGCTGTTTGTCGCGCTCATCGTTTTCATCATGTTGCTGTTCGCCAACTTCGCCTATCTCAACACTCAATCGAACTACGACAAACAGTACATCGGGCATGCTGGTGAGCTACGCGTGTTATCCCAGCGCATCGCGAAAAACGCCACCGAAGCGGCCGCCGGTAAAACCCAGGCGTTCAAGCTGCTGGCCGATGCGCGCAACGATTTCGACGTGCGCTGGGGCTACCTGAGAAAAGGCGATCCGGCCACCGGGCTGCCTGCGGCTCCTGATCTGATACGCGACGAATTGCGCACCGTTCAGCGCGACTGGGAAGGGCTGCGCAAAAGTACCGATGTGATTCTGGCCAGCGAACAGACGGTTTTGTCGCTGCATCAGGTGGCTGCGACACTGGCCGAAACCATCCCGCAATTGCAGGCCGAATACGAAAAAGTCGTGGAAAGCCTTCTGCAAAGCCGTGCGCCGGCTGCGCAGGTGGTGGTTGCGCAGCGTCAGGCGCTGCTCGCAGAACGAATCCTCGGCTCGGTCAATACCGTGCTGGCCGGTGACGAAACAGCGGTGCAGGCAGCCGATGCGTTTGGCCGCGACGCCAGCCAGTTTGGTCGTGTGCTCAACGGCATGCTGGAGGGCAACGCCACGCTGCGAATCTCCCAGGTCGAAGACCGCGATGCCCGTGCACGGTTGGCGGAAATTGCCGAGCTGTTCGAGTTTGTGTCCGGCTCGGTGGACGAGATTCTTGAAACCTCGCCCGAGCTGTATCAGGTGCGTGAGGCGTCCGGAAACATTTTCAACACCTCACAGACCCTGCTGGATGAAACCTCGGTACTCACCAACAGCCTGGAAAACATGGCCAAGCGCCGTACTGTGAATACCATCGGTGGCTATGTACTGGGCTTGCTGGCGCTGATGTCGATCATCCTTATCGGTCTGGTCATGGTCCGCGAGACCAACCGCCAGTTGCGCGAAACCGCACAGAAGAGCGAGCGTAACCAGACCGCGATCATGCGTTTGCTGGACGAGATCGAAAACCTCGCTGACGGTGATCTGACGGTGACGGCCTCGGTGACCGAAGATTTCACCGGCGCGATTGCCGATTCCATCAATTATTCCATCGACCAGTTGCGCGAGCTGGTGGTGACCATCAACCTGACGGCCGAACAGGTTGCTGCTGCCGTTACCGAAACGCAGGCCACGGCCATGCAATTGTCTGCCGCCTCCGAGCATCAGGCGCTGCAGATCAGCGCGGCTTCGACGGCAATCAACGACATGGCAGCGTCCATCGATCAGGTATCGACCAATGCATCGGAATCCTCGGCGGTGGCAGAGCGCTCCGTAGCGATTGCCAACAAGGGCAACGAGGTCGTACACAACACCATCCACGGCATGGACAACATTCGCGAACAGATTCAGGACACGTCCAAGCGTATTAAGCGCCTGGGTGAGTCTTCTCAGGAAATCGGCGATATTGTCAGTCTGATCGACGATATTGCCGATCAGACTAATATTCTGGCCCTCAACGCGGCCATTCAGGCTTCGATGGCCGGTGATGCCGGACGTGGCTTTGCCGTGGTGGCTGACGAAGTACAGCGGCTGGCCGAGCGCTCGTCGTCTGCCACCAAGCAGATCGAAACGCTGGTGCGGGCCATTCAGAACGACACCAACGAGGCGGTCATCTCCATGGAGCAGACCACCAGCGAGGTGGTACGCGGCGCACGACTGGCGCAGGACGCCGGGGTGGCGCTGGGCGAAATCGAAGGTGTTTCCCGAGTGCTGGCCGAACTGATCGAAAGTATCACCGATGCCGCTCACCAGCAGGCCGAGTCGGCCGGTCAGATTTCACAGATCATGACTGTCATTCAGCAGACCACCTCGCAGACCACCTCGGGCACCTCGGCCACGGCCGAAAGCATCGGCAATCTGGCAAAAATGGCCAGCGAAATGCGGCGCTCGGTATCGGGTTTTGCCCTGCCGTCATCGAAGAAAGCCGGATGATGTACAACCAATGAACAACCTTGATTGGGTAACAGGCGGTACTCGTCATGGCTGATCGTCACGATTACGTGGCCCTTGAATGGCTTAAGGGCGAAATCGCCGAAACGCTGCGCCAGGCCCGCAACGAGCTGGATGCCTTCATTGAAGACCCGGCCAACAGCGCGGCGATGGCCGAATGTCTGAACCTGGTGCATCAGGTTCACGGCAGCCTGCAGATGATCGAGTTTTACGGCGCGGCGTTGCTGGCCGAGGAAATCGAGCAACTGGCGCTGGCAGTCCAGCAGAACCGTGTCAGCCATCCGGTGGAGTCCGAGCAACTGCTGATTCAGGCCATGAGTCAGTTGCCGGTTTATCTGGAACGTATCCACTCTGCGCGCCGGGACCTGCCGTTGGTGGTGTTGCCGTTGCTCAATGACCTGCGCAGTGCGCGGGGCGAAAGTCTGCTCTCGGAAACCAGCCTGTTCGCCCCGCAACTGGTCGTCGTTCCTGCGCTCGATGACCAGGAACTGGCGCGGCGCAATACCCCTGAATTGCCCAACCTGCTGCGCAAGCTGCGTCAGACCTTGCAGGCGGCGCTGGCGGGCCTGATGCGCGAGCAGGGTGTTCAGACCCAGCTCGGTTACATGGCCAAGGTGTTTGCCCGGCTGGAGCAGTTATGCGAGGACGCGCCGCTCGGTCCGCTCTGGCGAATCGCCTCGGCGCTGGTCGAAACCATGCTCAACGGCAACTTCACCAACAGCCCGGCCCTGCGCAGCCTGCTGAAGGATGCCGACAAGGAACTCAAGCGGCTGGCCGAGCAGGGCGTGACCGGCATCAATCAGCCGGCCCCCGAAGAGCTGCTGAAAAGCCTGCTGTTCTACATCGCCAAGTCCGACAGCCTGGCACCGAAGATGCTCGACCTCAAAGACCAGTACGCGCTGGCCGATGCCTTGCCCGGCAACGATGTGGTCAATGAAGAACGCGCACGCATGGCCGGGCCGGACCGCGACGCCATGCGCTCGGTAATCGTAGCCCTGTGCGAAGGGCTGGTCCGGGTCAAGGAACGGCTTGACGTGTTCGTGCGCGGTGACCGCCAGCATGTCAGTGAACTCAACGCGCTGCTGCCGCCGCTGCGGCAGATCGCCGATACCCTTGCAGTGCTTGGCTTCGGCCAGCCGCGCAAGGTGATCATCGATCAGCTTTCTGTCGTTCTGGGGCTGGCGCAGGGGCAGCGCGAGCCCAGCGACGGCGCGCTGATGGATGTCGCGGGCGCCTTGCTCTACGTCGAATCGACCCTCGCGGGCATGGCCGGGAGCAACGAACAGACCAGCCGTGAAGAAAGCCGCCTGCCGACCACTGACCTGACGCAAATTCATCAACTGGTGATTCGCGAAGCCCGCACGGTGTTGCAGCAGGCCAAGGACGTGATCCTCGATTACATCGACGGTGAGTGGGACCGCCAGCGGCTCGACCCGCTTTGCGCGCTGATCGTGCAGGTTCGCGGTGCGCTGGCGATGATCCCGCTGGCCCGTGCTGCCAGCCTGCTGGCCGCCTGCAACGAATACATTCAGGAACACCTGCTGGTGGACGAAACCCGTCCCAGCTGGGTTCAGCTCGATTGCCTGGCCGATACAATTACTGGCATCGAGTATTACCTGGAGCGCATGCTCGAAGACCATGAAGCGCCGGGTGATCAGGTCCTCGACATGGCTCAGCAAAGCCTGGCGCGGTTGGGCTATACGCCCGCTGCCGACACCCTTGAAGTGCCGCTGCTGGAAGAAATCATCACCCAGGATGAGTTGCTGGAACTGGATGATCGCAAGGCGCTGGTCAGCCCTGCGCAAACCATTGCCCAGGTCCTCGCCAGCCCGGTGTCGGCAGTCAATCCGCCTGCCCGCAACGTGCCCACCAGCCTGTTGCCGCCCTCGGCAGACGAAGAGGCGGTGGACGACGAGTTGCGCGAAGTCTTTCTGGAAGAGGCAGACGAGGTGCTCGACGCATTGCGCGAGTATCTGCCGCGCTGGTTTGCCTCGCTGGGCAGCGGCGGCCATTGGGACAGCACCGCACTGACCGAAGTGCGCCGGGCGTTTCATACCCTCAAGGGCAGCGGCCGGATGGTGCGTGCGCTGATTCTCAGCGAACTGGCCTGGTCGGTGGAGAACCTGCTCAACCGGGTGCTGGAAGGCGATGTGCTGGCGGGTCTTGAAGTTCAGCAATTGATGAGCGAAGTGCTGACGCTGCTGCCGTCGGTGATTCGCGATTTCGCCGAGGATGCGCAGCGCCAGCGTAACGATGTCGACCTGCTGGCGGCCCGTGCCCATGCGCTGGCCAATGGACTTGAGCTGCCGGCACTGCCCGCAACCGGTGAATCTGTGCCGGTCGAAGCGCTTGATCCGCAATTGCTGGAAATTTTCCGTCAGGAAGCGCTCGGGCATCTGAATACCCTGGGTCGCTTCCTCGACAACGCCGAACAATCGGCATCGCCTTCAATCAGCGACGCAGTGCTGCGTGCGCTGCACACCCTCAAAGGCAGCGCGCACATGGCCGGTGTGTTGCCGATTGCCGAACTGGCCAGCCCGCTCGACCAGTTGGTGCGTGAATACAAAGCCAACCTTATCGACATCGGCGCGCCCGAACTCGCTCTGCTGCGCAGCGCAGAACCGTTGTTGCACGACGGGCTCAAGCAACTCGACACAACCCCGCTGGCAGCCATTGCGGGTGCTGCGCAGCTGATCGAAGCGGCCCTGGCGCTACTCAACGAGCGGCTCACTGTGGTGCTGCGCGAGTCGGACAGTGGCCTACGGATCAAGCGTAATCCCACGCTGCTTGCCGGCTTTCTGGCCGAAGGCATGGATATCGTGCTGGACGCGGAAAACCTGTTGCGGCGCTGGCGTCAGCACCCGGGCGAACGTCAGGAGCTGAGCGCGTTGCTCGATGAACTGACTACGCTGGGGCATGGCGCGCATCTGGCCGATCTGCCGCAGGTCGATGAGCTCTGCGAAGCCTTGCTCGACCTATACGGGGCGGTCGAGGAAAGCAGCCTGGCGGTCAGCGAACGCTTTTTCGATGCAGCAGAGAGCGCCCACGAAGCGTTGATCAATATGCTTGATCAGGTGGCTGCCGGTCAGGACGTCGAACCACGTCCCGAGTGCGTGCGAGCCTTGAACCAGTTGCTGGATCAGGCGCTGGACCCTTCGGCGACCGGTCTGGTCAAGAGCGATGGCCATCGGACCCTGAGCGTTACCGAACTCAACGCGGCCACCGAGCAATTGGCCAGTGAGGCTGAGCATGCTGAAACTGCTGGCCCTGACGACGAGATCGTCGAGATATTTCTGGAAGAAGCTGTCGATATCCTCGACAGCGCCGGTCAGGCATTACAGCGCTGGCTGGCTGATCCGGAAAACTCCGCGCCGCTGGCCTCACTGCAGCGCGACCTGCACACCCTCAAGGGCGGCGCGCGGATGGCCGAGGTGGCCGAGGTGGGCGACCTTGCCCACGAACTGGAAAACCTCTACGAAGGCTTGATCGACCGGCGCTTCAACCATTCGCCAGCGCTGGCCGAGCTGCTGCATGAGAGTCACGACCACCTGGCGATTCTGCTGGAGCAGTTGTATCGGCAGGAAGCGCTCAGTGACCCCTCGGCCTTGATCGAAGCGCTGGGCCGCTGCCGCACGCTCGAGAGCTCAGGGTCTGATGTGCAGGCACCGCCAGCGGCCAGCGAAGATCCTCCTGAACATGACACCGAGCTGCGTGAAGTCTTCCTTGAGGAGGGTTTCGACATTATCGAAAGCTCGGGCGCGGCACTGGCCCGCTGGCAGGCTGATCCGCACAACCTGCTGGAAGTCGAAAACCTGTTGCGTGACCTGCACACCCTCAAGGGCGGCGCGCGGATGGTCGAAATCGCCCCGATAGGCGATCTGGCCCACGAGCTGGAAACGCTTTATGAAGGGCTTTCTGCCGGCAACCTGCAGCCTGCGCCATTGACGATCAGCCTGTTGCAGAGCGGTCACGATGTACTGGCCGATATGCTCGACGCAGTGCGTAACGAAAAGCCGCTGCCTGATGCCTCGCTGCTGATTGAAAGCATCCGCAGACTGGCCAGCGATCAACCGGTGGGCGAGCCGGTGGTTGCGCAAGCCTTTGAAGTCGCTTCTGAGTCCGTGGTGGCCGTCGCGCCTGCTGCTGACGGCGAGGTCGAGCGCAGTGGGCCGGAAATGGTCAAGGTGCCCGCCGAGCAACTGGAAGACCTGGTCAACCTGGCCGGTGAAACGTCTATTTTCCGTGGGCGGATCGAACAGCAGATTCTGGATTCGCAGGTCGCGCTGCTGGAAGTTGAAACCACTATCGAGCGGATGCGCGATCAATTGCGTCGCCTGGATATGGAAACCCAAGGCCGTATTCTCAGTCGCGAGCAGGTTCAGGCCGAGCGGCTGGGTTATGAGGAATTCGACCCGCTGGAAATGGACCGCCATTCGCAGTTGCAACAGTTGTCGCGTGCGCTTTTCGAGTCTGCCTCCGACCTGATGGACCTCAAGGAAACCCTCGGTGCGCGGGCCCGCGACGCTGAAACGCTGCTGTCGCAACAGGCCAGGGTCAACACCCAGTTGCAGGAAGGCCTGATGCGTACGCGCATGGTGCCGTTCGAACGCCTGGTGCCGCGTTTGCGTCGCGTGGTGCGCCAGGTTGCCTCGGAACTGCACAAGAAGGTCCATTTCGAGGTCGGCAATGCCGACGGTGAAATGGACCGAAATGTGTTGGAAAGGATGGTCGCGCCGCTGGAGCACATGCTGCGCAACGCTGTTGATCATGGCCTGGAAAGCACCGAAAAACGCATCGCTGCCGGTAAGCCGGAGCAGGGCCATATCAGCCTTGAGCTGATGTACGAAGGCGGCGATATGGTGATCGAGTTGAGCGATGACGGCTCGGGTGTCGACCTGGCGGCCGTGCGCCGCAAGGCCATCAAACGCGGCATGATCCATCCGGATGCCGATCTGTCCGACCATGAGGTTTTGCCGTTCATTCTGCAGGCGGGGTTTTCCACCAGCGAGATCATCACCCAGATTTCCGGACGTGGCGTCGGGATGGATGTGGTGCATGCCGAGGTCAAACAACTGGGCGGCTCGATGGTCATCGACTCGGTGCCTGGCAAGGGCACGCGCTTCCGTATCCGGCTGCCGATTTCGGTGTCGGTCAACCGGGCGTTGATGGTGACGTGCGGCGAAGAACAGTATGCGGTACCGCTCAATACCGTCGATGGCATCGTGCGTGTCATGGCCAATGAGCTGGACGGCTATTACCAGACCACCCCGCCGCGCTATCAATATGGCGGACGCAGTTACGAGCTGCGCTATCTGGGCGAATTGCTGGGCAGCAGCCCGCCCAGACTGGCCGGGCAATTGCAGCCGCTGCCTGTATTGCTGGTGCATTTGCAGGATCAGTGGGTGGCGGTGCAGGTCGATGCGCTGGCAGGTTCACGCGAAATTGTGGTCAAGAGCCTTGGTACGCAGTTCTCAAGGGTGCAGGGCATTTCCGGTGCGACTATTCTGGGTGATGGGCGTGTGGTCCTGATTCTCGACTTGATGGCGCAGATTCGTACCTTGCAGGGCTTGCCTTTCAGAGGGTTGGCGCCTGTCTACCACGAAGCCGAGCACGCCAGGCCGTTGCTGGTGATGGTGGTGGACGATTCGGTGACGGTACGCAAAGTCACCAGCCGATTGCTTGAGCGCCACGGCATGCATGTGCTGACCGCCAAGGACGGGATTGACGCCATGACCCTGTTGCAGGAGCACACGCCTGACATCATGCTGCTGGATATCGAAATGCCGCGCATGGACGGCTTTGAAGTAGCCAGCCAGATCCGCCAGGACGAACAGCTCAAGGAACTGCCCATCATCATGATCACTTCCCGCTCGGGCCAGAAGCACCGGGATCGGGCCATGGCGGTGGGCGTCAACGAGTACCTGAGCAAGCCTTATCAGGAAACCGTGTTGCTGGAGAGTATTGCTTACTGGAGTCAGGTGCATGTCTGAAGGTACGTTCCAGACCAGTCGCCTGACCAGCCTGACCGGCCTGCTGCTGCCGTTGAGTGACCGGCATTTGCTGCTGCCCAACGTCGCGGTCGCCGAGTTGATCGACTACCAGGACTGCAGCGCAGAGCCGGGCGCTCCCGAGTGGTATCTGGGACCGATCAGCTGGCGCGAGCTGACCTTGCCGTTGCTCAGTTTCGAAGCCGCCTGCGGAGGCCGCACCCGCGTGGGTGGCCGGGCCCGGATTGTAGTGCTCAATGCACTGGGCGGGCGTAACGACGTCAGGTTCATCGCGTTGCTCACCCAAGGCATTCCGCGCTCGTGCAAAGTCGACAGCCAGTTGAGCTACGTCGACGTCCCACTGGCCGAACTGGAGCTGGCTGCCGTACAGATCGGCGAAACCGTCGCGCGCATCCCCGACCTGGAAGGGCTGGAGCAGTGGCTGGTGGATGCAGGGCTGTCATAGGTAAAGAGGACGCAGAGCGTCGAGAGCGGCATGCGACGCGGAGCGTCGCACGATAGTCATAGTTGAGGTGATCGTTCCGCACGCTCCAGCGTGGGAATGCCGGCGTGACGCTCCGCGTCACAAATCTGCGCCGCGCCGCACAGTCGGGATCGGACGCAGAGCGTCCAGAACGGCATGCGACGCGGAGTGCCGCACGATAGTTACAGGATTATCGTTCCGCACGCTCCAGCGTGGGAATGCCGGGTGTGATGCTCCGCGTCACAAATCTGCGCCGCACCGCACAGTCAGGATCGGACGCAGAGCGTCCAGAACTGCATGCGACGCGGACCGCCGCACGATAGTTACAGGATTATCGTTCCGCACGCTCCAGCGTGGGAATGCCGTGCGTGACGCTCCGCATCACAGATCT
>NZ_JAWHPK010000019.1:0-29147 GCF_032587795.1 Pseudomonas syringae group sp. 247E2 | reverse complement strand
TGTCTCAGGATGGCGAGTTGGGCTCCTGCTGGCTGCGCATGATGCAACCGAGCAGCGGACCGGACTGGGGCAGTGTGCATGTGCCGCGTGCCGGCGAAGAGGTGGTTATCACCTTCCTGGATAACGACATTGATCGGCCACTGGTCATGGGCCAGGTCTACGGCGGTCACAAACCCGCCTGGCACTCCAGCGGTCTGATGGCAGGCTACAAAAGCAAGGAAGTCGGCGGCGGTGGTTTCAACCAGTGGGTGATGGACGACTCGACCGGCCAGGTCCGCACCCAGATCCACAGCAGCCACGGGCATACCCAGCTTAACCTTGGTTACCTGATCGACCAGCGCGGCAACAATCGCGGAGGCCTGCGCGGTACCGGGTTTGAATTGCGCACCGATGCTTACGGTGCTTTGCGCGCCCAGCAGGGTTTGTACCTCAGCACCTGGAAACGCAGCGGCGCACAGGGCGCACAGATCGATGCCAGCGAAGCGCAGCAGCAACTGAAAAACAGTGAGCAACGCGTCAAGACCCTGTCCGACACCGCGCAACAGCACAACGCCCTGCCCATGCAGGAAGGCCTGGACAGCCTCACCCAGCTCAACAGCGATGCCGACGTGACTTACGGCAGCGACGACGGCGCCCCGAGCCAAGGGCCCGGTGAACAGCAACGCAACGG
Organism: Pseudomonas syringae group sp. 247E2; assembly: GCF_032587795.1. Classification (NCBI taxonomy): domain Bacteria; kingdom Pseudomonadati; phylum Pseudomonadota; class Gammaproteobacteria; order Pseudomonadales; family Pseudomonadaceae; genus Pseudomonas; species Pseudomonas syringae group sp. 247E2. The sequence goes on along the minus strand of NZ_JAWHPK010000019.1, from coordinate 28,477 downwards.
CGGCGATACCGCCTGGGCGATCCGCAGCGGCGGACGAGGCAAGACACCGGGTTACCAGCAGCCATTGCTGATCGCCTCCTCCCCTGCCGACATCGCCACCGCCACGCCGAAAAGCACCCACCTGCACAGCGGCAAGCACCTGACCCTGAGCACCGGCGAAGACGTCAGCATTGCTAGCGGCAAATCCCTGCTGGCCAGCGTCGCGCAAAGCATCAGCCTGTTTGCGCAGAACGCCGGGGCCAAGTTGTTTGCTGCCAAGGGCAAGATTGAGCTACAGGCGCAAAGTGATGCGATGGAGTTGACGGCGCAGCAGGGCATGAAAATCACCTCTCTTGCACAGCTAGTGGAAATGTCTGCACAGAAGGAAATTTTGCTCACCAGTGGCGGCGCTTATATCAGGATCATACGCGGCAATATCGAGGTGCATGCGCCAGGCACAATAGACATCAAAGGTGCCAAAAAGACCCTCAGCGGTCCCGCAAGCATGGACTATGCAAATAAGGAGCTTCCCATCGCAGTACCCGCAGGGCTGTATGACGAGCAAAATCGCCTCATGACCACGCACGGTGTACCGCTTGAGGATGTCGCGGTCGAGGTTGATATTCCTGACGAAGGCAAGAAAGTATTTTTTACCGACCAAGACGGTAACATTCCACGGATTTTTCGTGACAAGCCTGGTAATGGCAAGGTTACGCTTGTGCCTGACGAGTTGATCGTGCCCCCAGGATCGGACGAATATTCTCCGAGTAAAAAATCATGAAGAATGACTTTAAATTTAACACTCATGCTTGCTCGATCAACGATCTGAACCCAAAGTGTAGGCAATTATGGTCTATCGGTCAGCAAGTTGCCGTAAGGCGGTTGAGCGTACAGACACGCGCTGCTTACCAGCAACCACCCCGTTACCAGTTGATAAGCGACTTCAGCACGCGTGCTGCGCGTATCGCAGGTAATTACGCTCGAATCTATCTTGAGCTTGAGCCCAAAGGAAAACCTGAGTTAAAAGGACGATTCTACTGGACCGGGTTGGCAGCATTCGCCAGCAAGCAGGTCATGTGTGCGCTGGACTACACGACCCACACTAAGATGAGAGCGGTTCCGTTAATGGACCTATCGCTGGACTTGTCAAAACAGTTTTTAGGCATGGGGAATTTTTGGCTTTTTCAAGATATTTTTGTTTGGCATTGGTTTTATATAAACTACCCAGAGCAGTTCTTTGAATGCATAGACAGTCGAAGTATTGGAGACTGTGAAGATAACTTTCAAGCAAGCTTTAAAAAGCTCCCCTGGTTTAGTGCTGCCGTACCAAAAATCAACAACCTCAAAGTTACCCCCTACCTCAAACAGGGCTTTGAACTCATAAAGAAAACTGAAAGCATGACGACGGTATCAGACCGACGGGCGCTTCAGTATCAATCTTTAATGGCTATCGCCAACCACGAGCAAGTCAAGATTTTACAACCACTTATTTACGAAGACGTCGTTTTTCGAAGATTACTGGACGCCCAGGCTGTGGTCGAGGGCAACTGGGGGGTACCACGCCGCCTGGCTGCATTAAGTACGGCATGTGAAACAAACACAAAAGTGCTAGACAAAGTCATGACCAAGGGAGAGCTTTATGACAAAATTGACCGAATGGTCTTTATTACCGAAATTGCGAACAGTTATCACGAGAAAATGTTTTCTTCAGCGTCCTATATGACCTCGGCAATCAGTACAATTTCCACCTGGAACGAGCGAACATGAAATTTGCTTTATGCCTGACCTTTCTTTTACTCTCTGGATGCTGGGATAACATGCCAAAAAACAGCGCGGTGCAATTATGGCTTGGAGATACCATCGAGACCACCAAGAAAAATCTAGGATCAGATCTTTCCAGTGACTGTGACTCTGAGCTGTGCTGGTATCGGTATCGACAACCCGTACGTAGCGGAAATTTTCTGACCATTACGTTAGGTGGCGAAAAATCCAGATTTGAAATCCAGCGAGTCTTTGCTTTTTCAGTACCGATCTATACTCAGGACGACGAAAAAATCGAGCTGATCAGTCTGAACCCCCTCGAAGTACCCGAGGACTCATTACACACCGAAGCGGAATCAAAGTTTTATGAGCTGCTGACGTCACTCCAGCATGCGGGTTGGAAACGGTATATACGCCTCGGTGAACCACGAATTTCCGGAACAGAATTAAGCAAACTTGGCACGGTGAATGAAGTGCTCGGCAAGCCTGTTATGACAGGCCCCTGGAGTGATCCTTCAATACGCTTACCCGAAGAGCTATGGCGGTCAATGCCCATCTTTAGCGATTGGTCATTTTACCGTGGCAATGAATATCTTACAGTAAGTATTCAACGGGAAGACAGTGAAAAAGAACCCTCTAAAACCGGAACCTATCTTTTTACGCTCACTTTCAAATCCGAAAAAAGATTTTTTTCAGAGTATTTTGATTCATCTGATCGCGATCGCATGAAAGAGCTGCTGCCCGACCTACTGAAAAAGCTGGCATCGCAACGTGCGACCGCGGAAAGCCGATTGAAGGAAATGGGAGTCGCCATTGACGAGAGTTACCAGAATCCAACGATCAGTATCCTGGAAGCACAGCATTGAACCTGATGCGCTTCGCAAGATGGTTGATACACGTCCGGTCATAGGAGGGATCAGCCGCTACAGTCCATAATCTGGCAGCAACCTGCCCAGAAAAAACGAGCGGCTTCAGGCAATGGCTGCCTATCATGTTGAAAGTTGGAAAATTGTGGCGATTTAGCGCCTAGGTCACGCGGTCGCGTAGTACACCACCCGAAAACTCCATACACTCCGCATCCTGATCGTAAAAACGCCAGAACTCAGGATTTCCCGGAAGAAAAACATCACCCCATGGAACATCAGGAGCCGCACCATGAGCACAGCAGGTCAGACGCGCAGCACTGGCACGTACAGCGCCAAGTGGCAGGAGCGCTTCAATTTTTTTGAGACGTATGGTGCGCCGAACGATCCACGGTTCAAAGCCGCTCTAAAATCACTTCCTGGTGTCAGAAAGAAGATGCGGATCAACCTCAACGTCATCGCGTATTTCTTTGGTCCGATCTATTTCTTCGTGCTGGGCCTGTGGAAAAAAAGCTTTGCGTTGCTTGGGATTATGCTCGCCACCAACGCATTGATTCTTCTGGTATGTACGCTTTTGGAGACCGAGGTCCCTTATGCCCTCGGGGGCGGTCTGACTGTGGCGTATTCGCTGATGTATGCCCTGACCGTCAACTACTCCTATTACCTCAAGGAAGTAAAAGGCGAGCAAGGCTGGAACCCGTTCAAGGGCATGCGTCTCTAACTTGCAGATACAAGCAGCCGAATCTGTACAGCTCGATGTACGTGCAGGTTCGCCGCTCCTCGATCAATGACGCGCTCAGCCCTGCGTTGTACCTGAGTAGTCATTCAGGTAATTGCCACATGGATGCAAAGCCAGGACTCTAATGACAGCACCCTATCCCCCAGCAGCCTTGCTGCCACTGAAAATTATTGCGACTGGCGTAGCGGTGCCCGCAAATCGAGTGGACTCGTCTACGCTGGACACGTTATTGAACAAGCCTGCGGGGTATGTCGAAAAGCGCTCGGGTGTACATTGCCGGTTTCACGCCACACTCGACGCCAGCCAGGCCGAACTTGCAGCGCAAGCGCTCCAGGACGCTTTGACCAGGGGGCAGATTCCGGCGAACTCGATTGATCTGCTGATCTCGGCATCGGCAGTCCCCATGCAAGCATTGCCCTGCACCGCAGCGCTGATTCTGAAAGCCGCCCATCTGCCATCGGGTACTCCCGGCTTTGATATCAACAGCAGCTGCGTCGGCTTCATCATCGCGCTGCAAGTGGCCGCTGGTTTGCTCAATGCCGGGATCTATAAGCGCATTGCGATCGTGTCGGCAGATCTGGTTTCGCGCGGTATCGACTGGGATGACGAAGAAAGCTCGCTGATCCTCGGCGACGGCGCAGCCTGTGCCATTGTCGAACGCGGTAGCGGCAGCAGCGGCATTCTGAGCAGCCTCTCCGAGACTTACCCGGAAGGTAGCGAACTGTGCGAGATTCAAGCAGGCGGCACACGCCGTAATCCGCGTGCCGGCATGACTGACAAAGACTTTCTGTTCCACATGAAGGGCAAGCAGCTGTTTCGTCAGGCTGCCGCGTTGATCGAGGGCTATCTCGCACGATTACTCGAAAGCAGCGGTTTGACCCTGGCCGATATCGCCACCGTCGTACCTCATCAAGCCAGCCATCTTTCGCTTGAGCACATGCGAAAACGTCTGGGAGTACCTTCTGAAGTGCTGGTAGATATTTATCGTTATCACGGCAATCAGGTATCGGCCTCGATTCCAACAGCGCTGCATACTGCCTTTACTACCGGCCGCTTCACGCCAGGCAAGCCGGTAATGCTGATAGGCACCGCTGCAGGTTTGACACTGGCGGGCATGGTGCTGTTGCCATGAAGGTTCTGCTGACCGGCGCCACCAGTGGCCTTGGACGCAATGCAGCTGAGTGGCTGTTGAACGCTGGCCATAAGGTGCATGCAACCGGACGTGACCCAACAGTGGGAGGTCTACTGCGAAATCAGGGAGCCGAATTCACGGCAATGGATCTGACCAAGGCTACCGCGAAGGAATGCGAGCGAATGATGCTCGGCTGCGACGTCGTCTGGCACTGCGCCGCGAAGTCTTCTCCCTGGGGCAGCAAGGTCGAGTTTGATGAGGCCAACGTGGTAGCAACACAGAAGCTGGCCGAGGCAGCCGGACGTTGCGGCGTCTCGCGATTCGTGCATATTTCCACGCCCGCCATTTACTTCGACTTTCAGAATCATAAGTGTATTGACGAGCAATACCGTGCCCGACGATTCGCCAATCACTACGCCAGCAGCAAGTACCAGGCAGAACAATCCATACAGGCGATGGTGCCGCTTTATCCACAGACCACGTTTATTATCCTGCGGCCCCGAGGCTTGTTCGGCCCCCATGACCGGGTGATTCTGCCCCGGATCCTGGGCCAGATAGAACGCGACCGTGGCGTGCTGCGCTTGCCCGGCGGTGGTCAGGCGGTTCTGGACCTGACGTTCGTGCTCAACGTTATTCACGCCATGGACTTGGCAAGCCACAACAGTTCTTTGTCTTCCGGAGCGGCCTACAACATCACCAATCACCAGCCTATGCGGTTAGTGGATACGTTGCATTTGTTACTGCACGATCAACTCGGCCTTCGTTATCGTGTTCAGCCCATGCCCTATAAGTTGCTTCACACACTGGCGATTGCACTTGAGTTGCTGGCCTCTGTAACGCGTAAGGAGCCCGTGCTGACCCGCTACAGTGTGGCAGCTGTGAACTTCGATATGACCCTGAGCCAGACGCGAGCCATTGAAGAGCTGGGCTACCGACCTCGGTATACGATGGAAGAAAGTATTCAGCTCACGGGGCAATGGCTCAAGTCTCAAGCGGTGAAGCGCCATGGCTAGCATCACCACTTTCGAAGTGGGTTACTGCACGCATATCGGCTGCATGGCGTTGCAAGGCGCTGGCCTGCGGGTCTGCAAATTTCCATCCAGGGCGTATCTGCTGGAGGTCGGCGATCGCCGCTGGTTATGGGATACCGGCTACGCCAACCATTTTCAGGAGCATACCCGGTCGGGGGTGTTCCGCATCTACAGCCAGGTTACCCCGGTATACCTGGATGCGGGTGAAACGCTGCTGGATCAGCTGCGTAATGCGGGTTACGCGGCCAACGATATCCAGGCGCTGATCATTTCCCACTTTCATGCCGATCACATTGCCGGCCTGCGGGACTTCAGTCATCTCGACTTTATCTGCTCGGGCGAAGGCTGGCAGAAAACCCGCTCCTTACGTGGCATCGCCGCGCTCAAGCGCGCCTTCGTACCGGGACTGATTCCGGAAGGTTTCGAGGCAGCGTTGCAGTTCGTGGAGGGCTTTGAGCAGGTGAGCCTGTCTGAGCAGTTGGCCCCGTTTACACATGGCTACGAGCTACCGGGCAGTGAGGGGCAGATTGTTCTGGTGCCGCTACCAGGACATGCCGCCGGACACCTGGGGGCATTTATTCTCACTGACGAGGGCTGGACACTGCTGGCCAGTGATTCAGCGTGGTCGCCGCTAAGCTATCAAGAATTGCGCGGGCCTTCTGTGCTTGCCAACGTGCTGATGGACGACAGCAAGGCCTACTACCAGACGCTGACCCGTCTGAACCTGTTGTGGGCAGCAGGCCATGTGGATATTCGTTTGTGCCACGAGGGCGATTTATGATCCCGGTGATGACGCTCTGGCACTACTGGCGAGCGCGTCGCCTGCGCTTTTCCAGTCGTCAGGCACTGGAGCATTTTCAGAACAGGCAACTGAAACGCTTTGCACATAGGGTGCTGGCCAAAAGTCCTCATTTTCGGGCTTACAGCGCTCTGCCATTCAACGAATGGCCGCTGATGGACAAAGCGCTGATGATGACGCAGTTCGACCAGATGAACACGGCAGGTCTGCAACGTGATCAGTTGCTGGCCTGCGCAAGGCGCGGCGAAGCCGAGCGCGACTTCACGCCACGCATCGGCCGCTTTAGCGTCGGGCTGTCCTCGGGCACTTCAGGGCAGCGCGGCGTTTTCGTCGTGAGCCCGCAGGAGCAGCAGATCTGGGCGGGCGGGATGCTTGCCAAAATGCTGCCAGACGGTATTTTCGCGGGTGAGCGAGTGGCACTTTTTCTACGTGCGGACAGCAACCTGTACCACAGCGTGGACAATCGCTGGTTGAGCCTGGCCTTTTACGATCTGTTTTCACCATTCCTTGAGCAATTGCCTCGCCTGCAAGCGCAGGCACCGACCATCATCGTGGCACCAGCACAGGTGCTACGCGCCTTGGCGCTGGCCGTCATGGACGGGCAGATTCAACTCGACGTTAAGAAGGTGATCTCCGTTGCCGAAGTCCTGGACGCGCAGGACCGTCAGTTATTGAACACGGTGTTCCGCGAAGTCGGTGAGGTCTATCAGGCAACCGAAGGTTTCCTGGCCGCCACATGCGCGCATGGCACGCTGCATTTGAACGAAGAGTTTGTGCATATCGAGCCCCAATGGCTGGATGAACATCGTTTTACGCCACTGATAACCGACTTCACCCGCAGCACCCAACCAATCGTGCGCTACAGGCTGGATGATGTACTGGTCAGGCAATCCGAGCCTTGCGCCTGCGGTCAGCATTCGATGGCCATTGCCCGAATCGAAGGTCGCCGCGACGATCAACTGTCGCTGCCTGATCAGCAAGGCGGGATGCAGATTATCTTTGCCGACCTGTGCAGCCGGGCAATTGCCAATGCGCTGCCATTGACCAGTGACTACCGCTTGATTCAGCTCTCGAAGACCCGATTGCAGTTGATTGCAGACTGCACGCAAGCAGAACTGGAGCATGGCGGCAGGCAACTTGTCACGTTATTCGCGCAACAGGGCATTGCCACTGACAAACTTGAATGGCAACTGACGGTGCAGGCCGTGATGCCGAACTTCGACCGGAAACGGCGACGTATTGTCCGGCAGGCAGAAGCATGAGCAACCCCCTACTATTCAGGTTATGGCAGATGCTGCTTGGCTGGGGCTCGGTCGGTCTGATCTATACGCTGACCGACCACCTGCAGAGCCCAGGTCAGATCATGACGCCCTCGTCGTTCGACCAAATGATCGCGTTCACGCCGCACGCCATCTGGCTGTACCTGTCGTTTTTTATTGTCGTTCCACTGGGCTACCTGATGACCCCGCTTGATCGGGTACGCTGGCTTTCCCGCGCCATGCGTCTTACTGCTGTGGGTGCAGGGACGGTCTATATGGTGTGGCCCACAACGATGGTATACCCGGTTGATGAGGGCACAACGTTAAGCTCTGCACTGCTGGCAGCACTGACTTATGTGGACTCGGCTCAGAATTGCCTTCCATCCCTGCACATGGCCCTGATGGTGCTGGCAGTCTGGGGAATCAGCGCAGCAAGGCCTACAGTACGCACCGCAGTGTTCGTGTTTTGGGTAGCCACCATTGCCTATTCGATCCTGCAATTGCGTCGCCATCTGTTCGTTGACGTTGTCAGCGGCGCTGTACTCGCGCTGGTGGCGGGATGGCTGATCGATGCACTTGCCCAACGCAGACAAATCGCACTGAAAGGTAATCTGCAATGAGCGATCTGGCCATTCCGATCATCATCATGCTGCTGGCAGTCACAGGCGAAGCGGTCATCCTGCACTGGATACAGCGCAAGCCGGTTGACTGGCATGATGTGGTGTTCAATCTGAATTCCGGGCACATCATGCTTTGGCTATTCCGTGGCCTGGAAGTGATCTGTTACGGACTTGTCGCCAAGTACTTGAGCCTTGGCCTGCTGGATACATGGCCGACACTATGGGTCTGGGCGTTCGCGTTGCTGGCCTGGGATTTCTGTTTCTACTGGCTGCACCGCCTTCATCACCACGTTGGCGTGCTCTGGGCCGTGCATGTGGTGCATCATCAGGGCGAGCACTTCAACCTGTCTCTGGGCGTGCGTAATTCGTGGTATTCGTCGCTGACGTCGATTCCGTTCTTTATTCCGCTGGCCGTGCTAGGGGTGCCACTGGATGTGTTTGTCGCAGTGTCGATCCTGCATTACTCGATGCAGTTCTTTAACCATAATGCGCTGACACCCAGGCTGGGCGTGCTGGAGAAGATTTTCGTTACTCCGACCCATCACCGCGTGCATCACGTCAAGGACAGGGCCTACTCAGACAAGAACTTCGGCGGTACTTTCATTTTCTGGGACAAGCTGTTCGGCACATTTTCCAGGCTGCCCGATGTGCCTTACACGTTTGGAATCGGAGGGCCTCGCTCTTCCGCGAACCCGCTCTGGGCCAGCAACGTACCTTTTCTGCATTACCTGCGACTGTCGATAAAATCGAACGAACCGACCCGCTCGCGCATTTCGGGTTTGAGCATTTTCAGTGGCGCGTTGCTGCTCTTCGCGCTGGTGGTGGGCTATATCTATCAATACGGCTATGGCTACAACGACATCACCTGGCCGCAGGTCGTCCTGTTCGTTTTTCTCGTGGTGGGCTCGGTGGCGCTGGGAGGAATGACCGAAGCGAGGACCTGGAGTGTTCCTGTCTGGCTGATAGTCAGCCTGGGGCTGGCGTCGCTGTTTCTGGGTTATTACGGCTGGTCGCAGGTTTACTGGCAATTGCCGATGGTCGCCCTCGCCCTGCACGGCGCATGGGTGGCCGTGTCTTCTCGCGGCAAAAAAGATGTGTCAGCCGCAAATCCCGTGGAAAAACCTCATGGCTGAATCACTTGCCCCCCTGTCATTTCCTGCCGATGGCGAACAGGCATTTCATCAAGCCCTGAAAAAGGCGGCTCACGCATATCTGGCAGACGACCATCGCTATGCCAGCACTCGGCAAAAAGTAGTGGCATTACTCCTAACTGTACTGTGTGGTGGCTTTTATACCTTGAGCCTGATGCAGCACACCGCGTGGGCATTCGTGGGGTGCTATTTCATGTTTGTCCTGACAGGCATGCTGCTCAACGTAATGGTGTTTCACGACGCTACGCATAACGCTTTTTTTCGGCTGTCCTGGGCAAACCGACTGGTAGGCCGGTTAATGACTTTACCGCTAGGCATCGACCCGGATTACTGGCGAGTCAGGCATGTGCAGTTTCATCATGCCTACGCCAACGTCGAGCATTACGATCTGGACACCGAAGAGAATGGCGTCCTGCGACAATCGCCTTTCCAGAGCTGGCGCAAACACATGCGCTACCAACATATTTACTGGCCCATGGTCGCCGCATTGTCCCTGCCCTATATCTCCTGGATATTCGACTGGTCGGACCGCTTGGAGAAGACGCCGCTCAAGGCCAAAAAAGTCCTGCCGGGCAACAAAGGCTGGGCCGTATTTTTAGCCAGCAAGGCATGCCACCTTCTGCTGGTACTGATAGTGCCGCTGGTGGTATTCGAGGGTAACTGGACAGTAGTGCTAATGGCATATTTGCTGAGCCAGATGCTCGCTTCTGTATGGGTGGTCTTTCTGCTGCTTGGCACACACTGGGCAGAGGCCGAGTTCTATCAACCATCCGACAACCCCTTAATGCCCCACGGCTGGTATCGACATAATTTCGCGACGACCTGTGACTGGCAAACCAAGCCACGCTGGCTGCACCATGTTGTCGGCGGCCTGAACTTTCATCTGACTCATCACCTTTTCCCTGGATGGAGTCATCGCCACTATCCGGCGCTGGCAAACATCATCGCAGAGCTGGCCCCCCAATACGGTATGAGCTACCGCTGCATCGACTACCGCGAGTTGCTGAGACAGCAGCGAAAGTTTCTGCGCGGCATGGGCCAGGAACCGCACGTGACGAAAACTACATAACAGGCGCCGAGCCATAAACTCAAAAAGCTCTAGAGCTGTAACGAAAGTAGCAACCAGCGTATTGATACCAAGGAAGAAAAATGGGTAAACAATCTCGCAGCAAGCGGGCCTCGCCGGAGCCTATGGTGATTTACCGCAGTCACGTTGCCGCTTTCCGCTCTCGTTATCTGCTGTCCTTTCTGACTCCGATCTTCATGGGCATCTTTTCCCTCGCCATTACCGCAGGCACGGTGGTCGATGCGTACTTTCCAAATGAGCCGGAGAGAACCGGCCAGTCGATGATGCTCATGATGGGCGTATCACTGGTTTTGAGTTTCGGCGGCATCATGATGAGTCGCGGGCATGCCTGTGGGATGTGGATATTGGCGGCCATTCTGGTGAGCTGCTTTTTTGCCGTGTTGCCCACTGCCCCTGCGCACTGGCGGCGTTTCGAGTTGATGCTTTACGTGCTGGGGCTGCTTTTCCCGTTGCTGGGCCTTTTATCGCTCAACAGCGAGCGCGGCCGGGAGCTGCGCATGCAATGGAGGATTATTCGATCCGAACGCAAGGAGACGCGTCAGGAGATGCGGCGGCGCAGGGATCTCGAGGTGCATCGTGAAAGCCTGCGCAAGAGAAAGGCACTGCGCAAGTAGCCCAGGCTCAACGAGGACTTTCTCGCGCCCAACAAAAAACCCGCCGAAGCGGGTTTTTCCAAGACCATCCCGACTCCCTGTCGGCTGCCTCCGAGGCGATGGTCGATCATCCTTGATCCTGGTGAACTCCTGTTCACCACTTGATGGATCCAATCTTACGGAGGACGGACCAGGTCGGAAATGGCCAAACCCCTCCACCGCGTGTAAGCCTTTCGCTATACCTCGGCGAAGCACAACCTTGCATTTCAATGAGCGTGCGGTTCGCTGTGAATAAATCACCTGCTGGCTTTATCACTGGCCCTCGACCAGCAGCAATTCCCCATCCCTATACCGCACCTCCTTCCCCACCCACGCCATATCAACATTCGGCAGCACCGCCGAAGGCTTGCGCAGTTCGCGCAGCAACGTAGACCCGTGGGAAAGACGCCCGCCCATGCGCGCGATCACGGCGCGTGCGTTCTGGTAGTGCGCGTGGCGTCCGGGGTCGAGGGTGTCTTCCAGCAGGATGTCGTCGCCCAGAATGCCTTGAACCTGCCCCGGATAGATCATGAAGCCAGTAGCCTGCTCGGTGCCCTCTCGACCGTCCTGCCAGAAACTGCCTGTGCGGCTGCGAATGTCCGCATGAGGAGCAAACCAGTGTGCCCTGTCGGCGCTGGGCATGGCGTGATGCAGCCGGAAGAACAGGCGCATCAGGTTGTCGCGATACCACTCGCGCACTTGCAGGTAGTAGCCGCGCATGCCCGGCAGGCCTGCGCGGTGAGCGACGCGAATGATACCCGGCCAGGTCGGAAAGGCTTGTAAAGGCAGGTCAGTGGCTGCCGGGCGTGGGGTCGCGGGGTCGGTTTCCCAGGGCAGCCGGTGCGGGCAGTGCTCCAGGTCGTCGTAAGCGGTCGGTGGACGTCCCAGCAGGTCTCCGCCGCTGCTGGCCAGCGAGGTGGCGATGCACAGGTTGCCTTGCACGACGAATACGTAGAAACGGGTGAACCAGTCAGCCAATTGCTGGCCGTCAGCCCCTTGGGCCGTCAAGGCATGCAGCTCTCGGTCGAAACGGTGCAGTTGCTTTTCCAGGGTCAGCAAGTGGTCGCGCGCGATACGCTGCATGCGCAGGAATACCGGTAACGAGCGCAGCAAACGCAGAGGTCGCCAAGGCAGATGCGGTGCTGCGCCGCCGACTTCATCGGCGTAACTGCTGGACGCGACGCCCCAATCAGCCAGACGTGCGAGAAACAGGTCATTGTTGATGTAGGACGCTGCGCCAAACAGTGCGGTGAACGGTTCGTTGTCCTGCAACACGCGTGAATCCCAACGCGCCATGATCGCCGGGATGCTGCCTGCGGCGCGGCGCTGTGCGTACTCGACCAGCCTGCTGGGCTGCGGCGGCAGGATCTCGGCGATATTGGCCGCGGTCAGGTGTCGGCGCCAGCCGTAATCACTGATCGGGCGGTACTGCAACAGCCAAAGCTGGCGGCCATCCCACGCCCACTCGACATCGCCCGGCACGTAATGGAAAACGCGCAGCACGCCTTGCAGGAAGTCCCAGAGCATTTCTTGTGTCAAACCGTGGGATGGTATGAAGCTGCAGCTGCTCCAGGCATCGCCGAGGCGGGAAATGATCGCTCGCTCCGGGCTTGCCTGACCGTCGGCCAGCGACTCCAGATGCCCTTCGACCCACTCCAGCTCGACCGACAGGTGACGCGCAAACGCGATGCCGGAAAGCACCGGCGTGATGAACCGCTGCACCACGACTTCTTCGACGCCAGCGCCGTGCAGTTCTGCGATACGTGCAGGTACGTTTTGGGTGGGCTCGCGAAGGAAAGTGGTGCTCAGGCCAGCGTTGGCCGCATCGGCCTGATCCTCGCCGAAGCTGGACGAGCGCACCGCCCAGATAGCCTCCGGCTGGCTGGCCAGAAACGCGGGCAAGGCCGAGTCATCGCCCTGCACCAACGACAGTGCTGCGGGCACCGGTTGCCCGGCGATGGTTGCCAGACGCAGGCGGCCACCTTTGGTGTGTGCGACGAAGCCGCGCTCGCCCGACTCCAGCCACTGCGCAAACTCGGCCGGCGAGTCAATCCACGGGTAATGACCCCAACCCGGTTTCAGACTGATGCTCAGGTCGGCACGCGCCAGAACGGCCGACCACGCTGCCGCCTGCTCGATACCCAACACCTCGTCCTGATCGCCCCAGACCAGCTCTATCGGGTCTTGCACCCATTCCAGAAGCGGCAGCGCAGTGTCGGCGCGCAACAGGCCCCAATACGGTACAAAGGCGCGGCAGCGGGCGTAACCGGCCCCCATGCGCTGGTAGTGCGCCGCAGGCCAGGCTTGCCTGGAGAACTTGTGAGCAAACAGCCTGGGCTTGTTGGCCAGCAGCCAGTGAATGGTCTTGCGAATGGGCAGCGGCGACATCAGCGCAGGCAAGCGCCGCTGCCACAGAAAAGCTCCCACCGGCGCCAGCAGCACGCTTCTGCAGAAGTGTCCCGGCTGGCGCTGCAAGGCATGCATGACCAGCAAGGCATTGACGCCCACGGCGACGATGGCACTGCCCCTGACCGTCGCTGCCAATAGCGCATCGGCGTAGGCGGCGAGGTCTTCGCACGGAGGCTGAGGATTGTTGCCGAAACCTGGCAGTTCCAGCGGCACGACCTGATGCTGCTGAAAATGCGGCAGCACATCATCCCACCATTCGGCACTGCTGCCGTTGCCCGCCAGCAGGTACAGAAGGGGCAAGTCAGACATCACGGGGCTCCTTCAACGCGCTGGCAGCAGAAGTACGGCGATCATGGCGATACAGCCAAAGCAACGGCGGCAGCAATGCCAGCAGCGCCGCCAGATCAAGCCACACATGCGACCAGACACCCCCGCGCACGGAAATCGCTATGTCCTGAGGTGCCCAAAGCAGCAGGCCTGCAATCAGCCAGCCCCAAGGCATGGCGCTTTTCAGACGATTGCCCAAATGCACAAGCGCCAGCATGTATACGGAATAGGTTTGCAAGGTGGCGCCAAACAGCGCCATCCACCAGACCTGTTGCGCACGCGCAGCGGCAGGAACGGCGTCGGTCCAGAAGGCCTGCTCAAGCGTAGTCAGGTAGCCATCGAGCAAGCCGGAAAAACCTGCCCAGGTGAACACGATACTGCCCAGCACGTGCGCGACTGCGACGGCATACAGCCAGATCACCAGCGTGCGGCGCAGCGTGGTAGAAGGGAGCGGCATTGCAGGTCCTTGGTTCGTCCTTGTGAGGTGGCGAGTGTAGCGATTTCCAGGTGGGCTTAATACGAGCGTGGCTCGGCCTTGCTCAGGTCCAGCAGCGTTGAGCAGTTGTTATTTTTGTCAGTAGACAGCTTTTCCGCTGCGACCTAGTTTATCCATTCAATGAATGGTCAAAAACCGTAGGTAAGGAGATGGTGATCATGGACGATACAATGGAACTTGTGAAACAAGTGCTTCTCGCGCAGTTCAACATAGAAACGGCAGACATAAAACCGACATCTAATATAGCCGAGGATTTCAACGGGAGTAGTTTAGATGCTATCGAATTCATTATGGCTCTAGAAGTAGAATTTGAAATCGATATCCCGGATGAAGAAGTTGAAAAATTTAAAACGGTACAAAACATCGTCGACTATGTCTCAAAAAACATAAAATAGAGACGACCAGACTCGCAGTGCAAAAAAACCGCTTAGCACTCGACGGCAGGCGCAGGTCATCTGCCTCCAGTCAAAACTACCAGTAGCCGGCCCCCTGCTTTTCCCTTCAATGTACGGCTCCGCTCGTCAGGCCATCTGCCGGGCGAGCCCTGCCCCGCGGTCGATGTGCATCTGTCTTCTACGACAGCCGATTCCATCACCCTGTCAGTACGGCCCTATTGCCACAATAATCACTATGATTCGGTGCATCGCCAGACGCTTGCCCTGATCAGAGCGTTGATGCTGAACATGTCCTGAGCGGCACGCATAGGCAAAATTCATCGCCCACCGGCTAACCTGAACCCGTCAGCAGCCGATTAAAAGACCTCGGCCTTTTTTACGGCCTCTGCCTTTTACTCTTACGGATTCAACCATGAGCTTTCTATCTCGTTTTCGGGCCGGCACTTCGCGGACCGGAGGCGTACTCAGTGTCATTACGTCCGCGCGGGAATTGAACGACACGCTGTCGGCGTTAAGTTTTGACCCGGTCTACCTGACAGGCTTCGTTTCACCTCACGTCGACTTCGGTCAGGTTGCCCAGTCTGTCGCGGCACGCTTTCCCAACGCCAAGATCAGCCTGTGCACAACATCCGGCGAACTGTGCTCCAGCAATGATTCGCTGTATTGCGCGGCGGGTAATCAGTGGGACCGGATCGTGCTGGCGCTGTTCGACTCAAGCGTTATCCAGAGTGCCGAGGTGGTGCATATTCCCCTGCACAGCGAAGATATTCGCGGCGCGGGCAAGCGACTGTCCATGCGTGAGCGCATTGCGCGGCTGACCGACTCGATCAAGCGCACTCAGGTCAGCACGCCTATCGACCACAGGGATACGCTGGCCTACGTCACCTTTGACGGGCTTTCGGCATCGGAGTCGTTTTTCATGGAAGCGCTCTACGAGTCAGGGCGTTTCCCATGCCTGTTCGTGGGTGGCTCTGCAGGCGGCAAAAGCGACTTCAAGAAGACGCTGATTCACGACGGTAAACGCAGCTACGAGAACCATGCTCAGGTGGTGTTTCTAAAGAGCGCAAAGAATGTGCGCTTTGGCGTCTTCAAGAGCCAGAACTTCGAGCCAACGCCACTGAGCCTGAGTGTCCTGACCGCCTCGCTGGAAGAGCGCTATATCAGCCAGGTGGTCAATTCCAGAGGCGAGATTGCCACGATGGTTGCAGCGCTGTGTGATGCGCTGAAGTGCGAGCGGCATGAGCTGGAAGGCAAGCTGGCGCAATATTCGTTCGCCATTCGGGTGGGCGAGGAACTGTTCGTACGCTCCATTGCGCGCATCGATTATGAAAGCGAGCGGGTTCATCTGTTCTGCGACGTGGCACCCGGCGAAGAACTGGTGATGGTCAAACGGACGTCGATGATCGACACCACGCGCAAGGACTTCGCGCGCTTTCTACAGGGCAAGTCCGGCAAGCCGTTGCTCGGCCTGTTGAGCGACTGCATTCTGCGTCGTCTGAACAACGGCAGTGAATTGGGCCGCATGAATGATGTGTTCGGCGAGACGCCAGTGGTGGGCTTCTCGACCTTCGGCGAGATTCTGGGTTTGAACCTCAACCAGACCCTCACCGCAGTGTTCTTTTTCAAGGTGCCGGAAGGTCAGCCGTTCCGCGACGATTACATCGATAACTTCATTGCCTATTACGGCGAATTCAAGGCGTTCTTCCTGCGTCGGCAGATCAAGAAGCTGGCCGGTTTGAGCCATGTGGTGGTCAAGCAGATCGACCAGTTCAAGCAGCGTAACTTTGTGCAAACCATTGACCCGAGTGGTCTGGACGAGCAGATCCGCCCAGTGTTCGGCGGCCTGAGCGATTTGGGCGATGTACTGGTCAAGGCTCATCAGGATCAGGAAGAAATCGCCGATCAGTTGCGCCACTACTCAGGCGAGCTGCATGTTTCGATGGATGAACTGTCCCAGACCATCACGCAGCAGGAAACGGTCATCGACAAGGCGGGTAATACCGTCAAGAGCCTGGTCAGCCAGGCCGACGAGGTAGTGCTTGGCTCTCGGGAGCTGGCCAAGTCCAGCCTGCGCATCCAGTCAGTCGTGCAGATGATCCAGCAGATCGCCGGGCAGACCAATCTGTTGGCGCTGAACGCCGCCATCGAGGCAGCGCGGGCCGGCGAAATGGGCCGTGGCTTTGCAGTGGTCGCCGATGAAGTGCGTCAGCTGGCGCAGAAAACCACGCAAAACGCGAATGACATCGGCACGGATATCGAGCGTCTGGCCGAGGAGATTCGCAAGGTTGCGCAGCATATCGAAGAGCAATCCCTGGAAGTCGGCACGCTCACCAGCCTGCTGGCGGAGCTGGAAGGCTCCAGCGACATGACCGCGGGCACCTCGCAACGTACCCGGCAACTGGCGGATACCCTGCGCGGGCTCACTCGATAGCCTCTGCTGTCAGGACGGTACATTGCCCGTCCTGACAGCAGGCCGTGTTGCAGGCAGCTTACTGGTTGCCCAGCACGCCGACCTTGCCCATCACGTTGCTCATGAATTGCTGCACGGTCATTTTCTGGCCATTGAAGTCGACCATCTGGTCGGCATAACGCAGGTCGGAAACGATGTTGTCACCATCGACCTTGGCCAGTTGCATCATCTCGGCCATGGCACTGGCCATGTCGCCAGCGGCCTTGGCCTGCTCGGCGATGACCTTGAGGTCGGTCTGGCCTTCACGAATGGCTTGCTGGGTAGCAAGATCGCGAATCATCGGCTTGGACAGGACAACCTTTGCGTTGACTTCGCCCAGACTTTTCAAGAGCAGCGAATCGGAAGGCTGATCGAGCGGGCCTGGATCGGCCAGGTCCACCGCGATGCGCATGTGGCTTTCGCCGTTGCTGGTCTTGAGCGAGAGTTTTTCCAGTTCGATATGCGGCTTGGCGATCAGCAGCTTTTTCATCTGGGTGTTCATCAGCTCTTGATCAGCCGGGTTCAGCTCAAGACGAAACGGACGTTTCTCCAGCGCGGCCTGCTGCTGTTGAGGCAGGATTTTATCCTGATACAACTGATACAGCGCCTGCGTGGCCACCACATCGAAGTTGGCTATTTTGAAGCCCATGTGCGCTGAGCCAACGTCCTTGCCTGCGTAGGAAATCATGCCGGCATCGTAGTTGATCTGGGCAGCCAGGTTACCGGCATCTTCCTGCGCCAGGTTGGTGTTGGTGAAGTCCTTGATCTGCACCGGCGGCTTGCCCACCACCTGAAAACCCGCACTCTGGATTTTCATGTTGGTGTGGCCCAGATAGAAACCGGACTGGCCTTTGGTGCCGCCCGTGTCAAAGGTCATGCCTTTGACGTCGATGCTGACCGGGCCGTCAGGCGACGCGACGTTGAGCTGCAGGTTTTCCATGTTGCCGGCCAGGCTGAATTTTTCGGCGTCGGCGGACGACTCTGCATTCAGGTCGAGCCCGGAAAACCTGAACGTACCGTCTACGTCGGTCATTTCCAGCGGGGCCATCTGCAGCGTGCCTTTGGTGGCGCGGTCATAGCCGATGCTGGCTTGCCCCTTGAGCGGTGGAACGTCCTTGCTCATGGCGAACCACTTTTCGGCGCTGGGGCTTTTCTCCATCTGGAAATTGCTCAGGGCCATGACGGGCAGCAGGTTCAGGGTCTTGAGGCGCGACAACGGAATGGGCCCGTGCTCGATCTGGTCGACAAACAGGAACTGGCCGCCCTGGGTGCTATCGGACAGGTTCTGGATGTCCACGCGATAGTGCGCCGTGCTGCTGAAGAAGTGCTTTTCCAGCGAGAGCATTTCCAGTTTGACGCTGGTGTCGGTGCCCTTGAACGACTTCGCGAGTTCCTGGTTGGCCTTGCTGATGGAGTCGGTCAGCGCGCCTTCCAGTTGATTGCCCGTGTACCAGGCGCCCGCCGTAACCAGTGCGCCCGCTACGACGATGACGCCAATCGCTATACCTGCTGATTTATTCATAGTGACGTGAAGATATCCGTTCTGATGATGGGAAAGTCGTACCGGGACTGGCAGCACAGTTGAAAACCGCGAAAGATTATCAGAAACACAGGGTAGCCACGGTATTCACGGAAACGTTAGGCTGAAACGAATTTGAGAACGGGATGTGATCACATGAGCGAGCAACACACCGAACGAGGCCCGATCAAGGCCGTCATTTTTGACATGGATGGCCTGTTGCTGGACACCGAGGGGGTTTATACCGAAGTCACCCACTTGATCGCCAGCCGCCACGGGCGCACCTTCGACTGGTCCATCAAACAGCACACCATCGGCCGCGGTGCCCGGGATTTCTCGGATTACGTGATCAAGGCGCTTGAATTGCCGATGTCGATCGACGAGTTTCTCGAAACCCGTGAACCGATGCTCGAAGAGCGTTTTCCCAAAGCGCCGGCAATGCCCGGAGCCGAGGCGCTGGTCAGGCATCTGGCAGCGCACAATATTCCCATCGCCGTAGGCACCAGCTCGTCGGTACATTACTTCGAGGCCAAGACAACGCTGCACCGCGCGTGGTTTGAGCTGTTCGATACCGTCGTGACCGCAGACGACCCGGAAGTCGGCGCTGCCAAACCGGCCCCGGACATCTTTCTCGTCGCCGCCCGCCGCCTTGGCGTCTCGCCGAGTGATTGCCTGGTCTTCGAAGACTCGCCGTTCGGCGTGACGGCCGCCAAGGCTGCGGGCATGTACGCTGTTGCCGTACCGGACTCGCACATGCCGGTCGAGCAATACGAGCATGCAGACCTGCTGCTTGCCTCGCTGGCCGACTTCCCGCTCAAGGCGTGGGGGCTGCCTGAACTCGTCTGAATGACATGGAGATGTTGAGCATGAATTATCGAATCCTCGGCCAGTCCGGCCTCAAGGTTTCCACCCTGACACTCGGCTCGATGATGTTCGGCGAGCAGACCGGTGCCGAAGAGTCCCTGCGCATCATCGACAAGGCCAGGGATCAGGGCATCAATTTCATCGACACGGCGGATGTCTACAACGGTGGGCGCTCGGAAGAAATCGTCGGCCGGGCCATCGCCGCCCAGCGCAGCGACTGGGTGCTGGCCACCAAGGTCGCCATCGGGCCAGCCGACGGCGTGCCCAATCGCGCCGGTCTGAACCGCAAGCACCTCTTCAATGCCATCGAGAACAGCCTGCGGCGTCTGGACACCGACTATGTGGATATCTATTACCTGCACAAGGAGGATCAGGACACACCACTTGAAGTGACCGTCTCGGCCATTGGCGATCTGATCCGTCAGGGCAAGATCCGCTACTGGGGTGTGTCGAACTTTCGCGGCTGGCGAATCGCTGAAATCGTCAACGTCGCGCAGCGCCTGGGCGTAGACAAGCCGGTCATCAGCCAGCCGCTGTACAACATCGTCAACCGTCAGGCCGAAGTCGAGCAGATCACCGCAGCGGCGTATCACGGCTTGGGTGTGGTGCCTTTCAGCCCGCTCGCACGCGGGGTACTCAGCGGTAAATACGCCCCGGACATCGCCCCCGACAGCGAAAGCCGGGCCGGGCGTCAGGACAAGCGGCTGCTGGAAACCGAATGGCGCGTGGAATCGCTGCGTATTGCGCAGCGAATTCAAGAGTACGTGCAGGACAAGGGTGTAGGTATTGTCGAGTTCGCCATTGCCTGGGTGCTCAACAACCGGGCCGTGACATCGGCAATCGTTGGCCCAAGGACCGAACAGCAGTGGGACGGTTACACCAAGGCACTAACGGTTGATATTACCGCCGAGGACGAGGCATTTATCGATTCGCTGGTAACACCTGGGCATGCGTCGACGCCTGGTTTCAATGACGTTCAGCACTTTGTGTCTGGCCGCCTGACTCGCTGAGGCAGTACCGCCTGCGGCCTTATGCCGCGAACGCCATTCTAGTGCGCTCTGAAACGCCCGTTTCAGAGCGTTATGTCATGAAAGCATAACGTGAAATTCCTGTTATCTACGAATGCCCGTTCGGTACACAGAGCGAATGAGCGCTAAGATAGGCGCGTACTCATTGAGGCTCGCAGAGCTGAACCGCAACCCGGCGCTTGCAGCAAAACATGATGATGCTTCTATTTTCGCGACTTACTGGCAAGTCTTGGCTAGTCTGTCGGCAATCCAGCGATTAATTGGACTTTATCCAGCCAAGGTTGATGAAGAAGTAGACCGATGCGCAAATCAGATAGAGAAGCCTTTCTAAGCTCCGTACTGGGCAACGAGCAGCCTCCGGCGCACCTTGCCAGAACCGTGATTGAAGAAAAGCTGCGAAATGCCATTATCGATGGCAGTCTTCCCAGTGGCACGGCTCTGCGCCAACAGGAGCTGGCCACACTGTTTGGCGTCAGCCGCATGCCTGTGCGCGAAGCACTGCGCCAGCTCGAGGCACAGTCGCTGCTGCGGGTCGAAACGCACAAGGGCGCAGTAGTCGCACCGTTGATTACCGAAGACGCAGTGGACGCTTATGCCTTGCGGATCCTCCTGGAGTCCGAGGCGTTGCGCTTGTCCATCCCGTTGCTGGACGCGGACGATCTGGCAGCGGCTGCAGGCTATATCGAGCAGCTTGAAGTCGAGACGGACTTTGGCCAGATCGGCAGGCTCAACCGGATGTTCCACTTGTCGTTGTATGCCAAGACTCACAACAAGCGCCTGATGCGTCTGGTTGAAGAAGGCCTGAACGAAGAAGAGCGCTTCTTGCGTTTCAATCTTTCCGCCATGGGGCTGGGCAAGCTTTCTCAGGATGACCATTGGCAGCTGCTGCGGCTCGCCGAACAGAAAGCAGTCGAGCCGTGTGTCGAAGCGCTGCAGTATCACCTAAACCGGGGTGTGCAGGCCGTCACCCAGTACCTGAACAGCAATAAGGCCATCAACGCCAAGCCAGCCCGTACAGCAAAGAAAACCCCCGCCTGAATCATTGAGACGGCTTATCCACAAGGCGATGACATGGCGCCTGCGGATTAGCCGCTCGCACTTCCCCCGTGCTTTCCCAACCTATCTTCAACACCGGTCAGGCCTGACGCCTGGCCTGGCGTTTTTATAGCTATTTTCCTGATCTGCCGGGTGGCCCGACACAGGAATCAGGCAAACTCGACCGTAGCGCAGAGGAAACCAGCCTGAGGAGGTTCCTTGGCTACGGCTGAACTGTCCACGCGGGACCGGAGCAGTTCTGTGTTCATTTGAACCCAATGGACAAGGAGTTGTTAAACGGGGCAAACGACATTGGAAGTCATTTCCAACATCGCCCATTAAAAACCCAACCACCTGATTATTCAGCATAACGGCAACGCTGAGTGAGGCATTCACTCATTATTGATAATTCTGACTCAATCAGTCGGAAGGGTTGCCTGCGTCCCTATAAAACATATTCCACGTGTTTTATATGGCAACTTACGCACCGTAAAAGCAACAACTTAAATATTATTAAAAAAGAATTGCGCACTGCATTAAATTTGTTTTAAGTTTTCTTCGCCGTCAGCGTAATTGACGGCACCCGGACTCAAAGCCGCAAATCATAAGGGCTTCAGCCCGGCTGATTGAACTTGTGCAAGCGTTTTAATGGACATAACCGACGTGCAGTTGCGGCAAATTATTGCCTCTGCCTTCAGGCCTTTGTTCGCCTTGCACTCAGGTCTTTCATTCTATTTATCCGGCACGGGCAACACGTTAAAACTTCGAATAACTGTACTGCCACCTACCGCTACCATGACCACAGGGACATCACCATGCATTGTGAGAAAACGCTGCTCGACCAAAAGAAAGTTGAACTTAGCCGTCACCCGATCTTTGCCGAAATCACGACGCTGGGCGTATTGCGACGCTTTATGGAAACCCATGTATTCGCCGTCTGGGATTTCATGTCTCTGACCAAGCGTCTGCAACAGGAACTGACCTGCACGCAACTGCCGTGGCTGCCACCGACCGATGCCTGCGCCGCCCGCCTGATCAACGAGATCGTGCTGGGAGAAGAGTCCGATGACCGATTGGATGCAGGTCATTACAGCCATTTCGAGCTGTACCTGGACGCCATGCGCGAGATTGGCGCGAGCACGTTACAGATCGAGCGTTTCATCCAGCTGCAGCAGCAGGGCCTGCATTACACAACGGCCCTGCAACGGGTCAACGCAGGCCAGGCCGCATCGGCATTCGTGACGCACACCCTCGACACCGCCCTTCATGCCCCCGCACACAGCGTTGCTGCGGCGTTTCTGCACGGGCGCGAAAGCGTCATCCCACAGATGTTCCAGAGCATCCTCGACGACTGGGGCATCACCGTCGAACAGGCACCCACCTTCCGTTACTACCTGGAGCGCCACATCGAAGTGGACTCCGAGGACCACGGCCCGGCAGCGGAGCAGTTGCTGGCCCGCCTGATTGCTGGCGACGCGCAGCGTGAACGAGAGGTGTATCAGGCGGCTATCGCAGCGGTGGAAAGCAGGGTCCGGCTATGGGACACGCTGCGCATGAGCATGCGCGCGCCATTGATGCAGGCCAGTGCGTAAGAGCCGCTCGCAACCCCTGAAGCCTTTACAAGGAAGACATCATGAAAGCAGAAGACTACACGTCGTTCATCGATGCGTGGGAAGGCCGCGCCGCCATCCGTACCCGTCCACGCAGAATGGTCGAGAACGATGAAAAACTGATCTACCCCCTCAGCCGTCAGCCGCTGGTGCTCAGTGACACGTTCACCCGCGAGTGCGCGCATTTACGCGATTACGCACTGGTGCAGAGCCTCTATAAGTTCATCAACGATGTGGTGATCTTTGAAACCGAGATCGTCGACAAGACCGCACGCAGTATTGCCAAGGACAACTTCACGATTCGCTTCCCGTTTGCCTGCCGCTACGACGCGATGACGGTGGTGGTCGACGAGGACTATCACGCGCTGGTGGCGATGGATTTCATGCAGCAGACCATCGCGCTGACGGGCATCGAGCCTATCCAGCTGCCTGCCGAAATCGAACTCAGCCGGGCCATACCCGCCGCGCTGGCTCTGGCCCCGGAGCATCTGCGCAGTGCAGTTGAGCTGATCTGCGTGGCTATCGCGGAAAACACCGTGACCAATGACGTAGCGGCCTTCGCCAAGGACGACTCGGTCAAGCAATCGATCAAGGGACTGATGGCTGACCATCTGCTGGACGAGGGACGTCATTCGGGATTCTGGGCGCGGCTGGTACGAATCTACTGGCACACCGCAGATGAGCAGGATCGGGAATCCATCGCGCGCATCCTGCCGGTGTTTATCGCTCAGTATTTGACCAATGACATACAGAACGGCTTCGATTTCACCCTGATCGAGCACTTGCAGGTGCCGGACACCATCAAGCAGGCGCTCAAGGATGAAACCAGGGCCGTGAGTTTCCCAGTCAACCGCCACCACCCACTGGTCGCCAATATCATGCGCTTCTTCAAGAGCAGCTCGATGCTGGACGATCCCTGTGTACAGCGTGCGCTGGCGGACTACCTGCCGGCTCGGGGGACGCTGCAATGAAGCGCCTGGAGATTGTGCTCATAGGTCACAGCCTGACCCTGAGCGATCTGAATGCCGAGCTGCTGGACCACGGGCATGGCGTGCGGCACCTGTCTGACCAGCAGGCACTGTATGCGTTGACGGTGCCTGATGGTTGCGTCCTGATCGAGGACGGCAGTCTGGACCTTCGCGGGGTACGAGGCCACGGCACTCACCTGGGCCTGCGGGTCGGCTTCAGCGCGGCGCTCGCGCACGGTCTGCCTCGCCTGGAGCTGCTCTGCTGGCATGGGCCGGCCAATGCTCGACGCCTGATAGCTCATGAGTGGCTGCCGGCCGAGGAGTCAGGCAACGGCCGCGTACTGCGTGATGTGGCTGTAGCAGGCATGGTGGGGATGGTGGCATTGCAGGTCAGCCGACTGTCCAGGGACGATGATTATTTCAACAGTCTGCCTACTGCAACACCCGCTCAGAGTGACCGGCAGGATGGTTTGCAGGCGATTGATCATTTGCTCTTCGAGCATCGTCTGAATCAGACAGAACAATCCCACCTGCTGAAGCGGGCTGAAACCTCGATCACCGAGCGGCTGGAACAGGCGCTGCTGATGTTTGCCGAACGTCCGGCACTGTCCGTTCGCAATCAGACGCTCAGCTATCGAGAACTGCATGCGCACAGCATCGCGATTCAGCGCCTGTTGCTGCCTTTGCTGGCGTCTGCGAAAGCCGACACGCCTCCGGTGATCGGCATCTGCCTGCCCAAGTCACCCGAGTTGTATGCGGGCATTCTGGCGATTCTGGGCTGCGGTGCGGTTTATCTGCCGCTTGATCCCGGCCAGCCTTTGCAGCGTCAGCAGTACATTCTGGAAAACTCGGGAGCAATGCTGTTGCTTCACGATGGCACGCACCCACTGGCCGCTGCGGAGTTTCCGGCACTGGATGTTGCTGCGGTGCCTATGGGGAATGCCGTTTCAGCCCGCATGCGCGTTCATGCCGCGCAGAACGCGCCCTGCATGGCGCTGTACACGTCAGGCACCACCGGGCAGCCCAAAGGCGTACTGCTCAGCCAGCACAACCTCAGCCATTTCACTGCCTGGTACGCCGAGTATGTCAGCCTGCGCGAGCAGAGCCGGGTGCTGCAGTTTTCTACGTTGAGCTTTGATTCGTCGATCATCGACATTTTTCCCACCTGGCTCAGTGGTGCCGAACTGGTGGTGCCTGATGAAGACCAGCGGCGTGATCCATTGCAACTGGTCAGCGTGCTGCAACAAGGCATCACTCACGCGTTTCTGCCACCGGCACTGTTGAGCATTCTGCCGCTGGATCAGCCTCTCGGACTGGAGCATGTCATGACCGGGGGTGATGTCTGTGAGCCGCATGTGATTGCACAGCTCACCAGGCAGTGTCATTTCCACAACCTGTATGGCCCCACCGAAGCCACCGTGTTAATCACGGCCTGTGAGTTCGCGCCGTCCAGCAGCAATCGGTGTCTGGGACGACCGATTGCCAACAGCCAGGTATGGATTCTCGACGAGCAATTGCAGCCCGTAGCGGAGCAAACGCAGGGTGAGCTGTATATCGTCGGTCCTGGTGTTTGCCTGGGCTACGTAAACAATCCCCAGCTTACCGCCGAGCGCTATGTGTGGTTGACCAGGCCGGACGGGCAGCAACTGCGGGCCTATCGCACTGGCGATATCGCCAAGTGGACGGCTGAAGGCATCGTGCTGAGCGGACGCCGCGATAATCAGGTGAAGATTCGCGGCTTTCGGGTCGAGCCGGAAGAGATCGAGCATTGTCTGCGCGACAGCGGGCTGTATCGACAAGTGGCTGTGGTGATCGACGAGCAGCGACGCATTCTGGCGTTTCTCGCTCAACCGTATGTGGAGCATGACGAACAAGCGTTGAGAGCGCATGTGCAACGTCTGCTGCCTGACTACATGCATCCTGCTGTGTACACGACGCTGCCCAGTCTGCCGTTTGCCAGCAACGGCAAAGTCGATCGCAAAGCACTTCTGGAAATACCGCTGAGCTTCAGCGGGCAACGCACTGGTCGTCTGCCGCAGACCGAGCAGGAGCAAGCGCTACTGGCGTTATGGGCCGAACTGCTGGAACTGCCGTCAGAAGATATCTCTACGGACGAAAGCTTTTTCAATCTGGGCGGTCATTCGATTCTGCTGTCACGTCTGTTGCTGGGGGTTCGTGAGCGGTTTGGGCGCAGCATTCCAATCAACCGTTTTATAGAAGCACCTACCGTCCTGACACTGGCCAGCCTGATCGACAGCGATGGTGCTTCGGCTTACACCATCAGTGCGCAGGCACTGTTGGATGCCGATGCGAATAACCCGCTGGCGACTTTGCCCATCAGCCAGTTGGGTGATGTTCACAAGGTAATTGTCACCGGTGCCAACGGTTTTCTCGGTGTGCATATCGTTGAAGCGCTGTTGAACTGGGGGGCGACAGAGATCGCCTGCCTGGTTCGTGAAGCTGCGGGGCAAAGCGCACAACAGCGTTTCGAGCATTCACTGCGGGAAAACCGTCTGGATCATCTGGACCTGAGTCGCGTGAAGGTCTACGCCGCTGACGTGACCAGGCCCAGGCTGGGTCTCAGTGAAGCGGTATATGAACGACTGGATAGCGAGTTCGGTGCGCTGGTGCATAACGCTGCCAATGTGAACCATGTTCAGGACTATGAAACCCTCGTCAAAGACAATGTTGCGCCGGTCTTTGAATGCCTGAAGCTGTGTGAGGGGCGCAGCAAAAAGATCTTCAACTTCGTCTCGACCCTTTCCGCCTGTAGTGCAGTCGATGCTGCCGGCAATGTGCTTGAACAGCCCGCTGCCGCTACCCCGCCGATCTACATCAAGAACGGTTACAACCTGTCCAAATGGGTAGCTGAGCGTGTTCTGCAGCGCGCGCGCGAGCAAGGTGCCTGGGTGAACATCTATCGGCCCGGCAACATAGCGTTCAACAGCGTCACCGGCGTATGCCAGCCGCAAAAAAACCGCCTGATGCTAATGCTCAAAGGCTCGCTGCAACTGGGTCAGGTTCCGGCGTTCGCTATCAACTTCGACCTGATGCCGGTGGACTTCCTGGCACGCTTCATCGGCTTCCATGCCAGTCGCTATCAACCGGAACACGCTGTGTTCAACCTGCATAACCCCGAGCCCTTGAGCTGGAATAACTATGTGGAAGCCTTCCGCGGGGCAGGCCGTCAGTTCGAGTTGGTCAGCGTTGAGCAATGGCAGGCCCAACTCAGCCGTGTCGACAGCCAGAACGCTTTATTTGGCGTGCTGGGTTTCTATCTCGACGGGTTTGAAGAAGACATCGGCGACATCTCGATGATCGAGTACCGCAACACCCTCAGCGGTATTCACCGTATGGGCGGGCATTACCCGCAGAAAACCCCTGAGCTGCTGCGCAAGGGCTGCGATTACCTGAAAGAAATCGGCTTCATCTGAATTGATACCCCACTGACGTAAATGGAGAAACACATGAGCACACTTCACAGTAATCTGAAGCCCGACACCCTTATCCAGAACCCGGTGTCGTGCCGAGTGGCTTCAGCCGTGGAAGTACCCGGTAATGCAGCCAGCGTATGGGCTGTGGTCGGGAATTTTGGTGGTTTCCAAGCCTTCATACCCGCGCTGGACAGTATTGAGGTCACAGGGGAAGGTAAGGGCTCGGTTCGAAGGAAACTGTTCAAGGACGGCAACGTGGCCATCGAACAACTGAACTCCCGGGATGATCAGGCGCTGTACATGACCTGGTCACTGATCCACACCAGTTTACCGGTGAGTAACCTATGGGCGGCAATGACTGTTGAAGCTACCGGGGAAGGTGCGTGTGTGGCCCGTTGGACGATCGTTGCCGACCCTGCTCAGGGAGGTCCTGAAGGGGATGCATTTGAAGCGTTTCTTCAGGGGTTTGCTGACGGCGCGATGAGTAACGTACGCAGCCTTTTTGGCTGATTCACGCACCATCAATGAAGCCCGCTCAGCGCGAAAGCCTGCGCGGGTTTTTTTCGGGCTCCATAACGACAAAACCCCTCATCGCAAGAGCGATGAGGGGTTTCGGAATTCAATCTTGACGATGACCTACTCTCACATGGGGAAACCCCACACTACCATCGGCGATACATCGTTTCACTGCTGAGTTCGGGATGGGATCAGGTGGTTCCAATGCTCTATGGTCGTCAAGAAATTCTGTTGCCGATCCGTTAACAGGTAACGTCTCAGCGAATTTTGATGCTTCTACTTAAACAAAAACCCTCAACGCGTAAGCGATGAGGGTTTCTGGAATTTAATCTTGACGATGACCTACTCTCACATGGGGAAACCCCACACTACCA
>NZ_JAWHPK010000018.1:0-529 GCF_032587795.1 Pseudomonas syringae group sp. 247E2 | reverse complement strand
GGAAAGGGCTTCATCTTGCGATGACGGGGGAGCCACGTGGTTTTTCTCGAGTTACGACGGGGAATTCAGGCTGCCTCTTGTGTTGGCCCAGGCAAGTCCAATCTTCCATTCGAGTTGCGAAGGAAAGCTGGGGATTGCCCTCGAGTGACTGCAGGGCCAATAGACCTCATCTAGGCTTGTGTCCAGAAGCCAATGTTCCTCTCCAGGGGCGACAGGGATCTCGGGGTTGCATTCCAGACGCACCCGGGGAGACAGGCATTCATCTCGAGTGGAAGCAAAGAACCCCGCTCTGCTCTCGAGTCGCGACGGGTATCTCTTGGAGCTCACTGGGTGGACTCAAGGGAGTCAAGCCTCCTGAGGCGTTTGGAGAGAGGTGGCGAGATTGGTCGCTAGGCCATGCAGGAGACGAAGGCCCTCATCTCTCGATGACGGGGGAATCTCGGGGTTGTTCTCGAGCGGCGGCCCCAGTGTGCGGTTTCTCACGAGGTACGACGGCGAGGTCAGTGAGCCTCTCGTGGGGCGCCAGGGA
>NZ_JAWHPK010000017.1:0-137878 GCF_032587795.1 Pseudomonas syringae group sp. 247E2 | reverse complement strand
GCAGCAGGCGTCCGCTCTGGCTGAGGGCGGTACCGAATGTCAGATCCATGGTGTAGCTCCCCTACCTGGAATGGTCTCGAATCCCTGATCTAACATGGATTGTCGTCCATGTGTTTCTTTTAGATGGATGTCTTTGCCTTTATCGTCATTATAAGCATCGAAACCGCCTGGATGAAAAAGTAGCATGCCACGGGCATGAGAAAGTCGTAATTGCCACGTGTCGCCAAGTATAAGAAAAATGCGCAAAAAGCAGCGATGAAAGACAAGACGCATGAGATGAAACACTGATATCGCAAAATGTGGTTTAGTGGGTTTTTGCCGTTTACCAGAAACGTCAGTATTTTGAACGGTGCATAGCAAGCTCCGTAGAGTGGCAATGCTAGGGTTAGAGCAATTAGTATATAGCCTATAAAGTCGGGCATTAAATTGTTCCATTTATTTTATTTTTTATTGCTGTATAGATAGCCAAGTCAGGGAAGCGGTTTCAGGCTGTCTACTACCTTATCCCAAAAGGCCAAAGCTTCTTCGTCGGATTTAAAGTCGCTTCCAACTTCATGTGTGCCCAGTCTTAGATCTATAAATGGACGAATATTTGATTTTATCTGTCCCTCGTATTCGATCTGAAAAGTGTAAAATCGTTTTCCATCTATTAATGTTGTTACAGCGACTTCTTCTGCTTTAAAATCACCAATCATACGTGTCCTTTTCCTAAGCGTTTTTGTTTTACTCAATAGTTCTGCCATACCTGGAATAAGGCCGCCGCTTTCATTTTCAAAACGTTTTATTAACGTGTCATCATGTTCAACGATTCGTTGGGTCAGTAGACTAACAAACGTTCCTGGGTGCGTTGAGATTTGTGCTCCCATGTAAATACCTTCCAAGGATTGGGTTGTCCCTAGTGTGGTATAACCTGCTTCTAAAGCAAAAGCGCCTTGGGGTGGAGCGTCTTGTGGTCGCCTAAAAAATATGGATTCACTTATTAACCGGGTTTTATTGATGGCGCCATCTATTCCTTTAGCTGAAATTGACTTTACTAGCATCCGATAAAGTGTGTTCTTTGATGTAAGTAGATAGGCATGAAACGTATAGAGCTTATCTAGTTTGGAAAGTATTAACACGCTACCATTACTAAGGGGTATGGTTTTTTCATATCTGCTTGATGTCCCATAAGCAGTTCCTTTTTTTAGTTCTTCAATTGTTTGATCGACAAACGAGCTCAAATCAGACTTTCCATTTTTGCTAACAAGCTCTACTTTTTCGTTGTAGAGCTTGTAGTCAGCAACAATTTCAGAACTCGTTGGTAGATCTAGTTGGAATCTGCCAAAATAATGGGTAGTCAGCTTGTTGTTCATTTCCTTTCCTTCAATGGGTAGTGCCAAGGATAGTGGAGAGTAAAGTGCGAAAATTGTTAGGGCATAAGTTAGCGCTTTTGTTAAGGTTGGAATGTTTTTCATGATCTGCCTTAGATGCTTAACTATTTTCTGATAGCCTGACTAAACTATATAGGGTTGCATAAAGTGTTCTGCCCTTCTCGTCGGTATAAGCATCTTGATGCTTGTACCCAACGGAGTTATTGTATTTACCTTTTTTGCAATAATTGATGAGTTTTCCTGCATTTTCTGCATTTTGTCCATGAGCGAAGGCTCCTTTTACCCCCGGCTTTCCACGTGGTGCAGCGCCAGAGTAAACCGGCACTGTTCCATCCCCAGGGTGGTATTTTTCTCCTACGGTTAACACATATTTTCCATTTAGCTGTAGTTCGGAGTCTAGATTGTCACTGGTCAGACTTGCGGTTTCAGGGTCTAATCCTTCGACGCTTTTGGAGGACCATTCAAGATTGCCCCATGTAAAAAACTTCTCCGATTTTGCCTCTACGCAATAGTGTACGTATGTTTTATCGTAATACTTATTCTCTATATCTTCGTGAAAATTTTTGACCGAATCTATTATTCCAAAAAAAGTATTTTTAAGTGAGTTCTCTTCGCTACTTTCCATCGAAACATCATCGTCGGTTTTAGTGCCGATTATTTTCGCAGGATCAAGCAGTTTGTCATTGGTATCTGGGATGAGAGCCCACCACTTATCGGATTTGTAGATCTCGGTATAAGGGCAGGTTTTCGGAAGAGTAAATACTTTTTTCCCAGTAGTACGATCTCTTAAAAAAAGCCACGGTTGTGCGTCGTTATAGTCTCTTGATGGCAGTAGTTCTAGCAGTCCCTGCGCAAAGGCCATAACTGCTACAGCGTCAGCCGCATCCCTGCTTAATATTTTCTTTTCGCCAAAATCTTCAAAGCCACCCCTTACACGCTTATAGCTCGCAGGGGCGCCAGTTGCAGGCATTGCGCCGTGTACAATACCGTACAATTTGCTAAACCCACGGCAAGCAACCATAGCTCTTCCTACAAGTCCTCCCATGGAATGGGTGACAATTATTACTTTTTCTGCTTTGCCGTTGTAGTGAGGTATTACAGTTTTATTGATGTAATTTATTATGTCGGCGGCAGAGTCTTTGTTTGATTGCAACCAATTATAGCCAGCTGGCCAAACTTCGTATTGAATATCTGCTGCTTTCATTAAGCCGCTTGCATCTCCAAGTGCTGATAAGCTTGGATTTTCTTCCCAGTCACCCCAGTCCGCAGGTGCTTGTTGTACACGTTCTTTCCATTCTCCTTGAGGATTGCCAGCTATCATGATGCTGTTCATTTGGCGTTGCATTTCGTTCATAATTGGGTGATATGAGGTTCGCATGATGGAGCCCCACTTTCGAGTACGTAACTCTTCCTTGGAAAGTCCGCTCTCGCCGCCATCAATTTCTCCGTCTTCATAGATGCCTACAGCGCCAGGCCTAGGATCAAGCTCAAGTTGACGTCGTTTGGGTGACTTGAACCAGCTTCCGAGAAGGAGTCCTACCGTTTTTAATACTGGAAATACTCCATCCATGTTTGGCGCCGCCCAAGCCCGTTCTCTGGTTTTCATATTCATCAGGTTAGTACCCATCACCCCTGGTATGAAAATAATCGGCACAACTTTCCCGCTTTTACACGGAACAGACTTTTCCACTGGGTCGTTTGACCGTGACATGGTCGTAGTGGCCATTAGCTCGCCGTCTGCATCATGTTCCTGAGCCAGATGGAGCGTATTGTCAGTTGAGTGTGAGCTGTTATTGCCCATGGTTGGCCTCCATGCATTGGTTTGTCTGGGCGACGAAGAAAGAGGAATCAGGCATTAGGCTTCTCCCAGCACTTTGATTTTTACAAATTCTGCAATCTGACTTTGCTGAAGCGGTATCTTCCCAGCGGCATCAGAAACGTACTGCATGACACTCCCATCCGCGCGGGTCACTTCGACTTTCATACCAGCAGCAGGTTCTCCAGTGCTCTGTTTGCGAACCACATAAGGGTCCGCGAAGTCGGTCTTGGGCATCTCGTTATAGCTGTGCGACAGACTGGTCGGCCCGCTAAACGTCTTCTTCGCCCCTTTGACATCAATCGTCCCCGGCGCATGAATCTCGATATTCCCGTCCTTGATGCGGATGTAGCCGCCACCGCTGGTAAGGAGGATGCCTTCCTGGGCGGCGATTTCTATTCCGGCAGCGGTTGAGGTAATCATCACCTTCTGCTGCGCCGTTAGCTCCATCGCATCACTTTGCGCCTGTAGCTCAATCTTGCCCTTGGCAGCAAACAACTTGGCCCCGGCGTTCTGCGCAAACAGGCTGATGCTTTGCGCGACGCTGGCCAGCAGGGATTTGCCGCTGGCGATGCTGACGTCTTCGCCAGTGCTCAGGGTCAGGTGTTTGCCGCTGTGCAGGTGCGTGCTTTTCGGCGTGGCAGTGGCGATGTCGGCAGGGGAGGAGGCGATCAGCAGAGGTTGCTGGTAACCCGGTGTCTTGCCGCGTCCGCCGCTGCGGATTGCCCAGGCGGTGTCGCCGCCGTTGCGTTGTTGCTCGCCGGGGCCTTGGCTCGGGGTACCGTCGTCGCTGCCGTAAGTGACGTCGGCATCGCTGTTGAGCTGGGTGAGGCTATCCAGGCCTTCCTGCATGGGCAGGGCATTGTGCTGTTGCGCGGTGTCGGACAAGGTCTTGACGCGCTGTTCGCTATTTTTCAGTTGCTGCTGCGCTTCGCTGGCATCGATCTGTGCGCCCTGGGCGCCGCTGCGTTTCCAGGTGCTGAGGTACAAACCCTGCTGGGCGCGCAAAGCACCGTAAGCATCGGTGCGCAATTCAAACCCGGTACCGCGCAGGCCGCCACGGTTGTTGCCGCGCTGGTCGATCAGGTAACCAAGGTTGAGCTGGGTATGCCCGTGACTGCTGTGGATCTGGGTGCGGACCTGGCCGGTCGAGTCGTCCATCACCCACTGGTTGAAACCACCGCCGCCGACTTCCTTGCTTTTGTAGCCTGCCATCAGACCGCTGGAGTGCCAGGCGGGTTTGTGACCGCCGTAGACCTGGCCCATGACCAGTGGCCGATCAATGTCGTTATCCAGGAAGGTGATAACCACCTCTTCACCGGCACGCGGCACATGTACGCTGCCCCAGTCCGGTCCGCTGCTCGGTTGCATCATGCGCAGCCAGCAGGAACCCAGTTCGCCCTCTTGGGAAAGCCGGTCCCAGTGGAAGCGTACGCATACCCGGTTCAGAGTGTCGGTAAACACCTCATGACCGTTGGGCGTGACCACCACGGCGGTCTGCGGGCCGGGATTATTCGGCTTGAAATGCTCGGCCGGGCTGCGGAACGGCACGCTGTGCAACTGGCCTTCAAAGCGATTGAGGAAGAAACCGTGGCTGCCCACGCCCAGTGAATCGGCCACACCGGTCAACGCTGATGGCTCAGGACGAACAGATCTGAACAGCGCCGCCAAGCTCCCCGGCACTTCGCGTCTCTCCTTGGCCAGCGGCAGGTTGCTCTCGGCGAACATTTCGACTTCGATCAGCAAAAACTGGCGCTCTTCAGCCGCCTTGCGTTCGTACAGCGGATGCTGGGTCAGCTCGAACCAGCGTCCGGCTTCCATCTGCCGCACGCCGCTTTGACCTTGCACGCGACGAGCCTGCGACTCACGCTGTTCGATCTGTACGCGGCTCAGCCACTCGCCCCGGTCCTGCTTCTGCCAGCCGTACTGGCCCTGATACTCGTAACGCTCCAGCGCCTGCGGGGCCGAAGCGGCCTGTAGGGCAGGCATCACGGTTTCGCGTGGCTGGCCGTGGGCCAAGTAATCGACGCTGCGCCAATGCAGCTTGCCGCTGAGCAACTGCGAGCCACTGCTCCACTGGGTAATGCCGTCCTGTTTCTCTGTGGCGTTCTGGGTGTGAAAGCGAATGCTCTGCGGTGCCAGCGTGGGCAGGGTGTCGACGGTGTCAGTGAAGACGATGCAATGCTTGTCCGCCGTGTGCTCGACGTACCAGAAAAGACCTTCCTGCTCGCACCAGCGCTGCACGAAGTTGGCATCACTTTCATTGAACTGGGTAACGTAGGACAGCGGGGCGTATTCACGTCGCAGGTCCAGGCGATAATTGCCCTTGGCCTGCTCGTACATCGAGAAAACGGCTTCCAGAATTGTCGGCAGATTCTTGTCCTGCCAGATGCGGCAGTCGAGTCGGTATTCGAGCAGGCTGAACCAGGGCGCGAAGACCAGTTGCCAGTCATGCAGACCGCCGTCATTGCCCAGATAGCGCACGCTCTCGACCAGGCCATGACGTTGCGCGGGAGAACCGTCATCGCAGAGAATCGCCAGGCTGACCGGCTGGCCGATGAGTTTTTCAGGATCGTATTCGGTGTCCTGCACCACCGCGTCGAGGGTGTAGCGAGGAACGCGCCCGATGCGCTCGACCCCATGCATGCGCAGGGCCTGAAGCTGATGCTCGCCCAGCGGCGTGGTGAGTTGCAGCAGGCGTCCGCTCTGGCTGAGGGCGGTACCGAATGTCAGATCCATGGTGTAACTCCTTTACCGCTTGAATCGGTTTGCGACGTATCTTTGGTTTAACCCGCTTCTACGGGAGGTTTGGCATCTTTATAGTTTTCATCGATCTTTATGCCCATTTTTTTCAGTTGCGCCTCTGTCTTCTGCCGCTCTTTCCCCATTCGGGTTAATTCGGCAGGCAGAAGTTCTCTCCAGCGTGCGCGATCTTCGCCTCTCACGAATTCGGCGTAGAACTCACTTTCTGATTTGAACGTCCATGTAAACAAGTAAGATCCACGGTTCTGCGGGTCGTCTTTGCTGTTCTCGCGCTGTACCATCAGATCAAGATACTCGTGACCGCTGTAGAACATCCACGTGTTGATCATAGGCAATGAGACCCATACCTGCTTCGTAAGCTTGAGATTTGGGTCCATCCAGGGACCTGTACCAACATTTTTACCTAGCACTTCATTTAAGTTGGTAAATTTGTCGGCTTCTGTACCGGGTATTCTCGCTTCATTAGGGAAAATGTAACGCTGCCATCCCGCAGCGTCTAGATTCTGTACTTGTTGATAAAAGTACGCCATTGCGTCTTCATGTTTCGCATGGGTTGATACTCCTGCTACATACACGTCTATATCTGTAATAAGCCCTAGGGGATTGGTGACGATAGTGGTTGAGCTAACGTTCTCAATCGCTAATATGGTGGATGCTGAGCGTACCTTTACAGTGATCAGTTCAGAGGATTTTGACGGCACTATAAATTGGTAGAGACACATCGTATCATCGCAGTCTTTTCGCAGTTTTACAGATGTTGAAGCCAAGACAGTATCAATTGATACTCCAAGAGAGAGTTCGATCTCACGATTTTTTGTATTCATATCCGAATCCTCACAACCGGTCAGCAGTATGAAAGCCGCTATCATATATTTAAGTAGTGCGTTCATTCCACGTCCCTATCGTCATAATTGCCTTTTCCATCTCAACATTTTTTCTTTGCATTCTCCGATGATACGTAGAGGCAATTGTTGTAATAAAAATCATTCTGTCCTCGGCGTCGTACAGCTCGCCATCGGACATGATGACATCCTGCTCCGGGTCGCCTGTATCGCATTCAACACTCAGGGACGCCAGTCGGCGCGGAACATCTCCGTACCCCTCAACCCACGTTTGCATGTACAACAGTGCCCTGAAGCTTTTATCCTCGTATATCAACGGTTGCAATATCATCAGTTGTTCATGTTTGGCAATTGCCAGGAGGGACTGAAATTTGTATTTTTCACGCAGTGTACCTGCCGGCTCCTTCTCTACAGCCGATATCAACTTGAAGCCGCTTACCAGATAATCAGTTACCTTCAGGTTGTTTATTTTGGGCAGTGCATCATCAATCCATGGCAGTTGCGCAAAGCTTTGCTTGAATCGTGGGTCATGCGTACTAAAGTCCCGAGTCTTTATGCACTCATTGAACTGCTGTGGATAATTAATATAAAACCAGTGCCAGACGAAGATGTCCTGGAATAACCAGAAGTTTCCCTTGCCCAAAAATATCTTGGTAATCTCCAAGGGCGGTACGGCGGGTGGCAAATAGCGCATCTTTGTGTTACTGGAATAATCCAATGCACACATGACCTGTTTGCTTGCAAACGCCGCTAACCCTGTCCAGTAAAACCGTCCTTTTTGTTCGGGCTGGCCGTTGTGCTCTTGCTCCAGGTAAATACGTGCGTAATTGCCTGCGATACGCGCAGCCCGCGTACTGAAGTCCTTGAGCAGTTCATACCTGGCCGGTTGCTTGTATTCGGCGCGGGTCTTCACGCACAAGCGCCTGATAGCCACTTGCTGGCCAAGTGTCCACATTTCGACACAGCCCGGATTCAGATCATTGATCGAGCAGGATTTTGGATTGAAATCAAAATTTTCCTTCATGAGTCTTTGCTCTGTCCGTCGTGTTCAAGCCCGCGGTGTTCGGCTACCTCATCGCCAGCTTGCGCAGTCGTCTTGCCGGTACTCAGCAACCAGGCTTGAGTCTGAGTAGAGGCGTGTCTATCAAATATCAGCACCGATCCCTGCCTCGCCCTGCCTGCGTGAAAAGCAAGTGCGAGTGACGTTAGTTGAGTCGCGCTCCTTCCTCGCTCGCCTGCCAGTAATGCCTGCCCAGCGACATGCTCCGCTACCACCAGGTTTGGCAGTTGGGTACTTGCGTAATGAGAGAGCTGCTCTAGACGTCTGTCATGAAGATGACCGTCGATGACGAGTGCCTGGATGTCGTTCGGTTGAATACCCCTCTGCTCGCAAAGGGCCTCTGCCAGCTGTTGCAGATCGGCGCTGCTTTGCCTTGGCTGCGATGCACGCGGAGAGTGTTCGCGGGTCATGGCTGGATAGAGTTGCCAGGTATTTTCCTCGTCGGGGTTGGCGTGGTCTACACGCCGCAGGTGCACGATCGAGATGCTTTCACCGACCATGGCGTCGCTGGGCAGAGCGCCAGCCCGGTCTTTCGTTGCCCAGGTGTCTATGCTGACGCACAGCAGGCAAGACGCTTCCGTATCGTTTTGAAGCGCCCAGGGCAACCATTCATCAAAGTTCAGCGAAGGAGTGTCGAAGCCCTCGCCGGGGAGGTAATCAAACGGCCAGATCGGCAAAGCATGATTCTCCCATGCTGATGGGGCGATGCCCGACGGCGCAAACAGTACTACCTTCGTGTTTTCCCAATCGACGCTGGCTGCGAAATCAGCCCATTGTGCGAGCATGGCCTCAAGCAGTTGAAGCGTACGTGGCAACGTATCGATTTCCGGTTTGTGCTGGGGCAGGCGAATGCGACGCAGGTTATAACGGTGGCCCGATGGACTGACCAATCTTGGATCGTGTTCAAAATCTCCGTTAACGGCTCCAAGCCATGTCCCTGACGCAGCTTGAGCAGGTTCGAGGTTCGGCAGCCACAGCCAGGCGTTGTCAATTTTGACGCGTGTGAGGTCATAGTCTGCTGGCTGACGTGCCGGAGTAGCCTGACGTTGTTCCTGTTCGCGTCGCTCACCAATGACATCCCATAAAGAGCGATGACCTTGGCCATAGGGCTTCAACATGCTGTCGTCCTTAAAATATGCCACAGTCACTGTTGGTGGCGATGAGACTGGAGCCACACGCAGTCTTGTCGCCATGGCGGGCAACCGGCCGGCCATCTACCAACGTTGACGTGTCACCTGTCGCGATTGCACAGACCCCATGCGGGCACATGACTTTATCGCCGACTCTGGCCACCAGTCGACCATTGACCAGAGTGGTCGGAGATCCTTCGACAACAACCCCGGCCCTGTCGGTCGGATCGTTCAGCAAAATGATCGGGCGCATGTTGATACTCCTTGTGGTTGGCTGTCAGAGCTTTTAATCGCGCTGCGGCAGAGTGCCCAGCAGATCGCGAATGCCATCGACGACGCTACCGTCCTTGATCACGTCGCTCAGCCAGCTTTCCAGCGGCATATTGCCCCATTTGATGGCGCGCTCTACCAGATAGGGCACCGGACTATGGGGTTCGGTCTGCTTGAAAAATTGTGCTACGCCTTGCAGCAGGGCAAACGCTTCGTCCCGGGTCAGTGGCACGGTGCGCATGGGCGCGCTGGCTGCCGGGTTGTCGACTCGAGTTACAGGCCGCTCGCTGACTGGTTCGACTTCAGCTTCATCTTTTGGTTGGTTAGCGGGTGCTGCCACCTCGACACCCCGGTCCTTGAGCAATCGCTCAACCAACTGCCGGGCGTGGGTAAGTACGTCATTGAGTGCGAGGAAGCTGGGTACGTCGCGCTCAAAGACGCTGTCGATGGTCGACTGCAATTGTTTGCAGGCAACCAGGCACTCACTCATCTCCGCGTATTTACGGTTCAGGTGATCGGTATCGGTAAGCACGACCGAGCGCTGGAACAATTCAGCGTTGATCTTGCCTTCTTCGAGAGCCTGGTTCATTGCCGACGAGTTCTGTCGAGCCAGGTTTTCAACTTGTCGAGATTCATCATATTTGAACAGGCTGTAGCCCTGTCCCTGGGTAATCGGTAGCGTACGGACCACTTCGGCCAAGGTTGTATTCAACCACCCCAAGCGAGCAGAACGCTCTTCGGTGCCGTCTTCCAGAGAAGGGAACAGGGTGTCCCAGAAATCTTCCAGCATGGCTTGAGCCACTGCCAGCGCGAAACGGATACCGCGGAAATGATATTTGTGCGCCAGACCTTCACCTAGCCATGCGACCAGCATTAAGTCTTTACTCTGTTCTGCAATCCCGGCGCTGGCCAGTTGCACAACCTGCTCCCAGTCGGCCTGTTTCAGATCGGTTTGCCAGTCGCCCTGAGTCAGATAGTCGACATCGGCGCGGCGTGCCTCCTTGATCTGATCGAACAGGCTGGAAAAACTCAGGTCGTCGCCCGCGCCACCCTGAATGGGAGTACGCAATGTAGCCAGCGAAAGGTCTTCGAGGATGTCAGACATGGACGGCTCTGCATTCAAAGGTGAAAAGAGAAGGCCTCCGCGCCCATACAGGCGCGGGACCCTCGGTTGAGCGGCCGAACAACGTCAGTCGCCCTAGGCCTTACTCAGGAGTAGACCTTGTTCAACGAGCGGTCCCAGCCGCCTGCAACCTTACCGCCGCCTGCGCCATCAGAACGCTTCTGCTGGGTATAGGCGATTTTGATGCGAGAGAAGTTGAACTTGATCTCTTCCAATGGCAGATCGCTCTCCGCCTTGGTTTCGCCAGCCACAGGCATGTTGCCCAGGAAGGTGACAGAAGAGATGACCACTTCTTCCAGCGTGATGGTCATGTAGGTCAGCTTGTCGCCGCCGGCACGGTTAAGGTTGAGGACAACTTCCTTGATGTGCTGGCCTTTGCAGCATGACTCGAAGGCTTTGGGAGAAGCCTTGTCGACATACTTGATAACCGTGAAGTCGCTCAGGTTAACGCGCTCGGAAGAAGCGCCTCCAGACGAACTGGCAGTCGCCGAAGTCGCCTGTGTAGCGCCGTGCGTGTAGCTCAGGATTTCGATCCAGTCCTTGAACTTGTCGTCCAGACTTTCACCCGGGATGCCGTCAATTTTGAGGAATGCGTCAAATGCCATTTTTCATTTCTCCTTAAAAGGGCTTTCATGTGATCCACATGTTGGATCGCCCCGTGTTTGACCCTGCCACATAGTGGCTGGGCCGTTCTAAAGCCATGCATGCCGAAGCAGGCCACACATGGCGATCGTTTTTACCTCGGGCGCGACTCAGTTAAGCGCGCGCACCTCGATTTCCACTCGTCTGTTGGGCTCAAGGCAGTGAATCAGCTCGGCGCGCGGCATCTGCATGTCGCAATGCACCAGTGGCTTATTGCTGCCCTCGCCGACCGCGTCGACCAATTCGCTTGGTAGGCCTTTACCCACCAGGTAGGTTTTGATGGTCTGAGCACGCTGTTTGGAAACCTGCAGGTTGCTCTGCGCATCGCCAATCTGGTCGGCGTGGCCAGTGATCACGATCTTGCCCACGTTTGGTGTGTTCAGCAGTTTTCCGGCGATGGCGCTCAACTGACGTTGTCCGGCAAGCTCAAGACTTTGAAAGTCAGCGCGGCCAAACGCGAACAAGGTGTCGGACTCCAAAGTGATGGTTTCGATAGCGCGCAGGGACTGCGAAAGCAGGCTGTTTATGTAATTGCGTGAACTGGAGATCAGAAACGCGTTGTTGAGGATGCGGGGTACGTCAAGCTCGCGAATCTGATCGCTGTAGAACGCTATCTGACGCCCGGCAAACTGATAGTCATCAACCTCGCCAGCGGCTTGAGCGGACATGCCTGTGTCGTGTGGAACCTGCTTGTAGATCGCTGGATACCAGTAATCTGGTATTCGTGCCTTGAGCACCGCAGGGTCGGCTTGCTCACGTTGCGCCTTGGACAGCATCAAGTAAGTGTCCAGGGTAGTCTTGCCAAAGGTCGCAACTGACTGGGCGCGGTTATCCACAGGCAACGCGCGCGGTTCTACGCTATCTATTCCTGTGACGGTTGTCAGTGTCGGCGCGTTGCGCTGGTATATCTTGATGCTGCTCAGCAGGTAGAGCGAGCGAGTCAGGTTATCTGCAGTCGGCTTGAGCATTACGCTTTCAAGGCGTGTGAAATAACGTTGACGTACATAGGGCTCCACGTCATAGCCTTTGTACAGACCCAAACGCATGCTCAGCGGTACGCCGCCGCCGTGGTGGCGAGCATAAAGGTCTGCTGAAGTCTGCCGCAGTTGGTCCAGAGTCTGCCATTGCGTGTACTGGCCGCTGGTTTGTTGGTCTTTCTGCTGCGCAGCAGCTAAGCCGCTGGAAATTGCCTGGATAGCTGCCTTGTTATTGCCGTAGGAAACTACCCATCCTACACAGAGCAACAAGCCTGCCAATGCGGCAGCGCCAATCCATATCCCTTTGCGTCGGGTTTCGCTGCGATTACTGGTATACAGCGCCACAAGATGTTGGTCAGGGATAATGACTTTCTGGAACAGGCTGTTGATAAACATCGGCTGAGCCTGCTCTACAACTGGCAACCCGGTTGACGAATCAGCCAGCGCGAAGCGCTCGGTGACATGTCGGGCGTACAATCCCTGCGTGGCTTTGTCAGCGTCGAGCGCGCTGGTGAAATAGAATCCGCGGAGTAATTCTGCGCTCTGGTAGGGATTGGCTCGAAGCAAGTCGGTGACGAAATTCTCCAGCAATGGTTTGAGTGCTATCAGTTCGAGTGGAAAATGATAAACAGCCGGATCCTGCCTCGTTAGCTGGATATCCTGCTGCACCAATTGCTGATCGGCAATTTGCTGCCAGTGGTCTACCAGTTCGCCCATCGCTACAGTGAAGCGCTTACCCCAATCGGACTGCCTGAAACCTTCGTGCGCAAACGTCTTGCCCATCACTTCGCCACGAGTCTGGTTATCGAGCTGGCGATAGAAGTGAGTGAAACCCGGTATAAGGTCGCACTTGGTGAACACCAGATAGATAGGCAGGCGTAGCTCAAGCAGATCATGCGCTTCCTGAATGCGTTCGCGCAGGCGCTTGGCAAGGCGCTCAAGACTATCGGGCGTTGACTTCAGAACGTCCTCTACGCTTACTGCCACGATCAGACCGTTAAGCGGGCGCCGCTGCCTGTGTTGTCGAAGCAGACTTAAAAACGCACGCCATTTGCCAGCCTCTTCCTGGTTATCCATATAACGGCCAGCGGTGTCCAGTAACACTGCTTCGGAACTGAAAAACCAGTCACAGTTACGTGTACCGCCCAATCCTGCGACTCTTGCGCCTTCACGCTCTGCATACGGAAAATTCAGTCCCGACTGATACAGCATGGTGCTCTTGCCGGACGCAGGCTGGCCGATCACCAAGTACCAGGGGAGGGCATAGAGTGCGTCTTTATTGGATGCGTTTTTCCCTGCATTGCCCTGCAGACGCTCGATGCTTTGCAGCAAGCGCTCACGTAGCAAGCTGACTTCCTCACGGTCCTGTGGACTGGAGTTCAACACCGCCTGATCGGCATCATCACGTAGCAGGGCTTCCAGATCGTGGCGCGGAGCATTGCTTCGCCCCATGAAAAGGACATAGCCAGCCGACAGCAAGAGGAAAAGCCCTATTCCCATCAGCAGGCTATGAAGGGATGAAAAGCCTATCGCCACACCTATCGACCAGACCAGAAAAATGGCCAGGAAGAACGCAACCCCCAGAACATATGGCTGGTACTTGAGAAAGTAATATTTGAGCCTGTTCATCACTACTGTTCATCCCGAGCGCTTACAAAACGCTCAATAAAGTCGTTCAATGCGAGGTGGTCGGCAGGCAGCACGAGCGAGGCGGCAGACGTGGGTTCCAATAACGGATCCAGCAGGTTGTAGCGGTCCTCGGGTGCAGCGATACCTGTCAGCATCCGGTACATTTCACTATTTCCTCGCGACGGAAAGCACAGCAGTCCCGGTCGCATAAAGCTGTCTACCAGCACGCTGACATCCGGCATGCCCGTTTTGCCGCGAAGACGTGAAAGCAATGTGCACCACAAATCAGCCATCGGGCGTTTCAGGCCGCTCTCTGCCGGCAGAGGAAGGCTTATTGCGGCCGGCTCATTGTCGCTCATGGCCTTGCGCAGCTTGTAAAGACTCGCCAGCCCAGACTGAGTGCCGAACTCCGGGTAGCTGTGGCGCAACGGGCGCGACACGTCGCGCAGGTTGAAGTCCATCAAAAACTTTTCATGCACACGCCGATAAAGGTCCAGATCCTTGGAGGTCCACAGGCGCATGGTTCTGAGTCGAGCAAAAATCTGCTCTATGTCAGCTCCTTGTGCGCCTTGCATGAGAAGTGGCTTGATTTGTCCGGCGAACAACTCGCACAGCGTGTGCGGATTGATGAACGGATCGCTGGAACCCACTTTTATGCTTTGGAACACCATAAATGGATAACGTCTGCCACTGGCATCCCGCGAGCTTATGAATCCCCCCAGCAGCCATTGTCCATTGCGGCTGCGGTACGAGAAAAAACACACGGGCAACTCATCAAACAGTTCGCGCCAGTCTTCACGCATCTGCATGCGCCCAAGGCTGGTTTGTAACCACAGGTCGAACTCACATACCTCCGGCATGGCTCCGTTCAAACTGATGAAGTCGGCACTCGCGGGCACTTTGCCAAAACATCCAATCATCAGCCTGTGCCCCCTCTGTGATGGCTTCCCATAATCAGTTTTTCTGCCCGGAGTCGTTAAGCACGCTTAATGATTTGACCTGTGCGAGATCTGTCATCTTGACGCCGCCATAGTTACGAACGACCAGACTTACCGGCCCGGCAGCCGACTGCCAGGCGAAACGTTGCTGAACCGTGTCCAGGTCGGTGACGCGAGCACTGTCGTTCATCTTCAGCAGGCCCCAACGGCCTGGGTAGTCGAAAACAGTGATGCGTTGGCCTTCCAGAGTCACTACGTCCAGGCGTGCCCCCGGTGCGTTGGAGGTACCCGGCCAGGAGAACCGATTCCAACTGGTACGACCGTTTCGATAATGCTGTTCCTGTCCATCGAGCGTGAAAATGATGTCGGTGTAGCGAGCCGATGGCTCCAACATGATTTCGAAGCCGTTTTCACGATCCGACAAACTGGCGATGACTTGTCCTACCGAGCTGGCCTTGTCGATGCTGTCAATCATTCGTGTATTGACCAGAGGCGCAGCATTACCGCCTGTACCCATGCCCAATCCTTCGCCGCCGGCGAGGTTGCCGATTTCGTTGCGTTTGAACGCGGG
This sequence comes from Pseudomonas syringae group sp. 247E2, assembly GCF_032587795.1. Taxonomy (NCBI): domain Bacteria; kingdom Pseudomonadati; phylum Pseudomonadota; class Gammaproteobacteria; order Pseudomonadales; family Pseudomonadaceae; genus Pseudomonas; species Pseudomonas syringae group sp. 247E2. The sequence goes on along the minus strand of NZ_JAWHPK010000017.1, from coordinate 122,747 downwards.
CAGCAAACCTGTTTCAGGATCGACGAAACGCTGCAAATCCTTGACCGATGCCTCGTTTTCACTGCCTGCCACAATGGGATAACGGTAAGCCATGACCTGTTTCCAGGGTCTGGCGACATCCTGTGACCAGGCTTTTGCGATTTGTTGGCCAGCCGGGTCGCGAAGTGTTTCCCAGGCATACTGCAGTGGCGAGTTGAACAGGCGTTGCAAGGAGTTCGAGAGCCCTCCTTCGCTGGTATCGACGCTGGTCTCGATGTAGTTGCGTACCTGTGTAACTTCAGAAGGCTGTCCTTCCAGTGTTTCGCTGATCAACAGCTTGCTGTTCTTGCCGACATCCTGCGATCGCTGAATATTGGTCAAACGCACTTTGAGCTTGCGTAACGCTGCCAGATATCGATCCATCACCGTGCTGTCCGCGCCCTCTGCATTTTGCGTGGCGAACAGGCGTGCGACGGGTTCGAAGCGTTTTGCCAGACTCCCATCGTCAACACGTGGCAATGTCACTACCAGGCTTTCGGCTTGCTCGCTCTGGGTACTGAAAGTGCCTTTGATGCCGCTCCAGAACCCGTCGTCCGCTTTATTCGGAGACGCCGCAGAATTGACTTTGGGCAAGTCCCACGACGTGTTCTGGTTCACGGCGTGCAACAGACTCTTGACGGGGGAGTTCTGCACGTCGCTAAGCACTGATAGGCGCTCGGTAGCATTGGCCATGTCGGTGAAATGACGTACACCTACGCCTCTGAGCATCCTGAACCAGGCATCTGCGTAGTCGGCTTTGTAGCGAGCCATCAGCTCACGCACGAAGTTGGCTTTCTGAACCATGGCATTGCTGCCTTCGCTATCGAGTACCCAGTCACTGTCGTTGCGCAGATTGCCTGACAGCAACTTGATCAGTTCGGGCTGCAGGAACTCTTCCCAACCTTGTCGGGTGTAAATGGCAGGTACTGCTTCCGCCGAAAATAACTGATCACGTCCGGCTGCGGGCACCATGTCCGATAGCGTAAGCGACGGGAACTGACGGCTCGACTCCAGCTGAAGGCGCAGATACTCACGATCAACCAGAGAGCTGGCAATCATGAAGGAGCGCAGACTTTGCCGTGTTTCGTTGACCAGTTGTTCATTGCGTCGCAGCGCTGGCGCGGTGCCTTGTTGCAGGTAGCGCACATACATCGCGGTATTGGCTTCAATCAGTGCCGGACTGATTTCCTGGCCCTCGGCCTGCGCCGCCAGTGCCCAGGCTTGAGGAAGTTCGTCAGCGACGAATTCGGCATCGCGGTGCTCATCCGGACGCGACAGAATCAGATAAAGCTTAAGGGCACTGTAAGCCTTGATCACGGACGACACTTGTTGCTCCGTCAACCGGCTGAGACTGTCTTCCGACAGTGACAACCCGGCAGTCAGTGCGGTGTCTTCGGCTAGATCCGTGGTTGATTCGGATTTGGCGTTATCGCGAAGAGCATCCAGCGTTCTGCGGCGTCCAGCCTCGCTTGCTTCGTTGACAACCGAGCGTAGCTGGCCGGTCAGGTCTGTACCATTACGCGGCAAACTGACCGTTGCTTTCAGCGCACCGATGTTCTGTGTTTTTGCAGATGTCCTCGCCGGAGACTTGGTCGAGCGACGTTTATCAGTCGGTGCCAGCGGGCTTCGATCCACCGTCTGAGCAAACTGGTTCAGCTCGCGAAGTTGCACTTGCAAGTACTTGCCAATGGGCTCAAGCGCTTGGGTGCGTAGCTGCTGCAGGTAAGCCTCACGCAGCGGGATAAGTAGGTCATCGCCGCTGTATAGTCCGGCTCCCAAAGCAAAGGGCACACCGTGGCTGCCGTAGCCCTCGAACTCGGTAAGGTAAACACGCAATGTTTCCATCGCCTGTCCTGACCGCAAGCGTTCTGCCTGATCGGGTGCAGTTTCAAGCTGCGTTAATTCGTTTGCGATGCCCGCAAGCATTTCACGGTTTTTGTTATAAGAAACCGCCTCCCAGGCTATCAGGGATATTCCCGCTAATGCAGCCACTGCAATCAACGTAGGGGTCAACGACCGGGTGCGACCCAAGCGTGAGTAGTAAAGGCTCAGGTTGCGATCCGGGAACACTACCTGGCGAAATGTCTCAGTAATGAAATAGCTTTTGTCGCCTATCTTTTTGCTTGTAGCGCTTTGTGCGGGATGCTCTTTAGGTTCAAGCGCGTAGTAGCTCCCAAGAGCGTCCTCATAAACAGGTGGCAACTGCTCATCTGTCTGCAGGGCGCTGGTGAAGTAGACCCCTCGCACAATGGGGGGCGTATGCCCTTGCGCCGAGCGTTCAAACTGATCCAGAAAATCGGAGATAACGGTCGACAGCTCGGCAAAGTAATTTGGAAATTGCAGCAGTTCGGCGCTGTCGGTTTTGCCCCCGATAATGAGCTGAGTGTCTACATGGTGTCTTACGCTCTCCAGCAAATGGGCAAACTTGTTTTCCACAACGGCGCGCAGGCCTTTAGTCCGTACATCCGACAAGGCAAACGTCATGCCCAGAGGCTGCTGGCGTTGTGCAGTGTCCATACCTTCAAAGGCTTGGTTGAAGCCTGGCAACAGATCGGTTTTGCTGAGCATCAGGTAAAGAGGAGGGTTGACGCCCAGGCATTCACTGTATTCGTCGATCCGAGATACCAGGCGTGCAGCCAGAGCTTCGCGCTCGGCCAGTGTGGCGGAGACGATCTCTGGCAGGCTTACCACCAGAATCAATCCATTCACGGCAGGCTTGGCTCGTTGCTTGCGCAGTAGCTTGAGGAAGGAGGCGAACTCGCTGGCTGATTGATCATCCCGCAAATAACGGCCCGCAGTATCAATCAATACTGCATCGGGGCTGAAATACCAGTCGCAGTGCTGGGTCCCGCTGTCCATGCCACTGGCCTGAGCTCCCGCGATGGTCGCTGACAGGCCTGAACGTGTCAGCAGTGAGGTTTTTCCCGACGCTGACATGCCTATGACCAGATACCATGGCAGATCAGAAAGCGCAGACGCGCCACCCCCGCCTGCTGAGCGAGAGGAGCGCAGCATCGAGATCGCGTGCTTGAGGCGCTCGCGCAATACGTGTTGGTCGCGGAACTCGCTCTCGGCCCCTAGCGATCGGTCTACCTCCAGTTGCACCAGGCTTTCGATATTTTGTTCGGCGCGAATTCTGCGGTACTGACGCAGGACAATAAGCAGCAGGCAGAAAGCACTGATCAGCGCCATTGCCACATAGATGTTCTCCCGCGTGAAATTCCAGCGCGGGAGTGCCAGCCAGCAGGCCAGCAGACCGACGGTCCACAGCAGGGCCAGTGCAAACCAGAAATTTTTCAAACAACGCAATAATGCTTTCATGTCTTCCTGACCGGATCCGTAACTGAATTAAACGCCGAACAGCTGACGGACCTGTTCGGCCAGTGCTGCTACCTCTTTGCCCAGAAGCCAGTCCAGGGTCAGATAAACGGCACCGCATATCAGTGCAATGAGTACCAGATAAAGCCATAGGGGGACTTCATAACGGAACATCTGAGACACTTGATCAGGCAGCGCCCAGTCAGGGGAAAGCGCCTTGCGCGGAGTTCGATAACGAGCGATGTCCTGGCCAAGGGTATTGGCGATGTAACGAAGTTGATCTTTTTTCTCAAGGCTGTATTTGCCTTCAAAGCCCAATGCCAGGCACAGGTGATAAACCTCGAGTACATCAAGGTTGCGCTTCACGTCGGTACGCAATGCTTCAAGTTTCTCGAAGAAACCCTGGCCAGCCAGGTGCACACCAAAGTACTGAAATTGCAACGGATTGACTTCAATCTGATTGCGGATTTCACTCTGCCCGGCGTTCAGGACACTTTCATCCAGAAACGCGCACAGAGCGTATTGCGCATCCCGGACTTGTTCGACGCTGTAGTTGGCGCGACGCGCATCCCGCTCAAGCGCGGGAAAGAACTGGTCCACGCTAGCACGCAGACGGCTGACGTCACGTACTTTGTTGCCGCGGCGAATCATCAACGCCATGGTCATGAAATCCTTGACCATATCCTTAAGTGTCAGTGTTTGCACCGGGGCACTAACGCCGCCTTGCATCACGGCATCATTCATTTGAGCACCGCCATCAGTTCAAGCTTGAGATTTTTAAATGCGCTGGGTACATAGAACGCGATGGCGTTAGCTTTCATCATGCGTTCGTAGACCCGGCCATGGGGTTCGATCGAGAAGTATTGGTTGTCCAGGCGTACGGGAATAGCATTTGGTGTTCGCACGCAGTGGCTGAGTGCCGCCCCCGGCATTGCCGTATTGACCACTACTTCAATGTCTTCCGGCGAGCCAACCTTGAAGGCTCGTGGTACCAGTTCAAGAACCTGAGCACCTGGCATGTCTGCATGAACCGCAATGTAAAAGTCAGCCTCACTCAAGCGTGGATCGTTCAGGCGGCCAACAAAATAGGACGTGCGAGTCTGTTCCAGGCTGATCGGAATATATTGGTTAGGCACAACACTGTTGAGCAGTTCGCGAACCAGCCTGTCGAGCTTGATCATGGCAGTGGCCGGGTCATGATGATCATAGGCAGGAATGTCATTGAGCTGTGCGCTCAGGGAAAAAGTCAGCAGGCTGCCCGCCAGCTCAGCCAGAAAACGATACAGTTGTTCTGGATGCAGCCTCGGGTGCTGAAGCAGGTGAGCAAGTCCCGGATACGCGCGATTGACGGTATATAACAACCAGAACAGGCTGACATCGCTCGACCCGAATTCAGCGATCTGATCTGCTCTTTCCCTGCGGCGGCCAGACAGTGTTTCGCTCTTGCTCTGCAGAAGCGCGAGCAGGCGCTGGGCAATTTTCAGCAAGGTTTCATGCGACCCTATGTGCAGGGCGGGATGAATGAACTGATTGTCCAGGCTAAATCCATTAATGTTATTGCGCTGTAGCAGGGTCAGAGGGCAGTAGCTGTAGCCATCGAGTGAATCACCATCGATAAGCAGCACCACATTCAGACGCAAACTGGTAATTTCGTTTTCCAGCTCGCCCTCATTGATATCAGGCAACATATCGAAGGCTTTGCGATACCGACGCGCGCCTTTGCGCTCTTCACCTTCGTCGAGGTAATTGGCGCTGTACGGTTCAGCCAATTTCAACGCCGCATATACTTTCAGCTCCGAACCGTGCTGCACATCTTTCAAATCGCGCGCAGCAGGCAGAGGGTCGTGTTGCGGTGCGTCAAAAAGCGAGCCGTCAGGAAAAACTATCTGTAGCCGCTTGAGCTGCAGCACTCCATTTATCAAGGCTTGCTCATCCACTTCCAGAAGCTGCACGCCCCAATGAAATGGTGACGAGCGCAGCGTTGCCTGAGCCAGCTGGTTCTGGTGGAACTCATCCTGATACTGGAAGTGCTGTGGCAGAAGGAACATGCCCTCTGACCACATCACACGGCTCTTTTTACTCATTTAGCACCTTCCAGAGCTGAATCAAATGTATTGCTCAGCGACTTCTTAATAGAATTGTTGGCAGCGTCTTCGGCAGATTCGGCGGCCTTTGACTGCATGCGCTCCATAAGCCCAGGCTCTGTATGCTCTGGCTGGGCTGGCTGTAATGGCGCGATGATTTGTTCTTCGGGCATCTGCAGCACATCTTGCCCTCGCTCGGCACTGATGCGGTTCACGTCCAGAAGCACGCGGCCGCCTTCGGATGAAAACAGAATGCCGTCCTTGCGAAACGCGTCGGCATTGAATGCCATTTTCCAGCGGCCGCCGCTGTCATCACGAAAGAAGGCCGCTACTGCGATGTACCGTGCTTCCTTGGCCAGTGGCCAGGTCTGGACCTGACCCATCCCGGGTAAAACCACGAGTTCGCGGGTATCGAGCACGGTGTTGCCGAGCACCTGTTCGGGGTGGTCCAGCAGCGTGTTTGAGTCCGCGCTGTTGAACTTGTCCAGTGAGGTCAACTGATAAACCCTGGTCACGACGGACAAAGGCATGCCGGAGGTATTGGGGTTCAACTGGTTGCCGCCGTCCACGGTCAGAACGATCTTTTCATCGCTGCTGAACAGCATGTCGCCTGCCCATGTGTCATCGACTCGCTTGCCTACGCGGTCAGTGATGCCGCAGGCGGTCAGCCCTAGCAACATAATCAAAACACCCAAATACCTGCCCATTCTGCTGCTCCTGAAACACTTCCTATCGACACCCGGCAATTCGGGCGACGCTGAATCTCATCCGGCTTCCGGTAGTCGTTTACGCCACGGTGTACGAAAAGCCTCCGGCCTCATCAAGGCCGATGCTCATGCTATTGACGGGTTTGTCTTCTGCCATACGTGCCAACACGTGCTCTGCCAATTCAGGCATCAATGTGCCGGACAGGATGTTGTCTATGTTCCGGGCTCCGCTGTCGACTTCCGTGCAGCGCGCGGCAATCGTGGGCACCAGCTCCGGACTGAACTCTAAAGAGGCCTGATGATTTCGTTCGAAACGCTCACGGATACGCGCTAGCTTCAGACCGACAATGCGCTCGAGCACGGCGTCCTGTACCGGGTAATACGGAACAATACTCAAGCGCCCGAGAAATGCAGGTTTGAAAACGTTGTTGAGCTGGTCGCGCAGGTCTTCGACGATCTGGGCGGGGGCGGGTAGCTCGCTGACTCCGAGACACGTCTGCATGATGTGCTCGGTGCCGACATTGGACGTGAGGATAATCACCGTGTTGCGGAAGTTGATTTCGCGTCCTTCGCCGTCATCCAATACGCCTTTGTCGAATACCTGGAAAAACAGTTCGAGCACGTCCGGATGGGCCTTTTCGACTTCATCCAGTAATACGACGCTGTAGGGTTTGCGACGCACAGCTTCAGTCAGTACGCCGCCTTCGCCGTATCCGACGTAGCCTGGCGGTGAGCCCTTGAGACTGGAGACAGTATGGGCTTCCTGATACTCGGACATATTGATCGTGATGACATTGCGTTCACCGCCGTACAGCGTATCGGCCAATGCCAGCGCGGTTTCCGTTTTGCCAACGCCGCTGGGGCCAAGCAATAGAAATACGCCGATTGGCTTATTGGGGTCTTCCATGCGCGCACGGGAAATCTTGATGCGTTTGCCTATTTCATGCAGAGCATGGTCCTGACCAAGAACGCGCTCGGCCAGCAGTGCAGGTAAGCGCTGGACGGTATCAATCTCGTCGCGCAGCATTTTGCCCAGTGGGATACCTGTCCAGCCGGAGATCACTTCACCAATGGTGGCCCCGTCTACCAGCGCATGCACCAATGGCTGCTCACCCTGAACTTTTGCAAGCTCGGCCCGGAGGTCGGCAAGCTCGGTTCGGTGGTCCTGCCCTGTGGTCTGTTCGCTAAGTTCGTGCAACTGTTTGACCAGTTCCAATTCGCGTTGCCACTGTGTGACCAGTTCCTGTTCGCGTTTCTCGGCGTCGGTCAGTTCTGCACTGAGTTGAGCAAGTCGGCGCTGATGGTCGCTGCCTTTGATCTGTTCCTTTTCCAGCAGAGATATTTCAGTGCGCAGGTTGTCAATCATGCGCCGGCAATCTTCGAGCATGCCGGGCTGTGATGTCTGGCCCAGTGCGACACGCGCGCAGGCGGTATCCAGTACGCTGACGGCCTTGTCCGGCAATTGCCTGCCTGTGATGTATCGATTGGACAGGCGGACGGCCGTTACGAGCGCTTCGTCCATGACCGCTACTCGATGGTGCTCTTGCATTTTTTCCAAGAGGCCACGCAACATGTAAATTGCCTGATCTTCTTCCGGCTCCTCTACTTTTACGACCTGAAAGCGGCGGGCGAGGGCGGCATCCTTCTCGAAGTATTTTTTGTACTCGGCCCACGTAGTGGCGGCAATAGTCCGCAGTTCGCCGCGCGCCAAGGCTGGTTTGAGGAGGTTGGCCGCATCGTTCTGTCCTGCCTGGCCACCTGAGCCAATCAGCGTATGGGCTTCATCGATAAAAAGAATGATTGGATGCACGCTGCGCTTAGTTTCTTCAATCACTGATTTGAGACGGTTCTCGAATTCGCCCTTAATCCCGGCTCCTGCCTGTAGCAGGCCCAGATCGAGTGTATGAATAGCGACATCCTTGAGTGGCGTTGGCACATCGCCCAGAGCAATACGTAATGCCAGGCCCTCAACTACCGCGGTTTTACCGACACCGGCTTCCCCCGTCAGAATCGGATTGTTCTGCCTCCGACGGGTGAGGATATCAACCATCTGGCGCACTTCGAATTCGCGTCCCAGTACCGGATCGATACGTCCTTCCCGCGCGCTGCGTGTCAGGTCCACGGTGTATTGATCCAGGGCAGGAGTCTTGCCGTTGCCCTTGGTTGCCGGTCGTTGAGTATCGTTTCCGGCTGGCAAAGACGCGCTTTGCTGTGACTCGCTGCTGGCTGAAATGAAGTCCTCGAGATTGGCTTTCAAATCGTCAACATTGATCTTTTCCAATTCGGGCGCTGAAGCCGCTATAACCCGACGCAGCTCCTTGTCGTCGAGCAAAGCCTGTAACAGAAAGCCACTGCGGATAAGGCTTTGGCCGTATTCGATCGAAGCCAATACCCAAGCTCGTTCGATCAGTTGGGTTATGTGCGGGGATAGGGCGGGGGTGCGAGTATTCCCGGTTTTGAAGTCACTCATGGCACTGGCCAACTGAGACTGCAAGCGCTCTATCACTACATCGTAGTGACGTAATATCGGTAGCAGGTCGTTGTCGTCGCCTTCAAGAAGCTGCAGCAATACATGCTCGATATCGACTTCGTAGTGACGTTCCGCGAGGCACAACGCAGCAGCGCTTTCAGTCGCGTTGCGGCAGGTGTCATTGAGCTTGGCAAAGAGTGACTTAAGGTTCACAGGGCGACCCCATCAAAAGGAATACGGAAAACAGCGCAACGTGACGGATTTACTTTTTCGCCAGGCCGCTTCAGCCAGCCAAGCCAGCCCAGCGCTGTGTTTGTGTTACGACCCAGACGCGCCAAAGGGATCGCCTCAGGCATGAGCTGCGGAGCAAGTTCAAAGTCCACAGAGGGGCCCAGGTAGAAGCGCACCACATCAACCAGTTTTCGGTAGTCGTCAGCACCTGGTTGAAAGCGCTGATAGTCAGCAAGTGCCAAGGGACCGATGTCGATGCGCACGCAGGACTGGTAGTCCCATACGCGATTGCCAGCCACCGCGCTTTCACCGAGAGTTGCATTGGCACGTCCCAGTTGCGAGCACTGCTCCGGCTCAAGTTTCAACCAGCGTCCGGCAAAGGGGCGCAGTGAAAAGGGGTGTCCGAAGTAGAAGCTCAACATCACTTCCAGGTTGTGCGGATTACGAGGCCGCTGGGTGAACAATCCCGAGAAGTAGGTGAATAACTCCTGGCGAACAGGTGAGCCGCTCGCGCCAAATTTTCGCTTCTGACTTTGCTTGCCGAAACCCACCAGATTGAGCATATAGCGCTCGAAATCCGATGAACCCTTGCGCTCATGTTCGATGTGAAACTTGTATTTCTGCCATGACTGATAGAAGAGAGCGATCATGCGATGAGAGAACACATCCAGAAACGCATGGGCACCATCGTCCCTCTGCTGAATATGCCGGTTCATGAGCATTTCAGTGTAAGGACGGGGCAGTACTCCTGAGGGCCCTATCAACCCCATGAACGTTACCTGCACTTCGGTCAATGCCTGCTCAGCAGCAGTCGAATCCTCGAAACGCTCGAATTTGAGATCGCTGACTTCGCTCACGGGAAAGTTCAGCGACAGCTGCGTACGAAAACGCAGCGGGTCCTCATGCGGGCGCGCTTCGGGATCAATACGTCCTGCTCTGCTGTAATGCAGACGCAGCAACCTGACCAGTTGGAAAAACTCAAACCGGTAAGGCTCTGCGCGTGCCTGATCGATCAGACCAGAGGTTGATCGCCCGTTCTGGGTGGCCATTGCACAATTCTCTTTTCCCGCTGGCGGGTACGAAGGGTAAGTTGGGTAAAACTGTTGACGGTGCAGTACTGTCCGAAAAAGTGATCAAGGACTTTGCCGAACAGGAATACGCCGCTGCCGATGTATTGGCTTTCGTCTAGTTCCAGGGTGATGCCTACCCCACGCACGAAGTTGGGACGGGGGTGGCCGATACGCACGACAACAGCCTCACTCTTGATCGACAGGATTCCGCTGATCTGCTTTCTAACTGCCAGTCCGCGTCGATAGTTGTAGAGGCTCAACATTTCCTGAAGCACTTCCTTGCCCTGGGACACCAGCGACATGTGATTCAGGGACAAGTGAGAAATAAGGCGCCAGATCAAGCCGTCGCCCAGAGGCACGCGTGCTGTCACTGTAGGTTTGCGCAGTAGCCGGATACCGTCGACCACCCCATCATTCTCAAATATGAAGTCACTCTGGCTGCCTCCGTAACTGAGCAGTTGCGGTAAGTCCCGGTTACTGCAAGTCAGGGATATGCTCAACGAATCACTGCCAGCATCGACGAGGTCGAGCTCGCGATCCACGACTCGTATAACCATTTCTGTGCCGCCCTGCTTGCCGTGTCTGGAGGGGCGCCGCCGGCCGATCCAATAGCAGGCGTCTGGCCCCAGGTCACCTCTAGGCTCGAAAAACGGGTTGCACTCGCTGACGGTGTCAGTACCGGCTATTTTTTTGACCCGCTGTACGCGGTCGATGGAGACTACTTCTGCATGTCCCTGCAGCCTGACATCGGGGGTAACGGCGTATTCGTGCCGTGTATGAGTGAGCTTGACCGGCTCGGCCTGTTGTTTGAACAGGTTGATGATTGGAGTGCATCCAAGTTTGAAATTATTACGCCCCAGATTTTGTGCAAGCCGCGCAAGCCGATCGCCCATTTCGTAATGAGCAAAATAGAAGTTGATCTCGATATCCTTGAGGTCTCGATCAGCCAGGCTTCTCTTGAGTCCTCCAATGTCGACGAACATGAATTTGTCCGGAAACGTAAAGTAGTCGTGCAGCAGTCTGTACCCGAGGAACGAGCGTTCCGAGTAATCCACCAGACCTTCATCGCGCTCAAAACCAACCGCTTTCAACGCACCCTGTGGCAGACCGATTTCCCGACGTTTTCCCTGCTCTGTAAAACTGACAGTGGCCTTAGCCAAATTGTTGAATAGCAGCTCGTACAATTGCAGCATCAGCGTGCTTTCGCCGTCGAGGAAAAAGCGCAGGGTCTCGATGTCCAGTTGGCCGAAGTGGAGATGGGTGGTGGCGGTCAGGCCAATTTTCAAGCAGGCCACCAGATCCGCACTGTGCCCATTGAAAGCAGAGCGCTCCAGTTCGACAAACGATGCATCGCGCACCGCGATAGGCCACAGGTCGACGGGATAGCAGGTTCTGAACTTACAAGCCACGCCCTCTATGGTCTTGGAACTTATCTCCGTGTGCCGCTCGATGGTGTAGCAAGCGGCCAGCGTTGAGGCTGTTCCGCTACTGAATTCCGCGATGGATAATGCAGGCGTTGGGCGCAGGTAGTGCGGATAGAGTACTTCAAGAAAGGCTTCGACAATCTCGGGAAACTCGTCATCAAGCTTCTTGTGTATCCGAGCTGCCAGAAATGAGAAGCCCTCAATTAAGCGCTCGGCATGCGGGTCCTCGCAGTTATCACCTTCGATGAGTAACCGGGACGCAATTTTCGGGTACTCACGCGCGAACTCCTGCCCGAGAAAGCGTAGGTGCGAGAGTTCCTTTTCGTAATAGGGCAGCAGATCGTCGAGAATCAATTGAGGTTCTGCACTTTGTATTCCTGGGTATTGACTTGCAACACCGCGTCAAAAGAAACCTGACGAGTTGCATCTTGAAGATGCAGCACTGCGTCAACCCGAAAGGTAAGCATGCGGTGGCCAATCTGCTGATTGAGCAGTTGTACTTTAACCGCTCGAAAACGTGGATCGCCGACGGTGATTGCCCGCTCCAACTGGGCCTGTATAAGGCGTCGGTCTTCAGGGTTGAGCACGCCCTTGCTGGTAAAGTCGGGCATGCCGTATTCGAGAATTGTTCCCGCCAACTCTGGATAGCCATCAAGTCTTGATGCGACGAGGCACTGACGTGTATTGACCAGTGTCTCGAGATCTCTGATCAGGCTGGCCTTGTATTCACCCAGCGAGCAAAGCCGTTTGGAGACCGCCTCGCTTGCCTGATGAGGTGCATCATCAAGCAAGCGATCAAGTAACGTCGGTACTAACTGAGGGGAACGACTCATTCAGCTATGCCTCCCTGGCTAATGGATAGGATTAACTACGCGTCGACTGTGGCAGTTCTGCCACTAGGCGTAGCGAGGCTGTCAGCTCATCCAACTGATAATGAGGGCGCAAAAATGCGACCGCCTTATAAGCGCCTGGTTTGCCTGGCACCTCAACGACTTCTACGCTTGCTTCACGCAGTGGAAACTTGGCTTTGGCTTCCTGGCTCGCGGTGTCATCAAGCAGGACATAGTCGGACAGCCATTCATTAAGGAACGACTCGACATCCTTGCGCGATGCAAAACTGCCGATCTTGTCGCGCATGATCGCTTTCATGTAGTGAGCGATACGCGAGGTCGCGAAGATGTATTGCAGTTGCGCCGACAGACGCGCGTTGGCGTTGGCAATGTCGGTGTTGTACTGCTTCTGCTTCTGGGTCGACTGAGTGCCGAAGAATGCGGCGTAGTCGGTGCCTTTGCAGTGCACCAGAGGAATGAACCCCAGGTCCGACAGCTCTTTTTCGCGACGGTCGGTGATGGCAATTTCAGTCGGGCATTTCAGCGCGATTTCGCCGTCATCGGTCTTGAAGGTGTGGGTCGGCAGGCCTTCGACCAGACCGCCGCCTTCCACGCCGCGGATCGCCACACACCAGCCGTAGCGGGAGAATGCATCGGTCACCCGGGTCCCCAGTGCGTAGGCAGCGTTCATCCACAAGTATTTGTTGTGGTCACGGCCGTCGACGCTTTCGACAAAGTTGAATTCTTCGACTGGCGTGGTATCCGGGCCATATGGCAGGCGACCCAGCACGTGCGGCAGGGTCAGGCCGACATAGCGGGAGTCTTCAGAGGCGCGGAACGACTTCCATTTGGCGTATTCGACGGTATCGAAGATTTTCGCCAGATCGCGAGGGCCGGCCATGTCGGTGAACGAGTCCCAACCGAACAGCTCAGGCGATGCAGCCGAGATGAACGGTGCGTGGGCGGCGGCTGCCACGTGGGAGATCTCTTCCAGCAGGTACATGTCTTCCGGATTGCGGTTGAACTCGTAGTCACCCAGCAACATGCCGAACGGCGCACCACCGAAGGTGCCGTACTCTTCTTCGTAGATCTTCTTGAACAGTGCGCTCTGGTCGAATTCGGACGACGCCTTGAGGTCTCGCACAAGGTCTTTTTTCGACGCGTTGAGCAGGTGAATTTTTAGCGTGGTGCTCGTCTCGGTCTGGTCAACCTGATACTTCAGACCGCGCCAGGACGCTTCCAGTTGCTGAAACTCACTGGCGTGCATGATTTCGTTCATTTGCTCGGAGAGCATCGAATCGATCTCGGCGATGCGCGCGTCGAGCACGGCAATCAGGTCCTTGCTTGGCGTCATCTCGCCTTCAAGTACCTGAGCTACCAGCTCACCGATCAGATCGCGGGTACGGGTGCGCTCGGTTTCGGAGCGTGCAACGCGGCTTTCGGAAATGATGCTGTCGAGCAGGGAAGATTGCGGGGCGAAGTTTTCAACTTCAACCAGAGCGCTGTCCTGCTGAGTCACGGTTTGCTTATCGGTCATCGTCAGGCTCCTCCTTACTCTTTACTGTCGGTGGCTGGAACGGCGGCTTCACGGCCGAATTCCTTGCCCAGGGTTTTCAGCTTTTCAGTGTTCTGCAACACGTCCATCAACAGCTCTTCGAGCTTGTCGTTGCCACCCATCTTGTTACGCAGGTCAGCCAGCTTGTTGCGTACTTCCAGCAGCTTGCGCAGCGGTTCGACCTGACGCACGACGTTCTGCGGCTCGAAGTCTTCCAGCGCATTGAAGTTCAGCTCCACACCGAGTTGGGTGCCGTCTTTTGCCAGGGTGTTGTCGACGCGATACGCCAGGCGCGGCTTGATGCCTTTCAGGACGCCGTTGAAGTTGTCGCGGTCGATGAAGATGAACTTGCGATCCTTGAGTTTGGGCAGCGGCTCCAGCGGGTTGCCGGAGAAATCGCCCATAACGCCTACAACGAATGGCAGCTCTTTCTTTTCCTGAGCATCACCAATTTCCACGTCGTAAGTGATATGAACCCGAGGCGCGCGAACGCGGTCAAGTTTGTGCTGGGTACTTTCCTTCTTCGCCATCGTCATCTCCTGTGCGAGCAACTCGCTGCAAGTCGTTTGCGTACCGGGCCTGGACAGGCCAGGCGCGATTAGAGTCCTTCAATCGTCAGCAAAAGGCGCTGACGAATTTCATCGTTCATTTCCAGAATGTTTTCGTATCCGACCAATTCTTCGAAGCTGGTATTGCCTGCGATCTGCGTGCTGTTGCGAATGACCGACTCATCCGGCAGCTCGGAGCGCACCGGTGAGCTGATCACGCAGAACGGCAGATCGCCGAAGTCTTTCAAGCGCTCGAAACTGACCGGGAAGCGCAACCCTTCGAAAAGGCGGCTCATGCCCGGTGACTTGCTCAGGCAATAGAACAGGACCAGATAATGCACAACGTAGCGATACAGCTCGGCGCTACTGCGATTCGGGTCCTTGATTACCTTGCGAAACTGCGCCAGATCGAAGGAGTTGAAGCCCACCACCCAACGCACCGGGCTGGTGATGCGTATGGTCTGCCCGCTTTGTGACAGCACCATGTCGTATTCGAGCGGGAACAGCTCGGGCGTCGTACTGATCAGGTTGAGCGGCACTTCCAGTTCATTGACCAGCTTGAACGGCTCTGCCGATGCAATGCGGTCATAGAGCTCCTTGAGCTCCTTGAAATGGTGCTGAGTTTCTCGACCGCTGCTGCGTTGCGCGCCCTGCAGGTATTCACCGAAGAATGTCTGCGGGCGTATCAGCAACGCGAGGGTCGACAGGTAGTCGGACGCCTGCACCTTGAGCGCGTCGGAAATAGCGCGCGTCTGCTTGCGCAGCTTGATCAATGCTTCTATATCGAACGTCTGAGTCATCGGTACATCGTCCTTGAACCCTTCACGACCGCTTCCCGGATCAGACCGGGGACGGGGAAGAGTTGCGAATTTCTCGACTGCACACCTGCTCATGAAGTGGTTTTGCCATGTGCGTAAAGCAAAACGCACCGCCACTATGAGGAAGGATTTGGTGCTGGCATATAGATGTCGTCTAGCCAGCAGTGTGGTCTATGGCACTATTTTCAGTAGGAAAGTTCCTACAGACGGTGGATATTTTCTCGGTTTTGTTACAGTAAGCAATGATTGCTATGAGCCACTACTGGTCAATATTGCAGCAGTAATATAGCCGTAAGCCTTGATTTATAAGGGCTTTGGAGCGTTATCTGGATCCGATTTCGAACGCAATTAAGCTTAAAAAGATGAACTTATTTGCCCGCTGTTTGCGTCTTCAAGACGATAAAATCACGATGCCGTCTTGTGAGCGGATATTTCTCGGATGAGGGATGATGGCACCACGAGTGGTTCAGGTGGCAACAGGAGAGTGAGTGAAACGCACACCGATTCTTGCCGAGCGCAAGGAGGAAGGTGCTTGCTGATAAACGTCCCCGGATTTTCTTGCAGCAAATAAAAAACCCGCCGAAGCGGGTTTTTCCAAGACCATCCCGACTTCCTGTCGGACGCCTCCCAGGCGATGGTCGATCATCCTTGATCCTGGTGAACTCCCTGTTCACCACTTGATGGATCCAATCTTATGCGCCGCGTTCAGGTTCGGAAATAGCCAAGTTCCCCCGCCGCTTGTAAGCCTTTCGCTATACCTCACGTGTTCATGCTCAAACAGCGGGGTGAGGGGCAGGAATTCTGGCGTCAGGAAAGATTTTGCATCTGCAGGTTCGCCGACAGCAAAAATCGCAGGCAATAAAAAACCCGCCGAAGCGGGTTTGTACCAAGACCATTCCAACTCCCTGTCGGCTGCCTTCCCGGCGATGGTCGATCGTCCCTGATCCTGGCGAACTCCTTGTTCGCCAGTTGTTGGATCCAATCTTACGGCGCTGATAGCAGGTGAAAAATAGCCAACCTTCCCTATTGCGTGTAAGCCTTTGGCTATACATGTGTAAGGTTTTGTGTGTGGATGGCCGTGAACGCACGCATCAAAAAACCGGTTTTAGCGGCGAAACAGTTGCTCCAGAGGGGTTCAATGTGTTGCTAAGGCGAGAAAGTCGCCGCCACTTCACAATAACGCTGCTCGGCATTTTTACTGTCCTCGTCGCGATTTCGGGCAGCACGTTTGGTCCACTCCCGGCATTCCTCCTTGAAGTTGACCTGCGCAGCCTTGCGACACTCGCGCCGTTCGAATGAGCGAATGGCGAAGTTTTCGCAGACGCTGTCGCCGTCGATGCTGTTGCCGTAAACCCGCCACTGCGCCCGATAGCGGTTTCTGCCGTCCCATTCACGGATGGAGGCCGTCGCGACGCTGTAGGGCCGGGCCGAGCGATTGGGGTTGCGAGCAGTGTTGGCTTTGAAGTCAGCCATGTAGTCTGCGGACACCATGCCTTTCGCCGGTTCTGCCTGAGCGGGTCGAGGAACCTGGCCAAAGCGACAGTTCAATACGCTCTCATCGATGACATTGCCGCTTTTCATGCAGTTATCCAGCGGCTGCACGGCGGCTGGCTGTTCCCGGGTTGCGGCGACAGGTAACAGGTCAGGTGCATGGATCGACGGCGCGGGTGCGGGGCTTGCCACCATTGTCGGTTCGCTGTCGATCACGGTGGTCTCTGGTTCAGGTGCAGGTCGCTCGACAGGTGGTGCCAGTGCCAACTTCGGGCTTCGCCCATGAGACACGACCAGCCCGGCCAGGCAACCCGCAACGATAAGGCCTGCCAACCATAGCCAGTAGGGCCGCAACTTGCCCGGTCGAGCGCTAAGTTTACGGCTTGGATGCGCGCCCAGAACGACATCGACCTGGCCCGGCACAAGGCGCTGAATGCGGATGATCCCGTCGTCTTCGGGTTGCTGTGTGGAATCCATTCCTGCTCCAGATCAAGCGGTATGAAGGTGAGCGCCGCGCCTGCTGACGCAGTAGGCATGAAATCTCAACGTTATCGGCCACGCGCCGTGTTTCTGTAACGCTTTGGTGGTGTATGCATTTGGCCTGTCGCGCTAAGGTTGGGACCGTTTTGTTTGACTGATGGATGAACCGCGAATGCACCAGCGTCTTGAGCAGGTTTTTGGTTACACGCAGTTCCGGCCAGGCCAGGAGGCAGCGATCAGCGCCGTGCTGGCCGGACGCTCGGCTGCGGCAATTTTCCCGACGGGCTCAGGCAAGTCGCTATGTTACCAATTGCCTGCGCTACTGCTGCCCAATCTGACGCTGGTGGTTTCGCCGTTGCTGGCGCTGATCCAGGATCAGCTTGCCTTTTTGCACCGCCACGGCATTGCCGCAGCAAGCATTGATTCGGCGCAAAGCCGCGATGATGTCGCCGACGTCATGGCTCGCGCGCGTTCCGGAGAGCTGAAGATCCTGATGATCTCGGTCGAGCGCCTGAAGAACGAACGTTTCCGCAACTTCATCGCCCAGGTGCCGATTTCATTGCTGGTGGTCGACGAGGCGCACTGTATTTCGGAGTGGGGGCATAACTTCCGGCCTGATTATCTGAAGCTGCCGGACTACCAGCGCGAATTCAACATCCCTCAGGCACTGCTGCTGACGGCGACCGCGACACCGCAGGTCATTACTGACATGCAGGACAAATTCGCCATTACCCCGGAGGATGTCATCACCACCGGCTTCTACCGCGCCAACCTGCACCTGTGGGTCAAGCCGGTCAGCGGGCGTGACAAAAGGCGGCTGCTGGTCGAGTGGCTCAATGAGCGGCGCGGGCAACCGACAATCGTATACGTGACGCTGCAAAAGACCGCCGAGCATGTCGCGGTGCACCTTGAACAGAATGGTCTGCCTGCCAGTGCTTACCATGCCGGGCTGCCTAATGATCAGCGCGAGTCGATTCAGAAGCGTTTCATGGGCGGCAGCCTGAACTGCATCGTGGCGACCATTGCGTTCGGAATGGGTATCGACAAAAGCGACATCCGTAATGTGGTGCATTTCGACCTGCCCAAATCCATCGAGAACTACAGCCAGGAAATCGGCCGGGCAGGGCGCGATGGTGGTGCCTCGGATTGTCTGGTGCTGGCCAACCGCGACAGCCTCAATGTGCTGGAAAATTTTGTGTATGGCGACACGCCGGAGCGCGAGGGGATTGCCCGTGTGCTGGAGGATTTGCTCGATGCACGCCATGACGGGCAGTGGGAGTTTCTGCTCGGGCCGCTGGCTGATCTCAGCAATATCCGTCAGCTACCGTTGAAGACCCTGCTGGTGCAGCTGGAACTGCGCGGAATCATCGCACCGCGTTACGCTTACTTCGCCGAGTACCGCTTCAAGTTTCTGCTTCAACCGCACGACCTGATGGCGCGTTTCGAGGGTGAGCGGCGCGAATTCGTTCAGGCGTTGATCGATACGTCCAGCCGGGCGCGTACCTGGGCCACGGTCAACTTCGACGCGATGTACCAGCAATACGGTGCCGAGCGTGGGCGGGTGGTCAAGGCGCTGGATTACCTTCAGGAAAAGGGCTGGATCGAGCTGGAAAGTAAGCAGATGACCGAGGTCTACAGCGTGTTGCGCAGTAACTTTGACCCGCAGGCGCTGAGCGTCGAGCTGCACGATTATTTCGCCCACCACGAGGCCACTGAAGTTGCGCGCATTCATGCAATGCTTGAGGTGTTCTCCAGTGATCAGTGCCTGACTCATCGGTTGGCACGCTACTTCGGCGATTACAACGCGCCCGAGCAATGCGGCCATTGCTCGGTCTGCCACGGCCAGATCGCCCATCTTCCACAGCCACCTGCGCTGGAACCTCTGGATAACCGGGACTTTCAGCAGGTGTGCGGTGATTTTATCCACAAGCACCAGGACTTCACTGGTCAGCCGCCCAGCGCCGAATGCCTGACGCGCTTTCTGTGCGGCATCAGCGTGCCTTTGTTCACCAAACTCAAGGCTCGCGCCACCAGCGGTTTTGCCTTGCTGGAGGATTATCCGTATGCGCAGGTGAGGGCATGGGTGCAGGCGATGCTTTAAAACAAAACCGGCCGCTCAAGAGCGGCCGGTTTTGATTCATCAGTAAATAACGGCTGTATCAGTCGCGATGACGACGATGGCCGTGGTGCTTCGGACGACGGTCATGATCGCGATAGTAGCGGCGATCATCACGGCCACCGCGATAACGACGATCATCGCTGCGGCTTTCGTTGCCCATGTAGTTGCCGAGTGCGGCACCACCGCCGCCGCCTACCGCCGAGCCGATCAGGCTGCCGGTGCTGCCGCCAACGCTGCGGCCTACAACGTTACCGCCTGCTGCGCCCAGACCGCCGCCAATGGCTGCTTCTGTACGGTTGCGACGGTCTGCACCGACCGCACCGCCGGCTGCGCCACCCAGGCCAGCGCCAATCGCTGAACCGGTGCTGCCGCCGAGCTGTTGACCGACGACCGAGCCGAGTACCCCACCCAATGCTCCGCCTGCGCCTGATTCGAGGTTGCCTGCAGAGGCTGCACCGCTGATCAAGGCAAGAGACAACAACAGTATCGAGGAATACTTCATGTATGGAATCTCATAGGGATGACGGCGCGATCTTGGTGTCAAGTGAAGAATGTAGCAATGCAATTCCGACGAGTAACACGATTGCCACACAAACTGCTAAGTTATTGTTTTGGCTAAGGAACTTAAGTCGGAAAAGAGAGTCTGAGGTTACTTGTGAAAGGCCCGTTTCCAGCGAAACGGGCCTTTTTTGTGGGCGTCTTTTATGAACGTCAGATGATGCGGGCCGACTCTGCCGATCGCTCGAGACGAATGGCCACGAACTTCGACGTCGGCGTGCTGCTGCCATCGCCAACGCTTTCCAGCGGTACCAGCGGGTTGACCTCTGGGTAGTAGGCCGCAGCCTGACCGGCCGGAATGTCGAACGCCAGCAGGGTGAAGCCTTTGACGCGGCGCTCGCGGTTGTCGCTCCAGATTGAGATCACGTCAGCTTTCTGACCCGGCTGAAAGCCCAGACGAATGATGTCGGCTTCGTTGACGAACAGCACATCACGCTGGCCTTTGACACCGCGATAACGGTCGTCCAGGCCATAGATTGTGGTGTTGTACTGATCGTGCGAGCGCATCGATTGCATGATCAGGTCCGGAATCTGCCCGGTCGAGCTGATGTCTTCATGGATCAGGCTCAGCGGCAACGCGTTGGATTTGAAGTTGGCGCGCGTCGAGGCTGTGTTCCAGCGGCGGGCACCGGCGGCGTTGCCCAAGTAGAAACCACCGGGGTGTTTAACGCGCTCGTTGAAGTCCTTGAAACCGGGGATGGTGTCGGCGATCAGGTCGCGAATGCGGTCGTAGTCTTCGACCAGCCACAACCAGTCCACAGGTGCCTTGCCCAGTGTTGCGTTGGCGATACCGGCGATGATCGCAGGCTCGGAACGCATCTGCTTCGACGACGGCTTCAACTGTCCGTTGGACGCGTGGACCATGCTGAACGAATCTTCCACGGTCACGGCTTGTGGGCCGTTGGCCTGGATGTCGATGTCGGTACGGCCGAAGCACGGCAGGATCAGCGCGTCCTTGCCGTGGAACAGGTGGCTGCGGTTCAGTTTGGTGCTGATCTGCACGGTCAGGTCGCAGTTGCTGAGGGCTTCTGCAGTGCGATGGCTGTCCGGTGTTGCCTGGGCGAAGTTGCCGCCCAGCGCGATGAACACCTTGGCGCGACCTTCGGCCATGGCGTGAATGGCTTCGACCACGTTGTGGCCATTTTCGCGGGGCACTTTGAACTGGAAGCGTTTTTCCAGAGCATCGAGCAGGAACACCGGTGGGCGCTCGTTGATGCCCATGGTGCGGTCACCCTGCACGTTACTGTGACCGCGCACCGGGCACAGGCCTGCGCCTGGACGGCCAATGTTGCCGCGCAGCAGCATCAGGTTGGCGATTTCCTGAATGGTCGCAACCGAATGGCGGTGCTGGGTGATACCCATTGCCCAGCACATGATGACGTTCTTGCCCTTGGCGTACATGCGTGCTGACTGTTCGATGTCAGTAAGCGGCAGGCCGGACTGCTCGACAATCTCGTCCCAGGACGTGTCATCGATGGCGGCCAGGTATTCAAGCACGCCTTCGGTGTGTTCGTTGAGGAACGCGTGATCAAAGACCGACGGCTCATTCGCCAGCTGTGCATCACGCTCCCATTGCAGCAGGAACTTGGCCATGCCGCGCAATAGCGCCATGTCGCCGCCCAGGGCAGGGCGGAAGTAGGCGGTGTTGGTCGGACGGTCACCGTTGGTGAGCATTTCGACCGGGTGCTGAGGGTGCTGGAAACGCTCCAGACCACGCTCTTTCAACGGGTTGACGCACACCACCTGCGCGCCGCGTTGTACCGCTTCACGCAGGGGTTCCAGCATGCGCGGGTGGTTGGTGCCGGGGTTCTGGCCGAGGACGAAGATGGCGTCGGCGTGTTCGAAGTCTTCGAACGTCACGGTGCCCTTGCCCACGCCGACGCTTTGCGACAGCGCTACACCACTGGCTTCGTGGCACATGTTCGAGCAGTCCGGGAAGTTGTTGGTGCCATAGGCACGCACGAACAACTGATACAGGTACGCTGCTTCGTTGCTGGCGCGACCCGAGGTGTAGAACTCGGCCATGTTCGGGCTGGGCAGGTTCTTCAGGTGCTTGGCGATCAGCGCGAATGCGTTGTCCCAGCTGATCGGCTTGTAACGGTCGGTTTCGGCATCGTAGGCCAGAGGCTCGGTCAGGCGGCCCTGATACTCAAGCCAGTAGTCGCTCTGCTCCAGCAATGCACTGACGCTGTAGCGGGCGAAGAAGGCCGGATCGACACGGCGTTTGGTGGCTTCCCAGTTGACCGCCTTGGCGCCGTTCTCGCAGAACTTGACCATGCCGCTTTCCGGCGAATCGCCCCACGCGCAGCCAGGGCAGTCAAAGCCGCCATTCTGGTTGGTCTTGAGCATCATGCGCAGGTTCTTCAGCGCGTTGTCACTGCCCAGCCAGTGTTGCGTCACGCTGATCAGTGCGCCCCAGCCGCCTGCCGCACCTTTGTATGGCTTGTAGCGGGGGATAGGTGTCTTGTCGGCTTGATGATGAGTGCTCACGCTTGAATCTCCATCGCAGGGCTATAGACCCGCGGCGCACTGTGCTGCGGCAGGTGAATTAAATTGAGGTTGTGGCGGCGGGCCCATTGCAGGGCCAGGCCGGTGGGCGACGACAGGCTGACCAGGGTCTGGATGCCGGCGCGCAATACTTTCTGAATCAGTTCCAGGCTGCAGCGGCTGGTCACGATGGCGACGCCGCCTGCCAAGGGGATGTCCTGACGGATCAATGCGCCGATCAGCTTGTCCAGCGCGTTGTGGCGGCCAATGTCTTCACGTCCCAGCAACAGCTGGCCGTTACCGTCCATGAACACCGCAGCATGCACAGCGCCACAATGGCGGCCAAGCGGCTGGAACTCACCGATGCGCTGACGCAGGCCTTCCAGCCACTCAATCGGCGGCAAGGGTGCGCCGGGCAACACGTTCAGTTCTGGCAGAGCCTGCTCTACCGCTTCAACGCCACAGAGCCCGCAACCGCTGGTGCCTGCCAGTTGCCGACGCTGTTGCTTGAGTTCCCAGAAGGCACGGCTGGCGATTTCGACTTCGGCCTGCATCGCCGAGCCGCAACCGCTGATTTTGAAGTCGTAGATTTCGTCGTGCGAGGCAATGATGCCGCTGCCCAGGCTGAAGCCGACGATAAAGTCTTCCAGATCGGTGGGGCTGACCAGCATGACTGCCTGGCTGATGCCGTTGTAGGCAATCGCCAGTGCCACTTCTTCGGCAAGTTCGTTACGTGCAGAGTCCGTGCCCTCGAGGTTCGAGTAGCTGTAAGACTGGCTTGCTTCGGGGGCTGGCGTAGCAAAGGACGCCGAGCTGACCTTGCGCGTAACGGGCATGGGCTGAAATACCGGCAGAATGACATCTGCAAGACTAGGCCCGTTCTGGTAAATCGTCTAATCGCTAGTGCTGATGTGCCGATAGATGACGTCGATCAACGCTCTAGCGCGGCATTTCTGCTACCAGCGCAAAGCAGGCTTCAGCCAGTGCCGAGCGCGGTGCACTGCGGCGCATGATCAGCCCCAGCCGGGCCAGCGTACGGGCGTCGGCGATCGGGTGCAGGCGCAAATGCTCGGTGAGCGTTTCCAGGCCGCCATCCAGCGGCATGATCGCGCAGCAAAAACCGCCATGGACGGCCTGCAGCAACTGATGAACGGCATCGGTCTGGATCAACGGATTGGGCTGAAGGCCACGGCTGTGGAAGTTGTGATCGATCGATTGGCGAAAATGCATGCCGCTGGTCAGAGTGCCCAGCGGCAATTCGACCAGATCGGCCCAGCTCAACGGTTCGTCACCAAAGGTAAAGTGCCGACGGTCATACAGCAGCCCCATGCGCGTGTCGTCCAGGGTCAGCGAGTCGAAGCGTTCGGTGTCCAGCCGTTCCAGGTACGAAACGCCCAGATCGATACGATTGCTCGCCAGTTGTTCCAGTACCTGCTCGGAACTCAGTGACGACAGCTCGAAGCGCAGGTTGGGGTGCATCTGGTGCAGCCGGTGCAGCAATGGCAGCGGATCGAAGCTCGACAGCGGCACTACACCCAAGCGCAGTGTGCCGACCAAGTGCCCCCGGCAGGCAGCCGCTTCAGCCTGCAGGCCGTCGTAGGCTGCCAGTACCGTGCGTGCCCAGGCCAACACGCGTTCGCCTGGCGCAGTGAAGCCTTCAAAACGCTGGCCCCGATTGACCAGGGGCAAACCGAGTTCTTCTTCCAGATTGCGCAGACGCATCGACAAGGTGGGCTGGGTGATATTGCAACGCGCAGCCGCATGGCCGAAGTGCCTCGTTTCATCGAGGGCGATCAGAAACTTAAGTTGCTTGATGTCCATATTCACTCCGCTGGGCCGTCCAGACAGCCGATTCTACGCGTTCAGGCTGAAGGATGGAGCACGCCCTTGATCAGCTCCCGATAATCGTCCACCGCAGCGAACTCTTCGGTGTCTTTCGGGCCTTTCTGGCTGTTGGGCTGGCTGACGGCCAGCAAATGGGCTACACCAAAGTGGCGGGCGCTGCGCAGGATCGGCAAGGTGTCGTCGATAAACAGGCTGCGTGCCGGGTCAAACGCAGTGTCGGCCTTCAAGGCGTCCCAGAAATGCTGGCTCTCTTTGGGGAAGCCGTAATCGTGAGAGCTGATCAGGCGCTCAAAATAAGGCGCCAGCTCGATTCGCTCCATCTTCAGCGACAACGAATCGCGGTGCGCGTTGGTGACCATGATCACACGTTTGCCTGCTTGCTTGATGGCGGCGAGAAAGGTCTCGGCGTCCGGGCGCAGTGCAATCATGTGCGCAATTTCGCGTTTCAGGTCGCGAACCGACAGTTTAAGCTCGGCACTCCAGAAATCCAGGCAGTACCAATTGAGCGTGCCCGCGTTGTTTTCGAACAGCGGCTTTAACTCCAGCCAGGCCATGGCGAAACTGACGCCGTGCAGTTCGGCGTAGCGCTGCGGCAGGTGCTGCATCCAGAAGTGTTCGTCGTAATGCAGGTCGAGCAGCGTGCCGTCCATATCCAGCAGGACGGTATCGATTTCGCTCCAGGGCATGGAAAGCATTCAGGCCTCGTCAGGGGTTGAGAGCGGGTAAGCATATCCGACACAGACATCGGGAAAAGCTCGGTATAGTACCTCGTTCATGTAAAGGAGCCTGTCATGCGTCAGAAACCTACCGTACTTGCCCGTGCAATTGTCGCCAGTAGTCGTCTGTTCCGCGTTGAAGAGCTGCAACTGCGCTTTGCCAATGGCGTCGAGCGGACCTACGAGCGTCTGGCCAGCCGGGGGACGGGGCCCGGCGCGGTGATGATCGTGGCCATGCTCGATGCCGACCACGCGGTGTTGATCGAAGAATATTGCGGTGGTACCGATGCCTACGAGCTGTCCCTGCCCAAGGGGCTGATCGAGCCCGGCGAAGACGTGCTGGCGGCCGCCAACCGCGAACTCAAGGAAGAAGCCGGTTTTGGTGCCCGGCAACTGGAATTGTTGACTGAACTGTCGCTGTCCCCCGGTTACATGAGCCAGAAAATTCAGGTGGTCCTCGCCACTGACCTTTATGAAGAGCGGCTGGAAGGCGACGAGCCCGAGCCAATCCGGGTCGACCGGATCAACCTGCGCGAGCTGTCGAGTCTTGCGCAGAATGCCCAGTTCAGTGAAGGCAGGGCGCTTGCTGCGCTGTACCTGACCCGTGACCTGCTAACCCAGCGTGGATTGTTCCAGCCATGACCGATTCGTTACAAAACCTGCCACATCCGCTGCTCGCCCCGGTGATTGAACTGGTCCGCCTGGCGGGCGAGGTGATCCTGCCGTTCTGGCGAGCCAATGTCACCGTCACCACCAAGACCGACGACTCGCCAGTGACCGCCGCCGACCTGGCAGCCCACCAGGTTTTGGTCGAGGGCTTGCAGGCGCTTGATCCGAGCATTCATGTGCTCTCTGAAGAAGACGCCGACATCCCGTTCAGCGAGCGAGCGAAATGGGAGCGCTGGTGGCTGGTCGATCCGCTGGATGGTACCAAGGAGTTTATCTCCGGCAGTGAGGAGTTCACCGTCAACGTCGCGCTGATTGAACACGGTCGTGTGGTGTTTGGTGTGGTGTCGATGCCCACCAACAACCGTTGTTACTTCGGCGGTGCAGGGCTGGGTGCCTGGCGCAGCGATGACATCGACCACCTCCAGCCGATTGCCGTGCGCACTCAGCCGGGCGAAGGGCAGACCTTTACCGTAGTCGCCAGCCGCCGTCATTCCAGTCCGGAGCAGGAGCATTTGCTGGCTGGCCTGTCGAGCGGGCTTGGGCATTTGCAGCTGACCAATATCGGCAGCTCATTGAAATTCTGCCTGCTGGCCGAAGGTGCTGCCGATTGCTACCCGCGACTGGCCCCGACTTCGCAATGGGACACCGCTGCGGCGCAAGGCGTGCTTGAAGGCGCTGGTGGCGAAGTGCTGCAACTGGACGGCAAACCGTTCAGCTACCCGGCACGCGAATCGCTGCTCAACCCGTTCTTCCTGGCGTTGCCTGCCAACGCCGAATGGCGCGACAAACTGCTGGTGCTTGCGCAGTCCTGAGGCCGGCTTCAAGGCCTCTGCCCGGCGAGCGTAGAAGCGAACCGGGCGACGCTTCGCTTGCTCGCGAAAGGGCCGGTGAATCCACAGCAAATCCAGTGCTTGAAACGACGCCTTCGCGAACAAGTTCGCTCCCACAGGTCTGCGTCCAGTGCATCCACTGCGCGCAGCTTCACCGGTGCAATACAAACTGCCCGACAAAACGAACAGCCTGTTCTTCGCTGTCCTGCGCGGTAATGCTGGTGTGCAGGGTCATGCGGGCGCGGCCTCGGCGTTGGTAGGTGGTGATGAACTTGTCCCACAGCGCCAGCTCTGGCGCATCACAGCGGGCGATGGCGTCGGTGCGTACCGGCAGTGGATAACTGATCTGCCCGTCCTGAATCACGATATGCCCATCGCTGATCCCGGCCTCGCGTAGCCGCAGGTGCAGCCAGCCCCAGCCCGCCAGCACTGCGCCGCAATACAGGCTGCCGCCGAACAGCGTGTTCTTGTGATTGACGTTGGGTGCCAGTGGCAGGTGCAGGCGCAGTGTCTGGTTGTGCCAGTCAATCACGCGCATGCCCATTTCGCGGGTCAGCGGAATGTCGTGGTGCAGCACCTGCTCAAGTTCGCGGGCTGCGTCATGTTCAGGCTCAATCGTGGTCATCGGAAGCTCCGCTGCTGTCGCCAAACGTCAGGCCGTGTTTACGCAGTTTGTCGTGCAGGGTTTTGCGCGGCACACCCAGCGCTTCCGCCAGGCTGCGAACCGAGCTGTGCGGGCGAGCCAGCTCGGCGGCGATCAAGGCCCGTTCGAAGCTTTCCACCTGATCACTCAAGCCGCCGCCCGGCGGTGGCGCCTGCTCTGCATCGCCGCCCTCCAGCTCCAGCTCGAGACCCAGCGCAAAGCGTTCGGCGGCGTTTTGCAGTTCCCGGACGTTGCCCGGCCAGTTATGACGCAGCAACAGCGCGCGCTGGCCGGGCTTGAGTTCGTGCTTGGGAATGCCGTGGCGCATGCTCGCAGCATCGGCGTAATGCTCGAACAGCATCAGCGCGTCTTCGCCACGTTCGCGCAACGGCGGGATACGCAGCGAGGCCACGTTCAACCGGTAATACAAGTCCGCCCGGAAGCGGCCCTGATCAGCTGCCTGACGCAGGTCCTCCTTGGTCGCCGCAATGATGCGGATATCCAGCGGGATCTGCTGATTGCTGCCCATTCGCTCGACCACGCGTTCCTGCAACAGGCGCAGCAGTTTGACCTGGACATCCAGGCTCATGCTTTCAATTTCATCGAGGAACAGCGTGCCGCCGTTGGCAAACTCGAACTTGCCGATACGTCGCTTCTGCGCGCCGGTAAAGGCACCGGGTTCATGACCGAACAACTCGCTTTCCACCACCGATTCAGCCAGCGCGCCGGCGTTGATCGCCACGAACGGGCCGCTGCGACGGTTGGACAGATCGTGCAGAGCGCGCGCCACCACTTCTTTGCCCGCACCGGTTTCGCCGAGGATCAACACATCAGCGCGAGTCCCGGCCAAGGCTCCGATCTGTTCACGCAGACGCAGGATCGACGGTGACTGACCGATCAGACGTGTGCTCAATTGCTGGCGATCGCTCAGGGCCAGGCGCAGGCTGCGGTTATCCAGTACCAGACGGCGCAGCGCCAGAGCCCGGCGCACGCTGTCGAGCATGGCATCGCTGGCGAAGGGCTTTTCCAGAAAATCATAGGCTCCGGCGCGCATGGCTTTGACCGCCAGCGGCACATCGCCGTGACCGGTGATCAGCAGCACTGGAAGGTCGGGGTCCTGCGCGTGAAGCTGGTCGAGCAGTTCCAGGCCATCCATGCCCTGCATGCGGATATCGCTGACCACCACGCCTGGCCAGTCGCGGCCGATGCGTTCGGCCAGCCCGGTTGCCTCGGACAGCGACAGAACGTTCAGTCCAGCCAGGTCCAGCGTCTGGCGAAGCGCCTGACGCAGGTGCGAGTCGTCGTCGATCAGCACCACTTGAATCTGGCTGTCGATGGCTGTGTCCGAACTCATGCGGAAAGGTCCTCTGGCGGTTGAAGATTGGCCCCGGAAGCGCCGGCACGCAGGCGCAGGGTAAGCACTGCGCCGCCGCTCGGATGGTTGGCGAACAGCAATTCGCCGCCCAGCGCGCGCATCAGCGTATCGCAGATGGCCAGACCCAGGCCAAGGCCCTGGGTACGGGTCTTGGTCGTGAAGAATGGCTCGCGGGCCCGCGCCAGTGCTTCCTGAGAAAATCCGGGGCCGTTGTCACGAATGTACAGATTGACGCCCTCGGCAGTTTGCTCGGCACTTATCCACAGCCTGCGCGGCGGGCCTTTTTCGGTGAGTGCGTCCAGCGCGTTGGCGATCAGATTGCCGAGCACCTGACGCAGACGGGTTTCACCGGCCTGTACCCACAGCGTTGCGTCCGGCAGGTCTCGGATCAGCTCGACTTCCATGGCGCGCCGCCGCTTGGCCAGCAACGCCAGCGCATCGTCCAGCGCCGGTTGTAGCGCCACGCTTTCAGGGGCGTGCCGGTCACGGCGGGCGAATGCGCGCAAGTGAGCAATGATCGAGGCCATGCGCCCGGTCAGCTCGCTGATCAGCTTGAGGTTGCCGCGCGCGTCTTCGGTGCGCTGATGATCAAGCAGCACTTCGGCGTTTTCGGCGTAACTGCGAATGGCGGCCAAGGGCTGATTCAATTCGTGGCTGATGCTCGCCGACATGGTGCCCAGCGCGGTCAGCTTGCTGGTCTGCACCAGTTCGTCCTGCGCCTGCACCAGTTCCTGCTGCGCCTGTTCGCGCTCCAGCACTTCCTGGCGCAGACGACTGTTGAGCCCTTCCAGATCGCTGGTGCGCTCGATAACCCGCATTTCCAGCTCGCGACGTGCCTTGGCTTCGAAGGCGATTCGGTCCAGATAATGACGGCGACGCTGCATCATCAGCCCCAGCAACAACATCAGCACCAGAAGCGCTGCGCCGCCAATCGCCACCACCGTGCGTACCTGGCGGTCGACAAGGGCGCGAGGCGCGAGAATGTTCACGTTCCAGCCGGTTTCTTCGATGGCCTGGGTCTGGGTCAGCCAGGCGTGCTCATCAATCCTCAGAGGCCGCGGATCGCGGGTCGGGTAGGACTGGATCGCGACAATGGCCTTTTTCTCGTCATCGGTCAGGTCGCGGGTCGCCCGAAAGCGCCACTCCGGGTTGGAGGTCAGGATTACCACGCCGTTCTGATCGGTCAGCAGCAGTTGCTCGGGCGTCTTGCCCCACAGTGTTTCGGTGTGGTCCAGGTCGACCTTGATCACCAGCACGCCGATCACCCGATCACCGTCGCGCACCGGGCCTGCGAAGAAGTAGCCACGCTTGGCCGACGTGGTGCCAAGGCCGAAGAAGCGCCCGGTTCTGCCTGCCAGCGCATCGATGAAATAGGGTCTGAAGGAAAAGTTTCGGCCGATGAAGCTGTCCTTCTGCTCCGAGTTCGAAGCGGCCAGGGTCAGGCCGTTGGCGTCCATCAGGTACATGACGTCGGCACCGGTCTGGCGCGTTATCTCGCTGAGCAGACGATTGGCGTTTTTCAGGGTGGTGACGTCGCTCGGTGCGGCCAGTGCGCCGCGCAAGGCGGGCAGGTCGCCGAGAATCTGCGGCAGGGTTTCATAACGGTGCAGGGTGCCGAGCAGGTTGGCGACGTACAGGTCCAGGGTCTGGCGGTTCTGGTTGGCCAGCACGCTGCGGTAATAACGTTCGGCCAGATGCTCCAGCGGCCACAGCAGCGGTGCCAGGCACAGTGCCAGAAGGGCAAGGCTGCGCCAGCGAGGGCGGGGCGGCAGAGCAGCAGAAGTCATGGTCATCGATTGGCCGTCGCCGAAGGGTTGGCGATGCCTGCCGGCGACAAGGCCGGTACAGGCAACAGAAACACCCGGTCGATCCTGACGTGGGCATCAGGCGCGTATTATGCCCGCCGCCGACTCGTCAGGCACCCGGACATTGCGCCGGGTGGCCTGTGATCATGTGTTCAGGGAAACAGATCGGCTTCTTTCAGGCGTTTGCCTTGCTGGTCTTTGGCCGACAGATTGGGCTGGCCGTCGAATTGCCAGTCGATGGCCAGGTCCGGGTCGTTCCAGGCGATGCAACGCTCAGCTGACGGCGTGTAGTAGTCGGTGGTCTTGTAGAGAAACTCGGCATGCTCGCTGAGTACTACGAAGCCATGCGCAAAACCTTCCGGCACCCACAGCTGCCTGGCGTTTTCAGCGGACAGCTCGACGCCGACCCACTGACCGAAGTTCGGCGAACTGCGGCGAATGTCTACGGCCACATCCAGCACCTTGCCAACGGTGACGCGCACCAGTTTGCCCTGGGCGTTTTCGATCTGGTAGTGCAGGCCGCGCAGCACGCCTTGCTGCGAACGCGAGTGGTTGTCCTGCACGAACTCACGGGTCAGGCCAGTAGCAGCCTGAAAAGCCCTGGCGTTGAAGCTTTCATAGAAGAAGCCTCGTTCATCACCGAATACCTTGGGTTCCAGAATCAGGACTTCCGGTAATTTTGTCGCTACTACGTTCACGTGGCTTCCCCTGCAATCTTCAATAAATGGTGGCAGCTCGACAGTCTGCACTCACGCGCGTCTGCCGAAAAGTAGGGTGATCAGGCAATCAGGTCCTTTGGGTCGGTGAAACCCAGTCGTTCGCCCTGATAACTGCCGTCCTGAACCCTGCGGCACCAGTCCAGGTTGTCCAGATACCACTGCACCGTCTTGCGCAGCCCGGACTCGAAGGTCTCTTCGGGCGTCCAGCCCAGGTCGTTGTCGATTTTGCTGGCATCGATGGCATAGCGCTGGTCGTGGCCCGGACGGTCAACCACGTAGGTGATCAGGTCGCTGTATTGCGCGACGCCCGTCGGGTGCTGCGGGGCCAGCTCATCGAGCAGCGCACAGATACCGCGGACGACGTCGATGTTTTTCTGCTCGTTATGACCGCCGATGTTGTACGTCTCGCCGACTTTGCCTTCGGTCACGACCTTGAGCAGTGCTCGTGCGTGATCCTCGACATACAGCCAGTCGCGCACTTGCAGGCCATTGCCGTACACCGGCAGCGGCTTGCCCGCCAGGGCGTTGAGAATCACCAGCGGGATGAGCTTTTCGGGAAAGTGGAACGGCCCGTAGTTGTTGGAACAGTTGGTTACCACGACAGGCAGGCCGTAGGTGCGATGCCAGGCGCGCACCAGATGATCCGACGCCGCCTTGCTCGCCGAGTAGGGCGAGCTGGGCGCATAGGGCGTGGTTTCGGTAAACAGATCATCGACGCCGTGCAGGTCGCCATACACCTCATCGGTAGAGATATGGTGAAAACGGAACGCCTGACGTTCAGCTTCCGGCAGTTTCAGCCAGTAAGCGCGCGTGGCTTCCAGCAGGCTGTAGGTGCCGACGATGTTGGTCTGGATGAACTCGGCCGGGCCATCAATGGAACGGTCGACGTGGGACTCGGCCGCCAGGTGCATGATCGCCTGTGGTGCAAACCGTTCCAGCACCGCGCTGACGCTGGCCTGATCGCAGATATCGGCCTGAACGAACTCATAGCGCGTGTCGGTCGCAATTGACTGCAGCGATTCAAGATTGCCCGCGTAAGTCAGCTTGTCGAAGTTCAGCACTTCGTGTTCGGTGTTGTTTATCAGGTGGCGGATCAGTGCAGAGCCAATGAAACCTGCGCCCCCGGTAACGAGTATTCGCATTAACTGACCTTCTTGTGTGTTTTGACGTAATAGCAGCATAGCGCTTGAGCGCATATGGCGAGATAAGGCCATTAAACCCGAGCAGGCGGTTGAATAAAACTCTGGCGGGCTTTCAACACTGAAGTACTCGTGCTGATGGGGAGTGCAGAGCAATCCCCCGTCAATGCCCTTATAGTTGCGCGACTGCCCATGACGCCTTGCTCGTCGAGCCCGGGCCTTCCAACAAGATCGAGGTTCTCCATGCCGCTTGCCACGCTCATCCGCCGGTCCAGTCTGCCTTGTCCCGAGGTGAGCGTGGATCAGGCGCTGCAATTGCTCGCGCAGCATTACGGCTTGAGCGGCACGCTGAAAGCGCTGGGCAGCCAACAGGATCGCAACTTTCTGCTTGAAACCGACACGCGGCGTTATGTGCTGAAAACCTGCCACGGGGCCTATTCGATCACCGAACTGAACGCCCAGCACGCGGCGCTGCAACACCTGAGCAGCCACAGCGCCGTTGGCGTGCCCGGCGTGGTTGGCGCCAATGACGGCGGGCAATTGTTATCCATCAGGATCGACGGGCAGGCGGTGCACGTGCGCTTGCTTGAATTCATTGATGGGCAGTCACTGGGGCACGCCGGGCATCTGGGCCATGAGGTGGTGGTCGGGTTGGGCGAACTGTGTGCCCGTGTAGACCTGGCACTGGCAGGCTTCGAGCATCCTGGCCTGGAGCGCATTCTGCAATGGGATCCGCGCCACGCTCATGCGCTGATCAAGCACCTGCTGCCGGTGATCAAGGACGCCGACGCTCGCGCCTGTGTCATCGAGGCTGGTGAACAGGCTCATCGTCGTTTGTTGCCATTGATAGCAGCGCTGCCGATACAGGCGGTGCATCTGGACATCACCGAGCACAACGTGGTCTGGCTGCGTGATGCACAGCGCCAATGGCAATTGCAGGGGTTGATCGACTTCGGCGATCTGGTCAGCACTTGGCGAGTGGCCGACCTGTCGGTGACCTGCGCGGCGCTGCTGCACCATGCCGACGGCGACCCGCTGTACATCCTGCCAGCCATTCGCGCCTACCACGCCCTCAATCCGCTGAAGACCGAAGAATTGCAGGCGCTCTGGCCGCTGATTGTCGCTCGATCCGCAGTGCTGGTGCTCAGCAGCGAACAGCAGGCCAGCATCGAGCCGGACAACGCGTACATCCAGGCCAACCTTGCCGGGGAATGGAACATCTTCGACGTCGCCACTTCGGTGCCGATGGCGCTGATGGAAGCGGCGATTCTGCAGGCCGTGGGTGTGGAATTTCCGCCTGCCGGTCAGCCCGCTTACCAGCCGATGCTGCCCGTTCTACAAGGGCTCAAGCCGACAGTGGTGGATCTGGGTGTGCTCAGTGAGCACTTTGTGGCAGGCAACTGGGAGCAAAGTGGCATTGACGAATACCTGCTCTCCCAGGCTGCGGGTGATGATGGCCTGGCAGCCAGCCGCTTTGGGGAATACCGTCTGTCGCGCACCTTGCCTGACAGCGCTAAGGAGCCCGAAACTTTTGCCCTGCACGTTGA
Organism: Pseudomonas syringae group sp. 247E2; assembly: GCF_032587795.1. Lineage (NCBI taxonomy): Bacteria > Pseudomonadati > Pseudomonadota > Gammaproteobacteria > Pseudomonadales > Pseudomonadaceae > Pseudomonas > Pseudomonas syringae group sp. 247E2. The sequence continues at coordinate 89,251 of NZ_JAWHPK010000017.1, read as the reverse complement.
ATTGCATGTGCCCGCCGAAACGGCGCTGCATGCACCGTTCAACGGCACTCTGCGGCTGACCGCGGATGCGGCATTGCTGCTGGTCGGCGAGGGCATAAGTTTGAAGCTGTGGGGCGTGCTGCCGGATGCTTCACTGGCTGATCAAGTGTCAGCAGGCGCGCTGATCGGGCAGGGCGGTGGTTCGCTGTTGCTGCAACTGTGCACCACGGCAGACCTTAGCCCGCCGCTGTTCACCACACCTGCCTGGGCGGCAGCCTGGCGCACCGTGTGCCCGTCGCCGTCGACCTTGCTCGGTTTTGATTGTGACGCTCCAGCGCTCGCAGACGCCGCGCAATTGCTGGCGCGGCGTGATGCCAGCTTCGCCCGTTCGCAAAAACACTACTATCAGGCTCCGCCGCAGATCGAGCGTGGCTGGCGCAATCACCTGATCGACATGCAGGGCCGTTCCTATCTGGACATGCTCAATAACGTCGCGGTCCTCGGCCACGGCCACCCGCGCATGGCCCATGAAGCGGCTCGTCAGTGGTCGCTGCTCAACACCAACTCGCGCTTTCATTACGCGGCGATTGCCGAGTTCTCTGAGCGCTTGCTCGAGCTTGCACCCGAGGGCATGGACCGCGTGTTTCTGGTCAACAGCGGCACCGAGGCCAACGACCTGGCAATCAGGCTGGCCTGGGCCTACAGCGGCGGACGCGACATGCTGAGTGTGCTGGAGGCGTATCACGGCTGGTCGGTGGCGACCGACGCCATTTCCACCTCGATTGCCGACAACCCGCAGGCACTCAGTACCCGCCCGGACTGGGTGCATCCGGTCACCGCACCCAATACCTATCGCGGGCCGTTTCGTGGCGCTGACAGTGCGCCGGAGTATGTGCGCAGTATCGATCAGGTACTCGTCACGCTGGCAGAGCAGCAACGGCAGGTGGCGGGCTTCATCTGCGAGCCGGTGTATGGCAATGCGGGCGGGATTTCCTTGCCTGCCGGCTATCTGCAACAGGTGTATCAGAAGATTCGCGCTGCGGGTGGTGTATGCATTGCCGATGAGGTGCAGGTGGGTTATGGCCGTCTGGGTCATTACTTTTGGGGCTTCGAAGAGCAGGGCGTGGTGCCGGATATCATCAGCATGGCCAAGGGCATGGGCAACGGCCATCCGTTGGGCGCGGTCATCACCCGTCGTGAGATCGCCGAGGCGCTGGAGGCCGAGGGCTATTTCTTCTCCTCATCCGGTGGCAGCCCGGTCAGTTGCCGGATCGGCATGGCAGTGCTGGACGTCATGGAGGAGGAAAGGCTCTGGGACAATGCCCGGCTCGTGGGCGATCACTTCAAGGCGCGCCTGCAGGCTCTGGACGATAAACATCCGCTGGTAGGCGCGGTGCATGGCATGGGTTTTTATCTGGGCATGGAGTTGGTCCGCGACCGCCAGACCCTGGAACCTGCCACAGAAGAAACCGCGCAGCTTTGCGAGCGCCTGCGTGAACTGGGCATCTTCATGCAGCCGACCGGCGACTACCTGAACATCCTCAAAATCAAACCCCCGATGTGCACCACCCGGCAAAGCGTGGATTTTTTCGTCGATAACGTATCGAAAGTCCTCCACGAACTGGAATAGAGGACGCAGAGCGTCCAGAGCGGCATACCCACGCGGAGCATGGGCACGATAGGTGGCGCCTGGGGGCCCATCGTTCCGCACGCACCAGCGGGGGAATGGCCACGATAGGTGGTGCCCGGGGCCCATCGTTCCGCATGCACCAGCGAGGGAATGGGTACGATAGGTGGTGCCCGGGGGGCCATCGTTCCGCACGCTCCAGCGTGGGAATGCCGTTCGTGACGCTCCGCGTCACACCCAGCTTGGGGAATGGGCACTGTGATGGATTTTAAGTCGATTAATATCGGCAAAAATAACAAAATATAGTGATCGTAACAAAATTTTAGCTTTTAATACCGATTTATATCCGCTATAAAGGCATTCATAATCGTCACCGCTCGTCTGCTATGGTGATAAGTCCTTTGCATCCGCCCCTGGAGATATTTTCATGAGCCGTATCGTTTCTGTCGCTGCTACCCAGATGGCCTGTTCCTGGGATCTGGAAGCCAACATCGAGACCGCTGAAAAGCTGGTGCGTGAAGCTGCCGCCAAGGGCGCACAGATCATCCTGATTCAGGAACTGTTTGAAACCCCGTACTTCTGCCAGAAGCCGAACCCGGACTATCTGCAGTTGGCGACTACTATCGAATCCAACGTCGCAATCAAGCATTTCCAGAAGCTCGCCAAAGAGCTGCAAGTTGTACTGCCGATCAGCTTCTTCGAGCTGGCCGGCCGTGCACGTTTCAATACCATTGCGATCATCGACGCAGACGGCACCAACCTGGGCATCTACCGCAAGAGCCACATCCCGGACGGCCCCGGCTACCACGAAAAGTACTACTTCAACCCGGGCGACACCGGCTTCAAGGTCTGGCAGACCCGCTACGCGAAAATCGGCGTTGGCATCTGCTGGGACCAGTGGTTCCCGGAGTGCGCACGCAGCATGGCGTTGCAGGGCGCAGAAATTCTGTTCTACCCGACCGCCATCGGCAGCGAGCCACACGACAAAACCATCAGCTCGCGCGATCACTGGCAGCGCGTGCAGCAAGGCCATGCCGGCGCGAACCTGATGCCGCTGATCGCCAGCAACCGTATCGGCAACGAAGAGCAGGATGGCTACGACATCACCTTCTACGGCTCGTCGTTCATTGCCAACCAGTTCGGTGAGAAAGTCGCCGAGCTTAACGAAACCGAAGAAGGCGTGCTGGTCCATAGCTTCGACCTTGACGAGCTGGAGCACATCCGTAGCGCGTGGGGTACGTTCCGTGATCGCCGCCCTAACCTGTACGGCGCGGTGAAGACCCTCGACGGTTCGCTGGAGTCCTGATCGCCATGACCACGCTCAATAGCACGCCACGCGCCGACGGTTTCCACATGCCGGCCGAATGGGCACCGCAAACCCAGGTCTGGATGGTCTGGCCCGAGCGCCCGGACAACTGGCGCCTGGGCGGCAAGCCCGCCCAGGCCGCCCACGTTGCGATCGCCAAGGCCATCGCCCGCTTTGAGCCGGTTACCGTGGCCGTGTCTGCCGCGCAGTACGACAACGCTCGTGCGCGGTTGGACATGCCGAACATCCGGGTTGTGGAAATGAGCAGCAACGACGCCTGGGTGCGCGATAGCGGCCCGACGTTCGTCATCAACGAGCGTGGCGAAGTGCGCGGTGTGAACTGGGAATTCAATGCCTGGGGTGGCTTCGACGGCGGGTTGTATGCGCCGTGGAACCTGGACTCTCAGCTGGGCAGCAAGGTACTGGAAATCGAGCGCTGCCCGCGTTACGTCACCGAAGGCTTCGTGCTGGAAGGCGGCTCGATTCACGTCGACGGCGAAGGCACGCTGATTACCACCGAAGAGTGCCTGCTCAATCGCAACCGCAACCCGCACCTGACCCGCGAACAGATCGAAGCAATCCTCGGTGATTATCTGGCTGTGGATAAAGTTGTCTGGCTGCCAGATGGTCTGTTCAACGATGAAACCAATGGGCATGTGGATAACTTCTGTTGCTACATTCGTCCGGGTGAGGTGTTACTGGCCTGGACCGATGATCCCGAAGACCCCAACTATTCACGTTGTCATGCGGCGCTGGGTATTTTGGAAAACACACTGGATGCAAAGGGGCGCGCGTTTATCGTTCATAAAATGCCGATTCCCGGACCATTGTTCGCCACAGAAGAAGAATGTGCAGGCGTCGATCAGGTGCACGGCAGTCAGGAACGCAACCCTTCAGTGCGTTTGGCCGGGTCCTATGTGAACTTCCTGATCGTCAATGGCGGCATCATTGCGCCGAGTTTCGACGATCCGATGGACGAAAAGGCCCGTGAGCTCCTGCAAACACTGTTTCCAGAGCACGAAGTGGTGATGGCACCTGGCCGCGAATTACTGCTCGGTGGCGGCAATATTCACTGCCTGACGCAGCAGCAACCGGCCCCTCACAAGGCCTAGTTAGAAATAACTAGTAACATCCGATAAGGGGCAACTGGTCCCGTTCTTGCTGTATCAAGCCCATCACCCGATGGGCTTTTTGTTTTTACCTGTCGAGTAACATCCTGTAACAGATGCGCAGAGCGCTACCTCTGAAGCAGGTTGGTAAACGTTCGTTTTCTTAGCTTGACTGTCATATGGCGTGATTAGATTTAGCCCCTCATGAAATCAAGAGGTTTTCGTTATGAACGCAGGTATGAACCAGCAGCGTGCTCGTGGTTTTTCTGCTTCTCTCAGTAACGAGGCCCGCCAGCTAGTGGCGGATTGGTTAAGGACGACCAGGCCCGCGAAATCCAGACCGGATGTTCGCGCAATGTTGTTACAGCGTTACCCGGCAGGCCTGTTCAACGAGGCCGAGCTCGAAGCGTTGCTCCGCGTGTTGACCGAGCGTGTTGATTGCTCCGGCAAACTTGGCTGAGCCGCTCTAGGCCGGCCATCTGCGTGTTTGACACCCCCATGCGTCGGGACTAGGATTCGCGTCCCACCGTCTGCGGCTCAATCCTGTACGTGCATCAGCAGTCCACTGCGATGAATTCGTGTCGCCTTCTATACTGCTTGTTCAGAGGCTGGAGGCCCCGATAGCCATTGGCTGTCGCTGCAGCGCGTGTCAATTCGCAGAAAAGGAAGACAAGATGCTTAACAAACGTATGGGCATGCTCGCTTTGGGCATCATCAGCGCCAGTCAGGCCATGGCCGAAGGGCAGGCAGACTCAAAGGGGTTCGTCGAAGACAGCAGGCTGATCGTCAATCTGCGTAACGCCTACATCAATCGCGACTACAAGAACGACCGTGAAGACAAGTCCGAATGGGGCCAGGCTTTCATGGGCAACTTCGCGTCCGGTTTCACTCAGGGCACTGTGGGCGTCGGCGTTGATGCCTTTGCCCTGTACGGCATCCGTCTGGATGGCGGCAAGGGTCGCAGCGGCAATGGCGGCATCGACTTTTTCAAGCAAGGTGACAGCGGCGCTGCTGCCGATGACCTGTCCCGTGCAGGTGCGGCGGTAAAGGCCCGTATCTCCAATACTGTTATCAAGTACGGCGACCAGATGCCTCAGTTGCCGGTGCTCAGTTATGACAATTCCCGTCTGCTGCCGGAAAGCTACACCGGCACCATGATCACCTCCAAAGAGATCGACGGGCTTGAAGTGGTTGCCGGGCGTTTCACCCAGGAGGCGCGTAAAAGTGCTGAGGGTCGCGACAGCGGTGATCTGAAAAGCATCAACGTCTACGGTGCCAGCTACAAGTTCACAGATGCATTCAGTGCAGCTTTCTACGCCTCCGACAACGAAGACGTGCTCAAGAAGCAGTACGTCAACCTGAACTACGTCTTTGCTCTGCCGCAAGATCAGTCGCTGACCTTCGACTTCAACGGCTACAAGACCAAGCTGGACAAGGACTTCACCACCAGCGATGCGCGTGACAACAAAATCTGGAGCCTGGCCGCGACCTGGGCTGTGGGCATCCACTCCTTCACCCTCGCACACCAGCGCAGCACCGGCGACATGGGCTACGCCTACGGTGGCTATCGCAACGATGGCGGCTTTGGTGATGGCGGCAACACCATCTACCTCGCCAACTCCTACTGGTCCGACTTCAACGGCAAGGACGAGCGCTCCTGGCAGGCTGCCTACGGCGTCGACCTGTCCGGCCTGGTCCTGCCCGGTCTGAGCTACAAAGCGGCTTATGTACGCGGCGACAATATCGACGACGGCACGCCTGGAAGCGGCGATGGCACCGAACGCGAGATCTTCAGTCAGCTGACCTACGTGGTTCAGAGCGGCCCGGCCAAGGACCTCTCGATCCGCCTGCGCAACTCATTCCTGCGTGTCTCGGATGATGCGTTGGCGTATAACAGCGAAGGCAACGAGACGCGTATCTTCGTCGACTACCCGATCAACGTTTTTTGATGTGAGGGAGGCGGCCTGGCAAAAAAGGCCGCCTCAATCCGCAATCAACTGCACAAACACCGCGAAGCCGCCGAGGAATATCCAGAAAAAGCTGAACAGCCAAGGACTGCGCTTGGAGAACAGCAAGGACTTTTTCGGCCCTGTTTCGCTGGATTCCCAGTCGCTGAACAGCGGTGAGTCGTCATAGGTCAGCCCGATGACGGGCTCGCTGAGCAGCAACTGAGATTGTTTGTGATGCCAGTGCTGGATGATGTCGCAAGCCGCCCGAATACCCGGCCAGGCGAACAGCGTGCTGAGCAGCCCCAGCAAGGCCAGCATCGGCGGCACCACCAGCGTGAACATCGCGCCCCATTCAGTGTTCATGTTCGCCATGGACGACGCGTAAGCAATCACCAGAAACGACTGTGCTGATAAATAGGCGTTGGTGCGGTTGGACAGATTGGTGGTTTCGTAATGAATTTCGCGTCGATAGAAATCCAGCCGTTCCTTGGGCGAGCCAAACAATTTGACCTGCTGCTCATCCACCACGCTTTGGGGTGTCTGATCCGTAATGATTCTGGGCACTGGCGTTACCGATTTGTAAAAGATGCTGGATAGACTCCCTTGTGCATCAAGCAGTTCGACTTAATCCCCGGCATACGGGACCGTTCATCCTGTGAGCACTGTTCGACGGAGAGGGACATAGTCATGACTAACACCCCCACGCTGTACACAGACCGCCTACTGCTGACGCCCCTCAAGCTAGAGGATGCGCCAGCTGTCCAGCAGCGTTTCCCGCTATGGGAAATCGTGCAGTACCTGAACAACCGTGTTCCCTGGCCTTACCCTGAGGACGGTGCGCTGCGCTACATTCAGGACGTTGCGCTGCCAGCCATCGCAAGCGGCACCGAGTGGCACTGGATGATCCGCCTGCACAGCGCGCCCCAGGAGATCATCGGCAGCATTACCCTCATGACCCACCGCGGCAACAACCGCGGCTTCTGGCTACACCCGGACTGGCAAGGCAATGGCTACATGAAAGACGCCTGCCGTGTGGTCAATCGACAGTGGTTCGAAGTAATGGGCATGCCCGTGATGCAGGTACCCAAAGCCGCCCCGAATGAGGCCTCGCGGCGTATTTCGATCAACGAAGGCATGCGCATAGTGAGCACGCACGAGGGTGAGTTCGTCAGCGGGCGGTTCGAAGTGGAAGTCTGGGAGATGACGCGGGAGGAGTGGTCGGTGCGGGGGCTGTAAACAGCCACTTCGAACATCTGACGTAGAGGCCGACCGGGCACTAATCTGTTGCCCAAAACCATGAGCCCAGTGATATTCCCGATAAACAGAGGGCGACCCAAATGCCGTTGACCCGCAAGACCGAGCCCGACATTACCCTGGTAATGGTCCAACCCGAAGACTTCGAAACCTTGGTGGCCATACGTATCGAAGCCATGCGCGAAAGCCTCGAGCGCGTTGGCCGGTTCGATCCGGTGCGCGCCCGAGAGCGTTTTCGTGAAGGGTTTTCTGCGCCGTGTACACACTACATCCAGGTCGCCGGCAGTAAGGTCGGCTTTATGGTTGTCAAGCCGACCAACGATGGCCTTTTGCTGGATCACCTGTACATCAAGCCCGCCTTTCAAGGGCAGGGCATTGGGTCTGCCGTGCTTCGGCAGGTGTTCGCACAAGCAGACGCAACCGCCTCGACAGTACGGGTAGGCGCCTTGAAAGACAGCGACTCAAACCGCTTCTACATTCGCCACGGTTTTCAGCTCGTTGAGAGCGGCGAGTTCGACAACTACTACCTCCGCCCGCAACGTCTGCCGATGTGCTGACGGGTTGGAATATTAATCCGCAGTTGTCACGTTTTTGGCTGTGCGCGCAGCTCGAGCTGATCAGCGAGAGCGTAGGGACCTAAATGATCTTTACAGCTGCTTGCAAAAATGGCCACTTTGCCTCACTGTAAATACAAATGTCATTACACTGGAGGATGCCCACATGGCGTCTATCAACGTTCGTATCGACGACGATCTCAAAGCGCGTGCTTACCTCGAGCTGGAAAAGCTTGGCGTCACCCCCTCGGAGTTGCTGCGCCAAACCCTGCAGTACGTAGCTGAGCGTGGTCAGCTGCCCTTCAAGACGGTTCTGATGACAGAGGAAGACGAAGCGCTGTTGGCAACTGTGCGCGAGCGCCTTGCAGCTCCGCAGCGGGTCAAGGTTTCACTGGATGACCTATAACCTCGAATTCGATGCGCGGGCTCTAAAGGAATGGCACAAATTAGGAGATACCGTGCGTCAGCAGCTCAAGAAAAAGCTGGCTACGATTCTGGTTGCTCCGCGTGTTGAAGCCAATCGTCTGCATGCATTGCCTGACTGCTACAAAATCAAACTGCGCAGTAGCGGCTATCGGCTGGTTTATCAGGTTATTGACCAAGAGGTTGTGGTCTTCGTGGTTGCGGTAGACAAGCGTGGATGTCCGCCCGCAACGGCTGACGAGTCGCTGACTGGTGTTGATCAACCCTCAGTGGCGGCCTTTTTGGCCGCACGTGCAGCGAGCATCGCCGCTTCCGTTTCCTGGGTGTGCAGCTCACCTTTGTACGCCAGTTGATTGAAGAACATGCCGTCGATCTGATCTTTCGATGGCGTCGACGTCTTGGGAATAAACAACGCGCCCAGATCCAGCGAGCTGGCGAAGTTCTCTTTGGTCAGGTTGTACCGTCCCAGATAACTGCCGCTCCACGGTGAATCGGCATCGACCATATCGATAGCCGTCTCCCGGTAGGTGGCGGCTGCAGCTTTCAGCCCACTGGACGCATTCAGCAGCGTGTTTAATTGCTGAGTGTCCGCATCGCTCAACTCACCGGAACTGTTGGTCGCCTTCAGATTGCCGTTTGCCTCAATCGTGAAGCCAAACTTCTTGCTTGCCAGATCCGGATAGACAGACGCCAGCGTCGACTTGAACGCTTCATACGAAGTCTTCAACGCCTCTGTAGAGTTACTGTGCTGCGCCGCCTTCTGCGGGAAGTCAGGCGACTGCGAACGGCCTATCCAGGTATCGACTGCTTCCATCGGCTCAGTGGTTGCAGGCACTTCGGTACTCGGGTGGTAAACAACGGCAGGCGTGTTGGCGGCAGCGTTCTTCAGCGCTTCTTTCTGCGCATCGGTGAGCGGCTGCGGCGTGAGCGTGATGCCGGAATTGGGCAGGGTGATGGTGGGAGAGGTGTTGTTGCCGGGTGTTAGTGAGATAACCATTTCATCGATCCATGATTGCGGGGTGTAAGGAGGGTATCGACGGGGAGGGGGAGAGCTTGAGGGGAGGTCGGGGGGCGTAAATATTCCGACGTACTTGCAAGGCGCGCATTGCCGCGCGCGCCCTTAACGGTATTAATGCTTCTTCAGGACTCTGCGTAGCTCAATACAGTGTCCTTTAGGGCATCGGCAAAACCGTAAATATCGTCCAGGGAAGCGATCGGGTGGCGGGTCTCGCCCTTGTCCTTTTCAAAAATACCGATGTATTTCTGAGCGCGATTGAAATGCAGGCGAGTGATGGGTTTTCGGTTGTTGTCATCCAGAAGAATGCCGAAATAACTTTGTGTATCACGATGAGCAATACGTTTCGCTTCAACCACAGTGCGGATAATCGACTTGACGATATGGAAGCCTTCCATTTCTTCCACCGTCGTTACGATCCGGTCGTCTAACGGCTCTTCCTTTTCAGGCTGAGTGTTATTTTCGATGATGGTTTCGGCCACCGTGGGTGCCTGAACTCCGCTCATTGCCAGCTTCAACCGGTCGTTGACCTGATCGTTCAGAAATTGCGAGGTGGCCTTTTTGGTCAGAATCGTGAACTGCTCACGTACCTTCTGAGTGATTGCGCCCTCATAAATGCGTGACGCGAAATAACGGACGAAATCATCGTCCGGCTGACTGAACTGGGCCGCAATCACACGCTTGATCTGACCTACGTACTTCAACTCACCAGCGGCATTGAGAATTGACTCAACGTCGAAGGACGACTTGGTCAGCTTCTGTAATTCCGGAATGGCATGGTCATCAATCGCCAACAGGTCCAGTTCAAGAAATGGTTTTTCATCCATCTTGTTAGGCGCGTCCAGGTCTGTAAAAAACTTGTAGACCCGGCCATTGGTGAGGATCGAAATCCTTGCAGTTGTCACATGGAAATAACGGAACAGCTGGCTGGCATGATTGATGTTCAGCGGCTCGCCGATTTTCTTGGTCTCTATGAGGATCTGAATATTGCCCTCTTTAACGATGGCATAGTCAATCTTCTCGCCTTTCTTGGTGCCTACATCGCACGTGTATTCCGGCACAACCTCAGAAGGATCGAATACATCGTAGCCCAGCACGGTATGGATAAACGGCATGACCAGAGCCGTTTTGGTAGCCTCTTCGGTGCGTATGGACGCAGCTTGCTGGCGGACTTTTGCGGAAAGGGAATTGAGTGCTTCAAGAAAATCCATTTTTATTGCTCCGTGCCGGGCTCGTGAGCCCTCAGTCCTATCGATAGTCAATAGAGGCGCAACGCTACTACGAGGGGCTGCGAAATAGCTATAGGATTTTGAGACGTGAGCGGAGATATCTGAGGAAATCGGAAACTTCTTACGCGTGGCGGGGCATAGCGGGAGGAGTGGTCTGTTTTGGTTCGTTCGTAATGAAGATCTAAATGTGCGTTGCTAAATCTGATGCGAAAAAAGGGCTTGTAGGCTGAAAGCACTTATTTTGTATGGTGCCGGCACCAATAGTCGAGCTTCTCGAATTGGTCCAGTCGTTGTTGATGCTACTGGTCGACACCTGCTTTTATGCCCAATGCCAGAGCTGCCTTATGAGCTTTGCCTCGGGAGCTTGGTAGGTCGCGGCCTGCTCAAGGCCACGCGTACGGGAAACCTCCGTCACGCTGAAAGGAGGTTTGAATTATGTGGATTGCTGCAATCTGACGTCATCACCGAGCGCATCCACTTTTCGTAAGGCCTTGGGGTATGACATGCATACCAAGCGGATCACGTAGGCAAGATCAACGGCTCTTTATCTTGTAGCCATCAATCGGAATATCTTCTGTGCGCTCATACAGTGGAGCATCGCTGAATGTGGCTTGTTCAAATGCTTGTGTATCCCAACGTCTCGCTTTCAAGGCTAAATACAACATGCCCACTCTCAGCGGTATGTTTCCGCGTCTGTCTTTGGCGCGCCTGAAGGAAAAGAAGTTGAAACCTTCTTCCAAAAAGTACCGATAAGGGTCGTAATCGTTAAGATCGATAGAGAACCTTTCGAAGAACTCGACCATCAGATCATTTGAATCGTCGCCATCTACACCCATGTCCCTCGCGACATCGGTCGCCAAGCTGAAGCTTTCAAATGCCTTCCTTCCAAAGCCTGCGGTATCGTGGATACAGACGACGATGCTATCCATTATTTTGTAATCAAGGGGTTCGTGCATGGCTAAAAAACCTGATCTTCGCTGCTCACAACGGAGTTATAAGTGACCACTGTCTTGTAGGCTATCAGTCCTGGCTCCGCCGCCGTATACGCCCAGCCCGCAGAGTGGGCAATAATCTTGTAATGCATCTCAGATTGTCACCTCAATTGGACTCACTGAGCGCTCACTGTACATCGACGAGGGACACCCATGCAGTTGACCAATGAAACCATGGCCAAACACACCTTCTTGAAAGGCATGTATCAGGACGAGTATTTCCCCGATGCCGTTGTGAAAATGTGCGAAGACGTGCTGGTCAACCTGTGTCACGAAATCGAGCGGCAAAAGCCTTCCGACCTGGATGCGCTGTATGCTCTGACTCACAAAGCGACAGAGCAAATCAACGAGCTGGAGGAGGTGTTCGAAGAGAACGGCAGTGAGATCGAAACCTTCGCCCGCGAAACCATTGCTGAGGATTTCGTACGGATAGCAGACGCTTATGGTTTCACCGACGCAGACATTGAGGAAATGATTGCGCCGCGCGAGTGGTAATCCGCCCCATGTATGCGGCGCCCCTGATGTTGATGGTTTTTGCCAGAAGAGGGCGTACGCTGGAATGAGCTCAGTCTCTACCCCTCACACGAGTCTCTGATTAATGAAGCAGGTCAGACTAATTCGTCACGGACAAAGCGCTGCCAACGCAGGCGAAGCCAGTGTGGATCACGCGACTATTCCCCTCACACTGAAGGGTGTAGAACAAGCGCAACTAGTGGCCCGATCATTCACACATGCGCCGGACCTGATTATCGCTTCGCCGTTTTCCCGAGCGCAGGCAACCGCGATGGCGACCGTAGCTACCTACCCTGACACCCCTTTTGAAACCTGGCCTATTCAGGAATTCACCTACCTCGAACCCGCGCGGTGTGCCAACACGACCGTTGCTCAGAGAAAGGATTGGGTAGACGCTTATTGGGTCAGGTCAGACCCGGCGTTTACGGATGGCGCAGGCGCTGAGTCTTTTTCAGAATTTATAACCAGAGCCCAGACTTTCCTGGCTCGACTCACAGACCATCCCGCCCAGAACATCGCAGTGTTTTCGCATGGGCAATTCATCAATGCCGTCGCCTGGTTGATCGAGTGCAGGCCGCAGGTCATTTGTGAGCGGGCTATGGCTGAGTTGCGTGAGTATGAAATCGCGAACCATGTGCTTAATGGTTGTGGATATGTGCTCTCCAGGCGCGCAGGCGACGCTGGATGGGGGTTAGGCTGATATCGCTGACATAGTCGTCGAGGCTTTCCGGAAGCAAAGTGCTCTGACGTCAATGTTCGCCTTGGGTGAAGCGCTTCATGGGTAATCCTTGCGATGAACTCCTCATAAATCACAAATGTTCGCTGTTGTGCTTTTACAAACCCGATGCCGTTTGCAGCCATAGGGATAGACAGCAATCGGCTCTCATCCCCCATAAATGCCTTCATCGGCATACTCCGCGCGTTTCGATTCAACCTTGGGGGTCTACGATGCTGAGCCAGGGCCAGCGAGCTTGATAACTTTTCGCCTTCTGATAGAACAGATCTGGCTTGGGATTCTTTGGATTGATACGAAGTAGCCCTTGCTCGGTGTCGGCCAAGCCATTGGGAGCATAGACTTCGCTAGTTTCAACATCCAAACCTATGCAGGTACCGGCAATCAGGTAGCGATCAATCCCGTCTTTAGCCGACTGAAGCTGGGGGTAATTCCCGCCAAACCGCTTGCTGTACCACAAATGAACGCGAGCCTGATTTTTGATCTCAATGTTAACTTCGAGGTCTTGGAAGAGACACCGAACAGAGTTGATGACCTCATTCTCTGCCTCCCAAGACAGATCATTGTCGAAGTAAAAAACGTCGTAATCCTTCACCCCCCAGGCTGACGGCAGGTGAGACTGATGATTCCAGACGGCTTGGAACAGGCAGCCGGCAGTGAGCATGCATTGATTCAAGCCGAGTGAAGGTAAGCGTAAGATGAGTTCAGCGTTTAATGGATTGGCCATTGCTATCCTGGCCAACCTCTCGACAGTCAACGTCATTTTCATCCTCTTGGAATCGATCCAGTCCTAGTGTCCGACAATACACCATAGCCTTGTAAAGCTTCGCCAAGGCCAGCGTTTTTAAACACTTCGAACCCACAGCGGACACTTGATATCTTGGGCGCTTAGCCGCCCATCGATCGCTTATGAATGGGTAGCTCCGACTTCAAGCTTCACTTGTTACCAAATGCGGCACTGGTACTTTTAAGGATCGGAGATGTTTTTTCACAGGTAAGGAAAATTTTCTGACCCTTGAGCTGGGAGAAATCCTTCCTGGTTACGATGCCCATACCAAGTACGAGATTTACTTCAACGTCAGAAAAGACGATCACAAGAATACGGTCAAGTTATTCATCGAAAGCGTCTACGTGCGTGATGAGCACGCCGAAAATGAGCCGGTGAATTTCAAGAAAGAAGACAAGATAACGGCTTGGAAGCTGTTTTTGAAACGAGCGAGGGGGCAGCCCGTCAGAGGGCATAAGGGGAACAACTTGAAGCTTGGCAAGCGCTGAAAAAACAAACCCCCCAGTGAAGGGGGGGCACGGATGCCCTTAGGGTAAACCCATCAACCGGCACGGCCGGAACCATTGGCGGCATCTGAACACCCGTAAATCAAGACGAATCGAGAAAGCTTTCGAATCACCTGAGATACGGACTCCGTATATATCCAGACACCGGTGGGCTACTCAAATCTGAGCAATCGGTCAATGTGTGCATGGAGATGCCCGATCTGCCTCATCCCGCGTTTCCCCAGCTATAGCTCTGCGAGGCAAAAAGTAACTGATGTGCGGGTATTCAGGGAGGGGCGAGCAATTTAGTTATATATGCAGCACAAAAAAGGGCCTGCATCGCTGCAAGCCCTTCTTTTATATGGTGCCGGCACCAGGAGTCGAACCCGGGACCTACTGATTACAACGAAGATGCTTTTAGCAGTAATATCAATCGGTTAGAGATTTTCTTATTACGTGGCAACGTGGTAGAAACGCTGTACTGCATAGGGTTTCTAGTCCTTATTACGTGATGGAAAGCCGCGTTCGGCAGGTTCCGATAGCTGCAATATCACTCAGATGTTGATAGCACGTACTAGGCGTACACCCCAGTCTTCATCAGGGTTAGCAGTCCCATCGCCAAGCCTTTCTTGCATTACGGCAACACCCAGATCTCGGCGCTTGGGCAACCTCTCTCGCTCTGCCGACTCGAGGGCTGTTGCGATTTCGCCATAGGTTAAATCAGTGCAGTAAACTGGAGCTCCAGGTTGCTGGCGCCAGCTTTGTGCTAGCGAGCCTGCGTCGAACGCGTCTAAACCGGTGTCGTTAACCAGAATCTTCACAAACTCTTTGTCGTGATCACGGTCGGCTGCAATTGGAATGGCTATGCGATCGGGTGCACCGGCAGGCTTACCCTTCTTGGCGAGGGATGCAGAACCAATGGCATTCCAAGCTTTGGCAATTGGGCGATCAAGTTGCTCGGCAACCCACAGACTCTCCACCTGTCCATTTTCAATCGCTTCGATTTTATTGTCTCGAAACGGGTAATAGTTCGAGGTGTCTACGATCACTGTACTTTCTGGAAGGCGGCCGATTTGCGTTGCGACATCGGGGATACGATTGAGGGGGATCGATAATATGACGCACTCTACATCGGTCAAAGCTTCGTCTGTTGTCACTGCCCGCGCTCCCCAAGACAGTAAGTCAGCTTCGATCGTGTCCGGGCCGCGCGAGTTGGCCACCTTCACAATGTGTCCAGCCTGGCTTAGTTTTTTGACGAGAGATTTACCAATGTTGCCTGTGCCGAGAATTCCGATCTTCATAAGTTCGCCTATCTGATATCTATTGCTCGGTAGCCAGAATGTTGATATATAAACTAGTCGTCAAGTACCTACTGAAAAGTGGGTAGGTAACCAAAAAGTAAGTATTGATTGAGCAGGGCACCCTATGGCAGAGCGCGATTGGCAATGCGACAACCCTAGACAGCAGCTTATTTGGGCAGCAGCGACTGGGGAAGCGCTACGGATTTTGGAAGGTAAGTGGAAAATCGCAATAATCGTCCAACTTTTCGCTGCCAAAGAGCCACTGCGCTTTTCTGAGCTAGGTAGACGTGTCGAGGGGGTGAATCAGAAGATGCTTATTCAGCAACTGAAAGAGCTTGAAAAAGATGGCATCCTCACGCGCATCATTTACCCGCAAGTGCCGCCACGCGTCGAGTATGCGCTTAGCGACTTGGGATTGGCGCTCGGCCCAACGATTGAATCCCTAATTGATTGGACATTACTGCGCCGGGAATCGATAAGCCCGGCAGTCGCGGAGTCGCAACCCGACACAATCCAGCCGTGACGCCAAGGGCGGATAAGCGCTCATCCCCATGGCGTTCGTTGGATGAACCACAGCGCATGACGCAGAGTTGTTTACCTACACATTAAGCTCGCGCCGTTAAGTTCTCATAACAGGTCTTATGTTCAATCGATCTCACAAGAAAGCCCGCTCTGGCGGGCTTTTTTTTGGCGTCTGCTGGACGCCAGAGGTACCACTGGGCAAAGTGACGGGATAGGGCACAACGAGTCTGCAGCTCCTATTAGCGTGTGTGCTGTCGGGCATCATCCCTTTTTTGAAATACTGATTAGGGATCAATCGAAAGCAACTAGTAGTATCTGATGCTGTTCAATTTTCGACTGAAAACGGTTCCACTGACCAGCATAGCTTTGCCCGTAGATCAGGACGAAAATCTACTAACTCAACGCTACGAAACTCTAAACTCGTTTACGCAATATACATCGTAATTCAAGTTGTTATAGTGATCGATCAAAGCTTTAAGCATCTGTGGGGCTTCACTACGAGATGATTGAAACTCACCAAGATTGGGGTCGAACAACTTGAACCTACTTCCTTCACAAGAACAAGCTATTGCATGGCCTTGAACGCTCGCAAAGCGTAAGCTTAGCAAATGCTTTCTACCTGTCTGAGCCAAATCGTTTGCTAATGTTTGGGCTAATTGCGCACTACCACCTGATGCTCGAGCAGTTTTAGGTTCTCTGCGCAATGAGAAACCTGCATCCTCGATGACAGCGGTGCTGGCCGTGAAAAACGGGGCTTCGTCATCATTTGAAAGTGCCGAGGCTAATGCATTGTCATAAACCTGATGCCTCTGTGCTCCGTTACTTTGCCCTTCTCCATTATGGTCAAGGTGGTCCATGCGCGATTGAGCGTCGCCGCTGTTGCTCATTACAAGCCATTCGGTAGAAAGACCTGCGCAGATATTGTTTCGATTAACATCTCTGGATGCTACTGCAAAATCTTCTAAGTTAACCTGTGTCGTAGAATCATCTTCTAGATTTACATTTGAAGAAGATACGCAGCCTTTGTCACCCAGCATCAGGGCTAGAAACGGATGTATCCCGCGTGTCTTAGGCCTTAAAGCTAAGTCCAAAGGCATCTGTTGATTTGTTTGCGCATGCTCAGGTTGAGGCGCGCTTGATGCCTTTGGAGCATGGTTTTCCTGATGATGTAAAATAGCTATCGATGATGTTGCTATATTTATCTTCATATGTGCCTCAGATTGCTTTCGACGTGGCTCTTCGACCAAGAAACTGGCCAAGTACCCTAAAATCGATATGTGGGTGTCCGGATGAGCCATTCGGTTCCATAACATGCAGGCAGGCGCTATTCCTCCCGACATTCCGTCTTACTCAGTCTTCAAAATAGACGGCAGCAACTGATCAATCTCGCTCGTTCGGCGCGTCGGCAAGCGCATGAGAACATCCTTCAGGTACGCATACAGTAGGTCTACGTCCGTGAGGCGTTAACAAGTGGGATGCTGAGATCGTAGACATCCATCATCGCTCCGTCCCTGTGACCGCTCGCCTCTTGCTTATCTGCCCTAGTACCTGCCGTGTCGGTGATGCCCCTACGCTTGAGGTGAGCATGAAGCTGCACAAGGTGCTGACGATCGGCGGCACGGTCATGCCGTTGGTCAACGACGATGTCCGTCTTGACCTCAAGAGTCCGGGCCGCGCCACGTTCACGATCAAGGCGGGCGTTACCGTCAAAGGTTTGGTCACGTTCGATATCGGCTACAACGAAGCCGTTCTGCAGCGTCATTTCATTGGCTACGTCGAACGCTGCACCGCCACCAATGGCATCGAGCAGGTGGTGCTTTGCAGCGAGTTAGCCGCGGTGCTGGCCAACCCGTTGCCCATGAACCTGCGCCACGTGGATCTGCGCGCTGTGCTGGCCGATATCGGCGGCAAGACCGGGCTGCGCTTTCAGGTACCGGATCAGGCTTATACACGCACCAAGACGCCGTTTTTCTACAACCTGGCCGCTGGTTACCAGGCACTGGACAGCATGGCGCGGGTGTTTGGCATCAAGGACTTTATCTGGCAGCAACAGGGCGACGGCGAGATCTACGTTGGTGCCTGGGCTGACAGTTTCTACGGCGCTCGGTCGCCGTTGCAGTTGCCGGTTAACCTTTTCGACGGTTACCAGGGCAGCCAGAGCGCAATGATCGCGGCCCTACCGGGCTTGCGACCAGGCGTATCAATCAATCAGGGCGAGCGGATCACGAACGTGACGCTGGCCGGCACGCAGATGGCTATCAAATGGACGACGCAATCAAGCGCAGCGTAGAGCGGCAATTCCCTGAACTCACTGGTGGCTATCACTTGCCGCGCTTCGCCAAGGTCGTAGCCGTGGCGGATGCGCCGGCCAGCGCCGGTCTGTGTGACGACTTCCGACCGCGCTTCTCGGTCGACCTGCAGGTGATGGGGCCAGACGGCGAGATCGACACGACGTTGCCGGTATTGGCCGGTGTGCCGCTGCCGTTGTTTTTTCACCTGTCAACTCGCATCAAAAATCTGATTATGGATACTTTCTTTCTTACGACGGTGTCGATTTTAAAATTAATGATTGGTGGGGTCGTGCTGAAGATTTTTTAAAAGTAGTAAAAAATGCGCCGAAACCCATAGTTACTATTTATGAATATATCTCGGTTGATCCGGCACCTGTTCGAGCACGCGGTGAGCTGCATATAAAAATCTGAATGCGCCGCTCTTGGCCCAGCTGGTTGCTCTCCACCATCCACTTCAATGGAAAGTCAACCCTTTACGCCATGCCACTAACAAGTGTTCTAGATGCGGAACAGTCAACCAGCTTCCCAGCCAATTTGGGAACCATTCTTTTCCAGGGTACAACCTGACCCCATCTCAATCAGGAGAAGCTTGACTTTTCCTGGCGTATCCAGCGAAGGCGAAGGACATGTATCGTAAAACCGACCGCTAAGCTACATCAGGCGGGTATTGTACCAACCCTAGGTTTTTTAGAGTCCCTTACGAGAGTTGGATAGGACAGTGGAACCGAATGCACCTCAAGCGCCACTCACTAGCAGTCGACCATGCTTTCATCTTAAGAGGCTTTATATAAATGGGAAATATGTGTGTACGTGGGTCCAGTATGGCTAATCAGGTACATTCTCCAGATCGAGCCAACAGCAGCTCTGGCGATAATAATGGCATAACGCCCGATCAATTAATTAATGCAAGGCATGAACTGAGTGAAGTGGCAGGCCTGCCCAGAGAAGTACACAGCTTCATTAGTAGCAACAGTGCACCTGCAGATCTAAGAGATCGCCATAACACCCTCTTTCGAAATACACAGACGGTGCTCGACGCGGTAGATATTCATGATAGGAGCGTGAGGGGAGACATATCAGCCATATCAAGCACAACCTCAGATCAACTTATGAGTAGCATTCAGAGCCTGAAATCTAAATGGGATGGATTTCGTAGAGAATTACAGCAGGCCATGCCAGCGCGTGCCTCCTCAGAACACTATCGCATAGCGGAACAACCAGGCGGATCAATGCAGTTGTCGTCACTTACCCCTAGTCCTTATAGGAATTAACTATAACACGGAGCTATGGCCATTGACCGTGCGCATACGATTTCGTCAAGGCCATGGCCCCCAGAACGTCGACAGAATCAGGGTGGCTCAGAAGCATTCCGCCTAAGCTACTAAAATGCGTAGTTGCTGCTAAAGGCCATGATCCCTTTCTGTCGAAGCGAGTGCTTGATCTGATAATACGGTGCACCCATTTTGACGTGCTTCTTGGCGTCGTAGCTTCGAGCGACGACGCAGCAATCGTTGTCGCTTAAACCTCTGGCCAGATCTGGGCGAAAAACTCGTTCACAGCTCGCATAGAAGCTGCAATTGATCAACCAAAAGATAGGTTCGGGCTGGGTTTTCAAAGGTGCGTACCCTATGTCGTACTACCCCCCCCAAAACATCAACTCTTCACCTTTCAGAATGTACCTGGCGGCATAGCTCGGGTTCTCCGACTGCAGACTGACGTCTTCACCCTTGATGCACAAACGCTTGCACATTGGCTCACCATTCACGGCAGCAATGACGATGCTTTTGTGACCAGCTTTTAGCGACCTATCAACAGCGATCAAGTCGGCATCAAATATTCCGATTCCCCTCATGCTGTCGCTGTCGATCTGCGCCACATAGATATATGGTGCCCTGACGTCCATCAGCCTATCTGACGAGAAATCTTGTTCGATATGAGCAACTGCTGGATTAGAGAATCCCGCGGGGATCCTGAATGAGTAAAACGGTAGCAGTAGCCCCGACTCAGAGAGGCGGCCAAGGATTCGGACGTTCATTATGCACGCCTGAGCAAAATTTTTGTATGAATGCCCAGTAATCGTCGAAAGCAGGAGAGTGGCAATTTCGGGTGTAAAAATTTGCGATTGGTGGCCCTGATCAGCCTGGCCGGAAATCGTATTAGAAATAAAAAAATTGAAGGAAAAGCACTTATCCCCCTCCCGCCGACGGGCTCCACGTCCGTTTTTTGTGCGAATCCAGATGCGATGAAAGCACTACCCCAGCCCAGGCCAGCCGTGTGGTTGCGCAGGGGAGCGGCAATTGCACAACGTGCAAGCTTATGCAGAAAAATGTCAGCGCCTTACACAGTGAGCGACGGAGCGGTACAGATGGTGGCAAACCTCAGGGGCCCGGCCCGCTTGGGTGAAAAGTTGGAAAACCGAGGAGGAGGGTGGTTTTCCAAATCGACACCAGTCCTGAAGCGGCGCATCAGGGCATCGATAGCCAGATCACGTCAAACCTCTACAACGCACGCAGGACGGGGGCTATAGCCGCACTCAGGATGCTTTGGACGTTGCACACGGTTACACGTGCTGGTGACGACCTGAAGACCTTAGTCCGCTGCAGTCGGCGTTTTGAAAAAAAGCCGTTTTAAATGAGATCGAAGCTCAGGTATGGGAGGGTGTTTTCAAAAAGAGCGATATTAGCTATATGACCCACGAACCTAGGCTGGAGGCCACGGTTTTACTGGGCTGCGCGTATTACATCGAAAGGTAATATGAAGCAATATGAAAGGTAATATTTTCCTGAAACCCCCGGATTCATTGGGTTTTAGGAAATGAAAATATAGCTTTAGTAAAAGGTAATATTATCGCCTTTGTATCGCTTCAATATTACCTTTGCCCGAAAACGCTGAAAGCCACGGCCTGCAAGGGCTGCAGCCAATTTTCCCGAGACGTATTACTAATATTACCTTTTTTCTGACCCCCCTCAGATTTTGAGCGGGGCCCCCTGTACCGAGCGGTTGGCCAGGGTCTCGCGCTACTGCTCATGAGCGTCTGTAGCTGCGGTTGGAGCTCGACGTGGAGCGCGTAAGACAGGCCCGATCTGTGGCCTTGTTACGTGGCTTATTACGTCTGGGGAAAAAAACAAGGGCCTGCATCGCTGCAAGCCCTTGATTTATATGGTGCCGGCACCAGGAGTCGAACCCGGGACCTACTGATTACAAGTCAGTTGCTCTACCAACTGAGCTATACCGGCGTAATGGGCTGCGAGTATATAGCTTCTGATGCGCTTGTAAAGCCTAGCTGTCTGATTCAGTTGAAAAAAATCGACCATTGGCGCTCTGGGTGGGATGCGGACGGGTAGTGGTGCAGGACGTTTCTGTTGGTTTTGGCGGAATGGTCTGCTTGATGTGTGCGAGCACTGCGCATTTGAACGTTGATTTCGCCTCTGGCACGCGCAGCTTGTGCCTGACAGAACGCTCGATTTTTAACCTGTTCGTGCAAACCGATGCGTCCAGCGTTGATGGCTATCTGGTGCGTGAACAGGCACCCATCCGACCCCCGCCATTTTTGGGCAGTTGCAGGGCAGGAGGGCTTTGCATAGGCTTGCTCTCAACGGCCCGGGCTACTGAGTCAGCAGCATGGGACGTTAGCTTTTCAGCCAGCAGATAAAGGACTATCTGATGAGTAATGCGATGGATCGTAACCGGGTTTGGGGTGTTGTTTGCCGCAGGCTGGTCATTCGCTGAGGAGTTGTTGAAGGATATTTGTAGTTGCGTCTGGCCTGTCGGGTCTTGCGCAAGGTGGGGCTGAGGATTGCTGTCTGAATCGCATGAATGTGCGTCTGGACGCTCACGAAGGCTTCATCGATGTTTCAAGAAATGCCCGGATCCTCTGGATTCGGGCATTTTCTTGTGGGCTGGTTCTTGTTGCGTTGCATTTTCACTGGAGATATGGGCTTTTTGGCCGATAGATCTGTATCAAAAATGGCAGTCAGCCATGGACAGCAAGTGCAATGCAGAGAACGCCCACGCATTACGAGCTGCTGAGTGTTGCTCGCGATGCCTCTCCTGAGCAGATCAAGAAGGCTTATCGCAAGCTGGCGCAGAAGCTGCACCCGGACAGGAATTCCGACCCTTATGCCTCGGACATGATGGGCGTGGTCAACGCGTCTCATGATGTGCTGGCGGACCCTTCGCGGCGTGCGGCTTATGATGCGCAGCTTGCTGCCGATGAGCACAAGGCTCGTATGGACGCGTTGCGGCGCAAGCAGGCGCGTGCGGCGGGTGGGCAGGCGGTGCATGTGTATGCCGCAAACTCTGCTACTGCCACTGCAACGCCCTCTCGGGCCGCTCGGACGGGCCCGGCTCCCAAGGCTTCTCCTTCCTCTTCATCGCCTTCCAGTGACAAGCGGCGCCGCAGTGCGTGGCGTTGGGCGCTGGTGTTTGTGGTGTTTTGCGCAGCCGGGGCGTGGATGGGTTATGACCGGGATGCTGGCAAGGCGTTTGTGCCAGCCGAGCCGGTGCCTGTTGCGCAGACGTGGGTCAAGCCAGCGCCCGCCGCACCGGTTGAAGAGCCTGTGGCCAGTCCAGCCAAGCCGGTTGATGCGGTAACGTCCGAGTGTGAGGTGCCCGCGCTGGATCCGATGGGCGCGCCCTGGCCGGAAAAGGCGGGTTACGTGAAAGATATGCCGTTGCTCAAGGACAACGGCTGGTCGCAGATCACTGTGGATAACTCGGCCGGCGAGTCGGCGGTGTATGCCAAGGTCACGGATGCGGTGGGGCGCAGGGCGTTTCGGCATGCGTTTGTGCCGGCCGGTGCGGTGTTTACGTTCGCCAAGATGGACCCGGGGCTGTATCTGCTCAAGTACAAGATGATGAGCACGGGCTGTGCCTTTGCGTCGGGCCGGATCTTGCTGGAGGAGACGCCGATGGGCAGTCAGATCAAGTCCAGTGCGTACAAGCTGACGTTGCGCAAGTTGCAGAACCGTAGCGTGCCGTTTGCGCGGTTGAAGGATGATCAGTTTTAGCGGTTGGGCTGTGACGTGAGTGCGGCGTCGTCTGTTAAGTCTTCGCGGACAAGTCCGCTCCTACGGGCTTCGGCAATTGTGTGCAGAGATCATCTTTTGCAACGCTTTCAGGCCGGTTTTTGCAGGCTTGGTCTCTTTCTTTTGAAGGACATTTCCGAGAGAATCCCCGACCGCTTGCGCCTCTCGATGTGTGCTTCTAATCTCCGCCCGTCGCTGCATATCAGCGATCGGGTTTAGTCGCCCGGATTTGAGTTAAGGCGTATCGCGTCGCTGTTTTGGTCAGGTCTTCTTCCTGCACTTTATGGCGGCTGTGCGCGAGGGCACCTTCGGGTGCGCCGGTCTTAGCTCCCGGTCGACTAACCTTCGCACAGCTGCCACCTCACTCGTTTAGTCGCGACCCCAGTGGCAGTTCCATTGAGGAGAGAGCTAAGCATGGTCAAAATAACCCCCGACCCACCCAAACAGTCCAGCACCGCGCCAATCTTCGACAAGGCGGTCGTCAAGCGCGCCATGGCGTGTTACCTGCCAATCCCCCGCACTGACAAAGAACCCCACGACAGCAAGTTCGACTTCATCAGCCTGGAAGCAACCTTGGTGCATGCGCTGGATTTCCTGCGCTGCGCATCGGCTACTGCCCACGAACTGGGCGATGAATTGACCGGTGCGCAACGCGACCTGGCGTTTGCCTCCATGCACATGCTGGAAATGGCCAAAGTCATGGTCGAGCGCTCGCTGGAGTGTGTCGAAGAGGTCTGAAACCTCGCACTAAACAAGTCGTGCACAGGCACTTGCGTGTGCACGATTGAGCCAGGTAAAAGGCTTGTTCCAGAGCCTTTACCAAATCTTTATGCACAATTGCTTGATAAAAAAATACGCGCGTTACCAGATGTGCGCACATTGGTCTGATGCGCCGCAAGGCATTGTTTTTGCGGGATACGGAAAGGATTGCGGGAAAAAATAAGGGGCTTTAGTAACTGGCGCGCCAAGCTTTAACGCACTCATCCACATTTTCATCAACAGACTTATCCACAGGTTGCTCAATCGATTTAGGTCACGATTTTCGGGCCAGAATCAGCAGGTTGCGTGGTGTAATCCGGCTGTCACAGAAAGTGCCAACCCTGACGCTGTAACCCTGCTCGTGGACATACATTGCCCTGTCGAGCACCAGCCACATCTCCAGCGGACGCCGAAACAGGTCGCGGACCAGTTCCAGGTTGCGCACTTCGGCCAGCCTTTTCCAGCCAGCGGCTTCCAGAGAAGCCCAGTCCTGCTGGCCCGGTGCCGGTAGATTCTTCAGTCGCGCCAGATGATTGCAGTAGTCCGCGTAGGACGCATCCAGCCAGGATGTCGGCAGCGAAGGCGTGGGCAAGTAATCGTCAATGCCGCGCAAGCTGCGCTGCAGCAGGTCGAAGCCCAGGCGGCGGGCCATCGAGGTGTCGCGTTGACGACGCACACGAGCGCCAGCCGTCACGGTTTCGCTGAGTGGCAGGCCGAGTTCGTCTCGTGACAGCTTCAAGCCCGATGCCTTGCCGTCGCTGGACAGCGGCCGATACAGGTCGTGCCGGGTGCGGTTGTAGCAGCATGGCGCGATTGCCATGTACCGGCAGCCGGTCTGGCTGGCCAGCTCCATCAGCTGAATGTGCAGGTCGCCGCAGGCATGCAGCGCCACCGGCGTGTGCTCGGGTTGCAGGCAGCGCCAGGCGTCGTCGGCCATTACATCCTGCTGCACATGCCTGGCGTCGATGCCTTGCCGCGTACTCAGTGCCAGGCCTGCTTCGATCAGCGCCGGGTCGTGCTCCAGGCAGGTCAGACGCTGACCGCGCCCGGTCAGGCGACGCCCCAGGTGGCCTTTGCCTGCGCACCAGTCCAGCCAGTGAGTGGTGGTATCACGCCTGTCCAGATGGCTGGCGAAGGCTTCGATCTGTTGCCATTTGCGCCCCGGCACGTCGACACTCATGCGCGCATCGACTGGCTCCAGAGGATGTGAAGGCAGTTCAGAGACGTGGCTCAGGGTGACGGCTTCGGCGGCCAGTTGCGGGAACGGAAACGGCGCGTCGAGTTGTTCCGGGTGGTTATGCGCGGCCTCGGCCTGTTCCAGCGTGCGTTGCCGCAGCCAGTTTGCGAGGTCCGGGTATTTGTCTTCCCACGGCAGACGCAGGTGCGTGAACGGCTTGGGCCGCCACAAGGCCTGATGCGCGAACAGAAAGCTGTCCAGCGCACGAAAGTGGCTGCCGAGGTGTTCATCCTGCAAGCAAGGTTCAGAGGGCATGGTGGCGGCCTCGTGTGGCAAGGTGCTGACTGGATCGACGCCAGCACCCTTCATATCAGCGCCCCTGACTGGCGTCTACACGCAATAGCTTTTCCAGCAGGCGGAAGCCTTGTACCAGCACGAACGTCATCACGAGGTAGAACATACCGGCGGCGAAGAAAATTTCTACCGGCAGGTAGGTGCGGGCGATGATCGTGCGGGCCATGCCGGTCAACTCCAGCAGGGTAACGGTGCTGGCCAGGGCACTGGCCTTGAGCATCAGGATGACTTCGTTGCTGTACGCAGGCAGACCGATACGTGCCGCGCGGGGCAGGACGATGTAGAACAATGCTTTCCAT
Organism: Pseudomonas syringae group sp. 247E2; assembly: GCF_032587795.1. Lineage (NCBI taxonomy): Bacteria > Pseudomonadati > Pseudomonadota > Gammaproteobacteria > Pseudomonadales > Pseudomonadaceae > Pseudomonas > Pseudomonas syringae group sp. 247E2. The sequence continues at coordinate 63,566 of NZ_JAWHPK010000017.1, read as the reverse complement.
TTCGACATGCCCAGCGCCCGCGCAGCCTCGACTTCACCGACCGGCACGGCCTGAATGGCGCCACGCAGGATTTCTGCGATGTAGGCGGCGGTGTGCAGGGTCATGGTGACAACCGCACACCAGAAAGGGTCACGCAGGTATGGCCACAGCGGCCCCTGACGCACCACGTCGAACTGCGCCAGGCCGTAGTAGACCAGAAACAGTTGCACCAGCAGCGGTGTGCCGCGGAAGAAAAAGATGTAGGCGTAGGGCAGGGCGCGTACCGGCCAGTGACGCGATGCACGGGCGATGCCCATCGGGATGGCGAGGATCAGCCCGGCGATGACGGCAATCGCCACCAGCTCAAGGGTCAGGGTCGCGCCCTGTGCCAGGCGTGGCAGCCACTTGATGATGACTTCCCAATTCATGACGCGCTCCTCAGAAAGCCGCGACTGGCACGCTTCTCAAGGAAGTACATGCCGGCCATGGCCAGCACGGTCAGCCCCAGGTACATGAAGGCCGCGACCATGTAGAAGGTGAACGCTTGCTTGGTGAAGCCCACGGCGATCTGCGCGTGGCGCATGATTTCTTCCAGGCCGATCACCGAGACCAGCGCGGTGTCTTTCATCAGAATCATGAACAGATTGCCCAGGCCGGGCAGGGCGATGCGCCACATCTGCGGCAGCACCAGCTTGAAGAGGATGCGCGAGCGTGACATGCCCAGCGCCAGCCCGGCTTCACGATGGCCTTTGGGGATGGCCAGAATCGCGCCGCGAAACACTTCGGTCGCGTAGGCACCAAAGCAAATGCCCAGGGCAATGACCCCGGCAGCGAAGGCGCTCAGGGCCAGGTCAGGAATGTCGAACAGTTTGCCCAGAGCGCGCATGCCGTTGACGGTGCCGAAGTAAATCAGCAACACCCAAAGCAGTTCGGGAATGCCGCGTACCAGGGTCGAGTAGGTACTGCCCAGCCATTGCAGCGGCTTGTAGGGCGAGGTCTTGGCCAAGGCGCCGAGCAGTCCGAGTATCAGCCCCAGGCACAGGGCCGAGAGTGCAAGCTGGACCGTCATCAGCGCGCCAGCCGCAAGGGCCGGGCCGAATCCGTGGAGATCAATGTTCATGGGCAGGCTTTGTCAGGGCCGGTCGCCGCGCTTCGACAGGAAGCGGCGGCGACGCGGTCAGGTGAATCAGAGGATGCTGAAAGGGAAATACTTGTCGTTGATCTTCTTGTAGGTGCCATCAGCGATGATTTCTTTCAGGGCCGCGTTCAAGCGCTCGCGCAGGGCATCATCACCCTTGCGCACGGCGATGCCGATCTTGTCGTCTTCAACGACAGGCTCGCCCTTGAACTCGAAGTTCTGACCCGCTTCGCTTTTCAGCCACTCAAAGCTGACGTATTTGTCGGCCAGCATGGCGTCGACGCGACCGGAGGACAGGTCGAGGAAGGCGTTTTCCTGAGTGTCATAGAGCTTGGCGTCCATGATCCCGAGCTTGTCTTCCAGCCAGGTGGCGGCCAGTGTTGATCGCTGTGCACCCACTGACTTGCCGGCAAGGCTTTCTTTGGCTTTTTCAGTGCTCGATACGTCGATCGAGGAAGTTTTCGGCGCGATGAATTGCAGCTTGTTCGAGTAATACGGGTTGGTGAAATCGACCACCTGCTTGCGCTCTTCGGTGATCGACAGCGACGAGATCAGGAAGTCGAACTTGTTGGCCATCAACGCCGGGATGATGCCGTCCCAGTCTGACGTCACCGCTTCGCACTCGACCTTCATCCTGGCGCACAGGGCCTGGCCGATTTCATAGTCAAAGCCCACCACCTGGCCACTCGCGTCCTTGTTGTTGAACGGCGGGTAGGCACCTTCGATGCCCATTTTCATTGTTTCAGCAAAGGCACTGCCGCTGAAGGCAAGGGTGGCCGCTGCGATCAGCAAGATCTTTTTGTACGACTGCATGGGTGTTGCTCCGTTAGCGGTGACTCGACATGAATTGTTTGCACCTTGCCGACAGCGGGTTTTCGAATACTTGCTGCGGTGTGCCCTGTTCTTCGACCATTCCCTGATGCAAAAACACCACTTCAGTTGATACCTGACGTGCAAAATTCATTTCGTGGGTCACCAGCAGCATGGTCCGGCCTTCTTCAGCCAGTGCGCGGATGACGCCGAGTACTTCCTGAACCATCTCCGGGTCGAGGGCCGAGGTCGGCTCGTCGAACAGGATAACCTTTGGTTGCATGGCCAGCGTACGCGCAATGGCTGCGCGCTGCTGTTGCCCACCGGAAAGCTGCGCAGGGTAGGCATGGCGCTTATCGGCGATGCCCACTTTGGCCAGCAGCTCTTCAGCCACCTCGATGGCTTCGGCCTTGCTCTGGCCCAGAACGCGACGCGGCGCTTCGATGATGTTATCGAGCACGCTCATGTGCGGCCACAGGTTGAAGTTCTGGAACACGAAACCGATCTGGCTGCGCAAGCGGTTGATCTGCCGGTTATCGGCGGCCATCAGGTCGCCGTTGCGCGCAGCCTTGAGCTTCAACTCTTCACCGGCCACTAGAATCTGCCCCTGATGCGGGTTTTCCAGCAGGTTGATGCAGCGCAGCAACGTGGACTTGCCGGAACCGGAGGAGCCGAGGATCGATATGACGTCGCCGTCGCGAGCCGTCAGCGAGATGCCTTTGAGCACCTCAAGCTGATCGTAGCGCTTGTGCAGGTTGCGGATTTCCAGGGCGGGCGTGGCCTCGGCCATGTGGGGTCCTCGTTGAAGTGTGCGCGCTGGCTGCCAGCGAACGCCAAGCTAGCACAGCGTTTAAAGGACAACCATCGACGTATTGTGTCGAGCGTGGAGGCGCTCGACGGGTTGTCTCATCCGGGCAGCGGACGGTCGCATGAAGGCAAGCGCCATGCCCTGCAAAACAGGGGCGTGCGCGAAAAAGGCGCGATGTTGCCAGCTTTGGCCTGGTGTTGGAAGTAGCATTTGCTGAGTGGTGGTCTGATTTCTGCACCATGTTTGCGCTTTGAGGAAGGTTTGGGGCATTTTTGGTGCGTGCATGTAGGCGAATCTGAGGCGTTTGGTAACAAGTCCTACGGACTGCGTATAAAAGCCATCACCCTGCATGCTTCACGGGCTAAGCCACAGGCCTCGTATTCTCTAAGCGACGTCGTTTTCGAAATATTTTGGCGCAATTCTTGCGTCAATAATAAAGAACGGCACCGTAGCTTTCTTTTTACGTAACGCTTCGGTGTGCCTCGCTCGTCTTGCACAGGTGGTTTTATGAGCAGTACCGCTAACTCTTCCGAGCTCGAACAAGGGCTGAAACCGCGACACATTACGATGCTGTCGATTGCCGGCGTGATTGGTGCCGGTCTATTCGTCGGCTCCGGCCACGCGATTGCCGAGGCAGGCCCTGCCGTGCTGCTGGCCTATGCCGCTGCGGGTACGCTGGTGGTGCTGGTGATGCGTATGCTGGCCGAAATGGCCGTTGCCTCGCCAGACACCGGTTCGTTCTCAACCTATGCCGACCGCGCTATCGGGCACTGGGCCGGCTTCACCATCGGCTGGTTGTACTGGTGGTTCTGGGTGCTGGTGATCCCGCTGGAGGCCAACGCCGCCGCAACCATTTTGCATGCCTGGTTCCCGAACATCGCGATCTGGATGTTCACGCTGGTCATCACATTGCTGCTGACCGCGACCAACCTGTTCAGTGTGAAGAATTACGGCGAATTCGAGTTCTGGTTTGCGCTGATCAAGGTTGTGGCGATCATCGCGTTCGTGGTGCTGGGTGTTGCGGCGATTTTTGGTCTGCTGCCCACCAGTAATGTCAGTGGCGTGAGTCATCTGTTTGATACCGGTGGCTTCCTGCCAAACGGCATGGGCGCGGTGCTGGCGGCGATGTTGACCACCATGTTCTCGTTCATGGGCACCGAAATTGTGACCATCGCTGCGGCGGAGTCCAAGAACCCTGGCAAGCAGATCACCAAGGCCACCAACTCGGTGATCTGGCGGATCTTCCTGTTCTATCTGGTTTCGATCTTCATCGTTGTGTCACTAGTGCCGTGGAACGACCCGCGCCTGGCCGAGGTGGGTTCGTATCAGACCGTGCTTGATGCGATGGGCATTCCGAACGCCAAGCTGATTGTTGACCTGGTGGTATTGGTTGCTGTGACCAGCTGCCTGAACTCGGCCCTGTACACCGCTTCGCGCATGCTGTTCTCGCTGGGCAAGCGCGGCGATGCACCTGCCGTGTCGAAGCGCACCAGCAAGGGCGGCACGCCTTACTGGGCGGTGATCATGTCGACTGCCGCGGCGTTCCTGACCGTGTTCGCCAACTACATCGCACCGGCTGCCGTATTTGATTTCCTGCTGGCCAGCTCTGGTGCCATTGCCCTGCTGGTGTATCTGGTGATTGCCGTGTCGCAACTGCGGATGCGCCAGAAGCGCATTGCTGCAGGCGAGGCTATCGACTTCAAGATGTGGCTGTTCCCATGGCTGACGTGGGCGGTGATCGCGTTCATCGTTGCAGTGCTGACGATCATGTTGATCCAGGAAGAGCACCGTGTCGAAATCATCGCCACCGGCCTGCTAAGCCTGCTGGTGATCAGTGCTGGCCTGCTGGTTTCGCGCCGCCGCAAAGCCGGGCGTGTAGGCGCTGCTGCGCTGGGTTGATTGGCCGCTGACTATCGTGCTGACGCTCTGCGTCGGCACGGTCTCGATCAGCGTGTGGCCTTGGTGTCTCGCTTCATCAGCAGATCGGATGCCAGGGTGTAATCCTTCTGGAAGGCAGGGCTTTCGATCCATTCGATGGCTGTGTCTTCGTCTTCATCGTGGTACATGGCGCGGTACACGATCAGCAGACCCATCATGAAGTCCGTGGCAGGGTCTTCGTCCTCTTCGGAAACGACCAGTGCCAGCACCGGGTACTGCAGGAAGACGACGCACAGCGCCAGTTGGCTGATGGCTTCGGCGGCTTTCATGGCCACGAAGAGATCATCATAGTCGGCCGGGTCGAAGCCGTTCTCTACGATGTCTTTGAAGTCGAACGTGTTTAGATCAAGTTCGACGTCATCAAACGGCAGATTGACCAGCTCAGAGGCAAACACCGGGTGGACGAGGCTGGTTGTGCCCTTGCCCGAACGGTTCTGCTTGGCCTTGATTTTTGCGCGCTTGGCACGTTTTTGCTGCTTGTCTGGCGAGGCCATGAGCGGTCCTTTGGCTGGCGTGAAATGCGATGGCCGCTATTGAAGCGCAGACGGGCTGGATAACCAAGGCTTGGCCGTAATCTCTGGACAATAAAAAACCCGCAGGACGCGGGTTTTGATGTGCTGGGTGTTACACGATCGTCATCGCTTGCCCGGCTTTGCAAACGCTTCGGCTTCATCCATGCGCGTGGCGAACATGTTCACGGCCTCGACCGCATCGCTTGCGCCGTCGCGGATCTGCACGATGACCTGTCCGGCCTGATCGGCCAGTGTCACACCTCGAATGGCGCCTTCCTGCGTGGCATCCATGCTCGCCACCGCTTCACGTGTTTCGGCGAGAATCTTGCCTATCATTTCGGCAATCTCGGTGGTCGAGCCGCTGGTACGTCCGGCCAGTTGCCGCACTTCGTCGGCGACCACGGCAAACCCGCGACCCTGATCACCCGCCCGTGCCGCTTCGATGGCAGCGTTGAGCGCCAGCAGGTTGGTCTGATCGGCGATGCCGCGGATGGTGTTGACGATGGCGGTGATCTGCTCGGAGCGATCGCCCAGCTGGCTCACCAGCTTCGCCGACGCGCCGATGTTTTCGGCAATCTGGCGCATTTCCCGAGCGGTTTCCTGAATGACCAGGGTTCCTTGTTCGGCCACTTTCTCGGTTTCTGCCGAGATATGGTAAGCACGCGACGCACCATGCGCATCGGCTTCCTGCTTTTCGACACGCTGGGTAATGTCACTGGCGAACTTGACGATCTTGTAGAGCTTGCCGTCGACATCAAAAACCGGGTTATACGTTGCTTCCAGCCAGACAACCCGGCCATGTTTGCCGAGGCGTTTGAACTGATCGCCAATGAACTCGCCCTGATTCAACTTGCGCCAGAATTCGGCATATTCCGGGCTGTTGGTCAGTGCCGGTTCGCAGAATGATCTGTGGTGTTTACCTTTGATCTCGTTCAGTGCGTAACCCATGACGTTCAGGAAATTACTGTTGGCGGTTATCACATTGCCATTGGGCTCGAATTCGCAAACAGCCATGGCCCGGTCTACTGCTGCCAGCTTGCTGTTGGTCTCGTTTTCGAGCATTACGCGTTTGGTGACGTCCAGAGCATATTTGACCACCTTGAAGACTTTGCCCTGCGTATCGGTCACCGGGTTGTAGCTTGCCTCCAGCCAGACGCTACGGCCACTCTTATCGATGCGCTTGAAGGTGCCGGAGATGAACTTGCCAGCCTTCAGAGACGCCCACAGGTCCGCGTATTCACGGCTGCGGAGCATCTCCGGCTCGCAAAAGTCGCGGTGCGTCTTGCTGGCCAGCTCATCGGCCCGGTAGCCCATCGCTGCAAGGAAGTTATCGTTGGCACGAAGGATCTTGCCGTCGAGACCCAGCTCGACCACCGCCATTGATTTTTCCAGTGCGCTTGTCAGTCCTTTGAGTCCATCTACCTCGGCCTTCATGGCTGTCAGTTCAGCTTTGTTCTTGTTTCCGAACATAACCTGCCCCTTGGTGTGTTTGTGGACTTGCTGTGATTAGAGTATCGGCTCGAAAAGCGGCGACATGAACGGTTCATCGCAACAATCGACTGGATAAATGAAGAGATTTATTGGCGTCAAAAAAGTGCAGTTTTTGGTCAAAGAAAAATACATTGACTATAAGTGCACAGATATCTGGAAAAGCGGTCTGCCCGTCAAATTCCGGACAAAGAAAAGCCCGCGATGGGGGAGCGGGCTTAAGGATTCACACTTGGGAGCAGCTCTACAATGACGCGGCCGCTGTGAAAACTTTGTGAAGAGTATTCACTGTTTTCACTTTTTTTCCGGCTGGATGGTGTTGGTCACTTCGGACGTCGGCACGAAGGTCTTCGATTCTTCGGCAGCCGCTTCCTTGGACGCAGCTTTATCCTTGGCCGCTTCGGTGTTCTCTTTGGCAGCCTCGTTCACTTTGTCCTGGGCAGACTCCATCTTCTCCTGGGATTTCTCCTGATGAGCCTGAGCGTCCTGTGCTTTCTGTTCGGATTTGCTGTCGCAGGCAGCCAGACCCAGAGTGGCGGCGATGATGAGGGCGGAGGCAGTAAACTTGAGCACGTAATTTTCCTTGTGGAAGCAAATGTATGGCTTCGATGGTGGGGAGGGAAAATTAGTTCAACGGGATGGGTTGGCAGGGCTCTGGATGGCTGGTATGAGTAGCAGAAGGCCGTTGTGATCTTCTCAAGTGTTGCCTTGAACGGCACCTTTACATGCCGCCAGACTAATCACCCTCTGAGTCAAGCGACTTTCAGCTCGGACTCTTTCCACTGTGTTCCGTCCAATTCGAACGCGGCTCCTTCGTGGGGTTGTGCATTTCGTTCGAAGATGATCGGACCAAAATTGGCGTGGATATAGGCAGCGTAAAAAGCCCTCATGGCAACATCAGCTGGTCCCGGTATTTCTTGAGATTCGCGCTTTTCCCAGTTGGCAATGGTCTGCACATCGACCCGGAAAATGGCTGCAGCCTCCTCCTGAATGAGATCCTGCTCCTTTCTCAAAAAGCGAAACTGACGCCCGGTCATTGGCGTTTTCTGGCCAATGATATCCACAGCTATCGCTCGATGAAGTCCGTCGATATCTTCGATCTTCACACCCTCGCCGTATGGCGTTTCGAGGATCGTATAGCCATTTTTCAAGAAGATGCCGTCCAGTCCACTGCCTTTATATTTGTACATTTTCATACCTCCCACACCGTAATTGCGAAAAGCTCGTCAGGCTCAGGACTTGGATTGACGGCTACTACCATGCAGACAACATCTCTCGGCGCGAGCTCGCTCATCCGGAACTCGAAGTTGCCATGCCTCTCGCTGTACGTAGGCCCTCGGATGATTGCTCCTCGACGCAGGCATCTCAGGGCCTCCGTGGCGGTTATGCCGCGCTCATAGAGGCGCTCCAGGCAATGCTCGCGAAAGACGACTTTGGAGGAATCTCTTGCCAGGACATGAACAAGATCCTCAAGTTGCTGCTTGCTCCACAAGGGCTGCCTGTTTTTCATGCTGCCTATAATCCTTATAGGTGACACCATATTAGGGTGTCGTCCTTGCGTCGTAAATAATGATTATTTTCCGCTTGAGGCGTCGCGCTTGGAGCCTTTGAAATTAGCGGGTTTTGGTTTGCCGAGGCTTGGCTACCTTGTCACGCGCTGCGAAATGCGGGCAAGCGAATAAGCCGGATGGCGGCAGACGTGCGGTGCAGGAAGAGGCGACACGTGCAGTAGTCTGATTCTACTGGTCTCTTCTGCGCGCGCAGGGTGCAGACACGTCTGTCATTCAAAAAAACCAGACAACAAAAAGCCCGCACGAGGCGGGCTTTTTGTGTGCTTTCAGGTGTGCTTGGCATCACCTGAAAACGAAAGGTGGTGCCCAGAGACGGAATCGAACCGCCGACACGGGGATTTTCAATCCCCTGCTCTACCGACTGAGCTATCTGGGCAACGGGGCGCATTAGACGTGTTTTTCAGGAGGTCGTCAAGCGTGTTTTTTAAAAAATTTGAATTATTACCGACGCTTACGACCTTCACTGCGTGAAACGCTTTATTTTTCGGGGGGTACGTAGCCTTCGGCCTGGGCGTATTCTTCGCCGGAGAGAAACTTGTCCATCTCGGTCTGGAGGAATTTCCGGTCTTCAGCGTTCATCATATTCAGGCGGCGCTCGTTGATCAGCAGGGTTTGGTGTTTCTGCCAATCGGCCCAGGCTTTTTGCGAGACGTGGTTGAAGATGTCTTCGCCCTTGGCTCCCGGATAAGGGGCGCGTTCCAGGCCGGGCAGTTCTTCTTTGTACTTGCGGCACATTACGGTGCGGGTCATGACGACTCTCCTGCGTTCAATACGTCAGCTGCGCGTTTGAGCAGCTTTTTCACCGGGGCGGCAAGGCCCAGGCGTGGCGGGGTGGCGAGGTTATACCAGAGCCAGTCGGCCTCGGCCACGTGATCGGCGGACTCCTGGACCTTGACCAGCCAGGGTTCGATGCTCAACTGGAAGTGGCTGAAAGTGTGGATCAGCCCCGGCAGTTCATGATGCTCGCCCAGTTGCAGCGCGTGTTGGGTGGCCAGGTGCTGCAGGTCATCGAAGTCATCCAGTTCCGGCAGGCTCCACAGGCCGCCCCACAAGCCGCTGGAAGGGCGACGATAAAGCAGGATCGCGCCGTCTTCGTTGGCGAGCATCGGCATGAGCGTGCGTTTCTGCGGCACGGTCTTGCGCGGCTTGGGGATCGGGTAGCGCGTTTCCAGGCCCAGCATGTGCGCCTCGCAACTGCGTTCCAGCGGGCAGAGCAGGCAGCTGGGTTTGCTGCGGGTACAGAGCGTGGCACCGAGGTCCATCATGGCCTGGGTATAGTTGTTGACCCGGCTATGCGGTGTGAAGCGTTCAGCTGTGGCCCACAGCTGTTTGGCCACCTTGGGTTCGCCGGGATAGCCCTCCTGCGCGGTAAAGCGCGCCAGCACGCGTTTGACGTTGCCGTCGAGGATCGGCGCGCGAAGACCCATGCTCAGGCTGGCGATTGCGCCTGCGGTGGATAGACCGATACCGGGCAGCAGGATGAGTTTTTCGACGTCGCGGGGAAACTCGCCATCGTGATCGGCAACCACGATTTTTGCGGTCTTCTGCAAGTTGCGGGCGCGGGTGTAGTAGCCCAGCCCGGTCCATAGGTGCAGCACTTCGTCTTCCGGTGCCTCAGCCAGCGCCTGCACGGTCGGCAGGGCCTCCATGAAGCGGTCGAAGTAATTCAGAACGGTGCTGACCTGGGTCTGCTGCAGCATGATTTCCGATACCCAGACCCGATACGGCGTGATGTCTTGTTGCCAGGGCAGGTCATGTCGGCCATGACGGTCGTACCAGTCCAGCACGGCGCTGGAGAATTGTTCGGGTTGCATGGCCTGAAGGGCTCTCGTCGTCGGGATATGAGTCGGTATAGGAAAGGTTGCGCCAATGGAGCGCCGCGAGGGCGCTCCTGAGCTGTTCACAGTGCTCTAGCGTTTGAACAATCCCTTGAGGGCGTCCTTGAGTTCGGGGCTGACCTTGTCACCGAGTTTTTCATTCAGCTTGTCCTCAAGCTTCTCGCTGATCCGGTCGCCTGCCAGCCTGGCAGCGATCTGGCCCACGCCTTCCTTGTCCAGGCGGCAGGCTTTGGCACCCAGTTCCAGCGGGCCGCGGCACTGCACCGGCCACTCGATGCCGACAAAGCGCGGATTGATCTCGCACGCCGGGTCCGGCATGTCGCTCTTGTCGCCTTCGACGATGATGCCGACGCGGTAATTCATGCCCAGTACGCGCAGATCGACGTCGCCGTTACCGTTGACGGCCATGCCCGGCGTACGAACCTTGAGATCCGGGTTGCTGGCCACGCCGTTGCGTATCACCAGATTGCCGTTGAGCTGCTGGAAAGGAGTGTCCTTGGCGCGCGGTTCGCCGCTAAGCGTCTTGCGGTTGAGGATCGAAATACCCTTGCACAGCTGCTGCTCCAGGTTGGCATTGACCAGTACGCCGTTATTGAGCGCAAAGCTGGCGGTGCCGTTCAGGCTGTCGATCAGGGCTTTTTCGCTGTTGCCTGTGCCGGTCAGGCTGCTGTCTAGGTTCAGCAGGCCACGCACTGGCGGCGTCTGGCCCTGGCTTTCCAGAATGCGTTCGACCGGTACTTTGGCAATGCGCGTCTGTACCGTGGCCACAGGCGTGTCCGGACGCGCGTCCAGATTGCCCTTGACCTCGAAGTTGCCGTTGTACAGGTCGCCACTCAGCGTATCGACCTTGATAAGACCACCGTTGGCCTGGGTCTTGAACGCTGCGTTGTCGATGGGCAGTTTGTTCAGGGTCAGTTTGCCGAAGCTCAGGTCAGCTTCGACATCCAGCGTACGCAAGCGCTCCAGCGGCAGCAGCCTGGCAGTGCTCCAGGCGGCCTTGGTCGGTTGTTCGGGCAGCGGTGAATCGCCCGCAGCAGCGGCGGCTTCACCGGACTGAACCTCGGATTTGCGCGCGGCCTTGGCACCTTTGCTTTCTTCGCTCTCAGCCGGACGATAGCGGTCGGCGTCGAAGGTATCGCCCTTGAGCTGGACACGCAGCGCCTGCTTGGCGAAGTCGTCCACGGCGATCCGACCCGTGAAGGTGCTGTCGTCGACTTTCAGGTTGAGGTTTTCCAGCGCAAGGCTGGTGGGCGTGCCAGCGAGGCGTGTGACCATTTCAACCTTGCTCAGCGCGCCCTCGGACATGGCTGGCAATGGCTGGCCGATGTTTTCGAAGAAGGTGCGCAGGTCGAGCTGGGCGATGGACAGACCGCCGCTGATCTGTGGCGTCTTGTCCAGATCACGGGCACGCAGTTCGCCCAGTGCGCGCAACTGGTTGGCTGACACTTTGAGGCTGTTCCATTCGGCGATATTGGCGGCAAGGTCTGCCAGCAACTGGCCCTGCGCCGAGAAAGTGACGGTCTTGCCCTGCAGCGGCTCGCCTGCGACTTCGCCGGACAAGCGCATGTCTTCGAATTGATAGCGCTTGAGTACGCGGTCCATGCGCAGTTCGCCGACCAGTTCGGTCTTGGCGCGCACGACGGGCTGGTTGGTGCTCAGGAACGCCGTCAGTTTGATCGGGATGTCGGATGCTTCACGAATTGGTCCGGTGCTCAGTTGAATGCTCTCGGCCGTGAAGGTTCGGCCTTTGCGGGCATCGCTGTAATCCACGCGGGCGTTGTTGACAGTCAGGCTGTCGATGTCCAGCCGGATCGGCTGGGAAGGGCGATCGGCCTTGGGCGCGTCCGGGGCAGGCGCAGGGGTTGGTTCGCCAGGCGCTGTGGTGGTTGCGACAGCGGGCTTGCCGATGTCCTCCCAGTTGCCATGACCGTTTTCGTCACGGTGCAGGGCCAGGTTAAGGCCTTCGACGCGGATGTCACTCATCTGCACCTGACGACGAAGCAGCGGCAGGACACGTACGGACAGGCCGAGCATCTGCACATCGGCAAACGGCTGATCGGGGGCGGTCAGGGTGGCGACATGGGCGTCGTGCAATTCCAGGCCGAGCCAGGGGAACAGGCTCCAGCCGATATCGCCGTTGAGCGTCAGCTCGACGTTGGCCTTGTCGCGTGCCAGCTGGCGAATCTCGTCTTTGTAGTCGTTGGGATCAAACAGGTGGGTCAGGGCGAAGCCGAGAGCCACGATGATCAGCAACAGCCCGAGAATAAACAGCCCCAGGATTTTGCCGAACGCTTTCATGGGCGAGTCCTTGTGTCGATATTCAAAAATAGCCCGTGAGTATACCGCTCTGACGCGCGTACCGGGCTGCGGATGCCTTTATTGCTGTCCGGTCGCCGGTTTGAGGTAGCAGCGCTCCTCTCGACCCTACAGCTACATAGCTTTTTTGCCTCAACTAAGGTTCTGACAGGCTTTTCCTTATCATTTAATTGATTGCATCTATGGCGTCATAGAGCGCGCGGATTAACCGATAAAATAGATAATAAAAAGCATGTAACGAGATGCTTATTTGCCATCAGACAGTGATAGTCTCCGTTTTTGCTGGCTCAGGTGCGTCTTTTTGTCACGTATCTGAACAACCTGCCGATAAAACAGACATGGCCGCTCGGCATAGAGTCTGTGGCGGACCAGCGGACCATCTGCGAGCTTCACACATTGGGGTAATTATAATGAGCACAAGCACAGCCTTGGGCGGCGACGCCGTTCAGCCTGCGTTCTTGTCCAAAGAGCGCATTATCGCCAAGCCCGGTTTCAACCGTTGGCTTGTTCCACCAGCAGCATTGGCCATCCACCTCTGTATCGGTATGGCTTACGGCTTCTCGGTGTTCTGGTTGCCGTTGTCCAAGGCCGTGGGTATTACTGCACCCGTCGCCTGTACTCCGGACATGGGTTTCTTCGCGCAGATGTTCGCGTCGACCTGTGACTGGCAGATCTCCATGCTGGGCTGGATCTACACCCTGTTCTTTATCTTCCTGGGTTGCTCGGCTGCCATCTGGGGTGGCTGGCTGGAGCACGCAGGTCCACGCAAGGCCGGTGTTGTTTCGGCCCTCTGCTGGTGTGGTGGCTTGCTGATTTCCGCACTGGGCATTTATACGCACCAGATCTGGTTGATGTGGCTGGGCTCGGGGGTTATCGGCGGCATTGGTCTGGGGCTGGGCTATATCTCCCCCGTTTCGACCCTGATCAAGTGGTTCCCGGACAAGCGCGGCATGGCGACCGGTATGGCGATTATGGGCTTTGGTGGCGGCGCAATGGTCGGTGCACCACTGGCCACTGCGTTGATGGGCCACTTTGCCTCGGCTGAAAGCGTTGGCGTCTGGCAGAGCTTCGTGGTGATGGCGGTGATCTACTTCATCTTCATGATCGGTGGCGCGCTGGGCTATCGCGTTCCGCCAACCGGCTGGAAACCTGAAGGCTGGACCGCTCCGGCTGCCAAGGCCAAGAACTCGATGATCACCAACCGTCACGTGCACGTCAGCGTGGCCTGGAAGACACCGCAGTTCCGTCTGGTCTGGCTGGTGCTGTGCCTGAACGTATCGGCCGGTATCGGCATCCTGGGCATGGCTTCGCCGCTGCTGCAGGAAGTCTTCGCCGGCAAACTGCTGGGCGTCGACCTGACCTTCAGCCAGCTCAATGCCGACCAACTGAAAGCCATTGCTGCGATTGCAGCCGGCTTCACGGGCCTGTTGAGTCTGTTCAACATCGGCGGTCGTTTCTTCTGGGCTTCGTGCTCGGACTTCATCGGTCGCAAGGCAACCTACTTCGTATTCTTCGCACTGGGCTTCCTGCTTTATGCGTCGGTTCCGACCCTAAGCCACATGGGTAGCATTGCCCTGTTCGTGGCCGCGTTCTGCATCGTGCTGTCGATGTACGGTGGCGGTTTCGCGACGGTTCCGGCTTATCTGGCTGACCTGTTCGGTACGCAGATGGTCGGCGCGATCCACGGTCGTCTGCTGACTGCCTGGGCTGCGGCCGGTGTGCTCGGTCCGGTATTGGTCAACTACCTGCGTGAGTACCAACTCGCCCACGGTGTTGCACGTGCCGATGCCTACGACATTACCTTGTACATCCTCTCGGGTCTGCTGGTGCTGGGCTTTATCTGCAACCTGCTGATTCGTCCGGTTGCCGACAAGTACTTCATGACCGACGCCGAGCTGGCGGCTGAACAAGCCATCGGTCACGACAAGGGTGCCAATGCCACGACTTCGCTGGAGTGGAAAGCATCCGCAGGCAGTAAGCCGCTGGTCATCGCCGCCTGGCTGGCCGTAGGCATCCCGCTGGCGTGGGGCGTCTGGATTACCCTGCAAAAAACCGCAGTGCTGTTCCACTAAAAGCCTGTAGGTAACAGATAAGCGCTTGCACTTAGGTGCAGGCGCTTTTTTTTGTGCGCAGAATTCTTGTTCCACGCACTCTGAATCGGACGCAGAGCGTCGCACGATAGTTGAGGCTATCGTTCCGCACACTCCAGCGTGGGAATGCCGTTCGTGACGCTCCGCGTCATCTATCTGCGGCTCAATGTGTTTGATGCACTGCCCGTTCCCCCGCAGACGCTGCTACATTAGCAACCCCTGTTTTTATTGCCTGTAGGAGTTGTTTGCATGCTAGCCCACGTGGAGTCATACGCTGGTGATCCGATCCTTTCCCTGATGGAAACCTTTGGCAAGGATTCCCGTGCGGACAAGGTCAATCTGAGCATCGGCTTGTATTACGACGCGCAGGGCCGTATCCCTCAGCTGGCATGCGTAGCAACGGCACAACAGCAACTGGCCGAGGGCGAGCAGGCGGCTTCTGTCTATCTGCCGATGGAAGGCCTGGCGGCTTATCGGCAGGCAGTGCAGACCCTGTTGTTCGGGGCGGATCACCCGCTTGTGCAGGCAGGACGCGTGGCGACTATCCAGACCGTGGGCGGCTCCGGCGCGCTGAAAGTAGGTGCCGACTTCCTCAAGTATGCCTTCCCGGACTCGCAGGTCTGGGTCAGCGATCCGACCTGGGAAAACCACAACGCGCTGTTCGGTGGTGCGGGCTTCAAGGTCAACAGCTACCCGTATTTCGACGCGCAGACTGGCGGGGTCAGGTTCGAGGCCATGCTCGATACGGTGCAGCGCCTGCCTGCGCAGAGCATCCTTTTGCTGCACCCTTGCTGCCACAACCCGACAGGTGCCGATCTGACAGTCGAGCAATGGGACCGGTTGATCGAGGTTATCAAGGATCGTCAGCTCATCGCGTTTCTGGATATTGCCTATCAGGGCTTTGGCAAAGGCATTGATGAGGATGCCTATGCCATCCGCGCAATGGCCAACGCAGGTGTTACAACGCTGGTCAGTAACTCGTTCTCGAAAATCTTCTCGCTGTACGGCGAGCGGGTCGGCGGGCTGTCGGTCGTCTGCGAAGACACCGCGTCGGCTGCCAACGTATTCGGCCAGCTGAAGGCCACTGTACGTCGCAACTACTCCAGCCCGCCTGCGCATGGCGCCTTTCTGGTCTCAAAAGTGCTCAACACGCCGCACCTGCGCGAGCAGTGGCTGAGCGAAGTCGAGGCCATGCGCGTGCGCATCATCGACATGCGCACGCGGCTGGTTGAGGTGCTGGCGCAGAAGGTTTCCGGACGTGATTTCAGCTTTATCCTCAGGCAGAGCGGGATGTTCAGCTACACCGGTCTGACGCCACAGCAGGTCGACGAACTGAAAGACGTTCATGGCATTTACATGCTGCGCAGTGGCCGGGTGTGCATGGCGGGCCTGAATGAAGGCAATATCGACAAGGTATGTAACGCAATCGCGAGCCTCTTCACCCACTAAATGCCCTGCTGGTCGTCTGTTTGCTTCATGGCGGGCGCATCTGGGCCTATAATGCTCGCCTTTTTTCGCCCAATGATTTTGCGGAGCTGGTGATGGCCGAACGTAAGGCGTACGTCGAGCGTAATACTCTGGAAACCCAGATCAAAGCCTCGATCAACCTGGATGGCACCGGAAAGGCCCGATTCGATATCGGTGTGCCTTTTCTTGAGCACATGCTCGACCAGATCGCCCGGCACGGGCTGATCGACCTGGACATCGAGTGCAAGGGTGACCTGGCAATCGATGATCACCATACGGTGGAAGACGTCGGTATCACCGTGGGGCAGGCGTTCAGCCAGGCCATCGGCGACAAGAAAGGCATTCGTCGTTACGGCCACGCCTATGTGCCGCTCGACGAAGCGCTGTCGCGCGTGGTCATCGACTTTTCGGGTCGTCCGGGCCTGCAGATGCATGTGCCGTATACCCGTGCCACGGTGGGTGGCTTTGATGTGGACCTGTTTCAGGAGTTCTTCCAGGGCTTCGTCAACCACGCGAACGTGACGCTGCACATCGACAACCTGCGTGGCACCAACACTCACCACCAGATCGAGACCGTGTTCAAGGCTTTCGGTCGCGCGCTGCGCATGGCGGTCGAGCTGGATGAGCGCATGGCCGGGCAAATGCCATCCACCAAGGGTGTGCTCTGATGCAGACGGTTGCGGTCATCGATTACGGTATGGGCAACCTGCACTCTGTCGCCAAGGCGCTTGAGCACGTAGGCGCAGGCCGTGTGCTGATTACCAGTGACGCCAAGGTGATTCGCGAAGCCGACCGTGTGGTGTTTCCGGGTGTGGGCGCGATTCGCGACTGCATGGCCGAGATCCGCCGTCTGGGCTTTGATTCGCTGGTCAGGGAAGTCAGCCAGGACCGTCCGTTTCTCGGTATCTGCGTCGGCATGCAGGCGTTGCTCGACAGAAGTGAAGAGAGCGGCGGCGTGGATTGCATCGGTCTGTTTCCCGGCCAGGTGAAGTTTTTCGGCAAGGACCTGCACGAAGAGGGCGAGCACTTGAAAGTGCCGCACATGGGCTGGAATCAGGTCGCTCAGGCGGTGGATCACCCGCTGTGGCATGACATTCCGGACCTGGCGCGTTTTTACTTCGTGCACAGTTTCTATATCGATGCCGCCAACCAGCGTCAGGTGGTCGGGCGCGGTCACTACGGCCTCGACTTTGCCGCCGCGCTGGCCGACGGTTCGCGTTTTGCCGTGCAATTTCACCCGGAAAAGAGCCACACCCACGGCCTGCAATTGCTGCAGAACTTCGCTGCCTGGGATGGTCGCTGGTAATCGTATGAGCAAAACCAAGAGCAAGCCGCCGATTCTGACCCTTTCGCCCGAGCATGAGCAGCAGGCGATCGACAAGCTCAAGCGCCTGTTCGCAGAGCGCTTCGAGCTGGAGCTGGGTACGTTTGAAGTGGCTGAGGTACTGGAATTGTTCACCCGCGAGATTGCCCCGCATTACTACAATCGCGCTATTTTCGATGTTCAGCAGCAGCTCAAGGAGCGGTTCGAGAGCATCGAAAGCGACCTCTGGGCGCTCGAAAAGAATTGAATAGAAGCAGCTTTGAGCTTCAGGCTTCAAGCCGCAAGAATCAGTGAGTACGCATACTTGCAGCTAATCGCTTGCAGCTTGCCGCTCTTTTTGACCAAGGAATAAGCATGCTGATTATCCCCGCTATCGACCTCAAAGACGGTGCCTGTGTACGTCTGCGTCAGGGCCGGATGGAAGATTCCACGGTGTTCTCCGATGACCCGGTGGCCATGGCTGCCAAGTGGGTCGACGGTGGTTGCCGCCGTCTGCATCTGGTCGATCTGAACGGTGCGTTCGAAGGACAGCCGGTCAACGGTGATGTGGTCACGGCCATTGCCAGACGCTACCCGAACCTGCCGATCCAGATTGGTGGCGGCATCCGTTCGCTGGAAACCATCGAGCACTACGTCAAGGCAGGCGTGAGCTACGTCATCATTGGCACCAAGGCCGTCAAAGAGCCCGAGTTCGTGGCTGAAGCCTGCCGCGCGTTCCCAGGCAAGGTGATCGTCGGTCTGGATGCCAAGGACGGTTTCGTCGCCACCGATGGCTGGGCTGAAGTCAGCTCGGTTCAGGTCATTGATCTGGCCAAGCGTTTTGAAGCCGATGGCGTGTCTGCCATTGTCTACACCGACATCGCCAAAGACGGCATGATGCAGGGCTGCAACATCCCGTTCACCGCCGCGCTGGCGGCGGCTACGCGGATCCCGGTGATTGCTTCGGGTGGCATTCATAACCTGGGCGACATTCAGGCGCTGTTGAATGCGAAGGCTCCGGGCATCATCGGCGCAATCACCGGTCGTGCGATCTACGAAGGTACGCTGGATGTGGCCGAAGCCCAGGCGCTCTGCGACCGCGAACAACGCTGAATAGCTGGAGACTGACCCTGTGGCCCTAGCCAAACGCATCATCCCTTGCCTGGACGTCGACAACGGTCGAGTGGTCAAGGGTGTCAAGTTCGAGAACATCCGGGATGCAGGCGATCCGGTGGAAATTGCTCGTCGTTACGATGAGCAGGGTGCCGACGAAATTACTTTTCTCGACATCACTGCCAGCGTCGATGGCCGTGACACCACGCTGCACACCGTCGAGCGCATGGCCAGTCAGGTGTTCATTCCGCTGACTGTCGGTGGCGGCGTGCGTACCGTGCAGGACATCCGCAACCTGCTCAATGCGGGCGCGGACA
This sequence comes from Pseudomonas syringae group sp. 247E2, assembly GCF_032587795.1. Classification (NCBI taxonomy): domain Bacteria; kingdom Pseudomonadati; phylum Pseudomonadota; class Gammaproteobacteria; order Pseudomonadales; family Pseudomonadaceae; genus Pseudomonas; species Pseudomonas syringae group sp. 247E2. The sequence continues at coordinate 44,878 of NZ_JAWHPK010000017.1, read as the reverse complement.
AGGTGTCGATCAACACGGCAGCGGTGTTCAACCCTGAGTTTGTCGGTGAAGCCGCCGCTCGTTTCGGGTCGCAGTGCATTGTGGTCGCTATTGATGCCAAGAAGGTCTCCGGCCCGGGTGAAACCCCGCGCTGGGAAATCTTCACCCACGGTGGACGCAAACCCACTGGGCTGGACGCGGTGCTCTGGGCGAAAAAGATGGAAGACCTGGGGGCTGGCGAGATCCTGTTGACCAGCATGGACCAGGACGGCATGAAGAACGGCTTCGACCTGGGCGTCACTCGCGCCATCAGTGATGCGCTGGGCATCCCGGTGATTGCTTCCGGTGGTGTCGGCAACCTTGAGCATCTGGCCGCCGGCGTCATCGAAGGCCACGCCAGTGCCGTGCTGGCGGCGAGTATTTTCCACTTTGGCGAATACACCGTTCCCGAAGCAAAGGCTTATATGGCCAGTCGCGGGATTGTGGTGCGCTGAGTCGCTGCGCATCAAAGCGGGCGTCGCTTGTTTCAGACCATGGGTTTGAAGCAGTCGGCGCTCGCTCTGTTTCAGCCCTGTGGCATTCGAGTATTACCTGTAAGCGACATCGCCGGACAGCGCGCTAGACAGTGCGCCGGGTTCGCGGCACTCTGCATGCGTCAGTCACGATCGAGTGCCGGAACATGTTCAAACGTCTATTTCTCGCACTGATCGGTGTCGGCTTGTTGCTGAATGAAACTGCGCGAGCCAGCGACTCAACGCCTTATTCCATGGTGTTGCTCACCGAGAATTTCCCGCCGTTCAACATGGCGGTCGATGGCAAGAATTTCGCGCAGGAAAACAACATCGACGGTATTGCCGCTGAAGTGGTGCGCGAGATGTTCAAGCGCGCAAACATTGGTTACAGCATGACCCTGCGTTTTCCGTGGGATCGGGTTTACAAGCTTGCCCTCGACAAGCCCGGCTATGGTGTGTTCTCCACCACTCGCCTGCCTGAGCGCGAAAAACTGTTCAAATGGGTGGGTCCGGTAGGCTCCTATGACTGGATCATGCTCGCCCGCGGCGACAGCCCCATCACGTTAACGTCGCTTGAGCAGGCAAAGAACTACAGGATTGGTGCCTATAAAGGCGACGCCATCGGCGAGCGTCTGAACGCGATGGGCCTTAACCCGATTTTGATGCTGCGTGACCGGGACAACGTGAAAAAGCTCGACAATGGTCAGATCGATCTGTGGGCCGTGGGTGATCCGGTTGGCCGCTATCTGGCGAAACTGGAAGGGGTCTCGGGGTTCAAGACAGCGCTGCGTTTCAACAGCGCCGAACTTTACCTGGCAGTCAACAAGAGCACGCCTGACGACGTTGTGGCTCGCCTGCAGAAAGCCCTCGACCAGATGCGCGCCGAGGGTTGGGTCGACGCGGTCAAGGCGCGCTATCAGTAATCGCTCAACCTGCTGCGGGAAGGGTGTCTTCGCGTACATTGGAGGGCTGCCCATTGATGTCATGGGCGTAAGTGCAGATCTTCAACGGCAGCAGTGTCTGGCGGGCCCATCTTGACCGTGTAATGGTCGATCGGGCGATGTTCGTACGACCAACTGACCGATAATGCGCCTAACCGGTTTTTCCCCATAACCACCTGTGGCTCGGGCGTCGGTCCCGCCGGTTGCAGCTCTATGGCAAGCGCAAGCGGCTGGATGCCGTCCTTGATAACGGTGTCTTGCTCTCCGTTGTGGAGACCTCATCCTTTAAGCCGGAATTGATCGGGTTATCAAGGCTGAAACGGCGCGTGACATGGAAAACAGACCTTGCCTACTTTGCGTGCGGAACGTGCTGACTCGGTTTTGGCGGGATCGACGGTAAAATCCGTCAGCGTCATGTCTGGAAAGGCGAGCGCAGATTGGCGAAAGCCAATTATATGCAATTAAGAGCTATTTATATGCATCATAAATGTTGCCCGAGCTACATAAGTGTTGCATATTGATGTTGCCGAAACGGTAGGATTCAAGCAATGAAGTGCAACGAGTTTCGGCGATGGTTGCAGGCTCAAGGCGCTGAGTTCAGGGCTGCCAAGGGTAGTCATTTCAAGGTTTACCTGAATGGTAAGGCAACCATCTTCGCAGACCATGGAAGCAAAGAAATGCACGAAGGGTTACGCAAGTCGATCATCAAGCAGCTCGGCCTTAAGGATTGACGTCGAGCTGCTCCACTACAGGTGAGACCTTATGTATCAATATCCATTGGATCTACATCGGGAGCCGACAGGCGTTTGGCTGTCGTGTCCAGACATTCCCGAAATGAGCGCCTCTGGCGACACCCTGCCTGAAGCATTTAGCGAAGCTCTTGACGGCATGGAATCGGCTCTATCGCTCTACGTCGATCAGCGTCGCAAGATTCCCCAAGCCTCAGTCGTACCCGGCCATGAACTGTTGATGCGTTTGCCTGCGCTGACGGTTGCCAAAATCATGCTATGGAACAGCTTGTTGGAAGAGGGCGTTAGCCGTGCTGAGCTGGCGCGTCGCCTCGGTTGCACGCGGCAAGTGGTGGATCGGCTTGTGGACTTTCTGCATGCCTCGAAAATCGAGCAGGTGGAGCGAGCGCTGGCTGAGCTTGGTCGGCGTATTACGTTGAGCATTGAGCGGGCCGCTTGATGTGTAACACCTCATTTGAAAGACCAGCTGACGGACGTTTCGTCGTTCGCAGGCTCAGCGATACACCCCATTCTTGCCATGCGCCGCACTCGCCTGATTGCCGCGTTCGCTGATCATGCTGCGCAGGTCGATCCATTCGACGCCCTGATCCTTGAGTTTGGGCAACTCGCGTTCCAGTACGTCCAGCGTGACAGGGTAGGGGTGACCGATGACCACTGCCGAGCCATGCTTGCGGGCGATTTTGATGGCTGACTGCAATTGTCGGTTGATGGCTTCGGCCGTGCGCTCGTCGTCCAGAAACACGTCGCGTGAGACGCTTGCGAGGCCGATGCGCTGAGCCTCTGCGGCTGCCACGGTTTTCGCGCTGGTGCGGCTGTCCACGAAAAACAGATGACGTCGTTGCAGTTCGGCCATCAACCAGGCCATCGCGACCGGTTCGGCGGTCATCCGGCTGCCCATGTGGTTATTGATGCCGGCTGCATAAGGCACTTTCAGCAGCGCCGCATTGAGACGGCTTTCCAGTTCAGGCAAGGGCAGTTCGGGATGCCAGGCGTAAGGCCCGGTCGCCGGGTCCATCGGCATGTGCAGCATGACCGTCTTGCCAGCGCGGTGAGCCTCGCGGGCAAATTCAGTGGCGTGTGGAGTGTCAGGCATGATCGCCAGCGTTACCGGCCCGGGGAGCGCCAGTGTACGGCTATCCCGCGCCGGGTTCTGACCCAGGTCGTCGATGATCAGGCTGAGATACGCCTTCGGCGGCTTGCCGTTGTCTTCGGCTGGCGCTGCATGGGCAGCGCCAGTGATCGAGAGTGTCAGCAGTAACAGAGCGAGAGCGCGCATCCGTCAGTTGCCGCGGGTGATACTCAGCCCCTTCAGAAGACTGAGCGCCTGGCTGAGCTGGAAGTCATCATCCTGCGGACGCGCCTTGGCTGCTGCGCCACCCTTGACGGTCGGCTTGTCGGCACCGCCGTTGCCATTGCCCAAGTGACCCATCAGGTCGGCTTCCTTGTAGTTCTCGCCGTCTGCTTCGCTGGTGACCTTGGCCCGACGTACCACGATGTCCGGGTTGATACCCTGCGCCTGGATCGAGCGACCGTTCGGCGTGTAGTACAGCGCGGTGGTGATCTTCAGGGCGCGATCGTTGTTCAGCGGCAGAACGGTCTGCACCGAGCCTTTGCCAAAGGTGTCAGTGCCCATCAGAATCCCGCGTTTCTGGTCTTGCAGGGCACCGGCGACGATTTCCGACGCAGAAGCGCTGCCGCCGTTGATCAACACCACCAGCGGTACGCCTTCGCTGGCGTCTGCCGGGTCTGCCGAGAAACGCAGTTCGGAGTTGGCGATGCGACCTTTGGTGTAGACGATCAGGCCCTTGGTGAGGAAGTGATCCGCCACCTGCACCGCCGATTGCAGCACGCCGCCCGGGTTGTTGCGCAGGTCGAGAATCAGGCCGCTCATCTTCTTGCCATTGTCCTTGCGGAATTTGGCCAGCGCCTTGCCGACTTCGTCCCCGGTCTTGACCTGGAACTGGGTGATGCGGATGTAGCCGTAGCCATTTTCCAGCATCTGCGCCTTGACGCTCTTGACCTGAATGGTCGCCCGCGCCAAGGTCACGTCAAACGGCGTACCGCCATCGCGGACCAGCGTCAGGGTGATCTTTTCACCGATCTTGCCGCGCATCTTGTCGACCGCTTCCTGCATGTTCTGGCCCTGGGTCGGCGTGCCATTGATCTTCACGATCAGGTCGCCTGCCTCAATGCCAGCCTTGGAAGCAGGTGTGTCGTCGATGGGTGAAACCACCTTGACGAACCCGTCTTCGACGCCCACTTCGATGCCCAGTCCACCGAACTCGCCGCTGGTGCTTTCCTGCAGCTCCTGGAAATCTTCCGGGCCCAGGTAGGCGGAGTGTGGATCAAGGTTGCTGAGCATGCCCTTGATGGCGTTTTCCAGCAGAGTCTTGTCGTCCACCGGCTCGACATAGGCCGCCTTGACCCGATCCATGACCTCGGCAAAGGTGCGCAGCTCGTCAAGCGGCAGCGGCGGCTTGGCGTTGGCATTGGGCTTGGCGGGCGAGACTGCTGCAGGCGCGGCTGGCGCGGTCTTTTCGGCAGCTTGCGCCAGAGGCGCGCCGATAACGATGGCAATTGCCAGGGCCAGCGAGGTGAGGCGGGACAAATGCAGCATGTCTAACGAACTCCTACAGATATTGACGCCGGCTTATCCTTGAGTGCGGCACCATTGGGCCGGATCGCTGGGGCGACCCTGCTGACGAATAGCAAAGTACAACGCTGCCGTGTCCTGACCGCCACTATTGCCGACCGTGGAAATCGCTTCACCGGCTTTTACAATGTCACCTGCCGACTTGAGCAGGCTCTGGTTATGCCCATACAGGGTGAGATAACCGTTGCCATGGTCGAGAATGACCAGAAGCCCGGCACCACGCAACCAGTCGGCGAACACCACTCGTCCGCCATGCACTGCATGTACCTGGCTTCCGGCTGCGGCGCTGATCATGACGCCGTCCCATTTGGTTCGCTCGTCATCACCGCGGGCTTCACCGAAACGCGCAAGCAGTCGACCATCAATAGGCCATGGAAGTTTTCCCCGGGCCTCTGCAAAAGGTCCGCCGTAGGAAACTCCGGCACTGGAAACGACTGCGCCGGGGGCTTTGACCGGGCGACGCTGTGTGGGTTCATCAGCGCTTTTACTGCTGCTGGTGCTGTTGTTGCGGGCGACGGCCTCAGCTTCGCGCTGACGTTTCTCTTCGGCCTCGCGAGCGGCAACCAGCGCCTTCTGGCGAGCCTCTTCAGCTTCACGTGCCTGCCGGGCCAGGGTTTCTTCGATGGTCTTGAGAACCTTGGCCAGGTCGGCCTGATCCTGCTGACGGGCCTGCAGTTTCTGATCGCGGGCCTTGTAGTCCTGATTCAGCTTGGCCAGCGCCTGTTGACGTTCCTGGCGAACCTTGGCCAGCTCTTCGCTCTGGCTGTCCAGGTTGCTTTTCTGCACCAGCAGTTGGGCCTGTTGCAGGTCGATGTCTTTTTCGACATTGGCCAGCTGGCGCAGGGTTTCATTGAAGTTGCGTAGCTGCTCCAGGCGCGCCTGGCTCAGGTAATCGTAATACGTGAGGGTTCGGGCGAACTTCTCGGGGTGCTGCTGATTGAGCAACAGCTTGAGGTATTCCTGGCGGCCACTCTGATAGGCGGCGCGGGCCTGGATAGCGATCAGGCGTTGCTGTTCAACGCGGGCACTGTTCAGTTTCTTTTTTTCACTGTCGAGCTTTTGCAGCTCGGTTTCCGTCTTTTTTAGTTCCTTTTGCAGGACCTCGACCTGCTTTTCCAACTTGCCCATTTCGGTTTCGGTGGTGCGCAGGTCCTTCTGGACGCCTGCACGTTCTTCCTGAAGCTTGCCCAGGACTTTTTGCAGCTCCGTCACATCCTGACGCGCAGCATCTATCTGTTTTTGGGTTTGCACACGCTCGTCTTCGGCAAACGCCGGATTGAGCAGGCAGATCAGAGCAAGGGCAATCAAGGCGCGAAGCATGTGGGTGGGCGATACCGAGGAATTGTGAGAAAAAATGTCAGGCTTAGTATGCCCGCCATGCGCTGCAAAAAAAACGCCCCGCAGCCACTGCTTTAGGGCTTGAAACATAAAAAACCGGCTTTGCCTGATGGCTATAGGCCGGTTTTCAGCGTTTTACTTCGCCACGAGGATCGAGTGGCCCGTCATCTCTTGCGGTTTCTCCATGCCCAACAGATGCAGCATGGTCGGTGCCACGTCAGCCAGAACACCACCTTCGCGGACTTTCAGCGGGCGCTTGCCGACGTACACGAAAGGCACCGGCTCGGAAGTGTGCGCGGTATGCGCCTGGCCTGTGGAGTCATCGGTCATCTGCTCGACGTTGCCGTGGTCAGCGGTAATAAGTGCTTCACCGCCGACTTTTTCCAATGCCGCGGTAATGCGACCGACGCAGACGTCCAGGCATTCCACGGCCTTGATTGCCGCTTCCATGATGCCGCTGTGGCCGACCATGTCGCCGTTGGCGTAATTGACGATAATCACGTCATAACGCTGATGTTCGATGGCATCGACGATTTTGTCGGTCACTTCCGGCGCGCTCATTTCCGGCTGCAGGTCGTAGGTGGCGACTTTTGGCGATGGAATCAGAATGCGCTCTTCGCCCGGAAACGGCTCTTCACGACCGCCAGAGAAGAAGAACGTGACGTGCGCGTATTTTTCGGTTTCGGCGATGCGCAGTTGAGTCTTGCCGTTGTTTGCCAGGTATTCACCCAGCACGTTTTTCAGGCTGCCAGCCGCAAATGCCGAGGGCGCGGGGATGCTTGCCGCGTACTGGGTCAGCATCACGTAATTGACCTTGGGCTGACGGGCGCGCTCGAAATCCTTGAAGTCGTCTTCGACGAACACACGGGTCAGCTCACGGGCGCGGTCGGCGCGGAAGTTCATGAACACCACAGCATCGCCGTCCTCGACGCGAGCGGGTTCACCGATGCGTATGGCTTTGACGAATTCGTCGTTCTCGTCACGCGCGTAGGCAGCTTCAAGCCCGGCAACACCGCTGTCTGCGTGAAATTCGGCGGTGCTGTCGACGATCAGGTTGTAGGCGGTGGAGACCCGGTCCCAGCGGTTGTCACGGTCCATGGCGAAGTAGCGGCCGATGATCGTGGCGGTGCGGCCCTTGCCCAAGCGGGCGAAGGTTGCGTCCATCAGCTCAAGGGATTTCTTCGCGCTGCGCGGTGGCGTGTCGCGACCGTCGAGGAAGGCGTGCAGATAGATTTTTTCTGCACCGCGCTTGACCGCCAGTTCGGCCATGGCGACCAGATGGTCCTGGTGACTGTGCACGCCGCCATCGGACAGCAGGCCCATGATGTGCACGGCCTTGCCCGCACCGACAGCTTTATCCACAGCGGCACAGATGGTCGGGTTCTCGAAGAACTCGCCGTCGCGAATCGCTTTGGTCACTCGAGTGAAGTCCTGATACACCACGCGACCGGCACCCAGGTTCATGTGTCCGACTTCGGAGTTGCCCATCTGACCGTCCGGCAGACCGACGTCCATGCCCGACCCTGAAATCAGGCCGTTGGGCATGGTTTCGTAAAGACGATCCATGACCGGCATCTTCGCGGCCAGGATGGCATTGCCTTCATGGCTTTCGCTGTGTCCGAAGCCATCCAGGATGATTAGAACCAGAGGTTTTGGCGTGGCAGTCATAGAACCCACTCGATGCTGGTTGAATAAAGAGAGTAACAAAGTACAAGGGAGCGGCATTTTAGGGACAAGTTCAAACGGCGTCACTGCCGTACGGACTTTGGCCCACCTTGGCTGCTGTGTATACTGGCCGACATTTTAACGCCCTGGAACCTACTGATGGTTGCTCACCTGCTTGAATTCGCCACTAACCACTATTTGATCACCGGTGCCTTCGTCATTCTGCTGGGACTGCTGATCGCTTACGAACTGAGCAAGGGCGGTGCCAGCCTGAGCACTCGCGAGCTGACCGCGCTGGTCAACAGCGACCAGGGCGTGGTCATCGACGTGCGCTCGAAAAAGGATTTCACTGCCGGCCACATCGTGGGATCCCTGAATTTCCCGCAGGACAAGGTGCTGACGCGTACCGCTGAACTGCAGAAATACAAGGACAAGACGTTGATCATAGTCGATGCAATGGGGCAGCATGCTGGCACCACCGCCCGCGAGTTGCTCAAATCCGGCTTCAAGGCGGCCAAGCTGTCCGGCGGTATTTCCAGCTGGCGCGGCGACAACCTTCCCCTGGTGAAGTGAACATGGCTCAAGTCATCGTCTATTCCAGCGATTATTGCCCGTATTGCATACGTGCCAAACAGCTGTTGCAGAGCAAGAGCGTGGCCTTCGAGGAAATCCGTGTCGACGGCAAGCCGCAACTGCGTGCCGAAATGACCAAGAAGGCCGGTCGCACTTCCGTACCGCAGATCTGGATCGGCTCGACCCACGTGGGCGGCTGCGATGACCTGTTTGCTCTGGAGCGTGCCGGCAAGCTTGATGCGCTGCTGGCCTGATTCCCCTTAAACTTTCAGCCCTATCTGACAAGGATCCGAGATGACCGACCAACCGAACAACGGTGCTGTTGCCAACGAAGAAAACGGCCCACAATTTTCCCTGCAGCGTATCTACGTTCGCGACCTGTCGTTCGAAGCGCCAAAAAGCCCGGCAATCTTCCGCCAGGAGTGGACACCGACCGTCAGCCTGGACCTCAACACCCGTCAGAAGCAGCTGGAAGGCGATTTCTATGAAGTCGTGCTGACCCTGTCCGTGACCGTCAACAATGGCGACGAAGTTGCTTTCATCGTTGAAGTGCAACAGGCCGGTATCTTCCTGATCAAGGGTCTGGACGACGGCGCGATGAGCCACACTCTGGGCGCGTTCTGCCCGAACATCCTGTTCCCGTATGCACGCGAAGCCATCGACAACCTGGTTGTACGCGGCTCGTTCCCTGCGCTGATGCTGGCCCCGGTGAACTTCGACGCCCTGTACGCCCAAGAGCTGCAACGCATGCAGGAAGCTGGCGAAACGCCGACTGTGCAATAAGCGTTACCGCTGCAAGCAAAAAGCGCCTTTCGGGGCGCTTTTTTGTGTCTGGCGGCGCGCTATCAGGCAAACCCGTGCTGGCGCCATGCTTCATAGACGGCCACCGCCACGGTGTTGGACAGGTTCAGGCTGCGGCAGCCTTCGCGCATGGGCAGTCGCAGGCGGTGCTCGCTGCTCAGCGAGTCGAGGATGTCGGCGGGCAGGCCGCGGCTCTCCGGGCCGAACAGAAATGCATCACCAGGTTCAAAGCTGGCATCGTGAAAGGGGCGCGAGCCCTTGGTGGTGAAAGCGAATAACCGTGGGTTGCCGATCTTCTCCATACAGCTTGCCAGGTCAGGATGCGTCTGCAGCGTGGCATACTCGTGATAGTCGAGCCCGGCACGGCGCAAGCGCTTGTCGTCCAGCTCGAAACCCAAGGGTTCGATCAAATGCAGGGTGCAGCCGCTGTTGGCGCATAGCCTGATGACATTGCCGGTATTCGGCGGAATTTCTGGTTGAAAAAGGATGACGTGAAACATGCACGGCTCCGAACGAAAGGACGGGATGCATTCTACCCCTGAAGAGGACCCGAGACCGAAGCTATGGCCGCGAGTTCTGGGTTCGATGGCGATTGTCGGCTTTACCGTGGGCACCATTATCGGTCGTCTGCAGCAACCTGACCCCGTTGAACTGGAGCAGATCGAGGAGCTGCCTGCCGGGCTGGCGCTCTGGTTCAATGAGGAGCCGAAGTACCAAGGGTCGACGGTGGATGGCGCTGTGGTGCTCAACGTCGATGCTTCAGGGCGGCCGTGGACGGGCCAACTGAGGTTCGACAACAGGGTTGCACGCTGGAAGGTGGAGCGAGGTGAGAAGGGGTTGGTGCTGACACTCCTGGCAGCCCGTCCACTTCATGGCGACTGGCGCACTGAGAAGGTGGACGGGCGCTGGAGACTGGAGGTCAGTCTCCGGGAGGAATAAAAGAGGGGAATCCCCGGCCTGCCTGTACCAAGGTCCCCAAAACTGGTGATGTAATACCTATTGCAGAGTGCGTGCCAGTTTTGAGAATTAATCCGAAAGAACAGGCTGACTTAGCTATATCCGGTTAAGCACTTCTTGAGTTCGAAGCCGTTTAATATCATCAAGATACTGAATTTATTAAGTATTTTTCATATTCGAAAACCTTGGATTGGTTGATGAGTCAGCCGCTGTGAATGCTCGGCGCTGGCATCTGGTCGCCCTGAATGTCGCGCCAGGCCCCGCAATGCGGTATCAGCGCATGCACTCAATTTGCGCACCGCAACGACGCACACACCCATACTGATGCATTAATGCTGCTGACCATGCCAGGGCACCAGCCTGCGTTGCAGCGCGCGCAGTCCCAGCTCCATGGCAAAAGCGATCACGGCGATCACCAGAATCCCCAGCACCACAACGTCTGTCACCAGAAACTGCGCCGCCGACTGCACCATGAATCCCAGCCCGCTGGTGGCAGCAATAAGCTCTGCGGCCACCAGCGTCGACCAGCCCACGCCCAGGCCGATGCGAATACCGGTAAGAATGTCCGGGAGTGCGCTGGGCAGGACCACGTGCCGAATCAACTGCCAGCGCGTCGCGCCCAGCGACTGTGCCGCCCGCACTTTGGTCGGGTCCACGGTGCGAACGCCGGTAGCCGTGGCAATGGCAATCGGCGCGAAGATCGCCAGATAAATCAGCAGTACCTTGGAGAATTCGCCGATACCGAACCAGATAACGATCAGCGGCAGGTAGGCCAGCGGTGGTATCGGTCGGTAAAACTCGATCAGCGGGTCGAATATGCCCTGAGCGATGCGGTTATGGCCGATGGCGATTCCTATCGGGATGGCCGTCAAAATTGCCGCGGCCAGCGCCAGACCGATGCGTTGCAGGCTGGCGTCCAGATGCTGCCAGAGTGTGGCGTCCATGTAGCCCTTGGTTGCCAGCAGCCAGCCTTTGCTCAGCACATCCGCTGGCGGTGGCAGAAACAGCGGCTCGATCCAGCCCCCGGCAGTTATCGCCCACCAAAGAGTCAGCAGTGCCACGAGGGTCAGGATGCTGATCGCTCGGGTGCTCAGATAAACCTTCGGCGTGGGGGCAGCCGGTTGTTTGGCGAACGGTTTGCTGATGCCGGTCAGTTCGCGGCTATCTATAAGCTCATGGCTGCCAACAGGCTCAAGTCTGCTCATACACGCTGCTCCCGGGTGCGCTGGGAAAACACGCTGGCCAGCACATGCTCGCGGGTTTCGATAAAGCGCGGATCGGACTTTATCGCGCGGGCCGATTCGCCAGCGGCGTAGCGACGGCCGAAGTCCAGGTGCAGATGCTCGGCGATACGACCAGGGTTAGGGGCGAGCAGAACCAGGTCGGTGGCGAGGAAAACTGCTTCTTCTATGTCGTGGGTTATCAGAAACACCGGCTTGGCGGTACGTTGCCAGACTTGCAGCAATAGCTCCTGCATCTGCTCACGGGTGAAGGCATCCAGTGCACCGAATGGCTCGTCCATCAACAGGATGCGCGGATCGGCTGCCAGCGCTCTGGCCAGGCCGACGCGTTGCCGTTGTCCACCGGACAGCTGCCATATTCGCCGCTGGTCAAAACCGGCCAGATCCACCAGTGCCAACATCTCCCTCGCTCTGGTTTCACGTTCCAAGCGGTCGACACCCGCCAGTTCCAGGCCAAACGCAACATTGGCCAACACGTTCTGCCAGGGCAGCAAGGCATCGTCCTGAAACACCACGCCACGCTCTGCGCTCGGCCCCTCTACGGGAATGCCGTCGAGAGTAATGCGGCCGCTGCCGGGTTTGATGAAGCCGGCGATGAGGTTCAGTAACGAGGTTTTACCGCTGCCGGAGGGGCCGAGCGCAACCAGCAGTTGCTGTGGGCCCAGGCTCAGGTTGATGTCTGCCAGCACGGGTGCCGCGGCACCGGGGTACTGAGCGCCAATACGCTCCAGCTGCAACAGCGCCATACGTGTCTCCTTGTGCTGAGAGCGCTTAGCGTGGGATGAACCGGGCGCTGACGTAAGGTGAGTAGTCAGGCAGTACTGCGTCGACCTTGCCCTGCTCTTTAAGGAATGCTGCGGTTTTGGTCACCGCCTCGATGGTCGGTGTACCCAGCAGCGCGGTCTGCTCGGCAGCCAGCGGGTAGACATTGCCTTGCAACAGGCCAGGTACGTCAGATGCCTTGGCGCCAGACAGTCGGGTCAGCTTGTCTACGTTGGCCGGGTTGGCGATCCATGCAGCCGGGTCCTGGCGATATCGGGCGTAGGCATCGAGCGTTACCTTGGCGAATGCGCTGACAACTTCCGGGTGTTTGTTGGCGAAGTCCTTGCGCACGATCCAGGCATCGAAGGTCGGCGCTCCGACCTTCGCCAGTTCGCCGGAGGTGATCAGCACCTTGCCGGTTTCCTTGGCGACGCCCAGTGCCGGGTCCCAGACGTAAGTGGCATCAATGTCGCCGCGCTTCCAGGCCGCAGCAATGGCGGGCGGCGCGAGGTTCAGGATCGTGACCCTGGCCGGATCGATGTTCCAGTGTTTGAGCGCTGCAAGCAGGCTGTAATGGCCGGTGGAGACAAAGGGCACGGCCACTTTCTTGCCGATCAGGTCCTGCGGTGAGTTGATCCCCGAACCATTACGGGCAACCAGCGCCTCGGCCGCGCCGATCTGCGTGGCTATCAGAAAGGTCTCCACCGGGAGTTTGCGTGTAGCGGCGGCTGTGAACGGGCTTGAACCGAGATAACCGATCTGTACGTCGCCGGATGCGATTGCGGTGATGACGTCCGCACCATTATCGAACTTGCGCCAGGAGATTTTTGAGTCGGTGGCTTTTTCGTAGGCGTTATCGGCCTGGGCAACCTTGGCCGGGTCGATGGTGGTCTGGTAGGCGACGGTAAAGTCTGCTGCCTGTGCAATGAATGTTGCGCCAGTCAACGACAGCGCAGTCAGCAAGCGCAGGGAAAAATGCAGTTTCATGATGAAGCTCCGAATCAGACGGGCCGAGGACTGGCTGGATAAGGAGACTAAGTGATCTAAGAATCTTAGAATAAATAACTTTTGGGAATTAGCTTATGAAGGGGCTTTAGAGCCATCTGCAGAACCCATTTGCACATCGAAGGGCTGTTGCGCATCTGCCAATCGGCTCGGGGTTCACGCGCCAGACACCAAAATTGCTTTTTTGTTCACCTGAACTACAGTTGAGCGCATGTTTCAGACGGTAAAAAACGCTGAAAAAGGGTGTTTGGAGCGGTTTTTAGAAAATATTTCATGACCGTGGAGCGTCGGGAGTCAAGGTGATGACAATTGTCACAATTCATCACTAATCTCTCTGAAGTGCCCGTTTTACAAGGCTTTTACTGGCAAGCAAATTGCGCTTCGCCGTTGGGGACTATGACCGGTTGGTCGCGATTTGGCCGGTCACTGATACAAAACCAAAAGATCTGACGAATGGTACCGAAATAAATTTTGGGAATTACCCGATTAGGTCGATACACTCCGTGACGTCCTGGCTGACACGAGTTGTGACATATGCCTGATTGTTCTTAGAACCTGCAAAACGGTTTCTTTTGAGCATGATGAATTTTCACTAACGTACGGCCACCGACATGCGCGGTCTAGTCAAAAGTCGGGGTGTACAGAATCCATTGATCTCCAGATCGGGACTGTCACCTTTCGCAATATCTCTGGGTCAGGGCAATGCCCGGCACCGGAGACATAAAAAATTAGATTCACGAGGAGCGTAGTTAATGAAGAAGTCCACCCTGGCCTTGGCCGTAACCGTCGCGGCATTGGCTCAGCAGGCCGGTGCAGCTGGTTTCCTTGAAGACAGCAAAGCGTCCGTCAGTTCTCGTACCCTGTATTTCAACAACGACCTGCGTGAAGGCGTTCGTGCATCTGACCAGCGTGAAACCGCTACCGGTCTGAAATTCGACTACCTCTCTGGCTTTACCCAAGGCACCGTTGGTTTTGGTCTTGATGCACAAGCTGTAATGGGGCTGCACCTGGGTGGCGGCATTGAGCACCATAACGCCAACACGGCCAACACTGTTGTTCCGACCGACACTGATGGTTCTTCTGTCAGCGACTGGTCCCGTGTCGGTGCCAACGCCAAGATGCGCTTCTCCAAAACCGAGTTGAAGGTTGGTAACGCTCTGGCGCCAAACCTGCCAATTCTGGTCAGCAACGACGGTCGTCTGCTGCCTCAAGCCTTTCAAGGCGGCATCCTGACCTCCAAGGATCTGGACACCGTTACCTTCACCGCCGGTCAATTGAACAAGACCATTGGCCGTGCTTCGTCTGACTGGGGCGATCTGTCGGTCAACGGCGCAACCGAAGGCAGTGATCAGTTCCGCTTTGCCGGTGCTGACTGGAAGGTCACCAAAGACCTGACCTTGCAGTACTACTACGCCAACCTGGAAGACTTCTACAAGCAGCACTTCCTGGGTCTGGTTCACGTTTATCAGATCTCTGATAACCAGTCCTTCAAGACTGACCTGCGTTATTTCGACAGCAGCTCCGACGGCAAAAACAGCAGCGGCGCTTCTGGTTACGCCTTCAACAACAACAGCGGCTACGCAAAAACGCCTGGCGAAGTTGATAACCAGACCTGGTCTGCCATGTTCACCTACGCTCTGGGCGGCCATGCATTCATGGTTGGTCATCAGCAGGTCGGTGATGACGGCGGCTTCGTCAACCTGAACCAAGGTTCGGTCCGTAACGGTAACAACCGTCCGGAAGGCAACGGCGGCGCCAGCTTCTACTTGTTCACTGACTCGATGATCAACAGTTTCAACCGTGCTGGTGAAAACACCACGTTCGGTCAGTACTCGTATGACTTCGCCAAGGTTGGTGTTCCAGGCCTGAAGGCAGCGATTGCTTACCTGCATGCTGATGACATCAAAGGCGCACGTGGCACCACTTCGTTCGGTAAAGAGTACTCCGAGTGGGAACGTGACATGCGCGTTGACTACGTGATTCAAAGCGGTGCGTTGAAAGGTTTTGGCACTACCGTTCGTTACGGCACCTACCGTGCTGACGATGGCCTGAACAACTCGACCAACGCCGACCAGGCTCGCGTTCTGTTCAACTACACCTACAACTTCATGTAAGTGTATTGAAGCGTGAAGAAACCCCGCCGAGTGCGGGGTTTCTTTTACCTGTTTTTTTATATTCCCTATGGGTATATGCAAGTCGCTATTTATTCTTTTTAATTTCCTTTCGCAGGGCGCACAGTCAGGCTATATCCATGCCTACCGACTATGACGAGGAGCAACACCATGACACTGCGACTTGGCGACATCGCCCCTGACTTCGAGCAGGAATCCAGCGAAGGTCGTATCCGTTTCCATGAATGGCTCGGCAACAGCTGGGGTGTGTTGTTTTCTCATCCGGCAGACTTCACACCTGTCTGCACCACTGAGCTGGGCTTCACCGCCAAATTGAAAGACGAGTTTGCCAAGCGCGGTGTAAAAGCCATTGCGCTGTCGGTAGACCCGGTTGATTCGCACATCAGGTGGATCGACGACATCAACACCACGCAAAACACCCAGGTTAACTTCCCGATTCTGGCCGATGCCGACCGCAAGGTCTCCGACCTGTATGACCTTATTCATCCCAATGCCAACGACACACTGACTGTGCGCTCGCTGTTCGTGATCGACCCGAACAAGAAAGTGCGCCTGACGATTACTTATCCGGCGAGTACCGGACGTAATTTCCACGAGATTCTGCGCGTTATCGACTCGCTGCAATTGACCGACAACTACAAGGTTGCCACGCCCGCCAACTGGGTGGACGGCGATGATGTAGTGATTGTGCCGTCGATCAAAGACGAAGCCGAGATCAAAGAACGCTTCCCCAAGGGCTACAAGGCCGTCACGCCTTATCTGCGCCTGACACCTCAGCCAAACCGCTAATTTTCGATCTACCAAGCGTGGGGTTATTTGGGCCGATTCATCGGCCTTTTTTATTCCTCCCTCACAGCCGCCGACTGCGTCGCTCGATCAGGTGCGGACGCAGAGCGTCCAGAACGGCATGCGACGCGGAGCGTCGCACGATAGTTGAGATCATCGTTCCTCACGCTCCAGCGTGGGAATGCCTGTCGTGACGCTCCGCGTCGTGGATATGCGCCACGCCGCATACTCAAGATCAGACGCAGAGGGTCCAGAACGGCATGCCGCCGTAGTACGCCGCACGATAGTTGAAAAATAGCGCTGTCCTTTATATTCATTTATGGAATAACTAAATGAATAAATAAGATTTATAGATATAAAAAAGTGCTGTTAATGTCGTCCCTATTCCCGCCTTGTTCGTCTGTGACTGGCTGAGCAGGCACTACCCAACACCCGCTAAAGGAGCGCATATGCGCACTGTCATTTTGCGTCGAGGCCTTGTCGCTCTGTTTGCTGCTGCGGTCGCGCTTGGCGCGGTCACCCAGGCCCAGGCGGAAGATCTGCGCATCGGTTATCAGAAATACGGCACGCTGGTGCTGCTCAAGGCCAAGGGTTCGCTGGAGAAGCGCCTGGCCGAGCAGGGCGTAAAGGTTCAGTGGACAGAATTTCCGGGCGGCCCGCAGTTGCTTGAAGGTCTGAACGTGGGCTCGATTGATTTCGGCGTGACCGGTGAAACGCCGCCGGTTTTCGCTCAGGCAGCAGGCGCGGATCTGCTGTACGTGGCTTACGAGCCGCCAGCGCCGACCAGCGAAGCCATCCTGGTGCCCAAAGACTCGCCTATTACTTCGGTTAAAGACCTGAAAGGCAAGAAAGTCGTCCTCAATAAAGGCTCGAACGTCCATTACCTGCTGGTCAAGGCACTGGAAGATGCCGGCCTGAAATACACCGATATCCAGACCGTCTTCCTGCCTCCGGCCGATGCGCGTGCCGCTTTCGAGCGCGGCAGCGTAGACGCCTGGGTCATTTGGGACCCGTATCAGGCTGCCGCAGAGAAGCAATTGCAGGCGCGGACCTTGAAAGACGGCACCGGCATTGTCGACAACCACCAGTTCTATCTGGCGACCAAGCCTTACGCGCAAAAGAATCCGAAGGTGATTCAAGCCTTGATCGAAGAAGTTCGTGCAGTGGGCGAATGGTCCAAGGCTCACCCTGACGAAGTGACCAAACAGGTTGCGCCGTTGCTGGGGCTGCCCGCCGACATCACCCTGACCTCGGTAAAACGCCAGGGCTACGGTGCGCTGTTTATTACTCCGCCGGTTGTAGCGGCGCAGCAGAAAATTGCTGACACCTTCTACCAGCTCAAACTGATTCCGAAGCCGCTCAGCATTGCTGATGTGGTCTGGACACCTCCTGCTGCTGTTGCTCAAGCACAGTGATCGTCAGGCCCTTCGAGGAGACAACTCCATGAGCCTCAGTGCTTCGCAACGCATCATTCACCGACTGGCGCCCTGGGCACTTCCAGTCCTGTTGTTGGCCGTCTGGCAGCTGTCGGTCAGCGCCGGATGGCTATCCACACGCATTCTTCCTGCACCCAGCGCAGTCATCGAGGCGGGCATCAATCTGGTTGCGAGTGGCGAAATCTGGACGCATCTGGCGATCAGCGGCTGGCGCGCCGGGATCGGATTCGCCATTGGCGGTGGCATCGGTCTGGCGCTGGGCTTCATTACCGGCCTGAGCAAATGGGGCGAGCGCCTGCTGGACAGCTCAGTGCAGATGATCCGTAACGTGCCGCACCTGGCGCTGATTCCGCTGGTCATTCTGTGGTTCGGCATTGATGAGACCGCCAAGATATTCCTGGTCGCGCTGGGCACCCTGTTCCCGATTTATCTGAACACCTACCACGGCATCCGCAACATCGATCCGGCGCTGGTAGAAATGTCCCGCAGCTATGGCCTGTCCGGTTTCAGCCTGTTCCGGCATGTGATCCTGCCAGGTGCCATGCCTTCGATTCTGGTCGGTGTACGCTTTGCGCTGGGCTTCATGTGGCTGACGCTGATTGTGGCAGAAACCATTTCTGCCAGCTCCGGCATCGGTTATCTGGCGATGAATGCACGGGAATTCCTGCAAACCGACATCGTGGTACTGGCCATTGTGTTGTACGCCGTCCTCGGCAAACTGGCCGATCTGGCGGCGCGAGGCCTTGAACGTGTGTGCCTGCGCTGGCACCCGGCCTATCAAGTGAGCAAAGGCGGTGCCGCATGACCAGTCTGAAACAGCAACCTCCACATTTGCTGCGCGGTATTCCGCTGGCAGTCCGCAACTTGAAAAAAGCGTTCGGCACTCGCGAAGTGCTCAAGGACATCGACCTGCATATTCCGGCCGGTCAGTTCGTCGCCATCGTCGGCCGTAGTGGCTGCGGTAAAAGTACCTTGCTGCGCCTGCTTGCCGGTCTCGACAAGCCAACCGAGGGTCAATTGCTTGCAGGTTCTGCACCACTGGACGACGCTCGCGAAGATACGCGTTTGATGTTCCAGGAGGCGCGGTTGCTGCCCTGGAAGAAGATCATCGACAACGTCGGCCTTGGCCTGAGCGGCGACTGGCGTGCGCAAGCACTCGAAGCGCTCGAGGCCGTCGGCCTTGCCGAACGCGCCAACGAGTGGCCAGCGGCATTGTCCGGTGGCCAGAAGCAGCGTGTTGCTCTGGCGCGTGCGCTGATTCACAAGCCGCGCCTGCTGTTACTCGACGAGCCGTTGGGCGCGCTGGACGCTTTGACCCGCATCGAAATGCAGCAACTGATTGAAAAACTGTGGGGCCAATACGGCTTCACGGTACTGCTGGTTACTCACGATGTCAGCGAGGCAGTCGCCATCGCCGACCGCGTGATCCTGATCGAAGAAGGCCAGATCGGCTTAGACCTGTTGGTCGACCTGCCACGTCCGCGTGTTCGTGGTTCGCATCGCCTTGCAGCATTGGAGGCCGAAGTGCTCAACCGTGTGCTGGCCCTGCCGGGTTCGCCACCTGACCCGGAACCGTTTTCGCCACTGCCTACGCAACTGCGTTGGGCAAATTAACCCTGATCCCCAAAGGAAGACATGCCATGACTATTAAAGCCATCAACGTTCGCAACCAGTTCAAAGGCACCATCAAGGAAATCGTCCACGGCGACGTACTGTCGGAAATCGACGTACAGACCGCTTCCGGCGTTGTGACCTCGGTTATCACCACCCGCTCGGTAAAAGAGCTGGAACTGGTCGTCGGCAGCGAAGTGATTGCCTTCGTGAAGTCGACAGAAGTCTCCATCGCCAAGCTATAAACAATGAATAAAAAACGCCCCGGACGGTCCTGACCCTCCGGGGTTTTTTGCTGTTTACCTAGCAATTATGTGAGGTAGGCGAAGTATCAGTTTTGCTGGATGCTGATAGCTGGTTCTATTTGAAGCATCAGCCATGACCTCTTCAGCCCAAGCAGTTTTATGCCGCTATCGCTACGACCCGCTGGACCGTCTGGCTTCCAGTTCGCCGGTGAGGCAGGAAGATATCCAGCGCTTCTATCGGAAGAACGTTCTGGCGACCGAGATTCAGGGGGCGTTGCGGAGCACGGTCTTTCAGCATGAAGACCGGCTATTGGCTCAACAGCGGCACGTTGATGATCTAGTGGACACGACGCTGCTGGCGACCGATCAGCAACGTTCAGTTTTGCAACTCGTGGATAACACCGGGGTTGAGTCTATGGCGTATAGCGTCTACGGACATCATCCGGCTGAAAGCGGACTAACCAGTTTGCTGGGCTTCAATGGCGAGCGACGAGATCCGGCGACCGGGCATTATCTGCTGGGGAATGGGTATCGGGCTTATAACCCGGTGTTGATGCGGTTTAACAGCCCGGACAGTCTGAGCCCGTTTGGCGAGGGAGGGTTGAATGCTTATGGTTATGTGGGTGGGGATCCGGTTGGGTTTGGGGATCCGTCGGGGCATATAAGTGCTGGGTTGCTTGATAAGTTATTACGCGCCGGAACAATTATACTGGCGCCTAAAAAAATACCGTTATCACAGTTGCCTGGCATGGTTGATGAATTGCCATATTCCTCTGCTACTGTTTCGTCAACTCCCTCGCTTCCCATTGCTTCATCAACAGGTGTGGGCTTGGCAAGTAAGAGTTCAATTTCCAGCTCGTCTGTTGATCCGAGTGCAGGCGGGACTTTAAAATCCATGATCAGAAATTATAAAGAAAAACGTGAAACTTTTAATCGTTTTTATAAATCTGGTGCAGCTGACCAGCGCAAAGCAGACGTACTCAAGTTGGCAGAAAGCACCTTCCGAGAAGAGTTAGACGTTACAGTGAAAGCGCTCGAAGTGATGGAGGCGTCGAAAGGAACCAGTGCTTTTGATCCTGAGAGGTACAATATTCTGAACGCCAGGTTTATCGAGCGAGAAAGAAAATATAGAAAACGTTTTACGCCTTATCATGAAGGTGTGAAGAAGATCCGTGAATAGTGAGCTTTAAATAACTCGCTTCACCAAAAACATCGGCAAATACAACCCCAAATAAGCATCAAACACCCGCATCCCTTCCTCAGCCATGCGCGGTGTGATCTCGTCATGCAACTGCACTGACCGTGCATACACCCGATCCCCCAGTTCCATCGCCAGCGCAAATACGTCCACGTCATCCGGCAGCGCAGGCAGCTGGAAGTGGCGGTCAAAGACCTCAAGCATCAAATGCCCCAGCTCTATGTCGTGCTGGCGGTCTGCCTGGTTGATTTCGGTCAGGCCGTGCTGGGCAAGGATCAATTGGCGGGCGGCGGCGTCGGCGTTGTAGATGGCGAGCATACGCAGTTCGACGATGCGTGACAGGTCGCGCCAAGTGGTGAGCTGGTCGTGATCGATAGGCGCCTGCAGTGAGGCGCGGAAAGCCGCGTGAATATCAGCGGTCAGCGCTTCAAGCAGCGCCGGAACACTGGCGAAGAAGTGATACACCGAGGAGGGTGGAATACCTGCGCGTTCAGCCACGCTGTAGATCGACAGGCTGGCCACCCCTTGCTCGGCGAGCAGCGTGCGCGCGGCGTCGAGAATCGAATCAATCCTGGCCTGGCTGCGTGCTTGAGGTTTGCGGGGCGTGGCGGCGCGTGTCATGGGCGTGGCTCGTGGTTGGGCTGACGGCATTGTAAGGGATTCTGACTGGATGAATCTCTGTCGTCGCCAAACGATTATCGCTCCCACGCTCCGCGTGGTAGCGCAGTTCTGGACGCTCCGCGTCCTCTCCTGATGATGCGGCGCGAGAGGTGCTCCGGGCGCAAACAAAAACGCCGCAAAGCTCAAGGCTTTGCGGCGTTTTATGTTGCTCAGCCTCAATCAGACGGTGTGCAGGTACCAGTTGTACTCGAGGTCGGAGATGGAGTGTTCGAACTCTTCCAGCTCGCTCTCTTTACAGGCGACAAAAATGTCGATGTATTTTGGGTCGATGTACTTGGCCATCACCGGGTTGTCGTCCAGCTCGCGCAGTGCGTCGCGCAGGTTGTTCGGCAGGCTTTGTTCGTGTTGCTCGTACGAGTTGCCTTCTACCGGCGCGCCAGGTTCGACCTTATTGACCAGGCCGTGGTGCACGCCGGCCAGTACCGAAGCCATGACCAGATACGGGTTGGCATCGGCACCGGCAACGCGGTGTTCGATACGCACTGCATCTGCGGTGCCGGTCGGTACACGAACGGCGACCGTACGGTTATCCAGGCCCCAGGTCGGCGAGTTGGGCACATAGAACTGCGCACCGAACCGGCGATACGAGTTGACGTTCGGGCACAGGAAAGCCATTTGTGCCGGCAGGGTCTCGAGCACACCGCCGATAGCGTGACGCAATGCGGCGTTCTGCTCGGGATCCTCGCTGGTGAAGATATTCTTGCCATCGCGATCCAGAATCGAGATGTGGACGTGCAGACCATTACCCGCCTGACCCGGATAGGGCTTGGCCATGAAGGTCGTGTCCATCTCGTGATCGTAGGCGATGTTCTTGATCAGGCGCTTGAGCAGCACGGCGTAATCGCACGCCTTGATGGCATCGGCAACGTGGTGCAGGTTGACTTCGAACTGTGCCGGGGCGCTTTCCTTGACGATTGCGTCTGCAGGAATGCCTTGCTCCTTCGCACCTTCAAGGATGTCCTGAAGGCAGTCGACGTACTCGTCGAGGTCATCGATCAGGTAGACCTGTGTCGAATGCGGGCGTTTGCCGGAGATCGGCGAGCGGGGCGGTTGCGGGCGACCGTTCACGTTCTCCTGATCGATCAGGTAGAACTCCAGCTCGAATGCGGCGCAGATGGTCAGGCCCATTTCGTCGAACTTGGCGACGACCTGGCGCAATACTTCACGCGGGTCGGCGAAAAACGGGTCGCCTTCGAGTTCATGCATGGTCATCAGCAATTGCGCAGTAGGGCGCTTTTGCCATGGCTCGTTGCACAGGGTGTCGGGGATGGGATAACAGATTCGGTCAGCATCACCGATATCCAGGCCCAGGCCGGTGCTTTCCACCGTGGAGCCATTGATATCCAGAGCAAATAAAGAGGCCGGCAGGTTGATGCCTTTCTCGTAAACCTTATGGAGGCTGGTGCGTTCGATGCGTTTGCCACGCACCACACCATTCATATCTGCAATCAGAAGGTCAACGTACAGAACCTCAGGATGTTCCTTAAGGAACGCGTTCGCTTCGTTAAGCTGAACGGCACGCGGGGGTACCGACATGATGCAACACCTTTGTTGTTAAAAATATCAATCATCAATGATTGCGGATCTCAGTCAATCCGAAAGCCATGATGAAGTCAATAGAGCCTTTTTTGCCCTAAAACTGCGCCATATGGCCTTTTTTGCCGCTATTTAGGGCGTTTTATTCCGTTTCTGACCGTCGTTAAATACGAGCTAGAGCGGCCTGTCTTCTATTTTTAACGGGTTGTTGTATAAAAAAATGAACGAGGCTAAGCTCGATCGCAACCCAGTAGAGCAACAATAGCGGGGGTCCAATGCTTCACCTTTCCCTGGTCGACACGCGACTATCAAGTCCGTACAGCGCTCATCATGCCTGTGATATCGGTGCTCGTGGTGGGTTGCCACACCTTGCGACATCCCTGAACGGCTATCGAAGCCAGTCTGCTCTACTCTCAATGCTGGACATTACCACTATAACGGCTTCGTCAGTGTGACCGCGGCCGTCTGGAAATCCGGCCCCGCAGCTGTCACCTTACCCCTAATCGGCGTCTGCCGAAACGAGTTGTACAACATGACGCCGATGCGTCTGGAACGCCTGATCACGATCAGGACAATAAAACCCTGAGGTATTTATGAGTACCAACCTCGACCAGCTCACCGATTGGTTGAAAGAACACAAGATTACCGAAGTCGAATGCATGATGTCCGACCTTACCGGCATCACCCGCGGCAAGATCTCGCCGACCAACAAGTTCATCGCTGAAAAAGGCATGCGTCTGCCTGAAAGCGTGCTGTTGCAGACGGTGACCGGCGACTACGTAGAAGACGATATTTACTACGAGCTGCTGGACCCGGCAGACATCGACATGATCTGCCGTCCCGACCAGAACGCGGTGTACCTGGTGCCCTGGGCGGTCGAGCCCACTGCGCAGGTGATTCACGACACCTACGACAAGCAGGGCAACCCCATCGAGCTGTCGCCGCGCAACGTGTTGAAGAAGGTCCTCAAGCTTTACGCCGATCAGGGCTGGCAGCCAATCGTGGCGCCGGAGATGGAGTTCTACCTGACCAAGCGTAGCGACGACCCGGACTATCCGCTACAGCCACCGATCGGGCGCTCCGGGCGACCGGAAACCGGCCGTCAGTCGTTCTCGATCGAAGCGGCCAACGAATTCGATCCGCTGTTCGAAGACGTCTATGACTGGTGCGAACTGCAGAACCTGGACCTGGACACGCTGATCCACGAAGACGGTACGGCGCAGATGGAAATCAACTTCCGTCACGGTGATGCCCTTTCGCTGGCCGACCAGATTCTGGTGTTCAAGCGCACCATGCGCGAAGCCGCGCTCAAGCACGACGTCGCGGCGACCTTCATGGCCAAGCCGATGACCGGCGAGCCAGGCAGTGCCATGCACTTGCACCAGAGCATCATCGACATCGAGACCGGCAAGAACATCTTCTCCAATGAAGACGGGACCATGAGCGAGCTGTTTCTGAACCACGTTGGTGGTCTGCAGAAGTTCATCCCCGAGCTATTGCCGCTGTTCGCCCCCAACGTCAACTCGTTCCGCCGCTTTCTGCCCGACACCTCGGCACCGGTGAACGTCGAGTGGGGCGAAGAGAACCGTACCGTCGGCCTGCGCGTGCCGGACGCTGTGCCGCAGAACCGTCGCGTGGAAAACCGTCTGCCAGGTGCCGATGCCAACCCCTATCTGGCCATCGCCGCCAGTCTGCTGTGCGGCTTCATCGGCATGGTCGAAGGCATCAACCCGAGCGCACCGGTGGTCGGGCGGGGTTACGAGCGGCGTAATCTGCGTCTGCCGTTGACCATCGAAGACGCGCTGGAGCGCATGGAAAACAGCAAGACCATCGAGAAGTACCTGGGCAAGAAATTCATCATCGGTTACGTCGCGGTCAAGCGCGCCGAGCATGAAAACTTCAAGCGCGTGATCAGCTCGTGGGAGCGGGAATTCCTGCTCTTCGCCGTCTGATCCCGCAGAGCGCCGCAGCAGCAGGTATGCGGCGCTCTGATAACTGACCCTAATTAAAGGAAGTGCTGCATGAGTGCCCACAATAATCCGCAAACCCTCGAATGGCAGGCCTTGAGCAGCGAACATCACCTGGCACCGTTCAGCGACTACAAACAATTGAAAGAGAAAGGCCCGCGTATTATTACCCGTGCCGAGGGCGTTTATTTGTGGGACAGCGAGGGCAACAAGATCCTCGATGGCATGTCCGGCCTGTGGTGTGTAGCCATTGGTTACGGCAGGGAAGAACTGGCCGACGCTGCCAGCAAACAAATGCGTGAGCTGCCTTATTACAACCTGTTTTTCCAGACCGCCCACCCGCCGGTGCTGGAACTGGCCAAAGCCATTTCCGAAATCGCTCCGCAGGGCATGAATCATGTGTTCTTCACCGGTTCAGGTTCTGAAGGCAATGACACGATGCTACGCATGGTTCGTCATTACTGGGCTCTAAAAGGCCAGCCAGACAAGAAAACCATCATCAGCCGCGTCAATGGCTACCACGGCTCCACCGTCGCCGGTGCTAGCCTGGGAGGCATGACCTACATGCACGAGCAGGGCGACCTGCCGATTCCGGGTGTTGTCCACATTCCGCAGCCCTACTGGTTCGGCGAAGGCGGTGACATGACGCCGGACGAGTTCGGTGTGTGGGCTGCCGAGCAACTGGAAAAGAAAATTATCGAGCTGGGCGTCGAGAATGTCGGCGCATTCATTGCCGAACCGATTCAGGGCGCAGGCGGTGTGATCGTGCCGCCTGATTCCTACTGGCCGAAGATCAAGGAGATCCTTTCCCGCTACGACATCCTTTTCGCCGCCGATGAGGTGATTTGTGGCTTCGGCCGCACCAGTGAGTGGTTCGGTAGCGATTTTTATGGCCTCAAGCCGGACATGATGACCATCGCCAAAGGCCTGACCTCCGGTTATGTACCGATGGGCGGCCTGATCGTGCGTGATGAAATCGTTGCGGTGCTCAACGAGGGCGGTGATTTCAATCATGGCTTTACCTACTCCGGGCATCCGGTGGCGGCAGCCGTTGCGCTGGAGAACATACGTATCCTGCGCGAAGAAAAGATCGTCGAACGGGTCAAGTCGGAAACGGCACCGTATTTGCAAAAGCGTTTGCGCGAGTTGAGCGATCATCCGCTGGTGGGCGAGGTCCGTGGCGTCGGGCTGCTGGGGGCCATCGAACTGGTGAAGGACAAGGTCACTCGCGAGCGCTACACCGACAAGGGCGCCGGGATGATCTGTCGAACCTTCTGCTTCGATAATGGCCTGATCATGCGGGCCGTGGGCGACACGATGATCATTGCGCCGCCACTGGTGATCAGTTTTGCGGAAATCGACGAACTGGTGGAAAAGGCTCGCAAATGCCTGGATCTGACGCTGGCGGTATTGCAGGGCTGAATCCGCAAAAAAAGGGTCGATTCAAGCGCAATGTGCGTTGTTTAACGGGTGTCGGCTTGAAAGCCTGCCCTGGAAGTTGCCAGACTAATGGCTACAAGCCGCTAACTGACGGTCAGTGATAAAAATACATTGGAGCTACGCATGAAAAAATTTGGCAAGACCCTTCTCGCGCTGTCCCTGATGGGCGTTGTGGCCGCCGCTGCGCAGGCCGATGATAAAGTGCTGCACGTCTATAACTGGTCCGATTACATCGCGCCGGACACCGTTGCCAAGTTCGAGAAAGAATCGGGCATCAAGGTGGTCTACGACGTTTTCGACAGCAACGAGACGCTGGAAGCCAAATTGCTCGCCGGCAAGTCCGGCTATGACATCGTTGTGCCGTCCAACAACTTCCTGGCCAAGCAGATCAAGGCGGGCGTCTACCAGGAACTGGACAAATCCAAACTGCCGAACTGGAAAAACCTCAACGAATCGTTGCTCAAAGCCGTTTCGGTCAGCGACCCGGACAACAAGCACGCATTCCCGTACATGTGGGGTTCGATCGGTATCGGCATCAACCCGGACAAGGTCAAGGCTGCGCTGGGCGCCGATGCGCCGGTCAATTCCTGGGACCTGCTGTTCAAGCCGGAGAACGCTGCCAAGTTGAAGTCGTGCGGCATCAGCTTCCTCGATTCGCCGACCGAAATGCTGCCGATTGCCCTGCATTACCTGGGCTACCCGACAGACTCTCAGGACAAGAAGCAGCTCGCCGAGGCTGAAGCGCTGTTCATGAAGATTCGTCCGTCGATTGGCTATTTCCACTCGTCCAAGTACATCTCGGACCTGGCCAACGGCAATATCTGCGTCGCAGTCGGCTACTCGGGTGACATCTATCAGGCCAAGTCCCGTGCTGCGGAAGCCGGTGGCAAGGTAAAAGTTGCTTACAACATTCCCAAAGAAGGTGCCGGTAGCTTCTACGACATGGTCGCCATTCCCAAGGATGCCGAAAACGTTGAAGGTGCCTACAAGTTCATGACCTTCCTGATGAAGCCGGAAATCATGGCCGAGATCACCAACGCAGTGCGCTTCCCGAATGGTAACGCGGCAGCGACGGCACTGGTCGACAAGGAAATCACCAGTGATCCTGGCGTTTATCCGCCTGCCGACGTACAGGCCAAACTGTATGCAATCGCGGACTTGCCTGCTGCCACGCAGCGGATCATGACCCGCAGCTGGACCAAGATAAAGTCAGGTAAATAAGCCTGTCATCAAACCTGTGGATGCTGCGTAGCCTTGGCTGCGCAGCCTCCAACAGACAGGAATATTGCCTAAACCTTTGCTGGTTGGACGCATAGACGGTAAGTTGCGCGCCGGTTTGGTTTTCCGGACGCCCTCCGGCGCTCAGGCCCCTCTGTTAAAAGGACTCATTCTTTGTCTATTTCTATTTTTTCCAAAGCCTTGCTGGCGGCTGCCGGGCTGACACTGTCGATCAGTGCTCAGGCTGAATCCACCGTGCATATTTATAACTGGTCCGATTACATCGGCAAGACCACCCTGGCGGACTTCGAAGCCGCGACCGGCATCAAGCCGATGTACGACGTGTTCGACTCCAACGAAACCCTTGAGGCCAAGCTGTTGGCCGGACGCACCGGCTATGACGTGGTGGTGCCGTCCAATCACTTCCTCGGCAAGCAGATCAAGGCTGGCGCGTTCCAAAAACTCGACAAGTCGCTGCTGCCCAACTACAAGAACCTCGACCCGGCGCTGCTCAAGCGCCTGGAGAAGAACGATCCGGGTAACCAGTACGCAGTGCCATACCTGTGGGGCACCAACGGCATCGGTTACAACGTCGAGAAGGTCAAGGCAGTGCTGGGTGTCGACAAGATCGACTCCTGGGCGGTGCTGTTCGAGCCGGAAAACATCAAGAAGCTGTCCAGCTGTGGCGTAGCGTTTCTTGATTCCGCTGATGAAATGTTGCCGGCGGTGCTCAACTACATGGGGCTGGACCCCAACAGCACCAAGGAAGCGGACTACAAGAAGGCCGAAGCCAAACTCATGGCGATTCGTCCTTACGTAACCTATTTCCACTCGTCCAAATACATCACTGATCTGGCCAATGGCGACATCTGTGTTGCAGCCGGTTTTTCGGGCGATGTGTTCCAGGCCAAGGCGCGCGCAGAAGAGGCAGGCAAAGGCGTGAAGCTCGCTTACAGCATCCCGAAGGAGGGCGGCAACCTGTGGTTCGATATGCTGGCTATTCCGGCAGACTCGAAAAACATCAAGGCCGCCAGCGCCTTCATCAATTACATGCTTGACCCCAAGGTGATCGCCCAGGTCAGCGATGAAGTCGGCTACGCCAACCCCAATCCCGCCTCCGGCGAGTTCATGGACCAGAAAATCCGCACCGATGCAGCGGTTTACCCGCCTCAGGAAGTGCTGGACCGCCTGTTCGTGAACAGCGAGTTGCCCCCCAAGGTGCAACGTCTGATGACCCGCAGCTGGACCAAGGTCAAGTCGGGCAAATAAAAATCCAGCACCCGGCCGTATTGGCCGGGTTGCCTACCTGTTGGGAGTTTCACCCATGGCAGTTGCCTCCGGCGCCTACAAGAAAGCCCTCGAAGGCGGTCAGCAACCCAAAGAGGTGCTGGTCAAGATTGATCGGGTCACGAAGAAGTTCGACGAGACGATTGCGGTGGACGACGTGTCGCTGCAAATCAACAAGGGTGAGATCTTCGCCCTGCTTGGCGGCTCCGGTTCCGGAAAGTCCACACTGCTGCGCATGCTGGCCGGTTTCGAGCGCCCGACCGAGGGCCGCATCTACCTAGATGGTGTCGACATTACCGACATGCCGCCGTATGAACGTCCGATCAACATGATGTTCCAGTCCTACGCGCTGTTCCCGCACATGACCGTGGCGGACAACATCGCCTTTGGCCTGAAACAGGACAAGCTGGCCAAGCCGGAAATCGAAGCCCGCGTGGCGGAGATGCTCAAGCTGGTGCAGATGACCCAGTACGCCAAGCGCAAGCCGCACCAGCTCTCGGGAGGCCAGCGTCAACGTGTGGCCCTGGCCCGCTCGCTGGCCAAAAAGCCCAAGCTGCTGTTGCTTGATGAGCCAATGGGTGCGCTGGACAAGAAACTGCGTTCGCAGATGCAGCTGGAACTGGTGGAGATCATCGAGCGCGTCGGCGTGACCTGCGTAATGGTGACTCACGATCAGGAAGAGGCCATGACCATGGCCGAGCGCATCGCAATCATGCACCTGGGCTGGATCGCGCAGATCGGCAGCCCGATCGACATCTACGAAACCCCGACCAGCCGTCTGGTCTGCGAATTCATCGGCAGCGTCAACCTGTTCGAAGGTGACGTGATCGAAGACATGGAAGCCCACGCGCTGATCCGCAGTCCCGAGCTGGAGCGCAATATCTATGTCGGCCACGGCGTCAGTACGTCGGTAGAAGACAAGCACATCACCTACGCCCTGCGCCCTGAGAAGCTGCTGATCACCACCGAGCAGCCAGGCTTCGAATACAACTGGTCACGCGGCAAGGTTCACGACATCGCCTATCTGGGCGGTCATTCGGTGTTCTACGTCGAGCTGCCGGGCGGCAAGCTGGTGCAATCGTTCGTCGCCAACGCCGAGCGTCAGGGCGCACGGCCTACCTGGGGCGATGAAGTCTACGTGTGGTGGGAAGACGACAGCGGCGTGGTACTGCGCTCATGAAAATCCGCAAGATCAAGCGCGCGTTCGAGCGCATAAAGCCCAACGGGCGGCAGATGGTCATCGGCGTGCCGTTCCTCTGGCTGTTTCTGTTCTTTGCCTTGCCGTTTTTGATCGTGCTCAAGATCAGCTTCGCCGAAGCCGACGTCGCGATCCCGCCATACACCGAGATCTTCAGCTACGCCGACGAAAAGCTGCAGATGGTCCTCAACTTCGCCAACTACACCTTGCTCAGTGGCGATGACCTGTATGTTTCGGCCTATCTGGGCTCGCTGAAGATGGCCTTCATCAGCACCTTGCTGTGCCTGCTGATCGGCTATCCGATGGCCTATGCCATCGCCAGCGCGCGCAAGGACCTGCAAACCGTGCTGTTGCTGCTGATCATGATGCCGACCTGGACGGCGATCCTGATCCGCGTCTACGCCTGGATGGGTATCCTCAGCAACAACGGGCTGCTCAATGCATTCCTGATGTGGCTCGGGCTGATCGACGCGCCGTTGCAGATCCTCAACACCAACCTGGCGGTGTACATCGGCGTGGTCTATTCCTACCTGCCGTTCATGATCCTGCCGCTGTACGCCAACCTTGTGAAGCACGACACCAGCCTGCTGGAAGCCGCGTCCGACCTGGGTTCGAGCACCTTCAACAGTTTCTGGAAAATCACCGTACCGCTGTCCAAGAACGGTGTGATCGCCGGCTGCATGCTGGTATTCATCCCGGTGGTCGGCGAGTTCGTGATTCCCGAACTGCTGGGTGGCCCGGAAACCCTGATGATCGGCCGCGTGCTGTGGCAGGAATTCTTCAACAACCGTGATTGGCCGGTGGCTTCGGC
Organism: Pseudomonas syringae group sp. 247E2; assembly: GCF_032587795.1. Lineage (NCBI taxonomy): Bacteria > Pseudomonadati > Pseudomonadota > Gammaproteobacteria > Pseudomonadales > Pseudomonadaceae > Pseudomonas > Pseudomonas syringae group sp. 247E2. Next base: position 14,156 of record NZ_JAWHPK010000017.1, on the reverse strand, counting down.
GCTGGCAGTCATCATGCTGCTGGTGCTGATCGTGCCTATCATCCTGTTCAACCGTAGTCAGGCCAAAGAACTGGAGGGCAAGGCATGAACCGCTTTCGATTCTCGAACCTGATGCTGGTTCTGGGTTTGCTGTTCATCTATGCGCCGATGGTGATTCTGGTCATCTACTCGTTCAACGCCTCGCAACTGGTGACGGTCTGGGGCGGCTGGTCGGTGAAATGGTACGTCGGCCTGCTGGACAACTCGCAACTGATGGGCTCGGTGATGCGCTCGCTGGAGATCGCCTGCTACACCGCCGTTGCTGCGGTGGCGCTGGGGACGATGGCTGCGTTTGTGCTGACCCGCATCAGTCGCTTCAAGGGTCGGACGTTCTTTGGCGGGCTGGTAACTGCGCCGCTGGTAATGCCCGAAGTGATCACCGGCCTCTCGCTGTTGCTGCTGTTCGTGGCCATGGCGCAATTGATCGGTTGGCCGCAGGAGCGCGGCATCATGACCATCTGGATCGCGCACACGACGTTCTGCGCGGCCTACGTGGCAGTGGTGGTATCGGCGCGGCTGCGTGAGCTGGACCTGTCGATTGAAGAAGCGGCGATGGATCTGGGCGCGCGTCCGTGGAAGGTGTTCTTGCTGATCACCATCCCGATGATCGCGCCGTCGCTGGCAGCCGGCGGCATGATGTCGTTTGCACTGTCGCTGGACGACCTGGTGCTCGCCAGCTTCGTTTCCGGGCCGGGTTCGACGACTCTGCCGATGGAAGTGTTCTCCGCCGTGAGACTGGGCGTTAAACCTGAAATCAACGCAGTGGCGAGCCTGATTCTGCTGGCCGTTTCATTGGCGACCTTCCTGGTCTGGTTCTTCACCCGCCGCGCGGAAAACAGCCGCAAGCGTGCCATCCAGCAAGCCATCGAGGAAAGCGCAGCAGACGCCTGGAAACAACCGGACCCAAGGCGTGCGCCTGCGGCGTGAAGACCTGATCGTGCCCGGAGGGCGTGGGAGCGAGCTTGCTCGCGAACTGCCGGTTACCGGCAGCAACTAGCTATCTCGGTTTATCGCTCCCACGCTCCGGCGTGGGAGCGCAGCTCTGGACGCTCTGCGTCCGATCTTGATAGCGCGGTGCTACGCAGACTTGTGACGCGGAGCGTCACGAAAGGCATGCCAACGCGGAGCATTGGCACGATAGTCAAACCCGGTTGTGCCTGATGTACCGTGCGTGAAGGTTTCACTGTCGGCTCCCGACAGTTCGCGAGCAAGCTCGCTCCCACGAGAAGCCACATTTCAGGGGGCGGCTATTCCCCCGGCACTAACCGTAAAACCCCTTCCGTATGCTCTGCCACGTCTTTCTCGCTGAAGCGCTGTGGCACGTACTCGCCACTCACAAACGCCTTGGCCTGATCCGAATAATGCTTGTCGAACGGCACGCCGCTCTGGCTTACCGGGTTGATACCCAGGCTATGCGCCGGGTCGGCGAAGTCGATAAGGCGGCGGGTCGAAGGGCCGTAGCCGACGGGCCACGGGGCAGGGCGGATGCTGGATGACAGGTTGTTCGGCACTTCGTGGGTGCCCGGCGCTGCATACGGGCCAACGTTGAAGATCATGTCCAGCGGCTTTTGCGACCCCATCGGGTGACCCTGAGTAAGGGTGTGTGCCTTGCCCCACACCCATTCATCCGGGTTGGTGCCGTACAGCGACCGCAAGTGCGACACGCTGGCTCGCCAGGCTACCTTGACGGTATTGGCGCGGCTTTCTTCATGGGGTGAATTGCGATTGTTCCACCACGGCGAATCGGCATCGGCGGCCAGACGCGGCAGGGCGGCGTCCAATACGCGGGTCGACAGCAGCGTTTCGAACATCGTATCGCCCAGTTCGTCGTGGAATGTTTCTTCCGTCAGGTCGAACAGGAACTGGTTGAACAGTGTGGCACCCACCGAATCAACGGGGTAATCGCCTTTCCAGCTGGCCAGCCGCTCCACGAGGGCGATTTCGTCCGGGTCGCTGACAACGCTGCGCAGTACCGGAATCAGCGGTTTGAGAATGCTCGGTGCGTAATCGGTCTGCGTGCCCAGTTGCAGCGCCTTGCTGGCGGCCAGGTCCCACTTGATGGTGGAGTCGCTCAGTTGCCGGTTCAGCTCCTGACCGCGCTCGGCCGGGTTGTAGTAACCCGGAATCTGCATGCCGGTCGGCGACAGCGGCTGGAAGTTGGCGGACACGATGTAGCCGCGCGCCGGGTTTTCTTCGTGCGGGTTGGCGCTGAATGGGTAAAAGCCCGATTTGTCCGCCTGCGCGGTGCTGCCATCGAGGATGAAGCTCGGGTTGACGCCTTGCGGACGAATCGGCAGTTGCGCCGCAGCCCACCAACCGATATCACCTTTGGCATTGGCCCAGACAATGTTGAGGCCCGGCGACTGGATCTTCTCGGCGGCGCTGCGCATTTTATCCAACGTGTCGGCGCGGTTGGCTTCGTAGAAACCATCCAGCACCGGGTTGGCGGACACCAGAAATGACCACCACATCGCGATTGGCGTCTGGCCGGCGTTCTTGCCCATCACATTGTTGACGATCGGTCCGTGCGGCGATTCGAGCAGCGTCAGTGTGACCGGGGCCTGGCCCTTGACGGTGATTTGCTGCTCGGTGCGTTTCATGTCCACCCATTGCCCGTGGTACCAGACCTGATTCGGGTTGTCCGGGTTGGTCTTCTCGGCGATCAGGTCCACGTCATCGTTCTGGAACATGGTCAGGCTCCAGCCGAAATCCATGTTGTGGCCCAGAAACGCGAACGGATTGAGCCCCGGAAAGTGTCCGTACAGCTCAAAACCCGGCGCAGAAAGCTGTGCTTCGTACCACACCGAAGGCACGGAAAAGCGGATGTGCGGGTCGCCCGCGAGGATCGGTTTGCCGCTTTGCGTACGGCTGCCGGAAATCACCCAGGCGTTGCTGCCCTCGAACTGCGGCAGACCTGCGCCTTCCAGCGCTTTGTGGCTCAGCTGGGCCAACTGCGCCAGGCCTTTCCAGTCGGCGCTGGCCAATGCCGGTTTAGAACCGAGCATGCCGTCCGGATGCCAGTCCAGATCAAACACTTTCAAATACTGCGGGCCCAGTTGATCGCGCACATACGTCAGCAATGGTTCGGTTCTGAATGCTGCCGCAAAGCTGTACGCCAGATAGCCACCGATGCTCACGGTGTCTTCGGTAGTGAAGCGCCGCTTGGGAATACCCAGCGCGTCGAACTCCATCGGTCGTGCGTGGGTGTCCTGATACTGATTGACGCCGTCGATGTAGGCTTCCAGCGCTTTCCAGGTCGGGGTGTTCTTGTCCTGGCGTGCGACATACGCGTCGGCATGCTCGCGAATACGCAATGTGCGAAACAGTTTGTCGGTCTCGACCAGGTTCGGCCCGAGTATCTCCGCCAGTTCGCCACGCGCCAGACGCCGCAGCATTTCCATCTGGAACAGCCGGTCCTGAGCATGGGCATAACCCAGCGCTCGGTACAGATCTGCTTCGTTCTCTGCCCGGATGTGCGGCACGCCACGCTCGTCGTAACGCAGCGTGACAGGTGCCTGAAGATGGCTCATGGCAATCTCGCCATCACGGACCGGTTGTTTGCTATTGACGTACCAGCCCGCGCCGCCTGCAAGGATGGCGATGATGATGGCTAGAATGACGAGGCTGCGTTTCATCCGGGTTTCTCTGTGAATGGCGTGATGCATGGGCGAAGGCTATGGTTGTGCAATATGGCAGCAGCCTGACAGGCCGCCCTGCATAACACAGCGCGAAAGCCTACCGCGATCGAGTACGCAGTAAACATTAAGATAGCGTTCGCTACCGTGCAGTCTGATGGCGATGTGCCTAAGCATGTGAAGCGTGTGATTGCAGCCGAGCAGCTTGCCATGCCGGAGCATACAGAAGAATATCGTTACACAATTTTACTTACCGTTTCCCGGAATCTGGAAGCCACATGTCCGCCACGTTTGACCCCGATAAACTGCGCGCCAGCCTGCTGCCGCTGAATATCATCGACCCGCTTTCCATGGACGGACTGGCCTATCAACGCTTCTACGGCCTGGCCGGGCTGGGCGGCGAAAAAATCATACGCAGCTGGCTGGGGCGTCTCGATGTCGCGGGCTACGAGGTTGTCGGGCAGGTGTGGATGCCTGACAGTCCGGTCGCCACGCTGTTTCTGTTTCACGGTTTTTACGACCACATGGGGCTATACCGGCATGTGATCGAATGGGCGCTGGAGCAGGGGTTCGCCGTGATCGCCTGCGACTTGCCGGGCCATGGCCTGTCCAGCGGCAGTCGGGCCTGTATCAATGACTTCGCCGAGTATCAACTGGTGTTGCAACGTCTGCTGTCTGAAGCCGAAGGCCTTGGGCTGCCACATCCCTGGCACCTGTGCGGACAAAGCATGGGTGGTGCCATCGTGACGGATCACCTGCTTCATCAGGGGGCAGACTCGCCGGCGCAGGGGGAGGTGATCCTGCTGGCGCCGCTGGTCCGGCCGCGCGCTTGGGGCTGGTCGCGTCTGAGTTATCACCTGCTCAAACCGTTCGTAAACGGCATTGCCCGGCGTTTCACCGAAAACTCCAATGCGCCTGCGTTCCTGCCTTTTCTCCTGGCGGACCCTTTGCAGCCGCGTCGCCTGCCCACTGCCTGGGTCGGCGCGTTGTCGCAATGGATTGTGCGTATTGAGCGCGCGCCGCGCAGCCTGCGCAGCCCGTTGATCATTCAAGGTGACGCAGATATGACGGTCGACTGGTCTCACAACCTCACGGTTCTGAAAGGCAAGTTCAGCCAGCCGCAGATCCTGATGCTGGGGCACGCCCGGCATCATCTGGCCAATGAATCGCCGGAGTTACGGGCAAGGTACTTTGATTTTCTGGAAGGGCGTTTGCGCTAAGCCGTCGGTACCGATCAGGGGTTCAGGCTCGACGCACTTTGCCCAACCGCCAGTCCGGCGCGAATCGCAGCCAGTGCTGCCTGATAATAGGCTTTGCCTTCCGGTGACTCGGCGAAGGTCGAGAACTCTTCAAGTTCAGGGTCGGACAGGTCGCGGTACACATACAGCAGCGTGTTGTTCAGATCAGCACTCATCTGCGCCATCAGGCGCTCGCGCTGGCCTTCGAGCATGCCCTGCGCCTGGCCTCCACCGAGCAGGCCGGGAATCATCTGGCTCAGGCTGTCTGCGGCAACGCCTGCGATGGCAAGGCTGACTTCCGCGCCGGCCTCTCTGGCCGGCAGTGCCTGGGCCAGATGGCCGATCAACAACTGACGCGTTGCATCCGCTTCGATATGCGGCAGCCCTTGGGCATGTTTGGCCAGCTGATCGGCGCGGGTGGCGGTCAGCTCGGCGTTGACGATCTTTCGGCCCAGCGGCGACTGGAAAAACTGCAGCGACGGGGCAGGGTCCTTGAGGCTTTCACGCAGGCGCTTCGACGCGCGCTGGTCCATGGCCTGGGGGGAAAAACGCTGATTGCTGTTATTGACCAGCGCTTGATAAACCGCAGGCGGCAGGTTGTTGCTGTAGCGCTGTTGAGCAGCCTTGAGAGCATCGTTGAAATGCGCGCGCTGTTCCGGCCAGCCTGCGGCCTTGTACAACTGATCGTAGCTGTCTGCCCAGGCAGGGGAGGTGCAGAACATCAACAGCAAAACAAACAAACGACGCATTGGGGACTCCTGTCGGCAGGCCGCTATTCTCCGGGTGTTAGCGTGGATTTGTCGAGTTATGAGTGCCGTCGGCGAGTGAAATCTCACGCGTGTGATACCACATGTATACGCCTCTGTCGGATTTCATGGCTTATCGATACTATGCACGCCATGCGCATACCCTCTGACCACCCACTGCTGTTGCGAATCGTCGACGACCTGGCCGCCAACGGCTGGTCGCAGCAGAATATTTTCCTGCCCGAAGCTCTGACTCTTGAACTTGAGCAAGAGTGCCGAAAACGTGCTGCCGAAGGCGAGCTCGAGCCTGCCGCTATTGGCAAGGGCGCAGCGCAGGAAATACGCGAAGGTATTCGTGGTGACCGCATTCAGTGGCTTGAAGCGGGGCAGGTGCAGTGTTGCGACAGCTATCTGGAATTGATGGAAAGCCTGCGTCAGGCGCTCAATCGCGGCCTTTTCCTGGGGCTGGAGGACTACGAAAGCCATTTTGCGCTGTATCCACCGGGTGCCCGCTACCTCAGGCATGTGGATCGCTTTCGCGATGATGACAAGCGCATGGTGTCGGCGGTGCTTTACCTCAACAATGCCTGGCTGCCCGAGCATGGCGGCCAGTTGCGCATGTACCTCAAGGACGATGTGGCTTACGACGTCCAGCCTACAGGCGGTTGCCTGGTGGTTTTTCTGTCCGGTGATATTCCCCATGAAGTCATGCCTGCCAGCCGTGATCGACTGTCACTGACGGGCTGGTTCAGGCGCCGCGGTAACGAGCTGTTTCAGTAACCTGTGGCCTGTTCATGAAAACTGTTTCATCAATGCAGTGAGCCATTGAGCCCGGCTGCGGTCTATCTTGAGCACTCCTGAACCGACGGATTTGTTGTGTGAGGGTCGACTTACGTCAACTGCAACCGGAGCAATCATGAAATCCTTATTTTCTGGAACGATGGTCGCGGGCCTGTTGCTCAGCGCATCCATGCTGGTCAGCGCCGCCGATATGCCACGCACTGCATCCCCTGAAGGCGCCGAGGTGTACATCATCTCGCCCAAGGATGGTGAAACCGTGACTTCACCGTTCAAGGTGCAATTCGGTCTCAAAGGCATGGGCGTCGCGCCTGCGGGTGTGGATGTTCCCGATACCGGTCACCATCACCTGCTGATCGATGTGAACGACCAGCCAGCGATGAATGCGCCGCTGCCGGTCAGTGACAACATCCGCCACTTCGGCAAGGGCCAGACTGAAACCGAAATCAACCTGCCGCCTGGTCAGCACACATTGCAATTGCTGATGGGCGACAAAGGCCACATGCCGCTGAACCCGTCGGTCGAGTCGAAGAAGATCACGATCAATGTGAAGTAGGGCTGTCAGTGCTTGTATAACGCAGAGCGTCACGAACGGCATTCCCACGCTGGAGCGTGAGGAACGATCGGTGCCCGCAAGACCATCGCTCGTGCCCACACGGGGTGGGCACGGCGCTCGGATCAGAACAGAACGCGGCTGCGGATGGTGCCTTTGATCTGTTGCAGCTTGGCTTGTGCCAAATCCGAGTACTCGGCGTCGACGTCGATGACCACGTAACCGACTTTCTCGTTGGTCTGCAGGAACTGACCGGAGATGTTGATGCCGTTCTCGGCGAAGACCTTGTTGATCTCGCTGAGCACGCCCGGGATGTTCTCGTGGATGTGCAGCAGGCGATGCTTGCCAGGGTGAGCAGGCAAGGCCACTTCCGGGAAGTTGACCGACGACACCGAGGTACCGTTGTCGCTGTACTTGACCAGCTTTTCTGCGACTTCCAGACCGATGTTGGCCTGCGCTTCGGCAGTGGAACCACCGATGTGCGGGGTCAGGATCACGTTGTCCAGGCCACGCAGCGGGCTTTCGAAGATGTCGTCGTTCGAGCGTGGCTCGACCGGGAACACGTCGATTGCAGCGCCGATCAGGTGCTTGTCCTTGATCGCGTCGGCCAGGGCGTCCAGCTCAACGACTGTGCCGCGAGCCGCGTTGATCAGGATGCTGCCCTTTTTCATCGCGCGAATTTCTTTTTCGCCGATCATCCACTGGGTTTCCGAGGTTTCCGGCACGTGCAGGGTAACGATATCGGACATGCCCAGCAGCTCGTTCAGGCTGGACACCTGAGTCGCGTTGCCCAGTGGCAGCTTGGTCAGGGTGTCGTAGAAGTACACCTGCATGCCCAGGCCTTCGGCCAGAACCGACAACTGCGTACCAATCGAGCCATAGCCAATGATGCCGAGCTTCTTGCCACGGATTTCGAAAGAGTTGGCCGCGCTTTTGATCCAGCCGCCACGGTGGCATGAAGCGTTTTTCTCAGGGATACCGCGCAGCAGCAGGATCGCCTCGGCCAGCACCAGTTCTGCTACCGAGCGGGTGTTGGAGTAGGGCGCATTGAACACTGCAATACCGCGCTCACGCGCTGCATTGAGGTCAACCTGGTTGGTGCCGATGCAGAAGCAGCCGACGGCAACCAGTTTCTTGGCGCAATCGAACAGCTCTTCGGTCAACTGAGTGCGGGAGCGGATACCGATGAAGTGTGCGTCGGCGATCTTTTCTTTCAGTTCGGCTTCCGGCAGAGACTTGGTGTGGTACTCGATGCTGGTGTAGCCGGCTGCCTTGAGGACGTCGACAGCGGACTGATGGACGCCTTCGAGAAGAAGGAACTTGATCTTGCTCTTGTCGAGGGAAGTCTTGCTCATCTGCGTAAACCTGTGTCCCGAAGAAAATTGGCAGGGGGTGCCCGGTTCGGCTCTGGGCACGACTCACGGGGGGCGTATGCTAGCATATGAGCCCCGCGAAACCTCATCCCGAACGTGAACCGTTCTCAGGATGCCCATGAATCGTTCGAGAGTTGATTCAATGACCGATCGCGTTTTGATTGATGAGCTGCAGACCCTGGTTGACCCCGGCAAGGTACTCACCGATGCCGGTTCTCTGGAAACTTACGGCAAGGACTGGACCAAGCAGTTCACTCCTGCGCCACTGGCCATCGTATTTCCCAAGACCACCGAACAGGTGCAGGCCATCGTACGCTGGGCCAATGAGCGGCTCGTGGCGCTGGTGCCTTCGGGTGGACGCACCGGGCTTTCGGCGGCCGCGGTGGCTGCCAACGGTGAAGTGGTCGTCTCGTTCGATTACATGAACCAGGTGCTGGAGCTGAATCTCACCGACCGGACGGCGGTCTGTCAGCCTGGCGTGATCACCCGGCAATTACAGGCGCTGGCTGAAGAGAGCGGCCTTTATTATCCGGTCGACTTCGCTTCTTCGGGCTCCAGCCAGATCGGCGGCAATATCGGCACCAATGCGGGCGGTATCAAGGTCATTCGCTACGGCATGACGCGCAATTGGGTCGCGGGCCTCAAGGTGGTCACCGGCAAGGGCGACCTGCTGGAGCTGAACAAGGACCTGATCAAGAACGCCACCGGCTACGATTTGCGCCAGTTGTTCATCGGTGCCGAAGGTACGCTGGGCTTTGTCGTCGAAGCGACCATGCGCCTCGACCGTGCGCCGAAGAACCTCACAGCGATGGTGCTGGGCACCTCGGACTTCAACTCGATCATGCCGGTGCTGCATGCCTTTCACGGCAAGCTCGACCTGACCGCCTTCGAATTCTTCTCGGACAAATCCTTCGCCCGGGTCATGGCGCGCGGTGATGTGCCGTCGCCTTTCGACACGCCATGCCCGTTCTATGTGTTGCTGGAGTTCGAAGCGACCACCGACGACCTGGCCGATCAGGCCCTGGCGACCTTCGAGCACTGCGTCGAGCAGGGTTGGGTGCTGGACGGCGTGATGAGCCAGAGCGAACAGCAATTACGCAACCTGTGGAAGCTGCGCGAGTACATCTCCGAAACCATCTCGCACTTCACACCGTACAAAAACGATATCTCGGTCACTGTCTCGAAAGTGCCGGAGTTTCTGGCTGAAATCGACACGATCGTTGCCGAACACTACCCAGACTTCGAAGTGCTCTGGTACGGCCACATTGGCGACGGCAACCTGCACCTGAACATCCTCAAGCCCGAGGGCCTCGACAAGGACGAGTTCTTCGTCAAATGTGCCCGGGTCAACAAGTGGGTATTCGAGACTGTCGAAAAGTACAACGGCTCGATTTCGGCCGAGCATGGTGTCGGGATGACCAAACGTGACTATTTAACGTACAGTCGCTCGCCGGTCGAAATCGAATACATGAAGGCGTTGAAAGCGGTGTTCGATCCCAACGGGATCATGAATCCCGGCAAAATCTTCGCCGTTTGATCCGTCGCAACCATTTGATCCGTCGCAACAATAAGCAGGCTACCTCTTACAGCCTCAGGAGACGTCATGAGCTACCAGCACAAATATGTCGATGGCACCAACATTCACTTCCCGCTGGGTAAAGTGGTCTGCATCGGGCGTAACTACGCCGAACACGCCAAGGAACTGGGCAACGCGGTGCCTACCGAGCCGCTGCTGTTCATGAAACCCGGCAGCGCGGTGGTTGCGCTGGAGGGTGGCTTCACTATCCCGGCAGACCGCGGCTCGGTGCATTACGAAGCAGAGATCGTTGTCCTGATCGGCAAGCCTCTGAGCAAGAACCCTTCGCGCGAAGAAGTACTCGACGCGATCAGCGGCTTTGCGCCCGGCCTGGACCTGACCCTGCGTGACGTGCAGTCGCGTCTGCGTGAGAAAGGCCTTCCATGGGAGCTGGCCAAGTGTTTCGACGGCGCTGCGGTGATTCCGCCGTTCGTGCCCGCCGAGACCTTCCCTGACCTGGAGGACATCGGTATCCGCCTGACCCTCAATGGCAAGGTGGTTCAAGACGGCAACAGCAACATGATGCTCAACCCGATCGTGCCGATGATCCAGCACATGGCAGCCAACTTCTCGCTGCAGGCCGGTGACCTGATCATGACCGGCACGCCTGCCGGTGTCGGGCCGTTCAAAGCCGGCGACCAGATCGCACTGGAACTGGTCGGGCAGACGCCGTTCGAGAGCGTCGTCAGGTAACCCGACAGCATCTTCAGGCTGCACCCAAAGCCACGCGGGATCACTCCCGGGTGGCTTTTGTTTGTGGAGTGACTGATAGTTCAGCCGATTTTGCGTTTTTTTCACACCTGTTCTGGATAATCCGGCCGTCCCCGCAAGGGCACCACGTCGTCATGAAGTCTCATTTGCTCAGGAACACATGAATGGCCAGTACTGCCGCAGCGCCGCCTCGTAACAAAAAACGCTTCGCTTACTTGCGAAACATGCGCTGGTATTCGTGGTTGTTAGTGGTTGCCTTGCTGGGCTATGGGCTGGCCTTCATCATGCATTGGGATGATCGCGCGCTGCTCTGGTTTCAGGAGCGGTTCGAGAGCAAGGCAGGTCGTCACGCCAGTATCTGGCTGCCGGACTACCATGTGGATATCGACGCAAAGGTGCTGCCGGGCATGGAAAAGGACGAGGCGTCCGACCTGTCCTATAACCCGGTCACCAAAACGCTGTTTGCGGTCATGGGCAAAAATGCGTTTCTGGTGGAGCTGACGCTCACGGGCGATGTACTGCGCAAGATCCCGCTGGTGGGCTGGAGCAATCCGGAAGGTGTTGCCGTCATGAACGATGGCCTGATTGCGATCACTGACGAGCGCCAGCACAAGCTGACCATCGTTAAAGTAAACGCCGACACCACCACCCTGAACATCGCGGATTTCCCCCAGTACGAACTGGGCAAGTCTGCCAACCAGAACAAGGGCTTCGAAGGTATCGCCTGGGACCCGCAGCGTCAGCAGCTGATACTGGGCGAGGAGCGACCTCCCGCGCTGTACACCTGGAAAAGTGATGGCAGTGACGTGCTGAAAGGCGACAAGCAACCGCTGTCGAGTCGCTCGCTGGACATGCGCAATCTGTCGTCATTGAGCATCGACCCGCGCACCGGCCACATGCTCGCGCTGTCTGCCGATTCGCACTTGTTGCTGGAAGTCGACGAGCAAGGCGAGCAGGTAAGCTTCATGACCCTGCTGGGCGGCATGAACGGTTTGAAGGACACAATTCCGCGCGCAGAAGGCGTGGCCCTTGATGAGGCCGGTACGCTGTACATGGTCAGCGAACCGAACCTGTTCTATTCGTTTCACCGGGCGCTTCACAAGCACTGAGCCAGGACGGCAACTACACAGGTCGCCGATACACATTCGGCAAAAATATAGCACCATGCCATTAAGCTTGCTTTCAGGATGGCATGGTATCAATCCCGTCCGCTCAATCTGTCTGAGTCACCCTTCATGCGTCGCTCTACTCGCTCTTTAGTTCTGCTTCTGGCCCTTGTACCCCTGATCGTTGTGTTCGTGATCGCCAATCAGCGATACCGCTATGTTGAAAGTGCCCTGTTCGACTGGCAGGTGTTCTGGCAGTCCGACTCACTTCAGTCCATTGGTCTGGATCAGTACCGAGTCGTCACCGAAGCACAGGTGATCGACGGGCTGCAGGATGATGTCTCGGGCCTGAGCTACGACCCGGACCGCAAGAGCCTGTTTACGGTGACCAATCAGAACCCTGAACTGGTCGAGCTGAGCCTGGACGGTCGTGTGCTGCGGCGCATTCCGCTGGTGGGGTTCGGTGATGCCGAGGCTGTCGAATACATCAGCCCGGGCACTTATGTGATCAGCGATGAGCGCCGGCTCCGGCTGATTCAGATTCACGTCGATGACAACACCAAAAGTCTGGACGCCGCCCAGGCAGAACAATTGACGCTGGGCATCACCGCCAGTGGCAACAAGGGCTATGAAGGGCTGGCCTATGATTCCGTCGGCAAGCGCCTGTTTGTCGCCCGCGAGCGTGATCCGGTGCAGATCATCGAAGTGCGCGGCTTTCCCAGGACCAACTCCGAGGCTCCCGGCAATCTGCAGGTCATCTCCAACAGCAAGCGCGATGGCCGACTGTCGGTTCGTGACCTTTCCAGCCTGCAATTCGATGAAACCAGCGGCCATTTGCTGGCCTTGTCCGATGAGTCGAAGCGCATTCTTGAACTCGACACCAGCGGTCATCCGATTGGCAGCGGCTCGCTGGCAAAAGGGGCGATGGGGCTGAGCAAGGACGTGCCGCAGGCTGAAGGGATGGCTATGGACGCAGAAGGGACGCTGTATCTGGTGAGCGAGCCGAACCTGTTTTACGTGTTCCGCAAGCCTTGAGCCTGTGAGGGGCATGCCCACCTTGCGTGGGCACGACCGGTTTTATCAGCGCGTCAGGGTTTTCACGCCTTCGGTGGTGCCCAGCAGCAACAGGTCGGCCGGACGGGCGGCGAACAGGCCATTGGTGACCACGCCGACGATGGCGTTGATCTGTGCTTCCAGCTCCACCGGATTGGTGATGCTCATGTTGTGCACATCAATGATGATATTGCCGTTGTCGGTCAGAACGCCCTCGCGATAAACCGGGTCGCCGCCCAGTTTCACCAGTTGCCGCGCAACGTGGCTGCGGGCCATCGGAATGACTTCGACCGGCAGCGGAAATGCGCCCAGCACCGGCACCAGCTTGCTGCCGTCGGCGATGCAGATAAAGGTCTTGGCCACTGCTGCGACGATTTTCTCGCGTGTCAGCGCCGCGCCACCACCCTTGATCAGGTTCAGATGCTCGTCGCTTTCGTCGGCACCATCGACATAGAACTCCAGATCGCTGACCGTGTTCAGCTCATACACCGGAATGCCATGGCCCTTGAGGCGCGCGGCGGTAGCTTCCGAGCTGGCGACTGCGCCATCGAATGCCGTCTTGTGTTTAGCCAGCGCATCAATAAAGCAATTGGCCGTGGAGCCGGTGCCGACGCCCACAATGCTTTTGTCATCGAGCTTCGGAAGGATGAAGTCGACAGCTGCCTGGGCGACTGCCTGTTTGAGTTGATCCTGGTTCATGCGGGCTCCACGGTGCCTGATGTAGGTAAAAAGAGGGGGTATGTAAAAAAGGCCCGCATTATAGCGGCGACTGCGCTGCAAAGCCCTGTCATTCGTATGGTCGTCTTTCGGCACGCAGGGTAGACTTCCCGACCTTGCCCGCTTCGTCAGTGATGCCGCCCCGATGCTTGAACACTACGTCAAGAAAATCCTCACCTCCCGCGTTTACGACGTGGCGGTCGAAACCCCGCTGCACGGCGCTCGCCAGCTGTCCGAGCGGCTGGGAAACCGGGTATTGCTCAAGCGCGAAGACCTGCAGCCGGTGTTCTCCTTCAAGATTCGCGGCGCGTACAACAAGCTGGCGCAATTGACCGCAGAGCAGACTGCACGGGGCGTGGTGACGGCATCGGCGGGTAATCATGCCCAGGGCCTGGCGTTGGCGGCACGCGAATTGGGGATCAAGGCGACCATCGTCATGCCGCGCACCACGCCGGAGATCAAGGTCGAAGGTGTGCGCTCGCGGGGTGCCGCCGTGGTGCTGCACGGCGACTCCTTCCCCGAGGCGCTGGCCTATTCGCTGAAACTGGTCGACGAGCAGGGTTTCGTCTACATCCACCCGTATGACGACCCCGATACGATTGCCGGGCAAG
>NZ_JAWHPK010000016.1:0-2507 GCF_032587795.1 Pseudomonas syringae group sp. 247E2 | reverse complement strand
TCCGAACTCACATTCCAAACCTCCAACATCAACACCGCCAGACAAAACGGTGTCGACCCCAGCACCCGATAAGCCGCCTTGTTCTTCTCCGAATCCAGTCCCTCTATCGCCTCGCTCAACCCGCTCTTCGCCCGAATATGACCCCGTTCAGCATCACCCACCGCACCTGCCGCCTCACGAGCTTTTTTGAGCGTTCGGTTCATGTCGCCGACCACCTGCGCGGTTTTGTGGCCGCGTGGGATCACCAGCACCAGATGGTCGCCCTTGGGCAGGCGGATAGAAGAGGGATGCGGTGGGGCGATGTCGCCAAATGGCGTTCCGTCGGGTCTCAGGTATTCGCCGTAGCGTGTTTTTGGCAGCGACTCTCTGCCGGGCAGGTCTTCCAGACCGAATACGTAGTGTTGTGAGGTGACCTGATTACGCCGGATCAGGAAAGCAGCACCAAAATGCTCGGGCATCATGCTTCGCAGTTGTTGTACGCCCCGGCCCTGGCGGTTGACGTTGATCTTGTCGGCGTTTGCACCTAGGCGTTCTTGCATCTGGGCCAATCGGTCGTTTGCCGACCGGACCTTGGCATTGGCGCTGTTTGCATTACCTTTGGCTGACGCAAGAGTCTGGCTGGCTTTGGCGACGGCGTTCGCAGTGCCATCTGCGGCGCTTTGCAGGTTTTCAAAGATCCCGACCAGCGCCGCTGTTGTAGCTTTGCCGTTGTTGATCAGGAAGAAGTTCTGCAGGCTGTCGCCCGCCAGCAAGTTAGCGAGGGTGGTGGCGTCCAGTGTGACTTGGGCGATAGGGTCAGGCGCTGGCTGAGCCTCGAAACGGGCCAGTTCGGTGGCGCGAAAACGGCCGTCGCCTTTGTTCTCGTCATCTGTAACCGGCATGACATAAGGCGCGCAAGCGGTCTGTAGATCGCATTCGGGCCAGAGCATGAGGTGCAGGGACGATGTGTCATCGCTGGCCGTCTGGTTCAAAAACTTCTGCCCAAGGCTCACGGCCTGATCCCATACCCCAACACCCGTGACCGCATCCACCATGTCGCCACCGGGTGCCAACGGATCGACGTTGGATGGCAGCAGCGCGAGAGTTGCCAGCGTCCGACTCAATTCATACATCGCCGCCACGTAGTCGAAACCTTCAAGGCTCAGGTGATCCGCCAGCATTTGCTCCGTGGCGCTTTGTTTAAGGCTGGCGACCAGCGCGTCCTGAGCACTGAGCATGTGCCGCCAGACCACCGCGCGCTGGACCGTGGCAGTGCATTGGTTGATCGCTCGCCTGCCAGGCTCATGCAGCTTGGCCATCGCCGCATGCAGCGGGTTTTCCTGACCGCGAATACTGCGCGGCACCACCAGTTGTTGCACCAGCAACGCGCTGGCATGGTGTGGGTGAAGAACGGCGTATCGGGCGCACAGCGCGAACAGTTGCTGGCACGTATCGACACGTTGTCGCAGATAACGCAGGCGATAGCAGGCATCGTCCAGCAGCACACCGCAGACCTGCCGCTGGCGGGCGTTTTCCAGCACATCGACGACACCGGCCTGCGCTTCCCAGAGCACGCCCGCATCGACGGGCTCGGCATCCGCTGCGATCGGCAAACTGGCGAGCAGCGCGTCGGCCATCGCTGTCAGCTCCAGGTGCCTGACATCCTGCACAGCAACACCTCTGCCAGCCTGAGCGAGAAATGCCTTGGCTTCTCTGAAGGACTCGACCGGATACTGCCCCGAGAGATCACACAGATACCGCGCCGGATGATCGAGCAGCCTTTCATAACCGGGCTGGCGGGCGCGCTGCGGTGCAGCCAGGCTGACCGGGAACGCGTTGTATTGCAGATTCAGCCGGGTCGCCTTGATCGGGGCGATGAGTGCCTGGGCGACAGGGTTTTTGGCATCAAAGCCAGAAAACGCATCGAGCATCGCCTTGCCATCGGGCTTGCCCTTGTATAGGTCCGTGAAGCGCATTTTCGACCCGCTCAGGTCAGGGCTGTTGCAGCGCTGATCTCTTGAAGCCGCGTCTTTTTCCAGACGCTCAAGGCGTGCCGCGCTGAGCTGTATTTCCGAGAAACACAACTGTAGCGTCTGCACATGCCGATTGTTCCAGAGTGCCGGCAGCCAGATGTCCTCAAGCGCCTGGCCAGTGGCCTTGCGGTCGCCCGCTAGAAACCCGTTTTGCTGACGATATCGGGCCACGTCGATGTCGTGATACGTGTTGCCGGTTTCGCTGACGTGGATCTCCAGCTCGCGCCACAGCTTCTCCTGATAAAACACATACACATAACCCGCGCGAGCCAGCACCGGTGTACCCATATCGTCCACCGTTTTCGAACCGGGCAATGCCACGAACGGTAATACCGGAACGATCTGGTTGAACTGCGCATCGGCCTGTCGCGGCGTGACTTTCGTGCCGCTGAGCAATGGCAGGCGAATCGGCTCGCCTTCAAGGGTCGCGATCTGCAGATGAAGGTGCGTGCCCTCGATGTGATCCCAGACCTTCAGGGTGCTGCTGAACAGCTC
>NZ_JAWHPK010000015.1:0-542550 GCF_032587795.1 Pseudomonas syringae group sp. 247E2 | reverse complement strand
GCGCTGCTGACGGCCGGGTGGTTGCCGGGCTGGTGGTGCCGGAGGAAGAGCGGCACCTGGTGGGCGCATCGCTGGACGAGATTGGTTACCCGTATTGGGACGAGAGCGAGAACCCGGCGTATCGGTTGTTTCTGGGCTGAGGACGTGGATACCTCTCGTTCCTCATGCGGACCGGCATGCCCACGCGGAGCATGGGCACGATAGAGGTTCTCTGGACACCTTGATTATCGTCCCCACGCTCTGCGTGGGCATGCAGTTCTGGACGCTCTGCGTCCGCCGTGCATGATCACGACAGCCGTTATTGAGCGGGCTCAGCCTCGGTTGGCTTGGTACTGTCTGTTGGCTCGGCTGCCGGTGTGTCGACCGTTTCCGCCTTGAACGATGCAGGCTCGGCTGGCGCTGGCAGTGGTTCGCTTGCCGCGGGCGGCGTGGCTGATTCGGCAGCGGGTTCGGCTTTGGCGGGCGACTCCGTTGCTGCTGGAGCCAGTTTGGCGGGTTCGGCCGCCTTGGCCGGCTCGGCTGCGGCAGGGGCTACATCAGGAACACCCAGATCTGCTTTGGGCTTCTCGACAATATGCGCAGCCTTTTTCACTTCCGGTGGCAGGAAGTTTTCCACCAGACCGAAAAAGCGCTCGTAGAACTTCGCCGATGACACGGTTTCACTGGCCACCTTGACCATCGAGTCGTCAGTGGAGCCTATCGGCATCGAGACAGAGCCCAGCACTCCAACCCCGAGGCTGGCCGAGTTGTTGGTCTTCTTCAGCGCATAGCGATCCTGCAGAGCGTTTGCGAACATGGTCGAACTGCCATCCTTCGCATCAGCGGCGCACACCAGATTGAAGCTGATTTCAATATGCGCATCGCCGGTCTGTTGAAAGCTCTTGCGACCGGCAATCATCTTCGGGTCACTGCTGGTGATGATATAGCCCTGGCTCAACAAGGCACGCCGCCCCGCTTCGCAATAAGCCAGGTCGGTGGCGGGATAACTACGGGAGAAGGTCCCGGCGTCATCGAAATGTTCGTGGTCATAAACCGCCTGCTTCGGCGATGAACAACCAGCTGCCATCAACACGGCAGAGATCCAGAATGCGGTACGAACGTTCAGTAGCTTAAACATCGAAAATCCTGAGGAAGGAAAAGACTGCCAGCAAGACTGCGAACTGGGAAATGGCGGTAAGTCTGCAACAAGGCCGACGCTGGATCAACGTACAGATCAAAAGGATTTGGATACAACACGTGTTCAGGCCAACCACCCTACTCGCCTACGGACAAAACGCAGACAACAAAAAAGCGACCCGAGGGTCGCTTTCGTGTTTGCTTCAAGGAGTTCAAGGGCCTTGAAGCGGTGTATGGCGCAGCGGACGGGACTCGAACCCGCGACCCCCGGCGTGACAGGCCGGTATTCTAACCGACTGAACTACCGCTGCGTATCGCTGTAAACCTGTTTGAAACAAACCTTCGGTAGTTTGCTTCCTGTACTCATGACTGAAAGACCCTTGGGTTTTTCAATCGCAGACCCGGCGAACCCGATCTGTACAAATATGGCGCAGCGGACGGGACTCGAACCCGCGACCCCCGGCGTGACAGGCCGGTATTCTAACCGACTGAACTACCGCTGCGCATTGTGGACTTGCGTCCTTTTGATACTTTGAAAGCCCTCGTACTTCAGCTTTCAAACTCAACAATGGTGGGTGATGACGGGATCGAACCGCCGACCCGCTGCTTGTAAGGCAGCTGCTCTCCCAGCTGAGCTAATCACCCTTTGCTTCGTTGAGGCCGCGAAATTTACGCACCTAACGAACCTAAGTCAATAGCCTGATTGAAGTTTTTTAAAAAACAGGCTCAATCGCAAAACCGCTACCACACATCAAAAGCACAACAAAGAGTCAATGTTGGCAGACTGCACGAAACTATTCGGCGTAGACCATCTTGCGCGTCATGCCGCCGTCGACCACAAATTCCTGCCCGGTCACAAAACCGGCGTTTCTGGACAACAACCACGCAACCATCGCGGCCACATCTTCTACCGTCCCTACCCTGCCGGCAGGATGCTGGGCGTGATCGGTCTCGGACAACGGCTCGGCCTTGCGCAACGAGGGGTCGCGCGCATCAATCCAGCCGGGACTGACGGCGTTTACACGTATCTCCGGCCCCAGACTGATTGCCAGCGCGTGCGTCAGCGCCATCAGGCCGCCCTTGCTGGCCGCATAAGCTTCGGTATCGGCCTCGGACTGGCGGGATCGAGTAGAGGTAAGGTTGACGATGCTGCCACAGTGCGCACGCAGGTAAGGCGCGCAATGCTTGGCGAGCAGCATCGGGCCACCAAGATTGACAGCCAGTACCCGATTCCAGTGCGACAGCTCAAGGCTTTCCAGCGTAGTGTTGTGAGGGTCGGCGATCGCTGCGTTGCACACCAGCGCATCGAGACGACCGAACTGCCGAAGCACCTCGGCCACGCCCGCTGCGACCTGCTCTTCACTGGCAACGTCCATGGCAATGAACAGGGCATTTTCACCCAGCGCACCCGCCACTTTCGAACCACGCGCACGATCCAGATCGGTCAACACGACTTGCCAGCCTTCGGCAATCAGCCACGCTGCAATGCCGAGCCCGATCCCACGAGCGGCACCGGTCACCAGGGCGACACGACCATTGTGGACGCTGGAAAATTTCAACGCCCACGCCTCACCCGGCTTGCCACTGGCCGGTTTGCTGGCCTCGCTACTCACAACGCCGCCAGACCACGGGCCAGGTCAGCCTGCAGATCAGCCACGTCTTCCAGCCCCACTGCAACCCGAATCAGGCTGTCGCGAATACCTGCGGCCTCACGTTCCTGAGGTGCCAGACGGCCGTGAGAGGTGGTGCTCGGGTGAGTGATCGTGGTTTTGCTGTCGCCCAGGTTGGCGGTGATCGAAATCAGTCGCGTGGCATCAATGAAGCGCCATGCGCCGTCCTTGCCACCCTTGACCTCGAAGCTCACCACCGCACCGAAACCCTTTTGCTGACGCTGGGCCAACTCGTGCTGCGGGTGGCTCTTCAGCCCCGCGTAATGGACTTTTTCGATGCCATCCTGCTGCTCGAGCCACTGTGCCAGTGCCTGGGCATTGGCACAGTGAGCGCGCATGCGCAGGTTCAGGGTTTCGAGACCCTTGAGGAAGATCCACGCATTGAACGGGCTGAGCGTAGGCCCGGCAGTACGCAGGAAGCCGACCACTTCTTTCATCTGCTCGCTGCGGCCGGCAACCACACCGCCCATGCAACGACCCTGGCCGTCGATGAACTTGGTAGCCGAATGCACGACAATATCAGCACCCAGCAACAGCGGCTGCTGCAAGGCCGGCGTGCAGAAACAGTTGTCGACGATCAGCATCGTACCTTTGGCGTGAGCGATTTCAGCCAGTGCAGCGATATCCACCAGCTCGGCCAATGGATTGGACGGCGACTCGACAAACAGCATTTTGGTGTTGGGCTTGATCGCCGCGTCCCAGCCGCTCAGCTCTGCAAGCGGAACGTAATCCACCTCAATGCCAAAGCGTTTGAAGTACTTGTCGAACAGGCTGATGGTCGAGCCAAAGACGCTGCGCGACACCAGCACATGATCCCCGGCACTGCACAGGCTCATCACGACCGCCAGGGTCGCCGCCATGCCGGTGGCCGTAGCAACGGCCTGTTCGGCGCCTTCCAGCGCGGCGATGCGCTCTTCAAAAGAGCGCACGGTCGGGTTGGTATAACGCGAGTAGACGTTGCCGGGCACCTCGCCAGCAAAACGCGCGGCCGCATCGGCAGCCGTGCGAAAGACATAGCTGGAGGTGAAGAACATGGGATCGCCATGCTCACCTTCCGGGGTGCGGTGTTGCCCGGCACGTACGGCAAGGGTATCGAAACCCACACCTTCAAGGTCGCTGTCCAGCCGACCTGCATCCCATTCCTGAGTCATGCCGCCCACTCCTTGTCCAATTTAGTTGTTGTACAGATCGATGATCGCGCTCACGGCCTGAGTCTTGATCTTGGAGGCGTCGTTACGCGCGCTCTCGATCCTGTTCAGATAATGCTCGTCGATGTCACCGGTCACGTACTTGCCATCGAAAACCGAGCAGTCGAAGTTGTCGATCTTGATCTTCTTGCTGCCACTGACCGCTTCGATCAGGTCATTCAGATCCTGATAAACCAGCCAGTCGGCACCGATAAGGTCGGCAACGTCCTGAGTGGAACGGTTGTGGGCGATCAGCTCGTGAGCACTCGGCATGTCGATGCCGTAGACGTTGGGGTAGCGCACGGCCGGGGCCGCCGAACAGAAGTAGACATTCTTGGCACCGGCTTCACGGGCCATCTGGATGATCTGCTTGCAGGTCGTGCCGCGCACGATGGAGTCATCCACCAGCATCACGTTCTTGCCGCGGAACTCCAGCTCGATTGCGTTGAGCTTCTGACGCACGGATTTCTTGCGTGCTGCCTGGCCCGGCATGATGAAGGTCCGGCCGATGTAGCGGTTCTTGACGAAACCTTCGCGGAACTTGACGCCCAGATGATTGGCCAGCTCCAGCGCAGCGGTACGGCTGGTGTCCGGAATCGGGATGACCACATCGATATCGTGATCCGGACGCTCGCGCAGGATCTTGTCGGCCAGCTTCTCGCCCATGCGCAAACGCGCCTTGTAGACCGAAATGCCGTCGATGATCGAGTCAGGACGTGCCAGATAAACGTGTTCGAAGATGCACGGTGCATATTTGGGGTTGGCCGCACACTGACGGGTATGCAGCTTGCCGTCTTCAGTGATGTAGACCGCTTCGCCCGGTGCCAGGTCGCGAATCAGGGTAAAGCCGAGCACGTCCAGCGACACGCTTTCCGACGCGATCATGTATTCGACGCCTTCGTCGGTATGACGTTGGCCAAACACGATAGGACGAATGGCGTCCGGGTCACGGAAGCCGACAATGCCGTAGCCGGTGATCATTGCCACGACCGCATAGCCGCCACGGCAGCGATTATGCACGTCGGTCACTGCGGCGAAGATATCCTCTTCGGTCGGCTGCAACTTGCCACGCACGGCCAGCTCATGGGCGAAAACGTTGAGCAGCACTTCCGAATCGGAATTGGTGTTCACATGGCGCAGGTCGGATTCGTAAATCTCCTTGGCCAGTTGTTCGACGTTGGTGAGGTTGCCGTTGTGCGCCAACGTGATGCCATAAGGCGAGTTGACGTAGAACGGCTGGGCCTCTGCAGACGTCGAGCTGCCCGCCGTTGGATAGCGCACATGACCGATGCCCATATGCCCGACCAAGCGCTGCATATGGCGTTGATGAAACACATCACGCACCAATCCGTTGTCCTTGCGCAGGAATAACCGGCCATCGTGGCTGGTTACGATACCGGCAGCGTCCTGGCCGCGGTGCTGGAGGACGGTAAGCGCGTCATACAGCGCCTGATTGACGTTCGACTTGCCGACGATACCGACGATGCCACACATGCGACACAACCCCTACTTAGTGGAACTGGATTTACCGAGCACATCCTGCGGCATTGTAGACGGCAGGATCTGTTCCTTGAACGGCAGATCAGCGGGTACGCTGATGCCGCTGGCGAGCCACTTGCTGGACATCCCTAGAATCAGGTTTTTCGACCAGTCAGCGACCATGAGAAATTGCGGCACCAGCCTGGACTGCTGCCACCATTGATCCTGCTGCACCGGCCCCAGGCTCAACAGCCCTACCGCTACAACGACAAGCAGGCCTCCGCGCGCTGCGCCGAAGACCATGCCGAGAAAACGATCGGTCCCGGAAAGCCCGGTGACGCGAATCAGCTCGCCTATCAGAAAGTTGACCATGGCGCCTACCAGCAAGGTGGCGACAAAAAGAATGGTGCAGCTCGCAATCACGCGGGCCGAAGGTGTTTCTATGTAATTGACCAGATACTGCGACAGCCCCGCGCCAAACATCCAGGCCACAACGCCTGCAATGATCCACGTCGTCAACGACAGTGCTTCTTTTACGAAGCCGCGCTTCAGACTGATCAGGGCGGAGATGGCGACAATTCCCAGAATTGCCCAGTCAACCGGAGTAAATGGCACGTTGCAGCCTGCAGACGGATAAGGCGGCGCATTTTAGCAGAGCGCCCGCCTGCCGGTAAGCAGCGATTACCGGCGCGAGGCATTTTCCTTTAACGCAAGGGCACGAGGTGCCGAACGGTCAGCCCCGCTCAGGCTGAAAGCGCACCACAATACCTTTGAGCTTTTGCTGTTTGTCGAGCTGATCGCGCAGACGATCAGCTTCGGCACGCTCGATAAGCGGGCCGACAAATACCCGATTAACGCCATCGGCAGTGCGAATGTAAGCATTGTAGCCTTGAGTTCGCAGAGTCTTTTGCAGGTTGTCGGCGTTGGCACGGTTGGACATGCTTGCCAGTTGAACCGACCAGCTGATCGACAGCCCGTTGGCATCGACGCCAGCAGGTGCTGCTGGCTTGGCGGGTGCCGCAGGGGCTGCCGGGGCTGCCGGGGCCGGAGCAGGCGCAAGTGCCGGCTTGGCAGCAGGCTTCGGGGCCGGGGCGCTGGCAACCGGAGGTGTGGCCGGTGTGGTTGGGGCAGGTGCGATCGGCATGGAAGGCGGCTGGCTGCTGCTCATGTCATCGTCGCTGGGAACAGGCTCCTGAGGCAGGGCCTGAGGCTCCGGAACAGGCACCGGGTCGACCCGGATCTGCGAAGCCGCAGGTGCCTGGGGCGCGGACGGTGCATCGACCTGCACCTGACGCGTTTCATCTTCCCGCGTGAAGAGCATGGGCAAGAAGATGACCGCCACAGCGATCAGCACCAGTGCTCCAACCATGCGCTGCTTGAATACGTTATCCAGCAAAGCCATTTGCAGCGTCCTCATCGGTGTACCGGGCCACCCATTCCAGGGCCTCGGCAACACAGTAAAATGATCCGAACAGCAGAATCTCGTCATCGGGCGTGGCGTGCGCGCACTGAGCTTCCAGCGCCAACGCAACACTCTGATAGGACGTCACGCAGGCGCCAAGGTTCTGCAAGGCCGAATGCAACTCTTCTGCCGGTCGGCTGCGCGAGGTAGGAAGCGGCGCAACGGCCCACTCATCGATGACCGACACCAGATGCGCGACCACACCCTCGAGGTCCTTGTCGTTCAACAGGCCAAATACGGCGCGACGCTTGCCGACAACCGGCTGGCGCGCAAGGCATTGCTCCAGAAATTGCGCCGCATGGGGGTTGTGACCCACATCGAAAAGCAGATTGAGCCGCTTGCCTTGCCAGCTGACAGTTCTGCGATCAAGACGACCGGCGAGCCGGGTCTGCGCCAGAACCTGCCCTACTGCATCCGTTTGCAGCGGGTACCCCAGCAAGGCAAACGCCTGAAGTGCCAACGCTGCGTTCTGCATAGGCAGGTCCAGCAGTGGCAGACCGCGCAGTTCGACCTGTTCGCCGTGAGCAACACCACGCCAGTCCCAACTGTCCTTGCCTATCGAGAGATCGAAATCACGACCACGCATCAGCAGCGGGCAACCCAACTCACGAGCCTTGGCCAGCAGCGGCTCGGGTGGTTCCGGATCGCCGCACAACGCTGGGCAACCGGCACGAAAGATTCCGGCCTTTTCGAAGGCGACCGACTCACGGGTGTTACCCAGATACTCGGCGTGATCAACACCGATACTGGTGACCAGCGCGAAATCCGCATCAACAAGATTTACCGCATCCAGGCGACCACCCAGACCGACCTCCAGAACGACCGCATCCAGCCGGGCCTGTTCGAACAGCCAGAATGCCGCCAGCGTGCCCATTTCGAAATAAGTCAGGGTTACATCACCACGCGCCGCTTCAACCGCCGCGAACGCATCGCATAACTCCAGGTCGGTTGCCTCGACACCCTGCACTTTCACCCGCTCGTTATAGCGAATCAAATGTGGGGAGCTGTAGACACCGACTTTCAAGCCCTGAGCCTGCAACAAGGCAGCGACAAAGGCACAGGTTGACCCCTTGCCGTTGGTGCCCGTTACCGTAATCACCCTGGGAGCCGGACGCGTCAGCCCCAACTGCTGCGCTACCCGCCGAGAACGATCCAGCCCCATGTCGATGGCGGATGGATGCAGTTGCTCCAGGTAAGCGAGCCAGTCGCTCAGGGATGTAGAGGTCATATCGTGGCCGGTGCCGGTGGAACGACGATAGGCTCGATGACCGGCGCTACAAAACGAGGCGTCGGCAGGTTCATCATCTGCGCCAGCAGGTTACCCAGACGCGGACGAAGCTCGCTACGCGAGATGATCATGTCGATAGCACCATGATCCAGCAGGAACTCGCTACGCTGGAAGCCCTCTGGCAGCTTCTCGCGAACGGTTTGCTCGATCACGCGAGGACCGGCGAAACCGATCAGCGCCTTGGGCTCGGCAACGATGACATCGCCCAGCATGGCCAGACTGGCGGAAACGCCGCCGTAGACCGGGTCGGTCAACACCGAGATAAAGGGCAGGCCTTCTTCGCGAAGACGTGCCAGAACGGCCGATGTCTTGGCCATCTGCATCAGCGAGATCAGTGCTTCCTGCATGCGCGCACCGCCGGAAGCGGCGAAGCAGATCATCGGGCAACGATTTTCCAGGGCGTAGTTGGCGGCGCGCACGAAACGCTCGCCGACGATGGCGCCCATAGAACCGCCCATGAACGAGAACTCGAATGCTGACGCCACCACCGGCATGCCCAGCAGGGTGCCGCTCATGGAAATCAGCGCATCCATTTCACCGGTCTGCTTCTGCGCAGCGGTCAGGCGGTCCTTGTATTTCTTGCCGTCACGAAATTTCAGACGGTCGACCGGCTCAAGATCGGCACCCAGCTCTTCGCGGCCTTCAACATCCAGAAAAATGTTCAGGCGTGCGCGCGCACCGATACGCATGTGGTGGTTGCACTTGGGGCAGACGTCCAGGGTCTTTTCCAGCTCCGGGCGATACAGAACCGCCTCGCAGGACGGGCATTTGTGCCAGAGGCCTTCGGGAACCGAGCTCTTTTTGACCTCGGAACGCATGATCGATGGGATCAGTTTGTCTACCAACCAGTTGCTCATGCTTTATATCTCCAGTACCGGTGTGGCTCGAACGGCTGGCGATCACGCGCCAGTCGCATGCCCTCGGATAAATTCGTGTATGGACGATGATGAAGGATAGCGATCGACCCAAGCCAGACCTGCACATCCCTCACCCCGATTTTTTACAACGACGGCGTTGCACTCTGGCACCACCGCTTACTTGATTCGACCCGCATGCCTTGTGGCAGGGACAGGCTTATGGACGGCGGCCGACCGGCAACCGTCACATCAGGTGCCATGCACTGCACTCATGAACGCAAGGATCTTTTCCCGATCCTTGATGCCCTTGCTCTTTTCGACACCGCCGCTGACATCCACGGCGTAGGGCCGAACCTGGGCAATGGCCTGCGCCACATTCGCCGACGTCAGCCCGCCCGCCAGAATGACCGGTTTATCCAGATCGTCCGGAATCAGCGCCCAATCGAAGGTTTCTCCGGTGCCGCCAGGAACACCCTCTACATAGGTGTCGAGCAGCACGCCTCGCGCATTGCGATAGGTACGGCAAACCTGAGCGATGTCATCACCCGCCTTGACCCGCAAAGCCTTGATGTAGGGGCGATGATAACCATCGCATTCATCCGGTGTTTCATCGCCATGAAACTGCAGCATGTCCAGCGCAACCGCATCCAGCGTCTCGTTGAGTTCGCAGCGGCTGGCGTTGACGAACAGGCCGACGGTGGTAATGAACGGCGGCAACGCGGCAATGATAGCGCGAGCCTGCAGCACTGTTACTGCACGCGGACTTTTCGGGTAGAACACCAGGCCAATTGCATCGGCTCCTGCCTCGGCTGCAGCCAGAGCATCCTCTATGCGGGTAATCCCGCAGATCTTGCTGCGAACGGCTGACATATAGTGAGCAACCTCAGACCTTTCGGAAAGTCCCGGATGTTAGCAAATGCTGCTCGGGTCGTCAGCCGTCCAGTTCTGCAAAGCCCGTAAGAAAATGCGGACCTACAAAACGCTCGGGCAGCGGAAATTCATCACGGTACTCGACCTGAACAAGGTACAGACCATAAGGATGGGCCGTCACACCACCGGTACGCCGAACCCGGCTTTCCAGCACGTCTCGCGCCCATTCGACCGGACGTTCGCCAGTGCCGATGGTCATCAAAACACCGGCGATGTTGCGCACCATATGGTGCAGGAAGGCATTGGCGCGCACGTCGATCACGATCATCTTGCCGTGACGCGTCACGCGCAGGTGGTGCAACTGCTTGACTGGCGACTTGGCCTGACACTGGCCGGCGCGGAAAGCGCTGAAGTCGTGAGTACCGACCAGATACTCGGCTGCCAGTGCCATCCGCTCTACATCCAGTGGGCGATGATTCCAGGTAATTTCCTGATTCAGGTGCGCCGGGCGAATCTGATCGTTGTAGATCACATAGCGATAACGACGGGCAATGGCCTTGAAGCGGGCATGAAACGTAGCGGGCATGACCCGGGCCCAGGTTACGCTGACGTCATGGGGCAGATTGATATTTGCGCCCATGACCCAGGCCTTCATGGTGCGCTCGGCCTGCGTATCGAAATGCACCACCTGCCCGCAGGCATGCACGCCAGCATCTGTGCGGCCGGCACACATCAGTGATACCGGTGATGCAGCCACTTTTGACAAAGCGTCTTCAAGAGTTTCCTGCACGGTCAGCACACCGGATGCCTGACGTTGCCAGCCGCAATAGCGCGAGCCCTTGTATTCAACGCCCAGCGCGATTCGGGAAAAACCCTCGGCAGCCATTTCGGCTGCCGGGTTGTCTATGTTCGCCAAAGTGGTACAGCCTGTCGGTTCGCAAAAAGTCGGTCATTATACGGCCGCAAGAAAAACACGCTACCAAGCCGGACAATTGAAATGCAAACGGCCGCATAAGCGGCCGTTTGCAGGTTGTTGCCTTAGGGGGATCAGGCCAGCCGCGAAAGCATCTCCCGCGCTTCGCTTTTCTGTCCGTCATCGCCCTCGGTGACCACTTCGTCAAGAATATCCCGGGCACCGTCTGCATCGCCCATGTCGATATAGGCGCGCGCCAGATCAAGCTTGGTCGCGGCTTCGTCAGTGCCGGCCATGAAGTCGAAGTCCGGCTCGTCTTCCAGTGCCGCAGCATCTTCGGCCGTGAACCTTGGTTCATCGAGCGGCGGATGCTCGAGATTCTGTGAAAGGCGGTCCAGCTCGGCATTGACGTCGTCGATTTCGGTCGCGAATGCCTGGCTGGCCTGATCGGTTTCAATCTCGTCCGCCAGCGACAGATCAAAGTCTTCCGGAAGCTCAAGGTCATCACTGACAGGCGGCACAGACTGCGTTTCACCCAGATCAAGTGGATCATTGCCAAGGCCGAGCAGGAAGTCATCCTCGTTCTTGAGCGCCGGATCTTCTTCGGACAGGTCCAGATCGAAGTCGGCAAGGTCTTCCGGCGTAGTCGCCGCACGGGCCTCTTCCTGTTGCTGCATGATCGACTCGAAGCTCAGCTCCTCGTCATCCGCTGCTGCCTGCACCTTCGGCTCATCCAGCATCAGGTCGTCAAGCTCGTTCACAGTGGTGACTTCAGGCGTGGGCGCTTCTTCGAATTCATCCAGGCTCAAGTCAAAATCGTGATCGAACGGGTCCGCTTCTTCAGCAGGTTCAGCGGCCAGCGGCGTAACCACTTCAGGTGCGGGCTCGGGATCTGCTGTTACAGCGACTTCAGGCTCAGGTTCAACCTCTTGCTCTGCCGAATCATCGGCCAACAGCTCTTCAACATACTTGGCGTCAAGCTCTGCAACCAGCGCAGCAGCACTGGCAGCTGCTGCCGCCGCGGCCACTGCCGGAGCAGCCGACGCAGTAGCAGATTCAGAAACCGCTGGCGCAGCAACAGGCGCTACCGGCTTCAGGGTCGAGTTAAGTTCTTCCTGCTGCTCGACCTCAGCTTCACGCTTTCCCGCTGCCACCAGTTTGCGTTCGTGGGCGGCGTAAGCTTTGTTATTACCCTGCTCGGCGTAGATTTCCATCAGCTTGAGGCGAATATCATCGCGCTTCGGATCTTCCTTCACGGCTTCTTCAAGCAGTTCGACAGCCTGATTCATGCGCCCGTAAGCAATATGGATCTCGGCCTGAAGCAGCGGATCGGCAGGACGTTCGCGAGCGGCGGTGGCAGCGGCGGCACCAGCAGCCCCCATGCGAACGTTCGGTGGTGGCACGTCCAGGCCATCGAAGCTGGCTGGCGGTGCATTCATGTCCATGTCTGAAACAAAATCCGACTCCTCAGCCAGAGCACGCGCCATACGCTTGTGCTTCTCGGCTTCGGCCTTCGCAGCGCGACGACGCGCCAGGAACAACAGCAACAAGGCCAGAATCAACAATACTGCACCGCCGATCAGGCCAAGCAGTACCGGGTTGTTGAGGATTTTCTGCAGCACGTCTTCATCTTCGGCTGCAGCCACCGGCTCCACAGCCAGCGGCTGGTCGGCTGCAGGAGTCGCAACCTCGGCGGCACCTGCCGGCAATGCATCCTCAGGAGCAATCTCCCCAGCCGGTTTGACCGGAGCTCCATTGGCATCGACCAGCGAAGCAGGCACTGCCGCATTGGCAGGCGTGGTGGCTTCCGGGGTGGCAGCAGCCGGAGGCACAGCTGCACCGGCGGCCTGCATTTTGGCCAACTGACCGTTTTTCAGCTCAATCAGTCGCTGTAGCTTGTCGAGCTGGCTTTGCAGGTCGTTCATGCGGCTTTTCAGCTCGGCATTGTCACGGCGCGTGGTGTCCAGAGCTTCCTGAGCCACCGCCAGCTTGTTGCCAAGATCACTGTCACCCGCTGCACCTTTTGCCGCAGGCTTGCCGCTTGCCGAAACCAGGCTCAGGTTGTCGGAGGTATCGACCTTTGAAGGAGCAGCGCCAGCGCGATCACGGCGGGTGGCATCGACCTGGCGCGTGCCGGCAGGCAGGCGACGGCCTTCACGCCAGGCGCTGTACTGCCGGGAAACTTCTGCAACTGCCTGCGGTTGTGGCAACGCGGTGGTTTGCTGCGGAGTCGGAAGGCGCAGCACCTGCCCCTTCTTCAAGCGGTTGATGTTGCCGCCGATGAACGCTTCCGGGTTCAACGCCTGAATGGCCAGCATGGTTTGCTGGACAGTGCCGCCAGTACGTACCTTCGCGGCAATTTCCCACAAGGTATCGTTATTGGCGGTGACATATTGTGCCTGTTTGTCCGCGGCTGGCGGCGGCAATACCGGCGCACTGGCGGCAGGTGCTGGAGCCTCGGGTGCCGCAGCCTCTGTCGACGGCGCGACTGTCGCCAGTTGCGCGGGTGCGGCAGGAGCAGCAGCTGGTGCCGGGGCGGCGGCCGCAGCGGCGGCCTCTGGAGAAAACTTCGGCGGATCGAGCAGAAGACTGTATTCACGCAGCAACCGGCCATTTGGCCAGAGCACCTGAACCAGGAACTTCACGTAAGGCTCGCGCACCGGCTTGCTGGAAGTAATGCGCAGGACACTTTTACCGCTGGCGTTGATAACCGGGGTAAAAGTGAGATCGTTGAGAAATGCCTGACGGGTAACGCCCGCCTGAGCGAAGTCAGCAGTGGTCGCCAGGCTCGGCACAACTTGCGTTGCGTTAAGCCCCTGCGCCTCAGTCAACTCGATTTCCGCTACCAAGGGCTGATTCAGGGTCGACTTGACCGACAATTCCCCGAGCCCCAGCGCCTGCGCCATACCCGATGACAGCGCTGAAGCCGCAGCGATTGCTAATACCAGTTTACGAACCTGAACCATAGCCCATCCCTTGTTTAAAGATTCCCCGAGATCCGGGGAGGTAGTCCTGCATTTGGGTGTAAGGCGTATCGCCGCTAAAACAATTATTCAAATTGTTGCCAAGTATCTTTTACACATAGTCTTTTATCAACAATTCGCCAACCTGCACAGCATTGAGCGCAGCGCCTTTTCGCACATTATCTGACGTCAGCCACAGATTCAGCTGCTCGGGATCGTCGATTCCCGCCCGAACGCGCCCCACATAAACCACGTCCTGCCCTACGGCATCACCCACCGGCGTAGGGTAATCCCCCTCCTCGACCAGTTCGATTCCGGCGGCAGACTCGAGTGCCGCATTGATCGCCGCAACATCGACCGAACCTGCGGTGCGCAGCGTTACGGTAAAGCTGTCGCCAAAGAACACCGGCACTTGAATGCAGGTAGCAGACACTTTGAGCAATGGCAGCGTCAGCAGTTCGCGTAATTCATCGACCAGACGCCTTTCCAGCGGCAAATGCCCCGACTCGTCAGGCGTCCCCACCTGGGCCAGTACGTTGAACGCCATCTGACGATCAAAAAAGCGGGTTTCCAGCGGGCGGACATTCAATAGCTCGGTAGTCTGACGCGCCAGCTCACTGACGCCTTCGCGCCCGAGTGCGGAGACCGCCAGACAGGCCGTTACTGTCACCGACTGGATATCGATCAACCCGCGCAACGGCGCCAAAGCCAGTGCGACCGCAGTGGCAGAGGCGCTCGGGCTGGCCACCAGCGAGGCGGTCGCGCCGCTGTGCAAAAGCGTAGCATTTATTTCCGGCACGATATTAGGTGCCTGCACGGCGGGAAATGCACCGGACAAGTCGACGACCGAGCACCCCGCCGCCACGGCCTTTTCGGCGTAACTGCGGCTTACCGCCGGGCCAGCGGCGAAGAATGCCAGGCGCACCTTGCTGAAGTCGAACTCATCGACTTCCCGTACGCGTACATTCTTGCCCCGAAACGGCACCGAGTGACCAGCAGACTCGATACTTGCCAGCAGGTGCAGATTGCCGACCGGGAAGTTGCGCTCCTCCAGCACCTGGACAACGGTTTCGCCGACAGTACCGGTTGCGCCGATTACGGCGATATCAAAGGACTGGCTCATGCAAAAACCTCAGGGAAATCAGGGAGCGGCACTTTAACTGTCGCACTGGCGACAGGCAATTCAAGCCGGCAAATAGCCGTGTTTTTCAAGGTTCAAGACCCACCGGGAAAAACACGCCGTGACTCCAGACACCCAGCCAGCGCTGCCCGTTGATCTCGCGGGAGACCGCCAGCTCGACCAGTTGATAAAAGACATTGCGGTGAATCAGCGCCTCAAGATTGCTCCGCACATGGATATACGGCGCTGGCTCCTGAGTATCAGGGTTTGTCACAACCCGCAAAGGGTGCTCCGGCCCCGCTTCAGTCTGATCCTCGACATTGGTCAGGAAGCGCAGCACCTGACCCTCACCCTCTCCCAGCACCTCAAGGGTTACGGCGACAAAAGGCGCGTCATCGACCTTGATGCCAACTTTCTCGACAGGGGTAATCAGAAAATATTCATCGCCGTCGCGACGCATGATCGTCGAGAACAACCTGACCATTGGTTTGCGGCCGATCGGCGTGCCCAGGTAATACCATGTCCCGTCTCGGGCGATACGCATGTCGATATCGCCACAGAAATCCGGATTCCACAAATGAACAGGCGGCAACCCCTTGGTTTTGGGGATCTGCGCAAACAGATCACCCGCCTTGTTTGAATCGGTCACTCCACTCTCCTGACGCTGGCTTAACGTTCGACGCCCAATAAGGTACGAGCGTAGTCCTCAAGAGGCGGACCCAGCAAATCTTCGGGGCTTTTGTCGTAAAGCGTCAGCAATCCGCCACGGCTGCGAATGCGCGCGCTGTCGATAAGGTAACGGGTGCTGGTTTCGATCAGCATCAGTTGAATGACACCGCTGTCGACACCCAGACGGTCCACGGCTTCCTGATCGGCCCACTGATCGCCGGTGCCGATGCGATCATCGGCCTTGGCAAAACGGGTGTAGAGCAAATAATGTGCGCCTGCACTGCGCGCCTCGATCATGGCCTCATCCAGGCCCATTGGCCCACGGGCACGGCGGACCATCGGGAAGTACTCGATGAACCCCTTGAAGGCCTCTTCAGCCACCACATTGGGCCGCGGATAGGCATTGCCTGGTGGCACGAAGGCACCTTGCGCGATGTAAATGAACGAGTCGGGCTGCACACGCCAGTTGGCAGTACGGCGAGTGTCGCTGTGATCGAGCAGACCCGCATCGCTGAATTGCTCGCGAACCCCCTCGCCCATGTCACTGACTTTCATGCAGCCACTCAACGCCAAAAGCGCGAGCAGCATAACCAGGCTACGCATCATCCCCTCCCAAATACCGGTGACGGAAAACCGGCGAATGGTCGTCGGATGCAGCTTCCGCGCCATCTCTGGCACAGCAGGCACCAAAGCCTTGAAGCAGATGCTCAAGACCGGGCCGGGGCGTTATTCCGTAGCAGGGTCAGGTTTGGGCTCGGCGATGACGTCGGCATCGCGCTTGCGCTTGTTGCCCATACGCACGCCGATGTCCATAAGGAAGTGGAAGAAGCCTTCCTGATCTTCCAGCACATTGCTCCAGAACGGCGAGTGGTACAGCGCAACGGCGCCATGCACCAGCGCCCAGGCGGCACAGTAGTGATAGTAAGGCGGGACATCTTCGAGCTTGCCTTCGGTGATGCGGCCTTTGATCAGCAGGGTCAGGTGTTCGAAGTTGGAGGCGCGGATCTTGTGCAGCTCTTCGACCAGCTCGGGCACCTGATTGCCCTTGACCACTTTTTCCTCCAGGCGGTCGAACAGACGATAGCGCTGAGGATCACGCATACGGAATTCGAAGTAGGCACGTGAGAGCGCCTCCTTGTCCTTGTCGACATCAGCGGAGTGCAGCAGCTCGTTCAGGTCCCGCTCATAGTCGAGCATCAGGCGCAGGTAGATTTCTGCCTTGGACTTGAAGTGCTTGTAGATGGTGCCTTTGCCAATGCCGACGGCGTCCGCGATCATCTCGACGGTGACGCTGTCTTCGCCCTGCTCCAGGAACAGCTTTAGCGCGGTGTCGAGAATTTCCTGCTCACGGCGGCGAAATTCACGGACCTTACGAGGTTCTTTCTGCATAGAGAGGTCTGTCAGGATCGAAATCGAAGCCGGGTATTATGCCCAATCGGCGCTAAATTGCACGGATCATCCTTACTTGTCGACCTTTATGAACGAAACCGGTGAAAAATTCGCATTTTGGCGTTCACTTCGAAAACCGGACACACGACGGCATGCTACGACGCAGGCAGTACAGGGGATGCAGCGACAAACTCCAGGTAACCCGTGATCACTACATACAACGTGAAATAGGCAAAGATCAGCGCCGAGGCAATGTAGGAC
The DNA here is from genome assembly GCF_032587795.1 of Pseudomonas syringae group sp. 247E2. Classification (NCBI taxonomy): domain Bacteria; kingdom Pseudomonadati; phylum Pseudomonadota; class Gammaproteobacteria; order Pseudomonadales; family Pseudomonadaceae; genus Pseudomonas; species Pseudomonas syringae group sp. 247E2. The sequence goes on along the minus strand of NZ_JAWHPK010000015.1, from coordinate 525,306 downwards.
CAGCGCAACATCCGCTCCCCCATGAAACGCCCACCCTGATGTGCCAGTGCACACAGCGAGATCGACCAGACCACACCCGCCGCAACGAACCCGGCAAGAAAGGTCGAGGCACTGGCAAGATCAGAACCCTGTCGAGCAATCAGCGCACCGCCGACTGCAGCAAACCAGAGAATGGCGCTGGGTGATGACATCGCCAGAAAAATTCCGCGCAGGAACAACGCCAGGCTGGATTTTTCCGATTGAACATCCTGATTATCGAGGCCGGCACTGACCGCGGTGGCACTCATGACCATCCTGAAGCAGAACCAGGCCAACACCGCCGTACCGCCGAGCCAGAGCACGTAGCGTACGGCTTCATATTGCAGCAGCACCGCCATGCCGAGCATGGCCAGGACCGCATAGGCCAGATCGCCGACGCAGGTTCCCAACCCAAGCCACAGCCCCTTGGAAAAGCCGCGCTGCATGGACAGCGTTATCATGGCTATGTTTGCCAGGCCAATATCCAGGCATAACGACAGACTCAGTAGAAAACCGTTGGAAAACTCCACTCGAACACTCCGACCAGGCACTGAAAAACCTCGGCATGCCTGACCTGCTGGCGTACACGGGCAAATTTGATGCGATGGCCTTGTATCCCGTCCGGCAAAAAGTGCTCATCAAGGACTCAAGAATCGCTTTAGTATTCCAAAACTGTTTAAAAAACGATCACAAGGCACTGGACGGTACGCCATGCTGGGCAATACTTAAGCCACTGACGGGTCATCATTCCCCAAATGACTCGCCAGTAAAGGTGCCTAAGGACTAGCGTGCCTTTGTTTTACTCCTAATGGTCTTAACCCGGCTTCACCCCCCCAGAATCCGGGTTTTTTTTGCCCGCGATTTGCCGTCAGTCAACGTGTACGCCACTCAGCGTTGAACATGCGCCAGCGGGAACAGGCGAGCGAAGTTAGCGGTGGTCTGCTCGGCGAAATGCTCGTAGGACTCGCCCCGTAGCATCGCAAGAAACTCGGCAACTTCGCGTACGTACTGCGGCAGATTCGGTTTGCCCCGATAAGGGATAGGCGCAAGGTACGGGGAATCGGTCTCGACCAGCAGCCGGTCAGCGGGGACTTGCCTTGCGACATCCCGCAGGGCGTCGGCGTTGCGAAAGGTCACGATGCCGGACAGCGAGATGTAGTAACCCATATCCAGCGCCGCCCTGGCCATCTCCCAGTCTTCGGTGAAGCAATGCAGAACGCCCGCCTGAGGCAGTGCCGCATCACGCAGAAGGCTCAATGTATCGGCGCGCGCGCCACGGGTATGGATGACCACCGGCTTGCCAGTGACACTGGCTGCCTCCAGGTGCAACCGAAAAGAAGCCTGCTGCAGCTCGGCAGCTTCGGGTTCGTAGTGATAGTCCAGACCGGTTTCACCTATCGCCACCACTCGCGGGTGATCCAGCTCCTTGAGCAACCAGTCCAGAGGCGGCATCTCACCGGGCTTCACGTCCAGCGGATGAATGCCTACCGAGCAGTCGACATCGGCGTAGCGCTCGGCGAGCGCCTTGACCGCGCCTGCATTGTCGGCGCTGACACCGATACAGAGAAAATGCCCGATCCCCCTGCCCCGGGCGGCTTCCAGGGCTGCATCCAGCGAGCCATTGTGCTGGGCAAGGTCAAGGCGATCGAGGTGACAATGGGAATCTACAAGCATGGGTTAAAACACAACTACATCGTATGGGTTGGACGATCGGACTTCAGAGCACCGACCAGATGAGTTTCGATCAGATTGCGCGCGGTATTGTCGCCATCATTGAATTGCACGCCGACACCGGCAGTCCGGTTGCCCTGCGCACCTTTTGGCGTGATCCAGGCGACGCGGCCAGCCACCGGAACCTTCTCCGGTTCGTCCATCAGATTGAGCAGCATGAACACTTCGTCACCCAGCTTGTAGCTTTTGCTGGTGGGGATGAACAGGCCGCCGTTTCTGATGAATGGCATGTAGGCAGCGTAAAGCACGGATTTGTCCTTGATGGTCAAGGACAGAATGCCATTACGTGGACCTGTGTTCAGCGGCAGACTCATGACAACACCTCAACGGTTCCGGGTAACGCAGAGTCTACGCCTGTCCTGGCAGGCCTGCCCACTGCACCAGTAATGCTTCAAGCAGCAAGACCCGGTTTAGATTGGCCTTGGACATGACTTTTTGCCTCTGTGCCAGAATCCAGTCCTGAATCTCCAGCACTTTTGCGCGAGAAGACTTCTGCGCCAGGTATTGAACGACCTTGCGCATGTCGCTCAGACCAAGGCCTTCCTCGTCCTGCGTCATCTGATAGCGCAGGATCAGGTGCGACCAGTCACAGAACCAGTCGAACAACAATAACAACGGGATGTCCTTCCAGCCTTCGGCCAGTTGGGTAGCCGATTGCTGTTGCTTGAGCAGCTTCTTGACGCCATCCACCACCAGCGCGCGTTGTTCGCGAACGCCTTGCGTGTAAAGTGCCACGGCAGCCAGCGGCGAACCCGCTGCCAGCGTCAGCAATTCGAACCGTTCTTCCTGCGTGCAATCAGGCAGGGCATTGCCCAGCCAGTCCAGACTCATCTGTTCACTGGGCAATGGGCAGGCCTGCTGCACACAGCGACTTTTGACCGTTGGCAGCAAGCGGCTCGGCTGATGGCTGACCAGCAATAGAACGGTATTGCCCGACGGCTCCTCAAGACTCTTCAACAAGGCATTGGCAGCGTTGATGTTCATCGCTTCCACCGGCTCGACGAGCACCACCTTGCGACCGCCCATCTGGGCGGTCTGCACCACAAAGCTCACCAGGTCACGGACCTGATCAACCTTGATCGGCTTGTCTGCTTCTTCCGGCTCCAGCACATAGTTGTCCGGATGACTGCCAGCCGCCAGCAGCAGGCAGGATTTGCAATGCCCGCAGGCCTCAAGCGCTTCGGGAGCCTTGCACAGCAGGCTGGCCATCAGGCGCTCGGCCAGTGCCCGCTTGCCGATACCGGCCGGACCGTGCAGCAGATAGGCATGAGCGTGTTGAGCACGACCGGCCATCTGCTGCCAGAGTGATGCCTGCCAGGGGTAGGCTTCAGCCACGTCGCAGCTCCAGCAACTGCGGCAGCAATGTATCAAGGGAAGCCTGAACGTCGGCCAGCGGCTGGGCCGCGTCCACCAGACGATACCGCGCAGGATCAGCCTTCGCCCGCTGCAGATAAGTCGAGCGCACCGCGTCGAAGAAAGCCCGGCCTTCCTGCTCGAAGCGATCGAGTCGGCCACGTGCTGCGGCACGTGACAGACCGATTTCCACCGGCAGGTCAAATACCAGCGTCAGATCAGGCCGCAGATCGCCTTGAACAAACTCTTCCAACACAGCAATACGCTGCTGAGACAGGCCGCGGCCACCACCTTGATAAGCGTAGGTTGCATCGGTAAACCGATCACAAAGCACCACCTCGCCACGGGCCAGAGCCGGGCGAATGACCTCGGCCAGGTGTTGTGCGCGCGCGGCAAACACCAGCAGCAGTTCGGTGTCGGCACTCATGGCTTCATCACTGGGAGCCAGCAGCAGTTCGCGAATACGCTCGGCCAGCGGAGTGCCGCCCGGCTCGCGGGTCAGCAATACCTGAACGCCCTGCGCGCGCAGCTGTGCCGCCAAGTATTCGCGATTGGTACTTTTGCCAGCACCTTCCGGACCTTCAAGGGTGATAAACAAGCCAGTCACAGGTAATCCTTAATTGTTTCCATCATTGCGCATTCGGCTCGGGCTGCGGGGCATCCGTTGCAGTCGCAGGCTCGGGCTCTGAAGAGGGAGAATCAGTTGATGGTGCCGGTGCAGCAGGCGCAGCAGGTGCCGGGCTGGAGCGATAATCTGCGCGGCGCTTGAGCTGATAGTCACGCACCGCTGAGTTATGGGCATCCAGATCGTCCGAGAACACATGGCTGCCGTCCCCCTTGGCCACGAAATACAGGCTGCTGCCCGCTACCGGGTTGAGCGCGGCATGAATCGCCTCGCGCCCCACCAGTGAAATCGGTGTCGGCGGCATACCGGCTATCACGTAGGTATTGTACGGCGTGGGTTCCTTGAGATTGGCCCGGGTCAACTTGCCGTTGTAGCGCTCGCCCATGCCATAGATCACGGTCGGATCAGTCTGCAACTGCATGCCCAGCTTCAAGCGACGCACGAATACACCCGCAATCTGGCCGCGCTCCTGAGGCACACCGGTTTCCTTCTCGACCAGCGACGCCATGATCAGGGCCTGATAAGGATTGGAATACGGAGCCTCAGACGACCTGGCGTTCCATTCTTCATCCAGCACTTCTTCCAGACGACTGTAAGCCTGCCTGAGCAATTCGGCATCGGTCATGCCGCGCACATAGCGATAGGTGTCAGGAAAGAAACGTCCTTCAGGGAATACATCGGGATGGCCGATTTTTGCCATCAGCTCGCCGTCGGACAAGCCAGCCAGCGTCTGATCGAGCTTGGCCTGTTTGGCCAGCGCAGCCCGCACCTGACGGAAATTCCAGCCCTCGACCAGCGTCAGGCTGTATTGCACAACCTCCTTGCGCTTCCAGACGTCGAACAGCCCCTTGACGTTCATGCCCGGCACCATGCGGTATTCGCCGCTGTGCAGTGCCTGTCCGGAGAGGTTGAAACGCCAGTAGAGGCGCAACCAGAAGGCGTCCTTGATCACGCCATCGGCCTGCAGTCGATTAAGCACACCGGTCGGCGTTGAGCCGGCCGGGACATCCAGCAGTTGCTCCTGAGCGACTTCGAGCGGCTGGTTCAGCGCCTGATGTTGCTGCCAGAACGCAAAGCCGAGCAGAAGGCCTGCCAGAACGACAGCTGTTTCCAGCAACACCAATATTTTTCGGATCACAAATCAGATATCCAGAAGGGTGCGAGCAATACCTTGCAGTTTACGGGTGAGCGGCCCGACCGGCCAGCTCAAGACTGTAAAGCCGCGAACCGGCCAGACGCCGTAGACGCTATTGCATAGAAACACTTCGTCCGCCGATTCAAGGTCGGACAGGTGCAAATCACGGATATCGACAACCAGTCCCAGGTTTCGTGCCTGATCCAGCAACTCGGCACGCATCACCCCCGCTACCCCGCAGCGGCTCAGATCGGCAGTCAGCAGGCGGCCCTGGCTGACCAGAAACAGATTGCTGTAGACACCCTCGATCAATCGCCCGGAGGTATCGCGCATCAAGCCTTCGGCATGCTCGCTATCGCTCCATTCCGAGCGGGCCAGCACCTGTTCCAGGCGATTCAGGTGCTTGAGTCCAGCCAGAAGCGGCTGTTCCGCCAGACGCGTCTGGCAGGCAAACAGGCGCACGCCCTGCTCGGCATGCACACCCGGATAGGCTGGCGCAGGGCCGCCCTGCAGGATTCGACGCGATTGGGCATTGGGGGCTGGAGCGTAACCGCGCTGGCTGTCGCCGCGGGTAAGGATCAGCTTCATGACCCCATCGCCAAGCTCTGCAGCGAAGCGGGTCATTTCTGCACGGATAAGCGCATGATCGGTTGCGATCGACAAGCGCGCGCATCCGTTTTCGAGACGCTGCAGATGGCGCTCCAGGAGCAATGGCTGCCCGGCCTTGACGACGATGGTTTCAAACAGTCCATCGCCGTAGGCCAGACCCCGGTCCTTGAGGGACAAGGCGTCTGCGGGGCAGCCATCGACCCAGGCGGGCATTACTCGGCGAACCGACGGAACACCAGCGAGCCGTTGGTGCCACCGAAGCCGAAGGAGTTCGACAGAACGACGTCGATCGGCATGCGGCGCGCTTCGTGAGGCACGAAATCCAGATCGCAGCCTTCGCTTGGCTCATCCAGGTTGATGGTCGGCGGAGCCACCTGATCAACCATCGCCAGCACGCTGAAGATCGCCTCGACAGCACCAGCAGCGCCCAGCAGGTGGCCGGTCATCGACTTGGTCGAACTGACAGCCAGCTTGTAGGCATGATCGCCAAATACCGACTTGATCGCAGAAGCCTCGGCCAGATCGCCAGCAGGCGTCGACGTACCGTGTGCGTTGATGTACTGCACCTGATCGGCATTGACCTTGGCGTCACGCAACGCATTGACGATGCAGCGTGCAGCACCGGCACCGTCATCAGGTGGCGAGGTCATGTGATAGGCATCGCCGCTCATGCCGAACCCGACCAGTTCAGCGTAGATGGTCGCACCACGCGCCTTGGCGTGCTCAAGTTCTTCAAGCACCATCGCACCTGCACCGTCGGACAGGACGAAACCATCACGGCCTTTGTCCCAGGGACGACTGGCACGGGTCGGGTCGTCGTTGCGGGTCGACAGCGCACGCGCGGCACCGAAACCACCCAGCCCCAGGCCACAGGCAGCCATTTCAGCGCCACCGGCAATCATCACGTCCGCTTCGTCATAGGCGATGTTGCGAGCCGCCATGCCGATGCAGTGGGTCGCCGTGGTGCAAGCCGTGGCGATGGAGTAATTAGGCCCCTGTGCACCCAGATGGATAGACAGGAAACCGGAAATCATGTTGATGATCGAGCCCGGCACGAAAAACGGAGAAATCCGTCCTGGCCCTTGCTCGTGCAGCAGACGACTGCTGTTTTCGATATTGGTCAGACCACCGATACCCGAACCCATCGCGACGCCGATGCGTTCACGGTTTGCATCAGTGACTTCGAGGCCTGCATTACGCACCGCCTGAAAGCTGGCCGCGAGACCATACTGAATGAAGAGATCGAGCCGGCGCGCTTCTTTGGGCGCGAGGTATTCTTCGACGTTGAAACCCTTGACCGAACCGCCGAAACGGGTGGTGAAGGCCGACAAGTCCGTGTGCTCGATAAGGCCAATGCCACTGCGGCCCGCCAGAATGCCCTGCCAACTGCTGGGCACGTCATTGCCCAGTGGCGAAAGCATGCCCATCCCGGTGACCACGACGCGTCTACGCGACACAGGACTCTCCTTCTCTCTTGTTTACGGAACAATCATTTACGAACAATCACAGCGTTTTCTAAAGAAAAAACCGCACGCCGGTTAAAGCAGTGCGGTTTTCCCGTGACAGCAGTCAGCGATTACAAATCTTAAGCCTGATGGCTAGTGACGTAGTCGATTGCTGCTTGAACGGTAGTGATCTTTTCCGCTTCTTCGTCAGGGATTTCGGTCTCGAATTCCTCTTCCAGAGCCATTACCAGCTCGACAGTGTCCAGGGAGTCAGCGCCCAGGTCTTCAACGAAAGAAGCAGTGTTGACAACCTCTTCTGATTTGACGCCAAGTTGCTCTGCAACGATTTTCTTGACGCGCTCTTCGATGGTGCTCATACCTAGTTTTAACTCCTAGTGGAAATGTTCAGGCATCTGGCCAGTGGGTAAGTGTATAGAAGAGGTTTTGCGAATTTCAAGCTTAACGCTCTCCCCTTATGCCCAACCGTACCTTTGCCCATGCATAGATTGCAGCTTTATAACGGATTTTAGACAGCTCGTATGACATTTTTTTGAAACAGATGGTCACATTAGCTCATGTACATGCCGCCGTTAACAGGGATTGTGGCCCCGGTAACGTACCCTGCGCCTTCGGAGGCAAGAAAAGCGACTACATGCGCAATCTCTTCAGCCTGCCCCAGACGGCCCAGGGGTATCTGGGTAATCAGTGACTCACGCTGAGCCTCAGGCAGCTCACGCGTCATATCGGTGTCGATGAAACCGGGCGCAACCGAATTAACGGTTACTGCCCGCGAGCCCACTTCACGGGCCAGAGCCCTGCTGAAACCTTCCAGCCCGGCCTTCGCGGAAGCATAGTTTACTTGACCGGCGTTGCCCATGGCACCCACAACCGAACCAATGCTGATAATACGGCCCCAACGCGCTTTGGTCATGCCGCGCAAAACACCCTTGGAAAGACGGAAAAGGCTGTTCAGGTTGGTGTTGACGACGTCATACCATTCGTCATCTTTCATGCGCATCATCAGATTATCACGGGTGATGCCGGCATTATTGACCAGAATCAACGGTGCACCGACACGCTCCTGAATGGTCGACAGGACCGAATTCACAGACTCGGCATCGCAGACATCGAGCATCAGGCCAAAGCCTTCGATGCCGTTTTCCTTGAACGTTGCACTGATACGCTCGGCGCCGGACTCAGAGGTCGCGGTGCCCACAACGACAGCACCATTGCGCCCCAATTCCAGGGCGATGGCTTGACCAATACCGCGACTCGCACCGGTGACCAGTGCAACTTTACCTTGAAGGCTCATACAGGCTTCTCCTAATCAGGCCAGTGCCGCGCGCGCGGCGGCAAAGGCGTCCGGGGTATCAAGGTTGTAAGTAATCACGCCTTCGGCGCAACGCTTGTTCAGACCGGCCAGGACTTTGCCCGGCCCACATTCCACAAGCTGGGTAGCACCACGGTTGGCCAGGCATTGAATGGATTCAACCCAGCGAACCGGCTTGTACAACTGTTCCAGCAAGTCACGCTTGAGCGTCGCCAGATCACTGACCGCGCTGGCGCTGACGTTCTGTACCAATGCTATTTCAGGTGCCTGCCATTCAATGGCTTCAACAGCCTCGGCGAAACGCTCTGCGGCCGGGCGCATCAGTTCGCAGTGCGAAGGCACGCTGACCGGCAACGGCAATGCACGCTTGGCACCCCGCGCCTTGCACAGCTCCATGGCGCGCTTGACGGCCTCGGCGGAACCGGCGATCACCACCTGGCCCGGCGAGTTGAAATTCACCGCACTGACAACTTCGCCCTGCGCTGCTTCGGCACAGGCAGCGATAACGTCGGCGTCATCAAGACCCAGAATAGCAGCCATGCCGCCTTGACCGGCCGGCACCGCTTCCTGCATCAACTGGCCACGACGCTCGACGAGCTTTACCGCATCAGCCAGGCTCAGGCTTTGCGCAGCTACCAGCGCACTGTATTCACCCAGACTGTGACCTGCGACGAACGCAGGAACGGCGCCGCCCTCGGCCAGCCACACATGCCACAAGGCTATGGAAGCAGTCAGAATGGCAGGCTGGGTCTTGTCGGTCTGATTGAGCAACTCGACAGGACCGCTCTGGGTCAACGCCCACAGGTCATAGCCAAGGGCTTCGGAAGCCTGCTCGAAAGTATCGAGAATCAACGGATGTTGCGCGCCTTGCTCGGCGAGCATGCCGAGCGATTGCGATCCTTGACCCGGAAAGACGAATGCGAGGGATGCAGACATTTGACAAGCCTCTGAATTATTGTCGCCAAAATGGGCGTCCGGACAGGCCGAACGCGGGTATTCAAATTTACATGACTGATCGGTTGGATGACTGACCAGTCTGATGCGTCACATTTTCAGGCTCCGCCGTTCTGGAGAAGCAATTCAAGCCGCCCCTTCAGGCGCTGCGGCAGGTTTTCACGGGATTCAACGATCGCTCGCTGAATCGCACTCTGGAACCCTGAAACACTGGCCGAACCGTGGCTTTTCACCACAACCCCCTGCAACCCGAGCAAGCTCGCGCCATTATTACGAGCAGGCGCCAGATCAGTCTGCAGTCGCTTGAGCAACGGCAACGCCAATGCTCCGACAGCCCTGCTTAGCAAATTGCGGTTGAACAGTGTATCGATTCTGGCGGCAATCATGGTCGCCAGACCTTCGCTCGACTTGAGCAGTACATTGCCGACAAAGCCATCACACACCACAACGTCAGCCTCACCCCGGTACAAACCGTCGCCTTCGATGTAGCCAATGTAGTTGAGCCCCAGGGCTGCCTGCAGAAGACCGGCGGCAAGCTTGACCTGCTGATTGCCCTTGATGTCTTCCGTGCCCACGTTAAGCAAGGCAACCCTGGGTTTTGCGACGCCCAGGGTCTCGGCAAGAACAGACCCCATTACCGCAAACTGATAAAGCGCCTCGGCGCTGCAATCGACGTTCGCACCCAGGTCGAGCAACTGGCAATGGCCAGACCGGGTGGGAATGGCTGCGATCATCGCGGGACGGTCGATACCGGGCAAGGTCTTGAGCACAAACCGCGAAAGCGCCATCAGCGCACCGGTATTACCAGCGCTGACACATGCCTGGGCCTGCCCGCTCGCAACAAGCTCAAGCGCAACGCGCATGGACGAGTCAGGCTTGCCACGCAGGGCCTGGGACGGGCGCTCGTCCATTGCAATGGCTTCATTGGCGTTTACGACACGCAGGCGCGAGCGATCCACAGCACCATGACGGGCAATGAGTTCTTCAATCAGGGAGGCTTGGCCGACGAGGACCAGATGAAGCGAGGGCGTAGCTGTCAGGCACGCGAGGCTTGCCTGAACAATGTTGCGGGGACCGAAGTCCCCGCCCATTGCGTCGATCGCGATGATCGGAGCGGACAAGAAATTACTCGTCAGCGCCCTTGTCGATCACTTTACGACCACGGTATACGCCTTCTGGCGATACGTGGTGACGCAGGTGAATTTCACCAGTGGTCTTTTCTACCGACAGAGTGCTTGCCTCAAGAGCGTCGTGCGAACGACGCATGTCACGGGCAGAGCGGGATTTTTTGTTCTGCTGAACAGCCATAATTGATTAACTCCTAAACGTTTGGGTCACGCTTTAACTGCGCCAATACACTGAACGGGTTGGACCGCGTTACCTCGTCCACGCTCGGTTCGGGCTCATCGAGACCCGCCGGTTGCTGGCATTCTTCAGGATGATGAGCAGGCACAATGGGCAAGGCGAGCAATAGCTCCTCCTCGATCAATGCCAGCAGATCCAAAGGATCTTCGCCCAGTTCCAGCACGTCATAACCTTTCGGTAACGACTGGGTATTCGCACCCTCCTTCACCACGGCGTAACTGCATTCGCTGTGGATCGGCAGGGTCACCAGCTCAAGACAACGCTGGCAAACCATCTTGACCGGGACGTCTATCGAACTGTGGATGACCACAGAACGGCGTTCGTCACGCTCAAAAACGAATTTCGCCTGCACCGTACCGACAGTATCGGCAAGCGGGTCGCAGAGTCTCTTCAAATCGCCCAGCAGCACTTCACCCTGAAGGGTAGTGCCGCGATCAGACAATTTGCGCGGGTCAACGTGAGATGGAATCGGGTCATTCAACATAGGCGCAGCATTCTAGGGATGCCCCCTTGGCATGTCAAAGGAAATTCAGGCCTGTTCGTCACTCCGGCCACTCTTTAGAATCGACGCTCAGCCTACGGAGAACCGCATGCCATCCCTGCTCCTTGCCTCCAGCTCTTCATACCGGCGCGAACTGCTCACTCGCCTGCGCCTGCCATTCACCTGCAAGTCCCCGGACATTGATGAAAGTCACCGACCGGACGAAACCGCACACGACCTCGTTCGGCGCCTTGCCTTAGAGAAAGCCAAGGCGCTGGCGGGCGAATATCCGGCCCACCTGATCATTGGCTCCGACCAAGTCGCCGTCCTGAACGGACAGATACTCGGCAAGCCCCACACCTTCGAGCGTGCACTTGAGCAACTGACGGCTGCCAGTGGCACCAGCGTAACCTTCCTGACCGGACTGGCCCTGCTTAATAGCTCGAAAGGCGAGCATCAGGTCGATTGCGTACCCTTTACCGTGCACATGCGCGAACTCGATCAAGCCAGCATCGAACGCTATCTGCATGCAGAGCAACCTTATGACTGCGCCGGCAGCTTCAAGGCTGAAGGGTTGGGGGTTAGCCTGTTTCGCAGCACCGAAGGCAGCGACGCGACCAGCCTGATCGGCCTGCCACTGATACGCCTTGTGGACATGCTAATAAAGGAAGGGGTCAGCGTACCCTGACGCTCAGACAAAGAACCCGACCATTGGCCGGGTTCTTCATTTCTGCATCAAGCCGTCAGCGCAGGCTTGGACCGTTGAAGCCGACCAGCATGGCAATGCGCTCAGCGATACTGGTGCCCAGCTTTTTCGAAAAGCGGTCGAAAGGCGACTCTTCGACGGTATATTCGACGATATCCTTTTCCTTGATCACATCCCGCGCGACATAACTGGCACTGCCCAGGCCGTCCACCAGACCGAGCGCAACGGCCTGCTCACCGGTCCAGATCAGCCCCGAAAACAGTTCGGGATGATCTTTGTCCTTCAGGCGATCGCCACGACCCTGCTTGACGCTGGCGATGAACTGACGATGCGTTGTGTCCAGCACCCCCTGCCAGAACTGCGTCTCATCGGCCTTCTGCGGCTGGAACGGATCAAGGAAAGCTTTGTGCTCGCCCGATGTGTAGGTACGACGATCAACGCCGAGCTTGTCCATGGCACCGACAAACCCGAACCCCGCCGCCGTCACACCTATCGACCCCACCAGACTGGCCTTGTCGGCGTAGATCTGGTCGGCAGCACTGGCAATGTAATAAGCCCCCGAAGCACCCAGATCGGTAATGACCGCATACACCTTGATATCCGGTTTTGCAGCACGCAGACGACGGATTTCGTCATAGACATAGCCCGACTGCACAGGACTGCCGCCCGGACTGTTGATACGCAGAATAACGCCCTTGGTCTTTTCATCCTCGAACGCCTTCTGCAGCGCCGTGACGATATTCTCGGCACTGGCCGACTCCTTGTCGGCAATCACACCCTGCACATCGATCAGCGCTGTGTGGCTGGAGCGGCGCGATGTACCGCCTTCAAAGTCCAGCATCGGAACGACCACTGCGACAAACAGAAACGCGAACGTCAGCAGCTTGAAGAAAATTCCCCAGCGACGCGCACGACGCTGCTCCTGAACACTGGCCAGCAGCGTCTTTTCCAGAAGTTTCCAGCTTTTTGCTTCTTCCTTGCCATTGATGCCCTCGTCCGCGCTTTGCGAGACGGGTGCCTTCCATTCGTCAGACATGTTCCAATCACTCCAACCCTAAAACTAGACGCCGCGCCCATTCAACCAGGTGCGCAGCTCGGAAAAATGCTCAATAGCCAATCGTGGCTGAAACTGGCGCAACGACTCCAGCGACTGAGCGCCATAACCCACCGCAACCGAATCCATACCTGCGTTGCGGGCCATCAGCAGATCGAATGACGCATCGCCGATCATCAACGAACGCTGCGGCGCAACATCACAATGCGCCATGATCTCGTTTAACATCAGCGGGTCCGGCTTGCTGGCGGTTTCGTCGGCAGCCCGGGTGGCATCGAAGTAATCGCCCCAGCCATTGGCTTGTAGCACCCGATCCAGCCCACGGCGCGCCTTGCCGGTAGCGACCGCCAGACGATAGCCGTCCTCGCGAAACGCTTGCATCGACTCCAGAACGCCCTCGAACAGCGGCGAAGGCACGTTATCCATTGCCATATAGCTGTCAGCATAGCGCTGCCGAAAGTCGACCACCTGATTGTCACTGATCTGCGGATAAAGGGTTCGAATCGCCTCGGGCAGACCCAGACCGATAATGCCCTTGATCGCCGGATCGTCACGAACTTCAAGATCAGTCTCGATAGCCGCGGTACGCATGGCCAGAACAATTCGCCCCACAGAGTCGGCCAGCGTGCCGTCCCAATCGAAAATCAACAGGTCGTAATTACGGCGCACTCAAACGCTCCACTGTCTTGGCCCACATGTCGTCCACAGGCGCCTGCACATTCAGTTTGCTGCCATCGGGCATCGGTACTGTCAGCATATAGGCGTGCAGGAACAGACGCTTGCCGCCCAGATCACGAATCTCGCGACTGAAATTCTCGTCACCGTATTTGGTATCGCCTGCAATGGCGTGCCCCGCATGCAGCGTGTGCACGCGGATCTGGTGCGTGCGCCCGGTCACCGGCTTGGCTTCGACCATGGTGGCAAAGTCACCGAAACGACGCAGTACCTTGAAAATCGTCAGGGCCTCCTTGCCCTCTTCATTGACCTCGACCATGCGCTCGCCGGAACGCAGATTGCTTTTCATCAGTGGCGCACGCACCTGCTTTTGAGCCGTTGCCCAGTTACCGCGGACCAGCGCCATGTAGCGCTTGTCGACACCGTCACCGCGCAAGGCTTCGTGCAGGTGGCGCAGCATGCTGCGTTTCTTGGCAATCATCAGCAGGCCCGACGTATCGCGGTCCAGGCGATGCACAAGCTCAAGCTCCTTGGCATCCGGACGCAACTGACGGAATGCTTCGATTACCCCGAAACTCAGGCCGCTGCCGCCATGCACAGCGATACCCGCAGGCTTGTTGAGCACGATCAGCGCCTTGTCTTCGTAGACAATCGCGGCCTCGAGGCGTTGCAGCAGAGCCTGCGCAACCGGCACCGGCTCGTCGCGCTCAGGCACGCGCACAGGAGGAATGCGCACGATATCGCCTGCCTGCAACTTATACTCCGGCTTGATCCGCCCCTTGTTCACACGCACTTCGCCTTTGCGCAAAATGCGGTAAATCAAGGTTTTGGGCACACCCTTGAGATAAGTGATCAGAAAATTATCGATGCGTTGACCGGCAAGTTCCGGGGCAACCTCAACCAGCTGGACGCCGGGGGTTGGAGGGGCAATATTCGTCATGCCGCAAATGATAACAATTTTTTATGGATTTGAAGCACTTAATGATTGCTGCTATAGTCGCGAACGCCGCCAAAAGCGGCCGGACAGCGGACCAACGGTTGACAACCGGCCCTGACCAACGCAATTCACAAGGACGGGAGGCCGTCCTACGCAGTGTTCGGTGACAACGGAGCACGCTGAAAACGTAACGAGCGCAGGTGACATGAGGCCGGAAACACGCCTGACAGCAGAGCAGACAGCTCGCTGCCGGTGCGGACAGTTCATGGCCAGTTCACAAAGTGCAGTCGCTTTCAGACGCTACGAGCGAATGCTTCGGGAACAACGCCTCAAGCCATGATGCGCGACCTTCCCTATCGAAGATCGCGGTAAATGCCAACCCGCTGCGGATTCTGCGCGCGGCAGCACCCGAATTATCAGGGATACGTGTAGGGTGGAGACGCACAACCATCGGACTGTGTAGCACAAGGCTTGTTCTAGACGCTTCATCTCGTCCGCTACCGATGGTCGATTCCTCCTCCTGACAAAGCTTTTGCTGAAAAGGGTGTCTTATGCCACCACAGCAAGCAGGAAACGTCGTCGCGACCCTCCGCCCCCTCTGGGCGAGGACCTCGCTAGACACTGGAGTGTCCAACCACTCCTGACGTGCCCTGACACCGACCGTGAGAAGTCGTGTGTGCCGAACGCCGCTTCCGGCAGCCCGGAAACCGACGGTACTACATGAAAAGAATGCTGATTAACGCAACTCAACCCGAAGAGTTGCGTGTTGCACTGGTAGACGGCCAGCGCCTCTACGACCTGGACATCGAGTCAGGTGCACGCGAGCAGAAGAAGGCCAACATCTATAAAGGCCGAATCACTCGCATCGAACCCAGCCTTGAGGCTGCCTTTGTCGATTTCGGCTCTGAGCGCCACGGCTTTCTGCCCCTCAAGGAAATCTCCCGAGAGTACTTCAAGAAAGCCCCTGAAGGCCGCGTCAACATCAAGGACGTCCTGAGCGAAGGCCAGGAAGTCATCGTTCAGGTCGAGAAAGAAGAGCGTGGCAATAAGGGCGCAGCCCTGACCACCTTCATCAGCCTTGCAGGCCGTTATCTGGTCCTGATGCCGAACAACCCTCGCGCCGGCGGCATCTCGCGCCGTATCGAAGGCGAAGAGCGCAACGAACTGCGTGAAGCCCTCAACGGCCTGATCGCTCCAGCCGACATGGGTCTGATCGTTCGTACTGCCGGCCTGGGCCGCAGCAGCGAAGAAATGCAGTGGGACCTCGATTACCTGCTGCAACTGTGGACCGCCATCAAGGAAGCGTCCCTGGACCGTTCGGCCCCTTTCCTGATCTATCAGGAAAGCAACGTCATTATCCGCGCCATCCGTGACTACCTGCGTCAGGACATCGGCGAAGTCCTGATCGACAGCGTCGAAGCCCAGGAAGAAGCCCTGACCTTCATCCGTCAGGTGATGCCGCAGTACGCCAGCAAGATCAAACTGTACGAAGACAGCGTTCCACTGTTCAACCGCTTCCAGATCGAAAGCCAGATCGAAACCGCCTTCCAGCGCGTGGTCGAACTGCCTTCCGGCGGCTCCATCGTCATCGATCCGACCGAAGCCCTGGTGTCCATCGACATCAACTCGGCGCGCGCCACCAAAGGCAGCGACATCGAAGAAACCGCCCTGCAGACCAACCTTGAAGCGGCTGAGGAAATCGCCCGTCAATTGCGTCTGCGCGACATCGGCGGCCTGATCGTCATCGACTTCATCGACATGACACCGGCCAAGAACCAGCGCGCCGTGGAAGAAAAAGTCCGCGAAAGCCTGGAAGCCGACCGCGCCCGCGTTCAGATCGGTCGCATTTCACGCTTCGGCCTACTGGAAATGTCCCGCCAGCGTCTGCGCCCATCGTTGGGCGAAAGCAGCGGCATCGTCTGCCCTCGTTGCAATGGCACCGGCATCATCCGTGACGTCGAATCGCTTTCTCTGGCCATTCTGCGCCTGATCGAAGAAGAAGCCCTGAAAGACCGCACTGCAGAAGTGCGCGCTCAGGTGCCGATCCCGGTCGCTGCGTTCCTGCTCAACGAGAAACGCAACTCGATCACCAAGATCGAACTGCGCACCCGTGCGCGCATCATCATCCTGCCGAACGACCAGCTGGAAACCCCGCACTTCGAAGTTCAGCGTCTGCGTGATGACAGCCCGGAAGCACACAACAGCCAGACCAGCTACGAAATCGCCGCGGCTGCAGCCGAAGTGGAAGAAATCGCCCCGCTGGCTGCCGCAACCCGCACTCTTGTTCGCCAGGAAGCAGCCGTCAAGACTGCACCTGCTCGTGCCAATGCGCCGGTTCCGGTTGAAGCCGTTGCGCCTGCCCCAACGCCTGCACCGGTCGCTCACGAGCCAAGCCTGTTCAAGGGCCTAGTGAAATCCCTGGTCAGCCTGTTCGCGACCAAGGAAGAGCCTGCCGCTCCGGTAGTGGTTGAAAAACCTGCTGCCGAACAGCGTCCGGCCCGTAACGAGGAACGCCGCAACGGTCGCCAACAGAGCCGTGGCCGTAACAACCGTCGTGACGAAGAGCGTAAGCCTCGTGAAGAACGCGCCCCCCGTGAAGAACGTGCCGAACGCGCGCCGCGCGAAGAGCGCGCCCCACGTGAGGAGCGTGCACCTCGTGAAGAACGTGCACCTCGTGAAGAGCGTACCGTTCGCGAACCGCGTGAAGCCCGCGAGGATTCAGCACCACGTGAAGAGCGTCCAGCCCGTACTTCCCGCGAGCGCAAGCCACGTGAAGCACGCGAAGATCGTCCGGTCCGCGAACTGCGCGAGCCTCTGGATGCAGCCCCTGCCGTAAACCTTGCTCGTGAAGAACGTCCTGAACGCGCACCACGCGAAGAACGCCAGCCGCGCGCGCCTCGCGAAGAACGTCAACCACGCGCCGAACAGGCCGCGGCTGCCGTGAGCGAAGAGGAAGTGCTGCTTAACGAAGAGCAGGTGAACGACGAGAACCAGGACGGCAACGACGGTAGCGAAGGCGACCGCCCTCGCCGCCGCTCCCGCGGTCAGCGTCGTCGCAGCAACCGTCGTGAGCGTCAACGTGATGCCAATGGCAACGTGATCGAAGGCTCTGAAGAAAACGGTTCCGAAGAAAACGGCTCGGCAGAAAATGCTGAACAAGGCAGCAGCGCCACCGATCTGTCGGCTGGTCTGGGATTCACCGCAGCAGCTGCGGCTGGCGGCGTGATCAGCGCCACAGCAGAAGCCGATGCACACCAGCAGGCCGAGCGAGCCAACAGCACTGCTGTAGACGCTCCAGCCGTAGAGTCTGCGCAGCAAGCGCCTGTTGCCGAAGCCAATACTGCCAAGGCACCGGAAGCTGACGCACCGGCAATTGAAGCATCCACTCCAGAAACTCCGGCAGCAGCAGAACCGGTCGTTGAAGTGCCTGCTGTTGAAGCGCCGGTTGCAGACGATGCGCCAGTCGCCAAACCGGCTCCGGAAGTGGAGGTTCAGCCTGCTGCGGTCGAAGCACCTGCCATTGCTGCGCAGACTGAGCTGTTCGAAGCGCCGCATGCCGAGCGCGTCGTGCCGTTCACACCAACGCCAGAGCCAGCGCCACAAGCGCCTGTCGAAGCAGCGGCTCATGAAGAAGTGCCAGCCACTGAATCTTCCGAACTGCCAACGCCTGCTGCTACTGCTGCCGAGCCTGTTGTCGTGAAGGAGGAGCCTGCTCCTTACGTCGCGCCCAAGGCCGTCGAAGAAGCAGCGCCTGCACCTGCAGAGCAACAACCTGTGATCGTGGAAACACCGGTCGCACCGGTCAGCAGCACCGGCCGTGCACCGAACGATCCTCGTGAAGTTCGTCGTCGCAAGCGTGAAGAAGAAGCACGCCGTCAGCAGGAAGCCGCTGCGGCCAGCACTCCAGTCATCGCCGAAGCAGCACCTGTTGCCGCTGAAGCAGAATCGGTCCAGCCTTCTCAGGCTATCGAGGAAAAGACTGAAGAAGCGGCGACTGAGCAACCAGCAGTCAAACCGCAACATGAAGCCGAGAAAGAAAACGAGCCTAAGCCACTCGTCTAACTCTGGCCCATGAAAAAGCCCCGCCTGTGCAAACAGGCGGGGCTTTTTTACGTCTGTGACTCAGGGAAATACATCGACTGCAGGAGCGGACCGGGCGACGCTTCGCTTGTCCGCGAACTGCCGGGAACCGGCAGCAAAACCAGCTGCCTCGGTGCACCCGATACAAACAAGATGGCCGGTTTTGGGTCCGCTTCGCAGCCCATCGCGGACGAGTCCGCTCCTACATTTCCAAAGATCGCGGACGAGCAAAGCGTCGCCCGGTTTCACTATTAGGGTGGCAGTCAGACCTCAGTAGAGGTTCGGCTCCATTTCCAGCTCTACACCAAAACGCTCGACGATGTCGCTTTGGATGCGGCGCGCAAGGTTCAATAGCTGCAAGCCACTGGCCTGCCCGTAATTGACCAGTACCAGCGACTGGAGCTTATGCACGCCAGCGTCGCCGTCACGATAGCCCTTCCAGCCCGCTTGCTCGATCAGCCATCCGGCCGCCAGCTTCACCCGGCCATCGTCCTGCGGGTAGCCGACGACGCCTGGGTGCTGTTGTTTGATCGTTGCGTACAGTTCGGCAGGGATAATCGGGTTTTTGAAGAAACTGCCGGCATTGCCCAGCACCGCTGGGTCAGGCAGTTTTTCACTACGAATGGCGCAGATAGCCCGACTGACATCGAAAGGCGTCGGTTTATCGATACCCAACTCGTCGAGACGCTGACGAACCGGACCATATTCAAGGTGCAGATTGGCTACGCGGCTGAGTTTGAAGCGTACCCGCAGGATCAACCAGCGCGCGACCTGATGCTTGAACACGCTGTCGCGGTAGCCGAACGCACAGTCCTCCAGGGAAAACTCGCGCAATTCACCCGTTTCACGATCCAGCGCAGTCAGGCTATGGAATACATCCTTGATCTCGACGCCATAAGCACCGATGTTCTGCATGGGTGCCGCCCCAACTGTGCCTGGAATCAGACTGAGGTTTTCCAGCCCCGCCAGCCCCAGCTCCAGACAGGACTGCACGAACGGATGCCAAGGCTCGCCAGCCTCTGCCTCGACAATTGACTCGAGACAGTCCTCATGCACGATGCGAATGCCGCGACTGGCCATGCGCAGCACCAATGACTGCACGTCACCGCTGAGCAGCAGGTTACTGCCACCGCCAATAACCAGCAGCGGTACATCGTGCTCGACCGAATACGCCAGCGCCTCGCGAACATCGTCATCGCTATGCGCTTCGGCAAACAAGCGGGCCTGAACATCCACGCCAAAGGTGTTGAAAGGTTTGAGGGAAATCGCGGACTGCACCTGCAAGGTCATACTCTCGCCTTCCCGAACCACTGGACGAAGCGCATCAACCCTCCAGCAAGCGCCTTACGCGCTCCAGGTCTTCAGGCGTATCGACGCCACCGGGTGGCGCTTCAAGCGCGTCGGCAACGTGAATTCGCACGCCATTCCACAACGCACGCAGTTGCTCCAGGCTTTCGGTGTTTTCCAGCCAGCACGGACCCCAGCTAACGAAGTCATGAAGAAAGCCCGCACGATAGGCGTAAATACCGATATGACGACGATAAGGCACGCCAGCGGGCAACTCGTCCCTGTTTGCGGCCAGCGCGTCACGCGCCCAAGGCAATGGGGCACGGCTGAACGTCAGCGCCAGGCCGTTGATGTCTGTTGCGACCTTGACGATGTTCGGGTTGAACAACGCGGCCACATCGTCGATAGGCTCGGCCAGCGTAGACATGCCGGCTTCGGGGTGAGCCGCCAGGTTGGACGCCACCTGATCGATCACCGCAGGCGGGATCATCGGCTCGTCGCCTTGCACATTGACCACAATCGCATCAGCAGCCAGCCCCAGTTGCGCAGCCACCTCGGCCAGACGATCGGTGCCGGAATTGTGATCCTCGCGGGTCAGCAGTACTTCTGCACCAAAAGCCTGACAAGCCTCGACGATGCGCGCATCGTCGGTGGCAATCACCACACGCTCGGCGCTGCTTTTGCACGCCTGCTCCCAGACAAGCTGGACCATGGGCTTGCCAGCAATGGTTTTCAGTGGCTTGCCGGGGAAGCGGCTGGAGCCATAACGCGCAGGAATGACAACGGTGAACGCTGCTGTCATTTTTCCAGCCGCTCATCGGTGCTCAAGGTGCGCGCTTCGCTTTCGAGCATCACCGGGATGCCGTCACGAACCGGGTAGGCAAGGCCTGCCCCTTTGCTGATCAGCTCGGTCTTGTCGGCGCTGAGCTTCAATGGTCCCTTGCACACAGGGCAAGCGAGGATATCGAGTAGTTTGGTGTCCATAGGAGATCCTGAAGCAATCATGGAGAGAGACGTAGCAGTTGCTCATCGAACCAGTCGACAAAAGCATTGGACGGTACTGCATCCACTGCCAGATACCACCAGTCATCGGCTGCAAAGGCACGACATTTCACCGCATCCTTCTCGGTCATGACCAAGGGCAGTGCCGGTGTGAATGTCAGCGCCTGGGCACTGTAGACCGCATGGTCGGCGAACGCGTGAGCCACCGGCCGCCAGTGTAATCCTTCGAGGGTATTGAAGAAACGTTGAGGATTGCCGATTCCGGCGACCGCATGCAGCGCCTGCCCGGCCGGGAAATAATCCACCGGCTGGCGTTCGCCACTGCGCAGATTGATAAGGGCTGACGGTTTGAGCATAAATGCGTAGCCATCGTCACGATCAGCCATCGCGCCGTTGTAAAGCAAAGCGTCGACACTGCCTAGGCGCTCAACCGGCTCGCGCAATGGCCCGGCAGGCAGACAACGACGATTGCCCAGCCCGCGGGCGGCATCGATCAGCACCAGCTCCAGATCGCGGGCCAGACGATAATGTTGCAGGCCATCGTCGGAAAGAATCAGATCCAGAGGCTCGGCAGCGAGCAGGGCCTGCACTGCGCGACTGCGATCCGGATCGATCATCAGCGGCACGCCACTGCGTTTGACGATGAGCAAAGGCTCATCGCCCGCCTCGCTGGCACTTTGGTCGGCTTTGACGCGCCACGGCAGGCTGGGAGGCTTGGCACCATAACCGCGACTGACCACACCGACACGCAGGCCACGACGACGGCAGTGCTCGATCATCCATAGAATCAGTGGCGTCTTGCCAGTGCCGCCGATGGTAATATTACCCACCACAATAACCGGCACCGGAGCGCGGTAGATAGTGCCCTCACCCGCCAGAAAACGCGCGCGCTTGCCCTCTACGACGCGCCGATAAAGGCCTTCGAGCGGACGCAAAAGCGCCAGCGCAGGGTGGCCCTTGTACCAGGCATCAAGCAAACGGTCGGTAAATGCCATCAGTTAGCCGGTGTGGCCTCGACAGTGGTCATGCGCAAATGGCTGAAACCCAGTTTACCCGCCGCATCCATGGCCGTAATCACCGATTGGTGCGGGGTCTTGCCGTCGGCACTGATCGACAACGGCAGGCTGGTATCGCCCGCCGACTCGCGTTGCAGCGCTTCGATCAGGGTTGCCAGATCGTTCTTGGGCAACAGTTGGTTGTTCAGCGAGAAGATCCCGTCGGCGTTGATGGCGATGTCCAGATGCTTAGCGCTGGCGTCCACCTCCGGCGTACCGGTGACCGCCTGTGGCAGATCCACCCGCAACTGGGTTTCACGGGTGAACGTGGTCGTCACGATGAAAAACAGCAGCAGGATGAACACCACATCAATCAGAGAGACCAGATTGATGTCGATGTTTTCCCGGGGTCTGCGACGGCGAAATTTCACTTCTTCTTGCCCCCGCCCGCTCTGGCCAGCGACTTGAGATCGATTTTGGCGTCGATCAGATCGACATCGCGGTCGCCCTGCACCACTTCAACCAGACGAATGGCCTGCTGCTCCATGCCGACCACCAGTTCATCGACGCGACTTTGCAGAAAGCGATGAAAGAAGATTGCCGGAATAGCCACGATAAGGCCCGACGCGGTACAGATCAGCGCCTTGGAGATACCACCGGCGAGTACACCGGCATTGGCCGTGGCCCCCGAACTGTTGAACGAGCCGAAAATATCGATCATGCCCAGCACCGTACCCAGCAAGCCAAGCAGCGGTGCCATGGCGGCAATCGAACCCAGCGCGCTCAGGTAGCGCTCCAGTTCATGGATAACCCGGGCGGCGGCTTCTTCGATGCATTCCTTCATGATCTCGCGACCGTGCCTGGAATTGGCCAGACCTGCGGCGAGAATTTCACCCAGAGGCGAGTCGGCGCGCAGTTGCTTGAGCTTTTCGCCGTCGAGCTTCTTTTCCTGAATCCACTGCCAGACCTGTCCGAGCAGATGCGGCGGCGTGATACGGCTGGCACGCAGCGTCCACAGACGCTCGATGATAATGCCGGCAGCGGCGATGGAGCTCAAAATAATCGGCAGCATCATCCAGCCGCCAGATTTGACCAGTTCCCACACAGTGATCACTCCCTCGAAAAATTGGCGCCACTCTATCATAGGGTCGCCAAGTGCCGAACGCCGAGATCGATATCCATTCACTCAGTCACGCCAGAAACGCCGTTGCGCGCGCTCTGCCTGCGGCGTGCCGAACGTACCCAGCCGCAGACTGACAGCGCCCAGCTCAGCGCTGTCATAACTGGCCATACCCAGCCATCGATAACGCGCCATGACCAACGGATGCGGGTGGCCGAAGGCGTTGTTACGGCCACGGGAGATCAGCACGCCAACCGCTCCGACGGCCTGAAGAAATACTTTGGATGACGAGGTCCGGCTGCCGTGATGCGGGGACTGCAACCAATGGGCACGAAGGTCGAAACCGCTGGCGATTGCCGCACGTTCCGCGTCGACGTCGATATCACCCGTCAGCAGCAGACGCTCGCCCCCGGCGTCGACACTCAACATGCAGGATGCCGGATTGCCACCAGGGCCCTGCTCCCAGCGCCAGGTGGAGAACACCACCCCATCCCACTCCCAGCGCGCATCGCTCTCACACAACCGCGCGTCGAGTTGCGGCGCGAGCCTGGCCAGCTCACCGCCCAGTACACGGTCAACCGGAAATGCCTGATGAACCGCCGCTGCGCCCCCGGCATGATCGGAGTCGGCGTGACTGATCAACATCAGGTCCAGATGACGCACACCGGCCTTGCGCATGGCGGGCACGACCACACGCTGACCGATATCGAACTCGCCGAAACGTGGACCTGCGTCGTACAAGAGCGTGTGATTTCGAGTGCGCAGGAGAATGGCCAGGCCCTGCCCCACGTCCAGCTGCAATACTTCTACCTGGCCTGCAGGCACTGAGTCGAGCGGCGGAAAAACGCACAACAACAGCAATGGCCAACCCAGCGGACGCATCGGCACGCCTTTGGGCAGTAATAAAATGAAGGCCCCGAGCAGACTAAGCAGCCACGCCCAGCCCGGCATTGCACTGGGCAACCAGGCGGGCAAGACTGCGGCAACCCAGCCGAGAAACATAAACAGCCACTCCAGCGCTCCTCCGGCCAGCCAGAGCAAGCCTTCGCCCACAACAGGCACCGGCAGCAGCAGTGTTCCAAGCAACGCAGGCGGCAGGACGATCAAGCTGACCCAAGGCACAGCCAGCAAATTGGCAAACGGACCGCTGAGGCTGATCGGCAGGTTCAGCGCCAGCAGAATAGGCAGCAAGCCAATTGCGATCAGCCACTGCGCACGCGTCCAGCTTTGCCACCAATTCCAGGCACCGAGACGTCCACTGAAAATCAGCACCAGAATGCCAACCGCCGCGAAAGACAGCCAGAACCCCGGCTGCAGTGTCACCAGCGGCTCGAAAATCAGCACCGCGTTGAATGACAGTAACAACGGCCAGACAACGCCCAGGTGCCGAAAGCGCAAACGCCACAGCAGCACCATCGCGACCATCACACAGGCACGCCGTACCGGCACCTCGAAACCGGCCAGCAGCCCGTAACCCAGCGCAGCGATGAACGCCAGCGCACAGGCACAAGGCAGCCAGGGTAAAGCCCGTGGCCACAGCCCCCAGCGTGCAAGGCCTGCGACCAGCGCGTAAATCACCCCGGCCAGCAAACCGATATGCTGGCCGGAAATCACCAGCAGATGCACCGTGCCGGTGTCCTGCAGCACCTGCCAATCGGTGCTCGACAATCCGGAGCCATCGCCCAGCACCAGCGCCGCCAAGCCGCCCTCTCTGCCCTGCGCATCGACCGCCAGCAAGCGCTGACGAATAAGGTCGCGCCACGCCCCGCGCGCAGGTGTCAGCAGTTGACCATCCACCACCGTACCGGTGGCACCGATGCGCTGCGCCAACAGCCAGGCTTCGTAATCAAAAGCATCAGGATTGACCAGCCCGGCCGGCCGCTTGAGTTTGACCGCCATGCGCCAGCGCTCACCGCTGTTGACCTGCGGACCGCCGTACCACGCCACCCGGATGCGTGCAGGCAATATCGCCCTGCGCGACCTTGCCCCCTCCAGTTCGAAACGCACCACGCCCTCGGCGACACTGGGCAAACCGACCACCTTGCCTTGCAGCCACAGCGTCTGACCGTCCAGACGATGAACCAGACGGTCATTCAACGCCCACTGCGCAGAAACACACGCCCAGGTAAAACCGAGCAGGAACAGCGCCAGTGGATAGGTACGAAACGGTAGCAGCATGAACGCCAGTATCGGCATCAGCAGCAACAGCCAGGTCGGCGGCAAAGCAGGCAGAAAGCGTAAGGCCACAAGCCCCGACGCGAGCGCGATCATCCCTGTGCGCATGGTGATTCCTTGAAGCGGAAAGCTTCAAGGATCAGCGCAATATGGAAATGTCGGAAGTGATGGTGTGTTGCAAAACCTGAACAGCCGGTCTCGGCAGACAGGCGACCCGCCAGGCTGGCGGGTCGCAAAGCATGTGTTACTGACGCATACCGCGCCCGCTCACCAGCAACCGTGCGCAGCCGAAGTACAGCACAAACGTTGCCACGATCATGAACGCCAGAGCGATGCTGATCTTGATGTCGGAGACGCCCAGAATGCCGTAGCGGAAGGCATTGACCATATGCAGGACCGGGTTGGCCAGCGACACGGTCTGCCAGAACGGCGGCAATAGGTTGATCGAGTAGAACACGCCACCCAGATAGGTCAGCGGGGTCAGGACGAAGGTCGGAATGATCGAGATGTCATCGAAGTTGCGTGCAAACACTGCGTTGATGAAGCCCAGCAGAGAGAAAATCGTCGCGGTCAACACCACCACCAGAATGGTCACGCCCAAGTGGTGCACTTGCAGGTCGGTGAAAAACATCGACAGCATGGTGACAATGAAACCCACCATCAGCCCGCGCAACACGCCGCCCAGGGTGTAACCGATCAGAATGGTGTGCGGGGAAACCGGCGAGACCATCAGTTCTTCGATGGAGTGCTGAAACTTGGCACCAAAGAAGCTGGATACCACGTTGCCGTAGGAGTTGGTGATCACCGACATCATGATCAGCCCCGGCACGATGTACTGCATGTAGGTAAAGCCGCCCATGTCGCCGATCTGACGACCGATCAGGTTACCGAAGATCACGAAGTACAGAACCATGGTGATCGCAGGCGGCAGCAGGGTCTGCGGCCAGATCCGCATGAAGCGATGGACCTCGCGGTAAACGATGGTCTTCAGGGCAATCAGGTTGGGGCGCAACTCGCCGCTCTGCACGGTCATAGCGCCACCTTCGCAAGGTTTTTTTCCACCAGGGACACAAACAACTCCTCAAGGCGATTGGATTTATTGCGCAGGCTCAAGACTTCGATGTTCTGGAAAGCGAGCTGGCTAAACAGCGCGGTGATGCCGACATTCTTGTCGACCTGAACTTCCAGGGTGTGGCTGTCGAGCAAACGACAAGGGAAACCGGGCAGCTGCGGCGCGGTCTGCCAGGACGCCTTCAGATCCAGCACGAAGGTTTCGACAGTCAGGGTGCTGAGCAATTGCTTCATGCCGGTGTTCTGCACGATCACCCCGTGGTCGATAATGCCGATGTTGCGGCACAGCTGCTCGGCCTCTTCCAGGTAGTGCGTGGTGAGGATGATGGTGATGCCTTTTTGATTCAGTTCGGTCAGGAACGTCCACATCGAACGGCGCAACTCGATGTCCACACCAGCAGTGGGCTCATCGAGGATCAGCAGACGCGGCTCGTGAATCAGCGCACGGGCGATCATCAAGCGCCGCTTCATGCCGCCTGACAGCGACCGTGAAGGCACGTCGCGCTTGTCCCACAGGCCCAGTTGAGTCAGGTACTGCTCGGCGCGCTCCTTGGCGATCTTTGCCGGGATGCCGTAGTAACCCGCCTGGGTGACGACGATGTCGAAGGTCTTCTCGAATTGGTTGAAGTTGAACTCCTGCGGCACCACGCCAATGGAACGCTTGAGCGCAGCGGGCTCGCGATCCAGATCGTGACCGAAGATGTTCACCGTTCCGCTGGTCTTGTTGACCAGCGTCGAGATGATACCGATGGTGGTGGACTTGCCTGCGCCATTAGGGCCAAGCAAAGCGAAGAAATCACCCTCGGCGACGTCCAGATCAATGCCACTCAAGGCCTGGAAACCGTTGCCGTAGGTTTTGGTTAGCTGCCGAATGGACAGAGCGGAAGACATATCGGAAAGAGTACTCATCAGGAAAAAGGAATGAAGCTGACCGGGAACACACGTCTGTCATGACGACCCAGGCGTGCAATGGTGCTCGGCTGGGTCATTCAAGTACAGACACATCTGTTAATAGTAAATATCAAGAGCCGAACATGAGCCCGATCAACTGTTTTAAATGCTCAGACTGCATGCTCAGGTCAGCGGACTCATGACGGCCTTGCGATACGCCGGACGCGTCTTGAGGCGTTCATACCAGGCTTGGAGGTGGGGCAGCGGCGGACGTTCAATCGGCATTTCGAACCAGCCGTAAGCGAAGCACCCCAGGGGAATGTCGCCCATGCCAAAAGCTTCGCCGGACAGGTAAGGCTGACGAGACAGGGCCTCATCGGCGACCAGCAGCAGACTGTGCAGGGTTTTGATGCCTTGCTCGATGGCCGGCCAGTCCTGTTTCTCGGGCGGGGTGCGTACCACGCCCCAGAATACCGGGCTGAACGGGGCCGCGATGGTCGAGGAGGTCCAGTCCATCCACTTGTCTGCGTTGGCGCGAGCCTGAAGGTCAGCGGGGTATAAGTCCGAGTCCGGGGCATGGCGGGCGGCCAGATAGCGTACGATCGCGTTCGACTCCCAAAGCACGAAGTCGCCGTCTTCAATCATGGGAATCCGGCCATTGGGGTTTTTCGCGCGGTAAGCTGCTTCATTGACCAGCCCGAATGCCCCACCGGCGTCCTGCGTCTCGTAGGGCACGCCCACTTCTTCGGCAATCCAGAGTGCCTTGCGCACATTGCTGGAATTCTTCCGTCCCCATATCTTGAGCATTGCGTTCCCCTCGCAGTCGCTGATAAATAAAGGCTCACAGTCTACCCCGAAGCGGCGGCAACTTCCTCGTCAACCAGGGGTCACTATCGATGTCGCCTCACCACTGCCCGGCGACCAGTTCTTGATCGCTGCCACGGCGGCGGTCATCACGGAGGAATACCTATGCTGTTGTTGTGGATTGTAGTGCTGGTCGTCGGCATTGCCTGGCTGGCCCATCGGCGTACCGCCCCGCTCCCGGCGCTTGGCGTGGTAGCCGTCTACCTGCTGGCCATGGGCATTTTCAGCCACGCGCCAGGATGGCTGCTGACTGTTTTCTGGGTGCTGTGGCTGGCAGTGTTCGTACCTGTTGTGCTGCCCGACCTGCGCCGCAAGCACTTCACTGCGCCCATGTTCAGCTGGTTTCAGAAAGTGCTGCCGCCCATGTCGGAAACCGAGCGCGATGCGATTGACGCCGGTACGGTCTGGTGGGATGGCGAGCTGTTCAGCGGTCGCCCGGACTGGGACAAGCTGCTGGCCTATCCAAAAGTCCAGCTCACCGAAGAAGAACAGGCCTTTATCGACGGGCCGACCGAAGAACTCTGCGCGATGGTCAGCGACTGGGAAATCGGTCAGGCCATGGATCTGCCGCCTGAAGCCTGGGCGCACATGAAAGAGCACGGGTTCTTTGCCCTGATCATTCCGAAAGAATTCGGTGGCAAGGGCTTCTCGGCCTACGCCCACTCTCAGGTGGCCATGAAACTGGCCACCCGCAGCGGCGACCTGGCCTCCACCGTGATGGTGCCCAACTCCCTCGGCCCTGCTGAATTGCTACTGCATTACGGCACCGACGAACAGCGCAACCATTATCTGCCACGTCTGGCACGAGGCGAAGATATCCCCTGCTTCGCGCTGACGGGTCCATTGGCAGGTTCCGATGCGGGCGCGATGCCCGACACCGGGGTCATCTGCAAAGGTCAGTGGCAAGGCGAGGAAGTCATCGGCCTGCGCCTGACCTGGGAAAAGCGCTACATCACCCTTGGCCCGGTCGCCACCCTGCTCGGCCTGGCTTTCAAGGCTTACGACCCTGAGCACCTGCTAGGCGAAGAGGAAGATCTCGGCATCAGCCTGGCATTGATTCCGACCGACACGCCAGGCGTTGAAATCGGCCGTCGCCACTTGCCGCTGGGCGCAGCGTTCATGAACGGCCCGAATTCAGGCAAGGACGTCTTTGTTCCGCTGAGCTACCTGATCGGCGGCCAGCCAATGCTCGGCAAAGGCTGGATGATGCTGATGAACTGCCTGTCGGTAGGACGTTCGATTTCGCTGCCCGCGGTCGGCACCGGCGCTGCCAAGTACACCAGCCTGGTCACCGGCCAGTACGCCAAGGTACGCGAGCAATTCAATGTGCCGCTGTCGGCGTTCGAAGGTATTCAGGAAGCGCTGGCGCGCATCGGCGGCAACGCCTGGTTGATGGACAGCGCGCGCATGCTGACCGCCAATGCGGTCGATCTGGGAGAAAAACCCTCGGTGCTCTCCGCGATCCTCAAATACCACCTGACCGAGCGTGGCCGCGAATGTATCGGTCACGCCATGGATGTGCATGGCGGCAAGGGCATCATCATGGGCCCAAACAACTACCTGGGCCGCAACTGGCAAGGCGCGCCGATTTTCATCACCGTTGAAGGGGCGAATATCCTTTCACGTAACCTGATGATCTTCGGCCAGGGTGCCATTCGCTGCCATCCATTCGTGCTCAAGGAAATGGCCTTGGCCGGTCGCGAAGACAAGCAGCAGGCGCTGCTCGAGTTTGACGCGCTCCTGCTCAAGCACATCGGTTTTGCGGTGAGCAACGCCGCCAGCACCCTGATTCTTAATCTGGGCTTTGGCCATTTTGAAAGAGCACCGGGCAACAGCCTGAGCCAAGGCTACTTCCGCGCGTTGAACCGTCAGGCAGCAGCTTTCGCGATGTTGGCGGACTTGAGCATGATGCTGCTGGGCGGCGAGTTGAAACGCCGCGAACGCCTGTCGGCGCGTCTGGGGGATGTGCTCAGTCATATGTATCTGGCTTCGGCGGCACTCAAGCGCTACCACGATCTTGGCTCGCCAGATCACATGAGCCCGCTGTTTCGCTGGGCCATGGAAGAAAGTCTGGGCCATTCGGAACGTGCCATGGACGAAATCCTCGGCAACTTCCCTAACCGTGTGCTGGGTGGGCTGTTGCGTGCAGTGGTGTTCCCGTTCGGTCGTCGCCACAAGGGCCCTTCGGACAAGCTGGACGCCGAAGTTGCACAGGTGCTGGGCCGCGCCAAGGGCGATCCGACGCTGGAAGAGTTGCTCGCAGGCTGCTATCGCCCGCAATCGGCAGAAGATCCGGTCGGCGCGCTGCAACATGCCATCGACTTGCTGACTACTGCATATCCGTTGCACAAGAAGCTGCAAACGGCGCTCAAGAGTGGTCAGATCAAACCGGCCGCAGGCGAGCATGCCATCGACGCTGCGTTGCGCATCGGTGTATTGCAGGCAGAAGAGGCACAGACACTGCGTACAGCCGAAGCCGCCCGTCGCAAGGTGATCGACGTGGATGATTTCGACAAGGAAGAACTGACCCTGGCAGCGGGCAAGATTCGCTGACGTTCAAGGTCACACCACACAGCAGGCGCGTAGAGCTTTATACTCTCGCGCCTGTTTTTGCATTTGAGGATTACCCGATGGCCGACGCCACTCTCGATCACCAACTTGGCCTGCTGGCACACCTGCGCAGCATTCTGGTCGCGCTGGGCGAGGCCGAGCAGGTTCCGGAAGAAAGCCACGCGCTGTTCATGGAGCGCTTCGACGAACTGGTCGAGCAACTGCCACAGGACCCGATAGAAAGCCAGTACCTGGGCCAGGACATCCTGTGTCAGGTCATCCAGCGCTACCCGCAAATCGCCCACCTGGTGCCTCGCGACCTGCTGTGGTTTTTTGCCGGTGACTGCCTGCATTTCATGCCGGATGATGAAATCGAGCTGTATCAGGCGCTGGAAGAGCGCCGTTACGAAGCCGAGCAGAACGATGAACCATTTGACTGGAACCAGGAAAAGCAGCTGCTGGCCATGTCGACACAGGGCAGCAAACACTGATCACCTCTCGTTGTAACGCCTGGCCCGGAGTCTGTTCCGGGCAGGTTGCCTGTTACTCACGCCAATGCGTATCAGCAGGCAACACATCGATAAATACGATCATTCCGTTCCGGGATTCGAATCAGTTAATCGAATAGACAGGCATACCATGACACTCCCTTGCGCCTGAAAAGGCCACCTGATAAGGAGTGCTCTCTTTCCATGACTCAATTTCGTAAAGTCCTGTCGATTCAGGCAGGCCAACCTGCCTCTGACGGCGCGGGAGTCAAACTGACACGCGTTTTCGGCGGACGGGGCGTGGAACAATTCGATCCATTCCTGATGCTGGACGAGTTCGGGTCGGACGTGCCTGATGACTATATTGCGGGCTTTCCACCTCATCCGCACCGTGGCTTCGAAACGGTGACCTACATGCTTGAAGGCCGTATGCGTCACGAAGACCATATGGGCAATGTAGGCCTGCTGCAGGGCGGCGGCGTACAGTGGATGACCGCCGCACGCGGGATCATTCACAGCGAAATGCCTGAACAGGAAGAAGGCACCATGCGAGGTTTTCAGCTATGGCTGAACCTGCCGGGCAAGAACAAGCTGAACGACGCCAGTTATCAGGACATCCAGCCGGAAAACGTTCCTCGCCTGACCACTGAAGCCGGTGTGCAGGTGGTGGTATTGGCCGGGCATTTCGACGATGGCCAGGCTCAACAGGCCGGCGCGGTACAGCGCCCGGATACCGAGCCCTTGTACTTTGACTTCGACATGCCTGCCGGCAGTCGTATCAGCCCGCGCATGCCCGACGGGCATCTTGCATTGCTGTACGTTTACGAAGGCAGTATCGAAATAGAAGGCAGCGCACAGCCAGTGAGCAAGCGCCATCTTGCGCGCCTGTCTGACACCGGTGATTTGCAGATCAGCAGCACCAAGGGTGCACGCGTCTTGTTGATTGCCGGCAAGCCCTTGCGCGAGCCGATCGTGCAGTACGGGCCGTTCGTGATGAACACCCGCGAAGAGATTGACCAGGCGTTACGTGATTTCCGGGAAGATCGTCTGACGGCGTGACAGGCTA
Organism: Pseudomonas syringae group sp. 247E2; assembly: GCF_032587795.1. Taxonomy (NCBI): domain Bacteria; kingdom Pseudomonadati; phylum Pseudomonadota; class Gammaproteobacteria; order Pseudomonadales; family Pseudomonadaceae; genus Pseudomonas; species Pseudomonas syringae group sp. 247E2. Next base: position 493,299 of record NZ_JAWHPK010000015.1, on the reverse strand, counting down.
AAGCCGGCAGATATTCTCACGCAGGTAATCAAAAAACCGTGCACTTCGCTTGAAGTGCACGGTTTCCTGACCACGGCTTGGTGACAGAGAGACGGGCGCGACTCAGACCAGCACAGGGTTCTGCTTGCCTGGGTCGATCTTGTAGCGTTCGATGGCCTGAGCAACGACTTTACGCTCGACCTTGCCGTCATCGGCCAGCGCCTTGAGCGCAGCCACTGCCACGAAGTAACGGTCTACCTCGAAGAAATGACGCAGCGATTCACGGGTATCGGACTGACCAAAACCATCCGTACCCAGCGCCACGAAACGACGCAGGGGTACGAATGGACGGATCTGGTCAGCGAAAATCTTCATGTAATCCGTTGCCACGACGACCGGCCCTTCCCTGTCGGCGAGACAGCTTTCAACGTAGCTCAGGCGCGGCTCCTGCTCAGGGTGCAGCAGGTTCCAGCGCTCGACGTCCTGGCCTTCACGGCGCAGCTCGGTGAGGCTGGTAACACTCCAGATTTCACTGCTCACACCAAAGTCGTCCTCCAGCAATCTGGCGGCCGCAATGACTTCGAGAAGGATCGACCCGCAGCCCATCAATTGCACGTGTTTGCCGGAGTTGACCGACGCACTGGCCTGCAATGGGTACATCCCTTTGATAATGCCGGCTTCGGCGCCCGAAGGCAGATCAGGGTGCGGGTAGTTCTCGTTGAGCAAGGTGATGTAGTAATAAATGTCCTCATTTTCGGCAAACATGCGGCGCATGCCGTCCTGAATGATCACCGCCAGTTCAAAGGCGAACGTCGGGTCGTAAGACACACAGCACGGTATCGTCGACGACATCACGTGGCTGTGCCCGTCATCATGCTGCAGGCCTTCGCCCATCAGCGTGGTCCGGCCTGAGGTGGCCCCCAGCAGAAAGCCCCTGGCCCGGGCATCACCCGCCGCCCAGGCCAGATCGCCCACACGCTGGAAACCGAACATCGAATAGAAGATATAGAACGGCACGGTCATCACGCCATGGTTGGCGTAGGACGTACTGGCTGCAATCCATGAGGAAATGGCGCCGGACTCGTTCAGCCCTTCCTGCATGATCTGCCCGTCGGTGCTTTCCTTGTAGTAGCTCAGTTGCCCTGCATCCTGTGGCGTGTACAACTGACCGACATGGGAATGGATACCAATCTGGCGGAACAGGTTCTCCATACCAAAGGTTCGCGACTCGTCCGGCACAATCGGCACGATCAACTTGCCGATGTTCGGGTCCTTGAGCAGCGTCGAGAGGATGCGCACAAAGGCCATGGTCGTCGATATACCGCGATCACCGGTGCTTTTCAGCTGGGTATCCAGCACCGAAAGCGGCGGAACCTGCAAGGTGGCCGCGTCGCTGAAACGCGCCGGAATGTAACCGCCCAACTGAGCCCGGCGGGCCTTGAGGTACAGCGCTTCGGTACTGCCCTCGGCGGGTTTCAGATAAGGCATGTCGCCCAGTTGATCATCGGTGATGTCCAGAGAGAAACGGTCGCGGAAGGCCTTGATTGCCTCTGCCCCGAGTTTCTTCAACTGGTGGTTGATGTTCTGCCCCTCGCCCGCCTCGCCCATGCCGAAACCTTTGACCGTCTTGGCCAGAATCACGGTCGGCCCGCCCTTGTGACGCATTGCGGCAGCGTAGGCGTTGTAGACTTTTTCCGGATCGTGCCCGCCCCGCGAGAGCTTCCAGATATCGTCGTCGCTCATGTCGCTGACCAGCTCCAGCAACTCCGGGTACTTGCCGAAGAAATGCTCACGCACGTAGGCGCCGTTCTGGGATTTGTAGTTCTGGTACTCGCCGTCCACGCACTCCATCATGCGCTGACGCAGCAGCCCGCTCTTGTCCTTCTCCAGCAGAGCATCCCAGCCACTGCCCCAGATGACCTTGATTACGTTCCAGCCAGCGGCGCGATACAGGCTTTCGAATTCCTGAATGACCTTGCTGTTGCCACGCACCGGGCCGTCGAGACGCTGCAGGTTGCAGTTGACCACGAAGATGATGTTGTCGAGCTTTTCGCGCCCGGCCAGCGCAATGGCCGCCTGAGACTCGGGCTGGTCCATTTCGCCATCGCCGAGAAAGGCCCAGACCTTGCGCCCCTGATGCTCCTTGAGCCCGCGATTTTCCAGGTAACGCATGAAACGCGCCTGATACGCCGCCGTGATTGGCCCAAGCCCCATTGAAACAGTAGGGAACTGCCAGAAGTCCGGCATCAGGCGCGGGTGCGGATAGGACGAGATGCCATCACGGTCCGTTTCACGACGGAAGTTGTCCAGTTGCTCTTCGCTCAGGCGACCTTCCAGGTACGCCCTGCCGTAAATGCCCGGCGAAGAATGGCCCTGGATGTAGACCAGATCGCCGGCGAACTGCTCGGTACGACCCCGGAAGAAGTGATCGAACCCCACGTCATAGAGCACGGCGGCAGACGCATAGGAGGCAATGTGGCCGCCCACACCGGAATGCTTGCCGGCACGCAGTACCATCGCCAGGGCGTTCCAGCGGATGAACGCGTTGATACGCTTTTCAACCTGGAGGTCACCCGGATAAGGCTGCTGACGGTCGCTGGGAATGGTGTTGACGTAGGGCGTCGTGACCCGACCATAGAAATCGCCGTGTTGAGCGACATCGAAGTCCAGCAACTGATCGATCAGGTAGTGCGCGCGCGGGCGCCCTTCACTGTTGAGTACCGACTCAATCGATTCGAGCCATTCGCGGGTTTCTTGCGGATCCTCGTCAAGAAACCGGGGTTGCTGTGCCATCGTCGTCTCCTACTGTGATGCGGCAGTGGACGCCGGACAGGCGTCTGCCTTGAAAAATCTGATTGCAATTGCAATCACATGCCGGAATTTATCCCGTGCTCGGTTACTATTGCAACCCTCAAGAATTTCAGACAAAGGTGATTCATGTCGTCAGCCGAACCGGATACGTGGTTCAGATTCGTCAGGGCGCACCGCTGTCTTATTCGCGAAATCGAACGACGTCTGGCGGCGGCCGAGCTGCCCCCATACGCTTGGTATGACGCGCTCTGGGGTGTGGAAAGCGGGCCTCAGGGCATGCGCCGCATGCATGAGCTGGCCGATGTCATGGCCATCGAACGCTACAACCTGACCCGCCTCATCGACCGCCTTGAAAGCGAAGGGCTGGTGGAACGTCACAGATCCGACAGCGACGGCCGGGGCGCGGTGGCAGCGATCACCGACAAGGGCCGGACACTGCGCAAACAGATGTGGCAGATCTACGAAACGGCGGTCGACGAGCTGTTTCTGGCGCAATTCGACGCCCCACAGCGCCGCGTGTTTGCTGATGCGCTGGAGCGTGCCGCACTGGCAGCCCGACAAAGTGGCAGTAAAAGCTGACATCAGACCAGCCGATAGCGTTGCAGGGCGAGTTTCAGCGGCTCGTAGCTCAGTTGCCCGCCCTCCGCAAGCGCGGTCAGGGCCTGAACGACAATCCACTCGGGGCTGATTGCAGGCTTACCTTGCGGCGCAGCGGAATCGGCTCCCAAGGCAACAAACCGTCCGGGGACATGTTCACGCAGTTGCTCGGCCACGGCCTGCGGATAACCGGTGACCGCCACCACGGCGTCGTGCCCTTCGCCGAGGCAATCACGCAAGTGCCAGGACCGAGGGGTCTTCAAGGGATGGAAGCGATTCCAGCGTCGGCCCGAGCCGGCATCGCGCGCCAGTCGGGTATAGCTGGGGCAGCTCCAGATTTCGCAATCGACATTCCAGTGCTCCTTGAGCAGGCTGGCCGCCTGACGCACCGAACGCAGGGCCAGGCCCGCGCCCAGCAGGCGCACACGACGGCCGTCATTGCCGGAAACGGCATCGCCAACCCGATACATACCTTGCACAGCCGCCGCAGCCTGCGTCTCGCTCAACGCACTGACCTGATCATTGGATTCGTCATGCAACGCCATGTAATAGAAACCGGCCCGGCCCTCAACATACAGGCTGTGCAAGGCGTGCAGCGTGATCGCCCGCGCCTCCGCGGCATCCGCAGGGTCGTAAGGCTGACACTTGCGGTTTGAAAGGAGCCACAACGGCAGCCACGGATGAGCGCCCTTGGGCCAGCGAGATGGCAGCGTCTCGATGTCGTTGCAGAAAATTCCACGTTGGGATGACTCCGATGCCAGCGCGCTCAGTTCGGCCGAGGTTTCGCTGCTGATCATGTAGATCAGAGGCAATTCGACCTTGCCGGCCTGTGCAGCAAATCGCAAAGGCCAGGCGCTGGCGAGCACGCCCTCCTGTTCGCAGGCCATGTGCTTGCTGGCTCGCACCACGGATATACGCCGCGAGGTAGACGGGTCTCGGGTCAGACGCTCGACGATGTCGGCCATCGCAAACAGGGGTGAACAGCACCCGCGCAGCGCAAGCCCCGCAGCCGCTTGAATCTTTTCCATGCAAGCCAGCGCTGCAACCCGGGTTTGCGGCGCCAACTGGTGGCCATTTGCGCTGTTCATCACTACTCCTTGCTGTCGGACAAGCGTCCTTGCACCTTAATGGAACGAAGAATATGATTGCAATCGCAACAAAATCCCATCCGGTGTGCGTGATCGCAGTGCAGGGCCCAACGCCCAAACACGCGTGCGCTCGTATGCAAATGCTTCGACGAGCGCACTTTTTTACAGCCTTGACCGGTGTTCAAAATCAAAAGACACAGGTAGTCCATGTTTTCATGTACTACTTAAATTACACATGCGGATAATGAGTACAGCCAGGCCGAGAACAAAACAATAAACAAGGTATTACATGGAGGTTCGTACCGTGAAAGCCCAACTTGACTGCCCACCGTTGAAGATAAACGGGGCCCCTGCCCCTCTCCGTCAACTGATCGAAGACTTTGAAAACGATCTGCACCACATTGGCGATTTTACCTACGCCTACTTTTCCACGCCCAAGACGCGCAATGTCAAACCCGTCATTTTGTCCAATTACCCAGACTCCTGGCTGAAATCTTATGTAGCCTCAAACTATCACCTCATTGATCCCATCATCAAACATGCCTGGCATAGCATTACGCCATTTTTCTGGAGAGAGGCCCGCAATGCTGTTCAGGGCGTCGAAACCGACGATTTCCTGAAGCGGTCAGCCAAATATCAGCTGTCCTCGGGGGCCACTTTCACCCTGCACGATGCCAGTGGGCTTTTTGCCGCACTGAGTCTTTGCAATGCCCGGCAGCAGAACGATTTCGATCAGCGAATCCGCGAAAAAGCCGCCGATATCCAGATGAGCCTCATCCGCTTCCATGACCGTTTGATCAAGACCCGAGCGCCCCATGAACTCTTTCCGCAGCCCGCCCAGTGCAAGTTGTCCACCCGCGAAACAGGTGTGTTGAAATGGGTGGCGATGGGCAAGTCGTACAGCGAAATCGCTGAAATATTTTCCATCTCGGAACGCACTGTGAAGTTTCACATGTCCAATGTCTCCAGCAAGCTCAAAGTGCGCACTGCCAAGCAGGCGGTCTACAAAGCCATCAACATGGGCATGGTCTGATTCAGGCAGCGCTGTGCATGCAGGCTTGCGGTGCGGAGCCTGATACGCCAAGCGCTATCGGCCAACGCAGCAGGTCATCCGTGACAGGCTGTCTGAGGGCAATATTCCCGAGCAGCCGCTGATGGTTGTCGGCCGTCACCGGCATCTCCAGCAGCAGCACTGTCTCGCCTGGCGATGCTTCACCGGTCGACAGCACATGGTGCTCCCATCCGGACTTGCGCACGATCCGCGCCATTGCCTTGCTGACCACCGTGATGATCGATTGCAAACCGGACAACGCAGCATGGTTGTGCATGGAGAACAGCAGCATTTCGGTCAGTGGTGCGTGCAGAATACCCAACGAGCGTGCCCGAGCCGTGTCGACAAAGAACCTGCTCGACTCCGCCATGGCGGCATTTTTGGGCGCAGCGCAGTCAAAAAAACTGCGGAATGGGCCTTCCAGCATGTAGGGATCACAGGTGTTGATCAGCCTTAGCCCGGCCAGCGGAACCCCCTTCCAGCTTCCGACAAGGTAAGTGGTAGCGGCATTGTCGTATTCATCAAATTCAAATGCGTGACTCACACGAACTTTCCATTCAAGACGATCTGAAAAAATCTTCTTGCGCATGGAATACAGTGTTTCCAGCAACGTAACGGGCATCGTAGTGTAACTGGCTAACTGAAACTCAAACCCGCTCGACATTATAAACTCCACTCCGCACAACCAGTGTCAAGCATCGCGTATTTCAAAGGGTAAATCTACTGTACCTAAGAACAGGTCAACACCTTGAAATATAACCTTCTGTTATTTGCACTTAGGTACAGTGTTATTTCAGCCAAAAATAAGGAAATCTGCTTCGGCGCTCTGGATATCCAGGACGGCTGCCCCCCAAACAATAATGACTCCATAGGGATAATGATATGAACAGTCTATATGCCGGTATCGACACCTTGAACGCGGTTCCAGTTCTGGACGATATTACCCAACACGAAATCTCTGCCCTGAAAACCCGTTTCAACCTGGCCGATGCGCATACTCATCAGGACCAGAGCAATACCCAGCGCCTTATCGTCGCCAGCCTGCCCGAGCTGTGGTACCAGGCGCAAAACCAGACCCAATACCAGAGTGAGCAGGCCTTCATTCATGCCTTTTTCACCTTCCATGGTCAGCACCATGCGCTGAAACGCCACGACGAAATCTATCTCGTCTACGCAGCGTCCATCGCCATGCACATCACCGCGACCTACCTGCGCAAACAGAACATGAGTGTCGGGTTGATCGAGCCTTGCTTCGACAACCTGCACGATCTCTTGAAACACATGGAAGTGCCTATGTCGGCACTCGATGAAAGCCTGTTCACCTCATCGACCGAGGTGTACGCAAACTTGCAGAAAGCGGCCATCGGGCTGGATGCGATCTTTCTGGTCGACCCCAATAACCCGACCGGTTCCAGCCTGTTTGCCGACGGACCGGATACGTTCGTCGAAGTGGCCAGATACTGCCGCGATTACAACAAACTGCTGATACTCGATTTCTGTTTCGCCTCGTTCTTCAAGGCGGCCGGTCGGGAACGCGTGGACGCCTACGCGATTCTCGACGATATCGGCACGCAATACCTGGTCATGGAAGACACTGGCAAGACCTGGCCGCTGCAAGACACCAAATGCGCCACCCTCATGGCCAGCCAGGACATCAACGCCGATATCTATAGCATCGTCACCAGCGTCCTTTTGAACGTCTCGCCATTCATCCTCAATGTGGTTACCCGCTACATCGAGGACAGCAAGGACGATGACTTCAACTCAGTGCGTTCGGTGCTGGACGTCAACCGCCGCATGGCCCGCGCGGGTCTTGAAGGCCGGGTTTTGCAGTATGTGGAGCCGATGATCGACACCAGCGTGGCGTGGTTCGAGATTCTGCCCACTGGCATTAACGCCGATGAGTTGCAGGCTTATCTGTTGCAATGGGACGTGTACGTACTGCCGGGCAAATATTTCTACTGGAGCCAGCCCGAAAAAGGCCAGCGTTACATACGTCTGGCGCTGGCACGCAAACCGGAAGAATTTGCGGCCGCCGTTCAGGTCATCGCAAAGGCCCTGGAGAACTTCCATGTCTGACTTCGACCTGCCAATGATCGACGCAACAGTGTTCATGGGCATGCACCACGCCGATCCCGGCGTGCGTGAAAAATCCCTGGGTTTGTTTTCCCGGTTCTATGAAAGCAGCGTGCAGATGAATTTCGCCCAGATAGGCATTTGCGACGCCATCATCTGGAAGAAAAGCCGCGCCTTGCAGGACGTGTACTACCCGTTCATGGATGTACTGCACACTGACATGGCCATCCAGCGCCAGGGTTGTAGCGAACACATACTCCAGCGCGCCGCGACGGACACACTGCTCAAAGGCCTGCCCGTCGAAAAGAAACTGCTGGCGGCGCAGGTACTGGAGCAGGAAATCCCGTTTTATACCCATGATCCAGAGCTGCTGCGCCTGCAAGTCCTGCAGCCTTTCCTGCAGCCGTTCGAAAGCCCCGTCAGACAGCCTGCGTTCCCGGAGATGTTGCAACGTCTCTATGACCAGTCGAGTGCCATGGTGATCCGCAACGAGGACTTTGAACATGTCTGGTAAAACCATTCTGGTGCCGCTGGTAACGCCTCTGAACGAACAGGCGCAGGTCTGCGAAACCAGTCTTGAACGTCTTTTGAGCAGCCTCGCAGCCAACGTCGACGGCTACATTCCATGCCTGACCTCCGGAGAAGGCTGGCGGCTGTCGCGTCAGCAATGGCTACAGATGCTGGAGCTGACCCTACGCTACGCAGGCGACAAGCTGGTCATCGCCGGGATTGAGCGCGGTTCGACGCAGGAGGTACTGGACTTTGCCCTGATGGCTCAGGATGCCGGCGCGCAAGCGGTGATGTTCACCTCGCCGTTTACACCCGGTATCAGTCAGCAGGTGATCATCGACCATTACCAGACCATTCATGACGCGACGCATCTGGATATCTTCATGTACAACGAGGCCGCCCTGTCAGGCAACGAAAAGACCTTCGCCACCCTCGAGGCCATCGCGCAGTTACCCAGAGTGATTGGTCTCAAGGACTCGCCGTCCATGTCCCGCTCGCAGGATCAGGTGGATGCCATTCGGCAACAGGGCGTCGACTACTTTATCGGCTGGGAAATGCAGCTGGCTGGCGAACTGGAGTCCGACGGCAATGTGGTGTCCCTCGCCAACCTGGAACCGCGGCTCTGTCGGCAAGCGGCTGACCGCCAACAGCCAGCGCTCAGTCAGGAAATCGCGACGCTCAATGAACGGTATCTGCTGAGTGCGTCCGACTGGTACGCCCAGGTCAAGCGCGAGCTTAAAGCGCGTGGCGTGATCGACAGCGACCGGGTTATGACCGAGGAGGCTGCTTAATGGAAAACATGCAAAAGCAACTGTTTCTGGCCAATCGTGCGCTTATCGAAAAGCTCGTGCCTATCCCACAGGAGCTTCTGACATTTGAGCAGCGCTGGATCGACGACGCCATCGAACGCAGCATGACCGCGGATGTTCCTGGTGATCTTGCTGGTCTGCGCAGGATGCTGGCCGAACTGGTCGAACTGGAGAGCAGCGAAGTACCGCCCAGCGCGCACTATGTCGGCAGCGACATGACGCTCGATGAGTTTCGGATTCTGGTTCAGGAGTTTGCGCTGGATGGTCTGACCGAAGCGCAGGTTTTCTATCATCTGATGCCCAGGCTCAGCCTGCCCGCGCAAATGCCCATGCTGCGCATGATGATCGACGAGTTTGGCTCGGGAAACCTCAAGCGCTCGCATACCACGCTGTATCAGGACCTGCTGCGCGAACTGGACATGCCGCTGGACCTGCAATTCTACGTGGAGGCCAACTCCAGTGCCGGTTTCACCTTTCCCAACATGTTCTGCTGGCTGGCCATGCGCGCGGATGATCCATCATGGTTTGCCGGGGTCATTACCTACTTCGAGACCGTGGTGCCGTTCTTTTTCGAGTGTTACACCCAGCTCTGCGAGCGATTGCAGATCCAGGCTCATACCTACTACTCCGAACACGTTCATATCGACGTTTTCCATGCCATCGAGGGGCAGCGCCTGCTCAAGGCCATGGACGTCAGCGGTGATCTGGACCCGGTGAAAGCCTGGCGAGGCATCTGCATGGGGCGCGAGATCACCAATCTGGCATTCGACCTGGCCGTAGAGAAAGCTCGCCGACTCAAGCACTTCAACAAGGAGGCCAACCTTGAACGAGCCTGCTGAGTTTCGTCGTCCCGACACGTTCACCGTGCATATCGGCCAGGAGCAATACCTGGTACCGAGTAGTTGCCCGCATCGTGAGGGGTGGCTGGAGCATGGAGTGGTCAACGAGAAACGCCGATCCATTACCTGTCCCCTGCACTTCTCGGTGTTCAGCCTCGAAACCGGAGAGCAATTGAGCGGCCCGCCTTGTGGCAACCTGCAGGTTCGGCGACTGAGGTAGAAGCGCGTCCCACGGCAGGATTCGCTCCTGCCGTGGAGGCGTCATGTGAGGCGCAGGAACCTTTTCAATTCCGCACCTTGGGCAATCGCATCGTGTCGGCCCAATTCGATCAGTTCGCTGCAATAACCCGATTCGAACAACAGATAGCTCAGGACACTGGCGCCACTGCTTTTGGTCGCGCCCGGCCCGCGCAGGAACGTGCGCAATGCAGGCGGAAGTTCACGGCGGTGCCGGGCAGCGATTTCGTCCAGCGGGCGGCTTGGGGAAATCACCAGCACTTCCACCGGCTCCATACCCGGCTGCTTGATCTGATCGCAAGGCAGCAACGCGCTGGCCATGTTCAAGCGCTCCAGCAACTCGATATCGCTTTCCAGATTATCGATGAAGGTGCTGTTGAGCATGTGGCCGCTGATCTGCGCCAGACTTGGCTGTATGCCGATTGGCGCACGCGGTGCCGGCCTTTCGGTTTTCAGCCCGCGCGGATTGCCACTCACGCCTACGACCAGAACACGATTGGCACCCAGGTGCAGCGCCGGACTGATCGGTGCCGACTGACGCACGGCACCGTCACCAAAGTATTCCTGATCCAGCATTACGGGGGCGAACAGCAAGGGAATGGCTGAACTGGCAAGCAGGTGATCCACGGTCAGTTGAGTCGGACGGCCGATACGTCGATGACGCAGCCAGGGCTCGATGGTGCCGCGGCCCTGATAGAACGTGACTGCCTGCCCTGATTCATAGCCAAAAGCTGTTACCGCCACGGCGCGCAGGTGATGGGCATCAATGGCGGCCTCGATCCCGGACAGGTCCAGCCGCTCATTGAGCAGTTCACGCAGAGGCGAGCTGTTGAGTAAGGCAACCGGGATATTTCGCCCGAAGCCCATCAGGCTGCGGCCAAAAAAACGGCTGGCCTGATGAATCACACCAGACCAATCGCTGCGCAGCACCTGATGGCTGCGGAACGACTGCCAGAATTCGGTCAACTGGTGAATGGCAATGCGAAAGTGCAGCGCGCCGCTGGCCAGTTTCACCGCGTTGATTGCCCCGGCTGACGTACCGACAATGACCGGAAAGGGATTGGGAGAACCGGGCGGCAGCAAGTCGGCAATGCCTGCAAGTACGCCAACCTGATACGCAGCACGCGCACCGCCACCTGACAAAATAAGCCCGGTCACGGGCTCGACTTCGGTTACAGCCTGGGTCACTACTGCGGTATCTGGCATCTACAACTGGCCTCGATGGTCAACGACGCTTTTTATCTACGTTTGTTATATAGCTTCGGTTCGCCAGCCGGTCGACTCTTGAAGCGCCGATGCGCCCAAAGATACTGTTCCGGGCATTCAGTGATAGCACTTTCTACCCATTGATTGATACGCAAGCAATCGGCTTCGTCGCTTTCACCCGGAAAATCCTGCAGCGGTGGGTGAATCACCAGCCTGTAACCGCTACCGTCAGCCAGACGCTGCTGAGTGAACGGCACCACTTGAGCACGGCCCAGACGCGCAAATTTGCTGGTAGCGGTCACGGTCGCGGCCTGAATGCCGAACAGCGGCACAAAGATGCTCTGTTTAGCGCCATAGTCCTGATCCGGTGCATACCAGATGGCCCGGCCGGCACGCAGCAACTTGAGCATGCCGCGCACGTCATCGCGCTCGACAGCCAGCGAATCAAGGTTGTGCCGCTCGCGTCCGCGACGCTGGACGAAATCGAACAGTGGGCTCTTGTGTTCGCGGTACATGCCGTCGATGGTGTGTTGCTGGCCCAGCAGTGCCGCACCGATCTCCAGCGTGGTGAAGTGCAGCGCCATCAGAATCACGCCCTCGCCTTTCTCCTGAGCATTCTGCAGGTGCTCGAGCCCTTCGATATGAGCAAGTCTGGCCAGACGTTTTTTCGACCACCACCAGCTCATGGCCATCTCGAAGAAGGCGATCCCGGTGGAGGCGAAGTTTTCCTTGAGCAGACGCTTGCGCTCGGCGGCGGACAAATGAGGAAAACACAGCTCAAGATTGCGTGACGCGATATTTTTTCGATCAGTGGCCACTCGGTACATGACCGCACCCAATGCCCGACCGATGGCCAGCAGGGCGCGAAACGGCAACTGGACAACCAGCCATAAAAGCCCCAACCCCAGCCACAAAGGCCAGAAACGGGGGTGAAGGAAACTGGCTTTAAAGCGTGGGCGATCCATTTGGGCTTCCGTCAGAACAAAGGCCGCGCATTCTACAACGGTTCTACCTGCTTGCGGCTCGCGGGCGTTCTCGCTATAAGTCTCGGCACTTTTAGCGACAAGCTGTTGTGTATATCAACCATGAGCCAGATTGAATCGCAAAACCCGGAACCTGTATTTCAGCTCAAGGGCAGCATGCTCGCCATCACTGTGATGGAGCTGGCCCGGACCAACCTTGAAGCGCTCGACAGGCAACTGGCGGCGAAAGTGGCACAAGCCCCCAACTTCTTCAGCAATACGCCGTTGATCCTGGCTCTGGACAAACTCGCGCCGAACGAAGGCCCGGTGGATCTCCCCGGGCTGGTGCGTATCTGTCGCCAGCACGGTCTGCGCACCCTGGCGATCCGTGCCAACCGCATCGAAGACATCGCTGCAGCCATTGCCGTTGATCTTCCGGTGCTGCCGCCGTCCGGCGCACGTGAGCGCGTAATCGACCCGGTTGAAGTCGAAGCGCCGAAAAAGATCCCGGAAAAACCACCCGAACCGCTCATCAAGCCGACCCGCGTGATAACCGCTCCGGTGCGCGGCGGTCAGCAGATTTATGCCCAGGGCGGCGATCTGGTTGTGGTTGCGCCGGTCAGTCCCGGTGCGGAACTTCTGGCCGATGGAAACATCCATGTGTACGGCCCAATGCGCGGCAGGGCACTGGCGGGAATAAAAGGCGACACGAAAGCACGAATCTTCTGTCAGCAGTTGAGTGCAGAGCTGATTTCGATTGCCGGGCAATACAAGGTTTCCGAGGACTTGCGCAGGGACCCTCTATGGGGCTCGCCGGTCCAGGTCAGCCTGTCAGGTGATGTGTTGAACATCATTCGTCTTTAACGGATACTGCCGCAATTTTCAAAGTATCTCTGATTCGTCGCAAAACCGTCGTGAAGGCGGCAGGAAGTTCTGACAAGCACTGCTTTTCAGCGGGTATATGAGTTGAAAGTAATAGCTTAACGCTACCTTTCCGGAATCAGACCCCAGAATTGACACCAATGCTTCGACGGGCGCGGCGCCAGGAGATGCTCTTCAGGGACTTAATGTCCTTTTCCTCTAGGGGTGATACACCTTGGCCAAGATTCTCGTTGTTACATCCGGCAAGGGTGGTGTGGGCAAGACCACCACCAGCGCCGCTATCGGTACCGGTCTCGCATTGCGTGGTCACAAGACAGTCATCGTCGACTTCGACGTCGGCCTGCGTAACCTCGACCTGATCATGGGTTGCGAGCGTCGGGTCGTGTATGACTTCGTCAACGTGGTCAATGGCGAAGCCAACCTGCAACAGGCGCTGATCAAGGACAAGAAGATCGAAGGCCTGTACGTGCTGGCTGCCAGCCAGACCCGTGACAAGGAAGCACTGACCAAGGAGGGCGTTGAAAAAGTCCTCATGGAGCTGAAGGAATCGTTCGAATACATCGTCTGCGATTCGCCGGCAGGTATCGAGACCGGTGCTCACCTGGCCATGTATTTCGCCGATGAAGCGATCGTCGTGACCAACCCCGAAGTATCCTCTGTGCGTGACTCCGACCGTATGCTGGGCCTGCTGGCCAGCAAATCACGTCGTGCCGAACGCGGCGAAGACCCGATCAAGGAACACCTGCTGCTGACTCGCTACAACCCTGAGCGTGTCAGCAAGGGCGAAATGCTCGGTGTGGAAGACGTCAAGGAAATCCTTGCTGTTACCCTGCTCGGCGTGATCCCCGAATCCCAGGCTGTCCTGAAAGCCTCCAACCAGGGCGTGCCGGTCATCCTCGATGACCAGAGCGATGCTGGCCAGGCCTACAGCGATGCCGTTGACCGCCTGCTGGGCAAAGACCGGGAACATCGCTTCCTGGATGTGCAGAAGAAAGGATTCTTTGAACGTCTGTTCGGGGGTAATTAATGAATATTTTTGACTTCTTTCGTGACCGCAAAAAAGAAAGCACGGCCTCGGTAGCGAAAGAGCGTCTGCAGATCATCGTTGCGCACGAACGCGGCCAGCGCAGTACTCCGGACTACCTTCCTGCACTGCAGAAAGAGCTGGTGGAAGTGATCCGTAAATACGTCAATATCGAGTCCGATCAAGTTCAGGTTGCGTTGGAAAGCCAAGGCAGCTGCTCGATTCTGGAACTCAATATCACCCTGCCAGATCGCTGATCAGGCAGTCGCTTGCGGCGGTATCGGCGCACTTCTCAGGAAGCTGCGCCCTTACCGCCGTTGGCGTTTCTAGCGTTTCGAGGCCGTTGCATGCCGTTGTCGAACATCCGCATCATTTATCAGGACGCAGCCGTTCTGGTAATCGATAAGCCTACCCTGCTGCTTTCCGTCCCCGGCCGCGCCGATGACAACAAGGATTGCCTGATTACCCGCCTGCAGGAAAACGGCTTCCCCGAAGCCCGCATCGTCCATCGTCTGGACTGGGAAACGTCGGGCATCATCCTGCTGGCCCGCGATGCCGACACGCACCGCGAGCTGTCGCGTCAGTTTCATGATCGCGAAACCGAAAAAGCCTACATCGCACTGTGCTGGGGCCAGCCGTCGCTGGACAGCGGCAGTATCGACCTGCCGCTACGCTACGACCCGCCTACCAAGCCCCGGCATGTGGTGGATCACGAGGGTGGCAAACACGCGCTGACATTCTGGAAAGTCGTCGAACGTCACGACACCTACTGCCGGGTCGAACTTACCCCTATTACCGGCCGCTCGCACCAACTGCGGGTGCACATGCTGTCGATCGGTCATCCGCTGTTGGGCGACGGTCTGTATGCCCATCCCGAAGCGCTGGCGGCGTACCCGCGCCTGTGCCTGCATGCCAGCATGTTGAGCTTTACCCATCCGGGCACCGGCGAGCGGTTGACCTTCGAGTGCCCCGCGCCTTTCTGATCTGAATGACACGCTGGCTATCGTGCAGATGCTCCGCGTCATACAGCTGCTCTGACTATCGTTCCCACGCTCCGCGTGGTAATGCCGTTGGTGACGCTCCGCGTCACACAGCGGTTCTGCGACTTCAGGTGGATTTAGGGTCGACTCAAGTCACCTTTTCGCCCCTTGGCGAGTTACTTTGATGGGGCCAAAGTAACCAAAGCCCCCCGCTCCTGTTTCCGGCCCGACTTCGTCGGGTTCCTTCGCCCTGTCACTGATCCGGGGGTCGCCGCAACGGGCCATCCATGGCCCGGTGCGGCTAGCCTGGCGTCCTGCCAGGCTACCCCCGGATCAGCGCCAGGACTCAGCCGTCACTAACGTCGCACTCTGCGTCGTCAGTGCCACCGCGGTTGAAAAGCGCTTTTACTCTCGGCGCTGTGCGTCAGCTTAGACTATCGTGCCTGCGCTCCGCGCAGGCATGCAGTTCGTGACGCTCCGCGTCACACAGCGGTTCTGCGACTTCAGGTGGATTGGCGTTCGGCTCAAGTTACCTTTTCCCCCCTCGGCGACTCACTTTGAGGGACCGAAGTGAGCAAGGCCCTTGTGGCTCCGGTTTCCGGCTCAACTTCGTCAGGCTCCTTCACGGTCGAAAAGCGTTTCTGTGGCAGCGGCAACGACTGAGCCAATGGGGTAAACTCGTGCCATTGCTGTCTGGAGCTATTTATGCGCGCAGAGTTGAACAACGGTCTCATCGATTTTCTGAAGGCTTCTCCCACCCCGTTCCACGCCACCGCCACCCTCGTGCAACACTTCGAAGCTGCGGGTTTTCAGCGGCTGGATGAACGTGATACCTGGGCAATAGAAACTGGAGGTCGTTACTTCGTCACCCGTAATGACTCCTCTATCGTCGCCTTCCGCATGGGCCGTCAGTCGCCACTCACCGGCGGGATTCGCATGGTTGGCGCACACACGGACAGCCCGTGCCTGCGGGTCAAACCGCAACCGGAACTGCAACGCCAGGGCTTCTGGCAACTGGGCGTCGAAGTCTACGGCGGCGCGCTGCTGGCACCGTGGTTTGACCGTGATCTGTCGCTGGCAGGTCGCGTCACCTTCCGCCGCGATGGCAAGGTTGAAAGTCAGTTAATCGACTTCAAGCTGCCGATTGCCGTGATTCCCAATCTGGCCATTCACTTGAACCGCACTGCCAATGAAGGTTGGGCGATCAATGCGCAAAACGAACTGCCGCCAATCCTCGCGCAAGTGGCTGGCGACGAACGCGCGGACTTCCGTGCGCTTCTGACTGATCAACTGGCCCGCGAACACGGGCTGAATGCAGACGTGGTGCTCGATTACGAGCTGAGTTTCTATGACACACAGAGTGCCGCCGTTGTCGGCCTTAATGGGGACTTCCTGGCAGGCGCACGTCTGGACAACCTGCTGTCGTGTTATGCCGGGATGCAAGCGCTGCTGAACAGCGAAAGTGACGAAACCGCTCTACTGGTATGCACCGATCATGAAGAAGTCGGTTCGTCGTCGACCTGTGGCGCAGACGGCGCAATGCTTGAGCAGATCGTCCAGCGCCTGCTGCCGAGCAGCGAAGACTACGTGCGGACCATTCAGAAATCGCTGTTGATATCGGCCGACAACGCCCACGGCATACACCCCAACTACGCCGAAAAACATGACGCCAATCATGGTCCCAAGCTCAACGCCGGGCCGGTGATCAAGGTCAACAGCAACCAGCGTTACGCCACCAACAGTGAAACGGCCGGTTTCTTCCGCCATCTGTGCATGGCTGAAGAAGTACCGGTGCAGAGTTTCGTGGTGCGCAGCGACATGGCCTGCGGCTCGACTATCGGGCCAATCACCGCCAGCCATTTGGGGATCCGCACGGTAGACATCGGCCTGCCGACGTTCGCCATGCATTCGATTCGCGAACTGGCTGGCAGTCATGATCTGGCGCATCTGGTCAAGGTATTGAGCGCGTTCTATGCCAGCCACGAGCTGCCATAACGCCTGCAATGATTGATTCTCGTGGGGGCGGCGTGCTGCTCCCGCGTAACAGTTCTGACGCCCGGCCGAATACCCTGATTGAAAAAATAAAGTTTCGCGGCTTACACATAAAAAACAACGCAGGTTTTATCGGTTTTACCCCTGGCACCTTTGTGCCGTACACCGTTGATTCGTTTATAAAGGGACATCATGTCCCGAACCGCACCGACGTACCCTGTCGATGATTCAGTACGAATAACCCGGTTACGTGACTCAGGTATCGTCCTCGTCGGTTTTATTGACGATATCGTCATCGTCGTTCACGTAATACGGAATGTCGGCTTCAACGCCGTTTTCTCCCGTCCTGGCCACCAGTTGTCTGTACCGCTTACCGTCCCAGAGCCTGAAAACAAGCGTGGAGTCTTCTCCTGCCGATAACGTGGAACCTTCACTGCCAATAAGTTTGCTGCGAGCGCCTGCTGTCAACACACTGTTCTTTCCAGCGGTCAGTCTGCTTTGGTCTCCCGCCATCAACGTGCAGTCATGCCCGCCGGTCAACTTGCTTCTGTCTCCAGCGGTGAGGTAACTGTTGTTACCGGCCAGTAGTTTACTGCGGTCCCCCGCCGTCTGATTACTGTCTGCACCGGCGATAAGTCTGCTGCGGTCACCTGCCAGCTGTACGCTGCCTGCACCGGCTATCAGCGTGCTGCGAAAACCTGCGGTCTGCGAACTGCCCTTGCCGGCGATAAGCATGCTTTTGTGTCCGGCCACCTGAATACTTTCATGGCCCGCAATCAACGAGCTGCCATAACTTGCAATCTGGTTACTGCCGTAGCCCGCAGTCAATGTGCTGCGAATGCCCGATGTGAGACTGCTGCCATAACCGGCAATCAACACACTGCGAAGTCCGGCGATCAACGTACTGCCATAGCCTGCCGTCAGAAAACTTCGGATTCCGCTGGTCAGGGAACTGCCATAACCGGCGATCAATGAGCTGTCCTGCCCGGCCGTTGCCGTACTGCCATACCCCGCCGTCAATGAACTTCCATGCTCGGCAGTCTGGGTACTGCCATAACCTGCCGTGAGCGTACTTTTATAGCCTGCCGTCTGCGTACTGCCGTAACCCGCGATCAGCGAACTCTCATAGCCGGCGGTGGAGGTACTTCCGTAGCCGGTGGTGAGCGAGCTTTTTTCCTGCGCGGTTTGCGTACTGCCATAACCGGCTGTCAACGTGCTCTCGTAACCTGCCGTCTGCGTGCTGCCGTAACCCGCGATCAGCGAACTTGCATAACCTGCGGTGGAAGTGCTTCCGTAGCCTGTAACCAGGTCACTGCGTTCCTGCGCCGTTTGCGTACTGCCATAACCCGCAGTCAATGTGCTCTCGTAACCTGCCGTCTGCGTACTGCCGTAACCCGCAATCAGCGAACTTCCATAGCCCGCAGTGGAAGTACTTCCGTAGCCGGTGGTCAGCGAGCTGCTGTCCTGTGCGGTTTGCGTACTGCCATAACCGGCGGTCAACGTGCTCTCGTAGCCTGCCGTCTGCGTACTGCCATAGCCAGCAATCAGGGAGCTTGCGTAACCCGCAGTCGACGTGCTTCCGTAACCTGTGACCAGGTCACTGCGTTCCTGTGCCGTCTGGGTACTCCCATAACCGGCAGTCAATATGCTTTTGAAGCTCGCCGTTTGGGTGCTTCCATATCCGGCGATAAGCGAACTGTTTGAGCCTGCCGTTGAAGTGCTGCCATAACCTGCGACCAGGTCACTGTACTCTCTGGCCGTCTGAGTACTCCCATAACCGGCGGTCAGCATGCTTCTGTAACTCGCGGTCTGGGTGCTGCCATACCCTGCGATCAGCGAACTGCCCGAACCTGCTGTTCCAGTACTGCCATAGCCCGCGATCAGGTCGCTACCGTCCCTGGCAGTCTGAGTGCTTCCGTAGCCAGCGGTCAGAATACTTTTGCGGCCTGCTGTCTGCGTACTTCCATAGCCCGCAATGATGAAGCTCTCATGACCCGCGGTGCCCGTGCTTCCATAGCCTGCGGTCAGGTTACTGTCAGCGCCGGCTGTTTGCGTGCTGCCGTAACCGGCAATCAGCGAGCTGTCGGCACCGGCTGTCCCGGTACTTCCATATCCGGCCGTCAGGGTGCTGCCTTCACGGGCAGTCTGGGTGCTGCCGTAACCTGCAGTGAGCGAACTGCCGCTGCCCGAGGTTTGCGTACTGCCATACCCCGCAATCAACGAGCTGTCGGAACCTGCGGTACCGGTACTGCCGTATCCGGCGGTCAGGTTGCTGCCTTCCTGTGCGGTTTGCGTACTACCGTAGCCCGCCGTCAGGGCGCTGTCCCCTCCTGACGTTTGCGTACTGCCGTAACCGGCAATCAGAGAACTGTCAGAGCCTGCTGTGCCGGTGCTACCGTATCCGGCGGTCAGGTTGCTGCCTTCCTGTGCAGTCTGCGTACTGCCGTAGCCTGCCGTCAGTGCGCTGTCACTTCCTGATGTCTGGGTGCTGCCATATCCGGCGATCAATGAGCTATCCGCGCCTGCGGTACCGGTGCTGCCGTATCCGGCGGTCAGGTTGCTGCCTTCCTGTGCAGTCTGGGTACTGCCATAACCAGCCCTGAGCGAGCTGTCACTCCCGGAAGTTTGCGTACTGCCATAACCTGCAGTCAGCGAGCTGTCGGAGCCTGCCGTGCCGGTGCTGCCGTACCCAGCGGTCAGATCACTATGGCTTCCCGCCGTTTCGGTGCTGCCGTAACCCGCGACAAGCTGGCTGTGGCTGTCACCAATCAACGTGCTGCCGTAGGTCGCTGTCTGCAGCGTCTGCGTGGTGACGGCGGGAAGATTGCCCTCCGCGCCGACAGCGGCACTCACTGATGCCACGTCAAATACTTCATGACTGACAACAAGCTCGCCACTGGCCGGACGAACCTCGACAGCCGCAGGGGGACTTGTCGATGAGTAACTGGCCCGGTGCATCAAGAGGTAATGTGCAGCACTGCTTTTGTCACCGACATGAACGACTTGCGCCCGCTGGAATTTCACCATTCCGCTCTCGGACAACGCAATGAGGTCGGCAACGGCCACTTCACAGACAACCCATCGCGCATCGGCATGAACACTCAAAAAGGCGCTGGTTCCAACACCCCACAATAAACCTGCCAGTCCATTTTCATGTGCTTTTGTCGGTTGCCAGTGCCTGCACTCAACGGTCCCTGAGACAGGCCACACCAAACCGCAGTGATCGGCCATGTTATTTGCACATGTCCGTAATACCAACGCTTTTTCAAGATTCATTACAGCGCCCTCATAGATCCTTTAAATGAAAGTAGCCGCACTCATCAATTCACACGTTAACGGCCAGCTACGATATCAACCTTCACATCCCACACGCGAAACTGCGCCAGGCAATCCACTTACCGACCACGCGCAATGACGCTCTAAAAACGTATCACACCCAACTAATAAATATTAATCAATACGGATTTTTACTATTTATTTTCGACAACCGGAATAAAAAAACCTTAACTTTTTCACCTCAAAACTTTTTAAGTTACGCTCACCCCTTTGCAGCTTAAAGTTATTTTCTCATTAAATTTTTAAATAAGCCGGACGTCTGCGCGCACGCACTCGACCTGAGCGGCCCGCACAGCCAAGGTTTTCAATGAAGAGGAAGGTCACGTCTTACTGGCTGGCACCCGCAACTAACAAAGCGCTGAATACACCGATATTAATTTACTGAAACTTGCCGCATGCCCGGAGTTTTTGAAGAGCCGCACTCAACTACAACTTGCCACGCACATTGGCGCGCACATGAATAGCATCATGACGCCAGTATTCAAGATCGCAATCAATCAGTCGATCACGCTGGTCATAGTTTATTCTTGCAATACGCAGGCCGGGGCTGCCCAGGGAAACCTTCAAGGCGGCTGCAGCGTCGGCATGCAGTGCCGTGGGGACCATATCAAAACGTACTTGTCCGTAATGCAGGTCATAACAGCGGGCATAAAGCTCGGTGAGTGACTCGTTCAGGTCGTGATCGAGGATGCCGGGGAATAATTCCGGCCTCAGGTAATGCTCAACATAGAGCACCAGCCGCTGATCGATACGCCGGGCGCGGCAGATCTGGATCACGCTCGACAGCGCAGGCAGTTCGAGCATTTCGCAGATCATCGCCGAAGCCGGTTGCAGACGTGCCGACAGCAGCTGAGTGTGAGCCACTCTTCCCTGCGCGCAGACCATTGCGTGAAAATGGCTGCGCCGAATCAAGTCATACGCCAGTCGTGGCGGGGAAATGAACCAGCCGCGACGCTCTTCACGGTAAATAAGCCCTTGCGCCTCCAGTTGCACGAGGGCCTCACGCAACGTGATACGGGTGGTAGCAAACACCTCGCTAAGCTTGCGTTCCGCAGGCAGCTTGCTGCCATGCGGCAACAAGCCATGTTCGATCTGCTCCTGCAGAGCACTGCAAATCGTTGTTACCGCCCGTGGCACATCTTCGCGCATTCCGGTATCCGTCTGGACTAGACCAGCTCTATTGCGGGGCACACCTCAGTGCAACCGACGCCATTAACTCCATTGCTTCAAGCCTAGGCCGGGCACATGACCATTCTGTGACATGACGAAACACGATCCATGCCAACTGCTCCGAAAAAAGGCCTTTAGCCGTTGAAAAGCAAGCACGATCCCATGGTCTACGCTTAGCGCCAGGCACTGCCGAACCACGTTAAAAACAGCTTCTGGCACTGAACACGACACGAAAATGTCATGCAAAAAGCCTAACTTGGCTCAGGTATTGCTGATCTAGACCAAACAATCCGAAACGAACACTTCTTGCAAGAAGTGCACTAGGAGCTCCGAATGAAACATCTTTTGTTGGCATCACTCCTCGGTTCAGCCATGGCAATGAGTTCGCTGGTCATGGCTGCGGACACAGACCTTAAAACGCTGGAGGCTGCGGCCAAGGCTGAAGGTGCGGTCAATAGTCTCGGCATGCCGGATGACTGGGCTAACTGGGGTGGCATCTGGAAAGACCTGGAAACCAAATACGGCCTCAAGCACATGGACACCGACATGAGTTCGGCCCAGGAGATCGCCAAATTCGATGCGGAGAAAGACAACGCCAGCGGTGACATCGGCGACGTGGGTGCCGCGTTCGGTCCTATAGCCGTTGCCAAAGGCGTGACCCAGCCTTACAAGCCAACCACTTGGGAGCAGATTCCGGAATGGGCCAAGGACAAGGACGGCCATTGGGCGCTGGCCTACACCGGCACCATCGCCTTTATCGTCAACAAGAACCTGTTGCACGGCTCTGAAATACCGAAAAGCTGGGCCGACCTGAAAACCGGCAAATACAAGGTTTCCATTGGCGATGTGAGCACTGCTGCGCAAGCAACCAATGGCGTACTGGCCGCAGCCATTGCCATGAAAGGCGACGAAAGCAACATCGAGCCAGGCCTGGCACTGTTCACCGACCTGGCCAAGCAGAAACGCCTGTCACTGGCCAACCCGACCATTCAAACCATCGAAAAAGGCGAAATCGAAGTCGGCGTGGTCTGGGACTTCAACGGTCTCAACTACAAAGCCAAGATGGCCAAACCGGATGACTACGTGGTGCTGATCCCGTCGGACGGCTCGGTGGTTTCCGGCTACACCACCATCATCAACAAATACGCCAAGCACCCGAACGCCGCCAAACTGGCGCGTGAATACACCTTCAGCGATGCCGGTCAGATCAACTTGGCCAAAGGCAATGCGCGTCCGATTCGCGTTGAACACATCAAGCTGCCAGACGACGTGAAAGCCCAGTTGCTGCCGCATGAGCAATACCTCAATGCCAAGCCGATCAAGGACGCAGATGCCTGGGAAAAAACCTCCAAAGCGCTGCCTCAGAAGTGGAACGAGCAGGTCATCATCGAGATGAACTGATTCTCTCCTGCGGCTCAGGGATGAAGTCGTGTACATCGGGCGAGCCAGACTCGCCCGTTCTTTTAAAGCGAGTCGCCCATGAAACACAACGTCATCCTGATCGTGCTCGATGGCCTCAACTACGACGTGGCCCGCCACGCAATGGGCCATCTTCAAGCCTGGCATGATGCTGGCCGCGCCGCGCTCTACAAGCTGGAATGCGAGCTACCCGCCCTCTCCCGCCCCCTGTACGAATGCATATTGACCGGGGTCGCGCCTATCGACAGCGGCATCGTGCATAACAACGTTTCACGCCTGTCTAACCAGCGCAGCGTCTTTCACTACGCTCGTGACGCCGGCCTGACCACTGCAGCGGCGGCCTATCACTGGTTCAGCGAGCTGTATAACCGCACGCCGTTCGACACGGCACGCGATCGTCATACCGAGGCAACGGAACTACCCATTCAGCACGGGCTGTTCTACTGGGCCGATCACTACCCGGACTCGCACCTGTTCGCCGACGCGGAAAGCCTGCGCCTTAAACATGCACCGAACTTTCTGCTGATTCACCCCATGAACATCGACGACGCCGGGCACAAGCACGGCCTCGACACTGCGCAATACCGCAACACCGCACGCAATGCCGACATCATTCTGGCTGACTACCTGCAACGCTGGCTGGACGCAGGCTATCAAGTGCTGGTGACCGCCGACCACGGCATGAACAACGACCGCTCGCACAACGGCCTGCTGCCGGAAGAACGCGAAGTGCCGCTGTTCGTGCTGGGTGATGCGTTCAGCCTGAATGTCGACGCTGCACCGCGCCAGATTGATCTGTGCGGCACCATCTGCGAGCTGCTCGGCGTACATCACGACAAACCGGTCTGCCGGGAGATTCTCAATTGACCCGATTTTCCCGAGGCAAGTGGCTGGGGCTGTTGTGCCTGGTGCCCTTTGCCGTGTTCTTCATTGTGTTTCAGATTGCGCCGCTGCTCTGGGTGGCGATCCACAGCCTGCAAAGCGACGCCGGTTGGGGCTGGGAAAATTTCACCAAAGCGTTCAGCTCGAAGTTCTATCGGCAGGCGATCCAGTACAGCCTGGAGATCAGCTTCTGGTCGAGCCTGTTCGGCATAATCATCGCCGTGCTGGGTGCCTATTCGCTGCGCAAGGTAGACTCACGGCTGCGGGATTTCGTCAATTCGTTCGCCAACATGACCAGCAACTTTGCCGGCGTTCCATTGGCGTTCGCGTTCATCATTCTGCTGGGTTTCAACGGCGCATTGACCCTGATCCTCAAGCAAACCGGGATCATTGATGACTTCAACCTGTACTCCAAGACCGGGTTGATCATCCTCTACACCTACTTCCAGATCCCGCTTGGCGTGCTGCTGCTCTACCCGGCATTTGACGCGGTGCGCGAGGACTGGAACGAGTCGGCGGCGCTATTGGGTGCCAGCAGTTATCAATTCTGGCGCTATATCGGCCTGCCGGTCCTGACCCCTGCGCTGCTCGGTACGTTCGTGATTCTCCTGGCCAACGCGCTGGGCGCGTATGCCACGGTGTACGCCCTGACCACCGGCAATTTCAACGTGCTCCCGATCCGCATTGCCGCGATGGTGGCAGGCGATATCACCCTGGACCCGAACATGGCCAGCGCTCTGGCGATGATTCTGGTCGGGCTAATGACTCTGGTCACAGTCGTCCATCAATGGCTGTTGAAGAGGAGCTACCATGTCGCGCGCTGAACGACGGCCTGCGGGCATTTACCACAAAACCGTGGTTTACCTGCTGTTCCTGATCCTGTTATTACCGCTGGCCGGGACCTTTCTGTACTCGATTTCCACCAGTTGGTCGGCGACCATTCTGCCCAGTGGCCTGACGTTCAAGTGGTACGTGGCGCTGTGGAGCGATCCGCGTTTTCTGGCGGCGTTCGGCCAGTCACTACTGGTATGCGTCGGCGCGTTGATACTCTCGGTGGTGCTGATTCTGCCGCTGCTGTTTGTCGTGCATTACTACTTCCCGCGCCTCGACGGGCTGATGAACATCCTGATCCTGCTGCCGTTCGCCGTGCCGCCCGTGGTCTCGTCGGTGGGCTTGCTGCAACTCTATGGCTCAGGCCCCATGGCCATGGTCGGCACGCCGTGGATTCTGATCGGCTGCTATTTCACTGTTGCCCTGCCTTTCATGTACCGCGCCATCACCAATAACCTGCAGGCCATCAACCTGACGGACCTGATGGACGCCGCCCAATTGCTTGGAGCCAGTACCTGGCAAGCAGCGTTCATGGTCGTGCTGCCTAACCTGCGCAAGGGCCTGATGATCGCGCTGCTGCTGTCATTCTCGTTCCTGTTTGGCGAATTCGTGTTCGCCAACCTGCTGGTCGGCACTCGCTATGAAACCCTGCAGGTCTACCTGAACAACATGCGCAACAGCAGCGGTCACTTCAACAGCGCGCTGGTGATTTCCTATTTCCTCTTCGTGCTGGTGCTGACCTGGGCCGCCAATCGACTGAACAAGGACAAAGACTGAAATGAGTTTTGTCAGCATTGAAAACCTGCAGAAAAGCTATGCCAGCACGTCAGTGTTCAGCGACATCAACTGCAGTATCACGAAAGGCGAGTTTGTCACCTTGCTCGGCCCGTCCGGCTGTGGCAAGTCCACGTTATTGCGCTGCATTGCCGGGCTTACGCCAGTCAATAGCGGGCGCATCCTGCTTGATGGCACTGACCTGGTGCCGCTCACACCACAAAAACGCAACATCGGCATGGTGTTCCAGAGCTACGCGCTGTTTCCCAACATGACCGTCGAGCAAAACGTCGCGTTTGGCCTGCGGATTCAGAAAGTCAGTGCGGCCGACAGCGAAAAGCGCGTTGCCGATATTCTGCGCATGGTCGAGCTGCACGACTTTGCCACGCGTTATCCGCATCAGTTATCCGGCGGGCAATGCCAGCGCGTGGCTCTGGCGCGCTCGCTGGTCACTCGCCCACGCCTGCTGTTGCTTGATGAGCCGCTGTCGGCACTGGATGCGCGAATTCGCAAAAACCTGCGTGAGCAGATCCGCGCCATTCAGCGCGAGCTGGGCCTTACCACGATCTTCGTGACCCACGATCAGGAGGAGGCGCTGACCATGTCCGACCGCATCTTCCTGATGAACGAAGGCCGGATCGTGCAGAGTGGTGACGCAGAAACCCTTTACACCGCTCCGGTTGACGTGTTCGCTGCGGGTTTCATCGGCAACTACAACCTGCTGGAAGCCGAAGACGCCACACGTCTGATGCAACGCCCGATCACCAGCCGCATTGCGATTCGCCCTGAATCGATCCAATTGAGCCTGACCGGCGAACTGGAAGGCGAAGTACGCAGTCACAGTCTGCTCGGCAACGTCATCCGCTACCGGATACAGGCCCGCGGCGTGGAACTGGTGGTCGACGTACTGAACCGCAGCGCCGACGACCTGCACCCGGATGGAAGGCGTGTAACACTGAACATCGAACCGTCGGCGCTCTGTGCTCTGAACTAACCGTGCCCTGAACTGATTTTGTTCTGCACGGATAACGCCACACGCTTGCCGATCAAGACGCCAAGCGTGAAGCTGACAGCTGATTCAACAGACTTTTAGGAGAAACGCACATGCCCCTGGCAATTTTCGACCTGGACGAGACCCTGATCGGCGGCGACTGTGCCACGCTCTGGAGCGAGCAGATGGGTCGCCTGGGCTGGGTCGACTCAACCTCGTTCATGCAGCGCAACGACGAACTGATGGCCGCCTACAGCGCAGGCGAGCTGGCAATGGAAGACTACATGGCGTTCAGCCTTGAACCCATGGCTGGCCGTACGCCTGAAGAAATCGATCATCTGGTCGGCCCGTGGGTTGAGGACGTCATCGAGCCGATCATCTACAGCGACGCCTGCAAATGTATTGCTCAGCATCGCGCCAAAGGCGACCGGATTCTGGTGATCTCGGCGTCAGGTGTGCACTTGGTAAAACCCATCGCAGAACGCCTCGGGATCGACGAAGTGCTGGGTATCGAACTGGACGTGCAACATGGCGTGTACAGCGGTGCCACGGTCGGCGTGCTGACCTATCGGGAAGGCAAGATCACGCGCCTGATGGAGTGGCTGGACGCCGAAGGGGAAAACCTTGAGGGGGCGAGCTTCTACTCGGATTCACGCAATGACCTGCCGCTGCTGCTCAAGGTTGACCACCCCAATGTGGTCAACCCCGATGCCGTGTTACTGGAACACGCGCAGAAAGCAGGCTGGCCGGTGCACGACTGGAGCTGAGTCCAGAGGCACCGACGGGTCAGACCAGGCTTTCGTCGATGACCAGCACGATCTTGCCGGATACCGTGTTGGTCGCCAGCTCTTCGAACGCAGCGTCGGCATCCTTGATCGCAAAGGATTTCGCCAGTTGCGGCTTGAGGCGGCCTTCAGTGAACAGCGGCCAGACGTGCTGGCCCAGGTCGCTGAGCAGGTCGGCCTTGAATGTGTCATCGCGACTGCGCAAGGTCGAACCCATCAACTGGATACGTTTGCCCAGCACGTGCGCCAGATCCACCTGCGCCGCGCGCCCGCTCATGATACCGATCAGCACCCAGCGACCGTCCAGAGCCAGCAGTTTGACGTTAAGTTCGGCGTAGCTTGCGCCCACCGGGTCGAGAATGACGTTGAACGGTGCAAAATCGTTCAGGCCTTCAAGACTTTCGCTACGCACTACGCCCCCCTGTGCTCCCAGTTCGACGCAATAGGCCAGACGCTCGGTCGAACCGACACTGACCCAGACCGGGTTGCCGAACGCTTTGCAAAGCTGAATACCGGCTGAACCAACCCCACTTGCGCCTGCGTGCAACAACACCTTTTCACCCGGCTTGAGGCCTGCCAGCTGAAACAGATTGAGCCACGCGGTGGCATACACCTCAGGGATGGCGGCGGCCTCATGCAGCGACAGCCCTTCCGGGACCGGTAATACGTGTCGCCCGTCGACCACCACTTCTTCAGCCATCGCCCCGCCCGCCAACAGCGCGCAGACGCGGTCTCCGACCACCCAGGACGTGCCCGGACCCACTTCGGCGATCACCCCCGAGCACTCCAGACCCAGTGTCTGAGTGACGCCGGGCGGCGGCGGATACTTGCCCTCGCGCTGTAACAGATCGGCTCGATTCAAACCTGCCGCAGCCACTTTGATACGTACCTGCCCCACATCAAGGGCCGGACTCGGCTCCTCGACCCATTCCACATGTCCTTCAACGCCTTGCAATGCCTTCACGGTGCCTCCATAGTGAGTCCAGACTGAGCCCGTGGCTGTTTTGCCCGGGCTTTTGCATTATGCGGCCGGGTCCGAAGGAACCGGCGACCTCAAAGACGGCCTAATATGCGTTATCAATTGTCCTCGCGTCGAATCAGCATGAAGCAATTATTCCCCAGCACTGCCCTCGCACTGTTTGTCGGCCTTAGCGTTTTGCCGATGTCAGCCAGTACCTTTGCCGCCAACAGCTGGGATAATCTTCAGCCGGACCGCGACGAAGTGATTGCCAGCCTCAACGTGGTTGAGCTGCTCAAACGACATCACTACAGCAAGCCGCCCCTGGACGACAAGCGTTCAGCGATTATTTACCAGAGCTACATCAAGCAACTGGACCCCTCGCGCAGCTATTTCATGGCCAGCGACATTGCCGAATTCGACAAATGGCAGTTCCAGTTCGACGACTTCCTCAAAAGTGGTGACCTGAATCCGGGTTTCACTATCTACAAGCGCTACCTGGACCGCATCAAGGCGCGTCTGGACTTCGCGCTGGCTGAATTGAGCAAGGGCGTCGACAAGCTTGATTTCAATACCAAGGAAACCCTGCTGGTGGACCGCAAGGACGCCGCATGGCCCAAGGACACGGCCGAGCTGGACGAGCTATGGCGCAAGCGCATAAAAGATGAAGTCCTGCGCCTGAAGATCGCAGGCAAGGACCCGGCGAAGATCCAGGAAACCCTGACCAAGCGTTACAAGAATCAGCAGGCCCGTCTGAACCAGACTCGCGCCGAAGATATCTTCCAGGCCTACATCAACACTTTCGCCATGTCTTATGACCCGCACACCAACTACCTGTCGCCTGACAGCGCGGAAAACTTCGACATCAACATGAGCCTGTCGCTGGAAGGCATCGGCGCCGTGTTGCAGAGCGATAACGACAACGTGAAAATCGTGCGTCTGGTCCCGGCAGGCCCTGCGGCCAAAACCAAGCAGGTCGCGCCAGCCGACAAGATCGTGGCCGTTGCCCAGGGCGACAAGGAAATGGTCGATGTGATCGGCTGGCGTCTGGATGAAGTCGTCAAGCTGATCCGCGGTCCGAAAGGTTCCGTGGTCCGTCTGGAGATCATCCCGGCCAGCAATGCGCCGAATGACCAGACCAGCAAGATTGTCGCCATCACCCGTGAAGCGGTGAAACTTGAAGAGCAGGCGGCCAAGAAGTCGATCCTGCACCTCAAACAGGATGGCAAGGACTACAAACTCGGGGTCATCGACATCCCTGCGTTCTATCTGGACTTCAAGGCCTACCGTGCTGGCGATCCGGAATACAAGAGCACCACCCGTGACGTGAAGAAACTGCTTACCGAGCTGCAGGCCGAGAAAGTCGATGGCGTGGTACTGGATCTGCGTAACAATGGTGGCGGTTCGTTGCAGGAAGCGACCGAGCTGACCAGTCTGTTCATCGACAAGGGCCCGACCGTGCTGGTGCGTAACGCCGACGGCAAGGTCGATGTGCTGGAAGACGAAGCCAAAGGCGCGTTCTACAAAGGCCCTATGGCCTTGCTGGTCAACCGCCTGTCCGCTTCGGCATCTGAGATTTTCGCTGGCGCGATGCAGGATTATCACCGTGCGCTGGTGATTGGTGGCCAGACCTTCGGCAAGGGCACCGTGCAGACCATTCAGCCGCTCAATCATGGCGAACTGAAGCTGACTCTGGCCAAGTTCTATCGGGTTTCCGGTCAGAGCACCCAGCATCAGGGTGTAGTGCCGGACATCACTTACCCGTCGCTGATCGATACCAAGGAAATCGGCGAGAGCGCGCTGCCCGAGGCCATGCCATGGGACAGCATCAAACCGGCGATCAAGCCGGCAATCGACCCGTTCAAGCCGTTCCTGGCGCAGTTGCAGGCGCGTCATGAAGCACGTTCGGCGAAAGACGCCGAGTTCGTGTTCATTGAAGACCGTCTGGCGCTGGCCAAGAAGCTGATGAACGAAAAAACGGTCAGCCTCAATGAAGCCGACCGTCGTGCCGAGCATGCGTCCATCGAAAGCAAGCAGCTCGCGCTGGAAAACACCCGCCGCAAGGCCAAGGGTGAAGAGCCGCTCAAAGAGTTGAAGAAGGAAGACGAAGACGCGCTGCCGGTGGAAGACGAGAAAACCAAACCCGAGGACGATGCCTACCTGGCAGAGACCGGGCGTATTCTGATCGACTATCTGGGGCTAAGCGCCGCTGTGGCGAAAAAATAAGACAGACTCATTGATGGCCATTTAGCGTCAACGTCATCAAACAGTCATGAAGCTGTCGTGAAATACGGGGCTGAACGCGCAAGCGCTCAGCCCTTTTTTATTCTCTTCGAGACGACCATGACCCTAACCGAGCAGTTGAGCACACTGAGTTCGATTCTGGCTCGTGGTGATTTGCACAGCTTGTTCCAGCCCATCGTGTCGCTATCGGAACGTCGCATTCTGGGTTATGAAGCCTTGACCCGCGGACCGTCCAACAGCGCGTTGCATTCGCCCCTGAACCTGTTTTCCATCGCTCGACAGGCAGGCCGCCTGAGTGAGCTGGAACTGAGTTGCCGTGACAGCGCCTGCCGGCGTTTCAGCCAGCAGAAGTTGCCGGGCAAGCTGTTTCTCAACGTCTCTCCCGAATCGCTGCTCGAAACGTCTCATCCACCGGGCCGCACCCTGGAAATGCTGCGCCGTTATCAAATCGCGCCCAAGGATGTAGTCATCGAACTGACCGAGCAGATGCCCACCGATGATTTCGACCTGCTGTACAACGCGCTGCACCACTACCGCGACATGGGCTTCTCCATCGCGCTGGATGATCTGGGTGCCGGTTATTCGAGCTTGCGACTCTGGTCGGAGCTGCGCCCGGACTACGTGAAAATCGATCGGCACTTCATCGACGGAATTCACCAGGATGCGGTGAAGCGCGAGTTCGTTGGCTCCATGCTGCAAATGGCCAAGGCTTCCAGAGCGACCGTGATTGCCGAAGGCATCGAATTGCCCGAAGAGCTGGCGGCGCTGAAGGACATGGGCG
The DNA here is from genome assembly GCF_032587795.1 of Pseudomonas syringae group sp. 247E2. NCBI lineage: Bacteria > Pseudomonadati > Pseudomonadota > Gammaproteobacteria > Pseudomonadales > Pseudomonadaceae > Pseudomonas > Pseudomonas syringae group sp. 247E2. The sequence continues at coordinate 462,085 of NZ_JAWHPK010000015.1, read as the reverse complement.
TGGATCTGGTTCAGGGCTATCTTCTTGCCCGTCCGCAAGAGCGCCCGCCACGCGACACCCGCGCCATGCTGCCCAAGGCAGAGACCACCAGCGCGCCGTTGAACGAAGACGCGGCAGACCTTTCTGCCCTGCTCAACCCGCAACCATCAGTCAGCCAGTCCACGCCCACAGCTGAGGTGCTGGAAGCGTTTCGCAGGCAGGCCAATCTCAATTCGCTGGCCGTGCTGGACGACGAAGCCAGGCCCTGCGGCATCGTCCATAGGCATTCATTGTCCGAGGCACTGCTCAAGCCCTTTGGTACCGAACTGTTTGCCCGCAAGCCAATCAGCCGCCTGATGAGTGATGACTTTCTGGCCGTGGAAGTCAGCCAGTCACTGCAACAGGTCAGCCGACTGTTGACCAGCCGAGCCCGGCAGCGCATCGAAGAGGATTTCATCATCATCTCCAACGGTACCTATCTGGGCCTGGGACGGGTCATCGATGTTCTGAAGCTGATTACCGAGATGAAAATCCAGCAGGCACGTTACGCTAACCCGCTGACCCTGCTGCCCGGCAATGTTCCGATCCAGCAATGCCTGATGCGTCTGCTGCAACAGGGCCGCGAATCGGTGATCTGCTATGTGGACATTGACAGCTTCAAGCCTTTCAACGACATCTACGGCTACGCCCGTGGCGATGAAGTGCTGCTGTGTCTCGCGCAGTGTCTGAACGACCGTATCGACCCAAGCAGAGACTTTGTCGGACACATCGGCGGGGATGATTTTCTGATGGTGCTGGGCATTGAGGATTGGGAGCGCCGCCTGAAAACCCTGCTGGATGATTTCCAGAATCAATGCCGACGTTTCTACCGCGCGGAGCATCTGGAAGCCGGTTGCTTCGTCGCCCTCAACCGACTGGGGCAGCGTCAGGAATTCCCGTTGTTATCGCTGTCGATTGGCGTAGTGCATCTGCACGAAGAAAGCTGCACGCTGGTCGATGCCAGCCAGCTGGCCGACCTGGCCTCACAAGCCAAACATTTCGCCAAGGACGTTGCTGGCGCGAGCATTCATGTGATCGATTCGACGCGGCTGGATTTATTGGTACAAGCGTGAGGGTAAATGAGCTGAACGTGCGACTTCGCGAGCAAGCTCGCTCCCTCAGGTTCGCTGTTGTGGGAGTGAACGGGCGGCGATCCGCATTACTCACGAAGGGGTCGATACAGCCACTGAAGATTCGGGGGCCGAATCGCTACTGCACCTCCACTTCCGGGTAGCTGTATTCAAACACCCGAACCACTTCGGCGGCATGCCACGAAGCGGCGGCGACGCCATCTGACGGGCCAGAGAAGCGTCCGAGACGCTCTGCGCATTCAAAAAAACCTGGGCGCGGCAAGCGGCTTGCGCCCTGGCTGATAACCAGCGAGCTGCGCAAAGGCTGTTCCGCGCGGGCGTCCATGGCGGCCAGATGCTCCAGGGCTGCGGTCAGGGTCTGCATGGCCGGACTGGGCAATTGCAAACGCTCGACCAACGCGCGATAGGTCAGCAGATGACGCTGGCGGCGCGCCTGATCGAGCTCATTGAGCAGGCCGTCCCAATGCTGACGGCTGATGCGCACGCTCACGACTCGCCTCGCCAGCCCGGCACTCCAAGCTCCCATGCCAGGCTGCGCTTTATTGCAGCATCCGGCTGACGAGTACCATTCTCGATCAACTCCAGATAAGACGGACTGATGCCGACCGAACGCGCCAGGCTGGCCACTTCAAGACCTTTGGCCTCGCGCAGTGCCCGCAACTCATCGAACCCTGGAAGCTCACCGGCAGCGATGCCGGAAGTCGATGCAACCGGTTCCTGGCGCGGCTTGCCGACCAACCCGGCAGCCTTCAGCAGTGCCTGGTACTGAGCCCAGGGCAGCACTGCATATTCCGGCTCACCGTCACGGGATATCACTTGAAGATCCATAGAGTCACCTTGTACTACACGACCGCACACTGATCAGGCTTGATTCATAGGCTGGCATCTTAACAGCGGAACGCTATGGCTTGTGTTCAATCAGTGAGACTTACACCTTACCCCGCTCTTTCTCCAGCAGCGCCTGAGTCTTGGGCAGCTGCTCGACCACGATGAGTTTCTCGGGGGGTTGCTGCTCGCGCCACGCACGAAAAGCATCCAGTTCGTCGCTCAAGTGCTTGGTGACCCAGGCCAGCACTGCGATGTCATCGAACATCCCCAGGCCTGGAATCCAGTCAGGAATAGCGTCCAGCGGGCTGAGGAAATACATCAGGCCCGCGACAATGGACAAAATAGCTTTAGGACTGATGCTTCGGTACTCACCACGCCAGTAAGCCAGACACAAGGCCTGGAGCAAACGCAGATCGTCCTTGAGCTTGCCCAGACGATTACCTTCACTGTTGCCCTTGCGTGCGACAGCAAACAACAACCCTGGCAGTCGCCCCGCTGCCAGCAGACGCCGGGCTCCGGGCAGATAACGAATAAAATTCCACGGTGCTTTCATACCCACTCCCGTTCAGCAAAATGTCTTTCGATAAAAGCAGATCCGGCGAACCTGCCTGGCCGGTACCACAAGGTTATCCACAATAATTGTGGATAACCTTGTGAACAGTGGCTTTTTTCATGCCTGAACTCCCCGTTATCGGGGGACCACAGTCAAATCGGGCGTTTTTTACTCACAAAAAAGCTACAAAGGTGTGAAACCGCCCCCTCGCTCAAGCGAGTGCCGTTACCTTGCCGGACTATCGGACAATGCTACTGCGCGCTTCCATGATAGTGGGACTGCCCGAATGTCCAAGCGTTCGGGAAATAAGCCGGACACAAAAACGCCCTGTCGAGACAGGGCGTTTTCTGTAGCCAGGTAGTGCGTTACTTCTTGGCCGGAGCCGAAGCGGCAGGAGCTGCCTCTTCTTCTTCGTCAGCATCAGCACCAGCTGTCGGAGCAGCTGCCGGGTCTTTGATGCCAAGCAACTCAAGGTCAAAGACCAGTACCGAATTTGCCGGGATCGCAGGGCTCGGGCTCTGCGCGCCGTACGCCAGATCACTAGGGATGAAGAGTTTGATCTTCTCGCCTACGTGCATCAGTTGCAGACCTTCGACCCAACCCGGGATAACGCCGCCTACAGGCAGGTCAATCGGGCTGCCGCGTTCAACGGAACTGTCGAAGACCTTGCCGTCAATCAGTTTGCCTTCGTAGTGAACAGTCACAACATCGGTAGGCTTAGGCTGAGCGCCATCCGCTTTCTTGATGATTTGATACTGCAAGCCGGAAGCAGTGGTGACCACGCCATCCTTTTTGCCGTTCTCTTCGAGGAATTTCTTGCCAGCGGCCGAAGCCTCTTCGCTCATCTTGGCCAGACGCTCCTCGGAGCGCTTCTGCAGGGCCGAGAAGGCTTCAACCAGCTCTTCGTCTTTGAGTTTCTGATCTTTCTTGCCGACTGCGTCTTCGATACCCAGGGCCACAGCCTTGGAATCCAGATCATCCATACCTTCCTGAGCCAGGCTTTTGCCCATGTTCAGACCGATGCCATAAGACGCTTTTTGTGCCGGAGTTTTCAGCTCTACGGTGCTGGCTTGCTTGTCACAACCTGCGAGTACCAGACCGACCAGGGCAATCGCCGCTGCCAACCGATGCTGTTTCATGCTAATTCCTTGTTCATGCGCCAAAAGGGCAAACGAGTAAAGCCGCGAGCTTATCAGGCCGCCGCGATCAATGGCTACCGGCATGAGAGGGAGAAAACGCCGATAAGTTCAGGTATCCAAAGGTTTTCCCGGCGCGGCACTGGATTGTTCAGTTGCAGTTCAGTTTGTGATTCGCATGGGAAACACGCGGGTTTGCAGTGAAGGGCTCATGACACGGGGCTGACCACCCCGGCATGAGGCCAGCGCTTACTGGTCTGCAGCACACGCAGGTGCCCGGCTCGTGCCACTGCGCGAACAAAGTCCTGCACATTGATCGTACCTGCGGCGAGTTGCGCCTGGATGGACTCAGCCCCCGAGTACACGCGCGATACGCTTCGTAAAAGCCGAAGCTCCTCGTCGGACCGGCTGGGTGTGTACGCGAGCAGCGCACCATCGGCTGCCGAGAAATAAACTGCCGACATCTCGAAGCCGTAACGAATTGGCGAGCCTTTGGGTCGCTGTGCAGGCTTGTACCGATAACTGAACATGCGATGCAGATCGTCCGGGTCGAAGAAATCACTCACTACTTCACGCCCGCCCTCAGCTACGAGGTTGGCAGATGAAAAATACATGCCGTCAACACGATAGCCATCAGGTAATGCAGGCCGGTAGTAAGCATCGGGGTGAAACGCCGAACAGGGTGCGTAGACCGGAGCGCCATCTTCAAGGATCGGCTCGGCGATCAGGTAAGCGCGCGTTACCGGGTTGAACAGTAGGAAACCGATGATCTGCGAATGAATGCGAGTACCAATCCGGCCGTGCGCGTAACGTGCAGCTTCATCAGCACGGGTGAACGGCACGCTGAGGCTCAGAGGCCTGGGTGGCCATTGCACGGCGCAGCTTGCAGGCGATGTCACAGGAGGCGTGCGAGTGGCGGCATCGTCCGGATAAGGGCGCCAGTCTGTAGACACTTTCCCGACCCGCCCCCACAGACGACTGGGCACTATCACTTCCAGATCCCCGGCACCTGCGAGCAACCGGACCACATCACTGGGCAGCATGGTGAGGTTCTGCAGCGCCTTGTGGATCTGACTGAGTTCACTCAGGTGCGGCATGCCTGGCGGTCCGGCTACGCGCGCGAACAGCGTGTCTTCGGCGGCAGAACGGGACAGCGTGTATTTGATCAAGGAGCCGTCAGGTCCGGAAAGATAAGTCGCCGGACAAACCTCCTGGTCATCGATCGCTGCATAGATGTCGCCCGCTGAAAAACTGTTCGGGTAGGTAACCTTTTCACGCTCCGGCCATTCTTCAAGCCCGGCCTGAAGTGACGGGTGAGAATGGTAAATCGCATAGTCGTCATACCCTTGCGGGTAGAGCACATACCCCTCCTCATCGTTGCGCGGAAAGACTTCGTTGGGGTCAAAGCTGAACCGGCTGCCGTTCATGGGTTCGGTCGCAACGTACTTGCCATCCTTGCGAACCAGAATAAAGCCGCCGTATTCACGGTCACGCCGATTGCCGATCCGCTCATGGGCATAGCGCGCCGCATCATCAGGATGATCGAAAGGCACGCTAAACGCTGGCATGCCGGGATGATGGTCAACGGACCGTTTTTCAATTCTTTTTCTGGGGTGCATCCGAGGCTCCTTGAAAGCCTGACTGATTGAGTCATTAGCGTAAGGAAACTCAGGGTGGCGGGTGACATAGATGAATATGACAACAGGTAGACGCCGCGGCACCCGGCAACATGAAACTAAAGATAATTTTTAACCGTTAACGGATGTGGTTCGATCCGCTGCGTGGGCGAATCTGCCCAGCCCCTGTTTCGATCACCACGACTGGCGATCAGGGCTTATGCAGTTTGTCGTGCTCAGGAACGTGTTATGCAATCGAACAATCGTTTTCGCCCGATGCGCTCGAGAGTTTGCCAATTGGCAGGCCTTGCAGCCATCACCGCAGCAGTCATGTTGCCGGTCAGCTCAGCCTACGCGACCAAGAAGCCACCTATTGTTGTAACCGAGGGCATCAAGGCATACAGGCTGTGCACAGGCCCCGACAATCTGTCACACGTCATCGAAGGCTCGATTGATCAAAAGGCAATGACCGATGTGAACGCCCTGCACTTCAAGGAAACCCCGGCGCACTCGCAATATGACTGGCACGCCGCACCGGAAGAGCAATACGTGATCACCCTTTCAGGCACGCTCGAATTTTCCACCACGGGTGGAGAGAATTTCGTACTGCGCCCAGGGGAAATATTATTGGCACAGGACACCACCGGCCCTGGCCATCGCTGGAAACTGATAGACGACCAGCCGTGGCGACGCGCTTACGTCATTACCAAACCAGGCGACAAGGCTGCATTCGTACCAAAGGACGGAGCTGCTTCGAAGGGCTGCTGACCTCCAGAGCTCAATGCGGGTCTTGCAGCGGGACAACCTGATCCAGACTGGCAAAACGCTCCACCAGAAAATCGATCAGACAACGCACCCTGGCGGACAAATGCAACTGCTGCGGATAGACCGCGTAGACGTCCGCCCGAGTGGGTGTCTGGTCTTCAAGCACCAGACGCAGACGGCCACTGCGCACGTACCGGGCAATGTCCCATTCAGCCCGCAGCAAAATGCCGAACCCTTCCAGCGCCCAGTTCAGCGCGACCTCACCGTCATTGCAGCCCAATGCGCCATGTACCTTGACGTTCTGCGTACGCCCCCCGTTGCTGAAGCTCCATACCCCGTAGGGTGTTTCGTTCTGACGCAGAAAAATACAATTGTGATGCTGCAGTTCCGCCAGACGTGTCGGCGTACCGTGCTTTTCCAGGTACAGCGGTGATGCGCAGAGCAGACGTCGATTGGATGCGATCTTGCGCGCATGAAAGGCCGCGTCCGAAAGGCTGCCGAAACGAATGCCCAGATCAAAACCATGGGTGGCCAAATCCAGTGGGTGGTCACTGATTTCCAGCTGGATCTGAACCTCGGGGTAACGGGCAAAAAAAGCCGCCAGTGCCGGGCCTATATGGCGGCGACCGAAACCCAGTGAAGCGTTGACCCTGATGAGCCCTTTGGGGCTGGCAGAACTGCTGGTGATCAACTGCTCGACTTCATCGATCTGGGTCAGAATCCGCGCCGCATGGCTGAAATACAACTCGCCCTCGGCAGTCAGACTCATGGACCGCGTGGTGCGATTCACCAGGCGTGTGCCGAGCCGCGCTTCCAGAAGGCTCAAGCGTTTGCTGATGGCAGGCGGCGTCACGCCCAGTTCGCGGGCTGTCGCGGCAAGACTGCCCTGCTGAGCCAACAGATGGAAAAACGACAGGTCCTGTGTCTGGTTCATTGGTAACTCAAAGTTAATTATGTAGTGATTTCGAGTAACTCATACGTTCCGGTTCACTACATATACTCCGTCCACACCCTGTCGAACAGAGCGTTCGCAGGCACAACAAAAAGCACCGGACAGTGGAGTGGACCATGAACAGTTACAACATTGCAGCAGTACCCGGCGACGGCATTGGCGTGGAAGTGATCGCCGCAGGTGTTGAAGTCCTGCAGGCGCTGTCGAAAAAATCCGGCTTCGACCTGACCTTCAAACACTTTGACTGGAATTCGGATAACTACCTGAAGAACGGACACTACATTCCTGAAGGCGGTCTGGCCGAACTCAAGACATTCGATGCGATTTTCTTCGGCGCAGTGGGTGCCTTGAATGTACCCGACCATATTTCCCTGTGGGGTTTGCGCCTGCCGATCTGCCAGGGCTTTGACCAATACGCCAACGTACGTCCAGCGCGCGTTCTGCCTGGCGTAAAGAGCCCGCTGCACAACGGCCACGAGATCGACTGGGTCGTCGTTCGCGAAAACTCCGAGGGCGAGTACTCCGGCAATGGCGGGCGCGTGCATCGTGGTTTGCCAGAAGAAGTCGCAACCGAGGTTTCGGTGTTCACACGGGCCGGTGTAGAGCGCATTCATCGCTTCGCTTTCGAACTGGCGCGCACTCGCCCGCGCAAGCACCTGACCATGGTCACCAAGTCCAACGCGCAACGCCATGGCATGGTGTTGTGGGACGAGATTTTCTACGAAGTGGCCAAGGACTTCCCGGACGTCAGGATCGACAAGGAGCTGGTGGATGCCGTGACCACGCGCATGGTGCTCAAGCCATCGTCGCTGGATGTCATCGTCGCCACCAACCTGCACGCCGACATCCTTTCCGATCTGGCTGCCGCCCTGTCCGGCAGCCTGGGCATCGCCCCTACCGCCAACCTCAACCCAGGCCGCAACTTCCCGTCGATGTTCGAACCGATTCATGGCTCGGCCTTCGATATCACCGGCAAAGGCGTCGCCAACCCGATTGCAACGTTCTGGACCGCTGCGATGATGCTTGAGCATCTGGGTGAATCGGCAGCGGCCAAGACCCTGATGTCGGCCATCGAGGCGGTCACCGAAAGCGGTCTGCATACCCCGGACCTCGGCGGCACGGCCACCACCAGGCAGGTCACCGACGCGGTACTGCAACTGATCAACCGCTGAGGCGCGTTCGCCAGATCATCGTCGTATCGCGGTACAACGCCACGGAGACCGGCCTGCCGAGTCTCCGGGCATTTCCTGACAACAATAAAAACTCAGGACCCGGTCATGAAAAGCATTCTAGGCAAACTGTACGTACAGGTTTTACTCGCGGTCATTCTAGGCGCCATCGTTGGCGTTGTGGCACCGGAGACCGGCGCAGCGCTCAAACCCATCGGCGATGCATTCATCAAGCTGATCAAGATGCTGCTCGCACCAGTGATTTTCCTGACAGTGGTGTCCGGCATCGCGCGCATGGAAAACATGAAGGAGCTGGGCCGCGTCGGGTTTCGGGCACTGATCTATTTTGAAGTGGTGTCGACCCTGGCGCTGGTCATTGGTCTGGTCGTGGTGGATGTATTCAAACCCGGTGCCGGGATGAACATTGATGTGGCAACGCTGGACTCTTCCAGCCTGAGCACCTACACCAGCGCGGCGAAGCATTCGTCGTTCATGGACTTTTTGATGGGCATCATTCCCGACACCATCATCGACGCATTCGCCAAGGGCAATATTCTGCAAATCCTGCTGTTCTCGATCCTGCTCGGGATCGCTCTGGCGCAGGTAGGCCCGCGCGCCAAACCTTTTGTCGATGCGCTGGACAGCCTGATGCAGGGCATGTTCAGAATCGTCAACATGGTCATGCGCCTGGCACCGCTCGGCGCATTCGGCGCAATTGCCTTCACCATAGGTAAATATGGTTTCGGTTCGCTGTTTTCTCTCGGCAAACTGATGGCCTGCGTCTACCTGACCTGCGCAGTGTTCGTGATCTTCGTACTCGGGCCGATATGCCGCTACAGCGGGTTCAGCCTCTGGAAATTTCTGCGTTTCATCAAGGAAGAACTGTTCACGGTGCTGGGCACCAGTTCATCTGAATCGGTGCTGCCACAGATGATCTCGAAAATGGAGAAAGCCGGCGTGTCAAAACCGGTTGCAGGAATGATCATTCCATCCGGCCTGACCTTCAACCCGGACGGACAGGCGATCTACTATACGATTGCCGCGATCTTCATCGCCCAGGCGACCAATACGCCACTGACCCTGGCCGACCAGTTGATCGTACTGGTGGTGCTGATGTTCACCTCCAAGGGGTCGGCGGGTGTCACGGGTTCAGGCTTCATCATTCTCGCCGCGACCCTCGCGTCCCTAGGCACCATCCCGGTCGCGGGCATGGTGCTGTTACTGGGCGTGGACCGTTTCATGTCGGAAGCGAGAGCGATCACCAATACCATCGGCAACGGCGTCGGCACCATGGCCATCGCCAAATGGGTCGGCGCACTGGACAGCGAAAAGATGCACCGGGCGCTGAATGGCGAGGACGAGCCGAAACAACCCGAGCCTTTGCCCCTGCCGAAAACCGGTCAGGCCAGACCTGCCGCGATCACGGAAGGGATCAGTCCGTCGCCGACCTGAATCAGGCCAATTCGGAAATTTCGATCAGGTTCAGATCAGGATCGCGCACGTACACAGAACGAATCGGCCCGGTGGCGCCGGTACGCTCCACCGGACCCTCAACGATAGGCCAGTCCTGCTCCTGCAGGTGCGCGATGACTTGAGCCAGCGGGATGCTGGCAATGAAACACAAGTCCAGAGCACCTGGCACAGGCAGATGGGCCTTGGGCTCGAACTCTTTACCACGCTCATGGACATTGATTTTCTGATTGCCGAAGCGAAACGCCAGTCGGCCCTGGCGAAAGCGTTCAGGGGCCATACCCATGACACGTACGTAAAAATCCTTGCAGGCGTCAACATCAGCAGTGGTCAATACAAGATGGTCCAGATGATCAATCACGGGATCAGCTCCGTTTGGAATAGAGTTCTGTTTACGGCAAAGGCCGCATTTCGGATCAGATGATGCCAAGCCGACGCCATTCGGCGCGAGTGGCTGCGTCTATACCATGTGCTTCGAGAACGGCGTCGGTGTGCTGACCCAAGGTCGGCGCGGGCGTTCTTACCTGGCCCGGCGTGCCTTGAAGTTTAGGCACAATCCCCGGGAGGGTAACGGGCGTGCCGTCATCCAGCGCGCTCTGCAACAACATGTCACGCGCCTGATAATGCGGGTCACCGGCGATATCGGCAGCGTCGTAGATCTTGCCTGCCGGGATACGCGCCTCGTTGAGTGCAGCAAGAACTTCGTCCATCGAGCGCTCGGCGGTCCAGGTCGAAATGGCAGCATCAATGCGTGCCACATGCCTGACCCGCCCGTCGTTGTGCTCAAGCTCGGGGTCATTGGCCAGATCCATTCGACCGATTTTTTCCATCAACCGGCGGTAGATACTGTCGCCATTACCTGCGATCAGCGCGTACTTGCCATCATTGCAGCGGTAGGCGTTGGTTGGTGCAATGCCTGGCATGCTGCTGCCTGCTGGCTCACGGACAGTATTGAATACCGAATACTCGGGAATCAGGCTTTCCATCACGTTGAACACTGACTCGTACAACGCGACATCTATCTGCTGCCCATCACCGCCATTCTGCTCGCGGTGACGAAGCGCCAGCAGAATGCCGATCACGCCGTGCAACGCTGCAAGTGAATCGCCGATCGACACACCGACACGCACCGGCGTACGCCCTGGCTCGCCCGACAAATGACGCAAACCGCCCATCGCCTCGCCTATTACGCCAAAACCCGGCCTGTCACGGTACGGGCCGGTCTGCCCATAGCCGGAGACGCGCAGCATGATCAGTTTCGGATTGAGGGCATGTAGCTCTTCCCAACTGAGCCCCCAACCCTCAAGCGTACCGGGGCGGAAATTCTCCACCAGCACATCGGCATCACGGATCAGCTGGCGGGCCATCTCCTGCGCCTTTGGTTGACGCAGGTCGAGGGTCACCGACTGCTTGTTGCGCGACTGCACCGCCCACCATACGGATGTGCCGTTGTGCAGCAACCGCCATTTGCGCAAAGGATCACCGGTCAGCGGCGGCTCGACCTTGATGACCTCGGCACCGAACTCGGCAAGGATCTTCGCCGCAAAAGGTCCGGCAATAAGCTGGCCCAGCTCCACCACCTTGATGCCCTGAAGAGGTAAGTTCATGACACGTCCGTTCTTGTTGGGAATGGATAGATGATCTGCGCAAATGCGGTGGATGGAAAGCCGGAGGCGTTTGACAAGGTTCTGCCCTCGCCACCCCCCAACCCCGGTGAGGCTCATTCAATCAGTTGCTGCACGCCAGCTGAAAACTCATAGAAGCGTCACCCGAGGCACCGTCCTTACCGACCATGAGACCTAACACATTGACTTCTTTTGTGGTGGCAGCGCCACCCAACTTGACGTGCCCGTAGAACAACCGTTCATAGTCACTGGTATCAATAGAAGATGCCGAGCAGAAACCAGGCGAGCGTTTGAAGTGGTCTTCATTGAAAATCACTTTATACGTTGCGAAATAGTCGCTCTTACTACTGTAACTTACGGACTTGATCCACGGAGACGATTGAGCAACGACAGTGCCGTGCTGATCGATAGTCGCGGTGTGCAGCACAGGCAAGGCCAACGCGCTGACGGAGGCGGCCATGACAGATGCAGCCATTAGCAGTTTAAGACCAGTGTTCATATAATTTCCTTATTTAAATATAGAGCATTCAATCGCCCTGACAGGGCGACCTTACAGAATCAGATATAAGACATTCGATCAGCACACTGAAGGCACCAACCGACAAAACCAGCTAATACCAGCGAAGATGAGAAATCAAGGACCTGATCGCATTAAACAAAGAGCAAGTCATAAACTTCAATAAATAAGGAAATAACTTACATTGGTTAAGAGGAAGTCTTACCTGATGATGCGTGGAAGCACACAACGTTGTATCACATGAAAACCGCGCTCCTCTGCAACAATCAACCAGACCGTGCCGTCAGAAACCAAACGTCAAGGGTATTGAACTGCGATGACTGCACTGAATATTGTTTTCACAACGCGCATCAAAATGGACTGCTGACCTTGGCCAACGTGGCCGATGCAGATGGCCCGCGCATGGTCGAAAGCCTGGGCGGAAATAGCTTGGTCGTATGCTTACCAGGATGGCTCGGTAGCTGCCTGTCACACCCCGATGAATGAACGAAGACTTCATCGTTTCAGGAAAGCAGAAAGCAGAAAGCCCGCACAAGGCGGGCTTTCTGTTTGCTTCAAGGAGTTCAAGGGCCTTGAAGCTGAATATGGCGCAGCGGACGGGACTCGAACCCGCGACCCCCGGCGTGACAGGCCGGTATTCTAACCGACTGAACTACCGCTGCGCGTAACACTAAAAGCGAGTTTGGTGGGTGATGACGGGATCGAACCGCCGACCCGCTGCTTGTAAGGCAGCTGCTCTCCCAGCTGAGCTAATCACCCTTCACTCTCGGTGTGGCGCGCATTCTACGGAGCGACCTGCACTCTGGCAAGCACTTTTTTAAATAATTTTTATAATCCTTCCAAAGGCTTACAAACGCTCTGTGCAGGGTTGGCCGCAGCCGCCGAGGAGCGAATAATGCCCGCCTTTGTATAGAAAGAGAGACTCACCTCATGTGGTTCAAAAACCTGCTTGTCTATCGCCTGACCCAGGACGTGCCTTTCGATGCCGAAGCGCTGGAGACAGCACTGGCAACCAAACCGGCTCGTGCCTGCGCCAGCCAGGAGGTGGCCACCTATGGTTTCGTCGCTCCTTTCGGCAAGGGCGAGGACGCTCCATTGGTACACATCAGCCAGGACTTCCTGCTGATTGCTGCACGCAAGGAAGAGCGCATTCTGCCGGGCAGCGTTTTACGCGACGCGCTCAAGGAAAAGGTCGACGAGATCGAAGCCGAGCAGATGCGCAAGGTCTACAAGAAGGAGCGCGATCAGCTCAAGGATGAAATCATCCAGGCCTTTCTGCCGCGTGCGTTTATCCGCCGCTCCGCGACCTTCGCTGCCATCGCGCCAAAGCAGGGCCTGATTCTGGTCAACGCCTCCAGCCCGAAACGCGCCGAAGACCTGCTGTCGACACTGCGTGAAGTGATCGGCTCGTTGCCGGTACGTCCGCTGACCGTCAAGGTTTCGCCGAGTGCGACCATGACCGACTGGGTCAAGACCCAGAAAGCGGCCGACAACTTCTTCGTGCTTGACGAATGCGAACTGCGCGACACCCACGAAGACGGCGGCATCGTACGTTGCAAGCGTCAGGACCTGACCAGCGACGAAATTCAGCTGCACTTGAACACCGGCAAGGTCGTCACCCAGCTGTCGCTGGCCTGGCAGGACAAACTGTCGTTCGTGCTGGACGACAAGCTGGTGGTCAAGCGCCTGAAGTTCGAAGACCTGCTGCAGGATCAGGCGGAACAGGACGGTGGCGACGAAGCACTGGGCCAGCTGGACGCCAGCTTCACACTGATGATGTTGACCTTCGGCGAGTTCCTGCCGGAACTGTTCGACGCGCTGGGCGGCGAGGAAATCCCGCAGGGGATCTGATCCCCGCCCGTCACTGCCTGCAACACCGCGCCGTCCTGTGAGACGGCGCGTTCATTTCACACAGGTTTTTTTACAGGAGGGAGCACTCCATGCGTGCGTTGGCAGCCTTGAGTCGGTTTGTCGGTAATACCTTTGCTTATTGGGTGCTGCTGTTCGCCATCCTGGCGTTTCTGTTCCCGCAGGCCTTTATCGGTCTGAAAAGCTGGATCGTACCGCTGCTGGGTCTGGTCATGTTCGGCATGGGTCTTACCTTGAAGCTGGAAGACTTCTCTGAGGTGGCGCGAAACCCGTGGCGCGTTGCGCTGGGTGTGGTCGCGCACTTTGTGATCATGCCCGGCGTGGCCTGGTTGCTGTGTCAGGTGTTTCAACTGCCGCCGGAAATCGCTGTGGGTGTGATTCTGGTCGGCTGCTGCCCGAGCGGTACGTCATCCAACGTCATGGCCTGGCTGGCCAAAGGTGATCTGGCGCTGGCGGTGGCAATCGCGGCGGTGACCACCCTGCTCGCCCCGCTGCTGACCCCGACCCTGATCTGGTTCCTGGCGTCGGCGTGGCTGCCGGTGTCCTTCCTCGATATGTTCTGGTCAATCCTGCAACTGGTCATGCTGCCGATCGTGCTCGGTGTGGTTGCACAGCGTCTGCTGGGTGCGCGGGTCAGCTACGCCGTGGACGTGCTGCCGCTGGTCTCGGTGGTGAGCATCGTGATGATCGTCTGCGCCGTAGTTGCCGCCAGCCAGGCGAAAATCGCCGAATCGGGCTTGTTGATCATGGCCGTGGTGATCCTCCATAACACCTTCGGCTTTTTGCTGGGTTATTTCACCGGCAAGGTCTTCAAGCTGCCATTGGCGCAACGCAAGTCACTGGCGCTGGAAGTCGGCATGCAGAACTCCGGCCTGGGCGCTGCGCTGGCCAGCGCACATTTCTCGCCGTTGGCGGCGGTGCCGAGCGCGCTGTTCAGCGTCTGGCACAACATTTCCGGTGCGCTGCTATCGACGTATTTCAGGAAGATGCCGGAGGAAGAAACCAGGCAGGGTCGTTGATGAGCGGCGCATGACTGGGATGCAGAAATGCATGCCTACGAGCATTGGCACGATAGTCATATCGTGCCAATGCAGCGCGGAGCGCTTATTGCACCTTCCCTCTCAGCGCCTTCACTTCTTCACGCACATCCACCGGCGTTGCAACATCTGCTGCAATGGGCGAACCCGCGACCAGCACCACACGCGACCAGAGGCGACGGAACAGGGTCTTGCTCGGGTCACGGCTGAAAAAGCTACCCCACAACCCTTGTAGTGCCAGCGGAATGACCGGCACCGGGGTTTCCTCAATGATGCGGCTCATGCCGCTCTTGAAGCCGCTGATCTCGCCGTCGGTGGTCAGCTTGCCTTCCGGGAAGATGCACACCAGCTCGCCTTCCGCGAGGTACTGAGCGATGCGCTTGAACGATTGCTCGTAGATGTCCATGTCCTCGTTGCGCCCGGCAATCGGGATGGTCCCGGCCGTGCGGAAGATAAAGTTGAGGACCGGCAACTGGTAGATCTTGTAGTACATAACAAATCGGATCGGCCGCCGCACTGCACCGGCAATCAGCAACGCATCGACAAAGGAGACATGGTTGCAGACCAGCAGCGCTGCGCCCTCATCTGGTATCCGGTTCAAATCGCGATGCTCGACGCGGTACATGGAATGGCCCAGCAGCCAGATCATGAAGCGCATGGTGAACTCGGGGACGATTTTGAAGATGTAGATATTGACGGCGATGTTCATCAGCGACACCGCCAGAAACAGCTGCGGAATCGACAGTTTGGCGAAGCTCAGCAGCAGGATCGAAACAATCGCCGAAACCACCATGAACAGCGCGTTGAGGATGTTGTTGGCGGCGATGACGCGCGAGCGCTCTTTCACCGGCGTGCGCGACTGGATCAGGGCGTACAACGGCACGATATAGAAGCCGCCGAACACGCCAATACCCAGAATATCGAACAGCACCAGCCAGCCCTGCCCGTAGGAAAGGACTGCCAGCCAGTCGTTGGCCTGCACGTTCTGCGGGAAACCGCCCGAATGCCACCACAGCAACAGACCGAAAATCGTCAGGCCCATCGAGCCAAAGGGCACCAGCCCGATCTCGACCTTATGCCCGGATAACCGCTCGCAAAGCAGCGAGCCCAGCGCGATGCCGATGGAGAACACGGTCAGGATCAGCGTAACAACCGTTTCGTCGCCGTACATCCACTCCTTAGCATAAGCCGGGATCTGCGTCAGGTAGATCGCCCCCACGAACCAGAACCACGAGTTGCCGACAATCGAGCGCGAAACCGCAGGCGTTTGCCCCAGCCCCATGCGCAAGGTCGCCCATGACTGGGTGAAGATGTTCCAGTTGAGCTTCATCTCCGGCGAGGCGGCATCGGCGCGCGGGATACCGAAGCTGGCCAGGAACCCCAGGCAGGCGACCAGCACGATGGCAGCCGCCACCACCCAGGCGTAGTGCGCAGAAGACATCATCACGCCAGCACTGATGGTGCCGGCCAGAATCGCCAGAAAGGTGCCCATCTCGACCAGCGCGTTGCCACCGACCAGTTCGCTCTCGCGCAGGTGCTGGGGCAGGATCGAATATTTGACCGGCCCGAACAGCGCTGAATGTGTGCCCATGGCGAACAGCGCCGCCAGCATCAATTCAAGGTGATCGAACAGAAAGCCCGCAGCCCCTACCGCCATGATGACGATCTCGCCGAACTTGATAATGCGGATCAGCGTGTCCTTGGGGTACTTCTCGCCGAACTGCCCGGCCAGCGCCGAGAACAGGAAGAACGGCAGGATGAACAGCAAGGCACACAGATTGACATAGATCGAACGATCCCCGTCGATGCTCAGCTTATAGAGGATGGCGAGGATCAATGACTGCTTGAAAATATTGTCATTGAACGCCCCGAGGGACTGCGTGATGAAAAACGGCAGGAAACGGCGTTTCCCGAGCAAGCTGAATTGTGACTGTTGGCTCATCGTCCGTGGTCCTGAGAGGCTGTTGACCGGAGCATGTCGCTCCGGCAAGTGCGCCATTGAAGACGTTAAGCAGGCATATGTCGATAGTGCTCTTGCTTCTACCGACTCACGATGCGAAGCCTGTCAAACCAAACGCTACTCTTTGCGTCGTGCCAACCCTGATACGACGGCCACGAACAGCAAGCTGAAGCCCCATCCCGCAAGTATCTCGACCCACATTACAAAACGCACCAACCGCTTGGCACTGAAGAAACCCCACAGCTCTGCAAAAATATTCGCCTTCGGGGTTTCAATCAACGGAGCCCAGTCTTTTTCCTGGTGCAGGTCTACCAGCGGGAGCAGCAAATCAAGAGAGAATGCAAGTGGGCTGAAGCCGGTATAGGCCTCTGGCAGCTCAGCGCAGAGATACCAGTTACCTGTATCGGATGGCTCTTGCCCTGTGGGTGAGGCCGGAGGCATGCATGACGCATACTTCTCGTTTTGAAAAACAAGCGGGTCGCTTGGAGCAAAAATTGCGCCTTCGTTAGCGGCCAGCCAATAGATGCCTGAACACACTAACCAGACCATCAGAAACGAACGTAACAGCAGCATCGGCCTGTAACCGTAACCTGTCAGGTAGCCGTACATGACATGCAAGAAGGTCATGAGTTTTTTGTAGAAGTAACGCCGTAAAGGGTTCCAGCGCTTAGGGCTTTGGCCGATCAAACCGGCAGCGCGAAGGCGCTTTTCGAACTCTATGCCTACCTGACGAGCCTCTTCAGCGTGGCCCATTTCATCAAGAACACTTTGTAGATGTCGCCACGGTTGAGGACGAAACTCCACAGGTTTTGCTTTCACGGGAACAAGGCGCTGCTTACTACTGAGCCAGTCCAGACGATCCGTAATCGACATGGCTGAGTGAACATGAATAAATTTGAATACAAAGCCATCAAGATCGATGTCCTTACCCCACGACTTCTTGTCATCATCCAGCGATCCAGCCCTTCCTCCAGCAAATGAGGCGCTATCAAGAGGGTTGAGCAAGTCTCGCAATACCAGGGCGCCGCCTATATTGATCCGTTTGGCGGAGAGTGTGCTCAAGCGGTCTGCTCCACGCATCACCAAGTCTCCCTTGATGTGCGTACTGTGCAGTACCACGCTACCGACAGCACTGAATTTTCTTCCTAAAAACAACGAACCCGCAATAACTGCCGCGTCCAGGCTTAGCGCAGTACGACCGTTCCCATTCAAGCGCGCAGTATTGCAATTGAACTGTCCGTGCACGTTCGCACCTAGAAAACGCAGAGTGCCAACGGATGAAAAACCTTTATAAAAAAAGACGCTGCCCTTCACATGAATCCTGTCAGCCTGGAACGCTGGACCTGTTGAGGCGGTGATGCCGCCCTCGCAGGCCAATTGCCCCTCTACTTTAGCGGCCATCAGGTTGACGCCACCCTTGGCCGAAAAACCACCACGTAATTGAAAATTGCCTCCACAGAGTACATTTTCGGCAGACAGCGCCCAGGAACCACAACCATCAAGCTGTGCACCTGAGCAACTCACATGACCCGAGATATGAGCACCGTTAATATTAATCTTACCGCTGGATGTCGTTTTGATAAGGAACAGCCGTCCTTCGATCAGAACCCGGGATGCATCAAGTCCATGAAGGGTCGAGTGGGATAAAACCAGTGAATGCGCGAATGTGGCATCTGTCAGTATGATCTCACGCTGTACATGACAGAATTGAATGAGCAGCGGAGACGGCACAACTGTCGAGTTCAGATTCAGCCAGCCTTGAATATAAGCGCCTTTGAGCTGAACACCACGCTCGTGAACAGGTGCGCTGCCATCGCCCCCCAAAACAAGAAAACGCAGAAAGCCCGCGCGAACAGTGTTGTCAGTTGATGGCTCTTCGGGAACAACCGGGCCTATCTTCGCCATCGTCCCGAAACGACAACAATCCAGCAAACTCTGCTCAGCCGGTTTCAGCGGGCCGAAATCAGCCAACGAGCGTCCATGCGCCTTCATCTTTTATCCCTTATGCGCGCGACCCGTTGTGTGCAACTGATCGTCTGATCAAAAACCGGGAATACTAGACACAGGGCCAGTAGCCATCAAGGATTATTCCGTAAAGCATCGTGCCCATTGCTCCCCCGCCACGCTCGACCTTGGTCGACAAAGACGAAGCGCGGCCATCGTGCGAGACTGCGCGCTATCGATACGGTGTGGAATTTCATATGTCGCTGTCCAGCGGGCTGATTGCGGCCGTTGCCTTGTCCTATATGGCCATCATGTTTGCTATCGCCTTTTACGGCGACCGCTACAGCGCATCGCTGCGCCCGACCATGCGCGCCTGGGTCTACAGCCTGTCGCTGGCGGTGTATTGCACCAGCTGGACGTTTTTCGGTGCGGTGGGTCAGGCCGCCGAACAGCTGTGGTCGTTCCTGCCGATTTATCTGGGGCCTATCGTGCTGATGGTGCTGGCGCCATGGGTGCTGCAGAAGATGGTGCTGATTAGCAAGCAGGAGAACATCACCTCCATTGCCGACTTCATCGCGGCACGCTACGGCAAGTCCCAGTCACTGGCGGTCATGGTCGCGCTGATTTGCCTGATCGGTATGCTGCCGTATATCGCGCTGCAACTGAAAGGCATCGTGCTGGGCGTGAATATCCTGATCGGTGCCGTGGCTGATTCCACCGGCACCCGCGCTCAGGACACCGCGCTGGTGGTGTCGCTGATTCTGGCGTTGTTCACCATCGTCTTCGGCGCACGCAATCTGGATGTGACTGAACACCATCGCGGTATGGTGCTGGCTATTGCTTTCGAAGCGCTGGTCAAGCTGTTCGCGTTCATGGCAGTCGGCGTGTTTGTCACGTTCGGCCTGTACGACGGATTCGACGACCTGTTCAATCAGGCCAAACTTGCGCCACGCCTCGAGGAATACTGGCAAGACACGATCAACTGGCCGTCGATGTTCGTGCAGACCGGTGTGGCGATGATGGCGATTGTCTGCCTGCCGCGACAGTTTCACGTCACGGTGGTCGAAAACATCGAGCCTCAGGACCTGAATCTCGCCAAATGGGTGTTCCCGGCCTATCTGGCACTGGCGGCATTGTTCGTCGTGCCGATTGCGCTGGCCGGACAAATGCTGCTGCCCGCGTCCATGCTGCCCGACTCGTTCGTGATCAGTCTGCCACTGGCGCACGCTCACCCGTCACTCGCCTTGCTGGCCTTCATCGGCGGCGCATCGGCGGCAACCGGTATGGTGATCGTCGCCTGCGTGGCGCTGTCGACGATGATATCCAACGACATGCTGCTGCCCTGGCTGTTAAGGCGCAAAAACACCGAGCGGCCGTTCGAAGCGTTTCGTCACTGGATGCTCTCGGTAAGGCGCATCAGCATTGTGATGATTCTCCTGCTGGCCTATGTCAGCTACCGGATGCTGGGCTCAACGGCCAGCCTGGCGACTATCGGGCAGATTGCCTTCGCCGCGATCACCCAGTTGGCACCGGCCATGTTCGGTGCGCTGTACTGGAAGCAGGCTAACCGGCGTGGTGTCTTTGCAGGCCTGGCGGCGGGGATCTTCATCTGGTTCTACACCTTAGTATTGCCGGTCGCGGCGCATGGCATGGGCTGGTCGCTGAGCAATTTCCCGCTACTGTCCTGGCTGCACAGCAACCCGTTCGACCTGCCGATCTCACCGATGACTCAGGGCGTGGTGCTGTCGATGGCCGGCAACTGCACGCTGTTCGCCTGGGTGTCGATGTTGTCCCGCACCCGAGTGGCGGAGCACTGGCAGGCAGGTCGTTTCATTGGCCAGGAAACCCAGGGGCGCGACTTCAGCCGACCGCTGCTCGCCGTCCAGATAGAAGACCTGCTCAACCTCTCGGCGCGCTTTGTTGGTGAAGACCGGGCGCGTCAGAGCTTCATTCGCTTCGCCAACAGACAAGGCAAGGGTTTCAACCCCAGTTTGAATGCCAACGGAGAATGGATCGCGCACACCGAGCGGCTGCTGGCTGGCGTGCTCGGCACTTCCTCGACCCGCGCCGTGGTCAAGGCTGCTATTGAAGGGCGCGACATGCAGCTGGAAGACGTCGTACGCATCGCCGACGAAGCGTCCGAAGTCTTGCAGTTCAACCGTGCGCTGTTGCAGGGGGCCATCGAAAACATTACTCAGGGCATCAGTGTGGTGGATCAGTCCTTGAGGCTGGTGGCCTGGAATCGCCGCTACCTCGAGCTGTTCAATTACCCCGAAGGCCTAATTGGCGTCGGCCGGCCGATTGCCGACATCATTCGCTACAACGCCGAACGTGGGCTGTGCGGGCCGGGTGAGGCCGAAGTGCATGTAGCGCGACGTCTGCACTGGATGCGTCAGGGCCGCGCGCACACCTCGGAGCGGCTGTTCCCCAACGGGCAGGTGATCGAGCTGATCGGCAATCCGATGCCCGGCGGCGGTTTCGTCATGAGTTTCACCGACATCACCGCGTTTCGTGCCGCCGAACAGGCCCTCAAAGGCGTCAATGAAAGCCTTGAGCAGCGTGTCGCCGCACGTACCCATGAGTTGTCGCAGCTCAATCAGGCGCTGACCGAGGCCAAGGGCATCGCCGAAGCCGCCAACGAATCGAAAACCCGCTTTCTGGCCGCCGTCAGCCATGACCTGATGCAGCCGCTGAATGCTGCAAGGCTGTTTTCTGCTGCGCTGTCGCATCAGCAGGACGGAATTTCCAGCGACGCCCAGCAATTGGTCCAGCATCTGGACAGCTCGTTGCGTTCTGCCGAAGACCTGATCAGCGACCTGCTGGACATCTCGCGCCTGGAAAACGGCAAGATCGCCCCGGACCGCCAACCATTCCCGCTCAACGCGCTGTTTGACACCCTGGGCGCCGAATTCAAAGCGCTGGCCCAGGAGCAAGGTCTGAATTTTCGTGTCAGAGGCACTTCGCTGCGCGTCGACAGCGACATCAAGCTATTGCGCCGGGTCCTGCAAAACTTCCTGACCAATGCTTTCCGCTATGCCAAAGGCCCTATTCTGCTGGGTGTCAGGCGTTACGGCGACAGCCTGAGCCTTGAGGTCTGGGACCGCGGGCCGGGCATCCCCGAAGATAAGCGCCAGGTGATCTTCGAAGAATTCAAACGCCTCGACAGCCACAAGACTCACGCAGCGAAGGGGCTGGGCCTGGGGCTGGCTATTGCCGATGGTTTGTGTCGCATTCTCGAGCACCCTTTGCAGGTGCGTTCGTGGCTTGGCAAAGGCAGCGTTTTCAGCGTGCGGGTGCCACTGGCAGCAGCCCCGGCGACAATGCCCGACACGCTGCCGGATGTCAGCCGACCCGCGCTGAACGGCACGCAGGTGCTGTGTGTCGACAATGAAGACAGCATCCTGATCGGCATGAACAGCCTGCTATCACGCTGGGGTTGTCAGGTGTGGACCGCTCGCAGTCGTCAGGAATGCGAAGCACTGCTGAACAATGGCGTCAGGCCGCAGATTGCGTTGGTGGATTACCATCTGGATGAGGGCGAAACCGGCACTGAACTGATGGCCTGGCTAAGAACACGCCTGGGGCAACCAGTGCCGGGCGTGCTGATCAGCGCCGATGGTCGTCCGGAGTTGATCGCTCAGGTGCACGCAGCAGGACTCGATTATCTGCCAAAACCGGTCAAGCCTGCAGCGCTGCGAGCGCTGCTGAGCCGGCATGTGAATCTGGACTGAGAAAGGGCTGACGGTTGTTCGCCGTGACCGCGGACAACCGGATCAAAGCGGTTGCTTAACCAAACAACCAGTAGCCCAACAATGTCAGCACCACTACCGCCAGCACAGGCCGCAAAACGCGGTAAGCCTTGGGATTGGCGCGCTTGAACTGCTTGACCTTGCCACTGAAGCCGTCGCTGAAGCGCTTGCTGAACGCATACGCCTGATTGATCCCGCCGACCCGCTCGTCGTCCAGATTCTGCGGCGCGGTTGCGCGGCCCAAAAACGCACTGACGCTGCGGTTCACACGCGTCATGAAGCGGTTGGTCAGCGGACGCTCGACGTCACAGAACAGAATCACCCGGGTCTGCGGCGTTTCATTCTTGACCCAGTGCACGTAGGTCTCGTCGAACATCACGTCCTGGCCGTCACGCCAGGCGTATTCCTTGCCATCGACAAAGATCCGGCAGTCATCGGAGTTCGGCGTGGACAGCCCCAGGTGATAACGCAGGGAACCGGCAAACGGATCGCGGTGCGGATTGAGGTGGCTGCCGCCCGGCAACAGCGCGAACATCGCGCCTTTGACGTTGGGAATGCTGTTGACCAACTCAACGGTCTTCGGGCACAGCGCTTCGGCAGATGGCAGTGCCTTGTCATACCATTTCAGATAAAAACGCTTCCAGCCCTTCTTGAAGAACGAGCCGAAACCGACGTCGTTATTCTTCTCGGCCGCACGAATGTAGCCTTCATCGAACAGGTGCATGGCTTCGTCGCGAATGGTTTCCCAGTTGTCCTTGAGGATATCCAGCTCAGGGAATTTGCTGCGATCCAGATAAGGTTCGGACGGCACACGGGAAAACAGGTACATCAGTGCGTTGTAAGGCGCGAACAATGCCGAATGGTTGACGAACTGCCGCAACAGGGGCAGCCGGGCCCGACCGCGCAAATGAACGTACAGCGTGCTGCCCAGAAACAGCATCAGGATCGATGCCTTGGCAACAAATGAAAGGGTCATGAAGCTCTCCTTGAAGCGGGCAGATAACGCCAAACGTCACGCGGGCAGTACTGATGCATGATTCTGAATGAAGGACCGCAAGCACCGGACGAACAGAGATAATCGTCCGGTGACGCGTAAGCTGGCCATCATAAACCCTTGCGTTGCCCGCATGAAGTGCACACTTGCGAAGATGTGTTACTGAGAAAGCTCCTGATCGGTAAACAGGTCGCTGAACAGCATGCTGGACAGGTAACGTTCGCCAGAGTCAGGCAGGATCACCACGATAGTCTTGCCCTGCATCTCCGGTTTTTCAGCCAGACGAACGGCTGCCGCCATGGCCGCGCCGCAGGAAATACCACAGAGAATGCCCTCCTCCTGCATCAGACGCCGGGCCATGGCCTTGGACTCTTCATCGGTGACACGCTCTACCCGGTCGACAATCGACAGATCGAGGTTTTTCGGAATGAAACCGGCACCGATGCCTTGAATCTTGTGCGGGCTGGGTTTGATCTCTTCACCGGCCATCGCCTGGGTGATAATCGGCGAACCGTCTGGCTCGACCGCAACCGACAGGATCGGCTTGCCTGCGGTGTGCTTGATATAGCGGGAAATACCGGTGATAGTCCCGCCAGTCCCGACGCCTGCCACCAGTACGTCGATAGCGCCGTCGGTGTCCGCCCAGATTTCAGGGCCGGTGGTCTTTTCATGGATGGCCGGGTTGGCCGGGTTCTCGAACTGTGCGGGCATGAAATATTTTTCCGGATCGCCCGCCAGCAGCTCTTCTGCCTTGGCAATCGCACCTTTCATCCCCTTTGCCGGTTCAGTCAACACCAGTTCGGCACCCAACGCCTTGAGTACCTTGCGACGTTCTATGCTCATGGAAGCGGGCATGGTGAGCATCAATTTGTAACCACGGGCGGCGGCAACGAATGCCAGGCCAATCCCGGTATTGCCCGAGGTCGGTTCGACGATGGTCATGCCGGGCTTGAGTTTGCCGCTGCTTTCAGCGTCCCAGATCATGTTGGCGCCGATACGGCACTTGACGGAGTAGCCCGGATTACGCCCCTCGATCTTGGCCAGAATCGTGACACCGCGTGGCGCAATACGATTGATCTGCACCAGCGGCGTATTACCGATGGAATGGGCGTTATCAGCGTAGATACGGCTCATGAAAGTGTCCTTGTGCACATCGGTTAAAGACCCAAAGCCTATGCCGCCAGCCCTGGGGCGTCCAGTCTGACCGAACGGATGACCGCGTGCGTAGTCAATCCCTCATTGAAACAGGAGACTCATGTCATGAAACGTCGCTACAGCTGGCCGCTATGGACCCTGGCCGCTCTGGTAGTTCTGCTGATCGCGATCAATATCGCCTTGCCCTATCTGGTGCGCGACTATCTGAACGACAAACTGGCCGACATGGGCGACTACCGAGGTGAGATCACCGACGTAGACCTCGCACTATGGCGAGGGGCTTACCGGATCAAGGGACTGAAGATCGTAAAGACCGATGGCAAGGTCCCGGTGCCCTTTTTCGACGCACCGATGATCGAACTGGCTGTCAGCTGGCATTCACTCTGGTATGACCATGCAGTGGTCGCGAAAGCCCTCTTCACTGGCCCGCAGATAAACTTCGTGGACGGCGGGAGCAAGCAGAACTCGCAGACCGGTCAGGGCACCGACTGGCGTACCCAGATGGACAAGCTGCTACCCATCACCCTCAACGAATTGCGCATCGATAACGGGCGCATCACGTTCAATAACTTCAACTCCACGCCCAAAGTAAAAATCGAGGCGGATCAGGTCAATGCCAGCATCTATAACCTGACCAACGTGGTCGACGTGGAAGGCAACCGCGATGCCGAGTTCAAGGGCAAGGCACGTCTGCTGGGCCATGCCGATCTGGAGAGCACCGCCAGATTCGATCCGTTCAGCAACTTTGAAGATTTCGACTTCAAACTGCGCGCCACCGGCATTCAGCTCAAGAAGCTCAACGACTTCTCGTCGGCGTATGGCAAGTTCGACTTTAACGCCGGTGACGGCGATCTTGTGATTGAAGCGCAAGCGGATAAAGGGCAGCTCAGCGGCTACATAAAGCCCCTGCTACGCAACGTGGACGTGTTCAACTGGCATCAGGACGTCGAGAACAAGGACAAGGGCGTTTTCCGCTCGATCTGGGAAGCGCTGGTCGGCACCAGCGAAACCGTGTTGAAAAACCAGCGGGAAAACCAGTTCGCCACCCGTGTCGACCTGAGCGGCAGCGTCCATCAGCAGGACATCAGCGGCTTCCAGGCGTTTCTGCAGATTCTGCGCAACGCCTTCGTACAGGCATTTAATGCGCGGTATGAGAGCAGCAAGGGGTCTTAGTGGTTTTTTTTATCCACGGAATAAACGCCCCGCTCCTCGGCGGCATGTGCCTGTTGCTGCAATGCATCCCAGCCCAGGCAAGCCAGCGCAAGGGTACGTGGCGTAGCTTCGCGAGAGTTGCTGTAGCGAGTGATACTGCGAGGGCTGACACCCAACGCCTGTGCGGCCTTAGCCAAGGGCAAACCCGTGCGGGCACGCCACCCGATGAAAATACGCGTGTTTTCGTCGGTGGCAGCTTGAGCCTGAGCGTCGAGATACAGGGTATCCGCACCGATCTGGATATCCAGTTCCGGCCATTCAACCGTCCAGCCATCATCGCCCACTTGGGCGTGGGCGAAAGCTTCAGCAGCAATCAAGGGTCGTAACCCCGGAAAAGCCTGCACATCAGCGCTCATGTCGAGGACGAATTGTTGATCGTCGATGAATGTCAGGGCCAGCCGGTATCCGGACTGCGCCTGAACATCCTTGAGCCGGGGTCGTTTCATGGATGCCATCGTTTCCACTCCTCCATCAGTTCGTCGCGGTGAATTCGTATCCATTCGAGAGCTTCCTTAAGCACAACAGTCGGGGCATGTCCGCGCATGGGCTCTACGAGCTCAAGGCAAATCAGTACATCCAGACCACCACCGGTCAGATGCACATGCGGCGGCAGGTGGTCTTTTTCCCTCAACTGAATCCTGTATTTATCCCTGAATCTGTATTTAGTCGACATGAAGTGTATGGTATAGCCAAATTAGCCATACAGAAAGCAGCGTTACAATTTCGACCCGGTCACTGCGTGACGCCCCATTCAAGAACTGAATGAGGCGTCTGCGTTCACAGCCGTCCGGCAGCCACGTTATAGTTCCGGCATTGCTTGTCCCTGTTACGGTGTGCGCGCCGACAGGCTGCGCCTACCCACGTGAAAAGGATTGATCATGAAGTTCGAAGGCACCCCGGCATACGTCGCCACTGACGATCTCAAGCTGGCGGTCAACGCGGCAATCACGCTGGAGCGTCCGCTGTTGGTCAAGGGCGAGCCCGGCACCGGCAAGACCATGCTGGCCGAGCAACTGGCCGAGTCCTTTGGCGCGAAGCTGATCACCTGGCACATCAAGTCCACCACCAAGGCACATCAGGGCCTCTACGAATACGATGCCGTCAGCCGTCTGCGTGACTCGCAACTGGGCGTCGACAAAGTCCACGACGTACGTAATTACCTGAAAAAGGGCAAGCTCTGGGAAGCCTTCGAGTCCGATGAGCGGGTCATTTTGCTGATCGACGAGATCGACAAGGCCGACATCGAGTTCCCCAACGACCTGTTGCAGGAACTCGACAAGATGGAGTTCTACGTCTACGAAATCGATGAAACGATCAAGGCCAAAAAGCGCCCGATCATCATCATTACCTCCAACAACGAAAAGGAATTGCCGGACGCCTTCCTGCGTCGCTGCTTCTTCCACTACATCGCCTTCCCGGACCGTGCCACGCTGCAACGCATCGTCGACGTGCATTACCCGGACATCAAGAAAGACCTAGTGAGCGAAGCGCTGGACGTGTTTTTCGACGTGCGCAAAGTGCCGGGCCTGAAGAAGAAGCCCTCCACGTCCGAACTGGTGGACTGGCTGAAGCTGCTGATGGCCGACAACATCGGTGAAGCCGTACTGCGTGAGCGCGACCCGACCAAGGCGATCCCGCCGCTGGCCGGGGCGCTGGTCAAGAATGAACAGGATGTGCATTTGCTTGAGCGTCTGGCGTTCATGAGCCGCCGCGGCAACCGTTGAGCGCCTCCATCAACCCCGTTACGTAAAAGGGCGACAGCCATGCTGCTCAACCTGTTCAACGAAATGCGCGCGGCCAGAGTGCCGGTGTCTCTGCGTGAATTGCTGGACCTGATCAATGCGCTGAAACAGCGGGTTATCTTTGCCGATATCGATGAGTTCTACTTTCTTGCGCGCACGATTCTGGTCAAGGACGAGCGCCATTTCGACAAGTTCGACCGGGCCTTCGGTGCGTATTTCAAAGGTCTGGAAAATCTCGACGATCATTTGCAGGCATTGATCCCCGAAGACTGGCTGCGCAAAGAGTTCGAGCGCTCGTTGAGTGACGAGGAACGCGCGCAGATTCAGTCCCTCGGCGGCCTCGACAAGCTGATCGAGGAATTCAAGAAGCGTCTGGAAGAACAGAAGGAACGCCACGCCGGTGGCAACAAATGGATCGGCACAGGTGGCACCAGCCCTTTCGGCTCGGGGGGCTATAACCCTGAAGGCATTCGTGTCGGCGACGCAGGGGAACGCAAGGGCAAGGCAGTCAAGGTGTGGGATCAGCGCGAATATAAAAACCTGGACGATCAGGTCGAGCTGGGTACGCGCAACATCAAGGTGGCCCTGCGCCGTCTGCGCAAGTTTGCCCGCCAGGGCGCTGCGGATGAACTGGACATCGACGGCACCATTGATCACACCGCTCGCGATGCGGGCCTGCTGAACATTCAGATGCGCCCTGAGCGGCGCAACACCATCAAATTATTGCTGCTGTTCGACATCGGCGGTTCGATGGACGCGCACGTCAAGATCTGCGAAGAGCTGTTCTCGGCCTGCAAGACCGAGTTCAAGCATATGGAGTATTTCTACTTCCATAATTTCATCTACGAATCGGTGTGGAAGAACAACCTGCGCCGCGGCTCGGAGCGGACCGCCACTCAAGACCTGCTGCACAAGTACGGCGCAGACTACAAAGTGATTTTCATCGGCGACGCTTCAATGGCACCGTATGAAATCACCCAGCCCGGTGGCAGCGTCGAACACTGGAATGAAGAAGCAGGCTATGTATGGATGCAGCGCTTCATGGCCAAATTCAAGAAGATCATCTGGATCAATCCCTACCCCAAGGATGCCTGGGACTACACCACGTCCACGCATATCGTGCGCGACCTGATTGAAGGACAGATGTACCCGCTAACCCTGCGCGGCCTGGAGGAAGGCATGCGTCATCTGGCGAAATAAGCATGACGGGCGCGTGCTGACTCTACGCAACGCCCGTTCTCGTTATTACCCTCTCCAGCGATCAACGCCAGTCCCGCTCAAGTTGCGGCTTGCGTCGTCCACCGTGGATCACCCAGCCGAGTAACAGCCCGATGCTTTCCACCGCAAGGGCCAGCAGCAATGCACTGATGATGCCCCAGGCAATGACTTCGGGGGCCAGCAGGACTTGCCATGTATAACCGTTGAACGTTTCCCGGCGAATATCCGCATCGGCAGACGTGACGACGAACAGGGCTTTGGAATACCACGGTCCCTGGAGTCCGAGCCACTGACGCTCAAGGATATGGGTACGACTCATCAACGTATCGATGTTGTCCGCATCGGCTCGGAAAACCGGGTCTTCGCTGCTGCGATAGTGCTGGATCAGCGCCTGTATATCGCCCTTGAAGAACTGCTGCGCAGTAGCGGTGTAGCCCTTGACGGCCTGTTGCGCCTCGATCAGATGCGCTTCGACACGCTTGCTGTAATCACTGATGAATCCGGGGATCTGTACCCCGAACAGCAGGCCTGTCGTGAACAGGACCAATCGCAGATAACTTCGCAGCATCAATATCCCTCTTCTTTTATCCAGTATGCCGGTGGAGGCGCTGTTACTGCACTGCTGTCTCGACCGAGCCTTGCGCCACGCACTCACCCTTGCGCCACAGGCTCCACTGGCCCGGTTCATAGCGCTTCCAGTTTTCGTTCTCGGTCAATGGCTCGGTGGCGATCACAGTCACCACGTCGTGCGGCGTTGTTTCAGCCTGAAAATCGACAATCACGTCGACATCTTTCAACCTTGCCGGGCCGAACGGCGCGCGCCGGGTGATCTGGACCAGTTTGGTACTGCAAAAGCAAAACAGCCAGTCGCCATCGCTCAACAGGCAGTTGAACACGCCTTTACTACGGTATTCAGTGCAGGCCTGGATCAGTGAAGGCAGTAATTGCTCAACCTCAACCGGCTCGGGAAAGGCTTCGCGAACGCGATTGAGCAGGTCGCAGAATGCAGCTTCGCTGTCGGTATCGCCCACCGGCCTGTAGAAAGTGGCACCGGGGGTGAAATCCGCCAGCTGGCCATTGTGCGCAAAGCACCAGTTGCGACCCCAGAGTTCACGCACGAAAGGATGTGTGTTGGACAGACAGACCTTGCCGACGTTGGCCTGACGAATATGGCCAATAACCACTTCGCTTTTGATCGGATAGCGCTGCACCAGTTGCGCAACTTCAGATTCACTGCTGGCTGCGGGGTCCTGGAACAAGCGCAGGCCGCGACCCTCGTAGAAGGCAATGCCCCAGCCATCGCGATGCGGACCAGTACGCCCGCCACGCTGCATCAGCCCGGTAAAGCTGAAGACTATGTCGGTGGGGACATTGGCGCTCATGCCCAGTAGTTCACACATGCTCAGGTTCTCGCTTCAAGACGTTTTGCAGCAGGTCATGCGCCGACAATGACGGCGCATGCCAACGAAGCGGGATCTACAACCGCGGTTCGACTCGCGCAGCCCTGGTCGGAGGAAGCGGCGCAGCGGATTTGCGAGGGTAATGATCGTCCTCGGCAAACGGTTCGTCAGCGGGGTCTGTGTCGACAGGCTGAGCGGCGGGCCGGGGCTGGCGAGCCTTGCGGCTGCGCTCGATCGGCCAGCGGATAAGCACGAACAGCGCGTACGCAGCGAAGGCGAACATGCCATACATGGCCAGATCCGACACAGCGGTCCAGACATTGCTGCCGACCTTGAACATCAGGTCGAGCGCGGTAATCGCCACGGCTGGCGCCATCGCATCCTTGGCAGGGTCGACCATGGTCGGCGTAAACAGCAGCACCGCGACTGCTACCAGCAACGGTTCCTTGAGATAACGCCACATCCAGCGGGTCATCAGGAACCATACCAGCAGGCAACCCAACGCGGCGAAGGCGTAGACGCTCCAGGCGATCAGATAGTCGTTTTCGGTCATGACGTCCGTGGTAAGGCAGGTAAAGAGGCGCTTATGATAACGGCTTTTGCCTGACGCGGCTTGCCTCGCTTCAGTAATCGGTTCAGCGTGTACCGAATTTCCATGATTGATGCCTAAACAGAGAGCCCAGCATGTCCTTCTCGAATGCAACCTCCAGCGCCCCGATTGCTCGCAAGGCCGACGGTTCCGATCCCTATGCCTGGCTACAGAACCGCGACACTGACGAGGTGCTCGACTACCTCAAGGCGGAAAACGCCTGGCAGGAGCAGCAACTGGCAGAGCAGACCGGGTTGCGCGAAAACCTGTTTCAGGAGATCAAGGGCCGTATCCTTGAAACCGATCTGTCACTGCCCTCCCCTTGGGGGCCGTACCTTTATTACACGCGCACCACACAAGGCGATGAATACGCCCGTCACTATCGCTGCCCGCGCCCGGCCGACGACTCCAATACCGTGGACGAAAGCCTTGAAGAACTGTTGCTGGACCCGAACGCCATGGCCGATGGCGGCTTCTTTTCGCTGGGCGCGTTCAGCATCAGCCCCGACCACCAGCGCCTGGCCTACAGCCTGGACACCAGTGGCGACGAGGTGTACCAGCTTTACGTCAAGGAACTGAGCACCGGCCAGATCAGCAGCCTGCCGTTTGAGGACTGCGACGGCAGCATGACCTGGGCCAACGACAGCCAGACCCTGTTTTTCGGCGAGCTGGACGAGACCCATCGCCCCGGCAGGCTGCATCGCCACACATTGGGCAATGCATCGGCAGAGCTGGTGTTCGATGAGCCGGACGGTCGATTCTTCCTGCACTGCTTCCGCAGCAGTTCCGAACGCCAACTGATCATTCTGCTCAACAGCAAAACCACCAGCGAAGCCTGGGTGCTGGACGCCGATCATCCGCAACAGGCCTTCACCTGCCTCGCGCCGCGCAGCGAAGGGCACGAGTATTATCCGGATCACGGGCTGCTCGATGGTGTGTGGAGCTGGTTCATCCGCAGCAATCAGAGCGGCATCAACTTCGCGCTGTATCACGCAGCGGAACACGCCAGTGGCACCCCGGCTCGCGAAGACTGGCAGACCCTGGTTGCGCACGATGACAAGGTCATGCTCGAAGGCGTGAGCCTCAACGCGAAGGCCATCAGTCTGAGCCTGCGCGAGGGCGGCCTGCCGATCATCGAAGTGCGCTCGCAGGACCTGCCTGCCTATCGCGTGCAGTTGCCCGACGCCGCGTACAGCCTGTATGTGCAGGACACCCTGGAGTTCGACAGCGACAGAATTCGCCTGCGCTATCAGTCGCTGAACCGTCCGGCACAGGTGCGTCAACTGACCCTGGCCAGCGGCGAGCAGGTAGTGCTCAAGGAAACACCGGTGCTGGGCACTTTCAACGCCGACGCCTACGTCAGCCAGCGTCTGTGGGCGACCGCCAGTGATGGCACTCAGGTGCCGATCAGCCTGGTGGTCAAGCGCGAACTGGCCGGCAAGGCGACCCCGCTGTATCTGTACGGCTACGGTGCCTACGGCGAAAGCCTCGACCCGTGGTTTTCCCACGCGCGCCTGAGCCTGCTTGAACGTGGCGTGGCGTTTGCCATCGCCCATGTACGCGGCGGTGGCGAGCTGGGCGAGGCCTGGTATCGCAATGGCAAGCAGGAACACAAGCAGAACACCTTCGGCGACTTCATTGCCTGCGCCGAACACCTTGTTGCTCAGGGCCTGACCAGCGCCGAACAGCTTGTGATCAGCGGCGGCAGCGCCGGTGGCCTGCTGATCGGTGCCGTGCTCAATCAGCGACCCGAGCTGTTCAAGGCAGCAATTGCCGAAGTGCCGTTCGTCGATGTGCTGAACACCATGCTCGATCCGGACCTGCCGTTGACCGTCACCGAATACGACGAATGGGGCAACCCGCAGGAGCCTGAGGTCTATGAGCGCATCAAGTCCTACGCGCCTTATGAGAACGTCAGCGCTCAGGCGTACCCGGCCATGCTGGTCATCGCCGGTTACAAGGACAGCCGTGTGCAGTATTGGGAAGCCGCCAAATGGGTCGCGAAGTTACGCGCCCGCAAAACCGACGATAATCTGCTGCTGCTCAAGACCGAACTGGGTGCCGGACACGGCGGCATGAGCGGTCGCTATCAAGGGTTGCGTGACGTGGCGCTGGAGTACGCGTTTATCTTCAAGGTATTGCAGATCGCCGAATGAACTTGGCGTGAAACACCTGTCTTACTAGCATCGGGGGGCACGGAGCTGCCCCCTTCGTATCAGGATTGAAAGACCGAACCATGTCAGAACCATTGTCCAACCTGAACAACGCCATACGCGACATGCTGCTGGACTGCGGCCTGTTCGACACGCTGCTGCCCGGCGACTTCGTGACTGTAGCCGGGTATTTCAGCATTACCGACATCGAAAAAGGCGAGACCATCTTTGCCGAGGGCGATGCCGGGACATTCATGTGCATCATTCATCAAGGCACTGTGTCTGTGCAGAAACTTGCCGCAGACGGTCAACAGGTCGAAATCGCCGTTCTGCGGCGCGGGCGGGCGTTCGGGGAAATGGCTGTACTGGATGGCGAACGTCGCTCGGCCAGCTGTATCGCGGCCACCCAATGCCAGTTATTGAACCTGGGACGCGACTCTCTGGACAAGATGCTCGACGAAGCGCCGAAAATCGCCGCCAAGATCATTCGTGCCCTGGCCATCTCGTTGTCCAGGCGCCTGCGCATGGTCGACGGCCAATTACTGTCGCAGCAGGTGTGAGTTTGCCCATCTGGCGCTAAACTTGCCGATATTCCGCTTTCAATGCGCACACGCACAGGTGACACCATGAGCACGGCCAATCCTCCTTCCCATACTGCCAAGCTGGACCGCATTCTGGCCGACGCCCAGCGCGACCGAGAAATGGGTTACCGCGACAAGGCGTTGCGCATGTACCCGCACGTTTGCGGCCGTTGCGCCCGCGAGTTCGCTGGCAAACGCCTCAGCGAACTGACCGTGCACCACCGCGACCACAACCATGACAACAACCCGCAGGACGGTTCCAACTGGGAGCTGCTGTGCCTGTATTGCCACGACAACGAGCACTCGCGTTACACCGATCAGCAGTATTTCGCCGACGGTTCGCTGAGCACTCCGAAAACCGCCAAGGCAACCCACAACCCGTTCGCCGCGCTGGCGGGATTGATGAAGAAGGACGAGTAACCCGGTACTTTCCCGCCACCGTATTTCCCCGCCCTACCCACGCAGTCTTCGACCTGCGGCCAACCGACTGACCGGATACTTCGCCATGCCCTCCTGTACCTCAAGACGAACCTTTGTGAAAGGGCTTGCCGCCAGTGGCATCCTCGGTGGCCTGGGGCTGTGGCGCAGTCCGGCATGGGCGGTTCCGAACCCGGGTCAGCCGGCCGGGCTGTCCGGCACCGAGTTCGATCTGTATGTCGGCGAAACCCAGGTCAATATCACGGGTAATACCAGAACCGCGATGACGATCAACGGCGGTATTCCAGGCCCGCTGTTGCGCTGGCGCGAAGGCGATACGGTGACCATCAGGGTAAAAAACCGTCTCGACGAAGCCACCTCGATCCACTGGCACGGCATCATTCTGCCCGCCAACATGGACGGCGTGCCGGGGCTGAGCTTCGACGGTATCGCGGCCGATGGCATGTACGTCTATCGCTTCAAGGTCAAACAGAACGGCACCTATTGGTACCACAGCCACTCGGGCTTTCAGGAACAGTCGGGGGTTTACGGGCCGCTGGTGATCGACGCCAAAGAGCCAGAGCCATTCAAGTACGACCGCGAACACGTGATCATGCTCAGCGACTGGACCGACGAAGAGCCGCTTCAACTGATGAAAACGCTCAAGAAACAGTCCGATTATTACAACAATAACAAGCGTACTGTCGGCGACTTCATCAACGACGTCGGTGAGAAAGGCTGGAGCGAGACCACTCGTGATCGCTGGATGTGGGCGAAAATGGGGATGGAGCCGACCGACCTGGCGGATGTCAGCGGCGCGACCTACACCTACCTGATGAACGGCCAGGCCCCGGACATGAACTGGACCGGCCTGTTCAAGCCTGGCGAGCGGATTCGACTGCGCTTGATCAACGGCTCGGCCATGACGTATTTCGACGTGCGTATTCCGGGCCTGAAAATGACCGTAGTCGCCAGCGATGGCTTGCACGTCAAGCCAGTAACGGTCGATGAATTGCGCATCGCAGTGGCAGAAACCTTCGACGTGATCGTCGAGCCTGCCGAAGGTGCCTACACGCTGTTCGCCCAGTCGATGGACCGCACCGGCTACGCCCGCGGCACCCTGGCCAGCAGGCCCGGCTTGCATGCCGTGGTCCCGCCCCTGGATCCACGCCCATTGCTGAGCATGGATGATGTGGGCATGGCGGGTATGGATCATGGCAGCATGAACCACGGCGCAGCCCCGGCGATGGACGACATGTCAGGCATGGACCATAGCAAGATGGGCCATGACTCGATGCCCGGCATGGACCATAGCAAGATGCCGATGAAAGAAACACCTGCCATGCAGTCACACCCGGACAGCGAACAAAACAATCCGCTGGTCGACATGCAGGCCATGAGCACCTCGCCCAAACTCGACGATCCGGGCATCGGCCTCAGGAACAACGGGCGCAGAGTTCTGACTTACACAGACCTGCGCAGCACCTTCGAAGACCCGGACGGTCGTGAGCCCAGCCGCACGATCGAACTGCACCTGACCGGGCACATGGAAAAATTCGCCTGGTCGTTCGACGGTGTGAAATTCTCGGACGCCAAACCGCTCATGCTCAAGTACGGCGAGCGAGTGCGTATCCTGCTGGTCAACGACACGATGATGTCTCACCCCATCCATCTGCACGGCATGTGGAGCGATCTGGAAGACGAAAACGGTCAGTTCATGGTGCGCAAACACACCATCGACATGCCTCCGGGTTCACGCCGCAGCTATCGCGTCACCGCTGACGCACTGGGCCGTTGGGCTTATCACTGTCACATGCTGTACCACATGGAAATGGGCATGTTCCGCGAAGTGCGGGTGGAAGAATGAGGATTTTACCGGTGAATGGATTGCGCAACTCGTCCTGCCTGCCAACCCTGCTGCTGACGGCAGGCCTGGCCATAACACCCTGGGCAACCACGCTGGCTGCCGGAATGGAAGGCATGGAAGGCATGGATCATGGCAGCCACTCGATGCCTATGGACGCCAGCGAGCACAATGCCGTCCCCATGCAGAGCCGAACACCAATCCCGCCCGTCACCGACGCCGACCGGGCTGCGGTGTACACCAGCCATAGCGGGCATCAGGTCCACGACAGCGCCATCAACAGTTACTTTCTGGCCGACAAGCTGGAATGGCAGGACGCAAACGACGGCAGCGCGCTGGCCTGGGACCTGTCCGGCTGGATTGGCGGTGATGTCGACCGCTTGCTGTTGCGTTCAGAGGGCGAGCGCATCAACGGCAAGACCGAGGAGGCGGAAATCCAGGCGTTATGGGGTCATGCCGTCAGCTCATCGTGGGACGTAGTCGCTGGGGCACGCCAGGACTTCAAACCTGGCGCGCCACAAACCTGGGCGGCTTTCGGCCTGCAAGGGCAGGCGATTTCGGATCTTGATATCGAAGCCACCGCATTCATCGGTGAGGCCGGGCAGACCGCGGCGCGCCTGGAAGCTGACTACGACCTGTTGCTGACCAACAATCTGATTCTTCAACCCACTGCCGAGCTGAATTTCTACGGCAAGAACGACCCGCAACGCGGCAATGGCTCGGGCCTGTCGACCAGTGAGTTCGGTCTTCGGCTGCGCTATGAAATCACCCCGCAATTCGCTCCTTACGTGGGCGTAACCTGGGATCGGTCCTACGGCAATACCGCCGATTACGCACGCGAAGACGGCGAGGACGTTGCCGATGCACGGCTGGTCGTCGGTTTACGCATGTGGTTCTGAGAGCGTCGGAATTGAAAATGGCATTGCTCTGACGCTGCCGTATAATCCCCGGTTTTCTTCAGAGCACCCTCCCCGTGGCCAATAAACGGTACGCCTGCATCGGTCTTTACAACCCCAAGTCCCCGGAAAATGTCGGCTCCGTCATGCGAGCAGCCGGCTGCTACGGTGTGGCGTCGGTGTTCTATACCGGTAAACGCTATGAGCGTGCGCGGGACTTCATCACCGACACCAAGAAAATCCATCAGGACATCCCGCTGATCGGCATCGAAGACCTCAAGAGCATTCTGCCGCTGGGTTGTATTCCGGTGGCCGTCGAACTGGTGGACGGTGCCCGTGCCCTGCCTGAATACACGCACCCTGACCGCGCGCTGTATATCTTCGGCCCGGAAGACGGCTCGCTGGATCAGGACATTCGCGACTGGTGTGAAGACGTGGTCTATATCCCGACCGAGGGCTGCATGAATCTGGCCGCAACCGTCAACGTGGTGCTCTACGACCGTATGGCCAAAGGCATCAATACCCGCTCTGGGCCACAGTTCGGTCGCGAGAAAATCGATCCGGCCAGCGACCGCTGACGGAAAAGCATTGAACCTGTGTCGCGGGCGAGCAGTCAGTTTCTCTGAACCGGTTTACTACCTACTTCCTGCGAATTACCGCCTCATGGAGAGCCATCATGCGCGACACCCCGATTATCGAACGCATCGACACACCTGAACTGCTGCAGCGCAACCCTGATCAGAACGTCCACGGCTGGGAGCGCATTGGCTCACTGGCTGGCGGTGTACTGATGATGGGCAAAGGTGTCCGTCGTGGCGGCTTTCTGGGCCTGATCCAACTGGCCATCGGCGGCGCAGTGCTGGCTCGCGGCATCAGCGGTCACTGCTCGGCCAAAAGCCTGGTGGAAAAAGGTCGCAGCGACCTGCACAGCGCCCGCTCGACTATCGAACGTGCCGGTGCCCAGTTGAACAACCTGAAAGACGACGCCGAAAACGCGGTGAAAAACGCTGCCGTCAAAGGTGTGGAAGCGCTGGCCGAGCCAAAGCCGGTCGTTTAAACGCTCAACCTGCGCGAAAGATCAGGTAATCCTCCCAGTCGTCTTCGGCCACACTGTTCTCGCTGAGCATGCGGCCTGACTGGGAGATACGCTCGTGATGCACAGCCGTGCGATCACCACACACCAAGTGATGCCAGAGCGGCAAATCCTTGCCCTCGCTGACCAGCCGATAGCCACAGGTCGGCGGTAGCCATTTGAATTCATCTGCCTGCCCCGGCGTCAGCTGAATACAGTCAGGCACCGACGCACGACGATTGGCGTAGTCGGAGCACTGGCAGGTCTTCAGGTCCAGCAGCTTGCAAGCGATCCGCGTGTAATAAACGCTGTTGTCTTCTTCGTCTTCCAGCTTCTGCAGGCAGCACAAGCCACAGCCATCGCACAACGATTCCCACTCCTCGGTGTTGAGCTGGTCGAGGGTCTTGCGAATCCAGAAGGGTTCAACTTTAGCGGCCATGGTTCGGACAACGGTATCGAAAATGAAAAGGCCGTCAGTCTAGAGGTACAAGGGGTGCGGGCCAAGCACTTGCGACTGCCGGTAGCCGGGACTTGTCAGCGACAGGGCAAAACAGTAGCGTTAACGGGGTTTCCAGTGCGCTCAAGCGATGCCTGCCGACCACGGCCCATCAAGCCACGCTCGTTTTTCACCTTCGCTATCAAGGACTTTCATGAGCACGAACCCTCGCATCGCCGATCACCCTATCGACCCGCAATTCACCGAGCGCTGGTCGCCACGTGCATTCAGTGGCGAAAGCATCGATCAGGAAACCCTGCTGAGCTTTTTCGAAGCGGCACGCTGGGCACCCTCGGCCTACAACACGCAGCCTTGGCGTTTTCTGTATGCACGTCGCGACACGCCTAACTGGGAGCGTTATCTGGGCCTGCTCAACGAGTTCAACCGCAACTGGGCGCAACATGCAGCAGCATTGGTGATCATCGTCTCCAAGACCACCTTCGTCGCGCCAGGCGCAACCGAAGAAAGCCCGGCCTTGTGGCACACCTTCGATACCGGCTCGGCCTGGGGTTATCTTGCGCTGCAAGCGAGCCTGAGCGGCTGGCACACCCACGGCATGGCGGGCTTCGATCAGGACCTGACCCGCAAGGAGCTGAACATTCCCGAGGATTACGCACTGCACGCCGCGGTGGCCATCGGCAAGATCGGTGACAAGTCGACACTGCCGGAATACCTGCAAGGCCGCGAAGCGCCAAGCCCGCGCAAGCCACTGGCAGAACTGGCCGCTGAAGGTGATTTTTCGCTGTAACTGACTGTTCTCTGCAATCGATGCCGACGAGCCGACGCCTAAACGTCGGCTCGTTCGCAACGGCTTCAATAACCTCGCGAAAAATCGACCTCTCCGCGCAGTGCTTCTCCAGCCTGAAACGCTTTGAGGTTTTCAACGAAAAGCTCGGTCATGGCTACCGGCGATGTCGGTGCCGAACTGTGACCGGTCAACAGCAGACCATAGGCCGTCCAGAATGGATGGCGCTGCGGCAAAGGCTCCTGACGGCAGACGTCAATGACCGCACCGGCCAGATGGCCTTCCTTCAACGCCTCGACCAGATCTGCGTCCACAACCGCTACACCGCGCCCAACGTTAATGAACAGCGCCGTTGGCTTGAAGCTGGCGAACAGCTTCGCGTCATACAGGTCGTGGGTCTCAGGTGTATTGGGCAGTAGATTGATGACGTAATCCATCTCGCCAAGCAGCCGCGTCATGTCAGACAGCGCTGTTACCTCGATGAACGGCGCCTGAGTGCGCGCACTGGAGGCAACGCCGTAAACCTGCACACCGAACGGCAATAGAAACTCGGCAACACGCTGGCCGATATCACCGGCGCCCACGATCAATACCTTGCGACCAGACAGACTCTGGCCAGTACGATTGTCCCACTTGCGCTCGACCTGACTCATCAAACGCGCCAGCACCTCACGCTCGTGGCCGAGCATGTAGGTCAAAACAAATTCGGCCATGACCTGACCGAAAATCCCGACTGCACGTGTCAGGCGATATTCGCGCGACAGGCTGTCGGCCAGCAGTGGCGTAATACCCGCCCAGGTGGATTGCAGCCACTGAGGCTTGTGCCCTTGACGCAGCAGGTTGGCCATCAGGTCCGGCTGTCCCAGCCAGACCGGGCAATCGCTGGCCATTCGCGACAGCTCGGCAGAGTCGCCCGTGCTGAAGACTTCCAGATCAGGCGCAGCCTTGCGCAACAATTGGGTGTAAACGTGATAATCGTGCTCGGCAATCAGAACGCGCATGTTTCAAAAACCTTAAAAACAGGACAGGCAGCCCACGGCGATGTGGACCGCTTTACAACGTGAGCAACTATTACATCGGATCGTTGCGGCGCAGCAGCTCTTCCGGCAAATGCTCGATGTAGTCATCTTCGGCAGGGGGCATCTGCAGGTGATAGCCCTGGCTGTCGAGATTCTCCAGCACCACATTGATGTCCTCGCGCGACAGCGCACGCTCGGGACTCAGGACCAGGTCAAATGCATGAACCGGCTTGCCAAACGCAACCAACAGTTCAGGCGGCACGCGTTTGAGGACATCGCTTTTCAAGACGTAAAGGTACATCTCGTTTCTTTTCGGGCTGCGATAAATCGAGCAGATACGCTTCAAGACTGTTCTCCGGGGGTGGCCAGGCTGTCCAGCAGCGCCTGACCCATCAACTCGCGACGCCAGCCACGCAGCGAGTCGGGCAATTGGTAAGGACCGTCGGGGTAGCCGCTCTTGAGCAGCGCTTCGAGAGTCTTCTTGCGCAGCATCAACTCCGGGGCCATGTCCAGTTGCTCGGCGTATTGCTGACCGATTGCACGCAGACGCTTGATCGACCCGGCCGCATCAATGGGCAGTGGCTCAGGCAATGCAGGCGGCCACTCTTCTGGCGGAAGCGTGCCTGCGGTCTTTATCAGCTCAAGCAGAAACTCGCCGTCATGACGAACGGTGCGGGGGTGCATGTCTTCGATACGCCCCAGTGCAGCGAGGTTATCCGGCTGCGTCTTGGCCAATGGCCACAGCGAGTGCTCACGCACAATGCGGTTGCGCGGCAGGTTGCGGGCGCGCGCCTCGCGCTCACGCCAGGCACACAACTCACGCAGCACCGCCAATTGGGCGCGGGACAGCTTCCAGGCCAATTTGGCCTCACGGTAGACATCGTACGGGTCAACTTCGCGGCGCAGGTTGGCGACCAGTTCGGCACCGTCATCCAGCAGCCAGGCGTATTTGTCATCGGACAAACGCGGACGCAGGATGGAGAAAAGCTCGGCAAGGTGCACTGCATCTTCAGCGGCATAGCTGATCTGCGTTTCCGACAGCGGACGTTGCAGCCAGTCAGAACGGGTTTCGCCCTTGGGCAGGTCGATGTTGAGGACCTCCTGCACCAGACGCGAATAGCCCATGGAAAAACCGAGGTTCAGGTAAGCGGCTGCCAACTGGGTATCAAACAACGGCACCGGCAGGCTGCCAGTCAGACGCAGCAAAACTTCGAGGTCCTCGCTGCACGCGTGCACTACCTTGATGACGTCGGGGTTTTCGAGCAGCGCAGACAGCGGCTGCCAGTCGTTGATCAGCAAAGGATCAATAAGCCAGGCGCTTTGCCCGTCGCCAATCTGCAGCAACGCTGCTATCGGGTAAAAAGTATCGACCCGCATAAACTCGGTGTCGAGCGCGACAAAAGGCAGCAACTGCCATTCTGCGCAATGCCGGGCGAGGCTGTCGTCGTCGCGAATCCAGTGAATATCGATGGCCACACGGCTCTCCCTTCAACAATGGCGCGCAGTATATATCGTGATGGGAGATTATCGCGCGTCTGTCGTCCCGGTCTGGCGTATCTTCACGCAAATGACGGACAGGAGGAACTGTTGCCTGGCAAAAGGGCCAAGGATGAGCGTCCCCACGCAAGCGTGGAAACGATCTCTATCCTGAGCAAGCACAGATTTTACTGCTTGTCAGCGGCCGCCAGCTCAGTGCGGCACCCGGCGAACATATCCAGGCTTGGGTTGTAGACCTGAGTGTCGACTTTCAACAAGCCGAGCATTGAATGAAAGAGATTGTCCTGGCTCAACGGCGCATTGCGCTGTTTGGCCAGGCACTCCGGGCTGACTGCAAAGGACTTCTGATAGGTATCGGACAACCAGATAAGCATCGGCACATGCTTTTGCTGATCAGGAGCCAGCACATACGGTGTGCCGTGCAAGAACAAGTTGTACTCGCCAAGCGACTCACCATGGTCCGACAG
This sequence comes from Pseudomonas syringae group sp. 247E2, assembly GCF_032587795.1. Lineage (NCBI taxonomy): Bacteria > Pseudomonadati > Pseudomonadota > Gammaproteobacteria > Pseudomonadales > Pseudomonadaceae > Pseudomonas > Pseudomonas syringae group sp. 247E2. Next base: position 420,269 of record NZ_JAWHPK010000015.1, on the reverse strand, counting down.
GTACACCATGGCAGTGTCGACCTTGTTTTGATTACTGCGCAACAGATCAATCAACGTGGCCAGTACGTGATCGGTATACAACAGTGTGTTGTCGTAGGCATTGACGATGCTGTCCCGGCTGCAATTGTTCAAGGCATTGCTTTCACACACCGGCGTAAACTTTTCAAACTCTTTAGGGTAACGCTTGAAGTATTCAGGGCCATGGCTACCCATCTGGTGCAGCACCAGAACAGTGTCCTTGTCGAGGCTGTCGATAAAACCCTGCAGGTTTTGCAACAGTATCTCGTCGCGGCATTCATGGCTGCTGCACAACAGCGGGTCCTTGAGATTACTGACATCCTGGAAGGTCACTCGATCACAGGTCCCTTTGCAGCCCGCCTGATTATCACGCCACACCACTTCTATACCGGCACGCTTCAGGACATCCAGCAAACCTTCCTGATTACGAGCCTTGGTTGCGTTGTAGTTCTTTCGACCCATGTTGGAGAACATGCACGGCACCGACACTGCGGTTTCGGTGCCGCACGAGTAAACATCGGTAAACGCCACCAACCCGCTCTCCTTGTTCAGGTTGGGCGTGGTGTCGCGACCATAGCCAAGAATTCCGAAGTTTTCGGCACGGGCACTTTCACCCACGACCAATACGGTCAACGACTTGCGGGCATGCGTGGCCCAGTCCGCCGACCGCTTGGCGTCCTCGCCAATCTTGACGAACGGGCGCTGTGCGGAGATCACTTGCTCGCTCAGGTAGCCAAGCGAGGCACCGATGTAATTGCTTGGCACGACCATCAGGCGCAATTCGTGATGGTTGCGGAACAACGAGGACAAACCTTGATAATTCGCCAGCGCAACGCCGCCTATTGCCACGCAACAGACCACGCCTACCACCAGCTTGCTGAACAGTTCCAGGTGCCAGCGACGGTAGCTGATCGGCAGTTTCCACAGAATCAGCGAAGGCAGTACACCCAACAGAACGATATACAACGCCAGTTTAAAAGACAGCAGCCCCTGCACTTCCGTCACGTTGGTTTCGGCAAAGTTTCGGAACATCCCGGCGTCAATCATGACACCGTACTCGGTCATGAAATACACCACCCCGGCGCTGATCATAAACAGAGCGATCACCACAGGCTTAAACACACGGCGAAATGCCAACAGCGTCAGAACGATATTGAATACGCAGAAAATCATCAGCCCGAATGCAAAGCGCATGGCCAGGCCTTTGGCATCGGAGCTGGTAATCGCGAAAAGATGCTGCCACAGATTTATATTGAAACCCAGTAACAGAAAGGCGCTGGCAAGTAAGGTAACAACCTCTGGACGAACAGTTCTGGGTGTCGGCATCGTGGTCTGCTTATCGAATTAATATGCATCGGGCATTCAGGAGCCAGATAACTCCCGATGGCGCGCACTGTAGGCAGCGCTTCATCAATTTTATGTGAAAACGGTGAGAGGATTGGGTTGAATGAAGCTTATTTCACCGTGAAGCAATACGCGCCCATAAACGTGCACTTACCCCGCCAACAAAGCGTCTGCGCAAGCAAGCTCGCGCAGACGCTGTCACTCTGGAAACGCTCGATCAGACCGAACGACGGCGATAGGCACGATAGCCCGGCAGCCAGAAATTACGCTCGATGGCTTCAAGCAGTGCCTCTTCGGAAATTTCCAATGCCAAGCCTTCAGCCTGGGCCTCTTTGGCCACAGCCAGCGCAATTTTGCGGCTCACCTGCTGGATCTCCTTGAGTGGCGGCAACACCGCATCGCCCTGCCCCGTGACCATCGGCGAACACTCGGCCAGCGCATTGGATGCCGCCATCAGCATACGGTCGGTGATGCGCGACGCATTGCAAGCCACCACGCCGAGGCCGATGCCCGGAAAGATATAGGAGTTGTTGCACTGAGCGATGTGCACGGTGCGACCGTTGATCTCCACCGGCGCGAACGGACTGCCGGTAGCAACCAGCGCATTGCCATCCGTCCAGCGCAGGATTTCTTCCGGCGTGGCTTCTACCTTGGAAGTCGGATTGGATAGCGGCATTACCAGTGGTTTGGCGCAATGTTTGTGCAGTTCGCGAATCACTTGCTCGGTGAACAGACCACGCTGCCCGGACACGCCGATCAACACCGTGGCCCCGGCGTTCGTCACCACGTCGAGCAACTGCGGGAAGGCTTCTGTGCCAGCAGTCCAGCCAGACACATCGGCGGTCTTTTGCGCCAGGCGCTTCTGGAAATCGAGCAGGTTATCCATGCTTTCGGTCAGCAGGCCGAAGCGATCAACCATGAAGATTCGTTTGCGCGCTTCGCTTTCACTCAGGCCTTCAATGCGCATCGCTGCGATGATGTGCTCGGCGATCCCGCAGCCCGCCGAACCGGCACCGACAAACACCACTTTCTGCTGGCCAAGGGTTTCATTCTTGGCCTTGCAGGCCGCCAGCAATGTACCCACGGCAACCGACGCAGTGCCCTGAATGTCATCGTTGAAGCAGCACAGCTCATCCCGATACTTCTCAAGCAACGGCATGGCGTTGGACTGGGCAAAATCTTCAAACTGCAACAGCACATCCGGCCATCGACGCTGTACGGCATCGATGAACAGTGCGATGAAGTCTTCGTATTCCTTGCCCGATACCCGCTCGTGACGCCAGCCCATGTACATCGGGTCATCCAGCAGCTCACGGTTGTTGGTGCCCACATCCAGCACGATCGGCAGCGTGTACGCCGGGCTGATCCCGCCACAGGCGGTGTACAGCGACAGTTTGCCAATCGGAATGCCCATGCCGCCGATGCCCTGATCGCCCAGACCGAGAATTCGCTCGCTGTCGGTCACGACAATGATTTTGATCCGGTCTTTGGTGGCGCTGCGCAGAATGTCATCGATGCGGTCGCGCTCGGGGTAGGAAATGAACAGGCCACGGTGCGTGCGGTAGATCTTGGAGAATTCCTGACACGCCTGACCCACCGTCGGGGTGTAGATAATCGGCAGCATCTCGTCCAGATGCGAGTCCAGCAGGCGGAAGAACAGGGTTTCGTTGTTGTCCTGGATCGAACGCAGGTAGATATGCTTGTCCAGATCGCTCGCGCACTGCTTGTACTGGCTGTAGACCCGGGTGACTTGCTCTTCGATGGTCTCTACGTTCTGCGGCAGGAGCCCGATCAGATTGAATTCGACCCGCTCTTGCGGGGTGAAGGCACTGCCTTTGTTCAGCAGGGGCATTTCCAGCAGTGAGGGTCCTGCATAGGAAATATACAAAGGTCGCGAAGTTTTGGTCATTTTCTCTAATCGCCTTTTTCGTCTACTCATTAATTCTTTACGTCGACCGGGGCGGGCAGCCTGGCTCGTTTCTTGTTATTTTTTCTTGTCGCCAGTTATCTATCAGGCCATGCCGAAAACCATTCGGCGTGTAAGGTCAGGGCGAACATATTACCCGGCTAAAGGCCCATTGCGACATTTTGTCGCGCAAAGAATGGCTAAGTGACGCTACTACCGGCGCAGCTTTCCAGACCAGCGGGTGCACATAGCACGCTGGAGACCGTCGTCAGAATGGATGAGAATGCCCCGGCGAAAGCCGGGGCCTGAAAAGGTCAGGAAACGCCTGGTTTTTCAGCGATGAGCCCGATGGTGAAGCCGTCCACCGCAGAGATCCTGCCGCGCCACAACACACCTGCGTCGCAAATCGGATTACCGTCAGTGGAATAGGTCCGGCAATCCTTCAGGTGAATGAAATGGAATGCTGGCGTGTCTTCGGAAGACTCCCCGGGCTTGAAGGACAGAATCATTTCTTTCATCGTCGCGTCAGTGCCATTGGCAAACGAACTGAACGGCGCCGAAATATCGTCGGCCAACTGCTCAAAATAGGTGTCGTGAGAAATCAGATGCCCGGAAACCAGATTCCCGCCCACCGACAGCGTCACGCCCAGCTCCACCTTGGTGTTCGCGACAAACTTGACCAGCCATTGCAGCAACCAGTCGATCTGCTTGCCCTGCCACTTGAACTGGGCAATCACATCATCATGGCTCTGACTGGGAGAGGGTTGCGACTTTTGTACCTGATCTACGTCCGACATCTGATAGCTCCTCGCCTCACAAAACGTTGAACCCAAGGTATAGATCAGAAAGGGCTAAAGGGGAAACCGGGAGGAGTGAATAGTTTGGGGTTGGTGATGGGGGCTTGATCGTTCTGACTTTGTTCAGTCGTTCGGAAGCGCTGCATCCTTGCGCAAAACTGCTGAGCTGAACAGAATGAAATCACCCAGATGCCGGGTAATGATTGCCACAGTGATCGGCAACTGCAGCGTTTGATACTCGTGAACCGCGATGTTCTTGAATCCGACCATATTCTTCATCATCGGCAACAGCGATGGAGCGAGCGACCCTCCACGATGAAGCAGTTCAAAGACATCTCGGGCGCTCTGTGGCACTCCCAGCCCCTCACGTCTTATCAGGTGCTGACCCATATCAAGAGCCGCTTCGCAGGCGCGCTGGATATTCAGGATCGCAGCGTCCTGACGAGTGAAATCGACCTCAAAGGTCGCAGGGTCTTTTTCATATTCCTCCCGCACCCTTACCACGCAGCGCTCAATGGCAGCAGCCTTGTTGACGAGCACATCATCGACCATGAACGACTCCATTCTTTTGTATATCTTCGAGCAAGCCTGCCCTTGCGCAATCAAGTGAAGTCTTTTCGCTGAGTACAAATGCCTCAAAGATTCCTGCAGCCTCATCCTTACACCAGAGACGACGGCCTTTGGTAATGATCTGATATTTCATCACGGTCGAGGCGGTGCGCAGATCGATCAAGTCCACAGGCAAATTAACGATGTCTGCAATTTCCCCCGCCAAACGCCATAAATCCAAAGGATCGAGAGTGCCAGGCACGAGCACAGCCAAATCCAGGTCGCTTTCAGAGTTGGCATGACCAGTCGCCTGACTGCCGAACAGGTAGACAGCCAGCAGATCAGGCAATCGGGATTGCAGGTGTGTGAGCAAGCTGTGGGTGTTCATACGCAACGTCTCAAATATTGCCGAGACAGACCCTAACAGAAGCCGGGGTCGGATTTTCGCTCAAGATTTCCGGAAACCAGTCTGCGACTCAAAAAACGTATCCACGTCACGACCCCCACCTAACAAAAAATGAGGATTAGGGTTAGCGAGGCATCTCTGGCGAGCAGCTCCACGGCAGCAGTGCTCTGCACGCCCACTGTTCGAGTTGCAAGCCTCGGATGTTGATATCTGTGAGTAGGATGCAAGGTGTTATGCGGCATTTGGCAGCTGGTCGAAACAGGAAAGCACTTACATAGCTAGCGGATTGGTACTACATAAAACTGGCTAAGCATAATCCAGTATGGACAACTGCATCAGTCGACCAGTTGGCTGAGCGCCTGAACAAAGCTACCCTTGATCCAATGTAGCAAAGCAAGGAGATCAGATTGACTTTATCAATTTCGATGCGACAGTTGGCTGACTCATAGCGAATGGAGGCATGAAATTTTACCGAAACGCGATTTAAACGCTGCACCAAGCACAGTTCAATCCGACTATTTTTTGCGCGAACAGCCTTTATGATCTAAAGTGCCGCGCTGAGAATTACATAAAAAACCAACATGGAAGGAAGAAAAACTCATGGCTTTTGACGCTTATTTGAAAATAGAAGGTATCCCCGGCGAAGCGCTTGACGCTCAATTCAAAGACTGGATTGAAATGGAGGATTTCGACGTAGGAGCAAGCCAATCCGCTTCGGTCACTTCGACAAGTGCTGGCGGAGCCACAGGTGGCCGAGCACGTATGAGCGACCTTTTTTTTCGCAAGACCGTGGACAAATCTACACCGAAGCTTCATGAGGCATGCTGCAGCGGAAAGCACTTCAAAGAAGTTACCATTGCAGTCAATCGAGCGGGAGCAGAAAAGGTAAAGTATTTGGAGATTACACTTGAAGAAGTGATTATTTCATCGGTTACGCTAAACGGAAATGGTAGCGTTGAGGGCGGTTTTCCTACGGAAACAATACGTTTAAACTATGGTCGTATGAAAAGACGTATACGCACCAAAAACGTACAGATGGTCAGGGCGGAGGTCAGGTTGTAGGTGGTTGGGACGGTATAGCCAATAAAGTATATGCCTGAAACCAAGAGGACTGCGTTCATGGTTTCTCCAACTATTGACACGAACAAGATTGCGTATTGCACCTATGAGCTGAATAGCCAGACAACCAGTATGCTGCACTGCAGCAATAATGAGAGTTATGAGGCTTTTTCGGGACGAGAAGGCTTTGTCAATGACCCAGCCGAGATTAGCAATGCTGAATTCGGACCGCTGCCGCCCGGCAGATATTACATACTGGACAGGGAGAGTGGTGGGATGCTGGGTTGGATCAGAGATCCAATAAAGGATTTTTATGCGCGAACTGATCGCAGTGGCTGGTTGTCACTTTACCGAGATGATGGGCGCATTGATGATCAAACAACCGTCAATGACGTAACAAGAGCAAATTTCAGAATACATCCTGTCGGCCCTCTGGGCCGGAGCGAAGGGTGTGTCACCATGACATCTAAAATAGCATTTGATCAGCTAAGCAAATACCTACACAACATGGAGGGAGATAGACTTCAAGGATCAGGACAGAGATACTTCGGGATTTTAGATGTAATAGACCCGAGAGAAAGAAAAAGATGAGCATTATTAAAGTACTCATTAAATCTTTCATGATTTTTTTGATAGCGTCGTTCCTCACACGATACCTTATCGGAAGCGGACTGGTTCGAAAAGGACTGAATACCTCTATCGGCGACGCGCTGTATACAACACTTTCCAATCTCTTCAACGTCAATGGATCCGAGCAGGCCGAAACATTGATAATCAGCGTACTGCTTATCGTCTCTTTGGTTTTTATAACTATGCTTAGCTGGCTGGCTTCAATCATCACTTCAAGACGATATCAAGGAAAACAAAAAAAATAGGAGTTGTATTATTGTACTAAACACACCTTTGGCTTTTTGAAATAGGCAGCGAAAAATGCTGCTTATTGCCCGAAAAACGCACACTTCACCCTACGGGATTGATTTCAATTACGGAGAGTATGAGTTACAAGGCATCCACCCCACGCTCCCCATCTAGACGCTGACGAAAAATGAGTATCTGGTTTACCGAGACATCTCTGGTGGGCATTTCCACGGCAACAGTGCTTCGTAATCTTCTATCGATGCAGCATACGGCAAACGCTCAAATACATGGCGTATGCACGTGTAGGGGTGCCATTGAGTTTGGCGGTCTCAACTAGGTTGTAGATCTGGGCGCTGGCGGTGGAGCCTTTGGGCGTGTCGTTGAACAGCCAGGCTTTTCATCCGATGGCGAATGGTCTGATCGCTCTTTCGGCAGCGTTGTTGTCGATGGGTAAAAAACCAGCCTCGATAGAGCGCTCTATACGTCTCCAGTTGTAGGCCAGGCACCCGTGGAATACGCAAGTAGACTTGCAAACCTAAAAAACTTAAAGCATATAATAATCTTAAGAGTTTTAAAAACGCTTGCATCTTCTTACTTTAAATAGATTGTTAGCATTACGTGTAGACGTTCAAAAAAAAGCGACTAGCAGCCGCTTTTTTGTATTACTTCTAAGCCCAACATAAATCCGCCTTATCGATAACACTTAACATGCGAAACTAATGTTTGCGCTATAACTTCCCCCAACCTTACGGGAACTGCATTACCAATAAGTCTCCCCATTTTACTAAATCTAATTGGAGCACCTAAAGGTACAAATTGATAGTTCGGGGGAAAGGTTTGAAGCATTGCTGCCTCTCGAAGTGATATCGCCCGATTTTGTACTGGATGACCAAATCTGCCATTACCATATCCGAAACACTGCGTAGTTATTGTGGGACCTGGTTTATCCCACTCCATCCGACCATAGACGCTAGGATAAGTCGCTCCAGTAGACTTTTTGTGGCAGGCAGCCTGTAAAGCTTCAGGCCAATCTCGCCAAGTACCACCCGGTACTGAGGCCTCTATCCTCAGATGATTCAGTTCACTTAGTGAGGATGCGTAGTGAAGTGCATCGTTAGGATCCTTACCTCCGGCGGTTAATGCAGGCAGCCCCCCAATAACATCTCTTACTGTAACAGCCTTAGTATGAGTAGGTAACAGCTTTAGGTTTTGGTCACCTAATCGCGAAGCAAGCAGCACAAGACGCTTCCGCGTTTGAGGAATCCCATACAAAGAACAATCTACTACGCCCCACCATGTGTGATATCCAATCAGGCCATCTACAAAGTCTTGAAAAACTGGATGATCCGCAAGCTGCGGCACATTTTCCATCGCAACTAAATCCGGCTTCAACTCATTTACCAGGTTTGCGAAGGCCAAAGCCAAAGGCCATTGTGCTTCATATTGGCTATTTCGCCCACTTCGGCTATAAGTCGAAAATGGCTGACAAGGTGCACATCCAGCTAACATCGTCAGCCCAGAGCCATTATAGAATGCTCTCAGATCCTCTCCTTTTAGCTGACTGATATCACGTTCTAGAAAAACCGCTGAGTTATTTTTTTCGAATGGATATCGGCTATTGGGGTCGATATCAACACCTGCCGCAACAGAAATACCACCATCAATTAGCCCACGCGTAAGACCGCCTACGCCACAAAACAAGTCAATTGCGGTTATAACTGGAGTGCTTACAGCATTAAAGTTAACTGACTGGTTCAAGCTGGGCGCCGCTCAGGAATAAGGAATTCATATCTTTCGACATAGCCGCCAAAGCAGACTATTACCTCTTTTAAATAATTAGCTGTCTTATCCTTCAGTTCTACTAGGCGAACAACCGTCTCCGCCTCCGCGCTTTCTGTAAAAGAAATCGATCCATGCGCGAGCATATTTCTAAGTTTTTTGACTAAGCCAAGCGGGCCTAAATCGTCTCTAAATTTTCTCTTAACATCACTATATACCCTTCGACTGACATTCAATCGAAAACCCAAACGAGTAGCCATAGCCTCGATTTCATTATCATCCCAGTTCCCACCACCACCTTTTTCGATGGAAAACCCTGTAAGCGGGCTTGCGGAAACTAGCAAGCTGCAAAGAGTCAAAGCGTGATCCAATCGATGCTCAGGTGTGAGTTCCGTGTGAGTCCTAGCAGTCAACCGTATCCACTCTCGAAACAGAGTCTGACTTAAATCATTAGGTCGCCACGTAGCATCTTTGAAAGCGCTTTGAGCGATAAAGTCTATGCATCTTGTCATTGTCGACTCCACAAGGTTGTACAGCTGCAAATATACACCTGCATAGAGAATTTTTTGCTGCTGGACATTTATAACTTTATCCGTCCCTGAAAATTTAGGCGGCCCTGCTTGCATGCTGGCTTGCAATAACTTGAGAAACTCTAGGTACTCCTCGACTTCGGCCAACCTTTCTTCGAAAGCAGCTCTTAGTTCTTCCATGATCAGTTGCCCAACAATCGCTGTTGCACAAAACCAATGCGCTCACGCAGACGAGCGATAGCGTTGGCCCCGTCAGAGCCAGTGACCCTTTTGAACTCATCGCCATCCAGCCATCTTTGCACGTCTATATTTTGAGCATTATGGAGTGCTGGGTCTTCATTTAGAGCTAATCTTGCTCCTATAGCTATTGCTTCGAATCTCGCTCTAGGAGTTGCCTTCGCGGTGAGCGTTTTCCTAAAGCCATAAGGAAATACCCGCTCAACAAAACTCATGACCAGATCGAATTGACGGCGATACTCCTGAATCAGATTAGGGTCCGCAGCCACTCGCTCATTCATAACTTTGACGTAACCAAAGAGGAATTCAGCCGGACGATCTTTGTAGCCCTGCAACCCGTCACCGTAAGCAAAAAGTCGCGTAACAAGATCTTCCCGCCCCCTTTCTTTCTCATCCTTGGTTGAGACTGGTGCGAGAGCCTTCAACCGAGGGTCCACGGCGAGTTCAATGATGAGGCTCATAAAATCACCTGCCAGTGCTCCCCTACGCACCTCAGCATGATTTGCGATTTTGCTACCAGTATTGATCCGCTCAAATAGATCGAAGCGTGCCTGTTCATCAGCATGCTCATTCAAGACAATGCCTCGAATCGACCTATTATTGATTTTCCGTTTTCGAGACTCGGGCAGATCAGAAAATTTAAAATTTGAAAGCTTGGTCAAGCTCTCAAGCTCTCCTAAGCGAAAATCACCATGCACGAATTCAGCAATGGTCCTCAGTCGCTGTGATCCATCGACGATTTCCAGTTTACCGTTTGGCATCTCCCAGAAAAACAGAAACGGGATTGGTAAGCCCAAAAGGACCGATTCGATAAATCGTGATTTTCGGTCGTCTTCCCACGTGAAGCTACGCTGATAGGGAGGGACTACAAATTCGCCATTCGTGACCTTGGCAGACAAAAGCTCAATAGAATATTCAGTCAGATAGAATTCAATTCGCTTCGATAGCTCAACAATCTGAGCCTCCGCACTCGCAATGTCATCCTTGGTTTTCGCAGTATGTTGCTTTGGAGGTCTCATAAGCTTCGTTGTTCTCTTTGGGTTCGCGCCCTGAACGAGCTGCTTTGCAGCTAACTAACTGAAAAGTGTTTGGCCTACCGGCAGAGCAAATTGTACCGTCAGATAGGCATCCCTCCACGATACCACAAGGGCTCCGGTGGTTTGAGAGCCAGCCTATCTAGTGGTGCTTTAGCCCTACCGTCAAGACGAGCGGGAACAAGACCCAGCCGTAGGGACTACCGACCTCCCCGAGAAGCCCGCTCACGCGCTCACAGGACTCTTGCAGTAAATAAATGCAGAGGAAAAGGTGAGTAGACAGCCAGGAGCAAGCCGTCACGACTAAGGTTCTCTGGTTACCCTTGGCAACGGAAAACAAAAAGCCCGCAAAACGTTATCACGCCATGCGGGCTTTTTGGGATCACTTCTCTCTTGCTAAAAAACACCTTACTTTACACTTTATCGTAAGTAGCTTATTTCCTAGCTAAATATGGCGGAGAGATAGGGATTCGAACCCTAGGTACCGGTGAAGGTACAACGGATTTCGAATCCGTCCCATTCGGCCACTCTGGCATCTCTCCAACGGCGCGCATCATAACAGTATCAGCGCAGAAGGCGAAGCCCTTCTGCTGTTTTTTTTCGTGCTATCAAGCGCTTGCGTGTTTTTTCCGCTTATAGCGGCACGCCCAGACGGTTTGCGACTTCTTCGTAAGCTTCGATGACGTCGCCCAGACCCTGGCGGAAGCGGTCCTTGTCCATTTTCTTGCGAGTGTCCTTGTCCCAGAGGCGGCAGCCGTCCGGGCTGAATTCGTCGCCGAGGACGATTTCACCGTGGAATACGCCGAATTCGAGTTTGAAGTCGACCAGCAGCAGGCCAGCGTCGTCGAACAGTTTGGTCAGAACTTCGTTGACCTTGATCGACAACTCTTTCATGCGAACCAGTTGCTCGGCAGTGCCCCAGCCAAATGCCACAACGTGGGATTCGTTGATGAACGGGTCGCCCTTGGCGTCGTCCTTGAGGAACAGTTCGAAGGTGTACGGATTGAGCCTGGTACCCTCTTCGATGCCCAGACGTTTGACCAGGCTGCCGGCAGCATAGTTACGCACGACGCACTCGACCGGGATCATGTCGAGCTTCTTGACCAGGCACTCGTTGTCGCCCAGCAGCTTGTCGAATTGGGTGGGAATACCCGCTTCTTCAAGCTTCTGCATGATGAAGGCGTTGAACTTGTTGTTCACCATGCCTTTGCGGTCCAGTTGTTCGATGCGCTTGCCGTCGAACGCCGAAGTGTCGTTACGGAACAGCAGGATCAAGCGGTCAGCGTCGTCGGTCTTGTAAACCGATTTGGCTTTGCCGCGGTAGAGTTCTTCACGTTTTTCCATGATGGGCTCCGCTTGCTAAGTAGTTGGGCTAGGCGATATGTCGCCAGTCGAGCCCTGAATCTTGATCGGCCAGTTGCAGCCAGTCCGGGTCGCACCCAAGGGTGTCGACAAAACATTGCCGGGCCAGATGCGGCAGGTTGTTCTTGCTGCTCAGATGCGCCAGCACCAGGTGCTGAAGGTCCTGCCATCCCAGCTCGCTCACCAGGCTGGCGGCCTGATGATTGTTCAAATGACCTGTTTCACAGCCAACGCGCTGCTTGAGAAAGACCGGATACTGGCCTCGGGCAAGCATGTCGCGACAGTGATTGGCCTCGATCATCAAGGCATCCAGGCCTTGATAATGCTGCAATACGTTGGAGCAGTAAGAGCCCAGGTCGGTCAGTAGACCGAAGCGGCGCTTGCCGTCATTGAAGACAAACTGCGTCGGTTCAAGCGCATCATGAGCGACAGACACCACATCGATGCCCAGCGCGCCAACCTGCAAGCTCTCTCCGCCCGCCAGCAAACCGGCAACTTCAACCGGTTTGCGCATACCGCGCAATGTGCCGCTGCTGAGGTAGACCGGCACATTGTAGCGCCGCGACAGCAAACCCACGCCATGCACATGATCGGCATGCTCGTGGGTTACCAGAATCGCACTCAACTGGTTTGCAGCGACGCCCAGACGCGCCAGGCGCCGTTCGGTTTCCCGCAGGGAGAAACCGCAATCGACCAGTACGTATGTATCGTTGCTTGCGACCAGCGTGCCGTTGCCACGACTGCCGCTGCCGAGAACCGCGAAACGCACTTAACCCAGGTTGTCTTGAATAACGCTCAACACCCGACGCGCGATATCCGCAGGCGCAACGGTATTGATGTTCTTCTCGACGGTCACTTGAACGTTATCACCCACCTTGCTCAGGCGAACCTGATAACGCTCGGCACGGGCATCGATCTCTTCCTTGCTCGACTTGCTGCCAAACAGGCGACCGAAGAAACCAGGCTCGTTTTCAGGCGTTTTGGCCTTTTCAGCCAGGTTGATGTAGTACAGACCCAGGCTGCGGTTTATGTCCTCGACGCGCCAGTCACCTTGATCCAGCGCACGGCCGACACTCGACCACGCACGGTCGAGATCGGCACCGAGGTTCAATACCGGGTTGCCGCTACCGTCTTCGCTCAAGGCAACACGGCTCGGGGTGTCGTAGTCACGTGCCGCCAACAGGGAAATAGAACCGCCCTTCTCGGCGTTGCGACCCATGCTGGCCAGCAGATCGTCGGTCAGTGCGGCATCGAGGCCCAGGTTGGTGGTGCGCGTCGGGAAGGCCACATCGGCAGTGCTGCCGGCAGGACGCTCGACGCTTACCACATAGACTTCACTGGTATTGCGCTGCACGCCCGGCTCAATACGAACCCGCACGCGGGTTTCAGCGTCGGCTGAAACGCCAGCGGCGCTCAGGCGCTTGGCAACCGAAGCGGACAGTTCATCAAGACGCTGCCACGAGGAGCTGAATTCGCCAGTCTGCGGGCGCTCTTCAGCGATACGGAAACCATTGTCTTCAAAGTATTGATGAGCCACCGGCCAGACTTCGGCTGGCTGACGCTGAGCCAGAATCCAGCGCGCATCGCCGCTTTTCTGCAGACTGAAATCGCTCGACTCGGAAGTCGTGCCCAGTGGCAGAGGGCGAGGAACCGTGTATTCGCCTTCTTTCTGGGTGCTGTCAGCCACATTGCGCGGGATCGGCAGCAACGGGTCGAGGCGCTTGACGCCGGACACATCGGCAGGCACCTGCATGGGTGGGGTCTGGGTAGCCTGGAGGTAATCGCTACCGCGATCACGGAAGTAACCATCTTCGCCCCAGAGCCAACCGCAACCGCTGGTGCTGGAGATAATAAGAGCAAGTGCGGAAAGTCCGGCCAATCGCTTCATTGCGTGATACTTCCTCAATTAAACCAGGACGCCGGACTGGCGCAGGGCCTGACGCAGCGGTTCGTGACAGGCTTCGCTGAGCCAGGTAAGCGGCAGACGGATACCGGCTGGCATCTTACCCATTTCATGCAAGGCCCACTTCACGGGGATAGGGTTGGATTCGATAAACAGGGTGTTGTTGAGCGGCATGAGCTTTTCGTGAATCGCCCGCGCCGTCTCGGCATCGCCACGCATGGCCGCTTCGCACAGATCGCTCATGAGGCGCGGTGCAACGTTGGCAGTGACGGAAATATTGCCCTTGCCGCCCAGCAGCATCAATTCGACTGCCGTAGCGTCGTCACCGGAGTACACCAGAAAATCACTGCTGACGCTGGCCAGAATGTCCTTGGCGCGCTGCAGGTTGCCGGTGGCTTCCTTGATGCCGATGATGTTTTTTACCGCAGACAGACGCGCAACAGTCTCTGGCAGCATGTCGCAGGCCGTACGGCCCGGCACGTTGTAGAGGATCTGCGGGATGTCTACGGCATTGGCGATGTGGCTGAAATGCTGAAACAGGCCTTCTTGCGTCGGCTTGTTGTAATAAGGCGTTACCAGCAGGCACGCATCGGCGCCAGCGGTCTTGGCGTTGGTGGTCAGCTCGACGGCTTCGCGCGTCGAGTTGGCGCCTGTACCGGCGATGACCGGAATACGTCCTGCAACCTGGGCAACCACACGGCGGATGACCTCGATGTGTTCGCTCACATCCAGCGTCGCCGATTCACCGGTGGTGCCGACGGCAACAATGGCGTTGGTGCCCTCTTGCAAGTGGAAGTCAACCAGTTTGCTCAGGCTGTCCCAGTCCAGACGACCTTGTGCATCCATTGGTGTGACCAGTGCCACCATACTGCCCGCAATCATGCAACCGCTCCTGCCGGAAAAAGAGAGCCGTAATGGTACTGGCGCTATCAGCCTTGTACAAGCGAAGTACCGCGCTCTGAGCATTCCCCTGAGCGATGGTTTTCGCTACCCTTCGTCCTTTGATCGGTACTGGTCACCTGCGCACCTCGCTCAATCGGTCGAATTTGTCGCCAGAAGCCCTGCCCCAGTGCACTCCAGCCCCGTCATGGTACTTCCATGCAAGGCAGGCGCTCCGGGACCCGGGAAGGTATCTCGCGCCATCGATTGTCGAAACAGCCCCGCAAGTCCGAAAAAGTACCGACCGCTCATCGTCTAGGAATGCTGCATGTCGTCCACCCCCACAGTTCGCGAACAATTCCTTGTCATCAGTGCCCTTGGCGCAAACCCCATGGAGCTGACCAACGTCCTGTGCCGTGCCAGCCATGAAAACCGCTGCTCGGTAGTCACCTCGCGCCTTACTCGCCACGGTGAGTGCAGTGCGCTGATTCTTCAGGTGTCAGGCAGTTGGGACGCTCTGGCGCGCCTTGAAACCGGCCTGTCGAGCCTCTCCAAGAAGCATGCGTTCACCACCAGCGTGGTACGCAGCGCTACCTTGGAGAACCGCCCGGAAGCCCTGCCCTACGTAGCTTACGTCAGCTCGGCGTACCGCCCGGACATCATCAATGAGCTGTGCCAGTTCTTCATTGACCACAACGTCGAGCTGGAAAATCTGATCTGTGACACGTATCAGGCTCCGCAGACCGGTGGCACCATGCTTAATGCCACATTCACGGTGACACTGCCTGCCGGGACCCAGATCAGCTGGCTGCGCGATCAATTCCTCGATTTCGCCGACGCGCTGAATCTCGACGCACTGATCGAACCCTGGCGCCCACAAGCCCCAATGTAAGGAGTTCCCATGACCGTCACAGTAGATCAACCGGTTCCCGACTTTCAGGCACCTGCGACCAGCGGACAGACCGTAGAGCTGTCCGCGCTCAAGGGTCAGCAGGTCGTGATTTATTTTTACCCGAAAGACAACACGCCCGGCTGCACCACGCAGGGTCAGGACTTTCGTGACCATATCGCGCAGTTTCAGGCGGCCAATACGGTTGTGCTCGGTGTTTCCCGAGACAGCCTGAAGACCCATGAAAACTTCAAGGCCAAGCAGTCTTTCCCGTTCGAGCTTATTTCGGATAAGGACGAAGCCGTCTGCCAGTTGTTCGACGTCATCAAGCTCAAGAAGCTGTATGGCAAGGAATACCTGGGCGTTGACCGCAGCACCTTTCTGATCGACAAGGAAGGCGTACTGCGTCAGGAATGGCGCGGCGTGAAAGTGCCGGGCCATGTGGCTGAAGTACTGGCGCAGGCCGAGGCCCTGAACAAAGGCTGATATTCCGATAAGCGTTGCGGCACGCAAGGTGCCGCAACGATCCAGACTTGCTGCTTAAAGCAGTGGTGCCACAGTGGGTTCATTACGCGGCCAGGCATCGAGGACGGCCTTGAACAACGTGGCCAGCGGAATCGCAAAGAAGATCCCCCAGAATCCCCACAGCCCGCCAAACAGCAGCACGGCGCAAATGATTGCAACCGGGTGCAGGTTGACGGCCTCGGAAAACAGCAACGGCACCAGAACGTTGCCATCCAGCGCCTGAATGATGCCGTGGGCAATCATCAGGTAGATGAACTGATCCCCCCAGCCCCACTGGAACAATCCGATCAACGCCACCGGCACTGTGACCACCACCGCGCCAACGTAAGGCACGACCACAGATATGCCGACCAGCATCGCCAGCAGCGCTGCGTAGTTGAGCCCGAGCGCGGCGAACGCGATGTAGGTCACGCCACCACAGATGAAAATCTCGATGACCTTGCCGCGAATATAATTGGCAATCTGACGCTTCATCTCATCCGCCACCCGGTTGATCAACGCACGCTCGCGAGGCAGATAGCCGCGCGCCCAGCGGCCGATCATGTGCCGATCCTTCAGAAAGAAGAACACCAGAATCGGCACCAGCACCAGGTAGATCATCAGGTTGACCAGCAATGGCAGGCTGGAGATCGAGAAGGTAAGCGCCAACTGACCGATCTTGCCCACTTCACCACGGGCGACTTCGATCGCCAGCAACACTTGCTCGTCGGAAACCAGATGCGGGTAACGTTCGGGCAGCAACAGCAGTACAGACTGCCACTTGGCAAGCATGCCCGGTGCTTCGTTGAACAGCGTGATCAACTGGTGCCAGAGCAGTGGTACCAGCACCAGCAGGAACAGCAGCAGCGCACCGATGAACAGCGTGAAGACCAAGCCGACTGCGGCCATTTCAGGCATGCGCAGGCGCTCCAGAACACTGACCAACCCGTGCATCAGGAAGGCCAGCACCAACCCCGCAATGACCGGCGCGAGCATTCCGCCCAGGGTCAGGACAAGGGTAAACGCCAGAAACAGCAAGACCGCCAGTACCACCGCTTCCTCATCGGAGAAGTAGCGCTGCACCCAATTGCGAAGCACATTGAACATCAAACATCCTTTTCAAAAAAAACGGCAGTGGTGATTCAAGCCTTGCGCAGCCAATAAAGATAAGTGCCGGCGTCGACCTCTTCATGCAGCAACTCATGCCCGGAAAGTCTGGCAAAAGTTCGAAAATCCCGCTGCGATCCGGCGTCAGTCGCGATCACCTTCAGCACCGCGCCACTGGCCAGACGATTGAGTTCCATCTTGGCTTTCAGCAGAGGCAGCGGACAGTTGAGACCACTGGCATCCAGTTCGGCGTCGCACACCTTGGGGCGCACTACAGCGTCAGACATCGTTTCTCTCCAGGCGGACACATCGAATTACAAACCATGTCCGAAAAGGCATGGCGGATAAGGCGGCAAGAATACCTCACTCTGGTCAGCACGCCATTGAGCCAGCTACAGTACAGGTTCTTCTGACCAGAGCTTCGTGCATGAATTTTTTGCGTCCTACACTGCTCACCCTCGCTTGCCTGTTCGCTACGCATGGCATGGCTGATGACCTGCCTTCACTTGGCGACGCCAGCTCCTCGATTGTCTCCCCCGAACAGGAACACCGCCTGGGTCGAGCGTGGCTGGGATTGCTGCGTGGCCAGGTGGCGCAGCTGTCGGACCCGCAACTCAAGGACTACGTCGAGACCTCGGTGTACCGCCTGGCCGAGACCAGCCAGGTTCAGGACCGGCGTCTTGAATTCATCCTGATCAACAGCCCGCAACTCAACGCCTTTGCCGCACCCGGCGGGATCATCGGTGTCAACGGCGGCCTGTTCCTCAACGCCCAGACCGAGGGCGAATACGCGTCGGTACTGGCCCACGAGCTGGCTCACTTGTCGCAACGCCACTTCGCCAGAGGCATGGAGGCCCAGCAGCGTATGCAGGTGCCGGTAATGGCCGCGATGCTGGCGGGTATTGTCATGGCTGCCGCAGGTGCCGGTGATGCCGGTATCGCCACCATCGCCGGCTCACAGGCGGCTGCAATCCAGGAGCAACGTCGCTTTTCGCGCCAGAACGAGCAGGAGGCCGACCGCATCGGCATTCTCAACCTGGAGAAGGCCGGTTATGACCCGCGTAACATGCCGACCATGTTCGAGCGCCTCATGCGCCAATATCGATTCGACGCCAGACCTCCGGAGTTTCTGCTGACTCACCCGGTCAGCGAATCGCGGATCGCCGACACACGCAACCGCGCCGAGCAGGCCAAGCCTGGCGGCAAGGAAGACAGTCTGCTGTATCAACTGATGCGTGCCCGCGTTGCGTTGATATACGAAGAAACACCAGGTATTGCCGCCAAGCGTTTTCGTGCGCAACTGGTTGAAAACCCGAAATCCGATCCGGCTCGCTATGGCCTGGCCATCGCGCAGATCAAGGGTGGGCAACTGAACGAAGCCAGAGAAACCCTCAAGCCATTACTCGAAAAAGCGCCAAACGACATCACCTACAATCTGACGCAGATCGACCTGGACATCACCAATAACCGCTTGGCCGATGCCCAGCAACGGGTCGATCGCATGCTGACGCTGTACCCCGGCAGCTACCCGCTCAATGACGTGCGCATTGACGTGCTGCTCAAGCAGAACCGCACCGCGGAAGCTGAAAAAAGCCTTGAAGCGCTGCTCAAGACCCGCCCGGATGATCCCGACATCTGGTACGTCGTGGCGGAAACCCGTGGCCTGAACGGCAACACCATAGGCCTGCATCAGGCGCGCGCCGAATATTTCGCACTGGTCGGCGATTTCCGTCAGGCAATCCAGCAACTGGACTTTGCCAAACGCCGTGCGGCCAACAACTTCCAGTTGGCGTCACGCATCGATGCACGGCAAAAGGATCTGATTGAACAAGAGCGGATGGTCAAGGACATGATGAACTGATGTCCGAATGAGAAAGCCCGACGCAAGCGTCGGGCTTTTTCATTACGGCTGTCAGGCATTGCCCGCTTGTCGCAAGCGCGCCGCCTGGGTGAAGTCCAGCATGCGCTGCAACGGGCGTACGGCGTTGGGGATCAGCGCCGGGTCAACGAATATCTCATTGCTACCCTCGCGCAGGCACTGCAAGGTGCGCTCAAGCGTATTCATCGCCATCCACGGACAATGTGCACAGCTTCGGCATGCAGCGCCATTACCGGCCGTAGGCGCCTCGATGAAGATCTTGTCCGGGCACAGCTGCTGCATCTTGTAGAAGATGCCCCGGTCGGTGGCCACAATGAACGTCTTGTTGGGCAAGCGCTGCGCGGCGGCAATCATCTGACTGGTGGAGCCGACCACGTCAGCCAGCTCGATCACTGCTTCCGGCGATTCCGGGTGAACCAGAATCGCAGCCTCGGGATACAAGGCTTTCATGTCTTCAAGCTGCTTGGATTTGAATTCTTCGTGGACAATGCAGGCACCGTCCCACAGCAACATATCGGCACCGGTTTCACGCTGGATATAGCGGCCCAGATGCTTGTCTGGAGCCCAGATGATTTTCTCGCCGTTGTCCATCAGGCTTTCGACGATCTCCAGCGCACAGCCTGAGGTCACTACCCAGTCCGCACGGGCTTTGACCGCTGCCGAGGTGTTGGCATACACCACCACGGTACGCTCCGGGTGCTGATCGCAGAACGCGGAAAACTCATCGACCGGGCACCCTACGTCAAGCGAACAGGTGGCTTCGAGCGTTGGCATGAACACGCGTTTTTCCGGGTTGAGAATCTTCGCGGTTTCGCCCATGAAACGCACACCTGCGACCAATACAGTACTGGCAGCGTGGTTATTGCTGAAGCGGGCCATTTCCAGAGAGTCGGCCACGCAACCACCGGTTTCCTCGGCCAGGGCCTGAATGACCGGGTCGCAATAATAGTGAGCGACCAGCACGGCATCCTGCTTCTTGAGTTCGGCAGCAATGTCGGCTCGGTAACGCGCCTGCTCTGCCGGGCTCAGCGCTTTGGGCTGCTTCGCATCGAGATGAGCCTGCACCAGGAAACGTTCGGAGATCTGTGTCATGTTCGCGGGACCTGAAGGCGCTAGAGCGCGAAAGGCAAGTTTACACCCGAAATACAGGCAATAAAAAAGCCGGAAACCCTTATCAACCAAGGCCCTCCAGCTTTACGCATACATCGCCTGACAAAGGCTGCGCCATGTGCAATCAAGCATATGGCTGATATTCAGTAAATATCGGCCCGACTTCTGAAGGCGCGCCGATTCTAACGCCAAAAAACCGATTTACCAGAAGTTTCTGGCTTGCCCATAGCCGATGAGAATCGTTCTTGAAACCGTCTAGAGATCCATTAATAACGAAACATGACAAAGAAATAATTTGTAGCGACTTTCTATTTGACACATCTCTAAAATATCTTGGCCGACCCAACATGGTTACTCACTATCACAGGTCTCATAGATGCCAGGTCCCCTACACTTCGCCATGAACACTTTTCGGCAGACCTCCTGGATGGCCGCTTCCGCGGCTATGTCACTGACCCTCATACTGCCCGCGCAGGCGGCCAGTGAGGCAGCCATGGTGACGCCATGGGGCACTATAAGCGAGCCAACCAGCCCACCAGTCTGTAAGCAACTTCAAGCGCACCTGACTCCCAGAGACGGCTCGCTGGACAGCGCTGACGGTTCGGCGCTCGACTCCAGGCCTGACCAGGAGAATATCCAGAATGCAATCAATGGGTGTGCTGCCGGACAAGCCGTAAAGCTTGTAAAAGGTGACGGCGACAACTCGGCATTCCTCAGCGGGCCGCTGCAATTGAAATCCGGCGTCACGCTCTGGATAGACGAGGGCGTAACGTTGTTTGCGTCACGTAACCCCAAGGACTACGACAACGGCAAAGGCACTTGCGGCGTGACTACAGTTGCCAATCAGGATGCCTGCAGTTCACTGATTTCGGCCAAAAACACCCACTCCAGCGGCGTCATAGGCAAAGGCGTTATCGATGGTCGCGGCGGCAGTCTGCTTACCGCCGGGGCGAATGCCAATCTGCGCAGCTGGTGGGACCTTGTTTATCAGAAGACCTTGTCCAACGTTTATCAACAAAAGCCGCGCCTTATACAGGTCAGTGGCGGAACGGACTTCGTTATCCAGGGGCTGACGCTGCAAAACGCTCCGGACTTCAACATTGTGACTGACGGCGTGACCGGGGTGACTGTATGGGGGATCAAGATTCTGAATCCAAGCCGGGTCTACAGCGTAGAGGGCTACCACTGCCCAAGCGGCTCGACGCCCGACCAGAAGACCCCAGGGACCTGCTTTACCCCGGAAACCGTGAAGAACACCGACGGCTTCGACCCCGGTCAATCGAACAAAGTATTGCTGGCCTATTCCTACATCAGCACAGGTGATGACAACGTAGCGATAAAGTCCAGCCGAATCTCCGGCAGTCGGGACCTGATGTTCGCGCACAATCATTTTTATTATGGCCACGGCCTGTCCATCGGCAGTGAAACCAACGGTGGCGTACACAATGTCAGAGTTATGGATTTGGCGGCGGATGGTAGAGACAGCCAGGACGGCATCGGACTGAGAATAAAGACGAGTGCCAAGAACGGTGGAAAGGTAGACGGTATCCGTTACGAAAACGTATGCATGCGCAGCGTCAAATTCCCGCTGGTGTTCGACACCAACTACGGCAGTGCCAGCGGAACCTCGTACCCCGATCTCAGCGACATCACAGTGAAGGGCTTCCACTACCTGAACAGTCCGCGATTCGGTGGCGGCAAAATGACCTTCGCCGGCTACAGTGACAATGGCCAGAAACGGCCGATTCTGATCACGCTGGATAACGTTGTCTTTGACGGCACTCAACCAGCCTTCACAGCGCTTACCGCCACCCACTTCACAATTGGCCCAGGGCCGGTAAGCTTCTTCAACAAACTGGTGCCTTCGATAAAAGACGACGTCACGGTGTCCGGCAGTCCAGGTGACGGCGCGCCGGTCGATTGCACGGCAGCGTTTGTGCCGATGAAATCAGTGGTGCCTTGGGCTCCGTTTTAACGAACGTTTGTTGTCGGACAGCGCTGCGGGGGCTTGGAGTTCCCCGCAGATGGCTGCCAGCTTAAGGGCACGGGATGGCGGGTCATTCCGGCGCGTGCTGATCTGGGTACCTGAATAAAAGACAGGCAAAAAAAAACCTGGAAATCCGCATTTTCATGGGCCTTCCAGATTTTCGAAATGGTGGGTCGTGTGGGATTCGAACCTACGACCAATTGGTTAAAAGCCAACTGCTCTACCAACTGAGCTAACGACCCTCTGTTGTGTGGCGCGTATATTACTGATTTTTATCAGTAATTCAACACCTTTTTCAAAAAACTTTAAAAATAACGTGTCGGGTCTGCCATGCCGGCGGCTGTGAAGCCCTCGGCGCGCAGGCGACAGCTGTCGCATTTGCCACAGGCTCGGCCCTGGTCATCAGCCTGATAGCAGGAAACCGTCAGTGAGTAATCGACCCCCAAAGCAGCGCCTGCCTTGACGATGTCCGACTTGCTCAGGTTCTGCAGCGGCGCTCTGATTGTGAACCCCTGCCCTTCCACACCAGCCTTGGTCGCGAGATTGGCCATGCGCTCGAACGACTCGACAAACTCGGGACGGCAGTCGGGATAGCCTGAATAGTCCACGGCATTGACGCCGATGAAGATATCCCGTGCCCCCAGCACCTCTGCCCAGCCCAGCGCCAGCGACAGGAACACCGTGTTGCGTGCCGGTACGTAAGTTATCGGAATACCTTCAGAGGGCGACTCCGGCACGGCGATGGAGCTATCGGTCAATGCCGAGCCGCCAATGCCGTTGAGGTTCAGGCCAATGACCTTGTGCTCGACTGCACCCAGATCGCGGGCAACGCGCGCTGCGGCATCCAGTTCGGCGCGATGACGCTGGCCGTAGTCGAAGCTCATGGTGTAGCAGGCGTAGCCTTCTGCGCGGGCCATGGCGACGACGGTTGCAGAATCCAGCCCACCGGACAGCAGGATCACGGCTCTTTTTTCGGTATTGGTCAATTCACTCATGTCAGCGCCCCGGCTCGTCATCCCAAAGAATTTTATGCAACTGCATCTGCAACCGTACCGGCAGATTGTCGGCAACGATCCAGTCCGCCAGATCACGACCTTTAAGCTCGTGGTGACTGGCAGAGAACAGGACTTCGCCCGCACGGCGTTCAAGACCGTACTGAATCAGCTTGGAGACGGCCCAGTCATAATCTTCGCGCGAGCAAATCACGAATTTTACCTGGTCATTTCTCGTCAGCAGCTCGATGTTCTCGTAACGGTTACGCGAGACTTCCTTTGACCCAGGGGTCTTGAGGTCCACAACGCGACTTACACGAGGATCGACTGCCGAGATATCCAGCGCGCCGCTGGTCTCCAGTGAGACCTCATAGCCAGCATCACAAAGACGCTTGAGCAACGGAATGGCATTGGGCTGAGCGAGCGGCTCACCGCCGGTCACACAGACATAGCGAGGACGATAGGCCGCCACTTGCCCAACGATGTCATCCAGCGTCTGGATGGTCCCACCGCTGAATGCGTAGGCACTGTCGCAATACTGACAGCGCAATGGGCAGCCGGTCAGGCGGACGAATACGGTAGGCAGACCAGCCGTACGGGTTTCACCCTGCAACGAGTGAAAGATTTCGGTGATGCGTAATGTGTCTTGCATATCAGCCACGGGCGTAACAGCTAAACAGGCCGTCCGCCTCCGTCAGGCACTTCAAAGGACCCTGCAATCGCAGAATCCGGAAAAGCGTAGGGTGTACCGGAATTTCGGGTGCGAGATTCTAACGAAAAAAGCCGCGACTAGCGCGGCTTTCTTAATCAGCGGGTCAGAACATCAAAGACGCTGAAGATCTCGTTGCGCCAATTGTGCAGCTGAGGTGCCCGGATACTGGGCGACTACTTGCTGCAATATGCCTTTGACCTTATCGGTGTGACCGAGACGACGCTCGACGTCAGCCAGCTTGTATAGCGAGTCAGGCACCTTGGCATGCTTCGGATACTGCTGACTGACCTTGGCGAACGCCTGACCGGCACCCTGAAGGTCACCTTTGGCCAGATTCACTTCACCCAGCCAGTATTGGGCGTTGCCCGCGTACGAGCTGTTCGGGTATTTGCGCAGGAAAGCGGTAAAGGCCTGACTGGCCTTGTCGAAATCCTTTGCCTTGATCAAATCGAAGGCCGCTTCGTAATAAAGCTTTTCCTTCGCCGGGTCAGGAGGCTCGGTGCCTGCTGCCGGTGCCTGCTGAGCCGCTGAGGCCGAAGGCGTCCCACTGGCATCGATAGCGCCACCAGAAGGTTGAGAATTATTGGTAGCCGGAGCGGCTGCGCCACTGGCTATGCGTTGATCGAGTTCCTGATAACGCTCCAGAGCTTCCTGCTTCATGCGCTGGATATCATTCTGCTGGACCTCGACAACACCGCGCAAACGCGCGATTTCGTCCTGCATTTGCTGCAATTGCATGAACAGCTGACCTTGTGCCGAGGCAGGGGCCGTAACCCCTCCCCCGGCATAGGCGCCGGACGTGCCATAACCCGCTGGCGGATAACTGCTGCTGCCAGAGCCAGAATTGTTATCGACCACAGGTGCCGCACCCAACGCTGAAAGCGGAAGGGCGAGGGCCAAAACGGTTAGAGCACGTCGGCACGTTCGCATGTCAAATTACTTACGCAGTTCGACGCGACGGTTTTGAGCCCAGGACTGCTCGTCGTTGCCGGTAGCAACTGGACGCTCTTCGCCGTAGGAAACCAGTTCCAGCTGAGCTGGGGAAACACCTTGCAGAACCAGGTAGCGTTGAACGGCTTTCGCACGACGCTCGCCCAGTGCCATGTTGTACTCGCGAGTACCACGTTCGTCGGTGTTGCCTTCCAGAACAACGCGAGCGCCGTTAGCTTTCAGGTCTTTTGCGTGCACGTCCAGGGAGCGCATGGCTTCTGGCTTCAGGTCCGAACTGTCGTATTCGAAGTAGAAGGTAGTGATTGCGCGCAGAGCAGCTTCTTCGCTCAGGGAGCCGTCAACTGCACCAGTGTTGGCGCCGTAACCAGCGTTAGGGTCAACAGCACCGCCTGCACCGGCATTGTCGCCGCCTTTGGAAGAGCAACCTACAGCTACAGCCATGGCCAGAGCCAGCGCAGCAAATTTACCAAACTTCAGCATTTCCATCTTGAAACTCCTAATGAACCCCAGTGTGTTAAGCAAATCGTGTAGCGCCGCGTCAGTTCAGGTAAGGGGACCAGGAAGGTTCTCTGACTTCGCCTTGAGCGGTAGGAAGCGGGAGCCTTACGCGTCCATTAATGGACACGAGCATCAAGACTCCCCGGCCCTGCTGGCGGGTGGCGTAGATTACCATGGTGCCGTTGGGCGCAACAGTAGGCGACTCATCAAGGTTGCTATCTGTGAGAATTTTTACGCTACCGCGGGCCAAATCCTGCACTGCCACCTTGAAATTAGTGAAGCCGTCCTGCCGGTGAATCATTACCAGCGTCTTTTCATCCGCTGACAATTTCGGGTTGGCGTTGTAGTTACCCACGAACGTTACACGTTCGGCACCGCCGCCATTAATGTTTGTCTTGTAGATCTGTGGCTTGCCGCCACGGTCCGACGTGAAGTATAGCGTAGACCCGTCCTTTCCGAAGAAAGGTTCAGTATCAATCGAAGAATCATTGGTAACGCGGCTCAATTGGCGCGAAGCCAGATTGATTACGTAGATCTCCGGGTTACCGTCCTTGGACAGAACGAATGCCAGCTTGCTGCCATCCGGCGACCATGCAGGCGCGCCATTCAGGCCTTCAAAATTGGTGATCTGCTCACGGCGACCGGTATCGATGTGCTGAACAAAAATGCGCGGGCGCTTCTGTTCGAACGATACATAGGCAATACGCTTGCCGTCCGGCGCGAAACGTGGCGACAGGATTGGCTCACGCGATTGCAGCAGGGTTACTGCCCGAGCACCGTCGTAATCCGAACGCTGCAAGGTGTAACGCGTGTTGTTCTCGGAGAAACGCTCGGCCGTCACGTAAAGCATGCGGGTAGAAAACGCGCCCTTGATGCCGGTGAGCTTCTCGAACGACTGGTCGGCAATGTAATGCGCCATGTCCCGCAGCTGGTCATTGGTGCCTGACACGTTACCGGTCAAAACCTGCTGCTCGGTGGCTACGTTGAACAGCGCGTACTGGATCTGCAGACGTCCGCCGGCAGGCGTGATGTTGCCGACCATGACGTACTGGGCACCCAGCGCTTTCCAGTCACGGAAAATGACTTCGCTGGCCTGGGTCGGCAAGCTGATCATGTTCTGCTTCGGGATCGGCGCGTAGTAGCCGGAATTGCGCAGATCGTTGCTGACGATTTCCGCCATGTCTTCCGGCAGTACGTTACCGCCCTGCCATCCGAATGGCACAACAGCAATCGGTGCCGCACGGTCACTGCCGCTGGTGACCAGAATGTTCTTTTCTTCTGCCGACACCATTGCGGATGCGAAACAGAGAACGACCAGCAGTCCTCGAAAAAGGTTGATCACAAGGCTAGATCTCCAGGTGTGAATGTCATCTTGAATGAACGATAGGGAGCGAAGTCAGCCGGCTTCAGACCCTGCATTTCTGTCAAACGTCCAATGTTCTTCACCGCAGCAACCGCAGAGCTGTCGAACGGCCCGTCACCACTGGACTTGGCAATCGATACTGAAGCAATCGTACCGTCCGGCAACATGCCGATCTGCAACGTTACCGACATGTTGTTACGTGCCGATGGTGGACGACTCCAGCCTTCGGAAGCCCTGACACGAATCAGGTCATCGAAACTGCCAGCCGTTTCATCGCCCCGCTCGTCAGCCAAAGCCTGTTGCCGTTCCGGTTTATCGGACAGCAAATCGGCCAGTGCCTGCGCCTTCTTGTCTTCAGCGGATTTGCGAGCTGCTTCCTGCGCCTTCTTGGCGGAATCTGCAGCAGCTTTTTTCTTCGCGTCCTCGGCAGCCTTTTTCTTGGCGTCTTCTGCGGCCTTTTTCTTGGCCTCATCAGCAGCCTGTTTCTTGGCTTCCTCGGCAGCAGCTTTCTTGGCGTCTTCTTCGGCTTTTTTCTTCGCCTCTTCTTCGGCCTTTTTCTTGGCTATATCAGCCTGCTGCTTCTCTTCAAGCTTTTTGGCGTCGGCAACCTTCTTGGCTTCATCGGCTTTCTTGGCATGGTCAGCCTTTTTGGCCTCCTCTGCTTTCTGTTCGGCCTTTTTGGCTTCGTCGGCAGCTTTCTGCTCTTCGGCTTTTTGAGCAGCCTCTTCTTTCTTTTGTTCCGCAGCTTTTACAGCTTCCTGTTTGAGCTGCTCGATCTTTTTCTGCTCCAGCTGTTCGACTTCAGTTTGTCGCGCAGCGGTTTTCTTCGCCTCACCGGCAATCTTCTGGTTGGTCTGGGTAGTGGCCTGGCTCTTGGACTTGAGCTGATAGAGCGTTGCCTGAACGATAGGCTTGGCTTCGGGCAGATCCGGAGTCATGGCAAAGCTGACGAACAGCATGCCAAAGATCAGAATATGCAATGCCACGGCCCAGACACTGGGCCAGAAGTAGCTTTCCGAGGCGGACGGCTCTCGAATCGGCTGCATCAGGGTGCCTCGGTAATCAAGCCAACATTCCCGACCCCAGCCTTCTGCAGCCCGCCCATCGTGCCCATGACCGAGCCGTAATCGACGGTCTTGTCACCACGAATGAAAACCTGCGTCTGCTTGCCTGCGTCACGACCGGCAGCGACGATCTTGGTCACTGCGGCAGTCAGTTGCGGCAGGGTCATTGCCTTGTCCATCTGTTTGTCGGTATCGACTTCGCTGCCAAGGTTCCAGTAATAGGTCTTGTCAGCCTTGATCGAAATGGTCAGGACCTGATTGTTGTTGTCTTGCGGCAAAGCCTCGCTGGAGACCTTGGGCAAGTCGACTTTCACGCCCTGGTTGATCATGGGAGCCGTCACCATGAAAATCACGAGCAACACCAGCATCACGTCGATGTAGGGCACTACGTTCATTTCGGCGACCGGCTTGCGTTTTCTGCGACGATCTCGAGCGATTAAAGCCATGGGGAATTACCTGCTCACTCTTCGCTGGTGTGCACTTTACGGTGCAGGATGGCCTGGAACTCGTCAGCGAACGTGTAGTAACGGCTGATCAAGGTCTCACTGCGCGCGGCGAAACGGTTGTAGGCAATAACGGCCGGGATGGCTGCGAACAGACCGATGGCCGTTGCAATCAGTGCCTCGGCAATACCCGGTGCCACGGTGGCCAGCGTTGCCTGCTGGGCAGTCGCCAGACCGCGGAAGGAGTTCATGATCCCCCAGACAGTACCGAACAGACCGACATACGGGCTGGTGGAGCCCACGGTCGCCAGATACGGCAGACCTGCTTCGAGCTTTTCTTCCTCACGGGAAATAGCTACACGCATGGCGCGCGCCACACCTTCCATGACCGCATCGGGATCGACACCGGACTGCTGACGCAGGCGGGAGAATTCCTTGAAACCAGCACGAAAGATCTGCTCTACGCCAGAGTCCGGATCGGGATTGCTGCCCGCCTGACGGTACAGCTTGGACAGATCGATACCCGACCAGAAACGCTCTTCAAAGCTGTCCAGTGCACGCCGACCTGCACGCAGCATATTGCTGCGCTGAAAAATCACGATCCACGAAGTGACCGAAGCAGCCACCAGAATCAGCATTACCAACTGAACAACAATGCTGGCATTGCTGACCAAACTCCACATGGAGGAATGGTCGACGACGTTAGCTTCCACGCTTTATCTCCTGCTCTGAATGTATGCCCGCGCCGCCCTGGTCGGCAAAGGCCGCTCGCAGAGCTTCGGGAATGGCCCGGGGTTTAAAACTATCGGCGCGTACACACGCCACCAGGAACTGCCCTTCACAGAGCAGCGTTGCATCCGACGCCCGCCTGATCTGCTGTTGAAAGCGCAGGCTGACACGGTTCAATTCGGTTACTTCTGCACTGACAAGCAACTCGTCATCCAGCCGCGCGGGCTTGTGATAACGCGCGTCACTGGAGTGCACGACAAATAAAAGGTTTTCCTGCGCCAGTTCGGATTGGGCAAAGCCCAATTCCCGCAGCCGCTCGGTACGAGCCCGCTCCATGAATTTCAGATAATTGACGTAGTAGACGATGCCGCCGGCATCGGTGTCCTCGTAATAAACGCGACAGCGATGTGCGAACGACTGAACCCCGTTTTGCGCGCGCATACTCTAGAGCTTACTCCTCAGGTTGCCAATCGGGTCAGGCAACTGTTTTTCAACGTTTTGCCACTTATTACCGGTATCGGCGGCAGGACTGGCAATGTGACCACGCCGACCGCAAATAAATTGCAAAGCATTGCTATAAATCCGCCGGATCATCGACCACATCGTCCGCCACTGGCATCTCCCCCATCCTCGAAGGGATATTCAGCCCGAAATGCAGATACGCATGACGGGTGACTACACGTCCACGCGGCGTGCGCATGATATAGCCTTGCTGGATCAAATAGGGCTCGAGCACATCCTCAATTGTGTGACGCTCCTCGCTGATGGCCGCCGCAAGGCTGTCGACACCGACAGGCCCGCCATCGAACTTCTCGATCATGGTCAGCAGCAGACGCCGGTCCTGATGATCGAAGCCATGCTCGTCGACGTCCAGCAGGTTCAGGGCCTTGTCGGCGGTCTGCCGGGTGATCTGCCCATTGCCGCGCACCTCGGCGAAATCCCGCACCCGACGCAACAAACGGTTGGCGATCCGTGGCGTACCACGGGCGCGCCTGGCGATCTCGAAAGCGCCTTGCGGCTCGATGACCAGTCCCAGAATGCCAGCCGAGCGAGACACGATCGTCGACAGGTCGGCAATATTATAAAACTCGAGCCGCTGAACGATCCCGAAACGATCGCGTAATGGATTGGTCAGCATGCCCGCTCGGGTAGTCGCACCGACCAGCGTGAACGGTGGCAGATCAAGTTTGATAGAACGTGCGGCGGGGCCTTCACCGATCATTATGTCGAGCTGGAAGTCTTCCATTGCCGGATACAGCACTTCTTCGACAATCGGCGACAAACGATGGATCTCATCAATGAACAACACATCGTTGGGCTCAAGGTTGGTCAGAATTGCGGCCAGATCACCAGGCCGCTCGAGCACCGGTCCTGAAGTACTCTTGATCGACACACCCATTTCCTGGGCGATGATATTGGCCAGCGTGGTCTTGCCCAGACCGGGCGGCCCAAAGATCAATGTGTGATCCAGCGCCTCATTGCGGCCACGGGCAGCCTGGATGAACAGTTCCATCTGCTCGCGTACGGTCGGCTGGCCGATGTAGTCCGCAAGACTCAGTGGCCGAATCGCACGGTCCATCTGTTCATCACGATCACGGCCGCCAGCGGCGGTTATCAGACGGTCGGCGTCTATCACTTAACCCATCCCCTTCAACGCACGGCGAATCAGATCCGCACTGCTCAAATCTTTTTCCTTGATGGCGGAGACAGCCTTGCTCGCCTCCTGCGGTTTGTAACCCAGTGAAATCAGCGCGCTGACTGCATCGGATTCGGCCGATGCCACAGGCTCGGCCTGATTCGGACCATTGGAAACCAGCGTAAAGGTGCCTGGCAAGGATTCCCAGGCCTTGAACCGATCCTTGAGCTCGACCAGCAGACGCTCGGCGGTTTTCTTGCCTACACCGGGAATACGAGTCAGCGCCGACGTGTCCTGCGCCTGAACGCAACGCACCAGCTCATCAACTTCCAGGCCGGACATCAACGCCAGCGCCAGCTTGGGGCCAACCCCGTTGAGTCGGATCAATTCACGGAACAGCTCGCGCTCGCGTTTTTCATAGAAGCCATACAACAGATGCGCGTCCTCGCGGACCACCAGATGGGTGTGCAATGTCACTGTCTCGCCGACATGCGGCAGCCGATACAGCGTCGTCATCGGCACTTCCAGCTCATAGCCGACACCATTGACATCCAACACCAGATGCGGAGGCTGTTTTTCGGCGAGAGAGCCGCGTAAACGTCCAATCACGTTTCAGATCCTTTCGTGTTGCCTGTCGCTTGCGCGAAGAAGAAATTGAACACAGTCATCATAAAGACACAGGTGCTCATGATGCAGTCACAGGCGCAAACGGCCGCCGCGACTTCGCGCGGCGCTCAACCCGTGAGGAATCAGGCTGGAGCGCGTGTGCGCATGACACAGCGCGATAGCCAGGGCATCGGACGCGTCAATCTGAGGCTTCTGGGTCAATTTGAGCAAATGCATGACCATCATCATCACCTGCTCTTTATTGGCACCGCCAGTCCCTGCTACTGCCTGCTTGACCTGAGTGGCAGTGTACTCGGCAATTTCCAGCGCCTCCTCGGCACCCGCCACGATGGCCGCGCCCCTGGCCTGCCCCAGCTTCAGGGCTGAATCGGCGTTGCGCGCCATGAAAACCTTTTCGATGCCCATAGTCACCGGCCCGTAGGTCTTTATGACCTCACGCACCCCGCGATAAACGATCTGCAAACGTTCGTGCAATTCACCACTGCCGGTACGAATGCACCCGGAAGCGACGTAGACACAACCGCGCCCGGTGTCACGTACCACGCCATAGCCGGTAATTCGCGAACCGGGGTCGATACCAAGAATAAGAGTCATAACGCCTGCAGCTTGAGAAGGTGACGCAAAACAATAGGTGCAGCATAAAGGCAGAAGCCGGAGGCCGATAGCTGCGTGATGCTCACAGCTTCGCTCCCCCGGCTTCTGACTCGGTGTTACCTGTCGGCGATCAGCCCAGTTGCTCCATCACGTCGTCCGGAATTTCCGCGTTTGAATAGACGTTCTGCACGTCATCCAGGTCTTCAAGCATGTCGATCAGCTTGAGGACCTTCTCGGCGGTCTCCAGATCAAGCACTGCACTGGTTGTCGGCAACATGACGATTTCTGCGTCGGAAGCCTTGAAACCTGCGGCCTCAAGAGCGTTACGCACGGCATAGAACCCGGAGAACGACGTAAACACATCGATCGAGCCATCGTCGTTGGTCACGACATCATCGGCGTCAGCTTCCATGGCAGCCTCGATAAGGGCATCCTCATCGACGCCGGCAGCAAAGGAAATCTGACCCTTGCGATCGAACAGGTAAGCCACAGAGCCGTCAGTACCGAGGTTGCCGCCACACTTGGTGAACGCATGGCGAACGGCAGCGGCGGTACGATTACGGTTGTCAGTCATGGTTTCGACCATGATTGCCACACCGCCCGGGCCGTAGCCCTCGTAACCCAGTTCCTCGACATCGTCACCGTCGGATGCGCCCACGCCTCGCGCGACCGCACGATCAATGGTGTCACGAGTCATGTTTGCACCAAGCGCCTTGTCCAGCGCCAAACGCAGACGCGGGTTGGAACCAGGATCGCCGCCACCCTGACGCGCAGCAACGGTCAGCTCACGAATCCACTTGGTGAAAATCTTGCCTTTCTTGGCATCCTGACGCTCTTTGCGGTGCTTGATGTTCGCCCACTTAGAATGACCTGCCATTTTTCGCTCCAGATTCTTTTTGAAACACCTTCACCTTTCGCCCTGAACAACCGGGCAAAAAGCTTCACTCAATAAGGGCAGATACAGGGCGTATCGACGATACGCCCTGCCCGGCATCACTCAGCCTTCGGCTGCTCGCGCAGACGGATATGCAGCTCACGCAACGCTTTGGCATCGACAACGCCAGGCGCCTGGGTCATGACGTCGGCGGCGCTCTGGGTTTTCGGGAACGCAATCACTTCACGAATCGATTGCGCGCCGGTCATCAGCATCACCAGACGGTCCAGACCAAACGCCAGACCACCGTGCGGCGGTGCGCCGTATTTCAAGGCATCGAGCAGGAAGCCGAACTTCTCCTGCTGCTCGTCTTCGGCGATACCCAGCAGACGGAAGACCGCCTGTTGCATTTCCTTGCGGTGGATACGAATCGAACCGCCGCCCAGCTCGGTACCGTTGAGCACCATGTCGTAGGCACGCGACAGCGCCGTCGCCGGGTTGGCTTCCAGCTCTTCAGGCGTGCACTTGGGTGCCGTGAAGGGGTGGTGCAACGCGGTGAAGCTGCCGTCGTCGTTTTCTTCGAACATCGGGAAGTCGACGACCCACATCGGTGCCCATTCGCACGTGTGCAGCTTGAGGTCGTTACCGATCTTGATGCGCAGCGCGCCAAGGGCCTCGCTGACGATCTTGAACTTGTCCGCTCCGAAGAAAACGATGTCGCCATCGACCGCACCCACGCGATCAAGGATGACGTTCAGGTTGTCTTCCGGGATGAACTTGACGATCGGCGACTGCAAGCCTTCCGGCCCCTTCGCGCGTTCGTTGACCTTGATGTAGGCCAGGCCTTTGGCACCATAGATGCTGACGAATTTGGTGTAGTCGTCGATCTGGCTGCGCGCCATGCTGGCAGCGCCCGGCACACGCAGTGCGGCAACACGGCCTTTGGGGTCGTTGGCCGGACCGCTGAACACCTTGAACTCGACGCCGGTGAGCTGATCGGCAACATCCACCAGTTCCAGCGGGTTACGCAGGTCCGGCTTGTCGGAGCCGTAGCGGCGCATGGCCTCTTCGAAGGTCATGTGCGGGAAATCACCGAACTCCAGGTCCAGAACTTCCTTGAACAGCTGACGAACCATCTTCTCGGTCAGACCGATGATGTCCTCTTCATTGAGGAAACTGGTCTCGATGTCGATCTGGGTGAATTCCGGCTGACGGTCGGCACGCAGATCTTCGTCGCGGAAGCACTTGGCGATCTGATAGTAGCGGTCAAAGCCAGCCACCATCAGCAATTGCTTGAACAACTGAGGCGATTGCGGCAGGGCGAAAAAACTGCCCGGGTGTGTGCGACTTGGAACCAGATAGTCGCGAGCACCTTCCGGCGTGGCGCGGGTCAGGATCGGCGTCTCGACGTCGAGAAAGCCGTTGTCATCCAGATAGCGGCGGATGCTGGTGGTGATGCGCGAACGCAGACGCAGCTTCTCGGCCATTTCCGGACGGCGCAGGTCGATAAAGCGATAACGCAGGCGTGTTTCCTCGCCGACGTCGGAATATTCATTCAGTGGGAATGGCGGAGTCTCGGACTCGTTCAGCACTTCGAGTTCGTAACCCAGAACCTCGATGGCACCCGACGCCATATTCGCGTTCACGGCACCTGCCGGACGAGCGCGAACCTTGCCCACGACCTTGACCACGTACTCGCTGCGCACGCGGTCAGCGGCGGCGAAGCTGTCGGCACGATCAGGGTCGAACACGACTTGAGCCATGCCTTCACGGTCGCGGATATCGAGGAAGATAACGCCTCCGTGGTCACGACGACGGTGGACCCATCCGCAAAGGGTAATTTCCTGGCCTTCCAGACTCTCGTTCAGTTGGCCGCAATAATGGCTGCGCATCATGATGGTGTTTTCACTTCTCGTAATTCGAATTCGGTGGCGCTTTCGCTCCTGGCTTGCGCTCAGTGGTACACGGCACCGGCACAAGACTAAAGCCAGCCCTGGCCCACGCAGAGTCACGCCCGCTAGCAAGACGGAGGATTATATAGAGTTAATTGGCACCGTGCAGCCGAACGAACCTATCACGGCCGGATAAGTTCGTGACCGCCCCCAGCTCGGTCGCGCTACGAGGGAAACGCAGGCACGCCGAAGCGGGCCTGCAGGAATGAGGGTGAAGACCACTCTAAACGTGGGTATTTTCTACGTGAGCATCCTTCAACAGATGCGCAACACAGACAACGCGAATCAGACCGCTGAAGTTTTTTACACCTCCATGACGTAAGTGAACCTCTCGATCAATGTAGGACAATACCGCATTAACAGAACACTCATTGGAAC
Source organism: Pseudomonas syringae group sp. 247E2 (assembly GCF_032587795.1). Classification (NCBI taxonomy): domain Bacteria; kingdom Pseudomonadati; phylum Pseudomonadota; class Gammaproteobacteria; order Pseudomonadales; family Pseudomonadaceae; genus Pseudomonas; species Pseudomonas syringae group sp. 247E2. Next base: position 385,319 of record NZ_JAWHPK010000015.1, on the reverse strand, counting down.
TTGCAATGCCTGACAGAATGTTCCAATACACGTTCTCCAGGCGCAGGCAGGTGGCCAGACCATTTAGCCGAACGGATTTGGAATGAGGCTGCGCCAGGGTCATGTTGAAATCTTCGACAAAGGGGTCATGGCGTATTTCCACCTCCCGATGTAAAAACTTAAGCTCTCGCTCAGCACTTCGTAACATCATAACGATCACCTTCGAATCATAAACTTTAAACATTAAAAGAAATATTCAAAAACAAATAAATACCCTGATGTATAAAACATGATTCGAGATTTTATATCCAGCCGCTCTGATACTTTATCACTGTAGGAGATGGCTACAGGAATCAGCGGAATATCGTTTAACCCTGAAGGCATAATGAAGAGGAGCAAGGAATATGGCTGGATGATATGCGTGACAACGAGCGACGACCAGGCCTTCTTGTGCCTGAGCGCTCAAGCAGCGGAGGCCAAAAAGGCGAAGATCAGGCGCTGCCTGCAAGGCAACATATGAAGAACAGGCGAGTGGCGCTTGGCGTCACTCGCCCCGGTCGTTATTTCGACTCAAGCATCGAGCGCAACATCCAGGCAGTTTTTTCATGAACCTGCATACGCTGCGTCAACAGATCAGCCGTCGGCTCGTCGCTGACCTTGTCGAGAAGAGGAAAGATACTACGCGCAGTACGGACAACGGCCTCTTGCCCCTGAACCAGACTTTTGATCATATCTTCGGCACTTGGCACGCCCTCTTCTTCCTTGATGGAAGACAGGCGAGCATACGTCGAATAAGTGCCAGGAGCAGGGAAGCCCAACGCACGAATACGCTCGGCAATAGAGTCAACCGCCAGTGCCAGTTCGTTATACTGCTCTTCAAACATTAAATGCAGCGTGCGAAACATCGGCCCGCTGACATTCCAGTGAAAGTTGTGAGTCTTGAGGTAAAGCACATAAGTATCCGACAGCAGATGCGACAGACCGTCCACGATCGACTTGCGATCCTCTTCACTGATACCAATATCGATTGCCATGTTTCATGCCCTTTTAGTGAGGATTGAAAAGCAGTAAAGACCACTACTCTATCAAGAGAACCCGAATGGCGCAGCTTTCCGTTGGGTCGATGCCACAAGCCGGCAACGATTCATGGACATACCTGGGTGCTTTGTGACGCATCACGACAGGCGCCACGGACAGAAAATCCCTGCGCACCCTCAATGCTCATTAGCAAAACCAGCCTGAACGCTCTGCTTCAACCCCTGTAGCGGCACAGGCTATCCAGGCAGGGCAAGCAGGAGAGCCGTCATTGATTGCTGATTTGAGTAGCATCAGGCTTTGCTGTTAAATACACGTCGTGTCGCCAACGAGTTGCCATTCAGCGTTGGCGCATAGGCTGGCCCTGCGCCCGTGCATCACGCCTCATCTTGTTCAGAAGCGTACCGGGCGTTACCAGCTATTTCTTGTAATCCTTCTGCATGTGAGCTTTTTAAAATGTTGAAAATCGTCCATCTGGTAACGGGAGCAGCAGCCCTGTTGCTCTCTTTCATACCTAGCCTGCGTAGTGAAGCGGTCTCTCTCTACCTGCAAAACCCTGACGCCATCTGCCTGGCATTCCTCGGGCTGCTTAACCTGATACTCGCTCCGGTAATCCCTTACTGGAATCGAGGCCCACGTCATAATCTGCAAAATCTGGTCAGTGCCCTGCTTGTCATTGCAGTAATCGTACAAACGCTGACCTTGCTTGTTCCTCTGCCCGGCATTGCAGGCCAACCGGCAATTCTGGTTAGCCTGAGCATTGCCATCGTGGCCGTCGCCTTGCACCTGGGCGTCAGCTTTTACAGGTCTTACACTCCATCCTCCGCACCTCAAAACCACGACATGGGAAATCGTGATACTGGCACCGTAAAGTGGTTCAACACCTCCAAGGGCTTCGGCTTTATCTCCCGGGATTCCGGCGACGATATTTTTGTGCATTTTCGTGCCATTCGCGGTGAAGGCCATCGCGTACTGGTCGAAGGCCAACGCGTCGAGTTTTCCGTGATGAACCGTGACAAAGGCCTGCAGGCAGAAGACGTCATTGCAGCCCTGCCCCGCCGCTGACTTTTTTCGGGCAATAAAAAACCGCGACCTCCCAACGGAAGTCGCGGTTTTTTTATGGCAACAGATCAATAGTGAGGTGGCGGCGCTTCTTCCTCGAAGGTATCGAACTGACTGCCCATCTCCTCCTGACGCTTGATCATTGCAGCCATCTGCTGCTGTAGATGATCAAACTCGCGCCGCTGCTTTACCAGCACATCATTGAGTGCCTGAATCGTATCGTCCTGAAAGGCCATACGGCTTTCCAGCTCCATGACTCGCTCTTCAAGGCTCATGACTGCTCCTCCTCAAATCGAAAATCATTCGTCAATACCGGCCTGAGCTGCCGGCAGATTGCCGAGAACTGCTCGTCGGTGTAAGCAACTGCAGCATGCTTGCCCCACACGGGCGCAGGCCAGGCCGCATCGTCACGATTGCGCGCAATTATATGCATGTGCAACTGACTGACCACATTGCCCAAGGCAGCAATGTTGATTTTATCCGCATCGAACAGCTCTTTCAGCACCTTGGCCAGAACACTGGTTTCCTGCCATAGCTGCAACTGATCTGCAGCGCTCAACTGAAACACCTCAGTGATATCAGCCCGACGCGGGACCAGAATGAACCACGGGTAATGACTGTCATTGGAGAGCAGCAACCGGCACAGCGGAAAGTCGCCAATGGGCAAGGTGTCTTGTTGAAGACGAGAATCCAGAACGAACACGATAAAAAGCTCCTGACTGCCAGGTGAATGTACCTGCCCTGTCGGTAACAGGGTGCTGCGAGGTCCGCAGGATACTAGGGTTCGCAAGACGCTTCACCTGCCCGCCGCCATGCGCACCAGAATGAGTCCGGCATAACGGTGACCGCACCGATTTGACGCTCGCTAATGTCACACAACCGCCAACCATGAATTCATGCATTGAAACGCCGCCTGACAATTGCCTGCTTCAGGTACATGAAAATGAAACAGCCCTGGCCTCACCATGGTGACCAACCAGAGCATTGCTCCAGGTTCAGGCGAACCGGGCACGCACTGCACCAAAATCACACACTGCTGTTGCGACAACAACACAACGCATTCGTTTTCTACTCAAAGGGAGCTGATTCGGGTAACGCTTTTGCGAGAAAGAACCGCCCCCAACCCTGACACGTAAAATCCATCGATATTTTTTCAAAATTGAAATATTCATAAAAATCATATGGATAAATCAAAAAAGCGATGCTGATTCTGATTTTTCACAAAATTTTTTCATTTTCGGAAATTTTGTGCACGCTTGTTGCTTTATGACCCATATGATCACGCCACCCCCGGCGGAAAACGAGGGTGACAGCATCAAGGGAAACAAGGCTCGCGACCTTGGGGGGACGTGTTTGGCAGACTGCGCGTTGATCCATTCGATCAAGCACAGATGCCACTACGGGCTAGCCTGGCGCCATGTCGTAAAGAATCTGAAAGGATAGAGCTGTACCTATAGCAACCAGCGTCAGCGTGATATAGATTCCGCCGACCAAAAATAGAAAGAGCCGTCCAGATAAAAAAACAGGTGGACGGCAAAAATCTTCTAAAAACCAAAGGAGCAATCACGATGAGAGTGATGAAGTGGAGCGCAATCGCACTGGCCGTTACGGCAGCCAGCACCCAACTGGCAACAGCGGCACCTTTCGTCAGCGATCAGGCTGATGCCAAGGGCTTTGTGGAAGGCAGCACGCTTGACCTGAAGTTGCGCAATTACTATTACAACCGTGACAAGAAAAACAACCCCGCTCCAGGCGGCCGCAGCGATAAAGACTGGACCCAAGGTATCTGGGCCAACTTCAGCACCGGTTACACTCAAGGCACCATCGGTGTCGGCGTTGAGGCATTCGGCTATGGTGGCCTCAGGCTTTGGGGTCTCGACAAATACTCAGGTTCTGGAAACCTGGTCACTGACGCCAATGGTGATAACGAGGCTACGCAGGGTAAGCTGGGCGGCGCTGTAAAATTCCGCGTATCGAAAACTGAATTGAAAATCGGTGATATGCAGCCTACCAGTCCAGTATTTGCGGTTGGCGGATCACGCCTGTTACCTCAAACCGCTAGCGGTCTAAGCCTGCAAAGCAGTGAGATTGCAGGTCTTGATCTTGAAGCAGGACACTTCTACTCAGGCACAAGCCAGGATGACACCAGTCACGACGGCAGCATCTGGGCAACTTACGCAAACGGCTTCAACGGCTTGAAAGCCAGCAGCGCAGATTTTGTTGGCGGCAAGTACGCAGTGACCGACGGTTTGGGCGTAGCTTTCTACGCAGCCAAACTCGAAGACATCTGGGATCAGTACTACGGTAACGTGAACTACGCATTGCCTTTGGGTAATGATCAGTCACTGGCTTTCGACGTCAACCTGTACCGCACCCTTGACGAAGGCAGCGCTAAAGCTGGATCGATTAACAACACCACTTACTCGGCGTCGGCAGCCTATTCATTCCTGGCAGCGCATACCATTACCGTTGCGTACCAGAAAGTCGACGGCGATACACCGTTCGACTACATCGGTATAGGCGACAACAATCGTGGTGGCGACTCTATTTTCCTCGCCAACTCCGTTCAGTACTCCGACTTCAACGGTCCAGGCGAGAAATCGTGGCAAGTGCGCTACGACCTGAACATGACGCCTTACGGCGTTCCTGGCCTGAGCTTCATGACCCGCTACCTTAACGGTGACAACATTGATGGCACCAAAGTAGACGCGTCCAGTGCCTATGCCAATATGTATGGAGCTGATGGCAAACACCACGAAACCAACGTTGAAGCCAAATACGTTGTACAGACTGGCCCAGCCAAAGACCTGTCCTTCCGTATGCGTCAGGCATGGCACCGTGGTAACGATGCCCAGGCAGATGGCGACGTCAACGAGTTCCGCCTGATTGTCGACTACCCGATCTCGATCCTGTAATCGCAGCTCAGCACTCGTTAATAGAAGAAGCCCGGCTCATGCCGGGCTTTTTCATTTGGCTCTGAAAGAACTCCCCTACCCTCTGCAAGCCTGCCCCGCCCTGTACGCGACCGGAACACCGCCGTACAATGCCAGGTCATATCCAGTCTCAGCAACCGACAACGGCCAACCATGCGCACCAGTCAATTTTTGCTCGCCACACAGAAAGAAACCCCTTCCGATGCGGTCGTGGTCAGCCATCAGCTGATGCTGCGCGCTGGCATGATTCGTAAACTGGCATCCGGTCTTTACACCTGGCTGCCCATGGGCCTGCGCGTGCTGCGCAAGGTCGAAGCGATTGTTCGTGAAGAAATGGACGCCGCTGGCGCACTCGAAATTCTAATGCCCGGCATTCAGCCTGCAGAACTCTGGCAGGAATCCGGTCGCTGGGAACAATACGGCCCGGAGCTGATGCGCCTGGTCGACCGCCACAACCGTGAGTTCTGCCTGGGCCCGACCCACGAAGAAGTCATCACCGATCTGGCACGCAATGAGCTCAACAGCTATAAACAGCTGCCGATCAACATGTACCAGATCCAGACCAAATTCCGTGATGAGATTCGTCCACGCTTCGGCCTGATGCGCGGACGCGAATTCGTCATGAAAGACGCCTACTCGTTCCACGCTGACCACGCCTCGCTGCAGGTCACCTACGACCGCATGCACCTGGCATACAGCAACATCTTCACCCGCCTGGGCCTCAAATTCCGCCCGGTCGAAGCTGACAACGGCTCGATTGGCGGCGCAGGCTCGCACGAGTTCCATGTGCTGGCCGAATCCGGCGAAGACGATATTGTGTTCAGCGATGGCTCCGATTACGCAGCCAACATCGAAAAAGCCGAAGCAGTACCTCGTGAGAAAGCTCGTCCGGCCGCTACTGAAGAATTGCGTCTGATCGATACTCCAAACGCCAAGACCATCGCCCAACTGGTCGAAGGTTTTGATTTGCCGATCGAGAAAACCGTCAAGACGCTGGTGGTCCATGCTGCCGAAGAAGGCAAGCTGATTGCCCTGATCATCCGTGGCGATCACGAGCTCAACGAAATCAAGGCCAGCCAGCTTGAACAGGTTGCCAGCCCGTTGGTGATGGCATCCGAAGCCGAACTGCGTGATGCCATCGGTGCAGGCGCAGGCTCGCTGGGTCCGTTGAATCTGCCGCTGCCGTGCATCATCGACCGCTCGGTCGAGCTGATGAGCGACTTCAGCGTCGGCGCCAATATCGATGACAAGCACTATTTCGGCGTCAACTGGGAACGCGACCTGCCGGTTCCGACCGTCGCAGACCTGCGTAATGTTGTTGCGGGCGACCCAAGCCCGGACGGCAAGGGCACGCTGGAAATCAAGCGCGGCATCGAAGTGGGCCACATCTTCCAGCTGGGCACCAAATACAGCGAAGCGATGAAGTGCCAGGTGCTGGGGGAAAACGGCAAGCCGGTCAATCTGGCGATGGGTTGCTACGGCATCGGCGTTTCCCGCGTGGTTGCCGCCGCAATCGAACAGAACAGCGACGAAAACGGCATTATCTGGAACGACACTCTGGCGCCTTTCCAGATCGCCTTGATCCCTCTGCGCTACGAGACAGACGCGGTTCGTGAAGCGACAGACAAACTGTACGCCGAGCTGACTGCCGCCGGCTTCGAGGTATTGCTCGATGACCGCGACAAGAAAACCAGCCCCGGCATCAAGTTCGCTGATATGGAACTGATCGGTATTCCGCATCGCATCGTAGTCAGCGACCGTGGTCTGGCCGAAGGCAATCTGGAATACAAGAGCCGTACCGAGTCGCAACCGCAAGCCATTGCAGTCGCGGATGTGCTGTCGTTCATCCAGGGCAAAGTGAACCGCTGAGTCAAAAGGCGCACCTGTTTTCTCAACAGGTGCGCCGCTCGTCACTCGCCCAATCCGCATCAGAGATCCCATGCTCAAACGAAGCACCTTAAGCCTCGGCAGCGCCGTCCTTTGCGGTTCGTTTCTCGTCGGCGGCTGTGCCAATCAGCTATCACAACGCAGTGAGCACGAGGAGCGCGTCGAACGCAAACTGCTCGAACACACACTGCAAGTCGATATCGGTGAGCCCAAAACGCTGGAGTTACCGCAACGCCGCGTGCGGATTCACGAGCACAAATCGTTCGAAGTTACCGATTTTGAAGTCACCCGCCACTATGACCGCTATACGCCTTACCAGCCCTGGCGGGAGATCTACGAGATCCCGCTCGGCGCGGTCGCTGTTGTAGCAGGCGTCGGGGCGAATGTGGTCAACGTGTTTGCACTGGGCAATTTGCCGGAAAGCATGACCCGGGACTGGATTCACTACGGTGTGGCAGGTCTGAACCCGTTCATGAACGCCCCCTCTCACGGGCGCGCCCAGCAGAATCTGGCGAGCATTGACGAAGTCCAGAAAGACAAACGGATCGAGAACTCCACGCTGCCGTGGAATGAACGCCCGGTGATGGTCAAGGCCGGTAACGAAACTCATGAAATGAGCACCGACCGCAACGGCATTCTGCGCCTGAACCTGCTGGACAGTCCTTTTGCCGAACAGGACCTGAGCCGTATCACGCGCATTTATATCAACGTCGAAGACGACCAGGACAGCGCTCACGCGAACGCCAGCTTGCCGATCAGCCACTCTCTGCGCGGCAAGCTGCTGGAGGCGCACGCCCTGATCTACGACGACCTGGAAGATGACGAAGTCAGCCAATGGGTGCATCGCGTCAAACGCCTTTCTGACCTGGGGCTGGAAGAAGAAGCCAGCGAGCTCGAACAGAGCCTGATTGAACTGACACGCAACGATCCGCAGTTGCAGGGTGAATTTCTCAAATCACTCGCCAGAGATGCTGGCCGTCTGGTCGCCGTTCCCGCCCAGAGCCAGTAATGTGAAAGGCTGCGGTATGCAACCGCAGCCGACCATTTCATTATTGCGAGAACAACTCCAATTGTTCATGAGCTGCGCGCAGGTCGTGCAGACGCACACCTATACCCAGAAGCCGAACAGGCTTGGCACCACGGGCAAACGCCTGCGCCAGCAACTGCTCGTAACTGCCCAGATCCCTTCCGGCTCCGGACTGCTCCAGAGTCGTCTGGGTGAAGTCGTGAAATTTCACTTTGACGAAGGGCTTGCCGGGCCGGTACTGCCCTTCCATTCTCGCCATCCGGTTACCGAGGGTTTCCAGCAGCGCGGGCAGCTTTTCCAGGCAGGCAGCCAGATCAGGCAGATCCGTGTCGTAGGTATTTTCTACGCTGACTGACTGACGTCGACTGTCATTCTGCACCGGACGGTCATCTATTCCGTGCGCCAGACTCCAGAGACGCTCACCGAAGCTGCCGAACTCACGGACCAGCGCAAGCTTGCTGCGGCTTCGCAGGTCGGCACAGTCGACGATGCCCAGCCGCCCCAGCTTGTCTGCGGTGACTTTCCCCACGCCGTGGAGTTTGGTAACGGGCAAAGAGGCGACGAAATCCTCGACCTGATCCGGAGTAATGACGAACAAACCGTTGGGCTTCTTCCAGTCGCTGGCGATCTTGGCCAGAAATTTGTTCGGCGCGACGCCCGCCGAAACCGTGATATGCAGCTGATTCGAGACCCGGCGCCGGATGTCCTGGGCGATGCGCGTGGCGCTACCGGAAAAGTGCCCGGCATCCGATACGTCGAGGAACGCCTCATCCAGCGACAAGGGCTCTATAAGGTCGGTGTAATCCCGGAATATCGTATGGATTTCCCGTGACGCCTCCTTATAGGCCTCCATGCGCGGCTTGACGATGGTCAGGTCCGGGCAGAGTTTGAGCGCATGTCGGGATGACATGGCTGAACGCACCCCATACGCGCGCGCTTCGTAATTACAGGTCGCAATCACCCCACGCCGCTCTGCAGAGCCGCCCACCGCCAGCGGCTTGCCAGCGAGCTCGGGCTCGTCACGCATTTCAATGGCTGCATAAAAGCAGTCACAGTCGATATGGATGATTTTGCGCTGCGTCATGACCTGATGGGATTTTGCAATCAATGGCTGAGCAGTATCTCATTCGTACCGGCAAGTAACATCCAGTGATCGAAAGGTCGCCGTGAAAAGCAGTGAAAAGTCCCTGACGCGTGGTCGAAAAAACTGCTGAGCCCCGCCATACAGGCGTCAGAGCCGAAAAAACTCATAAGCGGCGGCGCTAACCAATTGAAGAAAAAGCACTTTTTTAAAACTAACCATTGACACCCCGCCATCTCTCTGTAGAATGCCGCCACACAGACGCGGGATGGAGCAGTCTGGTAGCTCGTCGGGCTCATAACCCGAAGGTCGTCGGTTCAAATCCGGCTCCCGCAACCAAACATCAAAAAAGGCTACTCGAAAGAGTGGCCTTTTTTGTGCCTGCGTTAAAAGTACCTTCTCATGCCCTGCCACTGACACCCCTTCATCGCAGTCTGATCAGCGCTTTCACATTGAGGCGCAAAAAGGCAGCCTCATTGGCAAAGGTGCACAATCTGCTACTCATTTGCCTGCTTTCAAGATTAAGGGTTGACACTTCAGCGTTCGGCTGTAGAATGCCGCCACACAGACGCGGGATGGAGCAGTCTGGTAGCTCGTCGGGCTCATAACCCGAAGGTCGTCGGTTCAAATCCGGCTCCCGCAACCAAACATCAACAAAGGCTACTCGAAAGAGTGGCCTTTTTTGTTTCCGGTGAAAAAACATTTCAGGCGACCGCTAACTGCCTGAGAAAAAAGACTATTTTCCAAGCCCTTTGAAACCCTATCATCACATCTGTAACGTAATGCTTTCATTGACGACAGTTTTTGCATGCGCTGCCGATAGGTGTTACTAAGCTGAATCACGACTGAACCTCGGCTGAACAGCATCGCCTGGCCGGATTCGCTATTCGCTCGTTAGACGTTGACGCGCTAACATCCTGAAATATTTTCTGCGTAGGGATTGGTAACTTGGCTGCATACCTCCATCCTGTCGCGCACGATCCAAGGAGTGATTGATGCGCGACAACATGTCCGATTCCAATGAAACCGTTGATGCAGAACAACCCGGCAGCCCGCCACGCCAGAACTGGCGTGAACTGCTAAGCAAATACCGGCAGCCTATCGGGCTGGCGGTGATGCTGCTGTTGTTCAGCCTGGCCCTTATTGCCTGCCGCCACATGCTGGTCGAAATGGACTGGTATGCGCTGCACGACTCACTGTTCGCAGTGCCCCTGCCCGCTCTGGGCGGTGCGCTGCTCGCGGCAATCGTCGGCTATATCATCCTGATGGGCTATGAACTGTCCGCCAGTCGCTATGCCAATGTCGATCTGCCCATCAAGACGCTGCTTCTCGGCGGCTTCACCTCGTTTGCCATCGGCAATGCGGTCGGCCTGTCGATGCTGTCCGGCGGATCGGTACGCTATCGCCTGTACTCACGCTATGGCGTGGGGGCAATCGAAATCGCCCGCATGACCGTATTCGCCAGCCTTTCGCTAGGCTGTGCGTTGCCGCCACTGGCGGCACTGGCCACGCTGAGCAACCTGTCAGGCGCGTCACTGGCACTCAAGCTTCCCGTCGACGTGCTGGCTGTAGTCGCCACAGCAGTGTTGGTTGGCAGCCTGCTGCTTGCGGTGTTCGTCTACCGTCGCCGCCTGCCGGAACAGGACATTCCGCACAATATTCTGGTTCGCCTCGGTCGTCGTACCTTGCGCCTTCCAGACTTGAAGCTGACGCTGATCCAGCTGGTGATTACCGCGCTGGACGTCGCTGCTGCGGCGATGGTGTTGTACCTGCTGCTGCCGCACGCGCCGCCTCTCGGTGCGTTCATCCTTATTTATCTGCTGGCGCTCGCTGCTGGCGTACTTAGCCATGTGCCTGGCGGCGTCGGCGTGTTCGAGGCCATTCTGCTCGCAGCCTTTGCCAACGAACTGGGTGCCGCCCCGCTAGCCGCCGCGCTGCTACTTTACCGCTTGATCTACGTGATCCTGCCGCTGCTGCTGGCCTGCCTTACCCTGCTGTTTACCGAAGCCCAGCGCCTGCTGCCGACCAAGCAAGCCATGCGCGTTGCCTCGGGGCTGGCGGCACCGATTCTGGCCCTACTGGTTTTCTTGTCGGGGGTGGTGCTGCTCTTCTCTGGTGCCACCCCTGAAATCGATACCCGACTGGAAAACGTCGGCTTCATGATCCCGCATCGGCTGATCGACGCGTCGCACTTCGGAGCAAGTCTTGTGGGCGTGCTGTGCCTGCTGCTTGCCCAGGGCCTGCGTCGTCGGCTGTCTGCGGCCTGGATGCTGACCTCTATTTTGCTGCTGGTCGGTGCAGTGCTGTCGATACTCAAGGGCTTCGACTGGGAAGAGGCCAGCATGCTGCTGCTGACCGCCTGCCTGCTGCTCACGTTCCGCCGTTCGTTCTACCGCCCAAGCCGCCTGCTGGAACTGCCGTTCTCGCCGGTCTACCTGATTGCCAGCATTTGTGTGGTCGGTGCCTCAATCTGGCTGCTGCTGTTCGCCTATCAGGACGTGCCTTACAGCCATCAGTTGTGGTGGCAGTTCACCCTTGATGCAGATGCCCCACGCGGCCTGCGTTCGGCACTGGGCAGCGCAGTGCTGCTGGTGGTGGTCTCGCTGACCTGGTTGCTGCGTACTGCCAGACCGGTCATCAAACTGCCCGACGCGGCAGATCTGGACAAGGCAGCCGAGATCCTCAAAGCATCCAAACAGCCGGATGGCGGTCTGGTGCTGACCGGCGATAAGGCGATCCTGTTCCACCCGGCTGGCAATGCGTTCCTGATGTACTCGCATCGCGGCCGCAGTCTGGTAGCACTTTACGACCCGATTGGCCCGACCCAGCAGCGTGCCGAGCTGATCTGGCAGTTCCGCGACCTGTGCGACGTGCACCATGCTCGCCCGGTGTTCTATCAGGTGCGCGCGGAAAACCTGCCGTTCTACATGGACATCGGCCTCACCGCCATCAAGCTGGGCGAGGAAGCGCGCGTTGATCTGCGACGCTTCGATATCGACGCCAAAGGCAAGGAAATGAAAGACCTGCGTTACACCTGGAACCGAGGTGGCCGCGATGGGCTTTCGCTGGAAATCTACGAGCCGGGCCAAGCGCCTATCGATGAGCTGAAAGTGATTTCCGATGCCTGGCTAACCGGCAAGAATGTCCGCGAAAAAGGCTTCTCGCTGGGCCGCTTCAGCACTGAGTACCTCAAGTATTTCCGTATTGCCATCGTGCACTTCCAGGGCAAACCGGTCGCGTTTTCCAACCTGCTGGAAACCACCAGCCCGGAACTGGCCAGTCTGGACCTGATGCGATCTCACCCGGACGCCCCCAAGCTGACCATGGAATTCATGATGGTCGGCCTGATTCTGCATTATAAAGCCCAGGGTTATGCGCGATTCAGCCTGGGAATGGTGCCTTTGTCGGGGCTGCAGCCACGACGTGGCGCGCCGATCACTCAGCGCCTGGGTTCGATGATCTTTCGTCGTGGCGAGCAACTGTACAACTTCCAGGGGCTGCGTCGCTTCAAGGACAAGTTCCAGCCCGACTGGGAACCTCGTTATATGGCCGTGCCTGCCGGACTTGATCCGCTCGTGGCACTGGCTGACACCGCCGCCCTGATTGCGGGCGGCCTGACTGGATTGGTGAAACGCTGATGATTCGACGCTCCTGGCGCCTTTTGCTTGCAGCTCTGGTAATTGTTCTTTTAGTCGTAGCACTGGGAATATGGATCTGGAACCGCCCTGCCCCGCCCGCATCGCTGGAACACTTGAACCTTGACGGTGGCGCGCCACTGACCAGCGTGACACCAGCCACCAGCATCAAGACCCGCATTGCGCTGGCCGTCACCGCTGAAGAAATGCTCACCGACAAGCAGTTGCTGGCGATCAGCAAGGACGCTTCGGCACGCATCATTCAGGTGGTATTGCCCAAGGACGACTGCGTCCTGCAACAGAAAACCTTTCAGGAAGCCCTGGCGAAGCTTGACGGCCCCGCGAAGGTTGTCGGTGGCATAGGCCCTGGCGCAACTCTGGCGTGGCGCTGGCTGGCCGAGCAGACCGACGACAAGGCGCAGGCCATTTCCGTCGGGTTTGCGCTGGAGCATGTTTCGAATCCGCCGCCTGTTCTGGAGGAGGACGAGAAACCGCCGCAGATCTGCGACGTGCCGCTGCCGCAAAAAGCTCCGCACGGACACTGGCTGGCCGCCTGGAACGACGCCCCGGATGATCCGAGTGCAGCGTTCGTGCGTGACCAGACCAATGCCGACACCAGCATCAGCGACTACGACATTCCGCTGCCTCAGGTGCTCAACACCGAGCTGCGCCACCTGTTACTCGGTGAAAACGACAGTGGCGGCCTGGGCATCCCGGTCGTCGAAGTACCGGCCAGCCAGCCTTCCGATACCGTGACACTGTTCATGTCCGGTGACGGCGGCTGGCGCGATCTGGACAAGGTCGTGGCAGGCGACATGGCCAAGATGGGCTATCCGGTGGTGGGCATCGACGTGTTGCGCTACTACTGGGAGCACAAGACACCGGAGCAGACCGCTGTCGACCTTACCGACCTGATGAACCACTACCGTCAGAAATGGGGCACCAAGCGCTTCATCCTGGCTGGCTACTCGTTCGGCGCGGACGTGATGCCCGCGATCTACAACCGCCTGGCTGCGGATGATCAGAATCGGGTCGACGCGATCATTCTGCTGGCCTTCGCCCGTACTGGCAGCTTCGAGATTCACGTCGACGGCTGGCTCGGCAACGCAGGCAAGGAAGCCACCACCGGACAGGAGATGGCCAAGCTGCCAGCCGCCAAGGTGTTCTGTGTTTATGGTGTCGAAGAGAAGAAAGACAGCGGTTGCACCGACACTACCGCAGTCGGCGAGGCCGTTCAGTTGCCTGGCGGTCACCACTTCGATGAAGACTATCCGGCACTGGCCAAGCGCCTGATCGACGCCATCAACAAGCGTCAGGGCAAGGCTACCGCTCAGTAAGCGCCGCCAGATAGAAATCTGAACGGCATAAAAAATCCCGGCACCGTGAGGTCGCCGGGATTTTTTTATCCACGCTGCCAGCCTTGCCAGCGAACGCTTACATCTCTACTTGCGTACCCAGCTCGATCACCCGATTGAACGGTAGCTTGAAGAAGCGCAGGTTGCCGTTGGCATTCTTGAGCATGAACGCGAACAGCGCCTCACGCCAGCGCGCCATGCCATCCATCTTCGACGGGATCACCGTTTCGCGGCTGAGGAAGTAAGTGGTGCGCATCGGACTGAAATCCAGCTCCGGCAGATCACACAAGGCCAGCGCAGCAGGCACATCGGGCTCATCAATGAAACCGAAGTGCAGGATCACCCGGTAAAAGCCTTCGCCATAGGACTCCACTTCAACGCGCTGAGCGGCAGGCACACGCGGTGAGTCCTCGTACACCACAGTCAGCAACACCACTTGCTCGTGCAGTACCTGGTTGTGCAGCATGTTATGCAGTAGCGCATGAGGTACGGCATCCGAACGTGCGGTCAGGAACACCGCCGTGCCCTGCACGCGATGCGGCGGCTGAACGCGAATACTGCCGATGAAGATCGGCAACGGCAGCCCGCCCTCGTCAATCCGCTCCGCCAATAGTTGCTTACCGCGCTTCCAGGTGGTCATGAGGATGAACAGCACTGCACCTGCCAGCACCGGGAAGGCACCGCCCTGGAAGATCTTCGGTACGTTGGCCGCAAAGAACAGGCCATCCACCAGCAGCAGGCAGATCAGCAACGGAACAGCCAGTAACGGCGGCCATTTCCAGAGCATCAGCATCACCGTCGACACCAGAATGGTGGTGCAGAGCATGGTCCCGGTCACTGCCACGCCGTACGCAGATGCGAGCGCGCCAGACGATTCGAAGCCGATCACCAGCAGAATGACACCCGCCATCAGCGCCCAGTTGACGGCACCGATGTAGATCTGGCCCTGCGCATCACTGGAGGTGTGCTGGATATGCATGCGCGGAATGTAGCCCAGCTGGATCGCCTGCAGCGTCATCGAGAACGCGCCGGAGATTACCGCCTGCGAGGCAATGATGGTCGCCATCGTCGACAGGCCGATCAGTGGCAGCAACGCCCAGCCCGGTGCCAGCAAATAGAAAGGGTTGCGAACCGTTTCAGGGTTGCCCAGCACCAGCGCACCCTGGCCAAAATAGTTGAGCAGCAACGCAGGCAGCACGAGGATGAACCAGGCACGTGAAATCGGCTTGCGGCCAAAGTGACCCATGTCGGCATACAGCGCCTCGGCCCCCGTCAGGGCGAGCACCACAGCACCCAGAATGGCCACACCAATGCCCGGATGAATGATGAAGAAATTCACACCCCAGGCCGGATTGACCGCTTTGAGCACTTCCGGCGACTGCATGATGCCGTAAACGCCCAGCGCGCCGAGCACCAGAAACCAGGTCACCATCACCGGGCCGAACAGCACGCCGATGCGTGCCGTGCCGTGGCGCTGAATCAGAAACAGCCCCACCAGCACGATCAGCGCCATGGGCACGATCCAGTGATCAAGGCCATCGAAGGCCAGTTCCAGCCCTTCCATCGCCGACAATACCGAGACTGCCGGGGTGATCATGCTGTCACCGTAGAACAGCGCAGCACCGAACAACCCGAACACCACCATCATCATTTGCAGTTTGGGGTGTTTGGCCGATGCTCGACGCGCCAGTGCCATCAACGCCATGATGCCGCCCTCGCCCTGGTTGTCAGCACGCAGAACAAACGCCATGTACTTGAACGAAACAACCCAGATCAGCGACCAGAAGATCAGTGACAACACCCCGAGTATCGCGTCATGCGTGACTTCCACGCCGTAACCGCCCTGAAACACTTCCTTGAGGGTGTACAGCGGGCTTGTTCCGATGTCGCCATAAACCACCCCCACTGCCGCGATCAGCAACCCGATAGGCTTGGCAGTGCCTGCGGCCTCCCCATGACTGTTTGTTTGACTCATCCACTACTCCCGGAAACCAGACATGAGGTTCAACACTGAGAACATCACAACGCGTAACAATTCAGATTCAGCCAGACATTGACATGCCTCGGCGCGATGGCGCGAAGCATAACGCAGCACTCGTTGTAATTCTTGGTGAAACGCAAACGGCGAAAATGATCAGGCCAGCGCGCCCCGTCTTTCAGGCAGTTTACGGGGGAGATATTTATCATTGAACGACGCAAATACCGGCCGGTCATTACTTAAGCCTGCCGCCTGAAAGGTCATCAAGAACCGCATCGACGCCCGGGCACCCTGATTCCTCTGACCGAGATGCCCTGATGACAACAAGAAATCTGACTGTTCAGCCATTACGCTTCCAGCCCTCATTTGAAGTCGTCCCCGACGATGAGCCGCAAACCAGCAAAGAGCTGGTGGAAGCCATGCATTCCATTCTTGAAACCACTCTGCAAGACACCGGGCACGCCATTCGCAGTGTGCATGCCAAGGCACACGGGTTACTTCGCGGGCAGATTCAGGTCTATGACGACCTGCCCGAGCCGCTGGCTCAAGGCGCGTTTGCGAAACCTGGAAATTTCCCGCTCTTCATGCGGTTCTCAACCAACCCGGGGGATATTCTTGACGACAAGGTCTCAACGCCCAGGGGGCTGGCGATCAAACTTGTGGGTATCGAAGGCACGCGCTTGCCCGGCAGCGCCGACGCATCGACCCAGGATTTCGTCATGCAGAACGCCAAGGCCTTTACTGCCAAGGACCCCAAGGCTTTTTTGAAAACCTTGAAGTTATTGGCCAAAACAACTGACAAAGCACCGGGCATGAAGAAGGCACTGTCTGCAGTCCTTCGCGGTATCGAGTCCGCTATCGAGTCTGCCGGGGGCGAGAGTGGCACACTGAGAAGTCTCGGCGGGCACCCGATGACTCATATTCTCGGCGAGACGTTCTACACCGTCGTACCTTTTCTGTACGGGCCCTACTACGCCAAGCTGAGCGTAGTCCCCATTTCCGCAGAGTTGATGGCGCTGACCGACGAGGCTGTGGACCTGAAAGACAAGCCGGATGGCCTGCGTGAGGCAGTCAAAGCGTTTTTCCTCGAAAACGATGCCAGCTGGGAGGTTCGTATCCAGCTGGCCACTGACCTGGAGAAGATGCCGGTAGAGGATGCGTCGGCGATCTGGCCGGAAGACCTCAGCCCCTACGTGGCAGTCGCTCGAATCGATGTCCCCCGCCAATCCTCGTGGTCAGAGCAAAGCATTCAGGAAATCGATGAAGGCATGTCATTCAGCCCATGGCATGGTCTTGAGGCGCACCGTCCGCTGGGCGGAGTGATGCGAGTGCGCAAACCTGCCTACGAACACTCGGCGGGCTTTCGCAGTCAGCACAATGGGTGCCCGATGCACGAGCCGCGGGGTTGACAGGTCAATCGGCCCGAGGCTAGATCCTTATGGCGATGGCTCCCGTTTCATCAGTGCGCCTCTGATGAAACGGAACAGCCTTCAGGCAAATACGACTTCAACTCGCGGCCGAGAGCGTAGCCAGATACGTCCTGCATATCCTGAAGGTCTCAACCAATGCGCCTCCCTCCCGAACCCGACAATTGCGCAGACAAAGTATGCAGGCTCGCGCAACAGCCAAGCGCTCTTTGAGCATAAATCCTCCCCTCGCCTGACATACGTCGCAATTCTCATCCAAACGCTGGTCATCGCGCCCGCTCACCGCTAGAATTGCGCACTTTTTGATCAGAGGCGCAGCAAGCGCCCAGTCAGCGCCTGCGCTTCGCGTTCGGGTGCCCTTCACGCCGAGGTTTGCCATGTCCACCGTCACCACGCCGTCCGCCCCAAAGGTCGGATTCGTTTCACTGGGTTGCCCGAAGGCACTCGTTGATTCCGAACGCATCCTGACCCAGCTGCGCATGGAAGGTTACGAAGTCGTTGCGACCTACGAGGATGCCGACGTGGTCGTGGTCAATACCTGCGGCTTCATCGACACCGCCAAGGCCGAGTCGCTGGAAGTGATCGGCGAAGCAATCAAGGAAAACGGCAAGGTCATCGTGACCGGCTGCATGGGCGTTGACGCAAATGTCATTCGCGATGTGCACCCCAGCGTGCTGTCGGTGACCGGCCCGCAGCAGTACGAACAAGTGGTCAACGCAGTGCACGATGTCGTGCCGCCCCGCAAGGACCACAATCCGCTGATCGACCTGGTGCCACCGCAAGGCGTCAAGCTGACCCCGCGCCACTACGCGTATCTGAAAATTTCCGAAGGCTGCAACCATAGCTGCAGCTTCTGCATCATCCCGTCGATGCGCGGCAAGCTGGTCAGCCGTCCGGTTGGCGATGTACTCGATGAGGCCAAGCGTCTGGTCAAATCCGGCGTGAAGGAGCTGCTGGTTATTTCCCAGGACACCAGCGCCTATGGCGTTGACGTCAAATACCGCACCGGGTTCTGGGACGGCCAGCCGGTCAAGACCCGCATGACAGAGCTGTGTCAGGCGCTGGGTTCGATGGGCGTCTGGGTTCGCCTGCATTACGTTTACCCGTACCCGCACGTCGACGAACTGATTCCGCTGATGGCTGCTGGCAAGATCCTGCCGTACCTGGACATCCCGTTCCAGCACGCCAGCCCGAAAATCCTCAAGCTGATGAAGCGGCCAGCCTTTGAAGACAAGACACTGGCACGCATCAAGAACTGGCGCGAGCAGTGTCCTGATCTGATTATCCGCTCGACATTCATCGTCGGCTTTCCCGGTGAGACCGAAGAAGACTTCCAGTACCTGCTGGACTGGCTGACCGAAGCCCAACTGGACCGCGTCGGCTGCTTCCAGTATTCGCCGGTTGAAGGTGCTCCTGCCAATCTGCTGGATGCGGCCATCGTGCCGGATGACGTCAAGCAGGACCGCTGGGATCGCTTCATGGCTCATCAACAGGCAATCAGCGCTGCGCGCCTGCAAATGAAGATCGGCAAGGAAATCGAAGTACTGATCGACGAAGTCGATGATCGTGGCGCCGTAGGCCGCTGCTTCTTCGATGCTCCGGAAATCGACGGCAACGTGTTCATCGGTCTGGAAGAGGGCAGCACCGTTCAGCCCGGCGACAAGATCATGTGCCGCGTGACCGATGCTGACGAATACGACCTGTGGGCCGAGATGCTGTAAGCACAGCCCCTTGCAGCAATCGAAAGCCCTGCCCTTGAACCGGCAGGGCTTTTTCGTCTCTGGCCGTTGTCTATGCAAGACTGGCCGAAAGGAGAACGCGAGATGCGGTTATATACCCCGGACACCAACGATTACCCGGAGATGAGCGAGGTGTGGGAGCGCTCGGTGCGCGCCACCCATGACTTTCTACCGGACGCCTACATCATCAGGCTCAAGGGGTTGCTGACACAGTATCTGGACAGCGTGACGCTGTTCTGCACCCGGGATGAGCAGCTCAACATCACGGGCTTCGCGGGCGTGAACAAAAACCGACTGGATATTCTGTTCATCGACCCGAACCATCGCGGGAAAAAGCTGGGCACGCAGCTGCTGACCCACGCAATCGAGCACTTCGACATCCGTGAACTGGACGTCAACGAGCAGAACACTCAGGCACTGGGGTTTTACCTCCGGCATGGTTTCGACGTTGTCAGCCGTTCTGAAGTCGACGGTTTGGGTCAGCCCTATCCGATGCTCAGAATGCGCCTGCCCCGTCGTAACTGACATCGATTACAGCGCAAATGCAATGTTGCCGCGATTAACCAGCGTGAGGCGGTTACAATGGCACCTTTCCCATCAGTAAACGGCTTTTCTTCATGACAGACCCCATTCGCCTTTCCAAACGCCTTATCGAGCTGGTCGGTTGCTCCCGCCGGGAGGCCGAACTGTTTATCGAGGGTGGCTGGGTTACTGTGGACGGCGTGGTCATCGAAGAGCCGCACTTCAAGGTCAGCACCCAGAAAATCGAGCTCAGCCCGGATGCCAAGGCCAACTCCCCTGAACCGGTCACGATAATCCTGCACAAACCTGCCTCGGCAAGCGCCGAAGAGGCTTTGCAGATGATCACGCCGGGCACGCTCTCGGTCGAGCACAGCTACAGCAAGCGTCCGCTCAAGGGCCACTTCATGCGCCTTGAGGCGATTTCAAGCCTGCAAGCCAATGCCAGCGGCTTGATGGTGTTCAGCCAGGACTGGAAAATCCTGCGCAAGCTCACCGATGACCGCAGCAAGATCGAGCAGGAATACGTGGTGGAAATCTCGGGCGAAATGGTTGCTCATGGCCTGAACCGGCTGAATCACGGCCTGACCTACAAAGGCAAGGAACTGCCCGCCGTAAAGGCCAGTTGGCAAAACGAGAACCGCCTGCGCTTTGCAATGAAAAACCCGCAGCCCGGCATCATTGCCCTGTTGTGTGAAGCCGTTGGCCTGAAGATCGTCGCCATTCGTCGCATCCGCATCGGCGGCGTGTCCATGGGCAAACTGCCCGAAGGCCAGTGGCGCTACATGACGACCAAGGAAAAGTTTTAACTCCCTCGGCACCCGACCTTATTACCGCGCGCATGATCACCGTCATGCGCCGCCATACGACTTATCAGGAAACACGCCTCATGATGAACAACGACGTACTGCGTAGCGTGCGCTACATGCTCGATATCAGCGACAGCAAGGTTGTCGAAATCATCGGTCTGACCGGTTTTGAAGTATCCAAAAGCGATGTCATCGCTTTCATGAAGAAAGAGGAAGAAGAGGGCTATCTGGATTGCAGCGATGAAATCATGGCGCATTTTCTCGATGGCCTGGTTTACTTCAAACGTGGTAAGGACGAAAGCCGTCCGCCGCAGCCGATTGATCTGCCGATTACCAACAACATTGTTCTGAAGAAACTGCGCGTGGCCTTCGAACTGAAAGAAGACGACATGCATGCCATCCTGAAATCCGCAGAATTTCCGGTTTCCAAGCCAGAGCTGAGCGCACTGTTCCGCAAGGTCGGGCACACCAACTACCGCGCCTGTGGCGATCAACTGCTACGCAATTTCCTCAAGGGTCTGACCCTGCGCGTGCGTGGCTGAACCGGTCGGCACCATGAGTTACAACGTCTCCCCTGTCGGCTTCGTACGCTCCTGTTTCAAGGAGAAATTCGCCATCCCCCGCCAGCCACAGCTGGCCCCGGCAGCACGTGGAGTGCTGGAGCTGGTGGCGCCTTTCGATCAGGGTGAGGCTGTTCAAGGGCTGGAAGAGGTCAGTCATGTCTGGCTGCTGTTTCTGTTCCATATGGCGCTGGAAGACAAGCCGCGCCTGAAGGTTCGCCCTCCGCGTCTGGGCGGCAACCAGTCGATGGGGGTATTTGCCACGCGCGCGACGCATCGCCCCAATGGCATCGGCCAGTCGGTGGTCAGGCTGGACAAAGTCGAAGCCGGTCGCCTGTGGCTGTCCGGCATCGACCTGCTGGATGGCACACCAGTGCTGGACATCAAGCCCTACGTACCCTACGCCGATGCAATCGCCGAGGCGACCAACCACATCGCCAGCGCTGCGCCGGCCCTGATACCGGTGCAGTGGCAGGACGCCGCCCTGCGGCAGGCTCGCGAACACGCACTACGCCTGAGTGAGCCGCTGGTCGAGCTGATCGAGCAATGCCTGGCCCAAGACCCGCGCCCGGCCTATCAGCTACCGACGCCGGAACGCCGCTACGGCGCTCAATTCTGGGATCTGGACGTACGCTGGCACTACCCGCAGGCCGGTGTGATTTGCGTGCTTGAAGTCCTGCTGGCCTGAAGGGATGCCAGCGACAAATCCCGAGCAATAAAAACCCGCCTGATCCCTTCAGGGACGAGGCGGGTTTTGTAAGGCCAACTTACTTCTCGACGAATGCACGCTCGATCAGATAGTCGCCGGGCTCACGCATGCGTGGCGAAACGGTCAGACCAAAGCTGTTGAGCACTTCGCTGGTCTCGTCGAGCATGCTCGGGCTACCGCACAACATGGCGCGGTCGTCCTGTGGGTTGATCGGTGGCAAGCCGATATCGCTGAACAGTTTGCCACTGCGCATCAGATCGGTCAGGCGACCTTCGTTCTCGAACGGCTCGCGGGTGACAGTCGGGTAGTAGATCAGCTTGTCACGCAGCGCTTCACCGAAAAACTCGTTCTGCGGCAGATGCTCGGTGATGAATTCACGATAGGCGACTTCGTTCACGTAACGCACGCCGTGGCACAGGATGACTTTCTCGAAACGCTCGTAGGTTTCAGGGTCCTGAATCACGCTCATGAACGGCGCCAGGCCAGTACCCGTGCTCAACAGGTAAAGATGTTTGCCCGGCTTGAGGTCGTCCAGCACCAGCGTACCCGTAGGCTTTTTGCTGATGATGATTTCATCGCCTTCCTTGAGGTGCTGCAACTGCGAGGTCAGCGGACCGTCCGGCACCTTGATGCTGAAAAATTCCAGATGCTCTTCCCAGTTCGGGCTGGCAATCGAGTAGGCGCGCATGAGCGGACGACCGTTTGGCTGCTGCAGACCGATCATGACGAACTGACCGTTCTCGAAACGCAAACCAGGGTCGCGGGTGCACTTGAAACTGAAGAGGGTGTCGTTCCAATGGTGGACGCTGAGGACACGCTCGTGGTTCATGTTGCTCATGTACGTGAAGACTCCTGAAAAAATAGTGCGCGCAGAAGCACTGCGCTATTGCGCGACATTCTAGTGGCAGACACAATATCTGTTAAATGAATTATCAAGATATAGGTTATCGGTTATATAGATATGCGATTTACTCTTCGTCAGCTCCAAGTGTTCGTTGCCGTCGCCCGACAGGAAAGCGTCTCCAAAGCAGCCGTGCTGCTTTCGCTTTCGCAGTCGGCTGCCAGCACCTCCATCACCGAGCTGGAGCGCCAATCGAGCTGCCAGCTGTTTGACCGCGCCGGCAAGCGGCTAAGCCTTAACGCCACGGGCAGGCAATTACTGCCGCAGGCCGTCGCTCTGCTGGATCAGGCAAAGGAAATCGAAGACCTGCTGAACGGTAAATCAGGCTTTGGCTCGCTGGCAGTCGGGGCCACACTGACGATTGGCAATTATCTGGCGACCCTGCTGATCGGCGGCTACATGCAGCGTCACCCGGAAAGCCAGGTCAAGCTGCACGTCCAGAACACCGCGCATATCGTGCAACAGGTTGCCCACTACGAGATTGATCTGGGCTTGATCGAAGGCGATTGCAGCCACCCGGACATCGAAGTGCAGTCCTGGGTCGAAGACGAACTTGTGGTGTTCTGTGCTCCACAGCATCCACTGGCAAAACGCGCCCATGTAACGCTGGAAGAACTGACCCATGAAGCCTGGATCCTGCGAGAACAAGGTTCAGGCACGCGTTTGACGTTCGATCAGGCCATGCGTCACCACCGCAACGGGCTGAATGTCCGACTGGAGCTGGAACACACCGAAGCCATCAAGCGGGCAGTGGAATCCGGACTGGGCATTGGCTGCATTTCCAGACTGGCGCTACGCGACTCATTTCGTCGCGGCAATCTGGTGGAACTGGCCACACCTGAGCTGGATCTGGCGCGTCAGTTCTATTTCATCTGGCACAAACAGAAATATCAGACGTCAGCCATGCGCGAATTCCTCGAACTGTGCCGCGCGTTCACCGCCGGAGTGAAGCGCAGCGACGAGATCGTGCTGCCAAGCCTGTATTGAACAAGCCCTAACCCAGCAGCACAATGCCCCACACCAGAGCGATCATGCTCAAGGCGATGAACTGGGCAGCGCTGCCCATGTCCTTGGCGTTCTTGGACAATGGGTGCAGGTCCAGAGAGATTCGGTCGATGGCAGCCTCTACAGCTGAGTTGAGCAATTCTACAATCAGGGCCAGCAGGCAAACGGCGACCAGCAAGGCATGCTCGGCCTTGCTGACGTGCAGGAAAAACGATAGCGGGACCAACACCACGTTAAGCAGTACCAGCTGGCGGAAAGCGGCTTCGCCTTTGAAAGCAGCTGACAGACCGTCCAGAGAATAGCCTGCGGCATTGAGGATACGTTTTAGACCGGTTTGGCCTTTGAAGGGCGACATAGAGAGGCTGCTGTGTAAAAAAGATGAGGAAAGCTAAGGCACTAAAGGTCAAAAAAGCGTGAATGCTCGCAACCTGAACACCGTTAACTGGACGAGATGGACTCAAGCTGCTGTAACAACAACGCTGCCTGAGTTCGCGTGCGTACGCCAAGCTTGCGGAAAATCGCCGTGACGTGCGCCTTGATAGTGGCTTCGGAGACGCTGAGTTCTGAGGCAATCTGCTTGTTCAGCAGCCCCTCACAGACCATCGTCAATACTCGAAACTGCTGGGGCGTGAGGCTGGCAAGGCCAGCGCTTGCAGCCTTCGCTTCATCCGAAACACTGATCACTTCATTGACCTGCGGCGGCCACCAGACGTCGCCATCGAGCACGGTGCGCACCGCCTGCTGAATGACTTCAAGGGGGCTGGATTTAGGAATGAACCCGCTGGCACCAAACTCTCTGGAACGCACCACTATCGACGCCTCTTCCTGAGCCGAAACCATCACCACCGGTATCTGCGGATATTGGCCGCGCAACAGGACCAGCCCGGAGAAGCCATAAGCCCCTGGCATGTTCAGGTCCAGCAGAACCAGATCCCAATCAGCCTTCTCTCCCAGACGGGATTCAAGCTGGGCAATGCTTTCTGCCTCGACGAGCCGCGCTTCAGGCCCCAGGCCAATGCTCAGCGCCTGATGCAGCGCACTGCGAAACAGGGGATGATCATCAGCGATCAGGATGTCGTAGGTCATGTAGTGATCCTGTTTTTATAGTGAGGGCCGACAGAATCGGCCACCCAGCAAGACTGGCGAATGCGCATCGCGACAACCCGAAAAGAGCGTCGGTGCCACACCAGACAAGATGAATCGGCTTCCAGGCGGCGCCAAGCATGCCCAGCAAGACCATGACGGTCAAGCGCGAAGCGTCATTGCCCGAGAACATGGATGGCAATTAGCCCATACAGGGCAGATCCGCAACACTGCGTGATAGAAAGCCTTCAAATAAAAGCCTTCAAATGAGTGTGGGCCGCGTCGTCGGGGTCTATCGGCTTGAGGTACTTGGCACCCAGATAATGAGCGCTGAACACATCCAGATAAGCATCCAGTACACCACTGGCGCAGGTATCCCCGGCCAGCTCCAGACAAAGCGCGGCGACTTCGGCAGTACAGAAGTGATCGTCTCGCCTTGATCGGCGCAAACGGTAACGCGAGATCTGCTCGGGCTCCAGCGTCAACACCGGAAACCTTTCCAGATACGGGCTTTTGCGGAACATCTTGCGCGCCTCGGTCCAGGTGGCATCCAGCAGAATGAACAGTGGGCGCTTGCCATCCATGCGCGACACCTTATTGACCACACGCTCCTCGGCAACGAATTCACCGGGAAAAACGATATACGGCTGCCACTGCGGATCGTCCAGCAAGGCGAGCAATTGCTCGTCGACATCTATTCGCGACCAGCCGAAGGCGTGGGTGTCCTTGATGACATCGGCGATCAGCCAGCCGGTGTTGGTCGGCTTCAAAGGCTCGGTGTCGTACATCAGCAGGCACATGCCTGACTCAGCAGTCACGGCAGGTCGCCACGCGCACAGGCAATAACTGGAGATAACCCGGCAATCCGGACAGCGCGGCGCGCGCGAGCCGCGAGCAATAAAGGGCTTGGTACTGCGGGCCAGACGCTCGTCGCGCAGACGGGAAACGGCATGACTCATTACAGGACACGCCTGCGGGGGGAATACATCGACACCACAAAGACTCGGCAGGATTAAAGTCCGCGCAGTTTATCAGAGCACCGGCACTTCAACCCGCTTTCGGTCCTCGGGCTGTTCCCGTGTCAGAGAGACCGTGTTGAAACGGGTACAGCCCCTAGGCCCGATGAAGACTCCTGCTCTATACTGCTGCGCCATTGCAACCCGCGTTATCGGCGGGCTGCCCGGAACGCACTTTGAAGTCGCTGGTCCAACGGCCAGCCACTTAATCAGGAGAGTTTAATGCTGCGCCTTATCGTACCCACCCTTACGCTTTTGCTCGTTGCTCCGCTATGCGCCCAGGCGGCGTCGAAACAGGAGTTCGAACTCAGCAAGATGCTGGAAAAAGTCGCTAAGGAAAGCAGTGTCGGCACGCCAAGAGCGATCAACGAAGACATCCTCGATCAGGGCTATACCGTCAGTGGCAACGAATTGATCAACCACTTGAGCGTACGCGAAGGTCAGGCTCAGCAAATGCGCGCCAACCCGGACGTGATGCGCAACCAGTTGGGCAACAGCGTTTGCCACAACAACGGTTTCCGCCAGTTGATGACCAAGGGAGCCGTCCTCAAGTATCAGTTCACCGAGTACAAGACCAACCGCCCGGTTGCGACCCAGACCTTTCAGGCGTCGGATTGCACTGTAAAGCCGAAAAAGTAAGCCACCCCGGCACGTAGCCCCCTCCCCGCGCGCCTGTCCCTCAGGCGCGTCAGTTCAGCAACGCTCAAGACATCCTGCAACGAATCCGCCCTGGCAATGAACAGGGAATGGGTAGCCTTTCTCTGCAAACCGGGACATCATCGATTCAACACGCCCCACCGGGCCATTGATTCTGCAGGAGGATAAACCCCGAATGCCGTATGTACCTGACGATCTTCTATCCCGACACTTTCAAAGCAACGGGCTCGACCTGACCAGCAAAATTGAAGAGCACATCAACGAGGTTGCTCCTGGTACCAGAAACCTGCCGCTGTATCGCGACATGATGCTCACGGTGTTGCGCATGGCCCAGGACGACCGCAATCGCTGGGACGTCAAGATAACGCTGCAAACCCTGCGCGAACTGGACAAAGCCTTTCGGGTGCTCGAGCGCTTCAAGGGCCGCCGCAAAGTCACCGTATTCGGCTCTGCTCGCACCCCTCAAGAGCACCCCCTTTACGCACAGGCCAGAGAGCTGGGCGAAAAGCTTGCCCGCTCGGACATGATGGTCATCACCGGCGCAGGTGGCGGCATCATGGCGGCAGCCCACGCAGGTGCAGGTCTGAAACACAGCCTGGGGTTCAACATTACCCTGCCCTTTGAGCAGCACGCCAACCCTACGGTGGAGGGCACGGAAAACCTGCTGCCTTTCCACTTCTTCTTCACACGCAAGCTGTTCTTCGTCAAGGAAGCCGACGCACTGGTGCTGTGTCCAGGCGGGTTTGGAACCCTGGACGAAGCGCTGGAAGTGCTTACATTGATACAGACCGGCAAAAGCCCTCTGGTGCCCGTCGTGTTACTGGACACCCCTGGCGGCAGCTTCTGGCAAGGTGCACTGGACTTCATCAAAAACCAGTTGCAGGACAACCACTACATTCTGCCAGCCGATATGAAACTGATGAGACTGGTCTACAGCGCCGATGACGCCGTGGAAGAGATCAACCAGTTTTATGGCAACTTCCACTCCAGCCGCTGGCTGAAGAACAAGTTTGTGATCCGCATGCGCCACGCGCTCAGCGCGAAGGCTCTGGAGCACATGCAGGAAGCTTTCGCCGATCTGTGTATCAATGAAAACTTTCATCAGCACAGCTATCAGGGCGAGGAGCACGATGAAGTTCAATTCAGTCACCTGACACGACTTGCGTTTACCTTCACAGGACGCAATCAGGGCAGGCTTCGTGAACTGGTGGACTACATCAATCAACAGGAAAACTGGGAGGACGCCTCAGCGACAAGAGATGGCGCGCAGGATCAAGCGCCACAGAAAACGCTCTGATACCTCAGTCATCCCCGCCACGGCCGCTTAACAAGCGGCCGATCATATCCAGCGGATAGCCGCGATAACTCAGAAACCTTCCCTGCCTGGCTCGCTCACGAGCATCAACAGGCAAAGCACCGGCAAACTTGCGCTGCCAGAGCTCGTGAAGCTTCTCCTGCCAATCCACACCACATTCCCTGAGCGCCTGCTCAATGTCGGCCCGCTGCAAGCCACGCTGATTCAGCTCTTCTCGAATACGAACAGGGCCATAGCCCGAACGTGCCCGATAAGAAACGAAGCTTTCAAGGTAACGGGACTCGGAGAGCAAACCTTCCTCGACCAGACGGTCGAGTGCTGCATCGATAAGCTCAGGGGGAGCGCCGCGCTGACGCAGTTTACGCGTCAGCTCGACCCGACCGTGCTCGCGACGTGCGAGCAGGTCCATTGCAGTGCGCCTTACGGCGACAGGTGTATCAAGTACGACAGGCATGACTATCAGATATCAGCGTCTGCTTCGGCCATATCGTCAGCAACGGCAGCTTCGCGGGAACCGACAGCTTTGGTGTCGACACCAGGGGTGAGCAACTTGTCGCGAATCTGCTTCTCGAGCGCTTTGCAGATTTCCGGATTGTCTGCCAGGAATTTGGCCGAGTTGGCTTTACCCTGACCGATCTTGCTGCCTTGGTAGCTGTACCAGGCACCGGACTTCTCGACAAAGCCATGCAGCACGGCCAGATCAACGATTTCGCCGTTCAGGTAGATACCCTTGCCGTAAAGAATCTGGAACTCGGCCTGACGGAATGGCGGAGCCACCTTGTTCTTCACGACCTTGACGCGGGTTTCGCTGCCGACAACCTCGTCGCCTTCTTTCACTGCGCCTGTACGGCGGATGTCCAGACGTACCGAAGCGTAGAACTTCAGGGCGTTACCACCGGTAGTGGTTTCCGGGCTGCCGAACATCACGCCGATTTTCATGCGGATCTGGTTGATGAAGATCACCAGGCAGTTGGCGTTCTTGATGTTGCCGGTGATCTTGCGCAGTGCCTGCGACATCAGACGCGCCTGCAGACCCACGTGCATGTCGCCCATTTCGCCTTCGATCTCTGCCTTAGGCACCAGCGCAGCAACGGAGTCGACAACGATGACGTCGATGGCGTTGGAACGTACCAGCATGTCGGTGATTTCAAGCGCCTGCTCACCGGTATCCGGCTGCGAAACCAGCAGGTCGTCGACATTGACGCCCAGTTTGCCGGCGTATTCCGGATCAAGCGCGTGCTCGGCGTCGACAAACGCACAGGTAGCACCCATTTTCTGGGCTTGCGCGATAACCGACAACGTCAGCGTGGTTTTACCGGAAGACTCTGGACCGTAGATTTCCACGATCCGGCCTTTCGGCAGACCGCCGATGCCCAGTGCGATATCCAGACCCAGCGAACCGGTGGAGATGGCAGGAATAGCCTGGCGATCATGGTCGCCCATGCGCATCACGGCACCTTTACCGAACTGACGCTCGATCTGACCCAAGGCCGCAGCCAAGGCTTTCTTCTTGTTGTCGTCCATTGAAGTCCTCACGTAATCAAATTCAATTAGGGCCTTGATGGCCACAACACCTGTATAAGTAGACAGTATTATTCCACAGCGATGAGCGCGCGCCTACCCCTGTTTTGGCATTTCTCCACGCGCAAGCTGTATAAGCCCTTGCAGCGCGGCTTCGACCGTCTGTCGACGGACCTGATCCCGGTCGCCATCGAACTGGCGACGCTGTGCGACAAGCGCGTCATCCTTGCCCCAACACAGCCATACGGTACCGACCGGTTTATCCGGCGAACCACCGCCAGGCCCTGCAACACCGCTGACTGCGACGGCGAATCGCGCGCCGCTTTCACGCTGCGCACCTCGCACCATGGCTTCGACAACAGGCTGGCTGACCGCCCCGGCCTCTACGAACAGTGCCTCGGGCACGCCCAATTGCCGAGTCTTCTGGGCATTTGAATAAGTCACATAACCCGCTTCGAACCACGCCGAGCTGCCGGCGATGCGTGTGATCGCTTCGGCGATTCCGCCTCCTGTGCAGGATTCGGCGGTGGTCACTTGAGCGTTCATTGCGCCGAGAAGCCTGCCAAGCGTATTGGCCAGCCCGGTTATCTCGTCCACGGTGTCCTCATTCATGCTGGAAGCCTGTAAAAGTGATTCCTGAGACAAGGCAGCCGCCTTGAAGCGGGTCTGCCATTGCCGGTTTATCGCGCATCTTTCCTGCGTTCCGGCTTTTTGACCGTTTCGACCGTCGTTTCTCTCGGCCTTTTTCTGGCTTCTTCCAGCGGGATGAAGCGACCGTTGACGGAATCCCTTGCTCGTTTGTTTTTCATATAAAAGTCCTTTTTTATAGCGTGCCGCCCGGTTATCGAGTAGCAGCGATGAAAGTCTATACGCCAAATCGAGGTTGATGGCTGTCAGGAAACGCCCGGTCACCAATAAGCGGAAGGTACGCTCTAACTGCACCGCATGATTGAGCGTGATAACCTTGCGACCATCGCACATACCCGGCAGACGCCCCTCGATTCAAGGAGGGACCACCCGTCATGCCTCAAGGTTGCCTCACTCCTCTCAAGAACTTGCCTAAGCCACTGATGAATAAAGCAATTTCCGACCTGTCCTCACATACTCCGATGATGCAGCAGTACTGGAAACTCAAAAACCAGCACCTGGATCAACTGATGTTTTATCGCATGGGCGATTTCTACGAGATCTTCTACGAAGATGCGAAGAAAGCCGCCAAGTTGCTGGACATCACCCTGACCGCGCGCGGTCAGTCGGCAGGCCAGAGCATCCCCATGTGCGGGATTCCTTATCACGCCGCCGAAGGCTATCTGGCCAAACTGGTTAAGCTGGGCGAATCGGTCGTGATCTGCGAGCAGATCGGCGACCCGGCCACCAGCAAGGGCCCGGTGGATCGTCAGGTGGTCCGCATCATTACGCCCGGAACCATCAGCGACGAGGCCTTGCTCGATGAGCGCAGGGATAACCTGATTGCCGCCGTACTGGGTGACGAACGCCTGTTCGGCCTCGCCGTGCTGGATATCACCAGCGGCAACTTCAGTGTGCTGGAGATCAAGGGCTGGGAGAACCTGCTGGCCGAGCTTGAACGCATCAACCCGGTCGAGCTGTTGATTCCGGACGACTGGCCGCAAGGTCTGCCTGCCGAAAAACGCCGTGGTGCGCGACGTCGTGCGCCGTGGGATTTCGAGCGCGACTCAGCCCATAAAAGTCTGTGTCAGCAGTTTTCAACCCAGGACCTGAAGGGTTTTGGTTGCGAAAACCTGACACTCGCCATCGGTGCTGCGGGCTGCCTGCTCAGCTACGCCAAGGAAACCCAGCGTACCGCCCTGCCCCACTTGCGCAGCCTGCGCCACGAACGCCTCGACGATACGGTAATCCTCGATGCCGCCAGTCGGCGCAACCTTGAGCTGGACACCAACCTGTCCGGTGGCCGCGACAATACGCTGCAATCGGTCATGGACCGTTGCCAGACGGCGATGGGAACGCGGCTGCTGACCCGCTGGCTGAACCGGCCGTTGCGCGACCTGACGATTCTTCAGGCACGCCAGACGTCCATTACCTGCTTTCTGGAGCGCTACCGCTTCGAGAACCTGCAGCCGCAGCTCAAGGAAATCGGCGACATCGAGCGGATTCTGGCGCGTATCGGCCTGCGTAACGCTCGGCCACGGGACCTTGCCCGTCTGCGCGATGCCCTGAGCGCTCTGCCCGAACTGCAACAGGCGATGACCGATCTTGAAGCGCCGCACCTGCAACAACTTGCGCAGACCGCCAGCATCTATCCGGAACTCGCTGATCTGCTGCAGCGCGCGATCATCGACAATCCGCCTGCCGTGATACGCGACGGCGGTGTTCTGAAGACTGGTTACGACGCTGAGCTGGATGATCTGCAATCGCTGAGTGAAAACGCCGGTCAGTTCCTGATCGATCTGGAAGCCCGCGAAAAGGCCCGTACCGGTCTTGCCAACCTGAAAGTCGGTTACAACCGCGTGCACGGCTACTTCATCGAGTTGCCGAGCAAACAGGCCGAGCAGGCCCCGGCTGATTACATACGCCGCCAGACCCTCAAGGGGGCCGAGCGCTTTATCACGCCCGAGCTCAAGGAATTCGAAGACAAGGCGTTGTCGGCCAAAAGCCGCGCACTGGCACGTGAAAAGATGCTCTACGAAGCGCTGCTTGAAGACCTGATCGGCCATCTAGCGCCGCTGCAGGACACGGCAGCGGCGCTGGCTGAGCTGGACGTGCTGAGCAACCTTGCGGAGCGCGCGCTGAATCTGGACCTCAACTGCCCACGGTTCGTTGCCGAACCCTGCATGCGCATCGAGCAGGGCCGTCACCCGGTCGTAGAGCAGGTACTGAGTACCCCGTTTGTCGCCAACGACCTGGCGCTGGACGACAGCACGCGCATGCTGGTCATTACCGGCCCGAACATGGGCGGTAAATCGACCTATATGCGTCAGACGGCGCTGATTGTACTGCTGGCGCATATCGGCAGTTTCGTGCCCGCTGCCAGCTGCGAACTGTCGTTGGTCGACCGGATCTTCACCCGTATCGGCTCCAGCGACGACCTGGCCGGTGGACGCTCGACGTTCATGGTCGAAATGAGCGAAACGGCAAACATCCTGCACAATGCCACTGACAAAAGCCTGGTGCTGATGGACGAAGTCGGACGTGGCACCAGTACCTTCGACGGCCTTTCGCTGGCTTGGGCAGCGGCGGAATGTCTGGCGCAACTGCGTGCTTATACACTGTTCGCGACGCACTATTTCGAGCTGACAGTGCTGCCGGAAAGCGAACCGCTGGTGAGCAATGTGCACCTGAACGCCACTGAGCATAACGAGCGGATCGTTTTCCTGCACCGCGTACTGCCAGGGCCTGCGAGCCAGAGCTACGGTCTGGCCGTGGCGCAACTGGCCGGCGTGCCGGGCAAGGTCATCAGCCGCGCCAAGGAACACTTGCAGCGTCTGGAAACCACCAGCCTGCCGCACGAGCAGCCGCGCGCCAAACCCGGCAAGCCCGCAGTCCCGCAGCAGAGCGATATGTTCGCAAGTCTGCCGCACCCGGTGCTCGACGAGCTGTCGAAGGTCAAGGTCGACGATATGACCCCGCGGCAGGCGCTGGATTTGCTATACACATTGCAAACTCGCCTGTGACGCGAAGCGTTACATACTGTTAGAATCCCGCGCGGTTTGGGACGCTCTCGGCTTTTAGCCTGGTCGAGGCGTTTTTCGAGCCGCGTGAAAATGCAGCGAACCATCGGTAGGTGGCAGGGACAGGTAGCAGACGACGCAGTCTTACCGCTTCAAGGCCACCCACCAAAAGCACGTGTTTTCATAGGGCCGGGAAACCTCCCGAACCTGGCACCCCTGTCTGGAAGGGCTCTGCCGCAGCCGCCTGAGGAGAAAATTAGAAATGACCTTCGTCGTCACCGACAACTGCATCAAGTGCAAGTACACCGACTGCGTAGAAGTCTGTCCGGTGGACTGCTTTTACGAAGGCCCGAATTTCCTGGTGATCCACCCGGACGAGTGTATCGACTGCGCGCTCTGCGAGCCTGAGTGCCCTGCCGTGGCCATTTACTCGGAAGACGAGATTCCCGCTGGCATGGAAAACTTCATCGAGCTCAACGCTGAGCTTGCCGAAGTCTGGCCCAATATCACCGAAAAGAAAGACGCTATGCCGGATGCGGCAGAGTGGGATGGCAAACCCGGCAAGATCGCTGATCTGGAACGCTAGATTCCATACAGAAAAAAGGCCCTCTAGAGGGCCTTTTTTGTTGGACAGTCCGGTTTTCTGCAGACAAAAAAAGGGGCGGTATGACCCGCCCACATTTTATCCCTGATCCCTGTATTCCCTGGTCATCATCCTGATGAATCGCATCCCGCGATGTCCTTGACCGTCGTCCTTGATGGCCTGTGCCTGTCCGTTGGCACAGCTTCGATATTAGAGATTTACCCCGGCAGAGCAACACCTCAAACGCTCCAGGATATTTCCATGGCAGTCGCCTTCGAAAATATAATTTCCATTTAAAACAAGGTGTTAAATCCTAAAACGCAGCTGTTTGGCGACAAGCCTCACTCTTGTTACCTGAATGACTTACAGCAACCGTACGCAATGACTTACAGGCTTTGAAAGCTGAAAGGCCGAACAGACACATTGACCTACGACATTCAAATGACGAAAGACATATAAAAAGGCCGATATACACAGTCTGTGTTATATCGGCCCTGGATTGACGTTACGAAGAGATGGTTACTGAAAGAGAGACTCGCTGGACAGCCCGTTCTTTTCAAGGATCTCACGCAGGCGCTTAAGCCCTTCAACCTGGATCTGCCTGACCCGCTCACGCGTCAGACCGATCTCAAGCCCTACATCTTCAAGTGTGCTGCTTTCATGCCCGCGCAAGCCAAAGCGGCGGATGACGACCTCGCGCTGCTTCTCGGTCAACTCAGACAACCATTGATCGATGCTCTGGGACAGGTCATCGTCCTGCAGTAGCTCACAGGGGTCGGTTGGACGATCGTCGGTCAAGGTGTCGAGCAGGGTCTTGTCCGAATCAGGCCCCAGCGAGACGTCCACCGAAGAGACACGCTCGTTGAGGCCGAGCATGCGCTTGACTTCACCTACCGGTTTTTCCAGCAGATTGGCAATTTCTTCGGGAGAAGGTTCGTGATCCAGCTTCTGGGTGAGTTCTCGGGCCGCGCGTAGATAAACGTTCAGCTCCTTGACGACGTGAATCGGCAGCCGGATGGTCCGGGTCTGATTCATGATCGCGCGTTCGATGGTCTGACGAATCCACCAGGTGGCGTAGGTAGAAAAACGAAAGCCTCGTTCAGGGTCGAATTTTTCAACCGCCCGAATCAACCCCAGGTTGCCCTCCTCGATCAGGTCAAGCAATGACAGCCCACGATTGACATAGCGTCTGGCAATTTTCACTACCAGACGCAGATTGCTTTCAATCATGCGCTTGCGCCCGGCCGGGTCTCCACTTTGCGACAGACGCGCAAAATGAACTTCTTCTTCCGGGGACAGCAGAGGGGAAAAACCGATTTCATTGAGGTACAGCTGGGTAGCATCAAGCGCCCGCGTGTAGTCAATGTACTTGTGTTGTTTGAGCGATGTTGAATGCTTGACCTTGGCGCGTCCGGAGGCAGCGGGTGGCTGCTTCTCGTTTGACGCTTCCTTCAGGACAATGCCGGCTTCCATAAGGAGCACTTCATCATCGATGTCAAACTCCGGCGCTTCGTTGCCAAGAGCCATTGTTTTAGTCCTTTGGTGAGTTCGACCTCAAGCTCCAGTATCGCCTGATTCCATGGCAACACTTGAGCCTGTTCCTAATACGCCCGGAACAGGCTGGCAACTATCAACGACGTGGCAAAAATCCCAATGGATCTACAGGTTTCCCTTGGCGGCGAATCTCAAAATGCAGTTTCACCCGGTCAGTTCCTGTTGACCCCATCTCGGCAATCGTTTGCCCTGCCTTGACCTGTTGACCTTCCCGTACCAAAAGCCTGCGATTATGACCGTAGGCACTGACGTAGGTATCGCTGTGTTTGATGATGATCAATTCGCCGTAGCCCCGTAATCCACTTCCGGCGTAAACAACTGAACCATCAGACGCTGCCAAAACAGGCTGTCCCAAATCACCAGCGATATCAATTCCTTTATTCAAACTGCCGTTTGAGGAAAATTTTCCTATCAAAATGCCACTCGAAGGCCAGGTCCAACCCGTCGGAGACTTGCCGGCCGGGCCTGTCCCGGTGGTCGCAGAAGGAGGTATTACCACAGGTACAACCGCAACAGGCTTGGAAATAACCGTAGTTTTGACGGACCCGGAACTGCTGGTGCTGGTTGATGTAGAGGTCACCGGACGTCCTGCGCCAGAAGTCGACGCTACGTCCTGCGTTGAAGAGGAGCGCCCGTCAAAGCGAATTGTCTGACCTGGCTTGATGGTAAACGGCTCGGGGATCTGATTACGGGCAGCCAGCGCTTTCCAGTCCCAGCCGTAACGGAATGCAATAGAAAAAAGCGTGTCGCCGCGCCTGACCACGTATTGGCCGGTGGTTACCGTCGGGCGCTGGGCAACGGCATTACCGTTACGATCAACGACACGAACACCGCCTGAAGGCGTGCTGGAGCAGCCGACCAAAAGGACACTGAGAGCAATGCCAATCACCAGACGCTGATAACTTCTTGAAGACCTGAGCTGCTGAATGACTGTGAGACTCACCCGCCACTCCCTTTACTGGTGACTGAATTCAAAAAAGATGCCTATTGTGCCGTAATAGCGACGGGCAGCCAGTGATTAACCGTTGAAAAAACGTTGTTATGTATCAATCAGCTACATGGAATGATGCCATCAGGCCATTCAACATTCCGGGCCGCGCGCTGTAGACCAATGACTGAAGCCAGAATTCACTGTTTACCGCAGACAATCTTCACGCGATTGGCCCGTTGAGCAGTGGCACGAAGCGCACAGCCCCCAGTACGTGCCGGGAAAAACCGTTTTCTTCACGGATGATCAGCATCAATTGCTGAACCTCTCCCGAACCCACCGGTATGACCAGCCGACCTCCAGGTGCCAGTTGATCAAGCAGCGCCTGCGGTACGTCGGTTGCCACTGCCGTGACGATGATGCCGTTATAAGGTGCCAGAGCAGGCCAGCCTTCCCAGCCGTCGCCCCAGCGGAAAACCACATTACGCAGATTGAGCTCGACCAGACGCTCCTTGGCGCGGTCCTGAAGGACTTTGATACGCTCGACCGAAAATACACGCTCCACCAGCTGCGCCAGCACCGCGGTTTGGTAGCCCGACCCTGTACCGATCTCCATGACCTTGTCCAGCGGACCTGCTGCCAATAGCAGCTCGCTCATCCGCGCGACCATGTAAGGCTGGGAAATCGTCTGGTTGTGGCCGATGGGCAGCGCTGTGTCTTCATAAGCGCGATGCGCCAGCGCTTCATCGACAAACAGATGCCGGGGCGTCTTGCGAATGACGTCCAGCACCCGCTGGTTGGAAATACCCTCTTCGCAGAGGCGCTGGATCAGACGTTCACGGGTGCGCTGCGAGGTCATCCCGATCCCGCGACGCAATAGATCATCCTGCTCGCGCGACATCAACGAAGACCCTCCAGCCAGGTATTCAGGCTGCTGAATCCGTCCTGATAAGTTCGATCCAGCTGCAACGGCGTAATCGATACATAACCCTGTATGACCGCATGGAAGTCGGTGCCAGCACCGCCGTCCTCGACATCGCCGGCAGCGGCAATCCAGTAGCCGGCACGACCACGCGGGTCGACAACCTTTACCGGCGCCGCAGCACGGGCACGGTGCCCCAGTCGGGTCAGTTGAATGCCGCGGATATGCTCAAGCGGCAGGTTCGGAATATTCACGTTCAGTACCGTGCGGGGTGGCAGGTCGAGTTGCTCATGGGCCTCAACCAGCAAACGCGCATAATGCGCCGCCGTCGCCAGATTATCCGGCTGACGTGACAAAAACGAAAAGGCAAACGACGGACGCTGCAGAAAACGCCCTTCGAGCGCTGCAGCGACCGTTCCGGAATACAGTACATCGTCGCCCAGATTGGCACCCAGGTTGATACCTGAAACCACCATGTCCGGTTGATGCTCCAATAACCCAT
This sequence comes from Pseudomonas syringae group sp. 247E2, assembly GCF_032587795.1. Lineage (NCBI taxonomy): Bacteria > Pseudomonadati > Pseudomonadota > Gammaproteobacteria > Pseudomonadales > Pseudomonadaceae > Pseudomonas > Pseudomonas syringae group sp. 247E2. The sequence continues at coordinate 347,950 of NZ_JAWHPK010000015.1, read as the reverse complement.
GAATCCCCAGATGCACGCAGTCGGTCGGCGTACCATTGAGACTGATGAAGCCGTTGGCCAGTGCATGTGGGTGCAAGGGCCGGTCGAGTGTCAGGGAACTGCTGGCACCGCTTTTGTCCTGATCAGGGGCGATCACCACGCACTCGGCATAGTCCGCCAGCGCCGCATGGAGCGCGACAAGACCGGGCGCGTTCACCCCGTCATCATTTGATATCAGAATACGCATGGGCTGTCCGTCTGCCCAACCGGCACCAGATCAATGAGTTCGCGCACTAAAACGGTGGCGAAGCATCCGGGCGGAAGGACGAATTCCAGTTGCAGAATGTCAGACTCGGGATAATGCCACGTCAGCCGCCCAATGGGCAGTCGCAGGATGCGTCGTTCGTGCTCCATGCCCGCTCTGACCAGCCAGTCACGCAACGCAGACTCATCATTGGCGATGGCATTTTCCAGTTCTGCCGTCGCGCCTCCGGCTGGCGAAGGGCCTTCACCCCACTGCGGCCCGGTAGGGTGCAGATCGAGAATCGCCAGCCGAGGATCGCTGCACTCATCAACACCCGCCGGAAAAAAGCTGCGGCTGTCGGTGAAAGCGAGCAAATCCCCTACCTGAGCCTTTTCCCAGCTGCCATCGGCAACGCGGGCTGCCAGAACCCGATTGAACAGGTAGCTGCGCGCCGTTGATAACAGTCGCGAACGCACCGCACGTTGCTCAGGCAGCGCTTTGCGGGCAGCGTAATCGCGTGCCTCGCCAAGATTTCCGCCCTGATAACCGAAACGCTGCGTACCAAAGTAGTTGGGGATGCCCTGCCGGGCAATTATTTCAAGGCGCTGGTTCAAAGCGTCCGTATCAGCGTCCAGTTGCGTCAGCCGCAGCGTAAAGCCATTCGCTGCGTGAGCACCGCGTTGTAGCTTGCGCTTGTGTCGAGTGCTTTTGAGAATTTGCAGCGTATCGTCCTGCGCGGCCGACAGATCAGGATCGGCCTTGCCCGGCAGTTGAATGCTGAACCACTGGCGGGTCAGTGCCTGGCGGTCCTTGAGACCGGCATAGCTGACCGTACGCAACTGCACCCCCGCGGCCCGGGCCAGCCGACGTGCCGCCTCTTCGGTATTCAGGCCGCGTTTTTCGACCCACAGCCATAAATGCTCGCCATCGCCTGAAAGCGGAATGTCCAGCACCTCGTCGACCTGAAAGTCTTCGGCAGTCGCCTTGAGGGCTGCACGACCCAGTGCATCGCCGTAGGCCCTGGGGCCAAGCAGTTCAAGTTCATTCATGCGCGCAGCAACAACGCAACGGCATGCACCGCGATGCCTTCTTCACGTCCGGTAAAGCCGAGTTTTTCTGTCGTTGTCGCTTTCACGTTCACCTGGTCCAGCTCAACCTGTAGATCTTCAGCGATCAAGGCACGCATGGCATCGATATGCGGTGCCATTTTCGGTGCCTGGGCAACAATGGTGGCGTCGACATTACCGACTTTCCAGCCTTTGCCGTGGATCTGCTTGAGGACATGACGCAGCAGCACGCGGCTGTCGGCACCTTTGAACTGCGGATCGGTGTCAGGAAAGTGCTTGCCGATATCACCCAGTGCCGCGGCCCCCAGGAGCGCATCGCTCAGGGCATGCAGCAGGACATCGCCATCGGAATGGGCCAGCAGGCCGAACCCGTGTGCAATCCGCACGCCGCCCAAGGTAATGAAGTCGCCTTCAGCGAAACGGTGCACATCATAGCCATGGCCAATACGCATAAAAAACGCCCTGAAAAAAGTCAGGGCGTGATTCTACCTGCTTTGGCGCTCGTTAGCTGTTCAAGGCTTCAGCGTGATGCCTTAGATGGTCTTCGATGAAGCTGGCGATGAAGAAATAGCTGTGGTCATAACCTGGCTGCATCCGCAAGGTCAGCGGATAGTTCGCAGCCTTGGCGGCCTGAACCAGAACTTCAGGCTTGAGCTGATTGACCAGAAAGTCATCACGATCACCCTGATCCACCAGCGTCGGCAGTTTTTCCGACGCTTGCCCAATCAACACACTGGCATCCCACTCGCGCCAACGCGAACGGTCTTCACCCAGATAACGGGAGAACGCCTTTTGCCCCCACGGGCAGTCAATCGGATTGCTGATCGGCGAGAACGCCGATACCGACCTGTAGCGACCGGGATTGCGCAGTGCGCAGACCAGCGCCCCATGCCCGCCCATCGAGTGCCCGCTGATACTGCGCGCCTCTGACGCCGGGAAGTGCTCTTCGATAAGGGCTGGCAGCTCCCTGACGACGTAATCATGCATCTGGTAATGTCGCGCATATGGCTGTTCGGTGGCATTGAGATAGAAGCCCGCCCCTTGACCGAAGTCCCAGGCACCTTCAGGGTCGTCTGCTACGTCGGCACCGCGCGGGCTGGTGTCAGGTGCCACGATAATAATGCCCAGCTCGGCCGCAAGCCGGTGAGCTGCGGCTTTCTGCATGAAGTTCTCGTCGGTGCAGGTCAGACCGGACAACCAGTACAGCACCGGGAGCTTGCTGCCCTGCTCTGCCTGGGGCGGCAGATAGACCGCAAACACCATGTCACAACCCAGTACTTGAGAGTGGTGTTTGTAACGCTTGTGCCAGCCGCCGAAGCTTTTCTGGCAGGAAATATTTTCCAAAGGCATGTCGCTTCCTCCAGTTGCAAGCGGCAAGCTACAAGCATGTAACAAATCTTCGTGCTTGCCGCTTGCCGCTGCTCCTCAAAAATGAATGACGGTGCGGATGCTTTTGCCTTCATGCATCAGGTCGAACGCCTTGTTGATGTCTTCCAGGCCCATGGTATGGGTGATGAACGTGTCCAGGGGGATTTCACCGGTCTGCGCCATGTCGACATAGCTTGGCAGTTCGGTGCGGCCACGCACGCCACCAAATGCCGAACCGCGCCATACGCGTCCTGTCACCAGCTGGAACGGACGGGTAGAGATTTCCTGACCGGCACCGGCCACGCCGATGATGACCGACTCGCCCCAGCCCTTGTGGCAGGATTCCAGTGCTGCACGCATCAGTTGCACATTACCGATGCACTCAAACGAGAAGTCGACGCCGCCATCGGTCATGTCAACAATGACTTCCTGAATAGGACGGTCGAAATCTTTCGGATTGACGCAGTCAGTCGCGCCCAACTGTTTGGCGATCTCGAACTTGGCCGGGTTGATATCGATGGCGATGATTCGAGACGCTTTGGCTTTGACCGCGCCGATCAACGCTGAGAGACCGATACCGCCCAGACCGAAGATCGCTACTGTATCGCCAGGCTTGACCTTGGCAGTGTTGAGCACCGCACCGATACCGGTGGTGACACCACAACCCAGCAGGCAGACTTTTTCCAGCGGTGCCTGCTTGTCGATTTTGGCCACCGAGATTTCCGGCAGTACGGTGTATTCGGAGAAGGTCGAAGTGCCCATGTAGTGGAAAATCGGCTCGCCCTTGTAGGAAAAACGCGTGGTGCCATCCGGCATCAGGCCTTTACCCTGCGTGGCACGAATCGCCTGACACAGGTTGGTCTTGCCCGAACGGCAGAATTTGCACTGGCGGCATTCCGGGGTGTACAGCGGAATAACGTGATCACCGACCGCGACAGAGGTGACACCTTCGCCAATGGCTTCGACAATCGCACCGCCTTCATGACCGAGAATCGACGGGAAAATCCCCTCGGGATCGGCACCTGAAAGTGTGTAGGCATCGGTATGGCAGACGCCGGAGGCCACTACTCTGAGCAGCACTTCTCCCGCCTTGGGCATGGCGACATCGACTTCAACGATCTCCAATGGCTTTTTGGCTTCAAAAGCGACAGCAGCGCGCGACTTGATCATCAAACTTCTCCGACGGGTAAAAACAAGGTATGCAGTGTAGTACAGTGCCAATTGGCGAGTAATACGGCCAAAAGCAAAACATTAATGCTGTACAGGGATAATCCATGCACATCAATCGCTGGGAAGGTCTGGACGAATTCGTTGCGGTCGCTGAATGCGGCCAGTTCACAGCGGCTGCACAAAGGCTTGGGGTTTCCTCGTCACATATCAGCCGTCAGATCGTGCGCCTTGAAGAACGACTGCAAACCCGTTTGCTTTATCGCAGCACGCGCAAGGTCGCGCTGACCGAGGCTGGTCAAACTTTTTTGCATCACTGCCAACGTTTGCAGGACGGCCGCGAAGAAGCACTGCGCGCTGTAGGCGATCTGGCCAGCGAGCCGAAAGGGTTGCTGCGCATGACCTGCGCTGTGGCTTATGGCGAGCGCTTCATCACGCCCCTGGTGACACGCTTCATGGACCTGTATCCGCACTTGCGGGTCGACATCGAGCTGAGCAATGAGACGCTCGATCTGGTGCATGAAGGGATGGATCTGGCGATTCGCCTTGGCCGGCTACAGGATTCGCGCATGGTTGCAACTCGCCTCGCGCCACGGCAAATGTATCTGTGTGCTTCGCCTTCCTACATTGAACGCTATGGACGACCTCACAGCCTGTCGGAGCTGAATCGCCACAACTGTCTGGTCGGGGGCAGCGATACCTGGCAGCTTCAGCAGAATGGCCGCGAGTTCTCTCAGAGAGTGCAAGGCAACTGGCGCTGCAACAGCGGCCAGGCGGTGCTGGATGCCGCGTTGCATGGGGTCGGCCTGTGTCAGTTGCCGGACTATTACGTGCAGAAACACCTCAACGATGGAACGCTGGTTTCATTGCTGGAAGCCCATCAACCGCCCAATACTGCCGTCTGGGCGCTTTATCCTCAGCAAAGGCACCTGTCGCCCAAGGTGCGCAAGCTGGTGGACTATCTTAAAGAAGGCTTGGCGATGCGCGATGAGTACCGCCAGTAGTCAGCGACCGAACTCAGTGCGGCGTTGACGCAACCATTCAAGATCCTCGGGGCGAGTGACCTTGATGTTATCGGACCGCCCTTCGACCAGTCGCGGCGACTGCCCTGCCCACTCGATCGCCGATGCTTCATCGGTGATGCTCACATTCGACACCAGACTGTCCGCCAAGGCGCGATGCAGGGCCCCAAGACGAAACATCTGCGGCGTGAATGCTTGCCAGATCAGGCTCCGGTCCACGGTTTCAAGCACGCGACCACTGCTGTCGGCACGTTTGAGGGTATCCCGGGCCGGTACGGCCAGCAGGCCGCCAACCGGGTCGTCAGCCAGCTCGCCGAGCAGATTATCCAGATCACTACGCGCCAGATTAGGGCGCGCAGCGTCATGCACAAGCACCCAGTCATTGTCGCTCGCGCCCTGAGCATGCAGATGCAGAAGCGCATTGAGCACCGAGCCTGAACGCTCGCTGCCGCCATCCACTCGCTGAATGCGGGCATCTTTAGCGCAGGGCAATGCAGCCCAGTAAGGGTCGTCCACAGCCAGACTGATCACCAGGCCCTTGAGCCGAGGGTGATCGAGAAAGCAAAGCAGGCTGTGTTCAAGAATTGTCAGGCCGCCCAGTTGCAAATATTGCTTGGGACGGTCAGCTGCCATGCGAGCACCAATGCCCGCTGCAGGTATCACTGCCCAGAAGGCAGGAAGAAAGTCTTTCATGGCACCAACTTGATTATTGCGCGAGCTGGTAAAGGGTTTCGCCGTCCTTGACCATGCCGAGTTCATGTCGGGCACGTTCTTCGACGGTTTCCAGACCCTTTTTCAACTCCATGACCTCGGCATCAAGCACGCGGTTGCGCTCCAGCAGCACCTCATTCTCAGCGTGCTGGTCGGCAATCTGCTGAGTCAGGCTGGCCACTTGCGCAAGGCTTCCGTTACCGACCCAAAGGCGGTACTGCAAGCCAGCCAGCAACAGGAGCAGGACGAGGAACAACCAGTTAGGACTGCGCATTGAAATATCAGGTACCCAGTAAAAAAGACAGCAGAGCCAACGTGAACAACAAACGACTGAGGGCATTGAGCCTGACATAAGCCAGGCTCAATCACTCCAGATTACCGCGGAGCGTCAGCATCGAAGCTGCGCAGGCAAGTCAGGTGACTCGAGTCTGTGCAGCACTCTGCGTCTTTTTACCATCTATGGCTCAACCGCGAAACTCGGCACGACCACGATACGCGGCCTTGGAGCCCAATTGCTCCTCGATGCGCAGCAGTTGGTTGTACTTGGAAACGCGGTCGGAGCGGCACAGCGAACCGGTTTTGATCTGACCGGCAGACGTGCCCACAGCCAGGTCGGCAATGGTCGAGTCTTCGGTTTCGCCGGAACGGTGAGAGATGATCGCAGTGTAACCGGCAGCCTTGGCCATCTGAATGGCTTCCAGCGTTTCGGTCAGGGAGCCGATCTGATTGAACTTGATCAGAATCGAGTTGGCGATCTTCTTGTCGATGCCTTCTTTCAGGATCTTGGTGTTGGTTACGAACAGGTCGTCACCGACCAGTTGGACTTTCTCGCCGATCTTGTCGGTGAGAACTTTCCAGCCATCCCAGTCGGACTCGTCCAGACCGTCTTCAATGGAAATGATCGGGTGCTTGCGCGTCAGCTCGGCAAGGTATTCGGCAAACTCGGCGGAGCTGTACTCGCCCTCTTCGCTGAGTTTGTACTTGCCGTTCTTGTAGAACTCGCTCGCCGCGCAGTCCAGCGCCAGGGTCACGTCGGTGCCCAGCGTGTAACCCGCATTGGCGACGGCTTCGGCAATAGCGTCGAGCGCTTCCTTGTTGGACGCCAGGTTAGGGGCGAAACCGCCTTCGTCACCGACAGCGGTGTTCAGGCCACGCGCCTTGAGCACTGCCTTGAGGTGATGGAAAATCTCGGTGCCCCAGCGCAGGCCTTCAGCGAAGGTTTTGGCGCCGACAGGCTGGATCATGAATTCCTGGATGTCGATGTTGTTATCAGCATGCTCGCCACCGTTGATGATGTTCATCATCGGCACCGGCATGGAGTACACGCCCGGTGTGCCATTGAGGTTGGCGATGTGCGCGTACAACGGCAGATCCTGATCCTGAGCCGCCGCCTTGGCAGCTGCCAGGGAGACCGCGAGGATGGCGTTTGCGCCCAGGCTTGCCTTGTTCTCGGTGCCGTCCAGCTTGATCATCGCGTGATCCAGAGCCTTCTGGTCAACCGGGTCCTTGCCCAGAAGCAGGTCACGGATAGGGCCGTTGATGTTGGCTACAGCCTTCAGAACGCCCTTGCCCATGTAACGGCTCTTGTCGCCATCACGCAGCTCCAGCGCTTCGCGCGAGCCGGTTGAGGCACCAGACGGCGCGCAGGCGTTGCCAACGATGCCGTTATCGAGGACCACATCTGCTTCTACAGTGGGATTGCCACGGGAGTCGAGAACTTCACGACCTTTGATGTCGACGATTTTTGCCATTGTTGTAAACACTCCAAGATTGACGAAAACGACGCAGCTGGGAAAACAATGCTCGCAGTCAGACGCAAAAAAAGGCAGGTCTGAATGCGACAACCCCGTCACGAATGACGGGGAACGGCACTTTACCGGAGAACCCTGTTCAAGCGGTCTCTACGATCGGAAAACTTTTGACAAGTTCATCCAGTGACTTGAGCTGGGCCAGGAACGGCTCCAGCTTGTCCAGACGCAGGGCACACGGGCCGTCGCATTTGGCGTTGTCAGGGTCCGGATGCGCTTCAAGGAACAGGCCGGCCAGATTCTGGCTGATGCCTGCCTTGGCCAGATCCAGGACCTGAGCGCGGCGGCCACCGGCAGAATCGGAGCGACCACCCGGCATTTGCAGGGCGTGTGTCACATCGAACAGGATCGGGTATTCGAACTGTTTCATGACGCCGAAGCCGAGCATGTCCACCACCAGATTGTTGTAACCGAAGCTGGAACCCCGCTCGCAGAGAATCAACTGATCATTACCCGCCTCTTCGCACTTGGTCAGGATGTGTTTCATTTCCTGAGGTGCGAGAAACTGGGCTTTCTTGATGTTGATGACTGCGCCGGTCTTCGCCATCGCAACGACCAGATCGGTCTGACGCGACAGGAAGGCCGGCAACTGGATGATGTCGCACACTTCGGCAGCCACGGCAGCCTGATGAGGCTCGTGCACGTCGGTGATCAACGGCACGTTGAAGGTGCGCTTGATCTCTTCGAAAATGCGCATGCCCTCTTCAAGGCCCGGCCCGCGGTAGGAATTCACCGAAGAGCGGTTGGCCTTGTCGAAGCTGGCCTTGAACACATAAGGGATACCGAGCTTTTCGGTCACCCTTACGTACTCTTCACAGACCTGAATGGCCATATCCCGGGATTCGAGTACGTTCATGCCGCCGAACAGCACCATTGGCTTATCGTTGGCGATCTCGATCGAACCTACGCGAATTGTTTTCTGAGCCATGTGTGAAGTCCCTGTCAGGAGTTTTTCTGATGTTGAGCCAGTGCCGCCTTGACGAAACCGCTGAACAGCGGATGACCGTCACGGGGCGTGGAAGTGAATTCCGGGTGGAACTGGCAAGCGACGAACCATGGATGATCCGGTGCTTCGACCACTTCAACCAGCGCACCGTCGCCGGAGCGACCGGAGATCTTCAGGCCAGCCTCGATCAGTTGTGGCAGCAGATTGTTGTTCACTTCATAGCGATGACGATGACGCTCGACAATTACGTCCTTGCGGTAGCAGTCGTGTACCAGCGAACCGGCTTCAAGCTGGCAATCCTGCGCCCCAAGACGCATGGTGCCGCCCAGATCGGAACTTTCGGTACGGGTTTCGACTGCACCAGTGGCATCTTCCCACTCGGTGATGAGACCCACCACGGCGTGCGCGCTGGTACGGTTGAACTCGGTGGAGTTGGCGTCTTTCCAGCCCAGCACGTTACGTGCGAACTCGATGACCGCCACTTGCATGCCCAGGCAGATGCCCAGATACGGAACCTTGTTTTCCCGTGCAAACTGGACGGCAGTGATCTTGCCCTCGACCCCACGCAGGCCAAAGCCGCCTGGAACCAGAATCGCATCCACGCCTTCCAGCAGGCCGGTGCCCTGGTTTTCGATGTCTTCGGAATCGATATAACGCAGGTTCACCTTGGTACGGTTGGTGATGCCGGCGTGGCTCATGGCTTCGATCAACGACTTGTAGGCGTCGAGCAGTTCCATGTATTTGCCGACCATCGCGATGGTGACTTCGTGCTCGGGGTTGAGCTTGGCGTCGACGACCTTGTCCCACTCGGACAGATCGGCACCCTCACATTGCAGGCCGAAGCGCTCGACCACAAAATCGTCCAGGCCTTGCGAATGCAGAATGCCCGGGATCTTGTAGATGGTGTCCGCGTCTTCAAGGGCGATAACCGCGCGCTCTTCAACGTTGGTGAACTGAGCGATCTTGCGACGCGACGACACGTCGATCGGGTGGTCGGAGCGGCAGACCAGCACATCAGGCTGCAGACCGATAGAGCGTAATTCCTTCACCGAATGCTGAGTCGGCTTGGTCTTGGTCTCGCCGGCAGTAGCGATGTACGGCACCAGCGTCAGGTGCATCAGCATCGCGCGGCGTGCGCCCACTTCGAAACGCAACTGGCGGATGGCCTCGAGGAACGGCTGCGACTCGATGTCACCCACCGTGCCGCCGATTTCGACCAGCGCCACGTCGGCATCGCCTGCACCCTTGATGATGCGGCGCTTGATTTCGTCGGTGATATGCGGAATGACCTGAATGGTCGCCCCCAGATAATCACCACGGCGCTCTTTGCGCAGGACGTGTTCGTACACACGGCCGGTGGTGAAGTTGTTGTTCTGGGTCATGGTGGTGCGGATGAACCGCTCGTAGTGACCAAGGTCCAGGTCGGTCTCGGCGCCGTCGTGAGTGACGAACACCTCACCGTGCTGGAACGGGCTCATGGTGCCTGGGTCCACGTTGATATAGGGATCCAGTTTGAGCATGGTGACCTTGAGTCCCCGCGCCTCCAGGATGGCCGCCAATGAAGCCGAGGCAATGCCTTTCCCCAATGAAGAAACAACACCGCCCGTGACGAAGATGTAGCGCGTCATGAAAAACCCTAGAAGTCTGCGTTAAAGCGGTCAGAGCCGCCGGGGATAGCGAAGGAAGGCCGAAGCCCCCGATTACCGACAAAATTCACGGTGCACTCCCGAAACTGCTGCGTTGAAACCGACCGGCCGAAGCCAGTGTGGTGTGCGCTACATTTTAAGAATTACCCAGCAAACACTGGTTGGTAACCGGCAACTTGCGTTGTTTCAAAAGAACCAACAGAAGTTGTATCAAGAAGGGAGCGTAGTCTACCTGAAAGGGCCTTTCAGCTCAAACTTTGGTCGCTGGTCGGTACAACCCAGTGCAAACGCCAGCTTTCATTGGGCGAACCGTCCAGTCCAGGCAGGTTGGCGACGGCCAGCAAGTCATTATCGCAGTAGAGCAGCGGCAATCTGCCGCGCAGAAAAACCGGTACAGCCTGTTCGTTGAGCAACCGTTTCAGATCACGACTGCCGCGTCCGCCGAGGTGCATCACCTCACCTCCCCGCCGGTAGCGGATTTGCAGAGCGCCACACGGCACATCACCTTCAAGGCTTACCCAGCCATTGCCCGGCAAGTGCAACGGTGTGCGGCAGTCGGGCCAGTCTGTTACCGGGTGACGGACATGCTCCCAGTCAGCGGGCACCCACCAGATGCAGCCCTGCGCCCTGTGCAGCTCGCCATCGGCAAGCCGCCACAGCGGACGGGCATCCTGCGCTGCGTCGCGCAATGCCTCCCAGCCAGCCCAGTGATCGGTATCCGGCAAACGCGTCAGCGGCGCAAGCCAGTGGCGCAGTGCATTGCGCTGCCTTGCTGCGGACAGCACGGCAAGCGGGCCAATGCTCAGCACCGGCAAACCAAGCCAGGCAAATGGTGTCGTGGCCTGGGCACCGGCCAGATCCTGCACCGCAAGCTCGTCCAGCAATTGCTGTGCTTCGCCGAGGTGGCACGCCGTGCGCGCCAGACTGGTCGATGCCTGAGGCCATCTGGAGGTCAGCAATGGCAGCACGTCACTGCGCAAGAAGTTGCGCGAGAACCGAGAGTCGTCGTTGCTCGGGTCTTCGACCCAATGCAGACCGTGCTGATGTGCGTAGCCTTCAAGTTCGACACGAGACACTGCCAACAGCGGTCGCACCAAATGCCCACGCCCCAGAATTCGCTGACCGGGCATGGCAGCCAGACCGCGTACACCAGCGCCGCGCAGCAGACGGAACAGCAGGGTCTCGGCCTGATCGTCACGGTGCTGGCCGGTGAGCAACACATCCCCCTCAGCCAGCCTGTCAGTGAACGCGGTGTAACGCGCCTGCCGGGCAGCCTGCTCGATGCTCGCACCAGGATCGACGTTTACCCGAACCAGCTCAAATGCCACACCCAGCGCCTGACAAACCTGCCGACAATGTTCAGGCCACGCATTGGCTGAGGCCTGCAGGCCGTGATGAACATGAATGGCGTGTAAGACAGGCAGGCTTTCGCACTTGGCGAGCTTAGCCAGAAGATGCAACAGCACCGTGGAATCGAGGCCACCGGAAAAGCCGATATGCCAGGTTGGCGCGTTGCGCCAGGGAGCCAAAGCCTGAAGGAGCCTGGCAGGAAGGTCATGACCGCTGTGTGTGGAGGTGGTCATTGGTGTTTCTCACCGAACTTCGCTTATTCACGCACTGAACGGTTCAATGCTCAAGCCAGCCCTTTCGCGAACAAAGGAAGTGTCGCGCGGTTCGCTCCCACGCCTTTCGGGCAAAAGCCCGCAAGACGTGGGAACGAACGTGGCGACGCAGCTTACAGACCGTAGCTCATCAAGCGGTCATAACGGCGGGCCAGCAGCTCATCGTTATCGAACTCCTTGAGCATCGCCAGCTGACTGCTCAACTCTTCGCGAATCAAGGCAGCGGCGGCGACCGGATCACGATGCGCGCCACCCAATGGTTCGGCGATGACCTTGTCGACGATACCCAAGCCTTTCAGGCGGTCAGCGGTGATACCCATGGCTTCGGCAGCATCCGGTGCCTTCTCGGCGGTTTTCCACAGAATCGACGCGCAGCCTTCCGGAGAGATTACCGCGTAGGTCGAATACTGCAGCATGTTCAACTGGTCGCATACGCCAATCGCCAGCGCACCACCGGAACCGCCTTCACCGATAACAGTAGCGATGATCGGGGTCTTGAGACGGGCCATCACACGCAGGTTCCAGGCAATTGCCTCGCTCTGGTTGCGCTCTTCCGCATCGATACCAGGATAAGCGCCCGGCGTATCGATAAAGGTCAGGATCGGCATCTTGAAGCGCTCGGCCATTTCCATCAGGCGGCAAGCCTTGCGATAGCCCTCGGGACGCGGCATGCCGAAGTTGCGACGAACCTTCTCGCGCACTTCACGACCTTTCTGGTGACCGATAACCATGACCGGCTGGCCGTCGAGACGGGCAATACCGCCGACGATTGCTGCGTCATCGGAGAAATGACGATCACCGTGCAGCTCATCGAACTCGGTAAAGATGTTTTCGATGTAGTCCAGCGTGTAGGGACGACGCGGATGGCGTGCCATGCGCGCGATCTGCCAGCTGGTCAGGTTGCCGAAGATGCTTTCGGTAAGCGTCTTGCTCTTGTCTTGCAGCCGGGAGATCTCGTCGCCGATGTTCAGCGAGTTGTCGTTACCCACCAAGCGCAGTTCTTCGATTTTGGCCTGCAAGTCAGCGATAGGCTGTTCGAAATCAAGAAAATTCGGGTTCATAGGCATCCGTCTTGGGTCGACGGCCAAGAGGCCGGCCGGTTGATCCGTCTGCGCCTTTCCTGTTCGGAACAGGCGCGGTCAGGTCGAAATTAAAATTCAGGGTTGAGCGCAAGTCGAGCCTGCGACGTTCAACGATACTGGAGAAAGACGTTCTCACGTCCGAACTGGTCACGCAGAGCTTGAATCAAGCTGTCAGCGGGATCAATGCGCCATGCTTCTCCCAATTGCAGCAATGCACGGGCGTCCTGCCCCGTGTAGTCCACCGTGATCGGGCAGGCACCGCGATGGCGCTTGCACAGATCACCCAGCCAGCGCAGCCGGTCGCCCTTGAGTGCTTCGGCGCGTACCGTCACTCGCAGGCTCTCGGCCAGATTGGTGCGCGCATCTTCGATACTCATGACCCGCTTGGCGCGCAACCGCAGCCCCCCGGAGAAGTCATCATTACTGACTTCGCCTTCGACCACCACCATAGCATCGGTCTGCAACAGTGATTGAGCCGAATGAAACGCTTCGGCAAACAGCGACGCCTCAATGCGTGCAGAGCGGTCGTCCAGGGTAATGAATCCCATCTTGTCGCCCTTCTTGTTCTTCATCACGCGCAAGGCAATGATCAGGCCGGCCACCGTCTGGGTGTCTCTGGCGGGCTTTAGATCGATGATCCGCTGACGAGCGAAGCGACGAATCTCGCCTTCATACTCATCGATCGGGTGCCCGGTCAGGTATAGCCCCAGGGTTTCCTTTTCACCGCGCAGACGGTCTTTGAGGCTCAGCTCGCGAGTCTTGCGATGATTGGCGTAAACATCGGCATCCGCTTCAACGAACAGGCCGCCAAACAGGTCTGCGTGACCACTGTCGTGGCTGCGCGCGGTCTGCTCTGCCGCCTGAATCGCTTCTTCCAGCGCGGCAAGCAGCACCGAGCGGTTACGATCAATGTTGGCCTGATAGGCCTTGGGTTCCAGTTCGAAGTACGGCCCGAGACGATCCAGCGCACCGCTGCGAATCAGACCGTCCAAGGTTCGCTTGTTGACCCGCTTGAGATCGACGCGGGCGCAGAAATCGAACAGGTCCTTGAACGGCCCGTTCTGACGCGCATCGGTAATCGCTTCGACGGGGCCCTCGCCCACCCCTTTGATGGCGCCAAGCCCGTAAAGAATGCGGCCATCGTCGCTTACCGTGAACTTGAACTCCGAGGTGTTCACATCCGGCGCGTCGAGGCGCAGCTTCATCGTGCGCACTTCTTCGATCAAGGTCACGACCTTGTCGGTGTTGTGCATATCCGCCGACAACACGGCAGCCATGAACGGCGCCGGGTAGTGGGTCTTCAGCCAGGCGGTCTGGTACGACACAAGTCCGTAGGCAGCCGAGTGGGATTTGTTGAAGCCGTAACCGGCGAATTTTTCCACCAGGTCGAAGATGTTACCGGCAAGGTCCGGGTCGATGTTATTGGTCTTGCAACCCTCGATGAAACCACCGCGCTGCTTGGCCATTTCCTCGGGCTTTTTCTTGCCCATTGCGCGACGCAGCATGTCCGCACCGCCGAGGGTGTAACCGGCCATGACCTGGGCGATCTGCATCACCTGTTCCTGATACAGAATGATGCCATAGGTCGGTGCCAGTACCGGCTTCAGGCCTTCGTACTGATAATCGACGTGCGGGTAGGACAGCTCGGCGCGACCGTGTTTGCGGTTGATGAAGTCGTCCACCATGCCCGATTGCAGCGGGCCGGGACGGAACAGTGCTACCAGTGCGATAAGGTCTTCCAGGCAGTCGGGCTTGAGCTTTTTGATCAGCTCTTTCATGCCGCGCGACTCGAGCTGGAACACCGCAGTGGTTTCGGCACGCTGCAACAACTGATAGGTCGGCATGTCATCGAGCGGGATGAACGCGATGTCCAGCGGCTCTTCGTTGACCTTGGCGCGGTCGCGATTGATGGTCTTGAGCGCCCAGTCGATGATGGTCAGGGTGCGCAGACCGAGGAAGTCGAACTTCACCAGCCCCGCCGCCTCGACATCGTCCTTGTCGAACTGGGTTACCAGGCCGTCACCGGCCTCGTCGCAATAGATCGGCGAAAAGTCGGTCAGCTTGGTCGGGGCAATAACCACACCACCGGCGTGCTTACCGACGTTACGCACAATGCCTTCAAGCTTGAGCGCCATCTCCCAGATTTCTGCAGCCTCCTCATCCACCTTGAGGAAATCGCGAAGAATTTCTTCCTGCTCGTATGCCTTTTCGAGGGTCATGCCGACTTCGAACGGGATCATCTTCGACAGGCGATCCGCCAGCCCGTAAGACTTGCCCTGCACCCGCGCCACGTCACGCACCACTGCCTTGGCGGCCATGGAACCGAAGGTGATGATCTGGCTGACCGCGTTGCGACCGTATTTCTCGGCCACGTATTCGATCACCCGATCACGGCCGTCCATGCAGAAGTCGACATCGAAGTCGGGCATGGAAACCCGCTCCGGGTTCAGGAAGCGTTCGAACAGCAGGTCGTATTCCAGCGGGTCGAGGTCGGTGATCTTCTGCACATAGGCAACCAGCGATCCGGCACCCGAACCACGACCCGGCCCCACCGGTACGCCGTTGCTCTTGGCCCACTGGATGAAGTCCATCACGATCAGGAAGTAACCAGGGAAGCCCATCTGGATGATGATATCCAGCTCGAAATTCAGCCGGTCGACATACACCTGACGCTTGGCTTCGTAATCTTCAGTGGTGTCCTTGGGCAACAGGACGGCAAGACGCTCTTCGAGACCATCGAACGAGACCTTGCGGAAATACTCATCGATGGTCATGCCATCAGGAATCGGGAAGTTGGGCAGGAAGTGCGTGCCCAGCTTGACGTCGATGTTGCAGCGCTTGGCGATCTCGACGGTGTTTTCCAGCGCCTCGGGCAGGTCGCTGAACAGCTCGGCCATTTCTTCCGGGCTTTTCAGGTATTGCTGATCGCTGTAGTTATGCGAACGACGCGGATCGTCCAGCGCACGGCCTTCGCCAATACACACGCGGGTCTCGTGGGCTTCGAAATCAGTCTGCTTGATGAAACGCACATCATTGGTCGCAACCAGCGGCGCGCCATGGCGTTCGGCCAAGGCAACAGCGGCATGCAAATGCTCTTCGTCATTGTTGCGATTGGTGCGCTGTACTTCGATATAGAAACGCTCGGGAAATACCGCCATCCATTCGCGCAGCAGTTCGTCCGCCTCGCCGGGGTTGCCGCCGAGCAACGCCATGCCGATCTCGCCTTCCTTTGCAGCGGAAAGCGCAATTACGCCTTCACTGGCCTGCGCGACCCACTGGCGCTGGATGACGATCTGGCCGTTGCGCTGGCCTTCGATAAAACCACGGGAAATCAGTTCGGTCAGGTTCCGGTAGCCCTGGGCATTCATGGCCAACAGGCTGATGCGACTGAGCGCAGCGTCTTCATCCCTGCCCGCCAGCCACAAGTCGACACCACAGATCGGCTTGATACCCGAGCCTTGCGCGGCCTTGTAGAACTTGACCAGCGAACACATGTTGTTCTGGTCGGTCACCGCCACGGCAGGCATGTTCATGCCGGTCAGCGCCTTGATCAACGGTTTGACCCGGACCAGACCGTCAACCAGCGAGTATTCGGTGTGCAGGCGTAGATGAACGAAAGAAGCCGGCATGGTGATCCTATAAAACGCGAAAATACAAAAAAACGAAGGGCAGGATTGTAACGGGCCCGGGATGAAACGTCAGTCCTGCAATAAACCGACTGGTAGCGGGATCGACCCGCCGATCATTATGGATGCTCGCGCCTCATGGGCTGCACGCACAGGTGCAAAGGAGCGTCGGTGAATGGGCGTAGGTCCGAGCCGGGCCAATGCCTCCAGGTGCACCGGCGTAGGATAACCCTTGTGCCCACCGATGCCATAACCCGGATAGATGAGCTCGAACGCTGCCATTTCCCGATCCCGGCTGACCTTGGCGAGAATCGATGCGGCCGCGATGGCAGGCACCCTGGAGTCGCCCTTTACAACCGGCGCAGAAGGCACTGACAACTGCGGGCAACGGTTACCGTCGATGAGCGCCAGCTTCGGCGTGATACTCAGCCCCTCGACGGCACGTTTCATGGCCAGCATCGTGGCGTGCAAAATATTCAATTGGTCGATTTCTTCAACTTCAGCCCGGGCAATGAACCAGCACAGGGCCTTCTCCTGAATTTCGACGTAGAGTTTTTCGCGCCGGGCTTCAGTCAGCTTCTTTGAGTCGTTGAGCCCGAGAATAGGTCGGGCAGGGTCGAGAATGACTGCCGCCGTTACAACCGCGCCGCACAGCGGGCCACGGCCTACTTCATCAACACCTGCTACCAGATCCTCGACGAGTGTGAAATCCAGACCTGTTTGCATGATGGGCGACCTCACTGTGAAGACGACTGGCCGAGCAGGCTCAACACCGCGTCGGCGGCCTGATTGGACGCATCTCGGCGCAGAATACGGTGAATGGCATCAAAGCCTGCGGTTTGCGCCTGACCGTCGTCGATCAGCGGCAGCAGCGTCCGCGCCAACGCTTCGGGGGTGGCGTCATCCTGCAGCAGTTCTGGCACCAGCAGGCGCTGGGCGAGCAGGTTAGGCAGCGATACGTAAGGGCTTTTGACCATCCGCTTGAGTATCCAGAAGGTCAGCGGTGCCAGACGGTAAGCCACCACCATAGGTCGCTTGTAAAGCAGGGCTTCCAGGGTCGCGGTGCCGGAGGCGATCAGTACCGCATCGCATGCTGCCAGCGCCACATGCGACTGCCCGTCGAGCAGCGTGACTGGCAGATTGCGGCCTTGTAACAGCTGCTCTACCTGAGCCCGTCGCTGAGGACTGGCGCAGGGCAGTACGAAGCGCAAGCCAGGACGCTGGGCGAGAAGAAGCTCGGCAGCATCGAAAAACAAACCGCCCAGACGCCCTACTTCGCCACCCCGGCTGCCCGGCATCAGCGCAACAACGGGCACTTCCTGAGCAAGGCCAAGCCGTGCGCGGGCTGCGGCCCGATCTGACTCCAGAGGGATGGTGTCTGCCAGCGGGTGACCGACAAAGCGTACCGGTACGCCCTTCTCTTCATAGAAACGGGCTTCGAATGGCAACAATGTCAGCATCAGATCACAGCCTTCACGAATCTTCAGCACACGCTTCTGACGCCAGGCCCAGACTGACGGGCTGACATAGTGCACGGTCTTGATGCCCGCGCGGCGTAGCTGAAGTTCGATATTGAGTGTGAAGTCGGGGGCATCGATACCGATGAAGACGTCCGGCTTTTCATTGATGAGGGTCTGTACCAGCAGCTTGCGCCGGGCCAGCAGCTCACGCAGCCTGCCAAGCACCTCGACCAGCCCCATCACCGACAGGCGCTCCATCGGGAAGTAGGACTGCATGCCCTCAGCCTCCATCAGCGGGCCACCCACGCCAATGAAACGGATATCGGGATGGCGCACCTTGAGGGCACGCATCAGGCCGGACCCGAGGATATCGCCGGATGCTTCACCAGCGACCAGAGCGATACATAATGGCGTGGTCATGATTAGCGAATGATACCGCGGGTCGACGTCTGGATAGACTGAAGGAATACGGCCACTTCAGGGAACTGCGCCGCCGGCTCGGCAAGGTCGGCCGCCGCCTGAGCGATGGTCAGCCCCTGACGATAGACTGTCTTGTAGGCTCTGCGCAGCGCATGAATGGCTTCTTCGGAAAAACCACGACGGCGCATGCCCTCGAAATTCATGCTGCGCGCTTCGGCCGGGTTGCCAAACACCGTCACGAACGCCGGAACGTCCTTGCCGATGGCCGTACCCATGCCGGAAAAGCTGTGAGCACCGATATGGCAGAACTGATGCACAAGAGTAAAACCGGACAGGATGGCCCAGTCATCGACATGAACGTGGCCTGCCAGCGCGGTGTTGTTGACCAGTATCACGTGGTTACCGATCACACTGTCATGGCCGATGTGTGCATAAGCCATGATCAGGTTGTGATCGCCCAGCGTGGTTTCGGCACGGTCCTGAACAGTCCCGCGGTGGATGGTCACACCTTCACGGATCACGTTGTGATCACCGATGACAAGACGGGTTTCCTCGCCCTTGTATTTCAGATCAGGCGTGTCTTCGCCCACCGATGAGAACTGGTAGATGCGATTGTGCTTGCCGATCCTGGTGGGTCCCTTAAGGACAACATGAGGACCGACGACTGTACCCTCGCCAATTTCCACACCGGCTCCGATGATCGACCAGGGGCCAACCTCAACGTTGTCGGCCAGAATGGCCGTCGGATCGATGATTGCGCGAGGGTCAATCAAACTCATAGCTTACGTTCCGCACAGATGATTTCGGCAGAGCATACCGCCTTGCCATCAACTGTAGCCTTGCATTCGAACTTCCAGATCTGACGCTTGCTGCTCAGGAACTTCGCTTCAAGAACCAGCTGGTCGCCCGGCAGAACCGGTTGACGGAAACGCAGTTTGTCAGAACCCACGAAATAATAGAGCGTACCGTCTGACGGCTTGGAGTCGAGCATCTTGAACGCAAGAATACCGGCAGCCTGCGCCATAGCTTCGATGATCAGCACACCCGGCATGATGGGATGCTCGGGGAAGTGGCCGTTGAAAAAAGGCTCGTTGACGCTGACATTCTTGTAGGCGCGAATGTTCTTGTTCTCGATATCCAGCTCGGTCACGCGGTCCACCAGCAGGAACGGGTAACGATGAGGCAGGTATTCGCGAATTTCTTTGATGTCCATCATTTCGAGGGGAAGCCTGTAGTAAAGATTAGGGGTGCGTCGCGACTGCGCAGCACCCCTCTACATCAAGGAGGCAGTTTATCGACTGTGCACGCTTGATATTAAAAAGGTATCAGCCATCAGATGAGCGATTATCGGCGCAGGTCACCGTCTCTACAGCCTTTTCAAGCTTTTGCAGACGTCGCGCCATATCATCGATCTTGCGCAGACGAGCTGCACTCTTGCGCCACTCGGCAGCGGGCTGCATTGCCGTACCCGAGGAGTAGGAACCCGGCTCGGTAATGGAATGCGTGACCATGGTCATACCCGTGATGTAAACACCATCGCAAATATCGATATGCCCCACCAGACCAACACCGCCAGCCAGCATGCAATGCTTGCCGATCTTGGTACTTCCAGAGATACCGACACACGCAGCCATCGCCGTGTGGTCGCCTACCTGTACGTTGTGGGCAATCTGAATCTGGTTATCCAGTTTCACGCCGTTGCCAATTCGCGTATCAGCCAGCGCACCACGATCGATTGCCGTATTGACGCCAACCTCGACGTCATCACCCAGGGTGACGCCACCGATCTGTGCAACCTTGTGGTAGATACCTTTATCCTTGGCAAAGCCAAAGCCTTCGCCACCCAGCACGGCACCCGACTGGATGACCACGCGCTTGCCAATGCGCACATCGTGATAAAGCGTTACCCGCGGGGCCAGCCAGCCGTCTTCACCAATCTCGCAGCGAGCGCCGATGAAGCAGTGAGCACCGATGGCGACACCGGCTGCAATGCGCACACCGCTCTCGATCACAGCAAAAGCGCCAATGCTGGCAGCAGGATCAATCAGTGCATCCTCGGCAATCACGGCCGTCGGATGAACGCCTGCACTACTTCTAGGCTTGGGATCGAAAAAATGCGAAATGCGCGCGTAAGCCAGATAAGTATCAGGAACCACCAGCGCATTACCGTTGTAACCGTCGGCGTCTGCAGGCTTGAGCAGCACCGCAGTGGCTTGGGTATCGACCAGCAATTTACGATACTTGGGATTTGCCAGGAAACTGACTTGACCAGGGCCTGCCTCTTGCAAAGTGGCCAGCCCGGTGATTTCGATATCCTTGTCGCCACGTAGCGTAGCGCCAAGGAACTCGGCCAATTGGCCGAGCTTGATGGTTATGCTCATGGTTACTTCAGCTGGTTCATGCGCTCGATGACCTGGCGAGTAACGTCGTATTGAGGCTTGACGTCAATCACTGCACCGCGCTCGAAGACCAGGTCGAAACCACCTTTCTTGATGACTTCTTCAACAGCCTGATCCAGCTTTGGCTTCAACTGCTTGAGCATTTCGCGGTCAGCAACGGCCTTGGCTTCGTTCAGTTCCTTGGACTGGAACTGGAAGTCACGAGCCTTTTGCTTGAATTCAAGCTCCAGACGCTCGCGCTCAGGCTGAGCCATCTTGTCGCCACCGCTGACCAGACGGTCCTGAATACCCTTGGCGCTGCTTTCCAGGCTTTTCAGCTTGGTCAGTTGCGGACCGAATTTTTTCTCGGCATCAACAGCGTATTTCTTGGCAGCATCAGATTCCAGCAAGGCCATCTGATAGTTCAGTACCGCAATTTTCATGTCGGCAAATGCAGGGCTTGCGACCAGAACGGTTGCCAGCAGTACCAATTGAGTCAACTTACGCACAATACAACTCCTACAAAATTCGTTGCGTTATCAAAGATCAGACGCTTAGAAAGTCTGACCCAGGGAGAATTGGAAGACCTGAGTTTCTGCTTCGTCGTCCGGCTTCTTGATCGGCATCGCCAAGGCGAAGCTCAGAGGGCCGAGCGCAGTGATCCAGGTGACACCGATACCCACAGAGCTGGCCATGCCGGAAAGGTCGATGTTGTTGCATTCGACGTTTTTGCCACTGGCTGTCTTCCTGCTGGAATCGCAGTTTGTATCAAATACGTTGCCGACATCCCAGAACACGGAGGTGCGCAGGGAACGCTGGTCCTTGACGAATGGCAGCGGGAACATGACTTCTACGCCACCCTGCACCAAGGCATTACCACCGAACGGCAGTGGATCCTGGTCCGGATCGGCCAACGTACCGGGTTTGGAACCGTTACTAGGCGTGCTGCGCGGACCAAGCGTGCTGTCCTTGAAGCCACGGACCGAGTTGAAACCACCGGCATAGTAGTTCTCGTAGAACGGCAGACCCGAGGTCGAACCGTAGCCGTCGCCATAACCTAGCTCTGTGTGCAGACGCAGAGTGTAGTTATCGGTGATCGGGTGGAAGTACTGCGCACGGTAATCCAGCTTGAAGAACGACAGGTCGCTGCCCGGTAAGGTAGATTCGAACACCAGGCTTTGCGAGTGACCACGGGTCGCCAGTACGCCTTTGTTCAGAGTCGATTCAGACCAGCCGACCGAGCCCTTGAAGTTCAGGTACTTGTCGCCTTCTTTTTCAACAAAGTCGAAGATCTCGTCAACGGTGTACTTGCCGGTCTTGATCTCATCCTGCTGCACGGTCAGGCCGTAGGTCAGGCGCGAGGTTTCGCTGATCGGGTAGCCAAGGTTGATACCGGCACCCAGGCTGTCTACCGCGTAGCTTGCAACATCAACGTCGAGGTCATCGTAGTTGGTGGTGCGGTAGAACGCGCTGTAACCCAGGCTGACACCATCCGGCGTGTAGTACGGATCGACGTAGCTGAAGTTGTAACGGCTCTGGTATTCGCTGCGGGTCAGACCGATGCTGACCTTGTTACCAGTACCCAGGAAGTTGTTCTGGCTGATCGAACCACCGAGGATCAGACCGGCGCTTTGCGCGAAGCCGACGCTGGCGGTGATCGAACCGGACGCCTGCTCTTCAACGGCGTAGTTCACATCGACCTGATCGTCGGTGCCTGGAACAGGTGGAGTCTCGACGTTGACTTCCTTGAAGAAGCCCAGACGGTCCAGACGGGTTTTCGACTGGTCGATCAGGTAGGTCGAAGCCCAGCCGCCTTCCATCTGACGCATTTCGCGACGCAGCACTTCGTCTTCCGACTTGGTGTTACCGCGGTAGTTGATGCGGTTGACGTAGGCACGCTTGCCAGGATCGACCACAAAGGTGATGTCGACCGTGTGGTCTTCGTTGTTCGGGGTCGGCACGCCGTTGACGTTGGCGAAGGTGTAGCCTTCGTTACCCAGACGACGGGTGATCAATTCGGACGTGGTAGTCATGACCTTACGCGAGAACACCTGACCCGGCTGTACCAGCAGCAGAGACTTGACCTGGTCCTCAGGAACCTTCAGGTCACCGCTGAGTTTGACCGACTTGACGCTGTATTTTTCGCCTTCGTTGATGTTGACCGTGATGTACACGTTCTTCTTGTCCGGCGTGATCGAGACCTGGGTCGAGGCGATATCCATGTTGATATAGCCGCGATCGAGGTAGTACGAACGCAGACGCTCAAGGTCACCCGACAGCTTTTCACGGGCGTACTTGTCATCATTCTTGAAGAACGACAGCCAGTTGCTGGTCTTGAGCTCGAACAGGTCGGTCAGGTCCTCGTCGGAGAAGACCGTGTTGCCCACCACGTTGATATGCTGAATGGAGGCAACGGTGCCTTCATTGATGTTGATTTTCAGGCCTACGCGGTTGCGCGGCTGTGGAACGACCTCGGCGTCAACCTCGGCAGAGTAACGGCCTTGGGCAACGTATTGGCGTTGCAGCTCGTTACGCACACCTTCAAGGGTTGCACGCTGGAAAATTTCACCCTCGGCCAGACCGGACTGTTTCAGCCCCTTCATCAGGTCTTCGGTGGAGATGGCCTTGTTGCCTTCGATTTCGATACTTGCAACCGAAGGACGCTCGACGACGTTGATGACGAGTACGTTGCCATCGCGACCCAGCTGGATATCTTGAAAAAAACCGGTTTTGAACAGCGAACGGGTAGCATCGACCAAACGACCATCGTCCGCCTGCTCGCCTACGTTCAGCGGCAACGCACCAAAAACACTGCCGGCGGATACCCGCTGGAGGCCATTGACACGAATATCGGAGATGGTGAAGGACTCGGCGTGAACTTCAGCGATCATCAGTGCGGAAAGAACCGCAGTTAGCAGCAGACGTTTCATGAAGTCCTTTCTTATTCCAACTGGCAATAAACAAACTGCCGCAAAATGCGGCAGATTCGCAACTCGGCAAAGCGTTACAGTCGGCCCAGATCGTTGACCAGCGCGAGCAACATTACGCCCACTACCAGACTGATACCGATCTGTGCCCCCCAACCTTGAACCTTTTCCGAAAGGGGACGACCACGCGCCCACTCAATCAGATAAAACAGCAAATGCCCCCCGTCCAGGACGGGAATGGGCAGCAAATTCAGAACACCCAGGCTAATACTCAGATAAGCGAGGAAGTTCAGAAAATCTCCGATGCCCGACTGGGCCGAAGCGCCCGCCACTTTAGCAATGGTTATCGGTCCACTCAAGTTTTTTACCGAGAGCTCGCCGAACAACATTTTCTTCAGTGAGTCCAGGGTCAGCACGCTCATGTTCCACGTGCGCTTTATCCCCTCGCCCATCGCGGCGAAAGGACCGTAGCTGACCTCGCGCAGCATTTCCGGTGGCCAATCGACAGCTTTAACGCCAGCCCCCAGATAACCTGCGGCCGCCTTGCCTTCGCCTTTCGCGGCGAGGGTTACAGGGACGTCCATTTGTACACCGTCACGCTCGATGCGCAGCGATACTTTTGCTTCAGGGCGCTCGCGTACCCGGGCAACAACCTGCTGCCACTCATTGAGCGGCTGACCGTCCATCGAAATCAGGCGATCTCCGGTTTTAAGCCCGGCACTCTGCGCCGGACCTTTCGGGTCGATCTCTGCCAGCACCGGCAACAAGGCCGGGCGCCACGGACGAATACCCAGCGACTTGATCGGATCAGGCTCTTCAGCCCCCCGGAGCCAGTCATTGAGCACCAGCTCACGAGACGTGTCGACCGTCGAACCCTGATCCCTGAGCTTCAAAGCGATGGTGCCGCTTTCACCCAGACGGCGGACCAGTTGCAGATTGACCCCCGCCCAGCCCGACGTCGGCTCGCCATCGACTGCGACGATTTCCTGCCCGGCAGTCAGACCCGCCTGCTGAGCGATGCTTCCGGACTCCACGGCACCGATAACCGGACGAACCTGCTCGCTGCCCATCATCGCCAACACCCAGAAAAACGCGATGGCCAACAGGAAATTGGCTGTCGGGCCTGCGATCACGATTGCGATACGCTGCCCGACGGTCTTGCGGTTGAACGACTGATCGGCAAGCTCGGGCGGGACATTGCCTTCGCGCTCGTCGAGCATTTTGACATAGCCACCCAGCGGAATTGCAGCGACCACGTACTCGGTACCCTGACGATCACTCCAACGCAGAAGAGGCGTGCCGAAGCCCACCGAAAAACGCAGCACCTTGACGCCACAACGCCTGGCCACCCAGAAGTGGCCGAATTCGTGGAAGGTCACCAGCACGCCCAAAGCAATCAGGGTGCCGAGAATCATGTATAAAGCGCTCATCAGCCTTCTCCGGGTACCGACTGGTCGGCCAGCGTGTTAATCATCGCAGACTTCAAAGCCTGCCGTTGACGCACCACATCGACCCTTTCATTCAAATCCTGACGGGTCATCAGATCGCTATCGCGCGTTTCTTTCAAGCCATTGGCCCGCGAGCAAACGCGCCTTTGCATCCGCGGCAAACACCGCGTCGAGCCCTTCGACCGCAGTCACAGGCTCATGATTCAGAACCTCCTCGATAATACCGGCGATTTCCAGGTAACGGATACGCCCATCGAGGAATGCAGCGACAGCCACTTCATTGGCTGCGTTAAGCATGGCAGGCGCACTGCCTCCAGCCTCTGCCGCATGACGCGCTAGCCGCAGGCAGGGGAAACGCTCCTCGTCCGGCTTTTGAAAATCAAGCTGGCCGATACGGAACAGATCCAGAGGCGCAACGCCAGAGTCTACACGTGCAGGCCAGGCCAATGCATTGGCGATGGGCGTGCGCATGTCGGGATTGCCCAATTGAGCCAGTACAGAGCCATCAACATAATCGACCAGCGAGTGGATCACGCTCTGTGGATGGATGACCACCTCGACCTGATCCGGACGTGCATCGAACAACCAGCAGGCTTCGATCAGCTCGAGCCCCTTGTTCATCATGGTCGCCGAATCAACGGAAATCTTGCGCCCCATCGACCAGACAGGATGCGCGCAGGCCTGTTCGGGCGTTACATTCTGCAACTGTTCGAGCGGGGTTTCGCGGAAAGGCCCGCCCGAGGCCGTCAACATGATCCGCCTGACACCCACAGCACCAAGCCCGCGAGCAAAATCGCCAGGCAGGCACTGGAAAATCGCATTGTGCTCACTGTCGATGGGCAGCAGCACTGCGCCGCTCTGCCGAACAGCCTGCATAAACAGGTCGCCGGACATGACCAGCGCTTCCTTGTTGGCCAGCAAGACCTTCTTGCCCGCCTCGACCGCAGCCAGTGTTGGGCGCAGACCGGCAGCGCCGACAATGGCGGCCATGACAGCGTCCACGCGCGGGTGCGCAGCCACTTCACACAGACCGCCCTCGCCCACCAGAACCCGGGTGTCGAGCCCGGCCGCAGCAAGGTCGTCCTGCAATTTACGGGCGACGAACTGATCGGGAACCACGGCGTATTGCGGGGTATGCCGGACGCACAGGGCCAGCAACTCATCGAGACGACTGAAGCCCGTAAGCGCGAACACCTGATAAAGCGAAGGATGACGTGCGACGACATCCAGAGTGCTCAGACCAATAGAGCCTGTGGCACCCAGAATGGTGATGTGTTGCGGCCCACTCACATGACACCCCAGTCGGCGGCCCAGAGCAGAACGGCAAATACCGGAATGGCCGCAGTAAGGCTGTCGATACGGTCCAGCACACCGCCGTGCCCAGGCAGCAGGTTGCTGCTGTCCTTGACCCCTGACTGGCGCTTGAACATGCTTTCAGTCAGGTCGCCAATTACGGAGATGAACACAATCACAGCAGCGCCAAGAAGCCCGGCGATGAACTGAGCAACCGTCCAGTCACGAGAAACGCCCACAGCAGCCGTGATGCCCAGACTGACCGCAAGACCGCCGTATACGCCTTCCCAGCTCTTGCCCGGACTTACCTTGGGGGCCAGTTTGCGCTTGCCGAACGCCTTGCCGGAGAAATAGGCGCCAATGTCGGCAGCCCAGACCAGCACCATCACTGACAGAATCAGCCAGTTACCCAGCGGCCACTGCTTGATCAGCACCAACCCCTGCCAGGCAGGCAGCAAAATCAAAAGACCGATCACCAGCTTGCAGGCCGCGCTTGCCCAGTGGCTACTGGAGTCCGGATAGGTAAGAACCAGAAAGGTCGCCACGCCCCACCAGATGACTGCAGCGACGAGCACCCAGGGCTCCAACCCTGGCAGCAGGTACATGAGGAATAACAGAATTGCGACCACAGCCGCATAACCGATGCGCATCGACTGCGCAGCAAAACCTGCGAGCCGCGCCCATTCCCAGGCACCCAGCACGACAACAACCCCGATGAACAGGGCGAAATACATGCCGGTCAGCAGGAAAAAACCACACAAGGCGATCGGCAACAGAATGAGTGCCGTGATGATCCGTTGTTTCAGCATTAAGCCCGGGCTCCAGCTTCTACCTGTTCGCTGGTTTTACCGAAGCGACGTTGGCGAGAAGCGAAATCTGCCAGCGCGGCGCGCATGGCATCGTGTTTGAAGTCCGGCCAGAACAGGTCGGAGAAGTACAGCTCGGCATAGGCCAGCTGCCAAAGCAGGAAGTTACTGATACGGTGCTCGCCACCGGTGCGGATGCACAGGTCCGGCAACGGCAGATCGCCTGTTGCCAGACAGGTCTGCAGCAGCTCGGGGGTTATATCCTCCGGTTGCAGATGCCCGGCCTGAACCTCGCGCGCCAGCCGCTGGGCAGCCTGTGCGATGTCCCATTGCCCACCGTAGTTGGCAGCGATCTGCAGCACGAAACGGCTATTGCCGGACGTACGCACTTCCGCCTCGCGCATTGCAGCCTGCAGCTCGGGATGAAAGCGCGAGCGGTCGCCAATGATCCGCAGGCTGATGTCGTTCTCGTTCAGGCGCTTGGTTTCACGGCGTAGCGCCGTGAAGAAAAGCTCCATCAGCGCACCAACCTCTTCGGCCGGGCGCTGCCAGTTTTCACTGGAGAACGCGAACAGTGTCAGCACCTCGACCTTGGCTTCGGCACACACCTCGATAACGGCCCGCACAGCGTCGACGCCCGCCTTATGGCCAGCAACGCCTGGCAGCAGGCGCTTCTTGGCCCAGCGATTATTACCGTCCATGATAATCGCGACATGGCGCGGTACCGAAGACGGCACGGCCGGTTTTGTCTTTTCCATGAAAGCGTCCGAAACCTTAAACAGCCATCAGATCAGCTTCTTTCTGCTTGACCGCAACTTCGATTTCAGCAACGAATTTGTCAGTCAGCTTTTGCACGTCGTCCGCCGCGCGACGCTCTTCGTCTTCGCTGATTTCCTTCTCCTTGACCAGATCTTTCAACTGGCTCAGAGCGTCACGACGAATGTTGCGTACAGCAACACGAGCGTCTTCAGCGGCGTCGCGTGCCTGCTTGGTGAAGCCCTTGCGGGTTTCCTCGGTCAGAGCAGGCATGGAGATCAGCAGCAGCTCACCCAGGTTGGTCGGGTTAAAGCCCAGACCGGAGCTCTGGATAGCCTTGTCGACAGCAGCAAGCATATTACGCTCGAACGCCACGACCTGAAGAGTGCGCGAGTCCTTGACGGTCACGTTGGCAACCTGACTCAGCGGCGTATCGGCACCATAATAAGGGACCATGACACCACCCAGAATGCTCGGGTGCGCCTTGCCGGTGCGGATTCGGGTGAACGCGTGGGTCAGCGACTCCAGACTCTTCTGCATGCGGGTCTGAGCGTCTTTCTTGATTTCGTTGATCATTGTTGGGCTTCCTCGATCAGGGTCCCTTCAGCGCCACCATGGACGATATTCAGAAGGGCACCCGGCTTGTTCATGTTGAAGACGCGCAATGGCATCTTGTGATCGCGACACAGGCAGATTGCGGTCAGATCCATCACGCCCAACTTGCGATCCAGCACTTCATCGTAAGTCAGATGATCGAACTTCTCGGCATTCGGGTCCTTGAACGGATCTGCGGTATACACGCCATCCACCTTGGTGGCCTTGAGCACTACATCGGCGTCGATCTCGATCGCGCGCAGGCAGGCAGCCGAATCGGTCGTAAAGAACGGATTACCCGTACCCGCAGCAAAAATCACCACTTCCTTGGCGCTGAGATGGCGCATGGCCTTGCGGCGATCATAATGATCGGTCACACCCAGCATGGAAATTGCCGACATCACGATGGCCGTGATATTAGCGCGCTCCAGCGCATCGCGCATTGCCAGGGCGTTCATCACAGTGGCCAGCATGCCCATGTGGTCGCCTGTTACCCGATCCATACCCGCAGCACTCAAGGCTGCGCCACGGAAAAGGTTACCGCCGCCGATCACCAGACCGACCTGAACACCGATACCGACCAGCTGGCCGACTTCCAGCGCCATACGGTCCAGCACCTTGGGGTCAATGCCGAACTCTTCCGAGCCCATGAGGGCCTCACCGCTGAGCTTGAGTAGAATGCGTTTATAGCGAGCCTGATAACCACTGCCCTGCTGAGCCATTGCGAATCTCTCCTGCGGCGTTTTCTGAAAAAAATCTGTGCCGGCTATTTCAAGCCTGCGCTTACTTTAGCTTGACGCTCTGCGAGCGTCGGGAGAATGCAGCCTTGTGAGCACAATCTCCAAGGAAAATTTCCTTTTCTCTTTCGACAAAGAGGCCGCACGCGTGAGCGGGCAGCCTCTTTGGGGCGACAGTTGAAAAACCGTCTTACTGCTTGGCAGCAGCCAGCTGTGCAGCCACTTCGTCAGCGAAGTTATCAACTGGCTTCTCGATGCCGTCGCCTACTTTGAAGTAGGTGAAGGAAACGATTTCAGCGCCGGCTTTCTTGGCCAGATCACCGACCTTGACTTCCGGGTTCTTGACGAAGGCTTGCTCGACCAGGCTGGCTTCTGCCAGGAACTTGGTGATACGACCGCCAACCATTTTCTCAACGATGTCAGCCGGCTTGCCTTTGATCTTGTCTTCGTTCAGTTGCAGGAAGACGTTTTTCTCGCGCTCGATCGCTTCAGCAGACACTTCCGAAGGGAACAGGAACTCGGGGTTGCTTGCGGCTACGTGCATGGCGATATCTTTGGCCAGCTCGACGTCGCCACCCTTGAGGGTAACAACTACGCCGATCTTGTTGCCGTGCAGGTAAGTACCTACAACATCACCTTCGATACGCTTCAGGCGACGGATGTTGACGTTTTCGCCAACCTTGCCGACCAGTACCAGACGTGCAGCTTCCTGAGCTTCGATCAACGGAGCGGCATCAGTCATCTTCTCAGCGAAGGCTTTTTCGACGCTTGCAGCAACGAAAGCCTTGAAGTCGTCTTGCAGGGCCAGGAAGTCGGTCTGCGAGTTGACTTCGATGATGACAGCGGCTTTACCGTCGTCCTTGATGGCGATAGCGCCTTCAGCAGCAACGTTGCCTGCTTTCTTGGCGGCCTTGATCGCGCCGGAAGCACGCATATCGTCGATTGCTTTTTCGATGTCGCCGCCAGCCTTGGTCAAGGCCTTTTTGCAGTCCATCATGCCTTCGCCGGTACGCTCGCGCAGTTCTTTGACCAACGCTGCAGTAATCTCTGCCATTTCAAAATCCTCTTGGATAGGTCTTCAACCATTCCACCCGGCTCGCCGGGCGTGCAATTCTTGAAAAATCAGGGTGGCAGCAACACATGACAGCAAGGTCATGGCTACAGACCGACAAATCATTTCCTAGGTGGCAAAAAGGGGGCTAAGCCCCCTTTTCGCGTACTGAGTAAACGCCAGGCGTTTGTACTCAGCCTTCTACAGCAGCTGCAGCTGGAGCTTCTTCGACGAATACGTCGGTGCCGCCAGCAACATTGTTACGACCACGGATAACAGCGTCAGCCATCGAACCCATGTACAGCTGGATGGCGCGAATGGCGTCATCGTTGCCCGGGATGATGTAGTCAACGCCTTCCGGGCTGCTGTTGGTATCGACAACGCCGATAACCGGGATGCCCAGCTTGTTGGCTTCGGTGATCGCGATGCGCTCGTGATCAACGTCGATAACGAACAGTGCGTCTGGCAGACCGCCCATGTCCTTGATACCACCCAGGCTGCGATCCAGTTTTTCCAGATCACGGGTGCGCATCAGGGCTTCTTTCTTGGTCAGCTTGGCGAAAGTACCGTCTTCGGACTGTACTTCCAGCTCGCGCAGACGTTTGATCGACTGACGGATGGTCTTGAAGTTGGTCAGCATGCCACCCAACCAGCGATGGTCGACGTACGGCGAACCGCAACGTGCTGCTTCTTCAGCAACGATTTTGCCAGCGGAACGCTTGGTGCCGACGAACAGAATCTTGTTTTTGCCCGAAGCCAGGCGCTCAACGAAAGTCAGAGCTTCGTTGAACATAGGCAGGGTTTTTTCAAGGTTGATGATGTGAATCTTGTTACGCGCGCCGAAAATGTACTTACCCATTTTCGGGTTCCAGTAACGGGTTTGGTGACCGAAGTGCACACCGGCCTTCAGCATATCGCGCATATTGACTTGGGACATGATAGTTCCTTGATAAGTCGGGTTAGGCCTCCACGTATCCCAATGACCAACCAATGGCATCTGCCAAGGGCACCCAGGTCATCGTGTCGACACGTGTGTGGGTTTGTGCTTCAAGGACGGACCTTGGAAAGCGGCGCATTTTATATCACAAAAGGGAAGAGAACGGAACTCCCATCAAGTTCTTGTTTTGCGGTGCTTTTAAAGCCGCATCCGCTGCCTATAGAAGGAAGCGATGATTACCCGGCACCGGCGGTCTGATAGAATTGCGCCTTTGCGCACCAACCGCGTGCCAGCCACGCCGAGAGATTCTGTATGACCATCACCCTCAAAACCCCGGAAGACATCGAAAAGATGCGCATCGCCGGTCGCCTGGCCGCCGATGTTCTGGAAATGATAGCGCCTCACGTAAAGCCCGGTGTAACCACGGAAGAGCTGGACCGCCTCTGCCACGATTACATCGTCAACGAGCAACAGGCGATCCCTGCCCCGCTGAACTACAAAGGCTTCCCCAAGTCGATCTGCACCTCGATCAATCAGGTAGTCTGCCACGGCATCCCGAGTGACAAGAAGCTGAAGAACGGCGACTCGCTCAACATTGACGTTACCGTCATAAAGGACGGGTACCACGGGGACACCAGCAGGATGTTCCATGTCGGCACCGTTCCGGTATGGGCCGAGCGTCTGTCGAAAGTAACTCAAGAGTGTCTGTATAAGGCTATCGAAATCGTCAAACCCGGCACTCGCCTGGGCGACATCGGCGCCGTTATTCAGAAACACGCTGAAAAGAATGGTTTCTCTGTGGTTCGGGAGTTCTGTGGTCACGGCATCGGCAAGGTGTTTCATGAAGAGCCGCAGGTCATGCACTTCGGCGAGGCTGGAACCGGTATCGAACTGCAGGAAGGCATGACCTTCACCATTGAGCCGATGATCAACCAGGGACGCCCTGAAACCAAGATCCTTGGCGATGGCTGGACGGCGATCACCAAGGACCGCAAGCTCTCGGCGCAATGGGAGCACACGCTGCTGGTAACCGCTGACGGTTACGAAATCTTCACTTTACGCAGCGACGACACTATTGCACAAAAAGCCCCCTGACCGGAGGCTGCACGACTGAACACCCGACCCGACATGAGGAATACTGCTCCATGCCGCAAGTAGATCCAGACTTGTTCGATCGTGGCCAGTTCCAGGCCGAACTGGCCTTGAAAGCCAGCCCCATCGCTGCGTTCAAGAAGGCTATCCGCAGGGCGAAAGACGTCCTTGATGATCGCTTCAGGTCAGGGCGCGACATTCGGCGACTGATAGAAGACCGGGCATGGTTTGTAGATAACATCCTGCAGAAGGCCTGGGATCAGTTCGAATGGAGCGAAGATGCCGATATCGCCCTGCTTGCAGTGGGCGGCTACGGGCGCGGCGAGCTGCATCCGTACTCGGACATTGACCTGCTGATCCTGCTGGACAGTGATGACCACGAAATTTTTCGCGAACCTATCGAGCGGTTTCTGACGCTGCTCTGGGACATCGGTCTGGAGGTCGGGCAAAGCGTGCGCTCTGTCAATGAATGTGCACAGGAAGGCCTGGCCGACCTGACTGTCATCACCAACCTGATGGAAAGCCGCACCATCGCAGGTCCCGAGCATCTGCGCCAACGCATGCTGGAAGTCACCAGTACGCAGCATATGTGGCCGAGCAAGGAGTTCTTTCTTGCCAAGCACGCCGAACAGAAAAAGCGTCATCACAAGTACAACGATACCGAATACAACCTGGAACCCAACGTCAAGGGCTCGCCCGGCGGCCTGCGCGACATTCAGACCATTCTGTGGGTTGCGCGACGCCAGTACGGCACGTTGAATCTGCATGCACTGGCAGGCGAAGGCTTCCTGCTGGGCAGTGAAAACGCCCTGCTGGCCTCCTCCCAGGAGTTTCTCTGGAAAGTGCGCTATGCGCTGCACATGCTGGCCGGACGATCAGAAGATCGGCTTCTGTTCGATTATCAGGTCCGCATCGCAGGCTTGCTGGGCTATGAAGACAGTGACGCCAAGCTCGCCATCGAGCGCTTCATGCAGAAGTATTACCGCGTGGTCATGAGCATCGCCGAACTCAGCGATCTGATCATCCAGCATTTCGAAGAAGTGATTCTTTCCGACGACAGCGGCACAGCGCAGCCGATCAATTCGCGCTTCCAGCTGCACGACGGCTATATAGAAGCCACCAACCCGAACGTTTTCAAGCGCACCCCGTTTGCCATGATCGAGATTTTCGTGCTCATGGCCCAGCATCCCGAGATAAAGGGCGTGCGCGCCGACACCATTCGTTTGCTGCGTGAACACCGGCACCTGATCAACGATGATTTCCGTAACGATATCCGTAACACCAGCCTGTTCATAGAGCTGTTCAAGTGCGAGACAGGCATTCATCGCAACCTGCGCCGGATGAACCGCTATGGCATTCTCGGGCTGTATCTGCCGGAATTCGGCCACATCGTCGGGCAGATGCAGCATGACCTGTTCCACATCTATACCGTCGATGCGCACACGCTGAATCTGATCAAGCACCTGCGCAAGCTGCAATACACAGAAGTGTCCGAAAAATTTCCGCTGGCAAGCAAAATAATGGCTCGACTGCCAAAGCCGGAGCTGATCTACCTGGCCGGGCTGTACCACGACATTGGCAAGGGCCGTGGCGGCGATCACTCGGAGCTGGGCGCAATAGATGCACAGGCGTTCGGTACGCGCCATCATCTGCCTGACTGGGACACCCGTCTTATTGTCTGGCTGGTGAGCAACCATCTGGTCATGTCGACCACCGCACAGCGCAAGGACCTTTCAGATCCCCAGGTCATCCACGATTTCGCCCAGTTCGTCGGCGACGAAGTGCACCTGGACTATCTGTATGTGCTGACCGTTGCCGACATCAACGCAACCAACCCGACCCTCTGGAATTCGTGGCGCGCCAGCCTGCTGCGCCAGTTGTACACCGAAACCAAACGCGCCTTGCGCCGCGGCCTGGAAAACCCGGTTGATCGCGAGGAGCAGATTCGTCGCACCCAGACTGCAGCGCTGGACATCCTGGTACGCAACGGCACCGACCCTGACGATGTCGAGCAACTCTGGTCAGCGCTGGGAGACGATTATTTCCTGCGTCACACCGCTGGCGATGTTGCCTGGCACAGCGATGCCATCCTGCAGCAGCCAGCCGACGGCGGCCCGCTGGTGCTGATCAAGGAAACCACTCAGCGGGAATTTGAGGGCGGCACGCAAATATTCATTTACGCCCCTGACCAGCATGATTTCTTCGCTGTGACCGTGGCGGCGATGGACCAGTTGAACCTGAACATTCATGACGCGCGCATTATCACGTCCAGCAGCAAATTCACACTCGACACCTATATCGTCCTCGATAACGAAGGCGGTTCGATCGGCGACAACCCGGAACGCGTTCAGGAAATCCGCAACGGCCTGACCGAAGCGCTGCGCAACCCGGATGATTACCCGACGATCATCAAGCGCCGCGTGCCTCGTCAGCTCAAGCACTTTGCGTTCGCACCGCAAGTCACCATTCACAACGACGCCCAGCGCCCTGTGACGGTACTTGAACTGCTGGCACCTGACCGCCCCGGCCTGCTGGCGCGCATTGGCAAGATATTCCTGGAGTTCGATCTGTCATTGCAGAATGCCAAGATTGCGACCCTGGGCGAACGCGTGGAAGACGTGTTCTTCATCACCGACGCGAACAATCATCCGCTGTCCGACCCACAGCTGTGCAGCCAGCTGCAGGACGCAATCGTCAAGCAACTGAGCGTCAACTCAGAGCCCGGCCATGATTTGCGAATCAGCATATGAGCACTCGGCCAAACGAATCGACTCAACGCAGTCCATTGAGGAACACTCCCCATGAATAACGCCATGCAACTGCTTCAGCCTTACCCTTTTGAGAAGCTGCGCGCCTTGCTGGCCGGCGTAACGCCCAACCCGGAAAAGCGCCCTGTTGCATTGTCGATTGGTGAGCCGAAGCACCGCTCACCTGATTTCGTCGCCAAGACACTCGCAGACAACCTCGATCAGATGGCGGTTTACCCGACCACCCTGGGTATCCCGGCGCTGCGCGAAGCCATTGCCGGCTGGTGCAACCGTCGATTCGGCGTACCACAGGGCTGGATTGATCCGGCGCGCAATGTATTGCCGGTCAATGGCACACGCGAAGCGCTGTTCGCCTTCACCCAGACAGTAGTCAATCGTAGCGATGACGGCCTGGTGATCAGCCCGAACCCGTTTTATCAGATCTATGAAGGTGCCGCCTTTCTGGCCGGAGCCCAGCCTCACTACCTGCCATGCCTGAGCGACAACGGTTTCAATCCCGATTTCGACGCAGTCAGCGCGGACACCTGGAAGCGCTGCCAGATCCTGTTCCTGTGCTCGCCGGGTAACCCGACCGGAGCACTGATTCCTGTTGAAACCCTGAAAAAACTCATCGCCCTGGCCGACGAACATGACTTTGTCATTGCTGCGGACGAATGCTACAGCGAGCTGTACTTCGATGAGCAGGCTCCACCGCCTGGCTTGCTCAGCGCCTGTGTCGAGCTGGGTCGCCAGGATTTCAAGCGTTGCGTGGTGTTCCACAGCCTGTCCAAGCGCTCCAACCTGCCGGGCCTGCGTTCAGGTTTTGTGGCAGGTGATGCCGACATTCTCAAGGCCTTCCTGCTGTATCGCACGTATCACGGCTGCGCCATGCCGGTACAGACTCAGCTGGCGAGCATTGCTGCCTGGAATGACGAGGAGCACGTACGCGCGAACCGTGACTTGTACCGTGAAAAATTCGATGCTGTGCTCGACATCCTCGCGCCAGTGCTCGACGTCCAGCGCCCGGACGGGGGGTTTTACCTGTGGCCGAATGTAGGCACCGATGATGCTGCATTTTGCCGAGACCTGTTCATCGATCAGCATGTGACTGCAGTACCGGGTTCGTACCTTTCCCGCGAGGTGGATGGCGTCAACCCGGGTGCCGGCCGGGTTCGCCTGGCGCTCGTTGCACCTCTGGCCGAGTGCGTCGAAGCCGCCGAACGTATCCGCGCATTCCTGAGCAAATAAACAGCGAAACTTCAGGAAGACAGCCCCGCCGCCTTTGATGTGTGGCGGGGGTAATTAGTTACCACCTGCTACACCTTGCACAAACGTACCTTCAACCTTCATTTTCCAGCCTTCCTGAAAGGAAGCGAACTACGATGAAGGTCGATCACATGTCCGCCCCCACCACAAAGAGCCTGAAGCTGCCTGCATCCTGCGCCATGCGAAGCGCAACGAATCATCAGGCCTCGTACGAAACCGCCATTCGCGAAAACCCCGCCAACGCAGCAATCACTCCTGCCTACGAATCAGGAGCACGCCATGGCTGCGAAGAGTCAACGCACATAGCGCGTCTTCTGGTTTCGTTCAGCAAATACTGGGCACGTGGGCGGACCCTGAAAATGCTTTTTCAGAAAGACCCTCCTGCCATTCTGACAACCCCCGTTGTCGAAGCTGCAAAGAAATGGCTGCCTCACATAAATCTGAAATTCGAGTTTGTGACAGGCGGGGTCAGCGATATCCGAATCGGTTTCAACGAGCATCTGAACTGGAGCGCCATAGGGACTGATGCCCTGTTGGCCGAGCAGAATGAAGCCACCATGGAATTCAACGTCAAGGAGCTGTTCACGGCAGACCTGAAACCCATGCCGGACTTGACGCGCATCGTGCTCCATGAATTCGGGCACGCCTTGGGAGCAGTTCACGAGCACCAGCATCCTCAGGCAAACATCCCCTGGAACGAACCGCTTCTACGCCCTCTGCTTTTACAATCCGGATTGACTGACGAAGAAATCAATACCAATTTTTTCGACAAGTACGAAGCTGCTGATTTCTACCATTCGGCTTACGACCGTGATTCCGTCATGCATTACGACATTCCCAACGGCCTGACCCTTGGCGACTTTGAAATTATCAACACAGGCAAGACGCTCAGCCCTAACGACATCAAAGTGATGGGTTCCATATACGGGGACCGGAAAAACTCAAAGTTCGAGGCGAACTGACAAGGCATCGTAAAGAAAATACTGATCGTCAGGCAGTAATGCGTAAGCAGTGCCTGCAATGCACTGGCCGCTACCCTGCCGAATTAGCCAGCAACCGCATGAGACATCGCGCCACGTACTTCACCCCGTGTGGCGCGAGGGCTTTACAGCGCTACCGGTCACTGTCGTGTTCGCAGTTTTTCCGCAACCCACCCGACCGCCCAGCTTACCGGGTCATGGGACTGCATGGGCAGCAACGGTTTTCCTTCACGTGCGGCCAGCCTGCCTTGCGTCTCAGCCTCACCATGAATCCAGATCGTACTTTGCTTGAATCCCTCGGCACGTTGACGTTCCCTGTAATAACGTTGCCGGACAAGCGCTTCTTGACGCTTCTTCTCTTGTTCAGACATAACGCACCCAGCCTTTAAATGGAAAGCAATAATTGCCCGCCCGGGCTTGCCACTCAAGCGTGGAAGGGTGAAGTTTTCTTAATGGCAGTTAGGGTTATTATCTAGTTTTTGTTCAGTCTTTGTACCAGCGCTGTCACAACACGATGCGGTCTGACGTGGCATAATATCCGGCTAAATTGCGAGGAGAGAAAGTGGGGAGTATCGAGCAAGATCAGCCACCCCACCCCAAAACGATGACTTACACTCTATTTGGCATCAAAGCCTGCGACACCATGAAGAAGGCCCGCACCTGGCTCGACGATAATTCCGTGAGCTACGATTTTCATGACTACAAGACACAGGGCATCGACCGGGAACACCTCGCGCAGTGGTGCAATGAACACGGCTGGCAGGTCGTGCTGAACCGCGCAGGCACCACCTTTCGCAAGCTCGATGACGGACAAAAGGCCGATCTCGATCAGGCGAAAGCCATAGAACTGATGCTCGCGCAGCCGTCCATGATCAAGCGTCCGGTGCTTGATCTGGGCAATAAAACCCTGATCGGCTTCAAGCCCGACCTGTATGCAGCGGCTTTACAGTAAGCCAGAGCGCTACTGAAAGCCCCTTGATAAAGCCAAGAGGTATTTACATGTCCACTACCCTGTTCAGCCTGGCCTTCGGCGTCGGCACTCAAAATCGTCAAGGCTCATGGCTCGAAGTATTTTACGCTCAGCCGCTGATCAATCCTTCCGTAGAACTGGTCGCGGCCATCGCGCCTGTTCTTGGTTACACCAACGGCAATCAGGCAATCACCTTCAATGTAGACCTGGCATACAAGCTGGCCGAGGCGGTCAAATCCGTGGACGCGACCCAGGCCGCGCTGCTGACTCGTCTGGCGGAAAGTCAGAAGCCGCTGGTTGCCACCCTGCTGGCTGAAGACGCAACCCTGACGTCGACTCCAGAGGCCTACCTCAAGCTGCACCT
This sequence comes from Pseudomonas syringae group sp. 247E2, assembly GCF_032587795.1. Taxonomy (NCBI): domain Bacteria; kingdom Pseudomonadati; phylum Pseudomonadota; class Gammaproteobacteria; order Pseudomonadales; family Pseudomonadaceae; genus Pseudomonas; species Pseudomonas syringae group sp. 247E2. The sequence continues at coordinate 309,436 of NZ_JAWHPK010000015.1, read as the reverse complement.
GCTGTCGCATCGCCTGGTCAAGCCACACGGCCTGAACCTGGCAGGTATCTTCCCGTTGCTGCCAAACGTAGCCTGGACCAGCCAGGGCGCGGTCGACCTCGCCGAACTGGCCGAACGTCAGCTTGAAGCACGCCTTAAAGGCGAACTGCTGGAAGTGTTCTCGGTCGACAAATTCCCGAAAATGACTGACTACGTCGTCCCGAGTGGCGTTCGTATCGCTGACAGTGCTCGCGTACGTCTGGGCGCTTACATCGGCGAAGGCACCACCGTCATGCACGAAGGCTTCGTCAACTTCAATGGCGGCACCGAAGGCCCGGGCATGATCGAAGGCCGCGTTTCTGCAGGCGTATTCGTCGGCAAGGGCTCGGATCTGGGTGGCGGCTGCTCGACCATGGGTACGCTGTCGGGTGGCGGCAACATCATCATCAAGGTTGGCGAAGGCTGCCTGATCGGTGCCAACGCCGGCATCGGTATCCCGCTGGGCGATCGCAATACCGTGGAATCGGGTCTGTATGTGACCGCCGGCACCAAGGTCGCGCTGCTCGATGAAAACAACGAACTGGTCAAGATCGTCAAAGCACGCGAGCTGGCAGGCCAGAACGACCTGTTGTTCCGTCGCAACTCGCAGACCGGCGCAGTGGAATGCAAAACCCACAAATCGGCCATCGAGCTGAACGAAGCACTGCACGCTCATAACTGATGCTGTGTGCGGGTTCAAGGCTGCGGCCTTGAACCCGCCTCCACACGCTGGACGAACAATGCCCCTCATTTCTCCCTGGCGTGGCGACTTCCCCGCTATCGCCGCCCTGCAACGGCAAGGCCAGACCTATCTGGACAACGCCGCCACCACGCAAAAACCCCAGGCGCTGATCGATGCCCTGACTCATTACTACGTCAACGGTGCCGCCAACGTGCATCGTGCCCAGCATCTGCCGGGCGCACACGCCACCCAGGCGTTTGAAGCCAGCCGTGGCAAGGCCGCGCACTGGCTGAATGCCGGCGAGAGCGGACAAATCATCTTTACCCACGGGGCCACTTCTGCGCTCAACCTGCTGGCCTATGGGTTGGAGCATAGTTTCACTGCGGGCGACGAGATCGCCATTAGCGCACTGGAACATCACGCCAACCTGCTGCCGTGGCAGCAACTGGCTCAGCGCCGCGGCCTGAAACTGGTGATACTGCCGCTCGATCCCGATGGTGTAATCGACTGCCATGCTGCGGCCAGTCTGATCGGCCCTCGCACGCGTCTGCTCGCAGTCAGTCAGTTGTCCAACGTGCTCGGCACCTGGCAGCCGCTCGCCCGCCTTATCGCACTGGCGAAAGCGCAAGGTGCGCTCACGGTCGTGGACGGATCACAAGGTGTGGTGCATGGACGCCACGATGTACAGGCACTGGGCTGCGACTTTTATGTGTTTTCCAGCCACAAGCTTTATGGTCCGGAAGGGCTAGGTGTGCTGTACGGACGCAACGACGCGCTACCGAACCTGACGCACTGGCAGTTCGGCGGCGAGATGGTGCTGACCGCCGATTATCAACACGCGAAATTTCGCCCGGCACCGCTGGGCTTTGAAGCGGGCACCCCGCCCATCGCCAGCGTGATCGGTCTGGGCGCTACGCTGGCTTACCTGGAAAGCCTTGATCATCAGGCGGTCGCGGAACACGAAGCAAATCTGCACCGTCGCCTGCTTGAAGGCCTGCAAAGGCGTGAAGGTATTCAGGTATTGGGCTCACCGGACCTGGCACTGGCCAGTTTCGTCGTGGACGGCATACACAACGCCGATCTGGCTCATTTGCTGACCGAACAGGGTATTGCCGTGCGCGCTGGTCGTCACTGCGCGATGCCACTGTTCGATACACTCGGTCTGCCCAGCTCAATTCGTGTTTCACTTGCGCTCTACAATGATTCAGATGACTTGCTGCGGTTTTTCAGCGCACTGGATCAGGCACTGGAGCTGCTTCGATGACCCTCCCCGCATTGGCGCAGACCGCGCTCGACAGCTTTTCCCAGCCACAGAGCTGGGAACAGCGCGCACGCCTGCTCATGCAATGGGGGGATCGCCTCCCCTCGTTGCGCGACGAAGAAAAGACGGACGACAATCTGGTACACGGCTGTGAAAGCAAGGTCTGGCTGACGGGCGAAGTCAGCGCAGGAGCCTGGCTGTTCAGAGCCAGCAGCGACGCCCGGCTGATTCGAGGTCTGGTGGCGCTACTGCTGGCCCGCGTTAACGGGCTGTCGGCGCCGGAGCTGGAAGCCGTGGACTTGTCTGACTGGTTCGGTCAGTTGGGCCTTGGTCGCCAGCTCTCACCGTCACGCAGCAACGGCCTGAATGCCGTGCTACAGAAGATGCGCCAGCTGACTCAAGCCTGATCGGGCGTTGCAACCGCTGGCTTGACCCGCTCCGAAGGCCGTCGCGCACCTGCAACCAGCTTGTCCACTGCACGCGTGGCGGCGACCATGCCGAACGTGGCAGTGACCATCATCACCGCGCCGAAGCCGCCTGCACAGTCGAGCTTTACACCCTCACCGACGAACTTCTTTTCCAGGCAAATACTGCCATCAGGCTTGGGATAGCGCAGCTGTTCGCTGGAGAACACGCAAGGCACGCTGTAGTGGCGGTTAGGCGTGCGTGAAAAGCCATAGTCGCGACGCAGGGTGGAACGTACCTTGGAGGCCAGCGGGTCGTTGAACGTGCGGTTCAAGTCGGCGATCTGAATCAGGGTCGGATCAATCTGCCCACCGGCACCACCGGTGGTGACCATCTGGATCTTGCGCCGCTTACACCACGAAATCAGTGCTGCCTTGGCGTTGACGCTGTCGATACAGTCGATCACGAAATCCATGTCCGGGGTGATGCACTCAGCCATCGTGTCGCGGGTCACGAAATCAGAAACCGCATGCACGATGCAATCAGGATTGATCGCGCGAATCCGCTCGGCCATCACTTCGACCTTCGGCCGACCGACTGTGCTGTCCAGTGCATGCAATTGGCGGTTGCTGTTGCTGACACAGACGTCGTCCATGTCAAACAGCGAAATCTCGCCCACGCCACTGCGTGCCATGGCTTCCGCCGCCCACGAGCCCACGCCGCCGATACCGACCACTGCCACATGAGCCGCGCGCAGGCGCGCCAGGCCTTCAATGCCGTACAAACGGGCGATGCCAGCGAAACGTGGATCTTCTGCGCTCATGATCAATACCTCAAAAACCGGCGCGCATTATAGGGGTTTGTGGGAGGTTAAGGCACCCGGCTTGTCGCCCCGTCGAAATCAGGGCTGAAGGGGCAAAAGCTATCTCGGGCCTCTCATATAACCCCTTTCGCTCCGCACAAAGCCTCTACAAACATATTTGTCCGACCCGCGAGCAAATAAGAGACGAGACTTCCGGTCCGGGCCCGAGATTCTGGATAGCCATACTGTTCGCACAATCCCTCCCTTATCTGGCAGCCATCATTATGGCCGTCCTGTCTGCTCACGCGACCCGCCCTGCGCTGTCGACTGCTTGACATATCCACAGCACACAATAAACGACGGCCCCAGGTCGTCGTTTTGCTTTAAGATATCCGCCTTTTCGCGCCCAAAGTCTTGCTACCGGAGTTCTGTACATGACTGCCCCTACCGACCTGTCGCCCACCCTTCAACTTGCCTGCGATCTGATCCGCCGCCCGTCAGTGACGCCGGTCGATGCCGACTGTCAGGCAGTGATGATGCAACGCCTGGGCAATGCCGGCTTCAAGCTGGAGCCCATGCGTATCGAAGACGTCGATAACTTCTGGGCCACACACGGCACTACCGACGGCCCGGTACTGTGTTTCGCAGGTCATACGGACGTGGTCCCTACCGGCCCGGTGGAGAACTGGCAGAACGACCCGTTCGATGCGTTGATCGACGAGCACGGCATGCTCTGCGGACGCGGTGCAGCGGACATGAAAGGCAGCCTGGCAGCCATGCTCGTTGCCGCCGAGCGCTTTGTAGCCGATCATCCGAATCACAAGGGTTCGGTGGCATTCCTGATCACCAGTGACGAAGAAGGCCCGGCGCACCACGGCACCAAGGCTGTCGTCGAACGTCTGGCAGCGCGCAAGGAGCGTCTGGACTGGTGCATCGTCGGCGAACCTTCGAGCACCACGCTGGTGGGCGATGTGGTCAAGAACGGGCGTCGTGGCTCGCTGGGCGCCACCCTCACCGTGCGCGGCAAACAGGGCCATGTGGCTTACCCGCATCTGGCGAAGAACCCTATTCACCTTGCAGTTCCGGCACTTGCCGAACTGGCTGCAGAGCACTGGGACCATGGCAACGATTTCTTCCCGCCAACCAGCTTCCAGATCTCCAACCTGAACGCCGGCACGGGTGCAACCAATGTCATCCCGGGTGATCTGGTGGCAGTGTTCAACTTCCGTTTTTCGACCGAGTCGACCGTCGAAGGCTTGCAGCAGCGTGTCGCCGCCATCCTCGACAAGCATGAGCTGGACTGGCATGTGAACTGGGCGTTGTCCGGCCTGCCGTTCCTGACCGAGCCGGGCGCATTGCTGGACGCCGTCTCGTCCAGCATCAAAAGCGTCACGGGCCGTGACACCAAAGCCTCGACCAGCGGCGGAACCTCCGACGGCCGTTTCATCGCGACCCTGGGTACGCAAGTGGTTGAACTGGGGCCGGTCAACGCGACGATTCACCAGGTCAACGAGCGGATTCTGGCCAGCGATCTCGACGTGCTGACCGAGATCTACTACCAGACCCTGGTCAAGTTGCTCGCCTGATGCTGACCTGCCCGATCTGCTCTGCGCCGCTCAGTACCGCCGACAACGGCGTGGTATGCCCGGCCAACCACCGCTTCGACCGTGCACGTCAGGGGTATCTGAACCTGTTGCCGGTGCAGCACAAGAACAGCCGCGACCCCGGCGACAATCAGGCCATGGTTGAAGCACGGCGGGACTTCCTCAACGCCGGGCATTACGCCCCGGTAGCCCGGCGGCTGGCTGAACTGGCCGCCGAGCGCTCCCCCGCGCACTGGCTGGACATCGGCTGCGGCGAAGGTTATTACACCGCGCAAATAGCCGAGGCCCTGCCCCACGCCGACGGCTATGCGCTAGACATCTCCCGCGAAGCCGTGAAACGCGCCTGCCGTCGTGACCCCAGGCTGACCTGGATGGTTGCCAGCATGGCCCGTGTTCCCTTGCCGGATGCCAGCTGTCAGTTTCTGGCCAGTGTGTTCAGCCCGCTGGACTGGCTTGAAGCCAAGCGCTTGCTGACGCCTGGCGGCGGACTGATGCGGGTCGGCCCGACCAGCGAACATCTCATGGAACTGCGTCAGCAGCTTTATGATGAGGTCCGCGATTATGCCGACGACAAGCACCTGTCCCTGGTGCCACCCGGCATGCAGTTGCAACACAGCGAAACCCTGCGCTATACGCTGAAGCTGATCGACGGCCAGTCCCGTGCCGATCTGCTGGCCATGACGCCTCACGGGTGGCGCGCCAGCGCCGAGCGCCGGACTGCCGTCATTGAGCAATCAGGACCTTTCAAGGTCACCGTTTCCATGCGCTACGATTATTTCGTGCTGCAATAAGCATTCAACAGAGGCACCCATGCGCCAACCCGATATCGAGATTTACCTGAAAGACGAAGACGTCGACCACAAGGCCATCGCTCAATGGTTGAGCGTCGCCCTGGGCCCGTGCAGTGACTGGAACCAGAAAGGCCAGACCTGGAAGTGCAAGGCCGGCAATGTGACCGTAACCTGGCTGCCCAAAGCAGTCGGTAAATGGAACAGTCTGCATCTGGACAGCGATCAGACCCCGTGGGAAGACGACATCGCCTGCGCCCGTGCGGCATTCAAAGCCTTGAACGTCGAAGTGCGCTGCGCACCCGGCACCTGGGTTGAAGAAGAAAGCGATGAAACCGCCGACCGCTGGATACGCGTCAGCGCCGATGGCGAGGAAGAAATCACCTGGCGCACCTCTTAACCCTTTCGCAGCGACGGCATCAAGATGTGCCGTCGTGGCTCTCGAAGGTGGCCGCTCAGTATTTACTCTTCTACAAACACCAGGCTTTTTGCCGATCGCTTCGGGATACGTCACACTGACGCCCATCTCGGGCAGTCGCCCGTCCCTGACTCAGCAGAAGCCGTATGACCCGTTCTCCGTTCCGTCGTCTTGTGTTCGGCACCCTGCGCCGATTGTTGTATCTCTGGGTGCGCTCGGAAACCATCAATCAGTCGTCTTTTACGCTCAACCTGGACCGTAGCCGTCCGGTGTTCTATGCCCTGCAGTCGCCGTCGATCAGCGATCTGGCGGTGATCGACACAGAATGTCGCAAGGCTGGCCTGCCTCGCCCCGTATTGTCGGTAGCGGTCGGCAACCTGATAGAGCCAGCTGCATTCTTTTACCTGACTCCGGCACCTGACTGGCTTGGCCGCCAGGACAAGCGCGGCGCACCGCCGACACTGGAGCGTCTGGTCGCAGCCGTGAGCCAGAACCCCGGCGAAGATGCGCAGATCATCCCGGTCAGCGTGTTCTGGGGCCAGTCACCTGACCGCGAGTCCAGCGCCTGGAAACTGCTGTTCGCCGACAGCTGGGCAGTGACCGGTCGCTTGCGTCGTCTGGTCAGCATTCTGATTCTGGGTCGCAAGACCCGTGTACAGTTTTCCGCGCCCATTCACATGCGCGAGCTGGTGGGTGAAAACAAAGGTTACGAACTGACCCTGCGCATGACCCAGCGTCTGCTGCGCGTGCACTTTCGCAACCTGAAAAGCGCGGTCATCGGCCCGGACGTTTCGCACCGGCGCACCGTGGTCAAAGGGCTGCTGGACGAGCCGCTGGTCAAGCAGGCGATCATCGAAGAAGCCGAACGGGAGAACATCACCCAGGACAAGGCACGGGACCGGGCGCTGAGCTACGGCAACGAGATCGCCTCGGACTACACCTATTCCGTCATCCGCTTCATGGAAGTCGTCCTCAGCTGGTTCTGGAACAAGATTTACGACGGCATCAAAGTCAGCCACATCGAAGGCGTGCAGGAAGTGGCGCCAGGGCATGAAGTCATTTACGTCCCTTGCCACCGCAGCCATATCGATTACCTGCTGCTGTCCTATCTGTTGTTTCGCAACGGGCTCACGCCGCCGCACATCGCTGCCGGCATCAACCTGAACATGCCGGTCGTCGGCAGCCTGCTGCGCCGTGGCGGGGCGTTTTTCATGCGCCGCACATTCAAGGGCAACCCGCTGTATACAGCGGTTTTCACTGAGTACCTGCACACGCTGTTCATCAAAGGATTCCCGGTCGAATACTTTGTCGAAGGCGGTCGCTCGCGGACCGGGCGCATGTTGCAACCGAAAACCGGCATGCTTGCCATCACCCTGCGCAGCTTCCTGCGCAACTCGCGGATGCCGATTGTGTTCGTCCCGGTGTACATCGGCTATGAGCGCGTGCTGGAAGGCCGTACCTATCTGGGCGAATTGCGCGGAGCGACCAAGAAGAAAGAGTCGATCTTCGACATCTTCAAAGTCATCGGTGCGCTGAAGCAGCGTTTCGGCCAGGTATCGGTGAACTTCGGTGCCCCCATCAAGCTGGCCGAATTCCTTGACGGCGAACAACCGGACTGGCGCGAGCAGGCGCTGGCACCGCAATTTCGCCCGGAATGGCTGAGCGAAACCACTCATCGGCTGGGTGAACGTGTGGCCCAGCACCTGAATGAAGCCGCCGCCGTCAACCCGATGAACCTGGTTGCTGTGGCCTTGCTGTCAACGCAAAGGCTGGCGCTGGACGATCAGGCCATGGAGCGTGTTCTCGACCTTTACCTGACGCTGCTGCGCGCCGTACCTTACTCGCCGCACACCACGTTGCCGGAAGGCGACGGGCGCTCGCTGATCGAGCACGTCAAAGGCATGGACCTGCTCGCCGAACAAAAAGATGCATTGGGCAAAATTCTGTACCTCAACGAACAGAATGCAGTCCTGATGACGTACTACCGCAACAACGTCTTGCACATCTTTGCCCTGCCCGCATTGCTGGCCAGCTTTTTCCAGAGCTCGTCGCGCATGAGCCGCGAACAGATCCTGCGCTACACGCGTGCGCTGTACCCGTTCCTGCAATCTGAATTGTTCATTCGCTGGCCGCTGAGCGAGCTGGATGAGGTGGTCGATCAATGGCTGGCTGCGTTCGTCGAGCAAGGCTTGCTGCGCTTTAAAAAGGACGTCTATGTGCGTCCGGAGCCCAGCTCCCGCGAGTTCGTGCTGCTGACCCTGTTGTCACGGGCCATCGCGCAGACCCTGCAGCGCTTCTACATGGCAATCGCCTTGTTACTCAACAGTGGACAGAACACGTTGAGCGCCGAGCAGCTGGAAGACCTGTGTACGGTCATGGCCCAGCGCCTGTCTATTCTGCATGGCCTTAATGCACCAGAGTTCTTCGACAAGAGTCTATTCAGGCACTTCATCCAGACCTTGCTGGACCTGGGCGTGCTGCGCAAGGACAGCGCCGGCAAGCTGAGCTATCACCCGATGCTGGGCGAACTGGCAGAAGGTGCGGCCAAGCGGGTGTTGCCGGCCGAAATCCGTCTGTCGATACGGCAAGTGGCGTTACACAGCAATGAAGAAGAGCAGGATGCGGGAAATGGTGAAGGGGTAGCGTAGGGCTTTTCCGCAATTAGCCGGGGATATTTAGGCACGTGTTTTATGCTCCCCGGCCGCTGCCAAGGTGTGGTTTGTACCCATGACTGGTACTCATCACACTCAATAAGGAAATTGAAATGTCCAGCGAACCCCTGGTACGTCTTCAGGGTGAAGTTTATTACCTGCCACGCCTCTCTCTGCCAACTGGCTGCAAGTTGATTGTCACCCTGAGTGACAGCAGCCTGGCTGATGTGCCAGCCACTGTCATTGACGCCCGCGAAACACAGATTACCCAGCAAGTGCCATTGCCGTTTGAACTGGGCTATGCCGCAGGATCAGAGCGGTCTGAAGATCAAGGTCATTCAAGTGAACGGTTGATTGTTCTTCGCTGCAAAGGCTTTCATCAACGGCGCGTTTTCAACGCGCCGTTGTTGTTTTTGTTGTTGCACGCCGCATCATTTCCATCGGCACTAAACAGCACTGTTTCTTTCCGGCTTCGGGTGGATACCGCAAGTTCCTGATACGCTTGATCCCGTACCCACTTCTCACAAGGACGCTCTCATGCCTCGCTTTTCGTTCACCTTCGCTGGTCTATGCGCCGGGCTGCTGCTGTCGGCCAACGTCTTCGCCCTGTCGCTGAACGACCTCTCGCAATCGGATGCGACCGGTGGTCTCAAAGACGCGCTGACCCAAGGCGCACAGGTCGCGGTCAAACAGCTCGGTGTTCCCGGCGGTTTCAGCAAGAATGAAGCGGTGCGTATCGAGCTGCCAGGCAAACTCGGTCAGGTCGCGAAAAAAATGAAAATGCTTGGCATGGGTGCTCAGGTCGATCAGCTGGAAACCAGCATGAACCAGGCCGCCGAAGCTGCAGTGCCTCAGGCTCAGGCGTTGTTGGTAGACGCCGTGAAAAAGATGAGCGTGACCGACGCCAAGGCCATTTTAAGCGGCGGGAAGGACTCGGCCACCCAGTACCTCAACAGCACCAGCCGCGAACAGATCCGCGCCAAATTCCTGCCTATCGTCAAGAAATCTACCGATCAAGTCGGTCTGGCACAGAAATACAACGCATTCGCCGGCAAGGCGGCGGCATTTGGCGCGCTGGACAGCAAAAATGCCAACCTTGAAAGCTACGTGACCGAACAAGCGCTGAACGGGCTGTTCGAGATGATTGCAAAACAGGAAGAAAGTATTCGCGCCAACCCGGCGGCGGCCGCTACAGGCCTGGCGAAGAAGGTATTTGGCGCGCTTTGAGTGCAGGGTTAGCGCCTGTATTCACGGGCGCATCTGCGTTTGATTCGGGCTCAGGCCGTCGACGCTACAGGCGCTATGCACCGCTATCGTCTGTGACTGCCTTAGGCTTCAAGGCCTTCTTCGGGTAGATGTCGTAGCGGCTGGATTTTCCATCCAGCGCATAACCTGGCGTTGGCCCGTCAATGCAGGGGGCCTTGCGCGGGCGTTTGACCACCACACGGTGGGTGGCAAGCGCAAGAGCCGCTTCCAGCAATGCAGGCGCATCCATGTCATCGCCGACCAGAGGCCGGAACAGGCGCATTTCCTTTTTGACCAGAGCGGTTTTTTCCCGATGCGGGAACATCGGGTCGAGGTAAATGACCTGCGGCGGCTCCGCTGTCCAGCCACGAATGATTTCAATGGAGTTGCCGGTCAACAAATGCATCCGGGCAACGATCGAACCCACATCACGATCATCGCGTCCGCGCGCCAGACCGTCTTCCAGCAGTGCAGCAATAATCGGCTGACGCTCGATCAGGCTCAGCTCGCAACCAAGACTTGCCAGCACGAACGCATCCTTGCCCAAACCTGCCGTGGCATCCAGCACGCTGGGACGAACGCCTGGCTGAATACCGACGGCCTTGGCAATCATTTGCCCGGTGCCACCGCCAAACAGACGACGATGTGCCACTGCACCCTCGACAAAATCAACTCGCACAGCGCCAGGCGCATCGTCGCCCAACTGCTGCAATTGCAGGCCATCGTCGGTCGATTGCAACGCAAAATCAGCTTCCGCGTCGTGCAACGGCAAGCCTAGACGCTGCGCCCAATGCTCCGCCTGCTCCTGCCCTGCGACCGCGAGCGCTTCGACCCGGATACGACTGCCTGTTTGCTGCTCAATCATTACGCCCACACACTCAAAAATTGTTAATGATCGGCAAAGTCTGCCGATAACCAAGTATCCGGCATTTTGCCAGACCCAAGGCCAGTACTGATCGCTATGTCAGAGATTGTTCAATCATCCATCGGCTATTTGTCGCACTCAGGCGACTTTAGCGTTCGCAACAGCCGCACACTGGGTGGTGTGACGCAGCTGTGGTCGGATGCATTTGCCCGAGCGATGGCGGATCAGGTCAGTGAAAGCACTCCCGTGCCGGTGCACCCGACGGCCGTTGAAGTGGATGTTGAAACAGGCGAACCGGTCGCTGGCGCAAAAACCCTGAGCAAGATTGTCGAGCAACGTGCCTGCCCGGTCACCGACACCGAGGTCAAACCACCTGAGCCGCTGTTCCTGCCGATTGCCGAGTTCGACCTTGACTTGCTGCCGCCGCCTGCCGAGCCCTTCAGCATGGCTGAGCTGATCGAACAACAACGCCATCTGGAATTCGAGAGCCACTGGGTACGCCCTACCGTTCTGAACCCGTACAGCGACAGCGTCAACCCGGGCCCCGGCCCTCAACCGCGCCCATTGCACCTGCCAATCGCCGAATTCGAATGGGAACTGGCCGACAAGCCTGCCCTGCCCCTGGATGAGCAGACCATTGCTGCCCAACAACGCCAGTTCGACTACGAGAACGGCTGGGCTCGCCCGCTGATCCTGCAGAATCTGCGGATGGCGGCATAAGCCCCAACGCTCTTGCCGGCAGCTTACAGGCTCGCTACCTACACACCGACCAGCGCCCCATATCAACGTGAAAATGATCGCGATGCGCCGCGTTGTACTCAGGCCCGAGCACCGTACTGAAGTTTTTGCAGGCGCCGTCACGTAACAGCCTCAGAAAACGCCCCTTGTCCCCTTCGTCGTCCCAATCCTTGAGAACCCCGATGCGCTGACCGTCTGCGAGGCGAAAACCTGCCATATCCAGTGCATTGGCGGTCGCGTGCTGACTGAGGCGGCCGTTGGCCCGGTTGTAGATGTTGCGGCAGGCAAAGCTGCCCAAGTGATCTACTCGCGCTACCCGCTGGCCGAAAACCGCTTGGGCAGCGGGCTGCAAGGTGTGGACATCGAACAGCGCATAGGCCACCGCCAATGGGCAACTGGCCAGGAAACTGCTGCTCAGCGCCACGTCGCCGCCCTGAATGCGCAGGGTATTTTCCAGAGGGCAGCGAGCAGAAGGTTCACTGTCGGCCTGACGACTGAAACGCAGCCCGGACGTACTCAGCACCTGGTCGCACAGCGCAGGGTCGTTCTGCAGTCGTGACAGCTTGTAAGACGTCAGAAAATTGGGCTCGGCCCGCACATCCAAAGGCGCCCAGGGGTTCCAGCGCGCAGGCACATCGACCCAGCCTCGCCAGACTGCAAACGCCCCTATTGCACAGAGCAGCAGGAATACCAGCATCACGCGCATGCTAAGCCCATGCTCCATACAACAGGGGTGGATTTGACGAAAGGTTTGTAAGTGGGTGGCAAATAGCGCAGTTGCGAATCCATAAGCGGGCTCTCCACAAGGTCGGGCTCTGTCAGCCCCCTCTGGAAGACCTCAGAGCAAGCCCAACTGTTCCACTTGAGGCCCACGATCCAGCTCAAACAATGCCGGCAAGCCAGGCAATCGCGCCATCAGTTGCTGGTGAAAGCGCATGGCCTGCTCGGCAGCCCTGACGTTGTCCGGGGTGTGCAGGAAGACATAAGGCGTGCGCCCCTCTTCGATCCACACGGCGACCTTTTCCACCCACTGCACCAAAAACTGATCATTGGCCTCCAGGTCAGGACCGCCGATGAAACGGACCTGGGGAAACAGCGTCAGCGCAGCCGGACGCGGTGGCACCTTGGGCTTTTTCGATTGCGCGTGCAGGACTGCGGGATCGCTCGATACACAGCTGAACAATGCCCGGGAGTCGAGACAGATGCGCTCGACGCCTCGATCCAGCAGCAGGCGATTGAGCATGCGTTCTTCGTCACCTTTCATGAAAAAGGCCATGTTGCGCACTTCCACAGCCAAAGGCACATTGAGTTCATCGAGGAACCCGACCAACTCGGCAAGGCGCTGCGGTGTGAAGCTGGCGGGCAACTGAAGCCAGAATGGCGCAATCCGCTCACCCAACGGCGCGAGCAGACGGATGAATTCCTCGGCGGCGCCCACCTGATCACGCAGGTCGCCGTTGTGGCTGATGTCTTTGTGAAATTTCGCAGTGAAACGAAAATCGGCAGGCATTATTTCCGCCCAGCGTTGCACCGTTGTGGCAGCTGGACGGGCATAGAATGTGGTGTTGCCTTCGACAGCGTTGAATACCTGAGTGTAGAGATTCAGGAAATCATTGGGGCGGGCGTCTTCCGGGTACAACGAGTCTCGCCAGGCGTTTTCACTCCATGACGGACAACCGAGGTAGTAAGGCAGGCGAGACACAGTCAAACGTGAAGATCGAGCCCCGATACTTCAAGGTCCCAATCGACAAAGCTGGCGGTGGTCAGGTAGCTGGCCAGTGCGTGAGCGACACGAGAGCTCATGGAGCGCGGGAAAATGATGTCTTGCGGACGCGCAGGCACATTCGCAGTGCTGCCAATCGGTGAATCACCCGCATCGCGACGAGCCTGCGCCGGAGGCGGCGGCAACTCGGCATCAACTACGACTTCCTCGAAAGAGCCTTCAACGGTCGAAGGCGTTTTCTGCGGCTTGCGCTTGATGGGGTAAGAGCGTGATGAGGTTCCGTCTATGCGCATCGATTATATACTCGGCGTCGATAGTGGCAATTTAGCGTTACTACCTTGTAGTTCGCAAATTGCTTAACGATAACTAGACCACACATATTGCAAATTGTTTTCGCCAAATGAGATTAAAGACCATTCAGACGATAAACGGTAGCTGGCGAATTGATATTTTTCCAGCTATAGACGGAATAGCATGACTTGGACAGGCACGACAGCAGAACACTGTGGCGTGCCTTGAAGCCAATCACATCAACGCGCTTTGGGTGTTGCAACCTTGTCGCGCAGGTAGACCGGCTGGGCGTCGTCTGCCGGCAGGGCTTCGCCACGCGCCCAGGCGAAGGACGCCAGCGTCAGCAAGTCCTGCGCATGGGGCAGCATGCGTGCGTCATGCCCGGCAAGACTGACCGGAATACGCTCGGCATAGCCCCAGCCGGTACCGGCACCAAACCATTGTCCACTGGTGTGCGCAGGCAGCGTCGCCAACTCGGGCGCCATGACCGCCTCGTTGCCGAGCAGACGCATCTCCCCGGCTGTCTCGTGATAGCACCCCCAATACACCTCATCCATGCGTGCATCAATGGCCGATGCCACCTGAGACACGCCATGCTCACGAAAGGCACGCTGGGCCAGCACGGCAAGATTGGAAACAGGCAATACCGGGCGCTCTAGCGCGAACGCCATGCCTTGCACGACACCAATGGCAATGCGCACGCCGGTGAAAGCGCCAGGGCCGCGCCCGAACGCGATGGCATCCAACGCCGACATCGCGATACCCGCCTCGGCCAGCAGGTCCTTGATCATCGGCAGCAGCCGCTGGGCATGCAGGCGCGGGATCACCTCGTAGTGGCTCAGCACTTTGCCGTCGTGCAGCAAAGCGACCGAGCAGGCTTCAGTGGCGGTATCCAGGGCCAGCAAGGTGGTCATCGGTGTTTCCATCATGGTCAAGGTGAAAAAGTGCAGCAGTATAAATGACAAATGGCCCGCAAGCGGGCCATATATTGTTCAGACTGAGAGTCTTACTTCTGTGCTTCAGGCTCCAGTGCTTTCAGTACTTTTGCAGTGATTTCTTCAACCGAGCCAACACCTGGAATATGGCTGCACTTGGGCTTGCCGTTCTTTGCTTCCAGCTTGCTGTAGAACTCGACCAGCGGCTTGGTCTGGGCATGGTAGACCGACAGGCGATGACGCACGGTTTCTTCGACGTCGTCCTTGCGCTGCAACAGCGGTTCACCAGTCACATCATCGATACCCTCGACTTTCGGCGGGTTGAAAATGGTGTGATAGATGCGACCAGAGCCTTCGTGAACCCGGCGGCCCGACATGCGCTTGACGATTTCTTCGTCATCAACGGCGATTTCCAGCACGTGGTCGATTTCCAGACCTGCTTTCAACAGGGCTTCGGCCTGAGGAATGGTGCGCGGGAAGCCGTCGAACAGAACGCCGTTCGAACAATCCGGCTGGGCCAGACGATCCTTGATCAGACCAATGATCAGGTCATCGGAAACCAGACCACCCGAGTCCATGACGCTCTTGGCCTTCAGGCCAAGCTCGGTTTCAGCCTTGACTGCAGCGCGCAGCATGTCGCCTGTCGAAACCTGCGGGATGCCGAAATTTTCAGTGATGAATTTTGCCTGAGTACCTTTACCGGCCCCGGGAGCTCCTAGCAGAATCACGCGCATCGTCATGCTCCTCAAAATTTTTATAGTGAAATCAACGGATTCGCCTCGGGGGCCAATCTAAAAATAATCAGGCCAACAGGCCGAAAGGCTGATCAAGATACACAGCCGACCGAGGCCGCACAAGCCGCCAAAAGTCGCATTAACCGCGTGCGCACCGGCTTGCGCGCCCCGATTGTCGAGCGGCGTGACCTGTATCAACGTTTCCGGCAGGCCAACCTGCAAACCCGGTCTTGCCAATGCCGGGCCAAAACGGCCCGGCAATTAAAGTAACGCGCGTGCTCAACCAGTGTTACGCAGACCAGCAGCGATCCCGGCTACAGACACCAGCAGCGCCAGTTCCAGAGGGCTGTCCAGACTGGCTTCGCGACTGCGGGAGCGGGACAGCAGCTCGGCCTGGAGCAAATGCAACGGGTCGAGATAGGTGTTGCGCAGACTGATGAATTCCAGCGTTTCAGGGCTGTGTGCCAGGAGTTGCTTCTGCCCGGTCAGCCCCAGAACCACCTTGCACGCCTGCGACAATAGGTCGCGTAAATGTGCGCCCAAATGTTGCAGCTCAGCACTGACCAGACGTTCGTCATAGAGTCGGGCAATGTCCGAATCAGCTTTGGCGAGGACCATTTCCAGCATGTCGATGCGGGTTCTGAAAAACGGCCACTGTTCGCGCATTTGCGCCAGCACCGCACCCTCGCCGCGCTCCAGAGCCTTGCTCAGTGCGGCTTCCCAACCCAACCAGGCGGGCAGCATCAAACGCGTCTGCGTCCAAGCGAAGATCCACGGAATGGCGCGCAGGCTTTCCACGCCACCTTCGCGGCGCTTGGCCGGGCGACTGCCGAGTGGCAGGCGCCCCAGTTCCTGCTCGGGCGTTGCCTGACGGAAATACTCGACGAACTCAGGGTTCTCGCGCACTACCGCGCGATAGGCGCTGACCCCGTCAGCGGCCATCTGGTCCATCATCGTCCGCCAAGACGGTTGCGGAGGTGGTGGCGGCAGCAGGGTCGCTTCCAGCACCGCTGCCAGATAGAGATTGAGGTTCTGTTCGGCGATGTCCGGCAGGCCGAATTTGAAACGAATCATTTCCCCTTGCTCGGTGGTCCGGAAGCGCCCGGCTACCGAACCTGGCGGCTGCGACAGAATCGCCGCATGCGCGGGGCCGCCACCACGACCAACCGTACCGCCGCGACCATGAAACAGCAGCAGTTCGACCTGCTGTTCGCGACAGATCTCCACCAGCTTTTCCTGCGCGCGGTACTGGGCCCAGGCCGCCGCCGTAGTGCCCGCGTCCTTGGCCGAGTCGGAATAACCGATCATGACTTCCTGCGGGCCGTGCAGACGCGAACGATAGCCAGGCAAGCCGAGCAGCGTCTCGATCACCGGCCCGGCGTTGTCGAGGTCAGCGAGGGTCTCGAACAACGGCACCACACGCATCGGCCGTTGCAGCCCGGATTCCTTGAGCAGCAACTGCACGGCCAGCACGTCGGATGCCGAACCTGCCATCGAAATGACGTAAGAGCCCAGCGACGCTGCCGGAGCTGCTGCCACTACCCTGCAGGTTGCCAGCACTTCTGCGGTGTGGGCTGCCGGTTTGAAGTAGCTTGGCAGCAACGGCCTGCGGTTGTTCAGTTCGCGCAACAGAAAGTCGATGCGGGTCTGCTCGTCCCACTCTTCGTAGCGACCCAACCCCAGATAATCGGTAATTTCAGTCATCGCCGCACAGTGGCGACTGGAGTCCTGGCGGACATCCAGACGCACCAGAAACAGGCCGAACGTGACGGCACGGCGCAGGCAATCCAGAAGCGGCCCGTCGGCAATCACGCCCATGCCGCACTCATGCAGCGACTGGAAGCACAGCAGCAGCGGGTCCAGCAGCTCGCGGTTGTCTCGCAGCACCGCTTCAGGCGCAGGCAAGGTCTCGCTCAATGAGGCATTGGCCCAATTGCGCGTCGCGCGCAAGCGCTCACGCAGACGCTTGAGTTCTGCCCGATAAGGCTCGGCACTGTCACCGACGCTGGCCCGCAAGGCGTCGCTGGCCTGTTGCATCGACAGCTCTGCGGCCAGGTTGTCCACATCACGCAGATACAGGTCAGCCGCCATCCAGCGCGCCAGCAACAACACTTCACGGGTAACTTTGGCCGTGACGTTCGGGTTGCCGTCACGGTCTCCGCCCATCCAGGAGGCAAAGCGGATCGGCGCGGCTTCCAGCGGCAAATGCAAGCCGGTCGCTGCGTGCAGTGCATGGTCAGCCTTGCGCAGGTAGTTCGGAATGGCGTGCCAGAGGGAGTGCTCGATAACCGCAAAACCCCATTTGGCCTCATCAACCGGCGTGGGACGGATACGCCGTATCTCTTCGGTATGCCAGGCCTCGGCGATCAGACGCTGCAAGCGCGAGGTAATCTGTGCGCGCTCGGTGCTGTTGAGGTCGCGATGATCGAGCGCGGCCAACTGCGCAGCGATGGCGTCGTATTTCTGAATGAGCGTACGGCGCGCAACTTCGGTGGGGTGAGCCGTCAACACCAGCTCGATTTCCAGCTTGCTCAGTTGGCGCGCCAAGGCATCAGGCGTGTGACCTTCCGTTTTCAGGCGGTCAAGCAGCTCGGGCAACACCCGCGACTCAAAGGGCAGAGGCTGGGTATCGTCACGGCGATGCATGAGCTGATACTGCTCGGCAATATTGGCCAGGTTGAGAAACTGGTTGAACGCACGGGCCACAGGCAGGAGTTCGTCATCACCCAACCCGTCGACACTGGCGCTGAGTTGCTCGGCACCTTCTGCAGAACCGCGCCTGCCCGCCTTGGCGCCTTTGCGAATACGTTCGATCTTGTCGAGGAATTCAGCGCCTCGCTGCTCACGAATCGTGTTACCCAACAGCTCACCCAGCAGGTGAACGTCTTCGCGCAGACGCGCATCGATATCGGCCATCGTTCCTCTCCCGTTTTTTGTCTGGGCTCAGTTGCGTACCCGCAAAACAGCGCGGGCGTACGTGAATTCGAATCCGCATTGCCAACAGTGCACCAAAAGCCTGCAATTGGACAAATGGTTCCACAAAAAGCCGCGCCTCAACGCCTGATTAATCCTGCAGCGACGTCCGCTCACATGCCGATCAACATGCTGACCGCTTCCTGAAGCCCCCTGAAAATTCCTGACCACACAGTAGATATTTATCTGAACTATTCAAAAACAGCGCAGGTCGGAGCCTTTAACCATTACAGGAAAGCCCGAAAGGCAGCAGGCGGTTGTACGACCTCATGCCCGGACTTGATGCAACAACTGTCATGGATAACCACGTTCGGAGTCAGACAATGGAGTTGATCACCATGAACACCTTAACTGCCAAAACCAAGTTCAAAGGCCTGCGCGGTCTCAAGCTGGCTGCGCTGGCGCTCGGTAGCACCTTTATCCTCGCCGGTTGCGCAGGTAACCCGCCATCCGAGCAATATGCAGTCTCGCAATCGGCCGTCAACAGCGCCGTAAGCGCTGGCGGCACCGAATTCGCAGCGGTGGAAATGAAGTCGGCTCAGGACAAGCTCAAAGAAGCTGATCTGGCCATGCAGGATCACAAGTACGACGAAGCTCGCCGCCTGGCTGAACAAGCCGAGTGGGACGCTCGTGTAGCAGAGCGCAAATCTCAGGCCGCCAAAGCTGCCAAGGCTGTGCAGGATGCTCGTCAGGGCGTCAACGAACTCCGTGAAGAAGGCCTGCGTCAGGTGCAGTGATTGCCCTGAACCCTTTCTGTTTTCATGAATTCGTAACTGATTAAAGGACGACCATATTATGCGTAAACAATTGATGATCCCTGCTCTGCTGGCCATGAGTGTTGCCCTGGCAGCCTGTGCAACCAAGCCTAACCCTAATTTGGAACAGGCCCGCAGCAACTTCACCGCGCTGCAGACCAACCCGGAAGCTACCAAAGTCGCGGCGCTTGAAACCAAAGACGCCAGCGAATGGCTGGCCAAGGCAGAACAGGCTTTCCGTAACGATGATGACGTCAAGAAAGTTGACCAACTGTCTTATCTGACCAACCAGCGCGTAGAGCTGGCCAAGCAGACCATCGCCCTGCGCACCTCCGAAGCTGCTCTGCAGAATGCTTCTGCCGACCGCGCCAAGGCACGCCTGGAAGCTCGTGATGCTCAGATCGCTGCGCTGAAAAACAGCCTGAACGCCAAGCAGACCGAACGCGGTACGCTGGTGACTTTCGGTGACGTGCTGTTCGACTACAACAAGGCCGATCTGAAGCCGACCGCTCAAGGCGACATCGGCAAGCTGGCTGCTTTCCTTCAGGAAAACCCTGATCGCAAAGTGATCGTTGAAGGCTACACTGACAGCACAGGTTCTGCTTCCTACAACCAGTCGCTGTCCGAGCGCCGCGCCAATTCGGTTCGCATGGCACTGGTACGTATGGGTGTAGATCCAGCACGCGTTGTGACCATGGGTTACGGCAAGGAATATCCGGTTGCTGACAACACCAGCAACTCGGGCCGTGCCATGAACCGTCGTGTGGAAGTCACCATCTCCAACGACAACCAGCCTGTTGCACCGCGCTCGTCGATGAAATAAGCGACTGAGCCGCTGCACTGAAGCCCCGCCTGCGCATACAGGCGGGGCTTTTTAATGCCGAAAATTTATCGCCGTGTTTATTGCTGTGGCGTCTGCTGGCCGATGCACCGCACCGCTTGCCTGTGGTCATCGATCAACACACCTGACAAGCCCTTTCGCGATGTGTCGAACAGCACCAGCACGCCATCAACGCATTGCGCCACCTCGACAGCTGGCGTCGCGGCGATCTTGTAGTCCTCGCCTGGCACGGTCTTGAGCAGAGTGAATTCGCCGAGCAGCAATGCATCCTCAGGCTTTGCGAAGTGCAGGTAGCCGTAAAACCACAGACAGCCGACGGTGCCGATGACTGCACCGACGGCGCTGAGAATCATACCGTTGACGTTACGGTCGCGGCTCATGGCGCTGGCGGTGTATCGGGGATCGGATAGTTGGGCACTTGCGCAAGACGACGCAGGCCATTGAAATGCGTCGGGTCGTCCAGATAGCGCAGCATCACCTGACGCCAGAGAGGGTCTGCGAACGTCTGTACGTGCTCACCACGGGTCAATTGCAATACGCGCGGTGGAGGCGCAGCCTTGTACAGTTCGATACCGTTGGCGAGCGGCACCAGTGTGTCGTCCATGCTGTGAAAGATCAGCATCGGTGTGCCGGCCAATCGTGGCAGGCCGTTGACGGCACTGTCAGCCTCCGGGATCAGCCAGGACAAGGGCGTCTTCAATGGCCAGGTCAGCCACGACTTGCTCAGCGAGTTTCGCGCGACACTGCGATAGCTGGCCGGCACGCTGTCCAATACCAACGCCTTGAGCCGCGAACGCTCCTGCGGGTGTTCTGACAAGTAGTGCACCGCCAGCGCTCCACCAATGCTTTGCCCCAGAACCACAAGGGGTTTGCCTTGCACTTGCGGTGCAGTGTTCAACCAGTCGAAAGCGGCCTGAACATCCTGATAGACCGCCGGCAGGCTCGGTTCGCCCTGCGACTCGCCATAGCCACGGTAATCCAGCATCAGCACCTGATAACCCTGCTCGGGCAACCACCAGACGCCACCAAGGTGCCAGGACAGATTGCCGCCGTTGCCATGCAGATGCAGCACCGTACCCTTGACCGGCACACCCTCTTTCGCGGGCAGCCACCAGCCATGCAGGCGTGTACCGTCGGAGGCGGTGAGGTTCACGTCCTGATACTGTAAACGAGCCTTGTCTGGTGTGAACGGAACACCTTGCTCGGGATAGAACAACATCGAACTGCAGCCTGTGAGCGCGAGGACCAGGGTGAAGATGCCGAGCAGTTTCAAATGAGGTTTCCTTGTTGTTTTCATCGCCACATCACTGCCGTGCTGGCGCAGAGCAATGGCACGATAGTTACAAGATTATCGTTCCTCACGCTCCAGCGTGGGAATGCCGTTCTGGACGCTCTGCGTCCGATCCTGACTGTGCAGCGCGGCGCAGATTTGTGACGCCGAGCGTCACCCACTGCGTGCCAACGCGGAGCATTGGCACGATAGTCAGTTCGGCCTACAAAATATTCGAGTAGTCCGCTTCGATACGGTCCAGGCTCAGGTGGTTGAGGAAGTTGGAGAAGCACATCCAGGCCGACAGCGCGTTCATGTCACGGAACTGCTCAGGCAGGTATTTGGGTGCCACTACCAGTCCTTCGTCTACCAGTTGGCGCAAGGTACGCATGTCTTCCAGCGTGGTCTTGCCGCAGAACAGCAGCGGCACCTGTTCAAGCTTGCCCTTGCGCACGGCCAGCTGAATGTAGTTGTAGACCATGATGAAACCCTTCAGATAGGACAGGTCTTTAGTGAACGGCAAGCCGTTGGGCACCGAGCCGCGGAATACGCGACTGGCATTACCATAGCTCTCCGACATGCCGAAGCCCTGCTCGCGGTAGAACTCGAATACCTGCAGAAAATCAGCGCCCTGCTCGGCCATGTGAATGGCGCGGGTGCGATTGGTCAGTTTGCGCAAACGGCTGGGGTAGGAGGCAAAGGCGATGACTTCCATGAGAATCGCCAGGCCTTCCTGAGTCACCGTCGATGAAGGCGGACCTTTGGAAAGGAACGTACAGATAGGCTGGTTTTGCCCGTTCAACGTGGTGCCCACATGCACCAGCCCTTCGTGAACCTCCAGTGCCCGTACATCCCGCTCGTTGAACATCGCATCGGTGCGGATCTTGATGTAGTCGGCACCGGCAGCCGCGTCGGCGACGATACCGTCAGATTCGAAAACCCGAATGGTCTCCTCGGCTTCACCGAACACACGGTTCAAACGCGATTGCAGCAACGAAACAGCGTCCTTGGCCGTGAGGGTTTTCGGCTCGTCCTTAAGGTCACCACGCCCGGCGATGTTGTTCAGGTAATCCGAGAGCATCAGGCCCAGATCGGCCAGCGTCGGGTCACCGGCGTGAAAGGCATCGGACGCAGCGCCATACAGCTCCTGCGAGATCAGCCCGAAGTCAGGCGTGCCACGCGCTTCGAGCATACGCACCACCATGCGGTACTCACGGCACATGCGGCGCATGATCTGCCCGACCGGGTTGAACTGCCCGAGTTGACGCGTGACATCCCGCTCGATGTTCTGAAACTCTTGTTTCAAGGCGACCGAATCGAAGCCCAGCGGACGGTTTTCGTAATAGGCACGGTCCACGGCAGGAAGTGCCTTGCCCTTGGCGGCCAGAAAGTCCTTGCGAACTGTCTCATCCCATTTAACTGCATCCAGAATGCGAATCGGCGTCTGTGCAACGACGATCCGATCCGATAACGCACGAATAGTCTGTTGATACTCGTCCACCGGTACTCCTTGGCTGGCTGTTTCGCTACTGCTCGGCGGCATGAGAACACGCCACCGCTGGAAAATATCGAAATTGGCAGGGTCGTCAAGCCGTCTGAACCGCCGACCCAGAGCACGTCGAACGAAGTATAGTCACCCTCGAACCGGCTGCGGCGTCCCCAGAACCAGACGCATCTGCCGGGTGAGAATACAGAGCATTTCTTCGTCCGCCTGACGCTGTGGTCCAT
Organism: Pseudomonas syringae group sp. 247E2; assembly: GCF_032587795.1. NCBI lineage: Bacteria > Pseudomonadati > Pseudomonadota > Gammaproteobacteria > Pseudomonadales > Pseudomonadaceae > Pseudomonas > Pseudomonas syringae group sp. 247E2. The sequence goes on along the minus strand of NZ_JAWHPK010000015.1, from coordinate 286,709 downwards.
GCAGCAGGCCTTGATACTCAATGCGCCGGATGAGCCCCGTCAACACCTGAGCATCCTGATAGGGCTGCAACGAGCCAATCACCTGAAAGAACTGACAACTGCCTTGCAGCAGAATTTCCTGATGGGCCATCACCAGCGGGGTCAGACGCGGGTTGATCAGCGCTTCGTGGTAGAACGCCTGCTCGGCGATCAGGTAGTCGCGTCGGGTCAGCAATTGATGCCGGATATGCTCCATCACCATACGCGCAATATCGTCGGCCAGCCGAAAACGGTCGGTCGGGCTGCCCGAACTGCGGCTCATCATCTCACGCAGAACACCTTCGGTGTTCTGCCAAAGCCGCGCCAGGTAATCGGCACTGCGCTGTACATACTGGGCAAAGGCATCGGTGAGCAGGTCATTGATGTCCTTGAAGTAATAGGTGGTTGCCGACAACGGTACGCTGGCCTCAGCGGCCACTGCGCGATGACGTACAGCGCGCACGCCGTCGCGCACCACGATGCGCATGGCCGCATCGAGAATGACCTGTCTGCGTTGTTCACTGCCTTCGCGGGCCGCCTTGCGGCCTTGATACTTGACACTTTTGGCCACCGCGCTCGCTACTCCGGCGGCCCCTTCTCTGGCAATCGTCACGACAGCTTCCTTTTTGAATCGTCCTGAAAAACACCTAAAAAAAAGCCGCTCATTGAAGGCGGCTATTTTTTCATTGATTACGCTTGCGGGCGCATGTGCGGGAACAGAATGACATCGCGGATCGAAGGCGAGTCGGTGAGCAGCATCACCAACCGATCGATGCCGATCCCTTCACCCGCAGTGGGCGGCATGCCGTATTCCAGCGCACGCACAAAGTCGGCGTCGTAGTGCATGGCTTCGTCGTCACCGGCATCCTTGTCGGCCACCTGAGCCTGGAAGCGTTCGGCCTGATCTTCGGCGTCGTTGAGCTCGGAATAGGCGTTGGCGATTTCACGGCCGCCGATGAACAACTCGAAACGGTCGGTTACGCTCGGGTTTTCGTCATTGCGACGAGCCAGCGGGGACACTTCGAACGGGTACTGAGTAATGAAGTGCGGCTGTTCCAGCTTGTGCTCGACCAGCTCTTCGAAAATCATCACCTGCAATTTGCCCAGGCCTTCGAAGCCGAGCACCTTGGCACCGGCCTTTTTAGCAATGGCACGAGCCTTGTCGACGTCCTGCAGATCGGCAGCGGTCAGATCCGGGTTGTACTTGAGGATCGAGTCGAACACCGAAAGGCGCACAAACGGTTCGCCGAAGTGGAACACCTTGTCGCCGTAAGGCACGTCGGTGGTTCCCAGAACCAGTTGAGCCAGTTCGCGGAACAGCTCCTCGGTCAGGTCCATGTTGTCTTCGTAATCGGCGTAGGCCTGGTAGAACTCGAGCATGGTGAACTCGGGGTTGTGCCGGGTCGAAACGCCCTCGTTACGGAAGTTTCGGTTGATCTCGAAAACTTTCTCGAAACCACCGACCACCAGACGCTTGAGGTACAGCTCCGGCGCAATGCGCAGGAACATTTCCATGTCCAGCGCGTTGTGATGGGTTTCGAACGGCTTGGCTGCCGCACCGCCGGGAATGGTCTGCAGCATCGGCGTTTCGACTTCAAGGAAGTCGCGCTTCATCAGGAAGCTGCGAATGTGAGCGATAACCTGCGAGCGCACACGGAAGGTTTCGCGCACGTCTTCGTTGACGATCAGGTCGACGTAACGCTGGCGATAGCGCTGCTCGGTGTCGGTCAGGCCATGGTGCTTGTCGGGCAGCGGACGCAGCGACTTGGTCAGCAGGCGAACGGTGGTCATCTCGACGTACAGGTCGCCCTTGCCGGAGCGTGCCAGGGTGCCTTCGGCAGCAATGATGTCGCCCAGGTCCCAGGTTTTCACCTCGGCCAGGGTTTCTTCAGGCAGGGTCTTGCGGTTGACATAGACCTGAATACGCCCGGTCATGTCCTGGATCACCATGAACGAGCCACGGTTGAGCATGATGCGACCGGCAACCTTGACCGGAATCGCTGCCTCTGCCAGTTCTTCCTTGGTCTTGTCGACGTACTGTTTCTGCAAGTCGTTGCAGTAGCTGTCGCGGCGGAAGTCGTTGGGGAAGGCCTGACCCTTGGCACGGCCTGCAGCAAGCTTTTCCTTGCGCAGGGCGATCAGGGTGTTTTCTTCCTGTTGCAGGGCTTGCGGGTCGAGTTGTTGGTCGCTCATGTCTTTAAATATTCCATCACAGGTTCGCCCTCGTCTTGCGACGAGGGACTTGAGGTGTCGGCTGACGGTTTACAGCCCTTGCTTGAGGCTCGCGATCAGGTATTCGTCGATATCGCCATCAAGCACCTTGTCGCAGTCGCTGCGTTCGATGTTGGTCCGCAGGTCCTTGATACGCGAGGCGTCCAGTACATAGGAACGAATCTGATGACCCCAACCGATATCGGACTTGGTGTCTTCGAGCGCCTGGGACGCTGCATTGCGCTTCTGCACTTCCTGCTCATACAAACGGGCCCGCAGCATTTTCATGGCGGTGTCCTTGTTCGCATGCTGGGAACGTTCGTTCTGGCAACTGACCACGGTGTTGGTCGGAACGTGGGTGATACGAACCGCCGAGTCTGTGGTGTTTACGTGCTGACCACCGGCCCCGGAGGAGCGGTAGGTATCGATGCGCAGGTCCGACGGGTTGATGTCGATTTCGATGTTGTCATCGATTTCTGGCGAAACGAACACGGCCGAGAACGAGGTGTGGCGACGGTTGCCGGAGTCGAACGGGCTCTTGCGCACCAGACGGTGAACGCCGATCTCGGTACGCAGCCAGCCAAAGGCGTATTCACCCTTGATGTGCACGGTAGCGCCCTTGATACCAGCGACTTCACCGGCAGACAGCTCCATGATGGTGGCGTCGAAACCGCGCTTGTCAGCCCAACGCAGGTACATGCGCAGCAGAATGTTGGCCCAGTCCTGCGCTTCGGTGCCGCCGGAACCGGCCTGGATATCCAGGTAGGCGTTGTTGGGGTCCATCTCGCCACTGAACATGCGACGGAATTCGAGCTTTTCCAGCGATTCGCGCAGGCGCTCGACTTCGGCAGCGACGTCATCAACGGCGGCCTGGTCTTCTTCTTCGGCAGACATCAGCAACAGGTCTTTGGCATCGGCCAGACCCGAGGACATTTCGTCCAGGGTTTCTACGATCTGCGCCAGCAGGGAGCGCTCACGCCCCAGTTCCTGGGCGTAGGTCGGGTTGTTCCAGACGTTTGGATCTTCGAGCTCGCGGTTGACTTCGGTCAGACGATCATGTTTGTGATCGTAGTCAAAGATACCCCCGAATGGTTTCGGAGCGCTCGGACAAATCCTTGATGCTGTTTAGGATCGGGTTGATTTCCATGGTAGGCAGCACTCGCAGGCGAAATTTTCAAAGCCGACGAGTATACCCCAGGCAAGACCACGAAAGCAGCCCGTCGAGCAGGCGTTGTGAGGCCTATTTTACCGGTCACTGGCGGCGTCAGCCTGCCGCAACCTGATTGCGTCCATTGTTCTTGGCCAGATAAAGCCCCTTGTCGGCATCCAGAATCAGCTGACGGCTGTGCATCCCGACCTGCGGCGTCACGGTAGCGACGCCAATACTTACGGTAAGGCTGGAACCCGGCGTTGGAGCGATATGCGGGATGTTCATGCCTGACACGCTCTGGCGCAGTTTTTCAGCCAGCAGACGCGCCCCGCCCGGAGAGGTATTGGGCAGGACCATGGCAAACTCCTCGCCGCCGTAGCGCGCGGGCAAGTCGGACGGGCGACTGCAACTGTTGCGGATGGCTTTCGCCACTTGACGCAGGGCCTCGTCGCCCTCCAGGTGCCCGAAGTTGTCGTTGTAAGCCTTGAAGTAGTCGACATCGATCATCAGCAGCGACAACTGCGCCTGATCGCGAATGGCACGTCGCCACTCCAGCTCGAGGTACTCATCGAAATGGCGGCGATTGGACAGCCCCGTCAGGCCATCGGAGTTCATAAGGCGTTGCAGCACCAGGTTGGTGTCAAGCAACTGTTGCTGGCTGACCCGCAGGGCACGATAGGCCTCGTCACGCTGCAACAGTGTCATATAGGAGCGCGAGTGGTAGCGAATGCGCGCCACCAGTTCGATGTTGTCCGGCAGTTTGACCAGATAATCGTTGGCCCCGGCCGAGAACGCGGCGCTCTTGATCAGCGGGTCTTCCTTGGTGGACAACACGATGATCGGGATATCGCGGGTCAACGGGTTGCTGCGGTACTCGCGAACCAGCGTCAGACCGTCCAGGCCCGGCATGACCAGATCCTGAAGAATCACGGTCGGTTTGATCTGCACGGCCTGGGCAATTGCCTGATGCGGGTCGGCGCAAAAGTGGAAGTCGATCGATTCGTGGCCAGCCAGCCCACGCCGGACAGCCTCGCCAATCATGGCCTGATCATCAACCAGAAGCACCATGGCGGTGTTCTCATCCGGGGTCTTGATCTCATCCGTCTGCAGGTCATGCATAGTGTTTCTCCTGATCGCCGACCACAGGTGAATGCACCTGAGCAGTCATTGAGTAAATACCTCGACCAAGCGAGGGGCAATGGCGGGCAGCGGACGTATCTCAACAGCAGCATCAATGGCTGCAGCCGCTTTGGGCATGCCATACACAGCAGAACTGGCCTGATCCTGGGCGATGGTCAGAAAACCTCGCTCCCGCATTGCCTTGAGTCCCTGCGCACCATCGCGCCCCATGCCGGTCAGTAGAACGCCGACTGCCTCACCACTCCAATAACGGGTTACGCTCTCGAAAAACACATCGATCGAGGGCCTGTAGACTTCATTCACTGGCTCTGCGGTATACGCCAGCGTACCGTCCTTGAGCAAACGAATATGATGATTGGTTCCGGCCAGCAGCACCACCCCTGGCTGCGGCGTTTCGCCTTCCTTTGCCAACCGCACGGGCAGGCCGGAAGCGGAACTCAACCACTCCGCCATACCGGCCGCGAATACCTGATCAACATGCTGCACAAGGACGATCGCTGCCGGAAAGCTCACCGGAAGCCCCTTCAGGAGGATCTCCAGCGCCGCGGGCCCGCCCGCCGAGGAGCCGATGGCAACGAGCCTGTCGCGCCTCGCCGGCTCCGATCTCGGCGCAGCCACCACATGCTCGCGGCCGACACGCTGACCGATCAGCCAGTCAATATTGAGTATCTTGCGCAGCAGGGGCGCCGCCGCCTCTTTGGGGTTAGGACCGCCGATGGCAGGCGTATCCACCACATCCAGCGCACCATGCCCCATCGCTTCGAATACGCGGCGCATGTTCTGCTCGCGGTCGACGGTTACGATGACAATAGCGCAGGGTGTTTCGGCCATGATCCGACGGGTGGCCTCTACGCCATCCATCACCGGCATGATCAGGTCCATCAGGATCAGGTCCGGGGTCTGCTCGACGCAGCGCTGCACGGCATCGGCACCATTGGACGCCACCCATATGATCTGGTGCGCGGGCTCGAAGGCCAGCGCGCGACGCAGGGCTTCGATGGCCATGGGCATGTCGTTGACGATGGCAATCTTCATCCTTGCGCGTCTCCTATCAATTCGACAACAGCGTCGAGCAAGGCATCATCGTGGAAACTGGCTTTGGCCAGGTAGTAATCCGCTCCGGCGTCCAGGCCGCGGCGTCGGTCTTCTTCACGATCCTTGTAGGAAACAACCATGACCGGCAATGACTGCAAACGGGTATCACGGCGCAGTAACGTCACCAGTTCTATACCGTCCATGCGCGGCATGTCGATGTCGGTGATGAGCAGGTCGAAGTCCCCGGCACGCAGGGCATTCCAGCCGTCCATCCCGTCCACGGCAACCGACACTTCGTAACCGCGACCGACCAGCAGCTTGCGTTCCAGCTCGCGAACAGTCAAAGAGTCATCGACCACGAGAACCCGTTTACGCGATACATGGTCGACCTGACGGTTGCGCCGGTCAATACGCTCCAGGCGTCCGGTATTCAGGAGTTTTTCCACCGAGCGCAGCATGTCTTCTACATCAACGATCAACACCACCGAACCGTCATCGAGCAAGGCCCCCGCCGAAACGTCCTGAACCTTGCCCAGCCGCGCATCGAGCGGCATCACCACCAGCGTACGCTCACCGATGAAGCGTTCGACGGCTACGCCATAAACTGCATCACGCTCGCGAATAACCACAACCTTGAGCGCTTCGCCGGCATTCTGGGCGGGCGGCCGATTCAATAACTGACTGGCCGAGACCAGACCGACATGGCGCTCTTCATCCCAGAAGTGCTGACGCCCTTCCAGTTGCAAAATATCATCCGGCTGCAAGTCGCGCATGCGCTCGATATGGGCCAGAGGGAAGGCATAGGCTTCTCCGCCCACTTCCACCACCAGGCTACGCACTACTGAAAGCGTCAGCGGCATTTCAATCCTGAAACGACTGCCCTCGCCCGTCCACTGCTGCAGCTCGACACTGCCGTGCATCTGGCGAACCATATGCTGCACAGCATCAAGCCCGACACCACGACCGGAAATTTGCGTGACCTTGTCGCGCATGCTGAAACCCGGCAGAAACAGAAAGCTCAGCAGTTCCTCCTCGCTCAACTGCGCGGCGGTTTCTGCTGGCGAAAGCTTGCGTTCAACAATGCTCTGGCGCAAACGCTCCAGGTCTACGCCGCCACCGTCGTCACTCAACTCAACGACCAGCAAACCAGCCTGATGCGATGCCTGCAGACGAATCAGACCTTCAGGGTCCTTGCCCGACGCCGCGCGTTTTTCGGGCGACTCGATGCCGTGGTCCACCGCGTTGCGCAACAGATGGGTCAGCGGCGCATCAAGCTTTTCCAGTACATCGCGGTCGACCTGGGTCTTCTCCCCTTCGATCTGCAGACGTACCTGTTTACCCAACTCACGCCCCAGATCGCGGACCATGCGCGCCTGACCGTTCAGCACATCGGCGAAGGGCCGCATGCGGCAGGCCAGTGCGGTGTCATACAGCAGCTGCGCGCGCTGCGCCGACTGCCAGCCAAACTCATCCAGCTCTGCGGTTTGCTGGACCAGCACCTGTTGCGCCTGGGACAGCAGGTTGCGTGCATCTTCCAGGGCTTTTTGCACATCAGCCGGGGGGCCTTCTTCGCCAAAGCTCGCACCCAATACTTCAAGCGCGCGGTCGCTGCTGCTTTGCAAGCGTTTTAGGCGCTGCATACCGGCCAGCAGCGGCTTGAGTCGCTGGGTCTCGACCAGCGATTTGCTGGACATGTCCAGCAGCCCGTTCAAACGCTCGGCAGTGACCCGCAATACACGCTCGCCGCCCTCGGCCACTCGACGTTCACGCAAGGGGGTAAAAGGTGCTTCCGGTTCCGGAGCCGGAGCCGGCTTGGCGGCGGACCTGGATGGCGGACGCGGCTCTGCTGTCAGTGGATCAGGGGCCGGGTTGATTACTGGCTCAGCCCCTTGGGCTGAAGACTCAAGCTGCTGCATCGCGCTGGCCAGCAAGGCGTCCGAGGCCGGGTCAGGCAACGGCGTATTGACCGTGCGCGCTGCGCCAGCACCGGAGGCCAGCAGCGCGTTGAGCCTTTCAACATAACTGTCGATATCGGGCTGACCGACGCTGTTACCGCCTGGCGTAGCGATACGCATCAACAGGTCAGTGCCGGACAGCAGCGCATCAATGTGCTCGGCCTGCAGCAATAGACGGCCTTCTTGCGCGCTGACCAGACAGTCTTCCATCACATGCGCAACGCTCACACCGAAATCGACGCCGACAATGCGCGCCGCGCCCTTGAGCGAATGTGCCGCCCGCATGCAGGCTTCCAGCTGATCCGCCTGGGTCGGGTTACGCTCAAGCGCCAGCAGGCCTGCACTCAATACCTGGGTCTGCGCATCGGCTTCCAGCGTGAACAGTTCAAACAGTGAGGCGTCACGCATTTGATCTGGCGTCATGTAAGGCTCCGGTGCACCGCCGACAACAACTCTTCTTCGTCCAGCCAACGCAGGCTTCGGCCTTTCCATTGCAGAACGCCGCGAGTAAAACGGGCGTTGGCATGAGTACCGGACGCAGAAGCAGCTTCCAGCTCACGCTCGTCAATGGCGTGAATGCCGTCTACCTCGTCCACCGGTACCACGACCGGGCCGCCTTCAGCGGCAACGATCAACATGCGTGGAACCACCCGCGCCGACTGGTCACTCGCTGCATTGCTGTCCAGCCCTAGCAGCTCGACCAGCGATATGCACGCTACCAGAGCACCCCGTACGTTGGCGACACCCAGCATCGCACGCGAGCGCTGGTGCGGCAGCGAATGGATGGTCTGGCTGGGGGCGACCTCCGAGAGGCAGCGGGAAGCCAGCCCCAGCCACTCTTCGCCAAGACGAAATACCAGGATGGAGCGGGTCTGTATGTCCCGCAGCAATACAGAGCCCTGAAACTGCTCATGCGATTCCTGGGCCAGTGCGTAGCGGTCCAGCAGACGAGTGGCCGCCGCAGAATAAACCGCGCAGTTGCGACAGTGGATGTGCTCTCCAAGCAACGGGCAGGAACGATCACCGTGAATACCGATACGGTTCCAGCAGTCATCGATATCCAGGGCTTGGTCATGGGTAAGACTGGAAAAACCGGACACACCCGTCATCAATGGTTTCCTTGTTTATTCGCGCCACGTGCAGCGCGGTCCTGCAAGCGCCGGGCCCCGGCACTGTCGCCCTGGGCGGCCAGCAACGCAGCCAGTTGGGCCAGCGATTCGGAGTGCTGCGGTTGCAGGTACAACGCCTTGCGATAGAAACCCTGAGCCTGCGCCACGCTGCCTTCTACTTCGCTGAGCAGGCCCAGCCAGTAAAACACCTGTGCAACCGGCTCATGCTGTTGCAGATAGCGCTCGCAGGCAGCCCGCGCCTCGGCACTTTTGCCTTCGTTGGCCAGGCCGGCAATCCTGTCGAGCAGCGCCGAAACCTCGCTATTGCCAGTGACAGCAACCGGCTTGACGATGGGCGCAAACGCTGCGGACGTTCGTGCGACAGGTCGCGGCGCAGGCGCTCTGGCAGGTGCATCGGGGGCCGGGCGCGGTGCAACCGGGGCGGCTACCGGAGCCGGGGTCCAAGCCGGAGCCGGAGCTGTCGGTTCGATTGGCGCATGCCGGAAGGCAAATGATTGCGCAATACCGATCGAGCGCATGCCAATACCTGCCAGCAGGTTGCCCTCCGCCGGCCCGATGAACAGCAGGCCGTCTTCCCGGGTCAGTTGCTTGAGGACCTTGAACACATGTTGCTGGGTCTGCCGATCAAAATAGATCACCAGATTGCGGCAGAAAACGATGTCATAGGCGACCTGCGAAGCCAGTTTCGGATCGAGCAGGTTGCCAGCCTGAAAACTCACACAGGCGCGCACACTGTCGGCGATTTCAAACCCGTCAGCGACCGGGTTGAAATACCGCTCGCGAAAACCGGTGTCGCTGCCCCGGAACGAGTTCTTGCCATAGATGCCGTGCTCGGCCTTGGCAATCGAAACAGGGCTGATATCAATGGCATCAACCTTGAACTGCCTGGCATCGACTCCCGCATCGAATAACGCCATGGCAATCGAATAGGGTTCCTCGCCGGTCGAGCACGGCAGGCTGAGAATACGCAACGGGCGCACACCGGCAAGGCTGGCTATACGTTCACGGGCCAGCATGCCCAGTGTGACGAACGATTCCGGGTAGCGAAAAAACCAGGTTTCGGGAACGATCACCGCCTCGATCAGCGCCTGCTGTTCTTGAGGCGATGACACCAGAAGATGCCAGTACGCATCACTGTCGGGGCAATGGGCGGCCGTCGCACGCTGACGCAAGGCACGCTCGATGATCGCCTCGCCGACCGAGGTCACATCCAGCCCGATACGCTCCTTGAGAAAGCTGAAGAAGCGTGAATCGTCGACCTTCATGGCGCGTCCTCAAGCAGTTCAAGGTCGATTGGCGGCACCGGGTACAACAACTCGCGAACCGGCTCGCTCAACAGTTCCTGAACGTGAATCCATTGCAGCAGCCCCTGCTCATCCTCCCGAACCGGCCCCAGGTAAGGTGACAGGCGATTGTCCAGCCCGTACGCCTTGAACTGTGACACCGGGCAACGCAGCGTTTCGGTGGCCTGCTCCAGAATCAGCCCGAGTAATTGCGCCGGATGCGCGTCGTCGTGCCGATAATGCACCAGAACCATGCGGGTGCTGGTGCGCGAGCGCGCTGGCTGACCGGAGTTCAGCGCACTGATGTCAATCACCGGCACGATCTCGCCGCGATGGGCAAAGATCCCCGACACCCAGTGCGGAGCCTGGGCAATTGCCTTGAGTTTCACGCGAGGCAGGATCTCGGCAATCTCTGTCGCGTCCAGTGCATAGCGGTCTTCGCCGATGCAAAACAGCAGAAAGAGTTTGCTGGTGGTCAGTGGCGTGCCGTTGCGCCTCGGCGATTGATCCGTCATTGGAGTGTTCAGACCTTGAATCGCGAAACGCCACCGCGCAGCCCGACCGCGACCTGACTCAACTCGTCGATGGCGAAACTGGCTTGACGCAGAGACTCGACGGTCTGGCTGCTGGCATCCGCCAGTTGCACCAGCGCCTGATTGATCTGTTCGGCACCGGTAGCCTGAGCCTGCATACCTTCATTGACCATCAGCACACGTGGCGCCAACGCCTGTACCTGCTGAATGATCTGCGACAACTGCTCGCCGACCTGAGTGACCTCGAACATGCCACGGCGCACTTCTTCGGAAAACTTGTCCATGCCCATAACGCCTGCGGAAACCGCCGACTGGATTTCCCGCACCATTTGTTCAATGTCATAGGTGGCGACAGCGGTCTGGTCGGCGAGGCGCCGCACTTCGGTGGCGACCACCGCGAAACCACGGCCGTACTCACCCGCCTTCTCGGCCTCGATGGCTGCGTTAAGCGACAGCAGGTTGGTCTGGTCGGCCACCTTGACGATAGTAACGACGACCTGATTGATGTTGCCGGCCTTCTCGTTGAGGATCGCCAGCTTGGCGTTGACCAGGTTGGCAGCGCCCATTACCTGATGCATGGTGTCTTCCATGCGTGCCAGCCCCTGCTGGCCGGAACCGGCGAGAATCGACGCCTGATCTGCTGCCGAGGTGACTTCGGTCATGGTTCGCACCAGGTCGCGCGAGGTGGCAGCAATTTCCCGCGAGGTTGCGCCGATCTCGGTGGTGGTTGCCGCGGTCTCGGTAGCGGTGGCCTGCTGCTGACGGGAAGTCGCAGCGATTTCAGTGACAGAAGTCGTTACCTGCACCGAAGAACGCTGGGCCTGCGCAACCAGCGCAGTCAGCTCGGTCATCATGTCGTTGAAGCCGGTTTCGACCGCATTGAACTCGTCCTTGCGGGACAGGTTCAGGCGGGTGCTTAGATCTCCGGTACGCATGATGTCCAGAATCCGCACGATCAGTTGCATCGGAGCCATGATCGAACGCATCAGCAGCAGCCCGCAGGCCGCAGCCGCCAGCACTGCCACCAGCAGCGACAGGATCATGCTGATCTTGGCAGCCAGCACGGCATTGACGATATTGGCGGTAGCCTGATCAGCCAACTGCTTGTTGGCGACAATCAGGTCGTTGAGCTGCTTGCGGCCCGTGAGCCAGACCGGGTTCACCTCGCCATAGAACTCGGCGCGCGCACCGGCATAATCGCCGCGATCATACTTGGCGTGGACCTCGGCAAGCATGCGCGAGTAGGCCTCGCGGCGTTTTTCAAAAAGCGCAAAACTGTCGCGGTCTGCGTTATCGAAAATGGACTTTTTGTAGCCGTCCATCTGCGCCTGCAGGTTCTCGTCAAAAGCCTGAAACTGGTCTTTTTCCTGCTTGGTCATCGCACGCGCTTCGCCTTCGGCAATCAGCTCCAGCGTACGGATATAACTTTCCCCCCACGCGCTACGCACCAGAGTGCTGTAGTAGACGCCAGGCAGCGCATCGAGACGGACCTCTTCCTCACTGGACTCGATGGACAACAGCCGTGAATAAGATACAACGACCATCAGCAGCATGATTGCGATGATGACGGCGAAACTCGCCAGAATCCGTTGGCGCAAAGTCCAGTTCTTCACAGTCAGCCCTCAAGAGTTCAACGACGGCATCGGGCCGTGTTCAAGAAGCGGACCGACGAGCGGTCCAAGCGGCGTGAGTATAGCCCAGCCGTCAACGGGTACACGGGGAATGAAAAACCAAATCATCGCACCTGCTCATTAACCCGCTTTCCTGCCTTCTTGTCGGCACTTGTCACCACTACTTGAACACAACACGTCAGGAACCTGTGCAGCCGATAAATAGTTAGCACTTGCCGGCCTGACCTCAAACGTAAGCTTTGTCGCCTGCTCACTCACGACAAGGCACTTCAATGCTGGACCAAACTTCGCCGGGCAAGGCACCTGCCGCCCCGCATGTGCAACTTATAAAAGATAAATCACCCCGATGGCTGCTTGACGCAGAACCGTCAACCCATGCGACTCTGCGCAAAACCTCCGGACGCCCCTTGCAATGGCTGACGAGCGCGCGCACGTCCAGCCTGGAGCAAGTCGATAAACTTCAGCAGCTCTATGCCGAGCATCGCCAGAATGAACAAAAGGTTCGTCCGACGCTTGATCGCCTCTCGACACTGGAAGACTTCGCGACCCCTCTTCTGACGGCGGCGATCAAGGACCGCTTCGGTCTGGACGTGGACGTCGCCCGGACCTGGCTGTTTCACGCCAGCCGGGCCAAGGTCGACCAGTCGTTCCTGGCGGCATCCCGAGACCCCATAACTCAAGCCAACATTGCCTTGAGGGCCGCCTGTCAGAGCCTGCTCAAGGCTGCGCTGCAGAATTTCGAAAAGTGGGAAACCGCGCCTGGCGCGATGGATTCGGACTCGGGCATAGAGGCTCAGGTGTTTTCCGCCTTTGAAATCATCGGTCAACAGATCGCCGGCCAGTCCTTGCCGATATCTGCGACCGGGTTCGCAGCGATGTGCCGCGAGCTGGACCTGGGCGGTAAATACCAGACCCACCTGGAGTCCGTCTTCAATGCACCTTCGACACCGGAAGAAACGGCGGACGCTGCGGCATCCAGGCTGCGCAAGGACTTCCTGAAACTTCAGTCATCGTCCATCCGGCTTCAACTGCAGATTGCCTCCCTGCAGGAACTTGTCAGCCCGCCATTGCAGGGCGCGTTACTGGATATTCTCGACAGCAAGCAAAACGTCCGACTTGATAACAGGCCGGTCAACTGCAGCGTGCTGTGCCTGGGGGATGTCGAACTTGACGGCCCGTTCGTTATTGGCAAAGACCGCGACATGGCAACTCAGGCAGAAAAAATTGTCATCTACATTCCAGACGATCCGGTTGCGCCATTGAAGGAATACGACTCGGTCGAGGCGTTTATAGACTCGTTGCGCGACCGGATGTTCATCGATGGATATCTGAATTTTTTCATGCGTTTCATACCGGCGCGCCATCGAAGTGCCTTGTTTGAAAAGCTGTCCGAGCGTCTGCACCCCAAAGTCAAGAAAGGGGGGTTCTTCGAGCGCCAGTGGCTGGAGCGTGAAGCGGACCGAAACGCCCGGCTGGACCTGAGAGAGACTCCTCTGCAAGGCCCCTTGCCGGAGGCCCTGTACGATCGCAAACGTGCAGCGTTGAAGGACAATGCGCTGTTTCATGGCGTGCCAACGGCGGCGCAGGACCAGAAAACTGTCGACGAGCGTGTGCAGTACTTTAAGGACAAAGCCTTCGACGTCTTGAACATCGCCGCTTTTGTCGTTCCGGTATTGGGCGAAGTGATGATGGCCGTCACAGCCATTCAGTTGGCCCATGAAGTCTATGAGGGCATAGAAAGCTGGGCCAAGGACGAAAAACAGCAGGCGCTCGCCTACCTGTTCGACGTGGTGGAGAATATTGCCCTGATGTCGGCCCTTGGCGCTGCGGCGACGGGCTCAGCAGGCATACCTGCGATACAGGTGCCCGAGTTCGTAAACGGCCTCAAACCCGTGGAATTACCGGGTGGAATGACTCGTCTCTGGAAACCGGACCTGACACCCTTTAGCCATGACATCGTGCTGCCAAAGGGTCTGCTGCCCAACGCCACAGGCCTGTATACATGGCAAGGCAAGCAGTGGCTGCCACTTGAAGGACGCACCTATTCGGTGAGCCCTGCCCCGACCGGCGATGGTTATTTGATGGAGCACCCGAGCCGTCCGGACAGCTACCAGCCCGCCTTGCGCCACAACGGTGCTGGGGCCTGGTTGCATGAGCTTGATCGCCCGCTGGAGATGGAAGGCCTGACGCTGTTCCGACGGCTGGGATATTCCAGCGAAGCGTTCCCCGACAGCGCAGCCAGACGCATCATAAAAGTCAGCAACACACCTGAATCCGTGATGCGCCAGGCACTGGCCGAGCAGCGCCGCCCACCCGCATTGCTCGAAGACACAGCGCGTCGCTTCAGGCTGGACCAGGAAATTGATCGTTTCATAGAGCAGATGGAAGCCAACGATGCAGACGCAGCAGCGCCTCTTCAACTTGAACTGCTGAGCCAAGACTCTGGCTGGCCGAACAATCGCGCGCTGGTGCTGGTGGATGCCCAAGGCAATACGCTCCAGAAATTCGTCGCGGCGCAGCAGTCTGGCGCTGCCGCCCCCCTCGACATCCATATTCGTGCCGATCAGCCAGATGCCCTGCGCCAGGTCCTGGAAAAACTGAACAACATCGAAATCCGGACTCTGCTCAACGAAGAGTTCGGTGCGGGTCAGCCGGGCACCGCACCGCGGCTGATCGCTTTACGCGCGCAATTGGTGGCGCGTGCCCGGACAACCAGAGCCTGGTTGTTCGAATCACGTTACCGCGCCCTGAAAGTCGCTGATACGGACGGCGCGCAAACCCTCCAGCAGGCGTTTTCCGGCCTGCCGCCGCTGGTTGTCGAGGAATTGGCCAGCCACGCCTCGCCAGCCGAGCGGATACAACTCACTACAGAGCGCCGCGTCCCCTTACGCATGGCCGAAGAAGCCAGTGCCTATTTGCAGCAAGTACGGCTGGCACGAGCCTATGAGGGCCTTTACCTGACCTCGGTATCCAGCGCAGATACCGATTGCCTTGCCCTGCACAGCCTTGAAGCCCTTGCGCAATGGCCTTCTCAGGTCAGGCTGGAGGTGCACAATCGCTTCTTTGGCGGCCAACTGCTCGACAGTATCGGGGCTCAGGAGGCTCCCGTTCGCAAGGTGCTGATCAAAGATGGCAATCGTTATGAGACACGTGACGCTGAGGATCAGCACCTGCACGGGCTGGACGATCTGTATTCATCCGTACTTCACGCCCTGCCCGATGCCGAGCGCAGCCAATTGGGTTTTGCCCATACCGGCCAGGGGCAGGCGCTGGAGGCTCTGATTCAGGAAACCCCTCTGCCTCGCCAGACTCTCGCGCCACTGCTGAAAATGCAGGCGCTCAAACCCGGCTCCAAGTCCCCCATGCGTCTGGCCGATGGCCGCCTTGGTTATCCCTTGAGCGGTAACGGCAGAACCGACTGGCATATGACCGATGAAAGTCTGCTGGACAAGATCCGTTTGCTGGAACTGGAAGACGCGTTCCCCGAAGACATTCTCAGCCGCCTGCGCCACACAGGCAGGGATAATCGGGCTATCGATGAACGACTCAACAGCCTGCTGGGCGAGCAAATGATGCTGCGGGAAAGTCTTGACGCCTGGACCTTTGAAGTCGTGGCAATGCCCCCCATGAGTCAGACGCATATCGATAGCCGGGCGCGTATTAGCGAGGCGATCTGGAACCACTGGCGCATCAATAACCTGCCTGAAATCGGGCGAACGCTTGAGCCACTGTATCTGCAGCAGGTATCCCTGACTGACTTCCCACGGCATCTGCCAGATTTTGTATACGCGCGGGTGAGCGGACTCTATCTGGAGAATATCTCGATCGAACCTCGAGTTCGCCCGGGCGCAGAGCTTTCAACACCGGTAGCCACGGATCTGCCCAGACAGTTGACCAACAGCTTCGAACTTGGACACTTTCTGCAACGCTTCCCCCACACGCGCTCACTCATTCTGGTCGGCGAACCCGGCACCGGTGCGGATCCGCAGATATCGGCCTTCCTCAACCTGCCCCAGCAAGTGTCCAGTGTGCTGCCGCAACTTACTGAACTGGGACTGATAAACCAGAGCATTTTTCTGGATCAGGCGCAGATGGACAACTTGCGCGATATGCCTGATCTCAGGTCGCTGAACCTCAGCGGCAACCGGCTGGTCAGCTTGCTGCCTATGGACCTTGGCTGGCTGCATCTTGACCGGTTGATACTGGAACGAGTCGGCATGCACCGCTGGCCTTCCTGGCTGACGGACATAATCCCGAACAATATTCGTGAGCTGTCGGTGGCTCATAACAACCTGACCGAACTGCCGGACTGGATCCTCGACAATCCCCTCAACCCCGAGCATCAGACCCTGATCGATTTGCGCGGCAACAGCCTGTCCAGGCATACGGTGATGCACGCACGCATCAACGAGGCTGTACCCGACTGTTCGTTTCGCTTCCTGATGGACACGCCGCTCGCTGTGCAAGCCGCTATAAACATGCAATTGCGCGAAGGTGCCGAATTATCTGCCGCGCTTGATCAGTGGACACATGCCTCAAATTCGCTGGCCATTACGAGTGAACGGACCATCGAAGCCCGCCGCGAGATCGGCAGGATACTGACCGATCACTGGCGAGCGTTCAGCCTGGGGCAAATCCACCGTCCACTGCGCCTGGAAAACCTTTCGCTGGCCGACTTTCCCCGCCAGCTGCCGGAGTTTTTCTATCGTCAGATACGCTATCTGCACCTGAGCAGAGTCACGGCCACGGGATCTGATCTGGACCAGCTGCTGCGCCGTATGACTGATCTGAGCTCACTGGTAATGAACGGGCATGTCGCACCGCTGCTGCAACTGCCTCCGGCGCTGCTTGAGCTTCCATCACTTCGTTCGCTATTGCTGATTGACCAGGGAATGGTGATCGAGCAAAAGCACATCGATTTCTTCAGCCGTATTCCGACGCTTGCAAGGCTGGAACTGGATGGCAACCGGATAGGTGTGATCAGCGATCTGTCTGCCCTTAACAATACCGCGCTCAACTGGCTATCACTCAATAACGTCGGATTAACCGAATGGCCGACCTGGGTGGATGACATGATTCCAGCACATCTGGGGACGCTCCTGCTGGAGAGCAATCTGATTACTGACTTGCCGGAGCATATTCTGGCCAATCCCGGCAGCGAATCTGCGCACACGGAAATAAGCTTGCTGAACAACCCGCTTTCCGAAGACAGCATGCGTCGAGCACATTTTTCAGAACGTTATGGACGCTCTTTCACCTTTGACATGGACCTGCCACCCGAACTCGCAGCGATGGACTGGACGGAGCAGCATGATTCGGACTCATCGATATCAGACTACGAGTCAGAAGACAGTCGGGCATCGACTCCAGAGCCAGTGACTGCCGAACCCTGGCTGGATGACAGCAGCCCGCTCAGCGCCACGCGGCGTGCGCTCTGGGAGCAACTGGAGATCAGCGACCACAACCGAAGGCTATTGAACCTGATCGGTTCGCTGCGCCACAGTGCCGACTATCGCAATACCGCCAGCCGGGCAGCACTGCAGGAACGCGTCTGGCGAGTACTCGGCGCGGTGAGTCAGGACCCTCAACTGGGAATGACCCTGAGTGCTATCGCCGAAGAACCACTCAGGCTGTTCCGTGACAACAACACTTGCCCGGACGGCATCCTGCTGGAGTTCAACCAGATGGAGGTGATGGTGTTCATTCGTCAGTCACTGCACGATGTTGTGCCGGAGCAGCGAGGTGCACTGCTGTACAGGCTGACAACCCGGCTTTATCGCCTGTCCGAACTGGATGCTGCTGCCCGAGAGCAGACCGGGGGCCGCGATGAAGCTGAAGTCCGTCTGGCGTATCGCATACACTGGGCAAGCGCGCTGGACCTGCCCGTACCACCGGAAGGCATGTTGTATCAGGCCCACGCCGCCATCAGGCCGGGTGAGTTCGAGACAGCCCTGCTTCGCGTGCAGTCCGGAGAACAAGGCGAACCATTCCTGCGCTTCGCCGAGCAGCAGGATTACTGGATCAACTATCTGCGCGAAACCCACGCTGGACGGTTCGATGCACTCGAACGTATTTACAGGACTGACCTGACCCGACTCACCGACGAATTCGAACAGCGCAACATCAGCCTGGACAATCCAGAATACGAAAGACGCATTCGGGAATTCGAAGCCAGCTTCAAGGCACAGCAAACAGTGCTGATAAGGGAGCTGACCAACGCCGAGGGGCTGGAGCATCATTGATGGCATGGGCCGCCTGACGCACAGTGCGCCAGGCGGCCCGGCAGCGGACGTGGCAGCTTACTCGGCGCCCCGCACCTGTGCTTCCAGTTCGGCCTTGAGACCAGGCTCCAGTTTCAACTGGCGCGCCAGCTCATCGAGATAGGCGCGCTCCATGAAATGCTCTTCATCCACCAGCATGACACTGGCGATATACATTTCTGCTGCCATTTCAGGCGTGGTCGCAGCGCGAGCCACTTCTACCGGGTCCAGCGGTTTGTTCAGCTCGGCCTGAAGCCATTGCTGAAGCGCCTGATCGCTGTTCAATTTGCTGAACTCGCCCTCGATCAGTTCTCGCTCACGCTCATCTACATGACCATCGGCTTTTGCAGCGGCGACCAATGCACGCAGGATAGCCTGGCTGTGCTGCTCGGCTTCAGCCTCGGGCAAGCGATCAATGGTTTGCGGCTCACGCTGACCGACGAGGCCCTGACTGGACTGCCAGTTGTTGTAGGCCTTATAGGCCAGTACGCCCAATGCCGCCAAGCCTCCGTAAGTCAGCACCTTACCGCCCATACCGCGCGAGCGTTTGCCGCGCAGAAGGCTCATGGCACCTGCAGCCAGCGCACCGCCACCGGCGCCGGACAGCAGGCCGCCAAGACCGCTCTGGGAGGTCCCTTGGCCTTTACCGCCGCCGAGCAAACTGCCCAGACCATTGATCAATGAGTCGCTGCCCGAAGACTGCTTGGCGGATTTGCCGTTAGCCTTGTCCTGCAACATGCTTTGTCCGGATTTGAGCAACTGATCAAGTAAGCCACGCGTATTCACAGAAAGCCTCCTACAAGGTTTGTCAGATGAGTGATTGACCAACAAGTTGACAGGAAGTCACTGACTCAAGATTACCGGTGTGCTTCCGAATGTTACGATTCCCGGCCAGCCCCATTCATCCAACCATTCCCGATATCAGCGAAACACGTGCAACGCGCGGCTCTGATAAAGGGTCAATATCAGGGCAGCCGGTACGAAAAGCAGTTAAAAAGACTGCTCGTCCAGATCGATCAACCTTAAGTACACCCCTATGAACGCAAGACGCATACCGTCAGGAGCTTGCCTGAAGTGATATCGCCCACTGGTTTCCCGACAGCTAACGGCACGGCTGCCGGGATTATCCGATCAAAGGACTGGAGCCAGACACCACTCGGTCCCATCGAGCATTGGCCGGTATCGCTGAAAAACACCCTGAATCTGATTCTGAATTCGCCGGAATCGATGTATCTGCTCTGGGGACCGGAGCTGGTGTTTTTCCATAATGATGCTTATACCCCCATCCTCGGCCCGCGTAAGGATAACGCCATCGGCGCACTTATTCCGGACCTCTGGGCTGACGTGTGGGATCAGGTCGCGCCATTGGTCATTGATGCATACGCTGGCAAGCCCTGCCATTACAAGGACATGCCACTGAGCATGGCGCGCTATGGTGAGGTCGAGCAGACATGGTGGTCATTCTCCTTCTCGCCGGTGATCGACGAGCAAGGGATGATCGTGGGTGTGTTTTGCATCACCAACGAAACCACCGAGCATGTCCTCAGTCAGCAAGCGTTGCAGGACAGTGAGCGCAAACGCCTGAAACTGATCGAGGATCTTGTAAATCTGGAGCGACGACAGACCGCAAGGCTGGCACAGCGGACCCTGGAGCTGGATACATTCTGGGAGATTTCCCCGGATCCGCTGGCGATACTCGATTTCAACGGCATTTTCCTGCGGGTGAACCCGGCCTGGACAGTGCTGCTGGGCCACACTGAACAAGAGCTGCTGGGCAGTTCGATCATGAGCCTGCTGCATCCCGATGATGTGCGTAATACCGAGGATGCCCTGAAACACACCATCAATCATGTTTTGCCGCTGTTCGAGAATCGCTACCGGCATGTGGACGGGACCTATCAATGGTTCGGCTGGACCGCTGCGCCAGGCAATGGAATCATTTTTGCGCTGGGCAAGCACCTGACCCACGAGAAAGATCGCATCGAAGCATTGCGTATTGCCGAAGAAGCACTGATTCAAGCGCAGAAAATGGAAGCGGTCGGGCAGTTGACCGGCGGTTTGGCACATGACTTCAACAACCTGCTGATGGGCGTGACCGGCAACATGGAGTTGCTCCTGTCGAGGATCAGACAGGAGCGCTTCACGGAGCTGGATCGCTATATCAATGCAGCACTGGAGGGCTCGAGACGCGCAGCATCCCTGACGCACCGCCTGCTGGCATTCTCGCGCCGTCAGACACTGGCCCCCAAGGCGACGGATATCGACCTTCTGGTGGCGGGCATGGATGAACTGATCCGGCGTACCGTGGGCCCTGCCATCGATATGCAGGTCATTGCTTCACGAGGGCTGTGGTCGACCCTGGTGGACCCGCATCAGTTGGAAAACTCGCTGCTCAATTTATGTATCAACGCCAAGGACGCCATGCCCGACGGCGGGCAGCTGCTGATTCAGACCGGCAACCGTCATCTGAATGCAGCCGCAGCGGCGAGGTATCAGTTGCCCGCAGGTCGTTACGTGGAGTTATGCGTCAGCGATACAGGCACGGGCATGGACAAAGATGTCATGGCACGGGCCTTCGATCCGTTCTTCACCACCAAACCGTTAGGCATGGGGACGGGCTTGGGGCTGTCGATGATTTACGGCTTCGCACGGCAGTCCGGAGGCGGCGTCAACATCACCTCAAACGTTGGAGAGGGCTCGAAAGTCTGCATCCTGCTGCCGATGCATGAAGGTGAGCCTGAAGCGCTGGCACTTGAGGACAGCCCTCTACAAGTACCCGCACCTGGCATCAGCGATGAAACCATTCTGGTCGTTGATGACGAGCCCGCTGTGCGCCAGCTGATTGCCGAGTTGCTTGAAGACCTTGGCTATACCATTTTGCAGGCCGAGCGAGGTGCCGATGCTCTGACCATTCTGCAGTCCAAAGCGGCTATCGACCTGTTGATTACCGACGTCGGTCTGCCCGGCGGCATGAACGGTCGTCAGGTCGCAGACGCCGCCCGGGATGTTCGGCCCGACCTGAAAATACTGTTTGTGACCGGCTATGCTGAAAACGCGGCGCTGGCCCACGATACGCTTGAACCTGGCATGCATGTACTGCCCAAGCCTTTTGCCATTGCCGAACTGATCGGACGCGTCACCGAACTGCTTGAAGGCGAATAAAAATGAGCGCCCTGCGGCGCTCACTTATTGGCTGCTTCCTTTCGTAAACCGAACGGGCATCAATCCCGCAGATCAGACTCATGAATCGGCTGATCCCGGTGTGTGGCGCGTTGGTACTGTGCAGGCCAGGTCGCCAGACGCCCGCCCAGGTCTTCATCGGCACGCAGCGGCCAGTACGGATCACGCAGCAGCTCACGCGCAAGCAGGATGATATCGGCCTGCCCGGTACGCAGAATATGCTCTGCCTGGGCCGGATCAGTAATCATGCCTACCGTCCCTGTAGCGATTTCGGACTCTTTGCGAACCCGTTCGGCAAAACGCGTCTGGTAGCCGGGGCCAACCGGAATTTCTGCGTTGGCTGACGTGCCGCCCGACGACACATCGATCAGGTCGGTACCCAGCGCCTTCAGACGGCGCGCCAACTCTACCGTTTCATCGGCGTTCCAGCCGTCTTCCACCCAGTCGGTGGCGGACACGCGAACGAACAACGGCAGCTCTTCAGGCCACACTGCGCGCACCGCTTCGGTGACTTGCAGCGTCAGGCGAATGCGGTTCTCGAATGAACCACCGTATTGGTCAGTACGCTGGTTGCTCAATGGCGACAGGAACTGATGCAGCAGATAACCGTGGGCCGCGTGAATTTCTACCACCTTGAAGCCTGCGGTCAGGGCGCGCCGTGCGGAATCGACAAACGCCTTGATCAGTTCCTGAATCTGCGTTTCGCTCAGTTGCACAGGCGCCGTGTGCTGCGGATCAAAAGCAATTGCCGAAGGCCCGACCGGAGTCCAGCCGCCTTCATTGAGGGAAATGCTGCCGTGCTTGCCAAGCCACGGGCGCCAGGTGCTGGCCTTGCGACCGGCGTGCGCCAGCTGGATGCCAGCCACCGCACCCTGAGCATTGATAAAGCGGGTAATGCGTTGCAGCGGCTCGATCTGTTCATCATTCCACAGCCCCAGGTCTTCGGGGGTTATGCGGCCGTCCGGCGTCACAGCCATCGCTTCAGTGATGACCAGGCCGGCGCCGCCAACTGCTCGGCTTCCCAGATGAACCAGATGCCAGTCGTTGGCCAGGCCGTCGACACTGGAATACTGGCACATCGGCGAGACTGCGATACGGTTGCGAAGGGTCAATTGGCGCAGGGTGTAGGGTTCAAGCAGCAGGCTCATGGCAACCTCTCGTAATGAAAATTCAGGTGTCCAAGCTCCGTTCATTCAATGAACAGGTTTTGCAGACAGTCTGTTGTCGACAACCCGGTAGCGAGAGGGGTTCCTGCTGATTGTCAGCGTGGCGCGATGTGCACCACCATCAACTGCACGGTTTCGTTGCCACGAAACTCGTTGAGGTCCAGTTTGTAGGCCAGTTCGACCCAGCGAATGTTGGGGTTGGGCCAGATGTCGCGGTCGACGCCGAACGCAATGCCATCGAGCTTAACGCTGCCGCACTCGGTCTTGAGCACCATCTTCAAGTGACGCTCGCCCACCACCCGCTGTTCAACAAGCTGGAATACGCCGTGGAACAAGGGCTCGGGGAAGCGCTGTCCCCAGGGACCGGCGTTGCGCAGTGCGCGGGCCAGTTCCAGATGAAATTCCTCGACGGCCAGCGAACCGTCAGACAGCAGACGTCCGGTCAGGTCCTGCTCATCGAGTTGACGACGCACTTCAAGATCGAACGCTTCGGCAAACGCCGGGAAGTTCTCTTCAGGCAGCGAGAGACCTGCCGCCATGGCGTGGCCGCCGAACTTGCTGATCAGATGCGGATGACTGGCCGCCACAGCGTCCAGCGCATCGCGAATGTGAAACCCCGGCACCGAGCGAGCCGAGCCTTTGAGCACGCCCTCCCCGGCACTGGCGAACGCGATGGTAGGTCGGTGGTAGCGCTCCTTGAGGCGCGAGGCCAGGATACCGATGACACCCTGATGCCATTCGGCATCGAACAGGCACAGGCCGAACGGCATGGACTCCAGCGGCAGGTCCTTGAGCTGCGCGAGCGCTTCACGCTGCATGCCCTGCTCAATGGATTTGCGATCCTGGTTCAACTCGTCCAGTTGCACGGCCATTTCTCGCGCCAGTGTCGAGTCGTCGCAGAGCAGGCATTCAATGCCCAGGCTCATATCGTCCAGGCGCCCCGCCGCGTTCAGGCGTGGCCCGATAATAAACCCCAGATCAGTAGAGGTGATGCGCGAAGACTCACGCCGTGCAACCTCAAGAATCGCGCGCAGCCCGGGCCGGGCACGGCCAGCACGAATACGCATCAGGCCTTGGTGCACCAGAATGCGGTTGTTGGCGTCGAGCGGCACGACATCGGCCACGCTGCCCAACGCGACCAGGTCCAGAAGCTCACCCAGGTTGGGCTGGGCACGCTGGTTGCTCTCGAACCAGCCGGTGTCACGCAAACGCGCACGCAAGGCCATCAACACATAGAAAATAACCCCGACACCGGCCAGCGATTTGCTGGGAAAGGTACAGCCTGGCTGGTTGGGGTTGACGATGGCGTCTGCCGCCGGAAGCTCGTGACCCGGCAAATGGTGGTCGGTGACCAGTACCTGCAAGCCTGCCGCCTTGGCAGCGGCCACACCCTCGACGCTCGAAATGCCGTTATCCACGGTGATCAATAGCTGAGGCTCGCGCTGCAACGCCACTTCGACGATTTCCGGCGTCAGGCCATAACCGTACTCAAAACGGTTAGGCACCAGATAATCGACGTGCGCCGCGCCCAGCAGGCGCAGCCCCAGAACACCCACGGTGCTGGCAGTCGCACCGTCGGCATCGAAATCACCGACAATCAGCATGCGCTGGCCTTCGCGCAGCGCCGTTACCAGCAGATCTACCGCAGCATCGATTCCCTTGAGTTGCTGATAAGGGATCAACCGCGCCAGGCTTTTGTCCAGCTCGGCCTCGCAGGCCACGCCCCTTGCAGCATAAAGACGAGTGAGCAAGGGCGGCAGGTCGCCGAGAAACGGCAAGGTATCGGGCAATAGACGAGGTTCGATGCGCATGCGGGTCAGCTGATTCTCTTTGCAGTGTCGATGAATGTTTTTTCGATCGGAACCGGCGGCTGTCAGCCGCGTTCGCCCGCAAGCCATTGCAACTGGACTTCATGCTGGCCACGGTCGTCGGTGACGAACACCGTTCCTTCACTGATCATCACATCCCACTTGATGACCCGCGGCATATCCTTGGCCAGCACTTCCAGCACGTCCTGCGGGACGGCGGCAATATTGACGTTTTTCAGGTTCTTGATCGCCGGGATGACCTTGCCTTCCCAAACGCGCAAGCTGCCGTAGGCAAGCAGGCTGGTGCGTTCGGTGCGACGCGAGCACCAGGTCAGGCGGTCGGCATCCGGCTGTCCGACTTCAATCCAGTGCAGAACCCGATCATCCAGGCTTTTTTCCCACAGTGCGGGTTCGTCCACATCAGACAGGCCGCGACCGAACGACAATTGTTCGTTGTACCAGAAGGCATAGGCCAGCAGGCGCACGGTCATGCGTTCTTCAGTTTCCGAAGGATGGCGGGCAATGGTCTGTTTGACGCTCTCATACACTCCGCGATCGAGGTCGGTGAGGTTGAGTTCGAATTTGTAGGTCGTGGACGGCTGGGCCATGAACGGGCTTCTAGAGTCTGGAGGTAAGACGGCAAGTCTAACCGATGCCGGGCCTGTGAACGAACTTGCTCGCGCAGGGGATGCAATTGCTCCTGCTTGCGGGCTATACAAAAATCGATAGCCTGAAACAAAATTCTGATACAGATTGGCTTTATAGACGATCTGCTCCGAGTACCTGGATCCCGGCAAGGGACTGCCGAAGCACCTGAATGTGACGCCACAGGCGCAGCGCCACTCAAAGAGCTGCCACTCTACTCCAGTTTGCTGAATCTTTTTCGAGGATGAAACCAGCGAATGTCCCTTCCTGCCTCGTACTGCACAACGGCTCGATTGATGCTCGCCCTGTCGCTGGCTGCCCTGTCATGCGCCAGCCAGGCAAGGGAGACATTGACCTGGCTGATGCGCGACATACCACCTTCGACGATTTTTTCCGGGGTCATGCGCGGGCAAGGTGCCATTGATCAGCTCATGCCTTTGTTAACTGCGCGAATGCCCGAATACGATCACATGCTGATGCGCGTCAATCGTGCCAGGGGCCTGCAGATGCTTAACGACGCCACGTCTCTGAGTTGTGATCCCACCATGCTGTGGACTGAGGAGCGAGCCAGAACCCTGCTCTTCTCCATACCGATCGGCGCCATATTCAGCAGCGGCCTGATTGTACGCAAGGAAGACATGTCGACGTTCGAGCCGTATGTCGAGGACGGAAAAATCGACTTCGCGGCGCTTATGGCCAGCCGGGCGATCAAATTGGGCATAGTCGCCGAACGCAGCTATGGCGAACTGATCGACCATACGCTGCAAGGCGTCGACGAAGATGCGCTGGTGCTCCATTACGGTAACGATGCCACCGGCAGCCTTCTGCAAATGGAACGCCTGGGGCGCCTGCAAGCCTTTATCAGTTTCTGGCCGGAAGCACGCTATCAGGCCATGCAACAAGGTATCAGGCCGGATGAACTGGCCTTCTTGCCGATCAGGGGCAACCCCGCCTACCAATTCGTCTATATCAGTTGCAGCAACTCACCTGAAGGCAAAAAAGCCCTCGCACAGATCAACCGCGAGATGCGTACGTTGCGCGAAAGCAGCCTGATGGGCTTTTACGCGCAGTGGCTGGACCCCGAGCAACGGGCAAGCTACCTGGAAGACGTCAAAGCGCTGTTCGAGAAGAACTGACCACCTAAAAGAAACCCCGGGCAGAGGGGGACCTGCCCGGGGTAAACATGACCATGATGGTCTGTACGCCAACCTTCGATCACCGGAGCACAATGATCAAACCTGACGTAATGGATAGGAGTGCAACGAGCGCTTCAGGTTCCGGCCTTGTTGACGCAAGCCAGACGACTGTTTAGCAACTGTTAAGCAAAAGACGGAGTGCCGATAAACGTTCGGCTGATTGCAGCATTACGCATCGCGGCAATGACGCAGGGTTCGATTCGACCTTCGGCGACCATCAAATCCCGGCGCAGGCCGTCTACTACATCGGTGAGCTGACGCTTGTCGCTCAGTTGATCAGCGCCGAATGTACGCTCGATCACACAGACGCCCGCTTTATCCTTAAGAGTCACCAGACGTTCGCCCCGAGTACCCGCCGGGCCAATAGTGGCCTGATAAGGAGCCAGCGCTTCGCTTAGCAGTAAGCTGATATTTTCCATCCGGATCACCACTCAACAGTTTGAATGCAAAGGTGCTAACCAATGACCGCCGGCGACAGCAGAAAGTTCTTTCTATCGCCTGATCACAGCACCGGTCTGTCATTTCGAGCATGCCTGTTGAATGTGACAAGGAAAAAACCGGAGGCTAATGGCGACAGGAAGTGGGCTTGTAGGAAAACTCAACATAATTACGCTACGCCTCCTACAAGATGCCTATGCTATTGATCACTGCGTTAAACAACCCTGTCGTCTGTAATACCAGTCAGCCTTTTTGATGGAGCCACACCTTGAGCGATTCCACTGATCGCCCGTTGCGCGTCATCGTGGCTGATGACCACCCTATTTTTCTCATCGGCCTGCGTGTCGTACTGGAACAGGACAATCTGGCTACCGTTGTCGCCGAAGCCTGTAATCCGGATGAACTGCTACAGGTACTCGCGCGCCATCCCTGCGATGTGCTGGTGACTGATTTCATGATGCCGGTCGAACTGCAGAACGATGGCTTGCGTCTTTTGCAGCGCATACACCGGGATTTTCCGGCATTGCCGGTGATCGTTGTAACGACACTGAGCAATGCCGGACTTTTCCAGTCCATGCTGGACCTTAACGTGCGCGGCCTGTTGAGCAAGGCCAGCCTTGCCGGAGAACTGCCTGCGGCCATCAGGGGCGTTCAGCGCGGTGAGTTTTTTGTCGCTGATTCCGTGCGCAGGGTGCTGAGGGAAGCCCGTCAGTACGGCCCTGACGCGCTGTTGCCAGCAGAAAAGCTGTCGCCAAGAGAGCTGGAGGTGCTACGCCTGCTCTCGGCGGGTCATACTGTCGGCCAGATCGCTGCGCAGCTCAATCGCAGCAAACAGACTGTCAGCGCACAGAAAGTCGCAGCCATGCGCAAGCTCGGTCTGGCCAACGACGCCGCGCTGTTCATTTATTTGCAGGAAAGCGGCATGTCCTGAGGCCGGCCGTCTGTCAGCATGGCCTGCAGATGAGACTCGCGCTCGGCGGCCCAGCGCACCAACTCTGATGAAGGCATCGGACGCGCAATGAAATAACCCTGAATGGCCGGGTTGCCCAATGCCAGCAGGCTGTGAAAGTCGTCAATCGTTTCGACCCCCTCCACCACTACCGACATGGACAGCCGCTGTGCCATGAGCATGGCTCCAGCCACCACTGCAGACTTGCGCGCATCGTCGGCCATGCCACGTACAAACTCGGTCGGTATCTTCAACTCGCTGAAGGGCAACTGCAGGAGCCTGTCGATGTTCGAAGCGCCCATCCCAAAGTCATCAATAGACAATTTGCAGCCCTGCATGCATAACCTCAACAGGCCCTCCATCTGCCAGGTTTCCGGGCGGGCGGCATCCTGTTCGAGAATCTCCAGGGTCAGCGCAGTTGCCGGCACGCTGTGACGGGTGAGCGCCTGCATGATCTGCCCGGCGAAATCCGCCTGTTGCAGCACTTGCGGGTCGATATTGACCGCAACCGAGAGTACTTCGCCCTGCTCGCGCATGAACTGTGCAGAGAACTGCAGGGCCTGATCCAGCATACGCCAGGTCAACGCAACGGTCAGTTCCTCAGCTTCGATGGCGTCCATGAATCGTCCGGGAGCCAGCAAGCCATGTGTGGGGTGCTGCCAGCGGACCAGCGCCTCGACACCCAGCAACTTGCCCTGCAGATTCACCTTGGGTTGAAAATAGGCAATCCACTGTTCGGCAACAGACGCAACGTCTATGGGCATATTGTCTTTCGGATCAAACAACTCCACGGCAGACAGTGCCCCGAACGCACGCTTTACCGGTGACTGTGGTGCACTCCCGGCACGGCCTGGCCCGTACGCCTCAAGCAGGTCATGGAGTACAGCGGCCGAAGCAGGTTTTTGCACATACCCCAACACTTCCAAACCTTGGCTGAGCGCCAGCTGCGCAACACCTTCCAGCACGCAGGCAGCTGAACTGCTGACGATGATCAGCGCCCTCGCCAACCCGTTTTCGGCCATAAAGCGGATCAGCTCAAGGCCGTCGGGGCCGTCCATCTGCAAGTCACAGATAGCAATGTCGACAGGACCACGGCTTTGCAGGGAAAGCCTGGCAACCTCAACGCTCTCGGCAGCCAGCACATCGAACACCTGATTGGCGTTGAGCATCTGGTGCAGAGCCATCAGCTGGAAAGGATGGTCTTCGAGAATCAGAACCTTGAGTGAGTGCACGGTCACGCCTACGGGAGTCAGAGCCAGCGGCTCAGGGGAACACTTACTGTAGCTCCTCCCGCACGCATGCCCCATAGGACATGTCCTAAACCCGGTAGCGATTAACGTTTTTTTTCAGCACGCATCAATCGCAAGCCGGTGCAATGTCGGGCACTGCCACCAATTGCAACTCGATATCAGCGCGCAGGCCGGTCATCGCAGCCTCCAGCGCCAGCCAGCGCTCAGGCACACTGGCCACACACTCAAGCCGCACACTTTCATCGAGCGCCGCGCACGCCTTGGCCAACGGTACTGCGTCAACCAGACTCGCCGCGCCCTTGAGCCGATGCAGGCAAGCGCTCAAGGCGTTCCAGTCATTTGCCAGCACCGCAGGCTCCAGCAAGGCGTGTTCATGCCTGAGGTTCTTCCACAACTCGCCCAACAACCGTTGCATCTGTTCCGGGTTGGCCCGGGTCATGTTTTGCAGCGTGCTGATGTCGAACGTCGGCTCACGTACCCGATCCGCCAGCTCCTGGGCCAGACGCGCCAGGGAAAGCGGTTTGATCAGCAGACCGTCCATCCCCGCCTGCTCACACCGTGCAGCCTCGTCGCTCATTGCGTTAGCGGTACAGCCAATGACCGGGCAGCGCCGGCGCTGCTCTTTCTCTTCGATCTGTCGAATGGCTTCGGTCAATGCATAACCGCTGATACCCGGCATGTTGCAGTCGGTGATGACCGCATCGAACGGCTCTTCGCACCACCTCGACAGTGCAGCCTTGCCGTCTTCGACAGCCACCACCTGATGGCCAAGAAACTCCAGCTGGCGGGTCAACACCAGCCGGTTGGCCGACATGTCATCGACCACCAACAAGCGAAGGCTGCGCGTATCCACAGGTGCATCCGGGACATCGCTGGAGGGCGAAACCGGCTCGCTTACCCTGACCAGCGGCAAATCGATGTTGACCAGCGTACCCTCGCCCGGCGAGCTGTGCAGGCTGATGTCGCCCTTCATCAACTCCACCAGTTGCCGGGTGATGCTCAGTCCCAGCCCGCTCCCGCCGTAATGGGCGGCAGTGTCATCGCTGGCCTGAATGAAGGGCTGGAATATCTGCTGTTGACGCTCTGGCTCGATACCTTCGCCACTGTCCTGGATAGCGATGCGTACGCGAGATGAGTCATCCAGCGCCACCACCCTCAAGACGACCGACCCTTGCCGGGTGAATTTCAGGGCGTTGCCCAGGACGTTGTGCAGCACCTGACGCAGCCTCAGCGGGTCAAGCCAGTAATCGCCCTGAGCCTGTTCGGAAAATTCCAGCCGCAGTTCCACGTCCTTTTCCCGGGCCTGCGCTGAAAAAAGCTCGATTACGCCCTCGAAAAGAGCCTGCAAGGATGTGACTGTCAATGACAACTGCATGCCGCCCGCTTCGATTCTGGCCAGATCAAGACTTTCGCCAATCAGTGCCACCAGCTCCGTAGCCGAGCGATGGGCGACCTGCAAGCCTTGCGACGGTGTATGCCCCTTGCGTAAAGCGTGTGCGCATTCCAGCTCCAGCAAACCGATGATTGCACCCATTGGGGTACGGATTTCATGACTCATGCTGGCCAGAAAGACACTCTTCGCCTCGTTGGCCTGAGCGGCCAGACGCATTGCTTCCTGGAGCTGCTGCTCAAGCCGCTTGCGCTCGGTGATATCGACCCAGCCGCCCAGCAACCCCTGCAGCTGTCCGTCGGCGGCGAAGAAAGGGACCGTCCATTGCCAGACGTCCATGCGTTTTCCGGACAGTTCAATGGTGCGGTCGGAAAAGACTGGCTGGTGATTTTCCAGCAAATTGAGGTAGTCGGTATGCATCTGCTCAGCCAATGCACGCGATATCAGATTGACATCCGTAAGGCGTCGACCATTCATCTGCTCGAAACTGATGCCAAGGCTCTGCTCGTAGCTACGGTTGCAGGAAATCAGTCGTCCCTTGAGATCGCGAACATAAATCGGATTGGGGATACCATCGAACAAGGCGTGTTTGAAGGCCAGTTGGTCATTGAGCTGCCTTTCAGCCTTGAGGCGCTGGCGAATCTGTACCTTGAGGCGACTGCTCCAGACCAGTGACACCAGCCCGGTCAGTAAGGCCAGGGCCAGTACCCAGAATACCCACTGCGGTATCCGCCCCCAGAGCGAAGGCTGAGGCAGTGCCGAGCCCAGCCACTTCAAGCGGATCGAGCGCAACTCGGCCACCGGGAACTCTTCCAGCGCCTTATTCAGAATGCCCAGCAGTTCGGGCTGGGTCTTGATCACCGAAAACCTGTCGGGTGACCATTGGCCATCGACACTGCGGGCGACCTTCAGTTGCCCGGCCGGGAACAGGTAGGCACCTACTTCATTCTGAATGGTCGCGTCGGCAACACCGCTTTCCACCAGGGCTCGTGCCTGGTCGTAGGTGTCCACCAGACGCAGCTGGATCAAGGGGTGCTCGCGCCTGATCAGGTCCTCGAGCGCATGCCGGGCAGGCAGTGCCAGCACTTTACCGGCCAGACTGTCGAGCGATACTCGGGATGAGCGCTCGGAGCGCACCACGAACATCCAGCTGTTGCCTCCGAACGAATAGGTAAAGTCCAGAAACCGCCGACGCTCGGCATTTTCTGCAAGCGAGGTGTTCATCTCGGCAAGACCGGCACGCAGCACTTCAATGCTCTGCTGCGTGGAAGGCACTTCCTGATGGACAAACTGCAACCCGGTCATGCGTGAGATACGGGACAGCACATCTGCGTTCAGCCCCACCCATTGGCCATTCTTGTCTTTGTAGATGTACGGCGGATGCTGTGTGGTGGCGATGGTCACGCTCGGGTGCTTGAGCAGCCAGCGCCGCTCGGCACCGGTAAGGCGAATGCGTTGTCCCTCCACGTCAGCGCCCAGCCCCATCGTCCAGCGGCCGAGCACTTCACGATCGATCGACGGTTCAATACTGTCCAGCGCACGATTGATGAAGGTCAGCAAGCGCTGCTCATCGTCACGCACTGCAAAAGAAAACCCTACCGGAGGCAACCGGCTTTCGAACTTGATCTGCAATCCGAGATAAGGACGCAGGGCGGTGTAGGCCCGGACAATGACTTCGTTGCCGATAAAAGCGTCGACCTCGCCTTGGCTCAAGGCCTCCAGAGCACTGTAGAGGTTAGGCGCGATAATCAGCTCGCTGTCAGGATAAACGCGGTGAGCGACGTCCGAGTCGGCATAGCCATCAAGCAGCACAACCTTCTTGCCGGCCAGGCTTGGCGGCGGGCTCAGATCGTTGCCACGACCGACGACAACAGATCGGTCAGGCATGTATTCGGTTGAGAACGACAGCCCTTTCACGCCCCGCTCAAAGCCATTGGCGCTGGTCAGCAGGTCTATCTTGCCGTCGTGCAATGCCTCGATGGCCTCGTCACGCCTGGCAAACCCGGTCACCTGCACCGGAATGTTCAACTGGTCGCTGACCAACCCCAGATAGTCGGCACTGATGCCCTGATAACGGTTGCGGTCACTGGTGATATCAATCGGCTCGTAGTCGGCAATCGCAATGCCGACCCGAAGTACCTTGCGCTGATCTAGCCATGCACGATCCTGATCTGTGAGGGCCAGATCCGCTGAAGCCACGAAAGGGGCTGTCAGGGTAAACGGCAAGCTTTGCGCCGCATCGGCTGGCCCGACAAAAACCAGCGCCAACAACATGCATGCCATGCGCCATGCGCGGCCTCTCAATGTGCTGTCTGCCTCCCTGACTACGCTTTGCATGCTTGCCTGCTTCACTACAAATGACCCAACTCTATGGTTCGAAAACCAGCGAAGTTTGGCACGTAGAAACAGAAAGGCCCGCCAAGTGGCGGGCCTAAAGTTGTTACACGACGCTTCTGTCAGAGCGGTTTGCCGCGACTGCCATGCTGGCTGACAAATGCCTGTATGGCTTTCAGGTCATTTGGCAGCACAGTGCAGCGCTCGTCACGCTCGAACAAATCAGACAAATGTGCAGGTAGCTCAAGCGCTTTTCCTACACCGGCCTTCTCCACTGCCTCCGGAAACTTGACCGGATGCGCCGTACCCAGAATCACCATCGGCGTGTCCAGGCTGCGACGGCATTCGCGAGCAGCCTTCACCCCGATAGCGGTATGCGGATCAAGCAGTTCGCCGGTGCTGGCAAACACTTCAGCAATGGTCGTGCAGGTGTCCTCATCGCTGACTGCCAGCGAATCGAACAGTTTGCGGGTTTCGGTCCAGCGCTCTTCTTCGACACTGAAACCGCCGCCCTGCCTGAACGTGCTCATCAACTCGGCAATGGCAGAACCGTTGCGACCGTGCATATCGAACAACAGGCGTTCGAAGTTCGACGACACCATGATGTCCATGGAAGGCGACAACGTAGCGTGCAGGGTTTCCTTGACGTACTGATTGCCGCTCATGAAACGGTGCAGAATGTCGTTGCGGTTGGTGGCGACGATCAGTTGATTGACCGGCAGCCCCATGTTGCGTGCCAGGTAACCGGCAAAGATATCGCCGAAGTTGCCGGTCGGAACCGAGAACGATACCGAGCGCGCGGGACCGCCCAACTGCAGCGATGCATGGAAGTAGTAGACGATCTGGGCCATGATTCGCGCCCAGTTGATCGAGTTGACGGCGACCAGACGCGTGCCCTTCAGGAAGCCCTGATCGGCGAAGCTGGCCTTGACCATTTCCTGGCAGTCGTCGAAGTTGCCTTCTACTGCAATGTTGTGGATGTTGTCGCCAAAGATGGTGGTCATCTGCCGGCGCTGGACATCCGATACCCGATTGTTCGGGTGCAGAATGAAAATGTCGACGTTGTCACAGCGACGGCAGCCTTCGATGGCTGCAGAGCCGGTGTCACCCGAGGTAGCGCCGATGATCACCACACGCTCGCCACGCTTGGCCAGCACGTAGTCCAGCAAGCGGCCGAGCAATTGCAGCGCAAAGTCCTTGAACGCCAGGGTAGGACCGTGGAACAGCTCAAGTACCCACTCGTTGCCATTCAACTGACGCAACGGTGCTACCGCACTGTGGGCGAAGACACCGTAGGTCTCTTCAAGAATTTTTTTGAAATCGGCATCCGGGATGCTGCCAGCTACAAAGGGGCGCATCACCCGGAAGGCAAGTTCGTGATACGGCAGACCGGCCCAGGAGGCGATCTCTTCCTGAGTGAAGCGTGGCAGGTTTTCCGGCACATACAGGCCGCCGTCGCTGGCCAGACCAGTCAACAGCACGTCTTCGAAGTTCAGGGCCGGCGCCTGGCCGCGAGTACTGATATAGCGCATGGGATCAAACCTTTGGTTTGAGCTGAAAGCCTCAAGCTTCAAGCCTCAAGCTCAAAACGACTGGCGTCTGACTTGTAGCTTGAAGCTGACGGTTCGCAGCTGGTGTTAATTAAGATGTTCTACGCGAATACGAACCACCGGGCCAACCACGTCCTGAAGAGCTTCCAGGGCCTGAATGGCGTCATTGATGCGCTGCTCCACAACACGGTGCGTCAACAGGATCATCGGCACCAGACCATCGTGCTCCTCGACTTCCTTTTGCATGATCGACTCTATATTGATGCCGCGCTCGGACAGGATGCTCGCCACCTGGGCCAGCACGCCCGGGTGATCCTTGGCCTGGATGCGCAGGTAGTAGGCACTT
The DNA here is from genome assembly GCF_032587795.1 of Pseudomonas syringae group sp. 247E2. Lineage (NCBI taxonomy): Bacteria > Pseudomonadati > Pseudomonadota > Gammaproteobacteria > Pseudomonadales > Pseudomonadaceae > Pseudomonas > Pseudomonas syringae group sp. 247E2. The sequence continues at coordinate 252,111 of NZ_JAWHPK010000015.1, read as the reverse complement.
TCACAGGCTTCGATCGGCAGAATCGGGTGCGCGGACAGCGAATCGGGCTGGAAGGCCAGATGCGGCACACGGTTTTCCGGATCGGATGTCATCGCCCGCACCACGTCCACCAGATCGGCCACCACGGAGGACGCCGTAGGCTCCATACCGGCACCGGCACCGTAGAACAGCGTCGAGCCGGACGCATCGCCATTGACCATCACCGCGTTCATCACGCCGTTGACGTTGGCAATCAGGCGATCGGCCGGGATCAGCGTCGGGTGTACGCGTAGCTCGATGCCCTGGGCCGTGCTGCGTGCAACGCCCAGGTGCTTGATGCGATAGCCCAGCGCTTCAGCGTAGTTCACGTCGGCGGTGGTCAGTTTGGTGATGCCTTCGGTGTAGGCCTTGTCGAACTGCAATGGGATGCCGAAGGCAATGGAGGCCAGAATGGTCAGCTTGTGCGCTGCATCGATACCCTCAACGTCGAAGGTCGGATCAGCCTCTGCATACCCCAGCGCCTGGGCTTCGGCCAGAACATCCGGGAAGGTACGGCCCTTCTCGCGCATTTCGGTGAGGATGAAGTTTCCAGTGCCGTTGATAATGCCTGCAACCCAATTGATACGGTTTGCCGACAGCCCTTCGCGAATGGCTTTGATGACCGGGATGCCGCCAGCGACAGCTGCTTCAAAAGCAACGATTACGCCCTTTTCACGCGCTTTGGCGAAAATTTCGTTGCCGTGAACCGCAATCAGCGCCTTGTTGGCAGTCACCACGTGCTTGCCATGCTCGATGGCCTTGAGCACCAGATCACGGGCGATGGTGTAGCCACCGATCAATTCAACGACGATGTCGATTTCAGGGTTGGTCGCAACGGCAAACACATCACTGGTAGTAGGCGTACCGGCAATCTGGCAGTTGGGGTTTGGTGTACGAACCGCAATTTGCGCAACTTCGATTCCTCGCCCGGCACGGCGGGCGATCTCCTCGGCGTTACGCTGAAGTACGTTGAAAGTACCGCCACCGACAGTACCCAGCCCACATATGCCTACTTTGACCGGTTTCACTGATGAACTCCCCGAAAAACAGCTGATGCTTGATCAGCCGTGAAATCCGCCGCACGTTGCCATACGGCTACAAATGTGAAGAGGCACCAAAAACACGGCCTCGTGTAGCGCATGCTCATATGAAGCATGCTGATGTGACAAAGCGTTATTTGGCGCCCATTGCCAGTTTGGCAACCTGAGCAGCAGGCTGATAGCCCGGAATCACCTGACCGTCGGCGAGGACAATCGCAGGGGTGCCGTTGACGCCGATCGACTGGCCCAGCTCATATTGCTTGCTCACCGGATTATCGCACTTGGCGGCCTTGATGTCCTTGCCGTCTACCATGCGGTCCATGGCGCTTTTGCGGTCCTTGGAACACCACACGGCCTGCAATTGCTCGTCACCCGGAGAACCCAGGCCTTGGCGCGGGAATGCCATGTAACGGACTTCAACGCCCATTTTGTTCAACTGCCCGACTTCTTCGTGCAGTTTGTGGCAATACGGGCAGGTAGTGTCGGTGAATACCGTGATGTGCGATTTGGTCTCGCCCACCGCCGGGTAGATCACCATTTCAGAAAGCGGAATGGCGTTGATGGTCTTGGCAATGGCCAGACGTTCGGTCTTCTCGGTCAAGTTGACCGGCTTGCCGTTCTGCACCTGAAACAGGTAACCCTGAACCACAAACTGGCCGTCGGCACTGGCATACAGCACACGACCGCCCTTGAGCTTCACTTCATAAAGACCGTTGAGCGGGCTCGGCGAAATACTCTCGACCGGCAACTGCAATTCCAGCGAATCAAGGGTCTTGCGGATGGCCTGATCGGGGGCTGCATCAGCCAGGGCAGACATACTGAATGTGCCGGCCAGCAGTAAAGCGGCGGCAGCGAAAATCTGGGGCAAACGCATGGAAACTCCTATGACGACGGGCAGACTGGCGGCAGTCGAAAAAAGGGGCGCCAGCCTTGATATGCGAAACCGGCAAAGCCTACCACATAAGGCTCGCGGGGCCGACAGGCCGTCGTCACTCGGGATGTTTCCAGGATGGATTAGAGATTTTTCCTGCGCAGATCGGAATGGGGACCTTTGCAGCCCCCATTGTCAGCGAACGCTTCACTCACGCTCTACCTTTTGACCGAACCGTCTGCGTTATAGCGCTCAATGATCGTCAACTTTAACAGCGCATCCTTGCCATCACAATCGGTCATATATGCAAACCACTTACCACCGGGAAAATCCTCGCGCTTATAAGTCTGCATAAAATTCTTACTTCTGTCAGATCTCAAATAGACACGCTGCTCATCCTTATCGATAGAAAAAGCTTCACCTTGCCTGCCAGATATCTGAGCAATATAGGCCATACCTCGATTTTTTGTTCCTGTAACCCAACCCTGAGCATTTACGCCTATGTAAACAGGCGCAGGCTTCTCAAGTGAATCAGGCGCAGGCACAACTTTCTCTGAGGACTCAGTAGCCCGCTCATTTTCCTTGGTGTCCCGAGGAAGAAGATCTTCAAAATAAAAAAAATCATCGCCAATTTCAAAATTAAACTCATGACCGTCACTGTCGAGGCGCCCCTCCGAACTGGGATCCTGATGATGAAAATCACCTTTAAATAGCAAAAGATAAGAACCGTTATCCCCTGCTGAAAAAAAGACTTTTAACGAGTCTTTCTCCATTGTATTTGCACAAAGCTCATTGTGCGCTTCAACGCTGGCCCCGTTGTTAGCAATTTTGGAAAAGGCCAGCACGGCACCATCATCTAAATCAAGCATCGCCAAAAACGAATGCTCTTTCTTATCGTAATTCATATCAATCATCCTTGATAGCTAATTTTAAAAACCTCATGCAAAGGATAGCCAAACAAATAAAAACCATCTATTTACCGCAAGAATTATTGGTAATAATCGCCGATGAAAAGCGCATCATCTGGCCTATAGTCTGATACCGCAAAGTAACTAACCCCGCGGGTGATGCTTCGCATGCATCTCCTGCAACCGCGCACGTGCCACATGGGTATAAATCTGGGTCGTCGAAAGATCGCTGTGCCCCAGCAACATCTGCACCACACGCAAGTCAGCGCCGTGATTAAGCAGATGGGTGGCGAATGCGTGGCGCAGGGTATGCGGTGACAGGGATTTGCCGATGCCCGCAACCGTTGCCTGATACTTTATGCGGTGCCAGAAGGTCTGCCGGGTCATCTGGTCGCCTCGGGTGCTGGGGAACAGTACGTCGCTGGGTTTCCCGCCCAGTAACTCGTCGCGGGCACCGCGCAGGTAGCGCTCGACCCAGACGATGGCCTCTTCGCCCATGGGCACCAGCCGTTCCTTGCTGCCTTTGCCCATCACCCGCAGTACGCCCTGGCGCAGGTTGACCTGTTCCAGTGTCAGGCTGATCAGTTCGGTCACGCGCAGACCGCAGGCATACAGCACTTCAAGCATGGCACGGTCACGCTCGCCGATGGGCTCACTCAGGTCGGGTGCTGCCAGCAGCGCTTCGACGTCGGCTTCGGAGAGTGACTTGGGCAATGGCTTGCCCAGCTGAGGCATATCAATCTGCAGAGTTGGATCGAGCGTGATGAGTTTTTCACGCAGCAAGTACCGATAGAAGCCTCGGGCACCGGATAAAAAACGTGCTGTAGAGCGCGGTTTGTAGGCATTTTCAACGCGCCACGCAAGATGATCGAGGATGACCTCGCGTCCGGCACTGGGCAGATCAACGTTGCGCTCCTGCAGCCAGCCATTGAACAACGCCAGGTCACTGCGGTAGGAATCGCGGGTGTTATCGGACAGCCCCTTTTCAAGCCAGAGCGCATCCAGAAACCGGTCAATCAGCGGGTGGTCGATGGCAGCCATTTCAACTCAGTATGTGTGCGTGTACGCCAAAAACGAATTTTCAAACATCAGATAGCAAAAAGGCAGCCCGAAGGCTGCCTTTTTTATGCATCGAAAAACTGTATCAGGACAGTTTTTCCTTGATGCGCGCTGCTTTACCGGACAGGTCACGCAGGTAGTACAGTTTGGCCTTGCGAACGTCACCGCGACGTTTCACAGCCATGCTGTCGATTTGCGGGCTGTAAGTCTGGAAAGTACGCTCAACGCCAACACCGTTGGAGATTTTACGAACAGTGAAAGCACTGTTCACGCCACGGTTACGCTTGGCAATTACAACGCCTTCGAATGCTTGCAGACGAGCGCGGTCGCCTTCCTTCACTTTAACCTGAACGACGATGGTGTCGCCTGGTGCAAAGGTAGGGATCTCTTTGGTCATCTGCTCTGCTTCGAGGGCAAGAATGATTTTGTTAGTCATGCTGGTGCTCCTAAGGTAATCCGTATGGATCGACCATCGATACGTTAACTATCGTCCCGCTCGCGGATGTATTCCGCCAGCAGCTTCTTCTCTTCTCCAGAAAGCGAGCGGCTTTCCAGAAGATCAGCGCGTCGTTCATAGGTCCGCCCAAGGGACTGCTGTAAACGCCAACGCCGGATGTGCGCGTGATTGCCACTTAGCAACACGTCGGGAACACGCTGATCCGCATACACCTCAGGTCGGGTGTAGTGCGGGCAATCCAGCAGACCGTCCGTGAAGGAATCTTCCTCCGCGGAGTCCACATGCCCTAAAGCTCCAGGCAGCAGCCGCGTAACCGCGTCAATCAGGACCATAGCCGGCAGCTCGCCACCGGAAAGAACATAGTCACCAATCGACCACTCTTCATCGACATGAGCATCAATAAAACGCTCGTCAATGCCTTCATAACGACCGGCGATGAGGATAATCGCTTCCTCCTGCGCCAGTTCGCGTACCGCAGACTGATTCAGCTGGCGGCCTTGTGGCGACAGGTAAATAACCTTCGCCGCATCCCCTGCCGCTTGCCTGGCCTGAACCAGAGCATCTTCGAGGGGCTTGATCTTCATCACCATGCCAGGACCACCGCCAAATGGGCGATCATCCACAGTGTGATGGCGATCAGTGGTGTAATCCCGCGGATTCCAACAAGTCAGCTGCAACAGCCCTTGTTTCACCGCACGGCTGGTAATGCCGTATTCGCTGATGGCGGAAAACATCTCGGGAAACAGACTGATGACTTCTATGCGCAGGCTGGCCATGGCATTCAGAAGTCCGCGTCCCAATCCACCTTCATCTCGCCAGCAGCCATATCGATTGCCAACACACATTGCTCCGTATAGGGCAACAGGCGTTCACGATCATCCAGGCTACCCGCGCAGGGCTTTACAACCATTACATCGTTCGAACCGGTTTCGAGCAGGTGATCGATTTTCCCGAGCAGTTGCCCGAGTTGGTCGATGACCTTGAGGCCTTCAAGCTGGTACCAGTAGTACTCGCCATCGTCCAGATCAGGGAACAGGTTACGCGGCACGCAGATTTCGTAACCGGAGAGAAGACGAGCTTCTTCACGATCATCGAGACCTTTGAGCTTTGCTACCAGAAACTTGCTTTGCAAGCGTCCGCTGACCAGCTCCACCTGTTTCTCAACGCTGCCTTCGCGCCGAAGCGTCCAGGTTTTGTAGTCCAACAGGTTTCCAATCGGATCAGTAAAGGAAAAGACCTTCACTTCGCCGCGAACGCCATGAACCGAGTAAATCTTGCCAATGACGATCAGATCGTCGGCAGATGCAGGCGTCGCGTTCATAAGACTCAGGCCGCGGCCTTGGTCTTGTTGTGCTCTTTGAGCAGCTGGGCAACGCGCTCGGAAGTTTGTGCACCAACGCTCAACCAGTAGTTGACGCGTTCTTCGTTAACGGACAGACGGATTTCCTGACCACGGGCAACCGGGTTGAAGAAACCAACCTGTTCCTTGTGGGAACCGTCACGAGCGTTGCGGCTGTCGGTTACGGTCAAGTGGTAAAACGGGCGCTTTTTGGAGCCGCCAAGGGCAAGACGGATGGTTAGCATTGAACATCGTTCCTGTAGTCGGTGCTGCAAATCTAAGATGCACAGCGGGCATAGGTGCCCGAAAGGCCGCATATTCTAAGGAATATCCCGACTTTTGCAAATGTCTTTTTCCGGCGCCTATCGGCATGCCTTCCAGATTTGCGAGGGAGCTGTCGGTATGACAGCAGGTAAAAGCCCGCATAACGCGGGCTGACCGGGGGTCGCCCCCCGTGTGGGACGCGTGCAAAGAAGCTTGCACGCGACGCAATTACATTTTTGGCATGCCGCCGCCGGGGAGCATTCCGCCCATGCCGCGCATCATTTTTGCCATTCCGCCCTTGGCGGAGAACTTCTTCATCATCTTCTGCATCTGTTTATGCTGCTTGATCAGACGCCCGATGTCCTGCACCTGGGTACCCGAGCCCATTGCAATACGGCGCTTGCGCGAGCCGCTGATCAGGTCCGGGTCACGGCGTTCGCCAGGCGTCATCGAGTTGATGATGGCTTCCATCTGCTTGAACTGCTTCTCGGCCGCGCCCTGGGCATTGCCCATCTGCGCAAGATTGACGCCGCCGATACTTGGCAGCTTGTCCATGAGACCGCCAAGGCCACCCATGTTTTTCATCTGTTGCAGTTGATCGCGGAAGTCTTCGAGATCGAAGCCTTTGCCTTTCTTGAGCTTTTTCGCCAGTTTGTCGGCTTTATCCTTGTCGAGGGTCTGTTCAGCCTGCTCGATAAGGCTGAGCACATCGCCCATGCCAAGGATTCGCGAAGCGATACGATCTGGGTGGAACGGCTCCAGCGCCTCGCTCTTCTCACCCATACCGATGAACTTGATCGGCTTGCCGGTAATTGCACGCACCGACAGGGCCGCACCACCGCGAGCATCACCGTCGACCTTGGTGAGGATCACACCGGTCAGCGGCAGTGCATCACCGAAGGCCTTGGCGGTGTTGGCCGCATCCTGACCGGTCATGGCATCGACCACGAACAGCGTTTCAGCTGGCTTGGTCGCAGCATGCAGCGCCTGAATCTCGCCCATCATCTCGACGTCGACGTGCAGACGACCGGCGGTATCGACGATGACCACGTCAATGAACTTGAGCCTGGCTTCTTTAATGGCCGCCAGGGCGATGTCGACCGGCTTCTGGCTGATATCGGAGGCGAAGAACGTCACACCGATGTCGTTGGCCAGGGTTTCAAGCTGCTTGATGGCGGCAGGACGGTAGACGTCGACCGACACAACCATCACGGTCTTCTTCTTGCGCTCTTTAAGGAAGCGCGCCAGCTTGCCAGCGGTGGTGGTTTTACCCGCACCCTGCAGGCCCGCCATGAGGATGACCGCAGGCGGCGTGACATTGAGCACCAGATCTTCGTTGGCAGCGCCCATCAGGCTTTCGAGTTCGGCCTGGACGATCTTCACGAACGCCTGGCCTGGCGTCAGGCTGCGCGACACCTCGGTGCCGACGGCGCGTTCCTTGACGTTGTTGACGAAGTCTTTGACCACCGGCAAGGCGACGTCGGCTTCAAGCAACGCCATACGCACTTCGCGCAAGGTATCTTTGATGTTGTCCTCGTTCAGCTTGGCCTTGCCAGTAACATGGCGCAGCGTCTGCGAGAGGCGGTCAGTCAGGTTTTCAAACATGCGCGATCCTTTCAGGCTCTCGTCGAACCCCGGTTGATGCGGCCCGGCCCGTAATGCAGAAATGGCGCTCGGCGAGCCTGCGGCTTGAGCAGGTCGCGGATTATAGCGAAGACTCCGCCGCACGGACACCACGCAGTCTGCTTCTGTGGTCTTTCGTGATTTGCCGGTTATATGCCAAACTCAACGTCTTTTCAGGCCCGTCCATCAGGATCTATGTCCCCTTTGCCACCCAGCCTGCTTCCCAGCCTCGCCGCCGCCGTTCTGTACGCCGCTGCGACCGTCTATCAGAGCCTGCGCCTGAGCCAGGCCGTCAAGCCCGACAAGCGGCTGCTTTGCCTGCTCGGTACGCTGGCGGTGATCGCACACGCCATCGGTCTGTTTTCCCAACTGACGCATTCCGTCGGCCTGGGTCTGGACTTTTTCAACTCGGCCAGCCTGATCGCCGCGTCAGTGATCGTTGTGACCTTGATCGCCACGTCACGCATTCCGGTGGAAAACCTGCTGGTGCTGCTGTTCCCATTGGGAATGGTGACCGTGCTGCTCGCTCAGTTCGCCCCCAGCGGCACCGTACAGCCGATCATGGAAGAACCCGGCATCCTGAGCCATATACTGCTGTCGCTGCTGGCTTACGGAATGTTCACCATTGCCGTATTCCAGGCGTTGCTGTTGCTGTTGCAGGACTACCGACTCAAGCACAAGCACCCTTCCGGACTGATCAAGAACTTCCCGCCGCTGCAAACCATGGAAAGCCTTTTGTTCGGCTTCCTCTGGGCTGGCTGGACGCTGCTTTCGCTGTCGCTGATTTCCGGCTGGCTGTTCGTTGAAAACCTGTTTGCCCAGCATCTGGTGCACAAGACCCTGCTGGCTTGCCTGGCCTGGGTCGTATTCAGCGTACTGCTGTGGGGGCGCAACCGCCTTGGATGGCGAGGTCACAAAGCCATTCGCTGGACCCTGGGCGGCTTCTGCCTGCTGATGCTCGCCTACTTCGGCAGCAAGCTGGTACGCGAATTCATCCTGCACATCTGACGGGCCCTGATCATGGATAATCTGCCCCTTGGCCCACTGCTTGGCGTCCTCGCCCTCCTTATGCTCTGGGCTGGTCTGCTGACGTCAGTCGAAGCCGCGCACCACCAACTCAAGGCAATGCGCGCCGCCAGCCGTTCGGACAAGGCCGCGCCGCTTCCCGAGCTGGCGTTCAACCTGAACAGCCTGATCCTGGGCAATACGCTGATAAGGGTACTGATCACCGTAATCGCAACACTGATTGCTGCCAATTACTGGCTCTACAACGGCCCGACCGTGGCATGGCTGGGTACCGTGAGCGTCATGCTGGTGTTCGCCGAATACATACCGCGCCGCTTGGCGAACCGTCACCCTGTCTCGACACTGCTACTGGGCAATGGCGTACTGCGCATTCCAATGAAGATCGTCTGGCCGCTGGCCTACGTGTTCAACGTGCTCGCCAAGACGCTGCTGCGCCCGTTTTTGTCACGCCAAGTGCAGCAACAGGAGCAGAACTTTGAAGACGATGTGCAGAAAACCAACCGCCACGACATTGTTCACGAGCATTATCCGCGCGCCAGCGTGCTGTCGGGCATCCGCGCACTGGACAGCATAACGGTCAATGACATCCTGATACCGCGCAACGAGGTGGATGGCGTCAACCTTGATGATCCGATGGAGCTGATCATCGAGCGCCTGATCATTTCACGTCACACACGCCTGCCGGTTTATCACAACGACATAAATCAGGTTCAGGGCGTCATCAATACACGCGACATCAGCCACCTGCTGCCCAAAGGCACACTGACCAAAGAGCAGTTGCTGGCAGTCTGCTACGAGCCTTATTTCGTTCCGGAAAGCACTCCGTTGCAGTTGCAGTTGCTGAATTTCCACAAACAGCAGCGCCGCCTCGGCGTGGTGGTTGATGAGTACGGGGAAGTGCTGGGTATCGTCACCCTTGAAGACATTCTTGAAGAAATCGTCGGCGAATTCGAAAGCGAGCAGCGGCTGGACAACCCCCACGTCAAGCAACAGGAAGACGGACGCCTTGAGGTAGAAGGTGCTGCATCCATTCGCGAACTCAATAAAAGCCTTGGCTGGCACCTGCCTTCGGATGGTCCGAAAACCGTTAACGGGTTGGTTACCGAAGCATTGGAAACCATTCCAGAGGCTCCGGTCTGCCTGAAAATAGGGCCTTACCGGCTGGAAATCCTTGAGACCGAAGACAATCGCGTCAAGCGCGTGGCCATGTGGCAGAACACCCTCGTTCGCACCTTCAAATAGATTTCTGCCTTCAAATAGATCCCGGCGACACCCTTGTCTCTCGACCCATTCGGGTTACTCTGCTCGACGCTTTACCCACAATCACAATAATGAATGCTAGCCGGAGCACGGTCCTTGCCGCCCGGCGAGTCGACAGCCAGGGAATCCGCATGACCAGCACCCCGCTCTCTCGCGAAAATAATACCGAGTCCGTAAAACCGGTGAATTCGGCAACCCGCGTCGCCACAGCCAGTTTTATCGGCACAGCTATCGAGTTCTACGACTTTTACGTTTACGCCACTGCCGCCGCGCTGGTGATAGGTCCGGTGTTTTTCCCGCAGACCTCAGGTACGGCGCAGATGCTGTCGTCATTTCTGACCTTCGGTATCGCCTTTCTCGCACGCCCGCTCGGGTCGGCGCTGTTCGGTCATTTTGGCGACCGGATCGGGCGTAAATCGACCCTGGTGGCGTCGCTGCTGCTGATGGGTATCTGCACCACGCTGATCGGCGTATTGCCCGGTTACGCGACTATCGGCGCGTGGGCACCGATTCTGCTATGTGTACTGCGCTTCGGTCAGGGGCTTGGCCTGGGCGGGGAATGGGGTGGCGCTGCGCTTCTGGCGACCGAGAACGCCCCGAAAGGCAAACGCGCCTGGTTCGGCATGTTTCCACAGTTGGGACCTTCAATCGGTTTTCTGGCCGCCAATGGCCTGTTTCTGGCACTGGCCATGACCCTGAGCGACGAGCAGTTTCGCGCGTGGGGCTGGCGAATCCCGTTTCTGCTCAGCGCCGTGCTGGTCATGGTCGGGCTGTATGTGCGCCTGAAGCTGGAAGAAACTCACGTCTTCGCCAAGGCTATGGCCCGTCACCAACGCGTCAGCCTGCCGATCGTGGAAACCTTCAGCCAGCACTGGAGGCCAATGCTGCTTGGTGCAGCGTCGATGGTCGTCTGTTATGCGCTGTTTTATATCTCGACGGTGTTTTCATTGAGTTACGGCGTGGCCACGTTGGGCTATACCCGTGAAACGTTTCTGGGGCTGTTGTGCTTTGCGGTGCTGTTCATGGCGGCTGCCACGCCATTGGCTGCACTGGCAAGCGACCGCTTCGGGCGCAAGCCGGTACTGATTGTTGGCGGTGTGCTGGCGATTCTGTCAGGTTTCACCATGGAACCACTGTTAACCCACGGCAGCACTTGGGCTGTGGCGTTGTTTCTATGCATCGAGCTGTTTCTGATGGGCATTACGTTTGCCCCCATGGGCGCGCTGCTGCCAGAGCTGTTCCCGACACAGGTTCGCTACACAGGCGCATCGGCGGCGTACAACCTGGGCGGAATCGTCGGCGCGTCGGTTGCCCCCTTCTTCGCCCAGAAACTGGTGGCGATGGGCGGCTTGAGCTGGGTGGGCGGGTATGTATCTGCAGCTGCGCTGATCAGCGTGCTGGCGGTGTTGAGCTTGAAGGAAACTCGGGATAGGGATCTATAAGCCTCAAGCTGCAAGCAAGAGCACCACACTCCTGCTTGTAGCTTGCAGCTGCGCCCTTACAACTTTACGTCTACCGCTTGCGACGCTCGGGTCGCTTTGGCCCGCGCGGCTTCGATGGACTCGTCGCGAGCCAGGGCGACGCCCATGCGGCGTTGACCGTTGACTTCCGGTTTGCCGAACAGACGCAACGCGGTGTCAGGCTCGGCCAGCGCTGCACCGAGGTTGGCGAAAGCGGTCTGAGTGGACTGGCCTTCGACCAGAATCACTGCGGAAGCAGATGGCCCGAACTGGCGGATCAACGGAATCGGCAGGCCGAGAATTGCGCGAGCGTGCAGGGCAAATTGCGACAGGTCCTGAGAAATCAGAGTGACCAGACCGGTGTCGTGCGGGCGTGGCGAGACTTCGCTGAACCACACCTGATCGCCCTTGATGAACAGCTCGACGCCAAACATGCCACGACCACCCAATGCCTCGGTCACTGCCCTTGCAACACGCTCGGACTCCGCCAACGCTACCGGGCTCATGGCCTGCGGCTGCCAGGATTCCTGATAGTCGCCCTTCTCCTGGCGATGGCCAACCGGCGCGCAGAACGTGGTGCCACCGATGTGACGCACGGTCAGCAGGGTGATTTCGTAATCGAAGTCGATGAAACCTTCGACAATGACGCGGCCCTTGCCAGCGCGACCGCCTTCCTGCGCGTAATCCCAGGCTTTCTGCACGTCATCAGCGCTCTTGAGCAGGCTCTGCCCTTTGCCCGACGAACTCATGACCGGCTTGACCACGCAAGGGAAACCGAGGTCTTCGACAGCCTTGCTGTACGCCTCGAAGGTGTCGGCAAAGTGGTAAGGCGAGGTCGGCAGTTTCAGCTCTTCGGCCGCCAGACGACGAATGCCTTCGCGGTTCATGGTCAGTTGCGCGGCGCGCGCGGTCGGAATCACGGTAAAGCCTTCGGCCTCAAGCTCAACCAGGGTTGCGGTGGCGATGGCTTCGATTTCCGGAACGATGAAATCCGGCTTCTCGGCCTCGATGACTGCACGCAACGCAGCACCGTCGAGCATGTTGATCACATGACTGCGATGAGCAACCTGCATCGCGGGCGCGTTCTCATAACGGTCAACAGCGATCACTTCAACGCCAAGGCGCTGCAGCTCGATCACGACTTCCTTGCCCAGTTCGCCGCTGCCGCAGAACAGTACGCGAGTCGCGGTGGGCGACAGTGGAGTTCCGATTTGAGTCATCTCAGGTCCTCGTGAAGCAGATATCGAGGGCTGCCTGCCTTATGCAAGCAACCGCTGTGGAGAAAGGCGCGCAATTTACCACGAAGCCCCGGTAAATGGGCGCTCAGCCCGGACAAGCGTTGTTCCGCGCTCGCCAGGCCATGATCATCCAGACCAGGGTCACGCCGGCGAACTTCGATGCCAGCGCAGTGAGCACGACCGGTGCAGTCAGCGCGTCGATCATGCCGAAGAAGATAAAGGTATCCAGCGGGATGCTGAGTGCCGAGCTGATCCATAACCGCTCACGCAACGGGCGTCTGGTGATGCTGAACACCAGCCAGTCAATGCACTCGGAGACCGCGAACGCAGTGGCGCTGGCCAGGGCAATGGTCGGGTCGCTGGTGACATAAGAAAGCACCAGCGCCACCAGCATGGCGATGATCGCGCCATGACCAAAGCGAATCTGCACCATATCGCGCAACACAAACACCAGACCGCCCCAGGCAGACCAGATGATGTCCAGATGCGGCGCACTGGAGAAGGCGAAGTTGATCAGCACGACACTGCCGATGTAAGCGATCAGGAAAAGCATGGAGGGTTTGGGCCTGTGCAAGCGAGCGGCAATGATAGCAAACGCGGGCAAGGACCGTGCCCAGGCGTAGGCGAAAGCGCTATTTCTGACGAAGATAATGCATCGACTGCACCGGCCTCTTCGCGAACAAGTTCGCTCCCACAACGCCCACGGATAACCTGTGGGAGCGAACTTGTTCGCGAAGGCTATATTCCAAACGCAGCAAATTCTTCTACTGCACCGGCCTCTTTACGAGCAAGTTCGCTCCTGTAAGGCCATGGGAACGTCAGCGTGCCCCGCCCACCGTCCACATCAACCCGCTGGCCCTGGCGCGCTCGTCGCACAGCCCCAGCACGACACGGCGCTCGTCGTTGCTCATCCGGCTCCACCGGGTGATCTCGTTCACGGTTCGCTGGCAACCGGTGCATATGTCCTGCTCATCGAGCGCACAAATGCTCACGCAGGGAGAACGGACCGGCTTTTCAATCGGGGTATCAGTGCTCATCACTCTTCCTGCACAACCAGGTCACGGGCGTAACGCTGGGCATTGTGTACGTAATGGGCGGCGCTGGCTTCCAGCATTTTCTTCTGCACGTCGGTGAGTTCGCGCACCACTTTACCCGGTGACCCCATGACCAGCGACCCGTCGGGAATAACCTTGTTTTCTCCGATCAGCGAATTGGCGCCGATGATGCAGTATTTACCAATTTTCGCCCCGTTGAGGATGACCGCGTTGATGCCGATCAGGCTGTAATCGTCAACGCTGCAGCCATGCAACATCGCGTTATGCCCAATGGTCACACTCTTGCCGATGCTCAGGGGCGAGCCCATGTCGGTGTGCATTACTGTGCCATCCTGCACGTTACTGTTTTCGCCGATATGGATCAGCTCGTTGTCGCCACGCAACACCACGTTGAACCATACACTTGCTCCGGCTTCCAGCCTGACATTACCGATCAGCACCGCATTAGGAGCAACCCAGCTCTGCGGGTCGGTCTGGACACGGGATTCCCCCAGGCGATATTTCATGCAGCTTCCTCAGGCGGGTCGTACTCATGGGTACGGATTGTTATGAACAGCACTTCCTGTCGACAGCACTTCTGCAGCAAGCCACTCAGGTTCAGGTGGTCGAGCGTTCGGGCGGATGATGCAGACTGATTTTGGTGTCGTACAGCACATTGACCAGCTCGACGATCATGATCGCGGTAAGCCCCCAGATCTTGTAACCGCCGTAACGGTAACTGGGCACGTACCAACTGCGGCCTTCGTAATCGATGCGGTGCGTATGTTCACGGGTGTCCTGACGGAAGAACTCCAGCGGTACGCTGAACACCGCCGCGATCTCGCCGTCATTGGGCTGATATTCGACAAAGTCAGGTATGACACCGACATACGGCGTGACTTTGATGCCATGTTTGGAGATGAGCGGGCTTAACGGGCCGACTACTTCGACCAGCCCGGGAGGCAGTCCGATTTCTTCCTCGGCCTCGCGCAGGGCAGTAAAAATCAGGTCCGGGTCGCCTGGATCGCGTCGTCCCCCCGGAAAAGCCACTTCGCCACCATGTGTCGACAGACCACTGGCACGCAAGGTCAAAATCAGCTCGGGTTGCTCACTGCGGGTGACAGGCACCAGAACAGCCGCCTCGGGGAATCGTCGATCCGAGTCGAGGGTTTCGGGCGTATGACTGACTACACGGCGAAGTAGCTCATCCAGCATGGGAAATCTCGATCTGTTGCCTGTCTGGCATCATGCACCAAAGCGAGGTTGCGCCCAACCCCTCGCAAGGCAACTCCTGTCACACAGAGGGTTGCCGAGCCGCAGCACGACAGGCCAAGATAGCGACTGCGTTCACTATCGACTGACCCCATGAAATTTTGCAGCCAGTGCGGCAACCCCGTTATCCAGCGTATTCCCGAAGGCGACAGCCGATTGCGGTATGTCTGCGAGCATTGTCACACCATTCATTACCAGAATCCGAACATCGTGGCGGGCTGTCTGGTGACGCTGGGCGACAAGGTCCTGCTGTGCCGCAGGGCCATAGAACCGCGCCTGGGCTTCTGGACACTGCCGGCAGGTTTTATGGAAAACGGCGAAACCATCGAACAGGCCGCGCGGCGCGAAACCATCGAGGAAGCCTGCGCCACTCTGACCGAGCTGCATCTGTACACGTTGATCGACGTTCCGCATATCAATCAGGTGCATGTGTTCTATCGGGCAGAAATGGCGACTGAGGCGTTTGCGGCAGGAATCGAGAGTCTTGAAGTGCAGTTATTCGACGAAGCCGACATTCCGTGGTCGGACCTGGCTTTCATGACAGTCGGACGTACCCTAGAATACTTCTTCGCGGATCGGCGTCGGCAGGTCTACCCGGTTCATACCAGCGCCCTTCCCCCGTCACGTCCGTTGCTGGACACCTGAAAGTCAGGGTCGCACACAATATCGGCGCTTTTTATAGAAAGAAGCACCTTCAGGGAAATCGTAATGCGCTGGTTGTTCGCCTTCTTTTGCATGTCATTCGTACCGCTTTCGCAGGCTGCGTTTACCCAGACCATCGTGCCCAAGGGCAGCGAACAGAAAATCATCAACAATAAAGTCATCAATACCGAGAGTATTGCCAGCAAGCCGATCGACAAGGTGCTGGTGCTCAAATCGGTTCGCCAGTTGCAACTGATCAGCGGTGGCGAGGCGCTGAAGACCTATCGAATTTCTCTGGGCAAGAACCCCAAGGGCACCAAATTGCAGGAAGGCGACCAACGCACGCCAGAAGGTTTCTACTGGCTCGACTGGCGCAAGCCCAGCAATAACTACAACCTGTCGATGCACATTTCCTACCCGAACATTTCGGACTCGGCACGGGCACGTCGCGAAGGCGTGAAACCGGGCAGCATGATCATGATTCACGGCACGCCGGTGGATGAAGAGTACCCGGAATGGTACTTCCACACGCTGGACTGGACCAACGGATGCATCGCGCTGAAGAACAACGACATGCGGGAGATATGGGATCTGGTGAAAGACGGGACGATGATCGAGATTCGGCCTTGATCATTGCAGCGAGCAGTCAGGATCAGACGCAGAACGTCCAGAACGGCATGCCGACGCGGAGCGTCGCACGATAGCTGTCAATCGTTTACATCGTGGGAGCGTCCGGGCGACGCGCCTAGCTTGCTCGTGAAGAGGCCAGTACAGCCCCTCAGAACTCTTCCAGCCGCCATACTTCGTAAGCAGGCGTTTCGTAGGGATGGCTCTGCTTAAGCGCCAACACAGCTTGCTGAATCAGATCATCAGCCACGACCAGCTCGACCTTCCATTCCTCCACCGATTCGACCACTCCGCTCTGCCCGACAAATGGCTGACTGCCATTCAGCGGGCGGAACTGGCCCTGGCCGAGCACTTGCCATGAACAGTGATCGTAAGCGCCGATTCGCCCTGCACCAGCAGCGAATACAGCGCTCTTGACCTCGTCCACATGACTCGGAGGAACAAAGAAGGCGAGCTTGTACATGCGCCTTAGTTAACCCAGGCCCGTGCGTTGCGGAACATGCGCATCCAGGCAGCGTCCTCGTTCCAGTCCTCGGGACGCCACGAGTTCTGCACCGCGCGGAACACGCGTTCCGGGTGCGGCATCATGATCGTCACGCGACCGTCCAGGGTGGTCATGCCGCCGATGCCGCGCGGCGAACCGTTCGGGTTGGCCGGGTAGGTTTCAGTGACCTTGCCGTGGTTATCGACGAAGCGCAGTGCCACAGTACCGGACACGTCCGCCTCAAGCAGCGCGTCGTCATTGCGGAACTCTGCGTGACCTTCACCGTGAGCGATGGCGATTGGCATGCGCGAACCGGCCATGCCTTGCAGGAAGATCGATGCCGACTCCTGAACCTGAACCATTGCCACGCGCGCTTCGAACTGCTCGGAGCGGTTACGCACGAAATGGGGCCAGAACTCGCTGCCCGGAATCAGCTCGTGCAGGTTGGACAGCATCTGGCAACCGTTGCACACACCCAGCGTGAAGCTGTCGGCACGCTCGAAGAAGCCCTGGAACGCATCGCGGGCGCGGCTATTGAACAGTGCCGACTTGGCCCAGCCTTCACCGGCACCCAGCACATCGCCATAGGAGAAGCCGCCACAGGCAACCATGCCCTTGAAGTCGTTCAAGTCGACACGACCGGCAAGGATGTCGCTCATGTGCACGTCAATCGCATTGAAGCCTGCGCGATCAAAGGCTGCCGCCATCTCGACCTGACCGTTGACACCCTGCTCGCGCAGCACGGCAACCTGAGGGCGGACGCCCGTCTTGATGTACGGCGCAGCGATGTCTTCGTTAACGTCGAAGCCCAGTTTGACGGTCAGGCCCGGATTGTCTTCTTCCAGCAGCGCATCGAATTCCTGATCAGCGCATTCAGCGTTATCGCGAAGGCGCTGGATCTGGTAGCTGGTCTCGGCCCACTGACGTTGCAGCAGACGGCGCTGGCCGCTGAAGACCGGCTCGCCATGGAAACTGATCGAGACTTCGTCGTTGTTGATCGGCTGACCGATCACCGCAACGCAATCTTCCAGACCGGCAGCGCTGAATTGCGCCAGCACCAGCGGAGTCGCGTCCTGACGCACCTGGATGACCGCGCCGAGCTCTTCGTTGAAGAGGATCGCGCTTAGCTCGGAAACGTTGTCGGCCACACCGTCGAGGTGCAGGTTCAGGCCGCAGTGACCGGCAAAGGCCATTTCCAGCGTACTGACCAGCAGACCACCGTCGGAACGGTCGTGATAGGAGAGGATATGACCGTCTGAATTGAGGCCCTGAATCACGGCGAAGAAGGCTTTGAGGTCTTCAGCGTCATCGACGTCTGGTGCCACACGACCCAATTTGCCGTGAGTCTGGGCGAGAATAGAAGCGCCCATGCGGTTCTGGCCACGGCCCAGATCGATCAGGATCAGGTCAGTGATGCCTTTATCCATGCGCAATTCAGGCGTCAGGGTCTGACGAATGTCGACCACTGGCGCAAAGCCGGTCACGATCAACGACAGCGGCGAAGTCACGCTCTTCTCAGTGCCCTCATCGCTCCAGCGGGTTTTCATGGACATCGAGTCCTTGCCCACCGGAATGGTAATACCCAGCTCCGGACACAGCTCCATGCCCACCGCTTTCACGGTGTCATAAAGACGCGCGTCTTCTCCGGGATGACCGGCAGCCGACATCCAGTTGGCCGACAGCTTGATGTCAGACAGCTTTTCAATACGTGAGGCCGCAATGTTGGTCAGCGTTTCGCCGATCGCCATGCGGCCCGACGCCGGAGCATCCAGAAGAGCCAGCGGCGTGCGCTCGCCCATTGCCATGGCTTCGCCCGTGTTGACGTCGAAGCTGGTCGCGGTCACTGCGCAGTCAGCCACAGGCACCTGCCACGGGCCGACCATCTGATCGCGAGCGACCAGACCGGTAATGCTGCGGTCACCAATGGTGATCAGGAAGCTTTTGCTGGCAACTGCCGGGTGACGCAGTACGCGTTGCACGCTTTCTTCGATATCCAGCGTGCTCGGGTCGAAATCATCGCCGATCTCGGCTTCGCGCTCGACCGAACGGTGCATGCGCGGCGCCTTGCCCAGCAACACTTCCAGCGGCATGTCCACCGGGCTGTTGCCGAAATGGCTGTCAGTCACGGTCAGTTGCGGCTCGGCAGTGGCCTCGCCGACAACCGCAAACGGGCAGCGCTCGCGCTCGCAGATGGCCTTGAAACGGTCGAAATCTTCGACGCCGACGGCCAGCACGTAACGCTCCTGGGATTCGTTGCTCCAGATTTCCAGCGGGGCCATGCCCGGCTCGTCGTTGGGCACGTTACGCAGTTCGAAACGCCCACCACGATCGCCATCGTTGACCAGTTCGGGGAAGGCGTTGGACAGGCCACCGGCGCCGACGTCATGGATGAAGCTGATCGGGTTACGGTCGCCCAGCTGCCAGCAGCGGTCGATCACTTCCTGACAGCGACGCTCCATCTCAGGGTTTTCACGCTGAACCGAAGCGAAATCCAGGTCGGCAGAACTTGTACCGGTCGCCATCGAAGACGCCGCGCCGCCGCCCAGGCCGATCAGCATTGCCGGGCCACCCAGTACGATCAGCTTGGAACCCACGGTGATCTCGCCCTTCTGGACGTGATCTTCGCGGATGTTGCCCATACCGCCAGCCAGCATGATCGGCTTGTGATAACCACGAACCTCATCGCCGTGCGGCGTGGTAATGGACTGCTCAAAGGTACGGAAGTAGCCGGTCAGCGCCGGACGGCCGAACTCGTTGTTGAACGCCGCGCCACCCAGCGGGCCTTCGATCATGATGTCCAGCGCGGTGACGATGCGCTCGGGCTTGCCGTATGGCACTTCCCAAGGTTGCACGAAACCGGGAATCTGCAGGTTGGACACGGTGAAACCGGTCAGACCTGCCTTGGGCTTGGCACCGCGACCGGTTGCACCTTCGTCGCGAATCTCGCCGCCGGAACCGGTCGCTGCGCCAGGAAACGGCGCAATGGCAGTCGGGTGGTTGTGAGTTTCGACCTTCATCAGAATATGCACCGGCTCCTGCACCGCGCCGTACTGGCGGGTTTC
The DNA here is from genome assembly GCF_032587795.1 of Pseudomonas syringae group sp. 247E2. Classification (NCBI taxonomy): domain Bacteria; kingdom Pseudomonadati; phylum Pseudomonadota; class Gammaproteobacteria; order Pseudomonadales; family Pseudomonadaceae; genus Pseudomonas; species Pseudomonas syringae group sp. 247E2. Next base: position 232,427 of record NZ_JAWHPK010000015.1, on the reverse strand, counting down.
CGGGTCCGGGAAGAAGCGGCCGGCAACGTTGCCGACGATCACCGAAGCGTTGTCCTTGTAGGCGGACAGCACGCCTTCGCTGTGCATCTGATAGGTGTTCTTGATCATGCCGAACAGGCTTTTTTCCTGGCTCTGGCCGTCGATATCCCAACTGGCGTTGAAAATCTTGTGACGGCAGTGCTCGGAGTTTGCCTGGGCAAACATCATCAGCTCGATGTCGTGCGGGTTGCGCCCGAGACCGTTGAAGCTGGTGATCAGGTAATCGATTTCATCTTCAGCGAGGGCCAGGCCCAGTTCGACGTTGGCTTTTTCCAGCGCCGCGCGACCGCCACCCAGAATGTCCACCGCGGTCAGCGGTTTGGGCTGGGCGTGGCTGAACAGGTTAGCGGCCTGCTCGTGATCGCCCAACACCAGTTGCGTCATGCGGTCGTGCAGGCTGTCGGCGATTGCCTGAGCCTGGGCCTCACTGAACTGACCTTCTACATAGAAGGCAATCCCGCGCTCGATGCGCTGGATTTTCGTCAGGCCGCAATTGCGGGCGATGTCGCTGGCCTTGCTCGACCAAGGTGAAATGGTGCCAAAACGCGGCAACACCAGAAACAGACGGCCGCTCGGCTCTTGAACCGGCACGCTGGGGCCGTATTTCAGGAGACGGTCGAGAACCTGCTGTTCTTCGCTGGTAAGAACGTCGTTGACGTCCGCGAAGTGGGCGAATTCGGCGTACAAGCCACTGACAGCTGAAACTTTTTGTTTCAGTTGTTCTAGTAATTTGCTGTGGCGGAAGGCAGAAAGGGCAGGAGCACCGCGCAGGATCAACATCTTCGGGACAGCCTCGAGAAGGGGGTGTGCTTTGAGGCCGCACATTCTAGCCTAAAGCGGGCCTTTGATCACCCAAAACGGCGGCATCGGGTGCGCCCGAATGTCGCTCCAGGCAAAAAAAGTCTGAAAATGCCTGTAAAACCCCCTCGCCTATCAGACGCAGGCGTCACTGTCGAGATATGGCGCCCGGTGCGCTTTGCGTATACTGCACCGATGTTCTTCAGACCAGATTTCCGCCCACGTTGCGCCAAGTGGCTCATCGCAACCGGACTCTTCCTGATGCTCGGCGCCTGTGTGGAGAAACCCACCACACTGGAGCGAGTCAAGGAGGACGGCGTGCTGCGGGTGATCACCCGTAACAGCCCGGCGACTTATTTTCAGGATCGCAACGGCGAAACCGGCTTCGAATACGAGCTGGTCAAGCGTTTCGCCGATGATCTGGGCGTCGAACTGAAGATCGAAACGGCCGACAATCTGGACGATCTGTTCGACCAGATGAACAAACCGGGCGGCCCGGTCCTGGGTGCTGCGGGTCTGATCGAGACGCCAAAGCGCAAGCAACAGGCGCGTTTCTCGCACTCTTATCTGGAAGTGACCCCTCAGGTTGTCTACCGCAACGGCCAGTCGCGTCCCACCGACCCGGGCGACCTGGTGGGTAAACGTATCGTGGTCCTGAAAGGTAGCGCGCATGCCGAGCAGCTTGCGGCACTCAAGGCGCAGAATCCCGGCCTTGAATATGAAGAGTCGGACGCGGTCGAGGTCGTCGATCTCCTGCGTATGGTCGATGAAGGCCAGATTGACCTGACGCTGGTCGACTCCAACGAGCTGGCGATGAACCAGGTGTACTTTCCCAACGTGCGTGTAGCCTTCGACCTGGGCGAAGCCCGCGAACAACGCTGGGTGGTTGCACCGGGCGAAGACAACAGCCTGCTCAACGAAATCAACGCGTACCTCGATAAGGTCGAGAAGAATGGCACGCTGCAACGTCTGAAGGACCGTTACTACGGCCACGTCGATGTACTTGGCTACGTTGGCGCCTATACCTTTGCCCAGCATTTGCAGGAACGCCTGCCCAAATACGAGAAACACTTTCAGACATCGGCCAAGAAAGAACAGGTCGACTGGAGATTGCTGGCCGCCATCGGCTATCAGGAATCAATGTGGCAACCGGCCGTTACCTCGAAAACCGGTGTGCGCGGCCTGATGATGCTGACCCAGAACACCGCTCAGGCGATGGGCGTGACCAACAGGCTCGACGCGAGACAGAGCATTCAGGGCGGGGCAAAGTATTTTGCCTATGTAAAGGATCAGCTGGACGACTCGATTAAAGAGCCAGATCGCACTTGGCTAGCTCTCGCGTCCTACAACATTGGCAGCGGTCACCTCGAAGATGCGCGCAAATTGGCCCAGAACGAGGGGCTGAATCCTGATAAATGGCTGGACGTGAAAAAAATGCTGCCGCGTCTGGCACAGAAGAAGTGGTACAGCAAAACGCGTTACGGCTACGCCCGAGGCGGCGAGCCGGTGCATTTCGTTGCCAACATTCGTCGTTATTACGACATTCTGACCTGGGTCACGCAGCCTCAGCTCGAGGGCAGCCAGGTCGCCGATGGCAACCTGCATGTTCCAGGTGTCGACAAGACCCAACCACCTGCGCCGCCTGCACCTGCTTCAGGCAGTAGCCCCGACAAGCCTGCGCTCTAGACGCCGCCCTGGTTTTTATCTGCATCCTTGGCAGCCCGGCGCATTCTGAAAAACTCACTCAGCATTGCCCCGCATTCCTCGCTCAATACCCCGCCCTCAAACAGCACGCGGTGATTGAGAAAGCCCTGACTGAAGAATTGCCCTTGGCTTTGAACGATGCCTGCCTTGGGCTCAAGCGCGCCGTAAACCACGCGCGCCACCCGCGAATGCACGATCAACCCGGCGCACATGCTGCATGGTTCCAGCGTCACGTAAAGCGTACTGCCTGGCAGCCGATAATTGTCCAGCGCCCTGGCGGCATCACGAATAGCGACCATTTCGGCATGCGCACTGGGGTCGCTTGCGCTGATCGGGCAATTGTAACCACGACCAATGATCTCGCCGTTCTGCACCACGACTGCACCGACGGGCACTTCGCCCAGCAATGCGCCTTCCGCGGCGAGCGCCAGTGCCTCGCGCATGAAGTCCTGATCCTTGCTGCGGTCGATGATTTGCGGCTGACGCATCACGACACCTCGATGGCGGCCATGAGACCAGTTTCCATGTGATCGATCACATGGCAGTGGAACATCCACACACCGGGGTTATCCGCCACCAGCGCGACCCGCGCCCGCTCGTTGCGGCCCAGTAAGAACGTGTCGGTAAAGTACGGGATGATCTTGCGCCGATTGGACGCGATCACCTTGAAACTCATGCCGTGCAAGTGAATCGGGTGTTGATACTGAGTCATGTTCTTCAATTCAAAGATGTAGCTCTTGCCCAACTTCAATTTGGCGATAGGCCGGTCGGCGCAAGTCTTGTCGGTAATGTCCCACGCTTCGCCGTTGATCTGCCACAAGCTGGGCGGCTTGCCGTTGTCGGTGTTGACCGACATTGAGCCCACCCATTCGAAGTTGAAATTGATCTTCTCGGCGTTATCCATATCCGGCTCGGCCACCGGATTGGCCGGCAGCTCAGGTGGCCATTGGCCGGGCGCTTCGTTATTGGCGACTGACCGAAATGTCCCCAGACGCACCGGGCCGTTACGCAATGAAATTTCCTCACCCGCAGGCGGTGCCTTGATTGCCAGACAGATGCGCATGCCCGGCCCCAGCCAGTACTCGTCGCCAAACGGCCGCGGCGTGACCGGGTTGCCATCCAGTGCATAAATCTGCGCCTCGGCGTCCGGCAGGTTGAGGCGATAGGTGACGGTATTATCGAGGTTGAGCAAGCGCACGCGGGTAATCTGCCCAGCAGGCAATTCAATGACCGCCTGCGGAACACCATTCAATGTCGAAAGCCGACCCGCCGTACCTTCACGCGCCGCCTCACGCAGCACGCTGAACTCGGTAAACGCGCCAACTTCATCCACATGCCAGCTTTTCAGGCTGACCGTGCGCTCATGGGCGAAACCGGTGGGCTCGCGCTCTTCAACGATCAGCGGCCCGACCAACCCGCGGCCCAGCTCTTCACTGCTGCTGACGTGCGGGTGATACCAATAGCTACCGGCATCCGGCACACGGAATTTGTAATCGAAATATTCGCCCGGCTTCACTGGCAACTGAGAAACGTATGGCACGCCGTCCATCTCCAGCGGCAAGCGGATGCCATGCCAGTGAATGGTCGTCTCGACCGGTAACTGATTGATGAAGCGCAACCGCAGCCACTCACCCTGCCGCACCCGCAATTCGGTGCCCGGCGCAGAACCGCCAAACGCCCAGGCAGGTGTCTTGTGGCCAGGGACCAACTCTATATCCAGTGGCGCGGCGATCAGCACGAAGTCCGAACCCGCTTGCGACTCACGACGCCCCATCCAGTAACGCGAAGCACCACCCGCGCCAAGGCCGACTACAGCAAGACCGGCGATGCCTGTGAGGATCTGACGACGGGTAAAGGACATGAACGGCGGGACCTCGAAAACGACGACTGAGCGCATCTGCGAGCAAATGCGAGGGGCGAATACGATACACCTGCATTTGCGTAAAGATAAGGGTGGATACCACGAACTGAAGTTGAGGCGTAAAAAAGCCGGGCAAGGCAGTGACGCCCGCTCCGGCTTTTTGCATCAATTAACCGCGCTACGACTGACTAACCCGCTCCAGCCATTCGATATATGCCGGCTCTGCATCAGGCGGTACATTGGCGCGGTGACCCTGCAACTCTGCCTGCATGCCAAACCCTTTCCATATCAGCGGTGCGAGGCGCGATGCCGGGCTGTTCGCCCGTTCCAGTTCGCTCAGCACTTGCAGGCTTCGTTGCTTGTGCTCGGCCACTGTATCCGACTTGTAATCGAAAGCCTTTCCCAACCCGGAGAGGTACATCAGTTTTGCGGTTTCTATCTCAGGCCACTGGAGCGCCATATTCAGGGGCCATTCGAGCATCGCGCGTTCGCCCCACATCGACGACTTGGGTAAATGGTCGTTCGCAAGCAACGTCAGCATGAATGATTGGCCCAACTGGGTCAGATACACCGGCAGGACTTCAGCGTCAGGCTGCCGGTAAAACACATCCAGTGGCTGCTCACGCTTGAGTCCGATGCCGGCCAGCAAGCGCTGTTGAAGATCAAGTACCAGCGCGCCAAGTTCCGCCTTGCCTGCACTGCCGTTTTCAACGGTTTGCCGGGTGCGGGTCGTGCAATTCCATAGGCTCAGTGAAATCCGCCACTGGGCCTGATCGCCCTCACCCGAACACCCCACCTCGCCCGTCACGAAATACTTCGTCGTTGGCGGGACGATATCGAACAATGTGTTGCCGTCGACCTCAACCCCCGATACAACCGGCCCCGCACCCTCCGCGACCTGGACATAACAATTGGCTGCATAGTCATTCCAGTAGTGAACCGACTCAGCCATGTAAAGAGGGATGGCACGCGTATAGCGCCCGATATCATCCTCGCGCTGCGATTCGGCAGGTTCTGCTTTCTCCATGATTTTGGACAAGGCGAAGAAACCGATTTCTGGCGCACCTTCCGGTTTTTGCGCGAAGAGCCAGTCAGCATTGCGCAAACCGTAGTGCCAGACCGGCTTGGTAAGCGCCACGGTATTGATCGTCACGCTGGCAGGATCAATCGGAACGCCTTTGTCTTCCTGCCTGCGCACGTCCTCGAAAGCGTGCGCAAACTGGTCAAGGTGACTTTTGATTGGCGCAAAGCCGAGGGCATACAAGCGCGTAAGCAAGGCCTCGCCTTCATCCACCCTGCCCAGCTCCTGATAGGCACGCAGCAAGTTGAGACCTGCCGTCGAATCATGTTTGTGCTCATCGTAAGCAGGCCCGACAAGCTCGACGATCAGCGGGATGTGGCCATTGTTGCCCAGATCCCCCGAGATCATCTGCAGCGCGCTTCGGTCGAACTGGCCACCTGCCAACACTTCTTCATACAGCACGCGCGCCTGCGCGACGTTGCGCTGTTGCAGGTAATGCCGCGCCATCCACAACTGCGCACGCCAACTGCCCGGCAACGCCGCTACTGTGTGAAGAGCAGCGAGATAGGCCGCCTCGCCGCCCCGCTCCTGCTGAATGCTCAGCCACCACATCACACCATTCTCTTGATTCGGGTCGGCTTCAACCGCCTGCCATAGCGTTGCCTCTGCAACTGATTGATCGCCACGCTCGGCAAACACCTTGGCCAGATTGGTCAGAATGATTCCCGACACACCGACTTTAGCCATCCCGGCCCGCAGAGTGGCTTCAGCAGCATCAAGCTGAGCGTTGTGCATCAGCACGATGCCGTTCACCACATGACTGCGCTCGGGATTAGCGTCGATCTCGACCAGTCGTTCGGCTGCTGGCATGAGGTCAGTCGCAAATCCATCGTTCAGGCCCGAAACAATGAGGTTGTAGAGCTCGTCAGCATCACCCCAGTGCTGCTTCAGATTGGGCAGGAACACCTGCTCGCGCCACTCGGCCCGAGTGATCTTTATCTCGCGTCCGTAACTGTCGTAGGCAGTGATCAACTCGCCGTCGTGGGCTTCTGGCGACGTCGTATCAGCAGGCGCGTTATCTGTTGAAGCTTGAGGTTTCTTGCCGCTGAGAGCGGACAGAATGCGTTTGAACATGAGTGGAGTCGCCGCGGTTTGGGGTTAATGGGCAAGTGGCTTCAGGTCATAACGTGTGCGGAGGGCCAGCGTGTACATTCGCCACTGGTGATATTGTGGCGTTTGAACTTGGTCAGGCTGGTACCCCGGGGAGCAGCCGCCATAGCCTAGGACATTTACAGCGGCCGGCCTGCTCACGCAACACACCATGTCCAGAGTAGGCCAAGACTAAACACTGGATGACACAAGAAAGGATTACCGGCCGAGATGAGCACTATTTACGATCCCGACGCACGAACGGTCAGGCAAGTATCGACAGCGATATTCTTGCTCACCGGGACCTTTGGCGTCATGGGTCCAGTGAGCTTTTCAGGTGGCTGGTGGATTTACGGCTGCATCTGGTTACAGCGCGGGTTTCTTTTCTAGTAGACCCTTCACAGCGCTATGCGAAGGGTCTGTGCGTGATCAGTCTCGCACGAGCTTCAGCAGTCCGCCGTCATACCAGGAAAGAGCTAACGACCCGTCCTGTGCCAGGAAAAATGCCGGAGTTTCTTTATCAAAAGGACCCCAGCTCCCAGATTTGCATTCAACGCTATAGCGCACAGCTTTTTCGATGCCAAGCTTATGGAGTTGCGGCTCCAGTTCAGCTCCACTCATCGCCGGAAGCTTATGAAAACCGGGCCCCTTGCACACATCTTCCGTCGAGTCTGTGGACGCTTTCCATGCAAGCTGGTCGTGATTGAAGCTGAGACGTCGCCCCATAAAGCTCGGATCATCATCCACCAGTGCCTGCACGCCCGAGTCTGATACCGCTACACCTGCAACATGCCAACTACCGTAAAGCACGCTTTCTCTAGGCTGATCGTGCTTTGCAGCATCCATATTCGCTGCGCATCCTGTCAGCGACAATATGATCAGAAAGGATGAACTGTAAGGAAATCGGGATTTCATGAATGGGATCCTTGGTTTTTGCGGATGCGGATATCGATTCTTTTTGCTGGATGCCCCGGCGTTGAAGTTAGGGGCTTGGGGTGCCTTTGAGCGGATTTTCCGTAACGATTTTCCTTGAACTTCAGATCAGTTTCAAATGAGCTGCTTTGGGGTCAATTGGTGGCGATAGGAGATGTCGTACGGCAGAACGAACTCAAATCCCAGACGACGGACTTCATCCTTGGGCAGCTCGCGCAGACAAAAGGGGGGATAAGCACGAACAACCAGAGCGAAATTTCGCGGTTGCACAGGTTGTGCTTTCAAGAAACAAATGATAAATGTCTGTAGGTAAGGCAATTTGATATCAATTGGAGAAACAGGGATGTCCGACAAGAATTTCCGAGTAACGTTTACTCGCGGCACGAGCTCCTCAGTAATCACAACAACCGTGCGGGCCAGCAGTGCGAGTCAGGCTAAGGAAAAAATCAAAGAGAGAGAGCGTGGTCAGGCGAAGATAATTTCCGCAGTTGAGAACTGATCACAAATCATACTACGTGTAAAACAGGCCCAATTCGCCGCCGTGAGCGTGCTTGGGCAAGGAGTGAATTTATGGACGATGAGACTCAGAAAAAAAGCAGACCCTCTTTCAATGAGTCGTTGGATAAAATGATAGGGGATGCGTGGAATGAAGTTAAGGGGGACTTTTCTTATGGCACGGGTAAAGCCCGCGCTGCTTCGACGGCAAAGCTATTCGGCAAAGGGTCGATTTATCTAGGCGTGAAGTTTATTCAGAGCCTGCCTGATGCTCTCGAAAAAATGAAAGAGAAGCAGGTGAAGTAGCGCTGATTTTTTTGCGGGCCCGGCCCGCCTGATAATCACGCTGCACAAACATGATGCTTAGCGATGCAAAAAAATGCCAGAACTTGCCAGACCCAAAAAGCTAAAAGCCTGAAATTACGCGGGTTCCAGGGCACTTCTTGCTAAATTGTGCCGGACGCGCCATCGCTCCCACTCTATTATAAATATTAGAAATAAACCCATGAAAATCAATAGCTTGTATCAAATGAAAAGTATAGAGCCATGATTTATGCCATGTGACGTTATCTATGTGAAGGCTTGTTGTCGGTATCGGCAAGGTTTGACACCTCATTCTGCCAGAACGCGTTAGCCTTCTGTCTCAATAGGATAGCCATCTCAGCTGATTCGTCCTCTTGGCCCGCCGCTCCAAGCAGTTCCTCTGCATAGCCAGGATCCGCGTGAAATTGTTCGGCCATCGCTTGGTCGCGCGATACGCTTTTCATATGGTGCCATCCTCTATCGTTTTGCTGGCGGTGAGAAGGTTAAGCCACAAATGCCAAAGAAGCTCAAGCAATACCTCACCTTACGCCAGTTGGCAACGTCAAAGCGCCACTATACCATGCTGGATATTGCCTGGTGATGCTAGGCTGGACGCGCGGAGTTTCTATGATGAAAATCAGGCCAGAAGTAGTTTTAAGGCTAGATCACGTCCTTTCGTTTCCTACGGGAGGGCTGAACGTAAGGAACATCTCCGTCGCCTCTTTATTCTGGACGGTGTAGTAGGGAGATCTCGCGAAGGCAGACAGCGAGAGGAATAGATGATCACTCAAGGATAAGAGCTTCATGGGCGGATTAAGAGCTACGCAAAGCAAAATCACGAAGGCGGACCAAATGGCCGCTAACCGATTGATTGGTCATTTCCAAACTTCGGTAAAATCTTATAAAAGATCTGATTTACCCCTTTTTCAACTGAAAAGTAAAGGTAAACCGAATTACCTATTTTATACTTTCTCAAAGATCCCCGACATCCGCGATCACCTCGCCAAGGCTTATGGGGAACCATTTCCGAAAAATATAAATAGTTTACACAGCACCTCTGTAGTTGGCATCGCCTTGTCACAATTGAAGGAACTAGTATGGGCGATATCGAGATGCGTACAGTATGGAAATGAACTCCAGCGATATGTAAAATTACGACAAGGTTTTGAGAAAGCAATACTAACCAACAACAGGGACGAAAGCTGGTCCCACTTAGCCACCATAGAAAAGGAATTTGGATTTTCGACATGGCTAATTCAATCTAAACTGTCTATCGCGCAACACTGGGACGGCTTTGAAGGTACGAGAAAAATAGAAAACGAGTATACTTCAACCATTGAGAACAACGGCATACTCAGTACCATTTTATGGTTTGCCAAGAAACGTATCGAAGCGGCAACGCTTAAAACAAATCTAGAAGAAGAACTCGACGAATATATCTCGAATGTAGATGAAAAGCTAAAGCTATACCTGCAATGTAAGATACTTGGCCAAATGGACATGTTATCAACAGCGATGCCTGAAATGCTTCTTATGGAGGGTCATAGCAGTATTATAGATCTCTATGAAGCTTTAATATCAGGCCTCCATACAGCGGTTCTTAATGACGGCCTCAAAGGCCATATACCAAAAGAAATATTGAAGCCAGTTACGGTGCTGTTCTCAAAAACTGATGATCCGAATCTAGTAGGCATCCTAAGAGGTCTAGGAATACATCATAAAAACTATCCATCCGTTTGCGCAAAGCGGGCCAGAGCTGTAGAACTCTACCTCCAAGACAAGCACAAGGATTTCCTCGACGCAGCAGCAGAACCGTTGAAAGAGAACCCTTTCGACGTACATCTATTTACCCTAAAAATAAAATCTCTAATCGCGTTGAATATACCGCACGAGGAAGAGAAAGGTATTCTTGGCAATGTAGCAAAACACTTGAGAGACGTGCTACTTCTAAACGATGAAACCTATATTTCCGGCCATACGATATTATCCTTGACAGGCAGATTCTACTGTCATTCATGGATTAATTATTTTAGATCGCTGGTAATGCACACCTTAAAAGAAGAAGACGTAGAATACCCTTCTTATTGGATGAGAGACATGTTGATGAGAGATCATCCGTTGAGTCCATTTGTATGTCTAATGTCTACTAATGAGGCCAAAACAGAGACTCTAAAATCGATCCCATTAAAAAGCCATTACCCAATAGCACTTGCTTTATATCAAATTCTCAACTCCGGAACTTTAACGAACGTTAGTCACTTGCCGCAAATCCGGATTAAAAAAAATCTTGCGAGATTCTACCTGCGCACAAAGCAACCTGTCCTAGCCCAAGAAACTTACCGATGGCTATATGAAAATGTATCTTCCGCCAATGTTAGCAGGTTTGGTGGTGGCATGGCAGTGTGTCATTTACTTCAAAAAGATATACCAAAAGCTGCAATGGCAGTTGTAGATAGCATGTTGGCGAACCCACAAATCCCATCAGTTGTTCCTATAAAAGAGGTCGCCGATGCATTGCCTGCCGCCGACGAATGGCCGAATTGCGTAAGCTACCCATTGTTACTAGGTTTTTTCTTAGAGTTCTTTGATGGTAGTAAAATATCAGAACTCCGCTATGCGTTTGAGAAGTTCCAGCTAGAAAATGATGTCGAACACCCTGACGATCTATTGAAAATATTTGATGAGTCACAAAGAGGTTTACTTATTGCATATTTGCAAAAGATATGGCATCCAGAGATTATGCGAAAAACGTTAATTTATGACGGCACGAGAGTCATAGAGGAAGCGAGAATAAAGGTATGTCAAAAGCTATCTGAAATAGACCCAGCAAACGAAAAAATTTATACGGAAGAGATCAAAGACAGGGTAAAACAGTTAGCGATCGCAAAAGGCATGACGCTGGTTCAACAGAGCAAAGTCTACGTTGACGTCGACGCAATCAGAAAAGCGCTGCGGAGCAAATTGGGCAACTCGTATGCCATGTACAAGGCAGCATCTTTTGCGCCACAAAATCAAGCGGAACAATCAAAAGGTAGTCTATCAGAGTTTTACAGTGAGTCAGACTCCGATTCTAACTCTATAGCGAGATTGTTAGCGGATATCGCAATCATCCGCCGTGAAGCTGTTAGCGAAGCAGACGTGCAGTTTGACGCTCTTTACTCGGAAGTCACAAATGAATTTTTGAGAGGTGGGCACGGATTAAATGCATATCTCAGCACCAGGGTCAGACATGGAACTTTAAGCAACACTCTACGCAAACCTGTAGAAGATGAAAAACTTGTAACCAGCAAAGAGAAAGACCGAGAAATTTATACCCCTAATACTCACTGGATGGATGCTTTCTCAGAACATTCTTCGGCCGAACATCAAAACATCCTACGTGACGCATTAAGTAACTTTTCGAAAGAGTTCGATGCAATACTTGACATTCTCCGAGACAAGCTACTTCAAATTAGAATTGTAAACGAAACCACCACAGGTGATAGATCAAATTATGGGCTGTTCATCTACAACTCTTCAAGACTGGAAAAAAGACTAGCTCAACTAGAAGATCAGGAGATCGAGAACATAGATAAATTTATCGATAAATGTGTCGATCGCCTATGGGAGAAAACCGACCAAAATCTTGAGCTTGTACAGCGGGTTTTTAGTACTGAGGTAAAAGACCTTTTCCATGATACTTTCGACACTTTAACGCAGAGACTTGAACCCCTAGCAGGCAATGTCGCATATGGCGATCTAGTCAACGCGATAGTTCGAGCAAGAACTAATACCCGAATGCGGTTAGATGTAGTAACTTCATGGTTCAAAAGGAGCGAGGTATATGATCGACAAGATTACTCAGTAGATTTCCCATTTCATATTGCGGTTAACATGATTAAAAACACTATATCAATCGCAGCCGAATGGGAGGGAGCTACGATTACAACAAATCCCGACTCCAAAGCGATGCCGGGTCGAACACTAGACGCAATGGTTTATGTATTTTATGGACTCATTGAAAATGCTATAAAGCACTCAAAGCTAGAAATTAGTGAGCTTCGAGTAGACGTCGATCTAAGTTATTTAGATGGACGATATACCATGAAATTCACGAACAATATTAGCTCGGAAGCAATACCGGATAGAGAGTTGAATAAGGTTGCACAAATTAGGGAGTCTATTAAATTAAAAGAATCTAGCAGACGCGCGCAAGGCGAAGGTGAAAGCGGCTTACATAAGATATGGCTCGCGGCAAACGGCCCTGTTCATAAAGACGCAACGCTTGAGTTTTTCCATACGGACTCAGCATTCATTGTTAACTTAGGTTTCGTTATCGAGAGGAGTTGAAATTGAATATTTTGCTCATAGAGGATGATGACGAAAAGCTGATGAAAATCACTTATTTTGTTGAAGAAAACTTTTCCAACTCCAAAGTTAGCGCAGCTCGATCCTATGCTTCAGGACTAAGAAAAATAATCAATCTTAAAAGCACCACAGACATTATTCTGATGGATATGAGCATGCCAAGCTACGATATCGCAGAGCATGAGCCGGGAGGGGGAAGTCCAGAGCATTTTGCAGGAAGAGATTTACTTGCTCAGATGAAATTGAGGAAAATCAACGTACCGACTGTCATAGTCACGATGTTTGATTCCTTTGGTGAAAAAGGTAGTGAAAAATCTTTGAGCCAATTAACAAAAGAGCTCAAATCTGAATATGCGCCACCTTTTGTAGGGCTTGTTTACTACGACTCTCGCCAAGAGGGATGGCAATCTGAGCTCAAACAAATAATTCAGGGAACGAAACTATAATGATCAAAATTTTAGTAATTGACGATGAAATCAGCAAGCTTCAAGAAATCGCTGCAATCTGCGATGATACCTCTCAAAATATCTCTATTACGCACGTAGCCACTGCGGTAGCGGCGCGTAAAGCCGTACGTTCGGATAAGTACGATATGTTGGTAATAGATCTCAATCTTCCCGATGGTTTACGCGACAAGCCGCAAATAGAAGGGGGCCTAGACTTATTAGACTTACTAATAACAGACGTAAACTGTCGCCTGCCACCTGATATTTTGTTTATCACTGCACGAGAAGACGATATTGAAGCAGCCCGAAAAAGGTCTGCGGAGAAAGGCGCTGTTTTATGGCAATTTGGTCAACGCGACAAATGGAAGACCTATTTAAAGGGGCGTCTTACCTATTTAGTGACCCGTTTAAGCAGAATATTAGACGGGTACCCTGTGGACATCGCCTTTGTCACCGCTCTGCAATCCCCTGAGCTGGATGCAATACTAGCCTTAGATTACAGCTGGAAAACTAAAATATTTTCAGGCGACCCTTCCACATACCATTTTGGAAGTTTCTTGAAAGGAGAAGATACAATCCAAGTAGTTGCGGTATGCGCCCCACGTAAAGGCATGCCTTCCGCAGCATCGCTGTCTGCCAAGATAGTTTCTTTATTCAAGCCTAAGCTCCTTATCATGACGGGCATATGCGCAGGAATCGCATCCCGAACCAACTTCGGGGATGTCATTGTTGCTGACCCTGCATGGGATTATGGTAGCGGTAAGAGAGCACTAGACTCCAATCGATCTCCGGTATTCCAAGCCGCCGCCTACCAAATGTCTATAGATCCAAATATTCGTCAAGCCATCAGTGAACTGTCGAGAAATCCAGCGACCACTCAATCAATAAGGTCTGGTTGGCAGGGTAATTTTCCCCAAGGGGTGCTTAACATCAAACTTGCGCCCATGGCATCAGGCGCTAGTGTAATTGCGGATGATGCTGAAGCTAGAAATGTTACATTACAACACCGAGAGTTAGCGGCTATAGAGATGGAAGGTTATGCAGTAATGGCCGCAGTTGAGTCGGCTGCAACACCAAAGCCTTTAGCTATAGTTATCAAATCTGTCTGCGACTATGCAGACGCTGATAAAAACGATGACTGGCAATCTTATGCTGCTTATACAAGCGCAGCTTTTGCAGATTTACTAGTGAGGTCTCCATCGTTAGAGATGGCATAGTTCTGATTGGGACTTACATGCGTAAGCCCCAATCCACTTAAACATCAGCGATTCCCACCCCCAAAAATCTAAATTGGAACGCGGTAAACAGCACATCTCCAGATTTTTCACCTTAGCTAATGATTTCCGTTGGCAAGCGGTTCAGCAATCAGGCAACACGTCCAAGATCGCCATTAACCTTCCGAATCACCCACGGCGGCCAGGTCAGTAACGGACCGTATCGGCGAGTTCATGCCAACGCAAGCAACCTGCAAATAGGAAAGTTCGTGGCGGCGGCGTGAATGGTCAACGCACAAAGGGTTTTTGTAGATTTTACGGCCCCCTTGCGGAGCTGACTTCATTCGCCGAATCCGCATCTGCAGAGGGCAAACGCAGGGTAGATGAAGAGTTACGTATGAGCAATCTTTGCTGCGAGGCACATCGACCCAAGCTGCCGGATAAAACATGGAATCCCGCGTACAAAAAGGCGAAACGATCTATAGCGCAACTCGACCTCGAATTAGTCAGAGTCAGCCATCTGATACCCACGCAGCCATTTCTCAGCCCACGCATCAAACGTCTCTGCCCCTTTGGTGCGGGCTTTCTCTTTGGCAGGTGACTTACCCGCCGAAACCATCTTTTTAGCCTCGCCCAAGCGCTCTCTGGCTTCCGCAAGTGTGATACCACCCACGCCATAACGACCGAACGTGATGGTCTCCTGACGGCCATTGATTGAGTAGTTGTAACGAAAGGAGATCGAACCGGCAGCAGTGACGGCCACGTACAGCCCGTCACGGTCGTTCACCTTGTAGAGTTTTTCTTGCGGTTTGAGGTTACGCAGCTTGGTATCGGTCAGCATGGCAGTTACGGATTCCATGGAAAAAATACCATTCTCAGAAAAGCACTCGCGCATCCCGACTCAACCCAATGAGGCGGGGTTAGATTATTAGGCTTGATATCATGCCCCTTTCTAATAAAGTGACATGGTATCGAGCACCGAACATGGCATTTAGCTCAGTCAATGCCACATCCCATGCCACATAAACACGGTGCTTGGCGATGCACAAAGCTGCCAGAATTTGCCAGACCCAAAAAGCCAAAAGCCCGCAATTACGCGGGCTCCAGGGCATTTCTTGCTAGTTGGTGCCGGACAATGCCGGACGTCCAATCATTCCCACTCAATAGTAGCCGGCGGCTTGCTCGACACGTCATACGTCACCCGCGAAATCCCTTCGATTTCGTTGATGATCCGGCCACTCACCGTCTCCAGCAGCTCATAAGGCAGGTGCGCCCAACGAGCGGTCATGAAGTCGATGGTTTCGACAGCGCGCAGGGCGACGACCCAGGCGTAGCGGCGGCCGTCGCCGACGACGCCAACCGATTTGACCGGCTGGAATACCACGAACGCTTGGCTGACCTTGTGATACCAGTCGGCCTTGCGCAGTTCTTCGATGAAGATGTGGTCGGCACGACGCAGTAGGTCGGCGTATTCCTTCTTCACTTCGCCGAGGATGCGCACGCCCAGGCCTGGGCCTGGGAATGGGTGGCGGTAGACCATGTCGTACGGCAGGCCGAGTTCGAGGCCCAGGCGGCGGACTTCGTCCTTGAACAGCTCGCGCAGTGGCTCGACCAGCTTGAGGTTCATTTCTTCCGGCAGGCCGCCCACGTTGTGGTGCGACTTGATGACGTGGGCCTTGCCGCTTTTCGCACCAGCCGACTCGATCACGTCGGGGTAGATGGTGCCTTGCGCCAGGTATTTGATGTTGTCCAGCTTGCAGGACTCGGCATCGAACACGTCGATGAAGGTACGGCCGATGATCTTGCGCTTCTTCTCTGGGTCGCTCTCGCCTTCCAGGTTGTTCAGGAACTGCTCTTCGGCGTTGGCGCGGATCACCTTGACGCCCATGTTCTCGGCGAACATGGCCATCACTTGCTCGCCTTCATGCAGACGCAGCAGGCCGTTGTCGACGAATACGCAGGTCAGTTGATCGCCGATGGCCTTGTGCAGCAACGCGGCAACGACAGACGAGTCAACGCCGCCAGACAGGCCCAGCAGGACGTTGTCAGTACCGACCTGGGCGCGAACCTGAGCGATAGCGTCTTCAGCAATCTTCGAAGGGGTCCACAGTGCTTCACAGCCACAGATGTCGAGGATGAAGCGCGACAGGATGCGACCGCCCTGCTTGGTGTGGGTCACTTCCGGGTGGAACTGCACGCCGTAGTAACCGCGAGCGTCGTCAGCCATACCGGCAATCGGGCAGCTCGGGGTACTGGCCAGAATGTGGAAGTCTTCCGGCAGTTTGGTGACCTTGTCACCGTGACTCATCCATACGTCGAGGCCAAACAGGCCGTCGGCGTCGATATGGTCTTCGATACCATCGAGCAGACGGCTTTTGCCGACTACGTCAACGCGAGCGTAGCCGAACTCGCGCAGCTCGGAACCGGCAACCTTGCCGCCCAACTGCTCGGCCATGGTCTGCATGCCGTAGCAGATACCGAACACCGGAACACCCAGGTCAAATACCGCTTGCGGGCAGCGCGGGCTGTTGGCTTCGTGTACGGACTCGGGGCCGCCGGCGAGGATCACGCCTTTTGGAGCGAATTCGCGAATCGCTTCGTCGTCCATGTCAAACGGATGCAGCTCGCAATACACGCCGATTTCACGCACGCGGCGGGCGATCAGCTGGGTGTACTGGGAACCGAAGTCGAGGATCAGGATACGGTGGGCGTGAATGTCGAGGGCCATGACTCATTCTCGTCAAAAAACAGAAACGACACGGGGCTGCGTCAACAGCCCCGGCTATAAAAAGTGTTGGCCTGCATCGCGGCACACACCACGATGCAGTCCGGATCAACCAACGCGATAGTTCGGCGCTTCCTTGGTGATCTGCACGTCATGGACGTGGGACTCAGCCATGCCTGCGCCGGTAATGCGCACAAACTCGGGCTTGGTGCGCATCTGCTCGATGTCGGCACTGCCGGTGTAACCCATGGAGGAACGCAGGCCGCCCATCAACTGATGGATGATGGCCGACAACGGACCTTTATAAGCCACACGACCTTCGATGCCTTCCGGCACCAGTTTCTCGGCACCTGCGGACGAGTCCTGGAAATAGCGATCGGACGAGCCTTGCGCCTGGGACATCGCACCCAGCGAACCCATGCCGCGATAGGCCTTGTAGGAACGACCCTGGAACAGTTCGATCTCGCCTGGCGCTTCTTCAGTACCGGCGAACATCGAGCCCATCATCACGCAGGAGGCGCCAGCCACGATAGCTTTGGACAGGTCACCGGAGAAGCGGATACCGCCGTCGGCGATCATCGGCACGCCAGTGCCTTCAAGGGCAGCGGAGACGTTGGCGATGGCGCTGATCTGCGGCACGCCGACACCGGCAACGATACGCGTGGTGCAGATGGAGCCAGGGCCGATACCGACCTTGACTGCATCGGCGCCTGCGGCAACCAGTGCCTTGGCTGCTTCGCCAGTGGCGATGTTGCCGCCGATGACCTGCACCTGAGGGAAGTTTTCCTTCACCCAGCGAACGCGGTCGATCACACCTTTGGAGTGACCGTGAGCGGTGTCGACCACAACAACGTCAACGCCGGCAGCGACCAGCGCAGTGACGCGCTCGCCAGTGTCCTTGCCGGTACCGACTGCAGCGCCGACGCGCAGGCGAGCCTGATCGTCCTTACTGGCCAGCGGGTACGCCTTGGCTTTTTCGATGTCCTTGACGGTCATCATGCCCTTGAGCGCGAAATTGGCATCCACGATCAGGACTTTTTCCAGACGGTGCTTGTGCAGCAGCTCACGCACTTCGTTCTTGTCGGCGCCTTCACGCACGGTGACCAGACGTTCTTTAGGCGTCATCACTTCGCGGACAGGGACATCAAGACGGTTTTCGAAGCGTACGTCGCGGGACGTCACGATGCCGACCAGGTCGCCATTGTGCAGAACCGGTACGCCGGAAATGTTGTGCATGCGGGTGAGTTCGAACAGATCGCGAACAGTGGCGTCGGCTTCGATCGTGATCGGGTCTTTAACCACACCGGCCTCGAACTTCTTGACCTTGCGCACTTCGGCAGCTTGCTGCTCGATGGTCATGTTCTTGTGAATGATACCGATACCGCCTTCCTGGGCCATGGCAATTGCCAGACGGGCCTCGGTGACTGTATCCATTGCAGCAGAGACCAAAGGTATATTCAGCTCGATGCCACGGGTCAAACGGGTTTTCAGACTGACTTCGTTGGGAAGTACCTCGGAATAACCGGGCACAAGGAGAATGTCGTCGAATGTAAGGGCTTCTTGACTGATACGCAGCATCGCGGGGGCTCCCGGGCGGGAAATTGGAAGCGCGCCATTATACCCACAGACCCCGCCCGGCTCAATGTAAACCTCAGCCTATTATCAAAGCTGTTTATAGACGCACATTAACGCAGGAGACCGGGCGATCCAGACGTTCGGCGAAGTCATCCAGAAAGGTCTGCGTGAACGACGCATCCAGCCAGTTGTTGAAGATGAAACCGAGGTTGGAAAACCCGCAGGCGTCGAGAAAAAGAAAGCCGTTGATGTCATCTTCATGGCGGCATTCGGGGCAGGTGAAATTATCGGTGTGACCGGGCATCCAGTCTTCCAGGCTGTCGAACAGCGCCTCCCCCACTTCGCGACGACACTCCGGGCAACCGGCCTCTTCGGCAAAGTCGTTCAGCGGGGTATAGATGCAGCGCTTGGTGACGATTTCCAGACCATTGACTGTTTGCCCGAAAGGCAAGGCATCGGGGTGCTTTACTACCCTTCTCGCTCCGGGTGCCACGGCGTAGGCCATCTTGTTATAGGTGCGCCCGCATGTCGTCAGCTCCGGCTCGACCACATCGAGCTTGACCAGCCAGCGCAGAATCAGCCGCGCCCTGGCCTCGTGCCCGGGAAAGGTGGAAATTTGCGGGACGATGATGCTTTGGGTGTTCATAACGGAGCGTCGCTTAAAGCTGTTCGAGGCCGCAGCTTAATAGGCTGATGATTCTGGTCAAGGTGAAATCATGGTCGAAGTGGCGATACGGACCTGTGCGCCAGACCGGCATTGCCATTATGATGCCCGACATGATCAAAGACCCTTTCGCAAGACTCGGCCTCGACCGGGAAGTCCTTACTGTCAGCCAGCTCAACGGCCGTGCGCGGGTGTTGCTGGAGGACGTGTTCAGCAGTATCTGGGTCGAAGGCGAGATATCCAATCTCTCGCGTCCGGCTTCGGGGCACGTGTACTTCACGCTGAAGGACTCTGGCGCGCAAGTGCGTTGCGCACTGTTCCGGCAGAGCGCGGCGCGTGTGCGTCAGGCGCTCAAGGACGGTTTGCAGGTCAAGGTGCGCGGCAAGGTGTCGCTGTTTGAAGGCCGTGGCGACTACCAGCTGATTCTCGACACCGTCGAACCCGCCGGTGATGGCGCTTTGCGCTTGGCATTCGATGCGCTGAAAGCCAAGCTCAGCGACGAAGGCCTGTTCAGCGCCGAGCGCAAGGTTGCCTTGCCGTTGCATCCGCAACGTATCGGCATCATCAGCTCACCGACCGGCGCGGTAATCCGCGACATCATTAGTGTGTTCCGCCGCCGCGCACCGAGGGTCGAACTGACATTGATCCCCACCGCCGTTCAGGGGCGTGAGGCGATCAACCAGATTGTCCGCGCGCTGAAACTGGCCGACAGCAGAGGCTTCGATGCACTGATACTCGCCCGTGGCGGTGGATCGCTGGAAGACCTGTGGTGCTTCAACGAAGAAGCCGTCGCCCGCGCCATCGACGCCTGCGTGACGCCGATTGTCAGTGCTGTTGGCCATGAAACCGATGTTTCCATCAGCGATTTCGTGGCCGACGTACGAGCGCCGACGCCCTCCGCTGCCGCCGAACTGCTCGCCCCGGACTCCAGTGACCTGCATCGACGCGTCGACAGCCTGCACCGCCGACTGGTGAGCCGTATGCAGGATCGACTGATGCGCGAGCGCTTGCGTCTTGAGGGCATTTCGCGGCGTCTGCGTCATCCTGGCGAGCGCTTGCGTCAGCAGTCGCAACGGCTGGACGACCTGGACATGCGCCTGCGCCGCGCTTTCGAACAGAACATGCACCAACGTCAGGTGCGTCTCGCCCACATGCAGAGCCGTCTCGCTGCACAGCATCCGGGCCGAACTCTGGGTTTTCTGCGTCAGCGTCTGGATGCCTTGGCCGAGCGTCTGCCGCGAGCCATTCGTGAACAGATCAAGGCGCGCAAGCTGCAACTGCAAAGTCAGGTGCAGACCCTCAACGTGGTCAGCCCGCTCGCCACACTGGGACGCGGCTACAGCATTCTGCTTGACGAGCGGGGCCATGCGATCCGTAATGCCGCACAAACCCGAACGGGCCAGCGACTCACCGCCAGGCTCGGCGAAGGCGAACTGCAAGTACGCGTCGAAGACAATCACCTCACGCCTGTGACCCTTTCCCTTCTGGACTGACTGCCTGATGCTACGTTTTATTGCCCCGCTGTTCGCCCTGCTCCTGTGTTTGCCCGCCCACGCCGACAGCTTCATCACCCGCGCACTCGACAAACCGGTGCCCGGTGGCGTTGCCGTAATTGATCTGGGCACTGGCGCTCAGGCGCCGACTGCCACCTATCAAGGCAAACCGGTGCTGGTGGTCAAGGAACAGGGCACGCGATGGCTGGCCATCGTCGGCATCCCGTTGACGGTCAAACCTGGCACTCAACAAGTGACCTCGGGCGGGCGCACGCTGAACTTCACTGTCGGCAGCAAGAAATACCCGGAACAGCACATCACGCTCAAGAACAAACGTCAGGTGAACCCAAACCCTGAAGACAACAAGCGTATCGAGGGCGAACTGGCTGAACAGCTACGCGCCTACCGCAGCTTCAGCCCCGGAACGCCGAGCAACCTGATTCTGGACAAGCCAGTCAACGGACCGCTATCGAGCAGGTTCGGCGTGCGCCGGTTCTTCAACGGCGAAGAGCGCAACCCGCACTCAGGGCTGGATTTCGCTGTACCGGCCGGCACGCCGATCAAATCTCCGGCTGCGGGCAAGGTCATCCTGACCGGTAATTACTTTTTCAATGGCAACACTGTATTCGTTGACCACGGCCAAGGCTTCATCAGCATGTTTTGCCACATGTCGAAAATCGATGTGAAAGTCGGTGATCTGGTCCCTCGTGGCGGCGTGGTCGGCAAGGTCGGTGCTACCGGTCGCGCAACCGGCCCGCACATGCACTGGAACGTCAGCCTCAACGATGCGCGCGTGGACCCGGCAATCTTCATCGGCGCGTTTCAGCCGTAACACTGTTCGTCAGCAAGCGCTAAGGCGCTTGCCAACGACAGTCGTTCTTTGCGCACATCGCTTTCGACCAACAATAACCAGCAAATAAACGCTCATAACCCGCTATAAAAAATCGATAACGGCGTATTTTCGAGAATTTATCCCAATCTTTTTCAAGTGCTTGCCATCATTCATTCCAATGGTTACGGTTGGCCTCATGAAAACCTCTCAAACCCTTATTCTGTTGCGCCAACATCGGTGCCTCAGCCTGGTCAGTGCCCGACTGCCAGGCTAGATTGCTGTGCCTCACCCCTGTGTTCGCAACCCCTGTGCTTTTTAGAACGGAAGGCCGACCCTAACCCGGCCCCGTGAATACAAAAGGATTTCCTGATGACCATGCTCAAAGACCCATCGAAGAAGTACCGCGCATTCCCGACCATCGATCTGCCTGACCGCACCTGGCCTTCGAAGACCATCGATGCAGCACCGATCTGGTGCAGCTCCGACCTGCGCGACGGCAACCAGTCGTTGATCGAACCAATGGACGCGGCCAAGAAACTGCGCTTCTGGAAAACCCTGGTCAGCGTTGGCGTCAAGGAAATCGAGGCATCCTTTCCATCAGCTTCGCAGACTGACTTCGATTTCGTGCGTACCCTGATCGAAGACGGCCATATCCCGGATGACACCACCATTCAGGTGCTGACCCAGGCTCGCGAAGACCTGATCGCTCGCACGTTCGAATCGCTGCGTGGCGCGAAGAAAGCCATCGTCCACCTGTATAACGCGACCAGCCCGTCGTTCCGCCGCATTGTCTTCAATCAGGACAAGGCTGGCGTGAAAGAAATCGCGGTCAATGCGGCCAAGCTGTTCGTCAAATACGCTGCACAACAGCCTGAAACCCAGTGGACTTTCGAGTACTCGCCGGAAACCTTCAGCGCGACCGAGCTGGAATTTGCCAAGGAAGTCTGCGATGCCGTGATCGAGGTGTGGAACCCGACGCCCGAGAACAAGGTGATCCTCAACCTCCCGGCTACCGTGGAAGTGGCGACACCCAACATTTACGCTGACCAGATCGAATGGTTCGGCCGCAACATCACCCGCCGCGACAGCGTGCTGATCAGCCTGCACACCCATAACGACCGTGGTACAGGCGTCGCTGCTACCGAGCTTGGCCTGATGGCCGGTGCGGATCGCGTCGAAGGCTGCCTGTTCGGTAACGGCGAGCGGACCGGCAACGTCGATCTGGTCACCGTTGCATTGAACCTCTACACCCAGGGCATCGACCCGGAGCTGGACTTCTCGGATATCGACGGTGTGCGCAAGGTCGTCGAAGAGTGCAACCAGATTCCGGTTCATCCACGTCACCCATACGTTGGCGATCTGGTACACACCGCGTTCTCCGGTTCGCACCAGGACGCCATCCGCAAGGGCTTCACCCAGCAGAAGGACGGCGAGTTGTGGGAAGTGCCTTACCTGCCGATTGACCCCGCCGACATTGGCCGTAGCTACGAGGCGGTGATTCGCGTCAACAGCCAGTCAGGCAAAGGCGGCATCACTTACCTGCTGGAGCAGGAATATGGCATTTCCCTGCCGCGCCGTATGCAGATCGAGTTCAGCCAGGTAGTTCAGGGTGAAACCGATCGTCTGGGCCTGGAGATGTCCGCTCAGCAGATTCATTCGCTGTTGCGCCGTGAATACCTGCAAGCCAACACACCTTACGCGCTGATCAGCCACAAGTTGCAGGAGGAGAACGGCAACAGTGCGGTCGATGCCGAAGTGCATGTGGACGGTGAAACCCAGCATTGGCGCGGCAAGGGCAAAGGCGCTCTGGAAGCGCTGGTCGCCGGTCTGCCAGTTGCCGTGGAGATCATGGACTACAACGAGCACGCCATTGGCTCGGGCACCACGGCCAAGGCCGCTGCCTACATCGAACTGCGCGTGAATGGCGAGCGTGCCGTGCATGGCGTGGGTATTGATGAAAACATTACCACCGCCAGCTTCCGGGCACTGTTCAGCGCACTGAACCGCTCGTTGAGCCAGACACAAGCCAAGGCCGCCTGAGTCTACAAGCAGGATGGCGGACGCCAGGTCGCCATCCTCACCCAAACGACCGCGCGACTCCCCTCCTCGCCAGCCTCTTGCATTCCACGCATGACCCTGCCTGTTTCGGCATAATCTTTTTCATTTATGCTGTGGTAGCATGCTGCCTTTATTCCAGGACGGGCCAACATCCAACAGCAATTCATATGCTGACGATGCCCATCCGGACTTACCTGCCAGCTACATCTTTCCTATAAAACCAAGACGACTATTGCATTGATTTCCGGACGAAAAGAATGCTCGGGCAGACCCACCGTGCATTGAAATTACTATCGGCCTCGGTACGCTGAGCTGATCCAATCACATTTGGAGCGATTATGCCCAAGGCTTCCCATCAAGATTTGCGCCGCAGTTTCCGTGCGCTTACCTCGTCGAACTCGTGCTTTCACACCGCCTCGGTATTCGACCCCATGTCAGCGCGAATCGCAGCGGATCTGGGCTTTGAAGTAGGCATCCTCGGCGGTTCTGTCGCATCGCTGCAAGTACTGGCAGCACCTGACTTCGCACTGATCACCCTGAGCGAGTTCGTTGAACAGGCCACGCGCATCGGCCGCGTTGCGCAACTGCCGGTTATCGCGGACGCAGACCATGGTTATGGCAATGCCCTTAACGTCATGCGTACCGTTGTTGAACTGGAACGCGCCGGCATCTCGGCGTTGACGATTGAAGATACCCTGCTGCCTGCGCAGTTCGGACGCAAATCCACTGACCTGATTTCCACGGCCGAAGGTGTTGGCAAGATCCGCGCAGCACTTGAGGCACGTGTCGACCCGGAGATGTCGATTTTCGCTCGCACCAACGCGGCGATCATCCCGGTTCAGGAAGCCATCAGCCGGGTTCAGCAGTATCAGGCTGCCGGGGCTGACGGCATTACCATCGTCGGCATTCGTGACTTTGATCACCTGGCGCAGATATCCGAAGGCGTGACCGTACCGCTGATGCTGGTGACTTACGGCAACCCTGAGCTGCACGACAATGCGCGTCTTGCCGAGATGGGCGTGAGAGTCTGCGTGCATGGCCACGCTGCGTACTTTGCCGCAATCAAAGCCACCTACGACTGCTTGCGCGAGCAACGCCAGATTCTGGGCAGCGAGTCGAACATGAGCGCTACCGAATTGACCCACACCTATACGCAGCCTGAAGACTACGTAGAGTGGGCACGCAAGTTCATGAATGTGAACGAGTAAGGGCTCTGGATGCTGTGACGCTTTGCGTCACAGATCTGCGCCAAGCTGCACACTCAAGATCGGACGCAGAGCGTCGCACGATAGTCAGGTTATCGTTCCGCACGCTCCAGCGTGGGAACGCCTGTCGTGACGCTCTGCGTCACAGATCTGCGCGCACCACATAGCCGGGAGCAGACCCGTAACGTCAGCACCGCATGCCGACGCAGCGCGTCGGCACGACCATCATCCGTGTCAGGACATCAGGCAGTGGTATTCACGCCACCTTCAGTCTCCAGCTGCAACAACGATGCCTGCAAGGTCTGCAGGTTAGCGCTGGTGGACGCAATCTGGCCCTGAATTGCCATGGCTTTCTGGGCCTTTTCTTCCGCTGTGCCATTACCGCTTTGAGCGGCAGCCAATTGCGCCTGCTGTTGAGCCAGTTGCTTCTGGGCGTCCTTGATCTGCTGCTTTATCTGTTCGATCGTCTGATTAAGAGCCGATTTGCTGGAGCCACCAACGCTGCCCCCACCACCGGCCGCTCCGGCCTTACCGCCTTCGGTCGAGGCCTGATCAGAGGTCTTCTCGGTTTCAGTCGTGGTAGTTGCAGACTTGATTGCCTCTGCGTCGGTAGATTTAACCGCTAAGGTCAACGGGCTTGAATAGCTGTTCAATGTGGACGTATTGATGGTAATCATGGCGGTCTCCAGGTTGTCTGCACACACTATCGGCCGACTCGTAACATTCTGAAGTAATTTTATTGAATATTAAAAGAGTCAGCGTCCAACCCGGCTGGAAAGCGTGTGCGATAGGCTTGTAAGTCTGCCGCGCTTAACGTCGCCCTGAACACTCCATCCGCTTCGCCTGCGCCCAACAGGCTCTCGCCTTGAAAATCCAGAACCTGACTGTCACCGGTGTACGCAAAGCCCTTCCCGTCCGACCCTACCCGATTGACCGCGGCAACGTAGCACAGGTTTTCGATGGCCCTAGCGGGCAGCAGGCGGTTCCAGTGCAGACGTCGCGCGCCTGGCCAGTTGGCGGTGTACAGCAACAGGTCGGTACTTTCGGCGTCACGGCTCCAGACCGGAAAGCGCAGGTCGTAACAGATCAGCGGGCGAATACGCCACCCATTGAGCTCAAACATCACCTGACGCTCGCCCGGCGTGTAGTGTTCGTGTTCACCCGCCATACGAAACAAGTGACGCTTGTCATAATGCAGCAACTCACCATCCGGTCGCGCCCACAGCAGACGGTTGCGATAAGTGCCATCGGCAGCGCGAATGATGACGCTGCCGGTCACCACCGCATTGATCCGCTTAGCCTGCGCCAACAGCCAGGTCGATGTAGGACCTGCCTCAGGCTCAGCCAGGGCCTCGGACTCCATCGAGAACCCGGTGGTGAACATTTCAGGCAGGATCACCAGATCAGCGCCATGCGCCTGGCGCAGCAAGTGCTCAAAATGCTCCAGGTTGGCCTCCCGATCATGCCATGCCAGAGTCGTCTGAATCAGCGCAAGGTTCAGGTTTGGCAGTTCGCTTATATCGCGCATAGTTTCTCCGCCGCCTGACGCAATGTGTCCTCTTGCTTGGCGAAGCACAGGCGAATCAGACGCTGGCCTGCTGGAGGGCTCTGGTAGAACACAGAAATCGGAATGCTCGCCACACCGTGTTCACGGGTCATCCACAGCGCCATGTCCACGTCATTCAGGTCAGGCCGTATCTTCGAATAATCGACCAACTGGAAATAAGTACCGCCAACAGGCCGGAAGCTGAAACGCGATTCAGCCAGATGACCACAGAAAAAATCGCGCTTGGCCTGATAGAAGCCTGGCAGCTCATCGACATGCTCAGGGTGCTCGGCCATGAAATCGGCCAGCGCATACTGCAATGGCGTGACACCACAGAAACTGACGTACTGATGCACCTTGCGCAGTTCGGAAGTCAGCGCGGGCGGCGCGACCACGTAACCGGTTTTCCAGCCGGTGACGTGATATGTCTTGCCGAACGAGCTGACGACGAAGGCGCGCTGATACAGTGCCTCGTGATCGAGCACGCTGACATGGCGCGCGCCATCGAAGACCAGGTGTTCATAAACTTCATCGCTGAGCAGGTAGATATCACGATCGGCGATCAGCGCAGCCAGTCGATCAAGCTCTGCACGACTGATCAGGGCACCGCTCGGGTTGTGCGGGCTATTGATGACAATCATGCGTGTACGCGGGCTTAACGCATCGCTGAGCTTTTGCCAGTCGATGGAGAAGTCATCCAGCCCCAGTTGCACATGGACGCAGCGCCCACCGGCCAGCTCGACAGCGGGCTCGTAGCTGTCATAGCAAGGGTCGAAAATAATCACTTCGTCGCCAGCGCGAATAACGCTATGAATCGCGCAGAAAATCGCTTGGGTGGCACCGGGCGTAATGGTGATTTCGCTGTCGGGGTTAACCTCACGCCCGTAACTGCGCGCGATCTTTGCCGCGACCTGCTGACGAAGCGCAGGCAGCCCGGTCATCGGTGAGTATTGGTTATGGCCTTGAGTGACATGCCGACAGACCGCATCGCGCAGCGCCTGCGGCCCATCAAAATCGGGAAACCCCTGGGACAGGTTGATAGCGCCGGTTTCGGCGGCCAGCTGTGACATGACGGTAAAGATAGTGGTGCCCACGTTGGGCAACTTGCTGTCGATCATGGAACCCTTTCCCTGCAATCTCCCGGCACCGGGCGGCACGGGTCAGGCAGGATAGCCCATTAAACGGACACAAAAAAAGGCGCCGAAGCGCCTTTTTCCCAATGCTGACTCAGCGCTTGTCTCGGCGCTTCTTGTCGGCCTTCTTGTGGTGCGACATCATTCGACGCTTCTTGTTGACCTGACGGTCAGTCAGCGTGTTCTTATTGCCTTCATACGGGTTCTCGCCGCCCTTGAACTCGATGCGGATCGGCGTACCGACCAGCTTGAGCACGCGGCGATAGGTGTTTTCCAGATACCGGACATAGGACTTCGGTACTTTTTCGACCTGGTTGCCGTGGATCACGATCAGCGGCGGATTGGCGCCGCCCAGGTGAGCGTAACGCAACTTGATACGGCGGCTGCCGACCATAGGTGGCGCGTGCTCACTGACCGCATCTTCCAGAATCTGGGTCAGACGGCTGGTTGGCCAGCGCGTTACGGCAGACTTGAATGAGTTCTGTACCGACTGATACAGGTTACCCACGCCCGTGCCGTGCATCGCAGAGATGAAGTGGATGTCTGCGAAGTCGACGAAGAACAACCGGCGTTCCAGTTCGATCTTCACGAAATCACGTTCGCCCGGCGTCATGCCATCCCACTTGTTCAGCGCGATAACCAGAGCACGACCCGCTTCAAGTGCGAAGCCCAGCAGGTTCAGGTCGTGGTCGACCACACCTTCGCGGGCGTCCATGACAAAGATCACCACGTTGGCGTCCTTGATGGCCTGCAGCGTCTTGACCACCGAGAACTTTTCAACTTCCTCGTGGATCTTGCCGCGCTTGCGCACACCGGCAGTGTCGATCAGCGTGTACTTCTCTTCATTACGCTCGAAGGGAATGTAGATACTGTCGCGCGTGGTGCCTGGCTCGTCATAGACGATAACCCGGTCTTCACCCAGCATTCGGTTGACCAGCGTCGATTTGCCGACGTTGGGACGCCCGATGATTGCGATCTTGATGCCGTCTTTTTCGCTCGGACCAGGAATGCGCTTGGCTTCCTGACCTTCGGCAACTTCCTCGACCTCCTCGCCCTCTTCCAGCTCGTCTTCGTCCTTGGGGAACTCCCGAAGGGCGATTTCGAGCATCTGCGAGATGCCACGACCATGGGCACCAGCCACCGGAATGGCGTCGCCCAGACCCATCGGGCTGAACTCGGCACGTGCCAGGTTTTCGTCGATGTTGTCGATCTTGTTGGCAACCACGTAGGAACGCTTGTTGCGCTTGCGCAGGTGCTCACCAATCATCTGATCAGCAGCGGTGTAGCCCGCACGGGCGTCCACCAGAAACAGCACCACATCGGCTTCTTCAATGGCCAGCAGCGACTGCTCGGCCATCTTTTCGTCCATGCCATGCTCGTCACCGGAGATACCTCCGGTGTCGATCAGAATATAGGAGCGCCCTTGCCACTTCGCCTCTCCGTATTGGCGATCACGGGTAAGACCGGACAGATCACCGACAATGGCGTCGCGAGTCCTGGTCAGGCGGTTGAACATGGTGGACTTGCCGACGTTCGGTCGACCCACCAGGGCGATTACGGGAACCATGCGGCTCTCCACTTCGTTATTTCAGAAAATACAAAAGCCGCTGCAGGGCAGCGGCCGGAGTTCGGGGCGATGCCACAAAGGCACCGCAGCCTTGCCGAAGCAAGGGCACCCGGGGCCATTGGCCCCGGGCATGGACACTTATTGCTTGATGGTCAGGGCTTCCAGTTTGCCGCTGTTGCCATACACGTAAATCATGTCCCCAACCACCAGCGGACGAGCACGCAGGCCGTCGCTGTCGATACGTTCGCGACCGACAAAACGACCGTCCACCTGGCTCAACAGGTGCAGGTAGCCTTCCATGTCACCGACCGCTACATAGCTGGAATACACTTCCGGCGCGCCGAGCTGGCGGCGAGCCAGTGATTCGTTGCTCCACAGTGCAGAGGACGAACGCTCGTCGATACCTTCAACAGTGCCGGAGGCGAGGGTTGCGTAAACGCTGCCAAAGCCTTGGGCTACGCCCGAGTAGCTCGAGGCGTCACGCTGCCAGAGCACACGACCGCTTTCCAGGTCCAGACCGGCGACGCGACCCTGATAGGTAGCGACGTACAGTGTACCGCCGGACAGCAGCAGGCCGCCGTCGATATCCACGACACGATCCAGTTCCGAGCGACCTTGCGGGATGGCAACACGCTGCTCCCAGATCGGCACGCCGTTGTTGATATCCAGAGCGACGACCTTGCCGGTCGACAGACCTGCCACGGCGAGACGATTGGTTGCAAGTGGAGCACCGGTACCACGCAGGGTCAGCACCGCTGGAGTGCTTTCGTAAATCCAGAGCTGGGAACCGGTGGAGGCATCGAAACCGACAATACGGTCATCCTGAGTCTGAACCACTACCACAGAACCGTTGGTGGCAGGCGGGGCCAGCACTTCGCTGGTCACGCGGGCACGCCACTTTTCCTCACCGGAGGTGGCGTCCATGGCAATGACTTCACCCTTGAGGGTGCCAATCATTACCAGGCCATAGCCCACGCCGACTGCACCGGAAACCGGCAGATCGAGATCTTTCTTCCAGATCACATCACCGGTCAGACGATCCAGCGATACAACTTCGCCAGTGACGTCAGCCGCATAGATGCGGTCGCCATCAATGGCCGGCACGAGCATGTTGTAAGTCTTGCCCTGACCGTCGCCAATGGAACGGCTCCACTGCTTATGCAGAACCACTTCTTCTTTGAAGTCGGTCAGCTCGGCCGGAGGCAATTCCTTTTTGCTGTTGCTGCTGCAACCCGCGGCCAGAATGGCCAGAGCCAGCAATGCTGCATGTTTCCAACGAATCACGTCACGCATCCCCTTTCGCCAGATCGTCGAGCTTCATTTGCAGGCCACCCACTGCTGCGTCTTCGGACAGAGCGGATTTGGCCTTTTGGTATGCAGCGTATGCCTCGTCGGTACGACCCAGCTGTACCAGCAGGTCACCCTTGAGTTCTTCACGACTGGCGAGGAAAGCCTTGTCGGCATCGCCGTCGAGCAGCTTCAGCGCGTCATCGGTCTTGTTCTGCGCAGCCAGCACGCGTGCCAGACGCTGACGGGCAATCTCGCCCAGCGTGTCATTGGCAGGCTTGTCGGCCACGGTTTTCAGCTCGGCTGCAGCATCGTCCAGCTTACCGGCATCGACCGCCACCTTGGCGACGAACAGGCTACCGAACTGTGCATAGGTAGTGCCACCGAATTCGCTTTTCAGTTTGCCGGATATCTCGGCGACACGTGCGGTGTCTGCCTGGCCACTGGGCGTCAGTGCGGTTTCCAGCAATTGCTGATAAAGCATCGAGGCGCCTTGAGACTGGCTGGCCTGATACCTGTGCCAGAACTGCCAACCCAAGACCACGACCAACGCAAGCAGACCACCGGTCAACAGGGGTTTGCCGTTACGCTGCCACCAGTCCTTCATTACCGCCAGCTCTTCATCTTCGGTACCCGACACCCCAATACTCCTATTCGCTAAACGGCTGTTAAATCAGCTTCAACCCTGCACAACGCAGGAGGCCAGGTGCTCTGACAGAGCGTCCCAGGCAATATTTTGTTGTTCACCCTGACCGCGCAGGGGTTTGACGCCAATGACCTTTGCCGCCAGTTCTTCTTCACCGAGAATCAGCGCATACAGCGCACCGCTCTTGTCGGCTTTCTTGAACTGGCTTTTGAAGCTGCCGGCACCGGCGTTGACCTGCAAACGTAGGCTCGGCAACTGATCGCGCACCTTTTCGGTGAGAGCCAGCGCAGCCAGCTCAGCTGCTTCGCCAAAGGCGCACAGGTAAACATCGACCTGACGGGCAATTTCTTCCGGGACCTGCCCGAGGGTTTCAAGCAACAGAACCAGACGCTCGATACCCATCGCGAAACCAACGCCGGTCGTCGGCTTGCCGCCCATCTGCTCGACTAGACCGTCATAACGACCGCCTGCACAGACCGTACCCTGAGCACCCAATTGGTCGGTAACCCACTCGAAAACGGTCTTGCTGTAATAATCCAGCCCGCGAACCAGCTTCGGGTTGATGACATAAGGAATGCCGGCTGCGTCCAGACGGGCCTTCAGGCCTTCGAAGTGAACGCGAGATTCGTCATCCAGATAATCTGCCAGCTTTGGCGCATCGACCAGCACAGCCTGGGTTTCAGGATGTTTGGTGTCCAGCACGCGCAGCGGATTGGTTTTCAGACGACGCTGGCTGTCTTCGTCGAGTTGATCAAGACGTGCCGACAGAAACTCGACCAGCGCATCACGATAACGCGCACGCGCTTCGCTGGTGCCCAGGCTGTTCAGTTCAAGCTTGACCGCATTGCGAATGCCCAGCATGCCCCACAGGCGCCAGGTCATGACGATCAGTTCGGCATCGATGTCCGGACCGTCAAGATTGAAGACCTCGACACCAATCTGGTGAAACTGGCGATAACGGCCTTTCTGGGGACGCTCGTGACGAAACATCGGCCCGATGTACCACAGTTTCTGAACCTGACCGCCACCGGTGATGCCGTGCTCCAGGACCGCACGCACACAGGCCGCAGTGCCTTCCGGACGCAGGGTCAGGGAGTCGCCGTTGCGATCGGCGAAGGTGTACATTTCCTTCTCGACGATATCGGTCACTTCACCGATGGAGCGCTTGAACAGCTCGGTGAATTCGACGATAGGCATACGAATCTGCCGGTAACCGTAGTTATCCAGCAGACGTGAAACGGTGCCTTCGAAGTGGCGCCACAGCGGCGTCTGCTCGGGCAGGATGTCGTTCATGCCACGAATGGCTTGTAGAGACTTACTCACAGAAAATCCTTAGCAATCCTGGTTAGCCGCGCACGATGACAGATGCGTCGGCTTCGGCCTTTTCAGCCGCTTTCTCGCGAATCAAGCGTTCAAGCTCGTCCACGAGATTGTCGTTGGTCAGTTTCTGCGCAGGCTTGCCGTCGATGTAAATCAGGTTCGGCGTACCACCAGTCAGGCCGATATGCGCTTCCTTGGCCTCGCCCGGACCGTTGACTACACAACCGATCACTGCGACATCAAGCGGCACCAGCAAATCTTCAAGGCGACCTTCAAGCTCGTTCATGGTCTTGACCACATCGAAGTTCTGCCGCGAGCAGCTCGGGCAGGCGATGAAGTTGATACCACGGGAACGAAGGCGCAATGATTTGAGGATGTCGTACCCGACTTTCACTTCCTCGACCGGATCAGCAGCCAGCGAGATGCGGATAGTATCGCCAATTCCTTCGGCAAGCAGCATTCCAAGACCGACAGCCGATTTCACCGTGCCTGAACGCAAGCCGCCAGCTTCGGTAATACCCAGGTGCAGGGGCTGGACGATCTGTTTGGCCAGCAGGCGGTAGGCTGCGACGGCCATGAACACATCGGACGCCTTGACGCTGACCTTGAAGTCCTGAAAGTTCAGGCGCTCCAGGTGCTCGACGTGGCGCAACGCAGACTCCACCAACGCCTCTGGCGTGGGCTCGCCGTACTTCTTCTGCAGGTCTTTTTCCAGCGACCCGGCGTTGACGCCGATGCGGATCGGAATACCGCGATCACGCGCAGCATCGACCACGGCCCGCACCCGGTCTTCACGACCGATATTGCCCGGATTGATACGCAGGCAGTCGACACCCAGTTCAGCCACACGCAATGCGATGCGATAGTCGAAGTGGATGTCGGCGACCAATGGCACTTTGACCAGTTGCTTGATGCGACCAAAGGCTTCGGCAGCGTCCATGTCCGGTACAGAAACACGCACGATGTCGACACCGGCAGCTTCCAGACGGTTGATCTGAGCGACGGTGGCCGCAACATCGTTGGTATCGCTGTTGGTCATGCTCTGCACGGCAATCGGCGCATCACCGCCGACCGGTACGGAACCGACCCATATTTTTCGGGATTCGCGACGCTTGATTGGAGATTCGCCGTGCATGACTTATTGCCCTAGCTTCAGGCGAGCAGTTTCGCCGCTGGTAAAAGGTGCCACGTCTACAGGCTGACCGTTGTAGCTGACCTGCGCGCCGCGTGCGTAGCCCAGGCGCAGCGTCAATGGCGGCTTGCCGCTGACATCCAGGCTGTCGCCCTTGCGCTTAAGGCCGCTGACCAGCACCTTGCCGTTTCCGTCAGTGACCTGGGTCCAGCAATCGGCGACGAACTGCACAGTAACCTGACCGGCCCCGGCCATGACTGGCGCTGGCTGCTCGGCTGGTGCGGCCGGCATCGACGGTACGGTCGGCGCAGCGACAGGCGCTTGTGGAGCATTTGCTGGCGGCGTAGCGGTGGCCGGTGTCTGCGCAGGCGCATGACTCGTAACACCTGCAGTAGGAGCAGCAGGCGTCGCGCTCGGAGATTCACTGGCAGGCGCACCGGTGTTCAACGGCAGCGAAGTCTGTCCGGCAGCAGGCGTTTCAGCCACTGCGGGCTCTTCCGGCTCGTCCAGCGGGTGAATCTGAGTGGTGCCGTCGGCGCTTTCGACCTCGACGTGCTCCATGTTCAGCCCGGACTGGTCCCTGCCACGCAGAGAAGCCTGATCCTGCCACCAGAAGAAACCGCCACCGACCAGAAGCACCAGCAACAACAGGCTGACGATACGCAGGATGTTGTGTGACAGCCTGACCGGCTCTTCGATACGGCCCAATGCGTGGACCGAACTGCCCTTGCCATCGGTGCCGGTGAACTGGTCGAACTGTTCGACCAGCGCCGCCTGATCGAGGTCAAGCAGCTTGGCGTAGGCGCGTACATACCCCCGGGCAAACGTATGCCCAGGCAGCTTTTCAAAATGTCCGTTCTCCAGATTGCTCAGGGAGGTCACGGTGAGGTTCAGTCTCAAAGCCACATCTGGCAGCGACCAGCTCCTGCTCTCGCGGACCTGGCGCAGGGTTTCTCCAGGGTTCACGCGGGTGGTTGCTACAACTTCGGGATGCGCCGCTTTCATCATTGCTCCGACAGGTATTGCTGATATTCCGGCGTACCGGGATAGAGTCTTTTCAACAGCAGACCAAAACTGGCCGCCTTGTTACGATCATCATAGATCTTCGCCAGGCGTGTACCGAGCAATAGACTACGTGCATTTTGCTCGCTGAGTTGGCTAAAACGGTCGTAATAATCACGCGCCGGCACATATTGCTTGTCTTCGTAGGACATCTGCGCCATTTCCAGCAGCGACCTTGGCAACTGACGGTCCAGGCGCAACGCCTTGGTAAAATGCTCACGGGCCTGATCGCGGTTACCCAGCTTCAGCGAAGTCATGCCCAGGCTCTCAAAGACCCGCGACCGCTCAGGATACAGGTTGTCGGCAGCGGCCTGTTCAAAACGCTCGTAGGCTTCCTTGTAACGCTTTTGTTCGAACAGAAAACTGCCGTAATTATTGACGATGCGTGTTTCGTTGTTACTGGAAGCCAGCGCCTTGCGGAAGTACTGCTCTGCAAGCTCCGGCTCCATCTCGGTCTGGAACACCAGCGCCAGTGCGGCATTGGCCTGCGCGTCGGAACTGTCCAGCTCGAGCGCCTTTTTCAGCGGAACCTTGGCACGCTCGGTCTGCCCCTGCTGAAAGTAACCCAGCCCAAGCTGCACGTACGCTCTGCGCGCTTCCTCGCGCCCCTGCGCCGTTGTCATCGGGTTGACGTTGCCGGTGGATACGCACGCCGTCAGCAACATGACAACACATAGCAACAGCGAGGCACGCACAGACATGGAGTCTCTCTCGATCAGGTTGGCAGTCAGGTTCGAGTCGCCGCAACCGGGGCCGTCTCGGCCTCGGCGCTCAACTCACGCACAGCAATGTAGCGTTCACTACGGCGTGTACGGTCCATCACCTGCCCGACCAGCTGGCCGCATGCTGCATCAATGTCTTCACCACGCGTGGTGCGCACAGTGACGTTATAACCAGCCTGATGCAACAGGTCTTGAAAACGACGGATCGCGTTATTGCTGGGACGCTCGTAACCGGAGTGCGGAAACGGATTGAACGGGATCAGGTTGATCTTGCAAGGCGTGTCCTTGAGCAGCTCGATCATCTCGACGGCGTGTTCAACCTTGTCGTTGATGTCCTTGAGCATGGTGTATTCGATGGTGAGCACACGCTTTTCGCCCAGACTGGACATGTAACGGCGGCAGGAATCAAGGAGCATTTGCAGCGGGTATTTCTTGTTGATCGGCACCAGCTGGTTACGCAGCGCATCGTTCGGCGCGTGCAGCGACAAGGCCAGGGAAACGTCGATATGCTTGGAAAGCTCATCGATCATCGGTACCACACCGGAGGTGGACAACGTCACCCGGCGCTTGGAGATGCCATACCCCAGGTCATCCATCATCAGATGCATGGCAGCAATGACATTGTCGAAGTTCAGCAGCGGCTCACCCATGCCCATCATCACCACGTTGGTGATGGCACGGTCGACGGTCGCCGGTACGCTGCCAAAGGATTTGTTGGCAATCCACACCTGACCGATGACTTCGGCGGCGGTGAGGTTGCTGTTGAAGCCTTGCTTGCCCGTGGAACAGAAGCTGCAATCCAGGGCACAGCCCGCTTGGGACGAAACACACAAGGTGCCACGCTTGCCCTGCGGAATGTAGACGGTCTCGACACAGCTGCCGGACTCTACGCGCACCACCCATTTACGGGTGCCGTCGCTGGAGATGTCCTCGCTGACCACTTCGGGACCGCGAACTTCGGCACAGGCCTTGAGCTTTTCGCGCAGGGCCTTGCTGACGTTCGTCATCGCGTCGAAATCGTCGACGCCGAAGTGGTGAATCCACTTCATGACCTGACCGGCACGGAAGCGCTTCTCCCCGATAGAGTCGAAGAATTTCTCCATTTCCTGTTGAGTCAGCCCCAGCAGGTTGGTTTTACCAGTCGATGCAATCATGAATTCACCCTTCACTCGTCAGTCAAAAATGACTTAGCGAGCGGTTACTTCGGTAGCTGCGAAGAAGTACGAGATTTCGCGAGCGGCGGCTGCTTCGGAATCGGAGCCGTGAACAGCGTTGGCGTCGATGGAATCAGCGAAATCAGCACGGATGGTGCCGGCAGCAGCTTCTTTAGGGTTGGTAGCGCCCATCAGCTCGCGGTTCAGAGCGATAGCGTTTTCGCCTTCCAGAACCTGAACGACAACCGGACCGGAGATCATGAAAGCAACCAGGTCGCCGAAGAAACCGCGAGCGCTGTGCTCAGCGTAGAAACCTTCAGCTTCGGCCTTGGACAGTTGCTTCAGCTTGGAAGCGACAACGCGCAGACCGGCTTTTTCGAAACGAGTGGTGATCTCGCCGATTACGTTCTTGGCAACGGCGTCAGGCTTGATGATGGAGAAAGTACGTTGAACAGCCATGGTGAAACTCCAGAAGCAGTGATTGAAGCGAAAAATTAAACCCGCGAATTATACGCGGGTTCTGGTGTATTGCCTAACTGCGTACGTTACTGAACGTCAATCGGCCTCTTCGATCCATAACCCTTGGATCGCCTCGAGAACCTTTTCCCCACTACGGTCCGGGTGGTCATCGAACTCAGGCAAGGCCATGACCAGATTACGCAGCCTGGGAAAACTCACAGTCAGCGGATCGACATCCGGGTGGCTTTCAGCCAGCTGGATGGCGATTTCCTGCACATCAACCCATTTGAGACTCATGAGCAATCCTTGAATCAGTGTGGCGCTTCAGCGGCGTGGTTGAGCGAATACTTGGGTATTTCGACCGTGAGGTCTTCGTTGCCGACAATGGCCTGACAGGACAGACGCGATTGCGCTTCCAGGCCCCAGGCTTTGTCGAGCATGTCTTCTTCCAGCTCATCGGCTTCATTCAGCGAACCGAAACCTTCGCGGATGATGCAATGGCAGGTGGTACAGGCACACACGCCACCACAGGCGCTTTCAATCTCGATGTGGTGCTCGTGGGCAATATCGAGAATAGACGTGCCCGGCTCCACTTCTACAACCAGCCCGTCCGGACAATGCTCGGCGTGGGGCAGAAAAATCACCTGCGGCATCAGTTATTCCTCAATCTCATTCAAGTTGCGCCCGGCCAGTGCGGCTTTTACCGTCGAATCGAGGCGTCGGGCAGCAAATGCGTCGGTCACCTGCGACAGACGCTTGGTCTGCTGCTCGATGGCATAACCATCGGTGCCTTGCATCAATTCACGTAATTCGTCCATCTGCAGGTTGATGACCAGGCGCTCTTCTTCGTCGAGAAGACGCTCACCATCAGCCTCAAGGGCACCTTGAACCGCTTCGAGCAAGCGCTCGGCGTCAACCTGGTGCTCGCGCAGCACACGAGCGACCTTGTCGTCGCCGGCATACTCGA
Organism: Pseudomonas syringae group sp. 247E2; assembly: GCF_032587795.1. NCBI lineage: Bacteria > Pseudomonadati > Pseudomonadota > Gammaproteobacteria > Pseudomonadales > Pseudomonadaceae > Pseudomonas > Pseudomonas syringae group sp. 247E2. Next base: position 194,570 of record NZ_JAWHPK010000015.1, on the reverse strand, counting down.
AGGAGTCCTTGAGCATGCGGGTGACTTCGTCATCGGTCAGCCCGTAGGAAGGCTTGACCTGAATGCTCGACTCGATACCCGAGCCCATTTCACGCGCCGAAACGCTGAGCAGACCGTCAGCATCAACCTGGAAGGTGACACGAATCTTTGCCGCACCCGCGACCATCGGCGGAATGCCGCGCAATTCGAAACGTGCAAGGGAACGGCAGTCACTGATCAACTCGCGCTCGCCCTGCAGAACATGAATCTTCATGGCCGTCTGGCCATCCTTGTACGTGGTGAATTCCTGACCACGCGCTACAGGGATGGTGGTGTTGCGCGGAATGACCTTTTCCATCAGCCCGCCCATGGTTTCCAGCCCCAGCGAGAGCGGAATCACATCGAGCAATAGCAGTTCGCCACCGTCACGCTTGTTGCCTGCCAGCGTATCGGCCTGGATCGCAGCCCCGATGGCCACCACTTGATCCGGGTCAATCTGGGTCAATGGCTGACGACCGAACAGCTCGGCCACCGCTTCGCGTACGCGTGGAACTCGGGTCGAACCGCCGACCATGACCACCGCTTCAACTTCTTCAAGCTCGATACCGGTATCACGCACCGCACGACGACAGGCCTTGAGACTGCGCGCGACCATAGGCTCGATCAGCGCATTGAGCGCCTCGCGGGTCAGCGTGCCACGCCAGTCACCGTAGGCGACCTCGACAGACTCGGCGTCAGTCAGCGCTTCCTTGGCCGAGCAGGCAGCCTGCAGCAGGCTGCGTTGCGCGGAAGGGTCGATATCGGCAGACAGACCGGCATCAGTGACAATCCAGTTGGCTATCGCATGATCGAAGTCATCGCCACCCAGAGCGGTATCGCCGCCAGTGGCCAGTACTTCAAACACACCGCCGGTCAGGCGCAGGATCGAGATATCGAAAGTCCCGCCACCCAGATCATAGATGGCAACCACACCTTCGGCTTTCTGATCCAGGCCATAGGCGACAGCCGCCGCCGTGGGCTCATTGAGCAGGCGCAGTACGTTGAGGCCCGCCAGTCTGGCAGCGTCCTTGGTCGCCTGACGCTGAGCGTCATCGAAGTAGGCAGGAACGGTGATCACCGCGCCTACCAGCTCGCCACCCAACGAGGCTTCTGCGCGCTGGCGCAGGACCTTGAGGATGTCGGCAGACACTTCGACCGGGCTTTTCGGCCCCTGTACGGTGTCGATGAACGGCATGTGCGACTCACCGCCGACGAACCGGTACGGCAGCTGCTCGCCCAGTTGCTTGACGTCGGTCAGGCCACGCCCCATGAGACGCTTGACCGACAGAACGGTATTGAACGGGTCCTGGGAGGCGGCGATCTTCGCTGACTGCCCTACTTCGACACGATCAGCGTGATAGCGCACGGCAGACGGCAGAATGACCTGCCCCTCTGCATCGGCCAGCGGTTCGGACAGGCCGCTGCGTACTGCAGCAACCAGAGAATTGGTGGTGCCCAGGTCGATACCCACAGCCAGACGACGCTGGTGCGGTTGAGGACTCAGGCCGGGTTCGGCGATCTGCAGTAAAGCCATGCTGTTCAGAATAATCACTGGCGCGCGGCCGAAGCCGCGCGGGGTTAATCGTCGAGGCGCTCTTCTAACTGGCGCACTTCGTGAGAGAGCTTGTCGAGAAACTGCATACGCCGCATCAGCTTTTCAGCGTGCTCGCGCTGTGCAGCATCATTCCAACAGGCCGCGAAGCTCTGGTTCAGTTCGTCCTGAGCGACCTTGAGCTGACGCTTGAAGGTCGCAACGCCGGCGAGATCAGCCTCTTCCTGCAAGTCCTCGAGGTCTTCGCGCAATTGCATCTGCTGCAGAAGAAACTCGGGATCATGCACCGTGACTTCGAGCGGCACTTCGTTGCCGTTCATTGCCAGCAGGTAGCGCGCCCTTTTCGGCGGGCTTTTCAGGGTCTGATAGGCCTCGTTGAGACTGGCCGAGCGCTCCAGCGCCACACGCTGCTCACGCTCGGGGGCATCCGCAAAGCGATCCGGATGCACGTTACGCGCAAGCTCACGGTAGCGCGTGGCCAGCTGGTCAAGATCAAGCTGAAACTCGGGCTTGAGGTCGAACAGGGCGAAGTGACAGGGAGTACCCACAATAAAAAGCCTCAGACGTTGAAGCTTTCGCCACAGCCGCACTCACCGCGCGAATTGGGATTATTGAACTTGAAGCCTTCGTTCAACCCTTCACGCACGAAATCGAGCTCGGTGCCATCCAGATAGACCAGACTCTTCGGGTCAATGATCACCTTGACGCCGTGCATTTCAAACACGGTGTCTTCGCTGGCCGCCTCATCGACGAACTCGAGCACATAGGCAAGACCTGAACAGCCTGTGGTGCGAACACCCAGACGAACGCCGTCACCCTTGCCGCGCCCCTCGAGGGAACGTCGTACGTGGTTAGCGGCAGCTTCTGTCATGCTGATAGCCATCGGAACTCCTTAGCCTGTTGCATTAGCCTGTTGCAGTTGACTCTGTCGCAAGTTTCTCTTGAAAAGCCTGCTTACAGCAGACCTTTCTTTTGCTTGTAATCGCGAACGGCCGCCTTGATGGCGTCTTCAGCGAGTACCGAGCAGTGAATCTTCACTGGCGGCAGTGCCAGCTCTTCAGCCAACTGAGTGTTCTTGATGGTCTCTGCTTCATCCAGAGTCTTGCCTTTCATCCACTCGGTCGCCAGGGAGCTGGACGCAATGGCCGAACCACAGCCGTAGGTCTTGAACTTGGCGTCTTCGATAACGCCTTGCTCGTTGACCTTGATCTGCAGGCGCATCACGTCGCCGCACGCAGGAGCGCCGACCATGCCGGTGCCAACATCAGGATCTTCCGCGTTCATCTTGCCGACGTTACGTGGGTTCTCGTAGTGGTCGATGACCTTTTCGCTGTAAGCCATGATTCTATTCCTCTCACATCAGGGAGCCGCTCTGCAGGTCACGTCGCAATTGCCCATGACCTGCCTTGGAGGCGACTTTAAATTAGTGCGCCGCCCACTCGATCTTGGAGATGTCGACGCCGTCTTTGAACATGTCCCACAGCGGCGAAAGCGTGCGCAGCCGGGTGACAGCCTCGCAAACTTTCTGCGCGGCGTAATCGATTTCTTCTTCGGTGCTGAAACGGCCGAAGGTGAAACGAATCGAGCTGTGCGCCAGTTCGTCGTTGCGACCCAGGGCACGCAGCACGTACGAAGGCTCAAGCGAGGCCGAGGTACAGGCCGAACCGGACGATACCGCCAGGTCCTTGAGCGCCATGATCAGCGACTCGCCTTCGACATAGTTGAAGCTCAGGTTCAGGTTGTGCGGTACGCGTGCGGTCAGACTGCCGTTGACGTACAGCTCTTCCAGGTTTTCGACCTGCTTGAAGAAACGATCGCTGAGTGCCTTGATGCGCACGTTTTCAGCAGCCATTTCTTCCTTGGCGATACGGAATGCTTCGCCCATGCCGACGATCTGGTGAGTCGCCAGGGTGCCGGAACGCATGCCACGCTCGTGACCGCCGCCGTGCATGGTCGCTTCAAGGCGAACACGTGGCTTGCGGCTGACGTAGAGTGCACCGATGCCTTTGGGGCCGTAGGTTTTGTGTGCAGAGAAGGACATCAGGTCAACCTTGAGGCTGGCCAGATCGATTTCAACCTTGCCGGTCGACTGCGCGCCATCGACGTGGAACAGCACACCACGTGAACGGGTCAGCTCACCGATCGCGGCGATATCGTTGATGGTGCCGATCTCGTTGTTCACATGCATGATCGAAACCAGGATGGTGTCGTCGCGCAGTGCCGCTTCAATCATGGCAGGCGTGATCAGACCGTCTTCGCCTGGCTCGATGTAGGTCACTTCGAAACCTTCGCGTTCCAGCTGGCGAGTGGTGTCGAGGACAGCCTTGTGCTCAACCTTTGACGTGATCAGATGCTTGCCTTTGCTGGCGTAGAAATGCGCAACACCTTTAATAGCCAGGTTGTTGGATTCAGTGGCACCCGAAGTCCAGACGATTTCGCGCGGATCGGCGTTGACCAGATCAGCGACCTGACGACGAGCGTTCTCGACCGCTTCTTCGGCTTTCCAGCCAAAGACGTGGGAGCGCGAGGCCGGGTTGCCGAAGTTTCCTTCGACGGTCAGGCAATCGATCATTTTCTGCGCGACACGCGGATCGACCGGGGTCGTCGCGGAGTAGTCGAGGTAAATTGGCAATTTCATTGAAGCTCTCCTATCAGGCAGGCGCACCGCTCATTCATCTGCGTTCATTCGACGGCGGACGTTTCGATCTTACCCAGTTGCGACATGTGGTTATGACCACGGCGCATATCCTGGCGCTGAGCGACTTCTTGTACCTCACGGCGAGTGACAAGATCCGCCAAGCTGATACCGCTTAGAAATTCGTGAATCTGCTGGCTCAGGTCGCACCACAGGTGGTGGGTCAGGCAGGTATCGCCAGCATGGCAATCGCCCAGCCCCTGACACCGCGTGGCATCGACAGATTCATTGACTGCATCGACAACCTGAGCAACCTGGATGCCTTTCATGTCGCGCGACAGCTGGTAACCACCACCCGGACCACGAACACTGGAAACCAGATTGCCGCGACGCAGCTTGGCGAACAGCTGCTCGAGGTAGGACAGGGAAATACCCTGCCGCTCGGAGATGTCGGCCAGAGACACTGGCCCGTTCTGCGCGTGCAACGCCAGGTCAAGCATGGCTGTTACAGCGTATCGGCCTTTAGTAGTCAGTCGCATGGCGTATACCGCAGAGGTTCGGAATGAGAGCGAGTATGCTATTCCCGAGTAAAAGAGTCAACTATTAGACCAAGTAAAACAGTCGGGATTAGCGAAAAGCGCGGGCTTCATCATAGCAAAGGTGCGGCGTAATGGCACGCACCCTGCCCACCGTGAGCGCTAGCCGACCTTGCCTTCCTGGCAGTCCTTGACGCAGTCGAAAACCTCGTCACGCAGCTCGGGCAGCTCCTTGGCGCGGTAATCGCTGCCAAGCCTGCCGAGTGCATCGCACATGCCTTCCAGGCGCCCATCGACAGCCTGCAAATGGTCAAGCAACTGGCCAATGGCGCGCGCGACCGGATCGGGCATATCTGCACTGACACCGTAGGCATCGAAGCCGAGCTTCTCGGCCATGGCCTTGCGCCTGGCCTCAACCTCATCGTCCGACTTGACGATGATGCGCCCCGGGATGCCCACTGCGGTTGCGCCCGCAGGCACAGCCTTGGTGACCACTGCGTTGGAGCCGATCTTGGCGCCGGCGCCCACCGTAAACGGCCCGAGTACCTTGGCACCCGCCCCGACCACCACACCATCTTCCAGCGTCGGATGGCGCTTGCCGGCATTCCAGCTGGTGCCACCCAGGGTCACGCCCTGGTAGAGGGTGACGTCATTGCCGATCTCGGCGGTTTCGCCGATCACGATGCCCATGCCGTGATCGATGAAAAAACGGCGGCCGATGCGCGCGCCCGGATGGATCTCGATCCCGGTCATCCAGCGGCCAAAGTTCGAGACCACCCGTGCCGGCCATTTCCAGCCGTTGCGCCACAGAATATGGGCGAAGCGGTGCAGCCAGATCGCGTGCATCCCCGGATAGCAGGTCAGGACTTCAAAGGCGTTGCGCGCTGCGGGATCGCGGTGGAACACGCTTTGAATGTCTTCTCGCAGACGCTCGAACATCACTGATCCTTTCGCTTGTAGGGTTCACCGCGCGCGGCTTTCTGGGTTTCAGTGAGCACACCGCGCAGGATACTCAGCTCGGATCGCTCGACTTCGCTACGCCCGTACAGCCTGCGCAACCGAGCCATCAGATGCCGTGGCTTCTCCGGATCAAGAAAGCCGATGGCCACCAGCGTGGCCTCGAGGTGGGTGTAGAAACCTTCCATTTCGTCCATGGTCGCCAGTTCGGCACTGTGCGCCGAAGCCGGCCTTGAAGCCTCGCCCCGCTCCGCGGCAGCCAGCCAGGCCACGCGCACCTCATAACTGAGCACCTGTACGGCAGCCGCCAGATTGAGAGAACTGAACGCGGGGTCAGACGGGATGTGCACATGGAAGTGGCAACGCTGCAGCTCTTCGTTGGTCAGGCCCGCATGTTCGCGACCGAACACCAGCGCCACCTCGGCACCGTCGCCGGCCTGTTCGATGACTTTTTCACCCGAGGCACGCGGATCCAGCATAGGCCAAGGCAGGCTTCGATCCCGCGCGCTGGTGCCCAGCACCAGACGGCAGCCGACCAGCGCTTCTTCAAGGGTCGCCACCACCTGCGCGCCCTCGAGAATGTCGGTAGCGCCGGACGCACGCGCATCGGCATCGGGCGAAGGAAAAATGCGCGGATCGACCAGCACCAGACGCGAAAGCCCCATGTTTTTCATGGCGCGAGCAGCCCCGCCGATATTTCCGGGATGGGTAGTGCCGACCAGGACAACACGAATGTTCTGCAACAAAGCGAACGCTCACTGATACGAATTAGGGGGGCAAATCTTACAGAAACGGCTCGACTAACGCCATGAAGCTGTGAGAGCTGCAACAGCATGAGCGACCGCGCCGGACGCAAAAAAACACACACGAACCCGACAACCGTAACAACGCAAGGCTGGAAATAATTCGAATCAGCCCATAGAATGCCCGGCTCTCTTTAACAACCTTAGGTGAATTATCCATGCAGCCCATGCTGAATATCGCGCTGCGCGCCGCCCGCAGCGCCAGCGAATTGATTTTCCGCTCCATCGAGCGCCTGGATACCATCAAGGTTGACGAAAAAGAAGCCAAAGACTACGTCACAGAGATCGACCGCGCTGCCGAGCAAAGCATCATCACCGCTCTGCGCAAGGCCTATCCGACTCACGGTATTCTCGGCGAAGAAAGCGGCCTGCGCGAAGGCAGCGGCGAAGGCACCGACTACCTGTGGATCATCGACCCACTGGACGGCACCACCAACTTCGTTCGCGGCATCCCGCACTTTGCCGTCAGCATCGCCTGCAAATACCGCGGCCGCCTTGAGCACGCCGTGGTTCTCGACCCGGTCCGCCAGGAAGAATTCACCGCAAGCCGTGGTCGTGGCGCAGCCCTGAATGGTCGCCGTCTGCGCGTCAGCCAGCGCAAGAGCCTGGAAGGCGCCCTGCTCGGCACCGGCTTCCCGTTTCGTGACAACCAGATGGACAACATCGAGAACTACCTGGGCATGTTCCGCAGCCTGGTAGGCCAGACCGCCGGCATCCGCCGCGCAGGTGCTGCCAGCCTCGACCTGGCTTATGTCGCTGCCGGTCGCTTCGATGCGTTCTGGGAGTCGGGCCTGTCCGAGTGGGACATGGCTGCAGGCGCCCTGCTGATTCAGGAAGCAGGCGGTCTGGTCAGCGATTTCACCGGTGGTCACGACTTCCTCGAGAAAGGCCACATCGTTGCCGGCAACACCAAGTGCTTCAAGGCGGTACTGACCGCGATCGCACCGCACCTGCCAGCTTCGCTCAAGCGTTAAGCGGCAGGCATAAAAAAACCGGCGCAAGCCGGTTTTTTTATGTCTTGTGAAGCTCAGCGGCTGGCGTTACTGCGCCTGACCCAATATCAGCTGACCGTTCTTGTCGACCGGAATCTGGCTACCCGGATCACGCTCCATACGAACCTGACCCACCTTCTCGTTCAGCTTGTACTTGACGTTGTAGCCCACAACCTTGTCGCTCACATCATTGACCGTCGTGCAGCGGTTCTGCGTAGTGGTGTAGGTATCACGCTCCTGCATGCCTTCCTGAACCTTGTTACCCGCATAACCACCACCTACCGCGCCCGCGACTGTAGCGATCTTCTTGCCGTTACCGCCACCGATCTGGTTACCCAGCAAGCCACCGGCAACCGCGCCAATAACGCTACCGACGATCTGATGCTGGTCCTTGACCGGCGCCTGACGGGTAACGGTTACGTCCTTGCAAACTTCACGGGGGGTTTTGATCTGCTGGTTGATCGGCTCTACCGCCAATACATCCGCATACTCAGGACCACCCTTGACCAAGCTATAGGTGGCAACGGCGCCGCCAGCAGTCACGACAGCAGCACCTAACACAGCACCAACAAGCATAGACTTGTTCACTTGAACCTCCTGACCAATCGAAACGCAGCATGACTGCGCAATGCCTAGCCTTGGAGCATAAAAAAAGGCGCGAGTTCAGCACTCGCGCCTTTTTTATGATGGCCGGACCTACGGGAGGTCGTCAGCCTTCTCGACGACCACTGGAGGAATCAGGTCCTCAGTGGTCAGGTTCAGCCAGATCAGCACCACGTTGGCGATGTAGATGGACGAGTAAGTACCCGCCAGAACACCGATGAACAACGCGATGGAGAAGCCTTCCAGGCTGTCGCCGCCAAACGCCCACAGTGCAACAATCGCCAACAGGGTCGAGACCGAAGTGGCAATGGTGCGCAGCAGTGTCTGCGTAGTGGAGATGTTGATATTCTCGATCAGCGAAGCCTTGCGCAGCAGGCGGAAGTTTTCGCGTACCCGGTCGAAGACCACAATGGTGTCGTTCAGCGAGTAACCGATGATCGCCAGCACCGCCGCCAGCACCGTCAGGTCGAAGGTGATCTGGAAGAACGACAGGATACCCATCGTCACCACCACGTCGTGGATCAGCGAGATGATCGCCCCGACGGCAAATTTCCACTGGAAGCGGAACGCCAGGTAGATCAGAACACCGCCCAGCGCCATCAGCATGCCGAGGCCACCCTGATCGCGCAGCTCTTCACCCACCTGCGGACCGACGAACTCGACACGCTTGACCACTGCCGGGTTATCGGCACCTGCCTTGCGCAGCGCTTCGGCCACCTGAGTACCCAGTTGCGGGTCTTCACCCGGCATGCGCACCAGCAAGTCAGTGGTGGCACCAAAGCTCTGAACAACGGCTTCATGATAGCCCGCCGAAACCAGCTCCTGGCGCACCTTGCCCAGATCGGCTGGACGCTCGTAGGTCAGCTCGATGAGCGTACCGCCGGTGAAGTCCAGACCAAAGTTGAGCCCTTTATGGAACCAGCTGAACAGCGCCAGTGCGGTAAGGAGCATCGTGATGGCGAACGCAACATTGCGAACGCCCATGAAGTTGATGGTACGTAACATGGCAGCCCCTTAAATCCACAACTTCTTGAAGTCACGACCGCCGTAGATCAGGTTGACCATAGCGCGGGTCACCATGATGGCCGTGAACATCGAGGTAAAGATCCCGAGCGACATGGTCACCGCAAACCCTTTGACCGGGCCGGTGCCCATCGCAAAGAGAATGCCGCCGACCAGCAGCGTCGTCAGGTTGGCGTCGAGGATCGCCGTGTAGGCACGATCGAAACCTTCGTTGATAGCGCGCTGGACCGTCATGCCATTGGCGATCTCTTCACGAATACGCGAGAAGATCAGCACGTTGGCATCCACCGCCATACCCATGGTCAACACGATACCGGCGATACCTGGCAGGGTCAGCGTTGCACCCAGCAAGGACATCAGTGCCAGCAGCATGACCATGTTCAAGGCCAGTGCGACGGTCGCGATCAGACCGAAGAAGCGGTAGATCGCCATGATGAACAGCGAGACGAACAGCATGCCCCACAGGGAAGCATCGATACCCTTGGTGATGTTGTCGGCACCCAGGCTCGGGCCAATGGTGCGCTCTTCAGCGAAGTACATCGGTGCCGCCAGACCACCAGCACGCAACAGCAGCGCCAGTTCGGAAGATTCACCCTGACCGTTCAGACCGGTAATCCGGAACTGACTGCCCAGCGGCGACTGAATGGTCGCCAGACTGATGATTTTCTTTTCTTCCTTGAAGGTCTGCACCGGCACGTCTTTCTCGACGCCGTTGACCATCTGCTTGGTGTAAGTGGTGGTCGGACGCTGCTCGATGAAGATCACCGCCATGCTGCGACCCACATTACTGCGGGTTGCGCGGCTCATCAGCTCGCCACCGTGGCCATCAAGATTGATGTTCACCTGTGGACGGCCATGTTCGTCGAAGCTGGCCTTGGCGTCAGTTACCTGATCGCCAGTGATGATCAGACCACGCTCCACCGCCGCTGCCGGACGACCGCCTTCGCGGAATTCGAACATTTCGGTGGTGCCTTTCGAATCATCCGGGCCTGCACCCAGACGGAATTCGAGGTTGGCGGTCTTGCCCAGAATACGCTTGGCTTCGGCCGTGTCCTGCACACCCGGCAGCTCGACCACGATGCGGTTGGCACCCTGGCGCTGAACCAGCGGCTCGGCAACACCCAGCTCGTTGACCCGATTACGCACGGTAGTCAGGTTCTGCTTGATCGAGTATTCGCGAATCTCGGCCAGTTTGGCCGGGGTCAGCGCCATACGCAGCACGGGAATGCCGTTCAGCTCGGCAGGCGTGATTTCGAAATCGGTGAAGGTCTTGCGCACCAGTGCACGAGCCTGCTCGCGCTCTGCGTCATCGCTAAAGCCCAGCTGAATCACATTGCCCAACTGCGGCAGGCTGCGATAACGCACTTTTTCCTTGCGCAACAGGGATTTGACTTCGCCTTCGTAGACTTTCAGACGTGCATCGATCGCCTTGTCCATGTCGACTTCCAGCAGGAAGTGCACACCACCGGACAGGTCGAGACCGAGCTTCATCGGGCTTGCACCCAGGTTACGCAACCAGGTCGGCGTGGTACGCGCCAGGTTCAGCGCAACGACATAGTCGTCACCCAGCGCCTTGCGCACGACATCCTTGGCTGGCAACTGGTCTTCCTGCTTGCTCAGACGCAACAAACCGCCCTTGCCATTCTCGGCCAGAGAAGAAGCCTTGACCGAGATGCCTGCATCGGCAAGCGCCTTGGCTGCACGATCCACGTCTGCCTGATTGACTTGCAGTGCAGTGCTTGCACCGCTGATCTGGATGGCAGAATCATCAGGGTAGAGATTGGGTGCGGAATAAATAAAACCGACCACCAGCACCGCCAGGATCAGTATGTATTTCCACAGAGGGTATTTGTTCAGCATCACGCCGCCCGCTTAAAACGCGGGGCGCCTTGCGCGCCCCGTCGATGGGTAAAAAGTTACTGCTCAGATCGCTTTCAGGGTGCCTTTTGGCAGAGTGGCCGCGATGGCGCCCTTCTGGATTTTCAGCTCAACGGTGTCCGACACCTCGATCACTACGAAGTCGTCGGTCACTTTGTTGATCTTGCCCGCGATGCCGCCGCTGGTCACAACTTCATCGCCTTTCTGCAGGTTGCCCAGCAGGTTTTTCTGCTCTTTGGCGCGCTTGGCCTGTGGACGCCAGATCATCAGGTAGAAGATGACCAGGAAGCCGACCAGGAAAATCCACTCGAAACCACTGCCCGCAGGACCGGCAGCCGGTGCAGCAGCATCCGCAAAAGCGGGAGAGATGAAAAAGCTCATTTGTCGCTCCAGTTACATAATTAGTATAAAAAAGCAGGAAAAACTCGTTCTGTTTCAACCCAGAGGCGGCGTTGGAAGGCCGCGTTTGGCATAGAAGGCATCGACGAAGGCGGCCAATGTACCCTGTTGAATAGCCTCGCGCAAACCAGCCATAAGGAGCTGGTAGTGGCGCAAATTGTGGATCGTATTCAGCATGCTCCCCAGCATTTCTCCGCACTTGTCCAGGTGATGCAGATAAGCGCGCGAGAAGTTCTTGCAGGTGTAGCAATCGCAGGTCGGATCAAGCGGCGAATTGTCGTGGCGATGGAACGCGTTACGAATTTTCAGCACACCGGTATCGGTAAACAAGTGGCCGTTGCGAGCGTTGCGGGTCGGCATCACACAGTCGAACATGTCAACGCCGCGGCGCACACCTTCGACCAGATCTTCCGGCTTGCCTACTCCCATCAAGTAACGAGGTTTGTCTGCTGGCATAAGGCCCGGCAGATAGTCCAGCACCTTGATCATCTCGTGCTTGGGCTCGCCTACCGACAGGCCGCCAATCGCCAGACCGTCAAAGCCGATCTCATCCAGACCTTCCAGCGAACGCTTGCGCAGGTTCTCGTGCATGCCACCCTGAACGATGCCGAACAGCGCAGCAGTGTTTTCGCCATGCGCAACCTTGGAGCGCTTGGCCCAACGCAACGACAGCTCCATGGAGACACGCGCCACATCTTCGTCGGCCGGGTACGGCGTGCATTCGTCGAAGATCATCACGACGTCCGAGCCCAGATCACGCTGAACCTGCATCGACTCTTCAGGGCCCATGAACACCTTGGCACCATCAACCGGCGAGGCGAAGGTCACGCCCTCCTCCTTGATCTTGCGCATCGCGCCCAGGCTGAACACCTGAAAACCGCCGGAGTCGGTCAGAATCGGTCCCTGCCACTGCATGAAATCGTGCAGGTCACCGTGGCCCTTGATGACTTCAGTGCCCGGACGCAGCCACAGGTGAAACGTGTTGCCCAGAATCATCTGCGCACCAGTGGCCTCGATATCACGCGGCAGCATGCCCTTGACCGTGCCATAGGTGCCCACCGGCATGAACGCCGGAGTCTCGACTACGCCACGCGGAAAGGTCAGGCGACCGCGACGGGCCTTGCCGTCGGTGGTCAACAACTCGAAAGACATACGACAGGTGCGACTCATGCGTGATCCTCTGGTGCCGATTCCTGTGGGGCCGTCGGCGCGGGATTGCGGGTGATGAACATCGCATCACCGTAACTGAAGAAGCGGTAGCCGTGCTCGATGGCCGCAGCGTAAGCCGCCATCGTCTCGGGATAACCGGCGAACGCCGAAACCAGCATCAACAGCGTGGATTCAGGCAAATGGAAATTGGTCACCAAGGCATCGACCACATGAAATGGCCGCCCCGGATAGATGAAGATGTCGGTGTCGCCGCTGAACGGTTTCAGTTCGCCATCACGCGCGGCACTCTCCAGCGAGCGCACGCTGGTGGTCCCGACGGCAATCACCCGCCCGCCTCGCGCACGGCATGCGGCCACGGCGTCGACCACGTCCTGGCCAACTTCCAGCCACTCGCTGTGCATGTGGTGATCTTCGATCTGCTCGACGCGCACCGGCTGGAACGTACCCGCGCCGACGTGCAGCGTGACGAACGCAGTCTCGACGCCCTTGGCGGCGATCGCCTCCAGCAGCGGCTGATCGAAATGCAGGCCGGCAGTTGGTGCAGCCACAGCGCCTGCACGCTGCGCGTAAACAGTCTGATAGCGCTCACGGTCCGCGCCCTCATCCGGGCGGTCTATATAAGGAGGCAACGGCATATGGCCGACACGCTCCAGCAACGGCAGAACCTCTTCGGCAAAGCGCAGCTCGAACAGCGCGTCATGCCGCGCAACCATCTCGGCCTCGCCACCGCCATCGATCAGAATCGACGAGCCAGGCTTGGGCGACTTGCTGGAACGCACATGCGCCAGCACACGATGGCTGTCCAGCACGCGCTCGACCAGAATCTCCAGCTTGCCGCCGGACGCCTTCTGCCCGAACAGCCGCGCGGGAATCACACGGGTATTGTTGAACACCATCAAATCGCCCGGGCGCAAATGCTCAAGCAAATCAGTGAATTGACGATGTGCCAGCGCGCCAGTCGGCCCGTCGAGGGTCAACAGACGACTACTACGACGCTCGGCCAGTGGATGGCGAGCAATCAGGGAATCGGGGAGTTCGAAGGTAAAGTCAGCGACGCGCATGATCGGGTTCGTTTAGCAGGGCCGGGAAGTTTATCCGGTTTGGCGGCATTAGTAAAAAACCTGCGTAAATCCCTGTTGACCAACGGAAAACTCATCCTTATACTTCGCCGCCATTGAGCCCTGATGGCGGAATTGGTAGACGCGGCGGATTCAAAATCCGTTTTCGAAAGAAGTGGGAGTTCGATTCTCCCTCGGGGCACCACCTTTAAAAAAGACCTTGAAATTCAAGGTCTTTTTTTTCGTCTGGTGGAAAGTGGTCTGACATAATCCGCGATCTCCCCCTATTAACTGAGAATCAGGCTCGAAGCACGAAATAACACGTTCGGCCGCGTTGCTACTTTTTAGCGGCAGAGGGCACGCTGCCGTGGTATTTGTCAGTGTTGTTGTCGTTATCAAGATCGCGATCAGTTCCGCCGAAGGCCGCATCGGTGTGATGGTCGTTGTCCATATCCTTGTCAGTGCCACCAAAAGCAGCGTCAGTGACGTTGTCGTTATCCAGGTCCTTGTCGTTACCACCACACCTGGCATCGGTAATGTTGTCGTTGTCCATATCACAATCGTTTACAGCGTACGCAAGTAACGAAGTACCTACCATGGTCAACACAAGCAGAAGGCCGCCGATCTTTGCAGTCAGAGCGTTATACACACGCATCAAGGTTGATCTCTAAAGGTAGAGGAAAAGAACGAGGGTGATTGAATACTGTGATCCGTCAGTCAGACCGTCTGGCCATACTTCGTTTACGAGACGCTCTGACACCGTCTAATCCCGAACGTTTGCGCAGTGCAGTTTTACAGTACCGAACTCTATGACCTGTTTTCTTGAAAATTAATCATTGGCAGAGCGATGAGTTTTTTATTGCTTAACGTACGAATCGATACATTATCTTCGTGGAGGCATGCCTTTAGACGACGCGGCGCTTCTGGCTTGCCTGACCACCTTTGGCGCCTGTCGGGCGACCGTCTTGACGCCTTCGGCACCCAGCGACATTGCAACACCAACAGCTTCAATTTCCATCTGCAACGCACGCCGTGGATCGTCACTATTCAACTTGTCGCTCACTCGTCGGGCGAACGCCTCATCAAGCACCGACTTTTCCTGCTGATAGCGGCCTCCTTCAAGCGGTGAGACGTTCGGCAACTGATCAGCAAGACGTTTCTGCAGACGGCTTGTCGTGTGGGTCAGAACGTTCTCGGCGGTTTCACGCGTAACCTTGCCGGCTTCAGCTGCCATTGCAAGGGTGAATGAATATGTTCGCTCTACCGCACTGCGATCTTTGGCAAACCGGCTGTCCTCCGCCAAAATGGCTGCGCCGTTAGACCACGGGTCCATGACGATGGGCGAAGAGCCAGCGCTGGAATTATCCGTTTCAGCCCAGACGTGATCTTTTCCGGGCTGCTCGGCCAAATGAATCTTTTCGCGGGGACTACGCCCGCTTTCCTGAGCCAGGGCCCCGTAAGCGAAGCTTGCTATACGAGCATGTTCGCCACAGTTGCCAGCGCCAAACACCTGCCCTGACATGGCGACAAGAACATGCCAGTTCATCTCATCATTCCCGGGCATCGGCTCATGGCCAGCGCGCTCGGCATCTTTTCTCAAGCGCTTTGCAGCGACTGCGCGAGCGCCGCTTTGCAGGTGGGTACGTTGTGCATCCACATCAATGTTGCCCCTGCCGAAGGGCAACGCGCGGCGTGCTTCACGCACCGCTTCGTCTGCCGGAACCAGAGCCTTGATACTGTCTTCATCCAGTGGACGTCGGTCGAGCCGACGTAACAGCAGGTAACCGGGCAATGAAGATGGCGTGTCAGAAATGGCCTGCCCTGTAGAAGAAACGGGTGGCAAGCGTGTCTTGACTGATGAGTAAGGGTAGTTCGGTCGCACTTGAGTCGAACCGGCTTCAGGACGTTCTGTTTGTGAACTGCAAGAAGCGGGGTTCTGGGCCGATGATGATTGAACAGCCTTTTCAGTGGTTTCCACGCTAGGGCCTGGCGCGGGCAGGCTGTGACCAGCACTGTGAATTCTCATATGTTCCTCACTGATTGCGGGCGCTCATCGCACCCGAAAAAGCTCATTACGGCCAACACAGGAACGACCGATCTCAACGCTCTCGTCACTGTCAATCAATGCGCCTTGGCAATCCCGAACTGGTCCAGCACCGGGTCAACGTTATGATCGAACGCCTTCTGCGCCTTATGCTTCTTGACCGCATCAATGATCGCGGAGATACCAAAGCCCAGGGCCATGGCGCCGTCGATGGCCCAGCCGATAACCGGGATTGCAGCACCCAGCGCTGCGCCTGCGGCAAGCCCTGTGGCTTCACCGGCAACCAGACCGACAGCGCGGCCGATCATCTGTCCGCCCAGACGACCAAGGCCGGCGGACGCCTCGCGACCCATCATTTTCGCGCCGGTGTCTATGCCGCCCTTGATTGCCTCCGCGCCCAACCTGGAGCTGTCGATGATGCTCTGAGCCGCGCCCAGCTTGTCACCGCTGGCGAGCCTGTCAGACACTGACGCAAAGCCCATGACCGAGTTGAATGCCTTGCCTCCGATACCTTGCTCGGCGAGCTGCGCGGCCAGCGAAGGACCGCCCTCTTCATCGGTCTTGCCCTCCAGCAACTTGCGGCCTTTTTTGGAGTTCTGCAGCTCGGACAAGGTGCTGGCCGTGTAACTCTCACGCTCACCATTAACGAAATCAGCGGGCAGCACGCTTTCATACGCCGCTTTCTGGTTATCTGCGGTTTGCAGAGACTCACCAGCGTCAGACTTTTTCTGACCAAGCAGTTGTTTCAGAGCGCCCCCCTCGCTGAAGTTGCGAACGTAGGAATCGGCAATCTTCGTTTGCACTTCATCAGGCTGGTTGTTGAATACTTGCTGGGCAGTGGGCACCTGGGCATCGGGAAACAGGTCTTTTTGCAGTTGCAGTTGAGCCGACAGGCCGGTAATGGCGCCGCTGTAATCGGGGTTGGGGTTGTGTTTGTCGACGGCCTTGTCCGCGGTTGCCAGGTCGGTTTGCAAGGCTTTTCCGCTGTTGACGTTTTGAGCCTGCTCAGTCACGGCCTTCTGCAGTGCCGAATCGCTGCGAACCAGGCTGCGCTCCTGTTCGGGAATGCTTTTGTTGAGGTACTCCTGAACATCGGGATCGGCTTGCAACTGAGCGATTCGCTCGTTAAGGCCCGCCTCGGTCTTCTCGGTATTGCGCAAATCCCGCCCGGCTATCACGCTCTGCTGGGTCTGCTGCAACTTGATCATCACAGCGGCCTTCTGCGCGCCGGTGTAAGCCTTGGGCTTCTCGAAAACCTGAGCATTGAGTTTGCTGATATCGATACCGGATACCGAATTCAACGTCGCGGCGTCGCTGAGCATGCTGGCGAACTGGCCACCATTTTTGGGGGCGCTCTTCCTGATCCACTCGCTCATATTGGACGCATCGAACACCTGGTCGGGGCTATGTGCAGCCTTCTTGCGCCCGGTCAGACCGGCTTCATCCACCTGGCTGAGGAAGCCCGCCTGTGACCACATGTTGGACGACTGTTTGAGCGTACCTGACAACCCTGGGTTACTTTTAATCAGCGCTTTCAGACCCTCGGCGCTGACATTACCATCGACATCGGTTTTGTCCGGCGCCCCAACGGCATGATGAGGGTCGGCTGCCGTCGCCAACGGCATATTGGCGCGCATCACCGCTGCGCTGCGCACCATTTCAAGGGATTGAGGATCAGCGCCGGGGTTATCTTCCATGTACTTTGCCAAGTCCTTGTCGGCATTGTCGGCCGCCTTCTCCATATTTTTGGCGAACGCCTTGAGGTCTTTGTTGGTGATTTTGCCATCCGCATTACCGCCATCCTTGCCGACGTCCACCGCCGTCTTCAACGCAGGGTTGGCGTTGATGAACGCCATCGCCTTGTCAGCGTTGGGGCCGTGCTCTCTGGCCATCCAGGCGGCCGCAATCGGCCGGTTGAGTTCTTTGGCCGCCTGCTCGCGTTCTTCGGGCGGCAGATGGGCGACCATCGGATCCCAGCGCTTGAGGGCCTCGGGCGAAGAGTATTCGGAGTTGTCGAGAAACGCGGCATCGGTAGCGCTGGGAGCATTTGCCGGGCCGGAGGCAGACGCCGCAGGTGACGCGCTGGCTGTTGACAAGACCGATGTCATTGGGGACACCTGATCACTGTCCTGATCAACGCTGGAGGTGCTTTCGCTATTACTGCTGCGAGTCAGCAGACTCATCAGCGATGAGCCGCTTTGCTCGGCATCAGAAAAGAAAGATGTATTGTCGTTGGCCTGGCCGAACTGCACAAAGGCCTGATCACCACCTGCGCTGCTCTGCGTGAGCGAGGCTTTGGCTAATGGCGTCTCAGCAGCCAGTTCGCCAGAGGTGGGTTGATTCACGATGCTGCCGAGGGCAGGACTGGGAGAACTGGATATACGCATGGTTGCCATCCAAGTGGTGAGGGATGGCAACTGTGTGGTTTTGCGTGCGAGTTGGTTCCAGACAGATATCCACTCAGGCGAACGGGTCAATCTGCTGCTTCAATTGCACCCGTGCCCGGGACAGTCGCGAGCGCACAGTGCCAATCGGAACGCCGAGCGTGTTCGCCGTATCCTGATAATTGCCATCCATCTCCAGCGACACTTCCAGGACCTTTTGCATGTTCGACGGCAAGCAATCAATGGCTGCGATGACGCGTGCCAATTGCCTGTGCCCGTCTACCTGATGAGTGATATCGCCATTCCATTCCAGCTCTGAATGAACGTCGTCTTCCCAGCTTTCCTGATAGGGCTGGCGATACATTTTGCGGAAGTGATTACGGATCAGGTTCAACGCAATACCACACAACCAGGTCTGCGGCTTGCTGGCATGTTGAAACTTGTGCTCGTTGCGCAGGGCCTCCAGAAATACGCATTGCAAGATGTCATCGACATCATCCGGGTTCATTACGCGCTTCTGAATGAACGCTCTGAGCATCTGTATCTGATCAGCCGTCAGTTGACGGATACCGGCAGACGAAGAGTCCTGGCGTGGCTGGGTTGCATCAAGGATCACTAGGTTCGGAAACATGGGCTTACCTTAATTTAATGGTGTGCAAGCCCTATAGCGATAACCGTGCCAGCCAAAATAATTACTTAAGTTACTGATTTATATAATTATTTTAAAACTTGTAATTCTTTGTAATACATTTTTTTGCGCAACGCCGTTTTTATCACTACAGCTTTTGGCACAAACGCGTCAGCCCCTTTTACAAGGGAACCGAATCCTGGCCAGGCCCCACTCAGCGGTCATGACCAGGCTCAGAACCGTCCTATGAAAATCGTCGCCCCGCCTATATTGCCAACCCACACGGTCACGCCGATTCGCGCCGTCACGCCCGCTGCGCGAGCGATTCCCGGGACCCTGTCGTCGGAAAAAGGCACGTCATCGCAACAGGTCTCGCGCTTCGCCGCAGCACTGGTGCGAAACAGCCGGATACTGCGCCAGCGCGAACTGATCGCAAGCAGAAATGCACTGCAATCACGGGCCGTCAAACTGGGTGAGCTCTATCAGTTGTTGATGAGCGCCAACGATACCGGTCTGGATAATGCCGCGAGGCTGCTGCGCAAAAAACTGCTGCAAGAGAACGACACAGAACTGGAACAGGTTCTGGAATTTGCCGATGGCGATGCGGCCAAGGCCCACGTGGTGCTGCAAGCGGCACGCAAACAGGCTGAGGAAGATGGCGCTGAAGGCGAGTACGTGGCGCTCACCCAAACGCTGAAACAGTTGCGACGCAAGTTCGGACCACACGCCCGGGCAGGCATTAATACTGCCAGGGCGTTCGGGCGGCAGAACGTCGACAACAAACGCCGTACCGCGTTGCGCAACCTTTATGGCGTAGCGGTTTCCGGACAGCCAAACGTGACCGGCCTGATTGAAGCCTTGATCAACGAGCAGGAAGAGACCGGAGACTTCGACCTCAACCTGCGCGACATGCGCAGAGCAATTGCTGACGATCTCTCGGCGATTACCCCTTCGGCATCTCATGAACAGCTGCGCACGTTGATGCACGGGCTGACCACAGCACGGCACGTGACGACGTTGTTGCGCGGTTGTGAACACCTGCTTGGGCGCATGCGCAACAAGAACCCTGACCTGAAGGTGGATCCGCCAGCCTTTCTCAAACACTTGCTGACCCTGACGGCCAATGGAATGAACGTGAACCAGACCCTGCAACTGACTCAGCACATCGGCGGTGCCAGGCTCAAGAACCAGCTGGCATTTCTCAATGGCTTGCGGCCGATGCTGATGCAATTGCCCATCCTGCTCTGGAAGGACATGAAAAGCCGCCAGGCTGCGCTGAATAACCTGCTCACCCTAATGGCAGAACTGACTCAACAGGAACAGAAGCAGCTTTTTGAGGGACTTGCCGGATGAATCAAGTCATCAACTTTCTGAACATGATTGCCCTGTCGGCCATGCGCCGGTCAGAGCTGGTCGGCGCATTCTTCGTCATCGCCATTGTCTTCATGATGATCACCCCCCTGCCCACCGGGCTGGTTGATGTGTTGATCGCGGTGAACATCTGTATCTCGTGCCTGCTGATCATGCTGGCGATGCATTTGCCAAGACCGCTGGCATTCTCGACCTTTCCGGCCGTGCTGTTGCTGACCACCATGTTTCGTCTGGCGCTGTCGATTTCCACCACACGATTGATCCTGCTCAATCAGGACGCCGGGCACATTGTCGAAGCCTTCGGCCAGTTCGTGGTGGGTGGTAACCTGGCGGTGGGCCTGGTGATCTTTCTGATCCTGACAGTGGTCAACTTTCTGGTTATCACCAAAGGTTCGGAACGGGTCGCCGAGGTCGGCGCGCGGTTCACGCTGGACGCTATGCCCGGCAAGCAGATGTCCATCGACAGTGACCTGCGTGCCAACCTGATAACCGTTCAGGAGGCGCGCAAGCGCCGCGCTGAGCTGAACAAGGAAAGTCAGTTGTTCGGTGCTATGGACGGCGCGATGAAGTTCGTCAACGGTGATGCCATTGCCAGCCTGATCATCGTTGCCATCAACATGATCGGCGGTATTTCCATCGGCGTGTTGCAGCACAATATGAGTGCGGGCGATGCGTTGCAGCTGTACACCGTGCTGACCATCGGTGACGGCCTGATTGCACAGATCCCGGCGCTGCTGATCTCCGTGACCTGCGGCATGATCATCACCCGTGTACCCAATACCGAGGCTGGCGCGGAGGCCAACATTGGCCGTGAAATCGCCGAACAGATCACCAGCCAGCCCAAGGCGTGGATCATCGCCGCAGTGGCCATGCTCGGCTTCGCGGCTCTGCCGGGTATGCCCACGGGGGTGTTCATCACCATCGCGATCATCTGCGGTGCCGGTGGCATGCTGCAGTTGCAACGGGCAAAACCCAAGCCCGACGAACAACGCGCCACTACCGTCGCCCCGGAAATGAACGGCAAGGAAGACCTGCGTACCTTCTCACCCAGCCGGCAGTTCGTCCTGCAATTTCACCCTGGCCAAGACAGCGCACAGATAGAGGCACTGATCAGCGAAATACGTCGGCGACGCAACCGTCTGGTGGTGCAGTACGGTCTGACCCTGCCGTCGTTCATCATTGAACATGCCGATCATCTTCCTCCGGACGAGTTTCGTTTCACCGTCTACGACGTCCCCATGCTCAAGGCGACATTTACCCAGTCCCATGTCGCCGTGGACGCTCGCCAACTGGGCGGTGAAAACCTCCCGGCGGCGATTCCGGGCAATACCGACCGCCAGGAAGATCAATGGGTATGGTTGCCTGCCGAGCAATGCGGTGAGCTGAACCCGGTCAGCGCCATGACCCTGATCGTCGAACGCATGGAACGCGCATTGCAGTCCTGCGCGCCGCAGTTCATCGGCTTGCAGGAGACCAAAGCCATCCTCAGCTGGCTGGAATCCGAGCAGCCGGAGCTTGCACAAGAGATACAGCGAGTGCTCACGCTGACGCGCTTCTCGGCGGTTCTGCAACGTCTCGCGTCGGAGCGCGTACCGCTCAGAGCCATACGGCTGATCGCCGAGACCCTGATCGAGCATTGCCAGCATGAACGCGATACCAACGTGCTGACCGACTACGTGCGCATCGCGCTCAAATCGCAGATCTACCACCAGTATTGCGGTGCCGAAGGCCTGCAAGTGTGGCTGCTCACGCCGGAAAGCGAGGGCTTGCTGCGCGACGGTCTGCGCCAGACACAGACCGAAACGTTCTTCGCACTGAGTAACGAGATCAGCCAGATGCTCGTGCAACAAATGAATATCGCATTCCCGGTGCGCGCGCCCGAACAGGCGGTACTGCTGGTAGCGCAGGACCTGCGCAGCCCGCTGCGGACCTTGTTGAGGGAGGAGTTCTATCACGTTCCCGTACTGTCTTTCGCAGAAATCAGCAACGCGGCCAAGGTCAAGGTAATGGGTCGCTTCGACCTTGAAGACGATCTTGAGCCAATGGACAACGAGCACGCAGCTTGAGCCTTTCAGGCTTGAGCAAAGGGAGACTTTCAGATGTTTGAATTACGCGTACTGAACGGTCAGCACCAAGGCGCAGCCTTGCCACTGGTGGGCGAGCAATGGTCGATTGGCTCTGCCGCGCAACACGATCTGGCACTGGACGACGCGGGTGTGGAAAGCCTGCACTGCCGCCTGCAACGCTTGGACGACAGCTGGACACTGAACGCTGAAGAAGGCGCGGTGTGCGACGAAGAAGGTAACGCCCGGCCCGGTATTGACCTGACACTCAACACTGCATTCTTGCTGGGCTCAGTGTGGCTGTGCGTTTCGCCCGCAGGCGATGAGTGGCCTTCAGTGCCTGCGGTCATCCCGAAACAGCCACAGGCCGACCCCGAGCCCGCGCGCAATGATGTGCCGCTGAAAAAGGTCAAGTCGCGCTCGCAATTGCTCAACCGTACCACAGGGATCATCGCCGGCTTGCTGGTGGGTGTCATCGGCAGCGCCTGGAGCCTGACCCGCCCGCCCGCCATTGCAATGGACCAAAGCCCCGGCCACATGGCCTCGGTCACAGCAGAGGCACCGGTAGAGGCATCTCCTACACCGGCAAAGATCATCAAACCCGCGGCCGATAAACGCATACGCCTGACCAGCGCGGATGCGGTACGCCATCAGTTGGGCACCATGCTCAGCGACCGGCTGCTGACCGATGTCAGCGTGGAAGAAACAGCCGAGGGGCTGGTGCTCAACGGCGATCTCAAAGAGGAATCCCTGCTGGTCTATCAACGCATGCTGCAGCGTTTCAAGGACCGCTATGAGTCGCCGGTGACGGTGTTCGACAACGTCGCCAGTACACGCAGCGCCCTGCCCTTCGTGGTGGTTCAGATCATGACCGGCCCGCATGCGCACCTGGTGACTGCAGACGGCCGCCGTATCTATGTGGGTGACGAAGTGGATGGCCTGCGCCTGACGCGAATCGACAATCAGCGCCTGCAATTCGACGGCAATCGGCACATTGAGGTGAACTGGTGAATGCTGCACTGAGCCAGTGGAAAGACGCCCACGCAGCGCGCTTGCGTGACTACAGCGCCGTGCGCGTCAGTGGCCGGGTGAGTGCAGTGCGCGGGATTCTGCTGGAATGCAAGATTCCTGCGGCCAAGGTGGGCGATCTTTGCGAGGTGAGCAAAGCCGACGGCAGTTTTCTGCTGGCTGAAATCGTCGGTTTCACTCAGGAATGTACGCTGCTCAGTGCCCTGGGCGCACCCGACGGAATTCAGGTCGGTGCTCCGATCCGCCCGCTGGGCATTGCCCACCGGATTGGCGTTGACGACAGTTTGCTGGGCTGTGTTCTGGATGGCTTCGGACGTCCGCTGCTCGGTGATTGCCTCGGTGCTTTTGCCGGACAGGATGATCGTCGCGAAACACTGCCGGTGATCGCTGACGCCTTGCCGCCCACCCAGCGCCCGCGCATCACCAACGCCCTGCCCACCGGGGTACGCGCCATCGACAGCGCCATCCTTCTGGGCGAGGGTCAACGTGTGGGGCTGTTCGCCGGTGCTGGCTGTGGCAAGACCACACTGATGGCCGAACTGGCCCGCAACATGGGCTGCGATGTCATCGTCTTCGGGCTGATCGGCGAACGGGGCCGCGAGCTGCGCGAGTTTCTCGACCATGAACTGGACGAAACCCTACGCGCCCGCTCGGTGCTGGTCTGTGCCACCTCCGATCGTTCAAGCATGGAGCGCGCACGCGCAGCGTTCACCGCGACCGCTATCGCCGAGGCATTCCGCGCACGAGGCCAGAAAGTGCTGTTGCTGCTCGACTCCCTGACCCGGTTTGCCCGTGCGCAGCGGGAGATAGGGATTGCCTCGGGCGAACCGTTGGGGCGTGGCGGCCTGCCACCCTCGGTTTACACCTTGCTGCCACGCCTGGTCGAGCGCGCCGGCATGAGTGAGAACGGCTCGATCACCGCCCTCTATACCGTGCTGATCGAGCAGGACTCGATGAACGATCCGGTGGCGGATGAAGTGCGTTCACTGCTCGACGGGCACATCGTGCTGTCCCGCAAGCTGGCCGAGCGCGGGCATTACCCCGCAATTGACGTATCCGCCAGCATCAGCCGGATCCTCAGCAATGTTACCGGCCGCGAACACCAGCGAGCGAACAATCGTCTGCGCCAGCTACTGGCTGCCTACAAGCAAGTGGAAATGCTCCTGCGGCTGGGCGAATACCAGGCCGGTGCAGACCCGGTGACCGATTGCGCGGTGCAACTGAATGACGACATCAACGCCTTTCTGCGCCAGGACCTGCGTGAGCCGGTGCCCTTGCAGGAAACCCTGGACGGGTTGTTGCGGCTCACTTCCAGACTGCCGGAGTGACCATGGACGACACACTGGAAGACGACCCACAGCGCGCGGCACTGGAACAGGTGATCGGCTTGCTGACGCCGCTGCGCCAGCATCGTCAGGCGAGCGCTGAACGGGCTCATCGCCACGCGCAGGTGGAACTGAAATCGATGCTCGACCACTTATCAAAAACACGGGCATCGCTGGATCAGGAACGTGACAACCACAAGCGGCGTCGCGAGGGCCTGTCTCAGGAATACCTGGAAAAGGCCATCAGCCTGAACGATATCGACCGATGGCATGAGAAAGAAAAACACATGCTCGACCGCCTGGCCTGTATTCGGCAGGACGTGCAGCAACAGCAATTGCGGGTAGCCGAACAGCAGGCGTTGCTTGAGCAGAAGCGCCTGCAAGCCAAAGCGTCTCAGCGCGCGGTCGAGAAACTCGCCTGCATGGAGGAGACGCTCAACGAAGAAGGTTAAGTGACGATGACCGCACCGATCAAACACCCGGCCAAAGCGCCAACGGCACCACCCGTAGTGCATGCCACACCGCCTTCTGCGCCCGCGCAGCGCGCACCGGACAAGGCTGATGACAAGCCACCGGCTTTTGGCAGCACAACGCGTACCGACGTGCCGAAGGTCCGCTTCGCACAAAACCGTTCGGCGACAGAGACACCGGAGAGCGCCGACGGCCTGTTCTTTTCCCAACTGCTGATACCTCAGGTCGGCGAAGAGCCTGATCAGCAAGGCTTCGGCGGCAGCAGCATCGCCCTGCCCGTGCACGC
Organism: Pseudomonas syringae group sp. 247E2; assembly: GCF_032587795.1. Classification (NCBI taxonomy): domain Bacteria; kingdom Pseudomonadati; phylum Pseudomonadota; class Gammaproteobacteria; order Pseudomonadales; family Pseudomonadaceae; genus Pseudomonas; species Pseudomonas syringae group sp. 247E2. Next base: position 169,345 of record NZ_JAWHPK010000015.1, on the reverse strand, counting down.
CGAAAATGTACCCACCCCATTGATCGACGAGCTGGCGCAGCGCTTGCCCGAACAGCCCGCCGGCCCGCTGGCGTTTACCCTGCTGATGCCCAGCCTGGGGACAGTACGCGTCAATGCCGAAAAAACCGAACACCGTTGGAGCATCCAGCTGGGCTTCGCCCGTCGCGACGTTCTGAAACGTTTGCAGGGTCATACCGGCGCATGCCGTGATTCACTGTCGCGGGCACTCGGCCATGACGTTGAGCTGGACATGCATGAAGATCTTGCAGCATGAGCGCGCTGCGTCTGCGCAAGGTCGATGCCCTGCTGGCTCAGGCCACGCGTGAGCTGGGTGCCGGTCAGAGCCTGGGCTTCAGCGCTGCAGGTCAGGACGCCGAACTGACCCTGTTGCCACTGCTTGCCGACACAGGCGAACCGGCAGGTGCTGTCTGGCTGAGCACAGCCATCGGGCCCCTGTTGCTGAGCGACGCCGAAGCGCTGCTCAGCCTGCTGGGCGACATCCCCCTTACGCTCGGGGGCGAGCAACAAGCTTGGTACTGGCAGCTGTTCAATCAACGCCTGAGCCCGACTGTTGCCCGACTGCTGGCACCGATCGAACCCCTGCACAACAAACCGCAAGCACCCACCCTGGGCTGCCGGGTTCAGATACGGCGTGGTGATGAGCAGCTTCACGCGCACTTGCATGCCACGCCCGACACACTGCTCAGGCTGCTGCGATCAGCGTCCTGGCAAGCCCGCACGCGCACTGTGGATGAATCCTGGTCAGTGGCCAGCCCCCTGATCATCGGTGAAATGTCGCTGACCCTGGAACAAATCGCCTCGCTGCGCCCCGGTGACGTGGTGCTGCCCGCCCGCTGCCAGTTCGACAGCGCCGGACAAGGGTTCCTGAGCCTGGCAGGGCGGCAATGGGCGGCGCAGACCGACCAGCACGCGCAGCGTCTTTTTTTGCGGCTCAGTCATGAGGAGCACCGCCACCATGAGTACTGAAGATCTGTATCAGGAAGATGTCGAGATGCTCGACGACTATGAAGACCCGTCGACTGAACAGCACTGGTCCGAAGAAGAAGACGGCGAGCCATCCGGGTATGCGACGGCCGAACCGGACGATCACGCAGCGCAGGAAGAACAGGACGAGCCCCCGGCACTCGATTCGCTGGCACTGGACCTGACCCTGCGTTGCGGCGAGCTCAGGCTGACCCTCGCCGAACTGCGCCGGCTGGATGCCGGGACCATCCTTGAAGTCATCGGCATTTCGCCGGGGCACGCGACACTGTGCCATGGCGAACAGGTGGTGGCCGAGGGCGAGCTGGTGGATGTCGAGGGCCGGCTCGGTCTGCAGATTACCCGCCTGGTGACACGCTCATGATCATGGAGGGCGTAAACCCGATCATGCTGGCGCTGTTTCTTGGCTCGCTGTCACTGATCCCCTTTCTGTTGATTGTCTGCACCGCCTTTCTGAAAATCGCCATGACCCTGCTGATCACCCGCAACGCAATTGGCGTTCAGCAGGTGCCGCCGAACATGGCGTTGTACGGCATTGCCCTGGCCGCCACGATGTTCGTCATGGCCCCGGTGGCCCACGATATCCAGCAGCGCGTGCATGATCACCCGCTGGAAATGAGCAGCGCCGACAAGTTGCAGAGCAGCCTCAAGTTGGTAATCGAGCCGCTGCAACGCTTCATGACCCGCAACACCGACCCGGATGTCGTCGCCCATCTGCTGGAGAACACCCAGCGCATGTGGCCCAAGGAAATGGCCGATCAGGCCAACAAAAACGACCTGTTGCTGGCGATTCCGGCCTTTGTGTTATCGGAGTTGCAGGCCGGTTTCGAGATCGGCTTTCTGATCTACATCCCCTTCATCGTCATCGACCTGATTGTTTCCAACCTGTTGCTCGCACTGGGCATGCAGATGGTCTCGCCGATGACCCTGTCGTTGCCGCTCAAGCTGCTGCTGTTCGTGCTGGTGTCGGGCTGGTCCCGCCTGCTCGACAGTCTCTTCTATTCCTATATGTGAGGCGGCCATGGAAGCGTTGGCGTTGTTCAAGCAAGGCATGTTTCTGGTCGTCATCCTGACCGCTCCGCCGCTGGGTGTCGCTGTGCTGGTCGGGGTGCTCACCTCGCTGCTGCAGGCACTCATGCAGATTCAGGATCAGACGCTGCCCTTCGGCATCAAGCTCGGGGCGGTCGGGCTGACCCTGGCCATGACCGGCCGCTGGATCGGCGTCGAGCTGATTCAGTTCATCAATATGGCCTTCGACCTGATTGCACGGTCCGGGGTCAATCACTAAATGCCCTTCGACGCCCACGAAGCGTTCCAATTCATGCTGGGCATGGGTCTGGCGATGGCGCGCCTGCTGCCGTGCATGCTTCTGGTGCCAGCCTTCTGTTTCAAATACCTGAAAGGCGCGCTGCGCTATGCGGTAGTGGCCGTGCTGGCGATGGTCCCGGCCCCCGCAATCAGCCGCGCGCTGGGTTCCCTTGACGATAACTGGTTTGCCATCGGCGGCCTGATGATCAAAGAGGCGGTACTGGGCACGCTATTGGGGCTGTTGCTGTATGCGCCGTTCTGGATGTTTGCCTCGGTCGGCGCCCTGCTCGACAGTCAGCGCGGGGCGCTCAGCGGTGGCCAGTTGAACCCGGCCCTCGGTCCGGACGCCACACCGCTGGGCGAGTTGTTTCAGGAAACCCTGATCATGCTGGTGATTCTCACTGGCGGTCTTTCACTCATCACTCAGGTCATCTGGGACAGCTACAGCGTCTGGCCACCGACTGCCTGGCTGCCGGGCATGACCGCAGGCGGTCTGGACGTCTTTCTGGAACAGCTCAACCAGACCATGCAACACATGCTGTTGTATGCCGCGCCCTTCATTGCCCTGCTACTGTTGATCGAAGCCGCGTTTGCGATCATCGGCCTGTATGCACAGCAACTGAACGTATCGATTCTGGCCATGCCAGCCAAAAGCATGGCCGGCCTGGCCTTTCTGTTGATCTACCTGCCAACGCTGCTGGAGCTGGGCACCGGTCAACTGTTGAAGCTGGTTGATCTGAAGTCGCTGCTGGCGCTTCTGGTGCAAGTGCCGTGAGTGAAAAAACCGAAAAGGCTACCCCCAAACAGATACGTGACGCTCGCGAAAAAGGTCAGGTGGGGCAGAGTCAGGACCTTGGCAAACTGCTGGTACTGATGGTCGTCAGTGAAATCACCCTGGGCCTGGCCGATGACAGCGTCGACCGGTTGCAGGCCTTGCTCGCACTGTCTTTCAAAGGTATTGACCGGAGCTTCGCTGCATCCGTCGAGCTGATCGCCAGCGAAGGCCTTTCCGTGTTGCTCAGCTTCACGTTATGCAGCGTCGGCATGGCCATGTTGATGCGCCTGGTCAGCAGCTGGATGCAGATCGGCTTTCTGTTCGCCCCCAAGGCCTTGAAGCTGGACATCAACAAGATCAACCCCTTCTCGCATGCCAAGCAGATGTTTTCCGGGCAGAACATCCTCAACCTGCTGCTCAGTATCCTCAAGGCTGTTGCCATTGGCGCGACCTTGTACATGCAGGTCAAGCCCGCGCTGGGCGCTCTTATCCTGCTGGCCAACAGCGATCTGACGACGTACTGGCACGCATTGGTCGAACTCTTTCGTCATATTTTGCGCGTGATTCTGGGGTTGCTGCTGGTCGTCGCCATGGTCGACTTCGCCATGCAGAAATACTTTCACGCCAAGAAGCTGCGCATGAGCCACGAGGACATCAAAAAAGAATACAAACAGTCCGAAGGCGATCCTCATGTCAAAGGCCATCGTCGACAACTGTCCCATGAAATCCTCAACCAGGAGCCCAGCGCCGCCCCCAATCCGGTGGAGGAAGCAGACATGCTGCTGGTCAACCCGACGCACTACGCGGTGGCGCTGTATTACCGGCCAGGCGAGACGCCTCTGCCGCTGATTCATTGCAAGGGTGAGGATGAAGAAGCCCTGGCGCTGATTGCTCGGGCCAAAAAGGCCGGTATCCCGGTGGTGCAGAGCATCTGGCTGACAAGAACGCTGTACCGCGCCAAGGTGGGCAAATACATCCCTCGCCCCACGCTGCAAGCTGTCGGGCACATCTACAAAGTGGTTCGCCAGCTGGATGAAATCACCGATGAAGTGATTCAGGTTGAGGTGGAGCTGTAGGCTGGGAGCTACAAGCCAAGCGTAACAGGTGCTTATGCACCAGCCCTCCCCCACGCCCTGTTTCAATCTCTAGCGTCTAGAAGACCGCGTCCTGAAACAATCCTCAACATTACCTTGACTGTAGCTCGTGCCTGCAGCTCGTGCCTGCAGCTTTCAGCTGCCCCAAAAAAAGACCGCCTCCTCTGCAGGGGCGGTCTTCTTTCATGCTGGCCGAATTGCCTAAGCCAGGTGTTCCAGGCCTGCCAGCATCAACTCATGCCGCCGGATGTCATCCAGGTTGGTGACGGCATCCGGCGCGTCGCTTACGGCATGCCACACTACAAAATCACGCTGTACATCCAGAAACAGAAAGTAGTTACGGAACCGCTCGGCCTCTGAGAACCTCATTTGCAGCGCCTCTCTCAGTTGCTCGGGACGCAGCGCACGCCCTTCGATGTGCAGCGCGATGCCCCAGTCATGATGCTCACGCCGACTGACGAAGGACACTCCGTTTGCCACCGGCCAGACAGCAGGGCTCTGGGCAGCGACGTTGTAGTAGAACGCCGCTTTTTCCTTTACCTCAATCATTTCTAATCCTTTAACTTCACGACTGTGTAATCCCGCTCGTGGTCCTGGTCGTCCAGACCGTCGCGCATGTCCGGCGGCCACCAGATGACCAGTTCGCGGTTTGTGGAGTCCGGACGTTTGCAGGCAACTCCCGTACAGCCATGGGTGGCACACCCCGACAGGGTAGCGAACAGCACCAGCACAACTGCAATGCTACTGATCTTCATGGTTTCGCTCCCTTGAGCAGTGATGGCCGACTCTCTTTCGCCATTTTCGATATCTGTGGCTGGCGCACAGCGATATACACCTCGCTCTCTTCGCCCGGTTGCAGCCAGGCGTGAGGCCAGGCGGCAACGCCGATGACCCAGCGACCGCCGCAGCGGCTCTCGTCGATACGTACCGGTTTGTCGGTATTGTTGTGCGCCACGACAACCGCAACACCCCAATCCTTTCTGGCGTACCACTGCGAACGTTGACCGTCGAGCGTCAGTCCCGCGCCCGGATCACAAAGGCTATCGGTTTCAAATGGCAGCGTTTCGCCGGTACGCATACCCACGGGGGCAGTTCCATCGACCATCTGGGTGAAGACCTTCTGGACATCGCCACGGGTCGGCAACTCTCCACCGTCGCGTCGCTCCTTGATCCTTTTCATCTGATCATCGACGTCATGCGGGTTGCCGTTTTGCACATAGCGAGCCGGGTTGACCTGATCACCGATCAGGCGCGGGGTCAGAATGAACAGGCGCTCGCGATTGCTCAATTCACGGCTGCGGGACTGGAACAGCAGCTTGCCAATGTAAGGAATATCGCCCAGCAACGGAACCTTGTGGACCTTGTCATTGGCCTCCAGGCCATGGAAGCCACCGATCACCAGCGAGCCATGCTCAGCGATGACGGCCTGGGTGCTGACGTTGCCTTTGCGCACACTGGGTTGCGTATCGTTGATATCGGAGATATCGATCTGGCCGTCTTCAATGTCGACGATCAGCTGCACCTGCGGCTTGCCGTCGTTATCCAGTGAGCGCGGAGTCACTTGCAGGCTGGTGCCGGCGGTGATGGGCTCGATATTGGCGACGCGCTCTGAGGTTGCAGTGAGGTATTCGGTGCGACTGAAATCAATCACCGCCGGTTGGTTTTCCAGCGTCAGGATGGACGGGTTGCCGATCACCGACGCTGAACCGTTACCTTCCAGAGTATGCAGCTCCGCCGTGAACTTGCCTGCGTTCTGAATGAACATAGTGGAAGTGGTGCCTGCGTCGAACATATTGACACCGCCACCCACACTGCCCGCATTGAAGTTCCAGCGGCTGGACAGTTCTGCCAGTTCGTTGCGATCAATATCGAGAATCACCGCATCGATTTCGATCAGATTGCGCGAAACGTCCAGTTCCTTGATGAGCTTTTCGTACATCGGCTTGCGCGACGGCAAGTCGTAAATCAGCACAGCGTTATTACGCACATCGGCTGTTACACGAATGGTCGCACGGCCACCCGAGCGACTTTTTCCGCTGCTCTTGCCACCGCCACCGCTGCCATAGTGCAGCACTTGATCCAGGCCTTGCTCCAATGCGCCGGTATTGATGCCGCTGGCGTTCAGCGGCAGACTCGGGGTGTCCTGACCGTCACCGCCCGACAAGCCGCCGGTACCGCGACCACCTCGCCCTATCAGGTCCGTACCTTTTATAGACTGACCGCGAGAACGGACATCGAGCAGATCCTGCAGAATGCTGGCGACCCCTGCGACTACCAGCTCTTGATCACGATAGCGAATGGTACGGTCCGCCGCGCTGGCATATTTGAGCGGAAATACGATGATGTCTTGCTTGTCGCCCTTTTCCGGCGTATCGACTTTCTTGCTGTAATCGCGCACCAGCTCCACGTATTTTGCCGGACCGCGCACCAGCACCACGCCCTCGTTCGGTAGCACCCCCCAACCGAAGCGTTTATCCAGCAATCCCACGTCGGTCAAGGCCGTTTGCAAGTCGTCTACCGCGTCGGCTGATACTTCGACGCGCGCCGAGGTGTGTTCGCTGGACGGGCTGACGTAGAGCGTGTCGTTATAGACAAACCACTGGAAGTGGTATTCCTGACCAAGCCGGTCGAGAAACTCTTCCGGGCTCTGGGCACGAATCCGGCCATCGAGCGTTCCCGGAATGGACGGCATGTCCAGCGCCATGCCGAACTCTTTGGCAAAGTCAGCCAGCGCCGTGGTCAGTTCAGTCTGCCGGGCGTCGTAGGCGTAAGCCGTGTGTTTCCAGGCTTCGGGGGTGACCGCCCATGTAACAGGGGTCAACCCGATCAACAATAAAGGCAACCACATCAAGGCCTTGCGCATTTCAAACTCCCGGTTGCCGGTGATTGAGGGTCGTGCGCCCGGATATCGCGGGCGTCATGTCGCCAATGGTGGTCTGCATCAGGCTGAGCAAGGCCGCACGCTGATTGGCCAGGCTTTCAAGGCGATCGAGTAGATCGGCGAGGTTGCAGGGGTGGGGTATCCAGGTGACCAGGACCATGCAGCGGGTCTGCGGATCAATGGCGAAGGCGCCATCACAGGCACACGCAAGGCTGGCACCCCCGTGGCTGAGCAACGCCTCGATGCGTTGGGAGTCATTGGCATCGTAGGGATCGAGCAGCTCAATGCTGCAACGTATCCCATGACCAACCACTTCCAGGCGGACGTTGGCGTCGTCGACCCAGCAGTCCAGCGCAGTCGATGGACGCTGATCACACCACTGGCCGACGACCTCAGCGAACTCACTGAAATCCATCGATGACATTTTTGGTCAATTTGTAACCAGCCTGCTGGCATTGATTAGCGATGCTGGAGCTCACCGCAGCTTGCTGGCTCGCTTCGCTGAAGGCATCGATATCGTCGGCAGTGAACTGGCCGTTACCGCTGTCCAGTACGTCATCCACGTCGGACAAGGCGCGCGTCATCGTGCTGTCGAGGTTAGTTTGCAGGGATTTGAAATTTATCATGTCCTGATACTCCAGCAGAAAGGTTCAAACCTTGAGTGGAGCAAACAGGTGGGGCGGTTCCATTTTTGCTGTGAGAGTCTGTTTCAGGCAGACGGTTCGTTGCCTGCCAGGCCATTGCACAGCGTCGTCCAGTCGATGTCGAAAGCGCCGTTGGCATCGCTCAGGCGCAGGCATTCGGGCGCCAGCGTGGCATCGCGCTTGAGCTGCCAGTGTTCGGCAAAGCGGCTTTCAGCCAGCCATTCGGCGACCGGCTCGGCCATGTCGGGGTGAACGCTGAGAGTTGCCACAGCCTCATTGAGCTGACTGGCAGCCAGGTTTCTGACCAGCGCCCGGGCACGCTCGGCCAATGTTGTTTCATCGAGCAACTGCCGCAACGCCACACTCAACAGCTCCTCCACGGCGACCATTGCCTGCTGCTGCAAGGCGGCGCGCTGCATCTGCAGTTCGCCAAGAAAGGCATTGGCGGTTTCCCAGAACTGTGCAAGAGCCTGCTGATGCTGGCGCTCGGCTTTCTCCTGCCCCAGCACCATTATCTGCTCTGCCTGCTGGCGTGCATCAGCCAGAATGTTGCGCGCCAGCAGACTGTTGGCGATATCTTCACGGCGCAACACTGGCTCAGGCAGAACCGCTTTGCCGGTCAAGGTAATACTGCGTTTGGCAAGCATGAGAATGTCCTGGTACAGAGGGATCCGAATCGGGATTCAACCCGCTGTGACACGCCATAAAACAGCCTGCCACAACGTCCGAAGTTTATTCTCGGGTGCCTCGCAGGGCCTGTCGGCGACCGCATCGGGCGCCCAGGCCAGACGCAGGCGCGGCCAGTATTCAGGCCCCAGCCAGGCACCCAGCAGCAAGCGAGCATCTTCAGACTCCTGATCGAGCCAGACACCGGGGCGCAGCGCTTTAGTCAGCGCCCAGCACCACGCCCCATCAGCGCCATCGCTTTCGTTGCGGGAGAAACAGATTCGCTGCGCCAGATCCAGTGCCTGATCACGTTGAGCGGGTGTCAGTGCCAGCCAGTTCAACAGCGGCTCGGCAGGCGTCGGCGGCTGACTGGGGGCGATGCCCATGCGCTGCAGAAATACACTGTGACGGCTGACCATGAGCGCGTCACACTCCTCCACCGTCAATCCGCACTCAGCGGCGAACCGGCTTTGCCAGTCAGGATGTGCCCACTGCCAGGGGTTGCACCACCAGTGCACCCAATGGTCCTCGGCAGCCCGCTCCATCATGCGCGCGCCGGTACGATCGAACGGCTCTGCTTGCCGCCAAATCCAACTCGCTGAAGCACCGCGTTACGCCAGTCACTGCGCAACAGCAGCGCGGCAATCAGCAACAACAGCACCAGGCCGATCGGCACCAGCCACAGCATCAGATTCCAGAATGGCAGATTGGCGCTATCCAGCTTGAACGGTCCGAAACTGGCCCACTGGGTGGTTTCCTGAAACTCGGTAGCCGGTACGAAAACAATGGAAAACTTTTTTGATTCTGCCGACTGCGTCGACATACCGGGGATACTGCTGGCGACCATTTGTTGAATACGCCCACGTACGCTGTCAGGATCGAGCGCCGCCGAATGTTTGATGAACACCGCAGCAGACGCCGGTTGCACCGGCTCGCCTGGCGCTATACGTTCTGGCAACACGACATGAACCCTGGCGACGATAACGCCATCAATCTGCGACAGCGTCGCCTCAAGCTCCTGGGACAACGCATAAATGTAGCGGGCACGCTCTTCGAGCGGGGTCGAGATGACCCCTTCTTTCTTGAAGATTTCCCCCAGGCTGGTACGTGACTGGCGCGGCAGGCCCGCAGCGTTGAGCACCCGCACGGCGCGGTTCATGTCACGGGTCGCGACCGTGACGACGACGCCGGTTTTTTCCAGGCGCTTGCGCGCATCGATATGCTGATCCGCAAGGCGTGCAACCACCTCGTTGGAGTCCTGCTCGGACAGGCCAGTGAACAGATCGGTTTCATCACTGCACCCACCGAGCAGCAGCATGCAAAACAGCAGCAGCCCTGCGCTCAGAAATTTCACGGCAACCTCTACTGCAAGTTAGTCAGCTTATCGATCGCCTGCGCAGTCTTGCTCACGACTTTGGTCGTGAGCGCAGTCTGCAACGAGCATTGCGACAAGGTTCTGGTCATCGCCGCAATATCCAGCGCATCACCGGTACCAGAGGCTTTTTTCATGGAGCGCATGGCTTGCTGGGAGATCTTTTCGGTTTCGCCCAGACCACCGGAAATCGCACTGGCGATATGCTCGGAAAGCGGCGCACCACTCGAAACCTTGTCCGGTTGCGCGGCGGCGGTGAACAGATCGACATCAGCCTGGTCCGGTTCCAGAACAAGCCCCTGTGGCACATCCTGCCCAAGTTCGGACGGGATGCTTTTAACATTACCAATATGGGAAATGGTCACGTGAGTTCTCCGTCAGGCGGGTGTCCGTCAGGCAGCCGCCTGGTTGCGGTTACTTTGCAGCAGAGCGTCGACCAGCAAGTTGGCAACCTGCGCTGCACTGCTGTTCAGGTCATTGCCGATCTGACCAGTCCCCATGAGCGTCGCCTCCAGCCCTTTACGCACCAGGCCGCCGAGCAACTGATCCAGGTTCTGTTCGACACCCAGCGAAGCGTTTGCCTGCAGACTGACCGGGGGGGTTCCCAGTCCGCCGCCGGACAATACCGACTGCAGGCCAAGGTCGATCAGCTCACCGATCAACTGCCCCACGTCACCCGTGGAATTTGTACCGTTCCCGGGGCCGGTGTTGGCTTCGATCAGCGGGTCACCTACCGGGCCGGATGAACCGGCTGAAAAGCTGCCCAAGCCGCCATCGCCTGCTGCGAAATCGCCAGTATCATTCTGCTGGTTGCCAAGCTGTTGACCGATGATATCGAGCGCAGCACGGAACTGAGCGGTCTCGTCGCCATCGAGGAAATTGTCTTCTTTGAGTTCGCTCACCCACGAGCCCGAGTTCGGCGCAGGAAACTGTGCAGGGTTGTCATCCATGAACTGCGCGATCTTTTCCAGCATCGGCATGTCGTCATTGGAAAAGTTAGTCCCGTTACCTTGCTGGGTCAGAAGATCATCTAGCATCGATTTGGCCAGACCGTTCAACACTTGCGTCATCAGGTCAGGCTGTCCGACACCGCCCAGACTGTCGGCAGCGGCGCCAAAATTGTCACCCAGTTTTTCATGGATCAGCTTGTCCAGCGCGGCGATGACATCCTCAATGCCGCCGCCAGCCATGCCATCGGCCGCCATCGACTTCGCCAGCAGCTTGCCCAATGGCGAGCTCTCGTCCAGTTGACCATTACGGGTCAACTCTTGAGCCAACTGCACGATGACATCCTGAAGCGCCTTGCTGGATGTGTTCGCACCCGTAACCTCGGTTTCAGGACGAACAAGAACAAGCGCCATCGCCGGGGTCTGCAATGAGCTGTTAAGACTGAGACTCTGCATCACAACCTCCTCAAAGAAACCGCCCCTTCAGGTGTGAAGGGGCGCTCAAGACATCAGAACTGGACGACCGCGTTCTCGATTTTCTTTGCCACGATCTGGTTAGCCAGTTTTTCATCAGCAGCCTCGAAGCCCGCCATCATGCTTTCTTCGCGACGCTTGGCGCCCTCTTCGGTGGAGATGTCCTGCAATTTATCGTTCTCTTTGTCACCCTTTCTGAGGTTGTCATACACAGAATTTGCGGAATCGTTGGAACCGGTGTTTTTGTACATCGACGTCTGACGGTCTTTGGCGCTGTTCATGTCGCTCAGACCTTGCATGGCGCTACCGCCGCCGTTGATCAACTTGGTGCCAATGCTGGATAAGCTCATCGTTTGATACCCTTTAGTCAGTACCAGCGTAATTGCTTGGTACAACTAGGTGGTGACAGGCGGTGAATGGGTTCCAGCGTTCACACAAAAAAATCAGATCTGCAACTCCTTGATACGTCGATAGAGCGTGCGGCGTGGCATGTCCAGCTCCAGGCTTGCCGCATCGATGCAGTTACGGTGACGCTTGAGTGACTGTTGAATCAGGGCCTTTTCAATCGCCCTCAGCTGGGATTTGAGCCCACAGGCCAAGTGTTCTTCACTCTGCGGGTCGACACCCAACACCGGGAAACCCAATACATGGCGCTTTGCAGCAGCCTTGAGCTCACGGATATTGCCGGGCCAGTCATGCCCCAACAGCACCTGCTGAAGCAGCGGACAGACATCGGCCGAGGCGACGTCCAGTTCTTTGGCAGCCGCGGCCATAAAGCGCTTGAACAAGGGCAGAATGCGCTCAGGCTGTGTGCGCAAGGGTGGCAGTTGGAGCGTCAACACGTTAAGGCGAAAGTACAGATCGCGACGAAATTTCCCCTGCTCGACGGCATCATCCAGAGACGACTGGGCCGAAGCGATCACGCAGACATCCAGCTTGATCGTGGATGTCGAACCCAGTCGTTCCAGTGCTCGGGTTTCCAGCACCCTCAGCAGCTTGGCCTGCAGGCTGAGCGGCATGCTATCGATCTCATCCAGATACAGCGTTCCGCCTTGTGCCGCTTCGATGTAGCCGACTCTGGAGCGGTCAGCACCGGTGTACGCACCACTGACCACTCCAAACAGCTCACTCTCTGCCAGCGACTCCGGAATCGCAGCGCAATTCATCGCAACCAGGCGACCTTTACGGCCAGACATTGTGTGAATGCGCTGGGCAATCGTGTCTTTGCCAGTCCCGGTCTCGCCTGACAGCAACACATCGATACCGAGTTGCGAAATGCTTTCAGCGACGATCCCCAGATTTGGAACACGCTCCTCGTCCAGGTCGTCATCAAACCCCTCATCAAGATCCATCACATGACTCCCGAGACATCAGCTTTTTGGACTCCAGCCGTTGCTGCGATCTATGCAGCAACTCCCAACTCCTTCATGCGGTGGTAAAGCGTACGTCTAGGCAGTTCGAGCTCCTGAAGCACGGCGTCGACATTGTGTCGATGCCGTTTCAACGCATCCTGAATAAGCATCTTTTCGATCACGCGCATCTGCATGCGCAGACCTGTCACCGGATCGCGCGCATCCATTGGCTCGGCCCCCAGCAGCGGGAACCCCAATACAAACCGCTTGGCTGCGGATTTCAGTTCGCGCACGTTGCCCGGCCAGTCATGGCTGAGCAGGATCTGCACACGACCGTTGTCCAGTACAGGAACGGGACGTTGGAACTCAGCGGCAATCTCCTGGGTGAACTGGTCGAACAATGGCAGGATCTGTTCGCGACGTTTGCGCAAGGCTGGCAAGTGAAGCGTCAGCACGTTGAGCCGAAAAAACAGGTCGCGACGAAAAAGTCCTTGTTCCACCAGTTCATCCAGAGGGCGCTGGGCGGAAGCAATCACGCGCAGATCCAGTGGAATGAATTCGGTTGAGCCCAGCCGCTCGACCCCCCGGCTCTCCAGCACGCGAAGTAACTTGGCCTGGAGGCTAAGCGGCATACTGTCGATTTCATCGAGGTAAAGCGTGCCGCCGCTGGACGCTTCGATGTAGCCCTCGCGAGCGCGGCAGACACCGGTAAATGCGCCATTGACGACACCGAATAATTGGCTTTCTGCCAACGATTCGGGGATGGCGGCGCAGTTCATGCCGACAAAGGGCCCGGACCTGCTGGACAGCTCATGAATGCGATTGGCCAGGGTGTCTTTACCCGTCCCGGTTTCCCCGCACAGCAGTAAGTCCATATCCAGAAACGCGCTGTTCATTGCAATTTGATGACCAGCGGATAATGCAGTTACGTCCCAACACGCTCGGACGTCCTTATCAATGTCTGTGCTCATCGATCACTCTCACTGTGGGTGGCAAGCGGATTATTAATACCACGTCTTACAAGGCATACATATAGTAATTTAGTTCCCCATGAAATGAGAAAAACCTCACAAAGTTGAGAATTATTATCATAGTAATATCGTCATATGAAGCACAACCCCAGCATAGAGCCAGACTGTTGGGATGATTAGCTTAATCTATCGATACTGTAATCCGATCAAGCGCTTACTGCTCAAAAAAACGTTAAAACCCCCGGCTTCCGGGGAGTCAACCGCACTGCCCCGTCTTGGACCCTGGCAAAAAACCATGTAAGCACACGGTTTATTATTAAAAAAATTTCACAGAAAAGTCACTCAACTCATAAAAATAAATTTAACGTTATAGGCCGTTTTACAAGCGCTCATTTAATAACGGGCTGAAAGAAATTAAAACGGGAAACACATACTCAAGCCGTCCCCTTTCAAGGAAAGTAAACGTAACAAACTACCCGACCAAAATGAAAAGTTCGACAGTGAAACTTAACTTACTGATGGGGAACGGAAGATGTTACACGTAACGCTCGACAGGGTGACTCATGGGTTTTCATACATTCGGTTTTCCGAACGCCGCTCACCCTTGGCATGGAGGGTTACAAAATCCTCCCGGTTTTTGGGCTCGAAACGAGATAGCTTTTTGCCACCCACCCATTCGGCTATCCGAACGGGTGGGTTTCATAGCATGCGGGCTCAAAATCTGATCGAAGAGATAGTTAACTGAAAGGATTCAGTGTAGGACAATCCGTCAATCGCAAGCTGTCGCCACGCCAAAGGCGATGACCATAACGAACGGTGATACCTCGTCATCACGGAAGAATGTTTCTAAATGTGTGTAAGCACTTGCTTACAAAACTTTACAAAAGTTCAGCAAAAATAGTCGGCGAGCGTAAAAAGTTCATGGCTACCTGCCGCGAACGAGAACAAAAACAAGGACGTATCAGCGTTGAAATATTGCGTCTTAACGGCGAGTCACACCGAAACGCCAACAAGAAAAAGCACCAAATAAGGGCATTTTTCAGGTGATTTTGCTAGACATCCGGCTTTAAAACCGCAGGTTATTAGCGTGAACCGCTGGCATAGACCACGATACGCGGGCCGCTTGGCAGCTCGCGCGGACCCGTACGATCCTCGATATCATCACGTCTGCGAGGCGACGAGCGGTCATCTACGTAGCGTCCGGCGTGTACCACGCTAGGTACCGATAATGCCTCCCTTGCCGGTGTCCGCGGGGTCATCGGCGGCTCTTTATGCTCGACAGCCGGTACCAAGGGTGGTGTTTGCGGCGCAGAAGACTGCTCTGCTACCCGCATGGGTTCCACTGGGTTGGGCACAGGTGCCCGTTCAGCTACCTCAACCGGCTGCGCTGGCCTGGGCACCGGCGTTCGCTCGACCACCCTCACCGGCTGTGCCGTCTGGGGTAATGCCAAGTGTTCGACCACAGGCTTATCAATGCGCTGAGGGGTGCCCATAGTCACAGGAGATTCCCCGGTTATTCGCGCGATACCGGCTGTCAGCACTTGCTTCTGAGTCTTGGGCAACAGCAACCGCCCTGGTCCATCTGGCGTTTTTTTGCGCAGAAACGCCGAGTTGAGTCTCAGCAACTGGCCCTCATCCACACCCGCAGTGGCTGCAAGCTGGGTCAGGTCTACTGCATGGTTGAGTTCGACCACGTCGAAATATGGCGTATTGGCGACAGGGGTGAGTTTTACACCATAGGTAGCGGCGTTGCGCACGATCAGCGAGAGCGCCAGCAGCCTGGGCACGTAATCCTGGGTTTCCTTGGGCAAATTCAGGTGCCAGTAATCAACAGGCAGTCCGCGCCGCCGATTGGCCTCGATCGCCCGGCCGACAGTGCCTTCGCCCGAGTTGTAGGCCGCCAGTGCCAGCAGCCAGTCATTATTGAACTGATCATGCAGGCGGGTCAGGTAATCCATCGCTGCCTTGCTGGAGGCCACCACGTCACGGCGAGCGTCGTACGTAGCGCTTTGATAAAGATTGAAGCTGCGCCCGGTAGAAGGCATGAATTGCCACAGGCCAGCCGCCGCAGCCGGTGAATTGGCCATCGGGTTGTAGGAGCTTTCGATCATTGGCAACAGCGCCAGCTCCAACGGCATGTTGCGCTCGTCCAGGCGCTCGACAATAAAATGCAGATAGGGGCTGGCCCGGACACTTGCCCCACTGATAAACCCACGATTGCTCAGCAGCCAATCGCGCTGGCGAGCGATACGCTCATTCATACCCTGGCCATCGGCCAGCCTGCTGCGTTGCGCAACGCGCTGCCACACGTCCTCGCCGTTATAGACGGGCAAATCGGAAATTTTCTCTGCCGCCCGCGCACCTTCCTGATCATCTCCCCCCCAGTAGACCAGGCCCGTAACCAGACGCGGATTGCGTTCCTGCCGGGGTGCTGAATAGTCCACAGACTGACAACCCACACACAGCGAGCCCAGTGCGAGCACAGCAATTTGAATAGCGCGAGCCAGCAAGCGGGGGCTCGATACGATGGAGGCAACGGCGGGCATGGGGAGAATGTCCTGAACGTGTCCATCCTACGTGGCACGTTCACCGTTACGGTTCCCTTTTGAAACCGATATCAGCCGCGCAATGCATCTTGCTGAATCATTTCAGCCATAAGTATTTGCGATGGAACCCGCCGTTATCAGGTGCCACTCAGCCAATGAAGGAATTTTCAAGCTTTGCATCAGGCTGCCATCAGTGGCACATGGACAGGGAGATTCACCGTGCATTCATCATCGATCCACCGCAACACCGGAGGCATCATTCAGCCGACAGTCCCGGCAAACACGAACGCTGCAACTGATCTACAGCAAAAAACCGAACAACCCAAACAACGCTCCTCGCACTCACTGAGCAGTGTCGGCAAGCGAGCGCTGAAGAACGTCAGCAAACTGTTCCAGAAATCCAAGGCACCGCAGCAGAAAGCGGCCACGCCTCCCACCGTAAAAAACGTCAAGCCTTCACAGCCCACTTCAAATGCGAAGACAGCCAAAAATAAAGCGCCTGTATCTCAGTTATCGAGCAATAGTCTTGATGACCTGGACGATACGCGCCAGCCAGTGACGCGTGCGGGGCATAGCGGCGCCAGCACTTCCGGCACCAAAGCCCAAGACCCGGACGAGCCGGCTACTATCCAGAGTTCTCGGCAATCGATGATGACGCGCAGCAACGGAGGCCGTTTCGAGCTGAAAGACGAAAAACTGGTTCGCAACTCAGAGCCACAAGGCAGCATTCAACTGGACGCCAAGGGAAAGCCTGATTTCTCCACGTTCAATACTCCCGGCCTGGCTCCATTGCTGGATTCCATTCTCGCCACCCCCAGGCAAACCTACCTGGCCCATCAAAGCAAAGACGGCGTTCACGGCCATCAGTTGCTACAGGCCAACGGGCACCTGCTGCACCTGGCGCAGGACGACAGTTCGCTAGCCTTGATCCGCAGCAGCAAAGAAGCACTGCATATAGAAGGAAAGAAACCGCCAGCGGTGAAACTGGAGCGTGAAGACGGCAACATTCACATCGACACCGCCAGCGGACGCAAGACTCAAGAGTTACCCGGCAAGGCGCACATCGCTCACATCACCGGCGTGCTTCTCAGGCACGACGGCGAGCGTATGCGTGTGCATGAAGACCGGCTCTATCAGTTCGACCCGCTCAGTGCTCGCTGGAAAGCGCCTGAAGGCACGGAGGACATTGCTTTCAATAGTCTGGCCACAGGCGGCAACGGCTCGGTCTATGCGAAAAGCGACGATGTGGTAGTCGACCTCACGAGCCCTTTCATGCCGCACATCGAAGTCAAGGATCTGCAGTCATTTTCGGTGGCACCGGACAACAGAGCGGCATTGCTCAGCGGCAAGGAGACTCAGGCGATCCTGCTCACAGACATGAGCCCGGTGATTGGCGATCTGACCGAGAAGAAAACAAAAGCGCTTGAACTCGATGGCGGCAAGGCGCAAGCAGCTGCGGTCGGCCTGAGCGACAACAAGCTGTTCATAGCAGACACCCAAGGCAGACTTTACAGCGCGGACCGTAGTGCATTTGAAAGCAATGACCCGCAATTGAAGCTGACGCCCGATCAGGCAAACTTTCAACTGGCAGGCCTGCCGCTGGGTGGCCACGACAGCGTCACCGGATTCATCAATGGGGATGACGGCCGTGTGCATGCATTGATCAAAAACCGCCAGGGCGAGATTCACTCCCACGCGCTCAATGAGCAGGATTCAAAACTGGAAAGCGGCTGGAACCTGACCAATGCTCTGGTACTGAGCAACAATCGCGGGCTGAGCATGCCCCCGGCACCCACCGCCGCTGACCGGCTCAACCTTGATCGTGCGGGTCTGGTTGGCCTGAGCGAAGGACGCATTCAGCGCTGGGACGCGACGCCCGAATGCTGGAAAGACGCCGGTATAAAAGATATTGAGCGCCTGCAACGCGGTGCCGACAGCAACGCCTATGTGCTCAAGGGCGGCAAACTGCACGCGCTCAAGGTGACTCCTGAACACCCCAACATGGCCTTTGACCACAACACAGCGCTGGCCCAGACCGCGCGCTCGACAACAGTCGAGATGGGCAAGGAAATCGAAGGCCTCGACGACCGAGTGATCACAGCCTTTGCAATGGTCAGCAACAAATGCTTCGTCGCCCTTGATGACCAGAACAAGCTGACCGCCCACAGCAAGGATCACAAACCCTTCACTCTCGATATCCCCGGCCTGGAGGGCGATATCAAGAGCCTTGCTCTGGATGAAAAACAGAACCTTCATGCGCTCACCAGTACCGGCGGGCTTTATTGCCTGCCCAAGGAAGCTTGGCAATCGACAAAGCTGGGGGATCAGATGCGCGCCCGCTGGACGCCGGTTGCCCTACCTGGGGGTCAGCCGGTCAAGGCACTTTTCGCCAATGACGACAACGTGCTCAGCGCCCAGATCGAAGACGCCGAGGGCCAGGGTCTGATGCGGCTCAGTGCAGGCAAATGGCAAGCTTTCGAGCAGCGCCCGGTAGAAGAAAACGGTTTGAATGACGTGCACTCGCGAATCACGGGATCGAACAAGACCTGGCGAATTCCAAAAACCGGGCTGACGCTCAGAATGGACATCAATGCATTCGGGCGCAGCGGTGTGGAGAAATCCAAAAAAGCCAGCACCCGCGAATTCATACGCGCCAACGTCTACAAAAACACCGCAGAAGTGCCCCGCTGGATGAAGAACGTTGGCAACAGTATTCAACATCGCCACCACGGTCGTCTGGGTCTGAATGAGGTTTATGAAACCGAGTCCATGCTGTTCAAGCAGTTGGAGCTGATCAATGAGTCCGGCGGCAGGCCACCAGCCCCGGGCAAGGATTTGAAAGCGCGCATTGCCGCACTGGAATCAAAACTGGGGCCTCAAGGCGCTACGCTGGTCAAGGAACTGGAAACCCTGCGCGAAGAGCTGGAAAATCACAGCTATACGGCGCTGATGTCTATCGGCCAAAGCTATGGCAAGGTGAAAAACCTCAGGCAACAAGATGGCATTCTCAACCAGCACGGTGAGTTGGCCAAGCCGTCGGTGCGCACTCAGTTCGGCAAGAAACTCGCTGAGCTGGGCACAAAGCTCAACTTCAAAAGCTCTGGACATGACCTGGTCAAGGAGCTTCAGGACGCCTTGACTCAAGTTGCTCCGTCTGCTGAAAACCCCACCAAAAAGTTACTCGGCACGCTGAAGTATCAAGGGCTGAAACTCAGCCACCAGAAAGCCGATGTACCCTTGGGGCAGCGCCGCGATGCCAGTGAGGAGCATGGCCTGAGTAAAGCGCGTCTGGCGCTGGATCTGGTCACGCTGAAAAGCCTCGGCGCGCTGCTCGACGAGGTCGAACAGCTACCGCCGCAAGCCGACATAGATCCGTTACAAAACAAACTGGCGACGCTACGTGATGTGACTTACGGCGAAAACCCGGTCAAGGTGGTTACAGACATGGGCTTTACCGATAACAAAGCGCTGGAAAGCGGTTATGAAGCGGTCAAGACATTCCTCAAATCGTTCAAAAAAGCTGACCATGCCGTGAGCGTCAACATGCGCGCAGCCACAGGCAGCAAGGACCAGGCGGAGCTGGCCGGGAAATTCAAAAGCATGCTCAAGCAACTGGAGCATGGCGACGACGAAATCGGGCTGCAACGCAGTTACGGACTGAACCTTACCACCCCGTTCATCATTCTTGCCGACAAGTCCACAGGACTATGGCCAACGGCAGGCACCACCGGCAACCGTAACTACATACTCAATGCCGAGCGTTGCGAGGGCGGCGTTACCCTGTATCTGATCAGCGAAGGTGCGGGAAACGTAAGCGGTGGCTTCGGTGCCGGCAAAGACTACTGGCCGGGCTTTTTTGACGAAAACCATCCTGCTCGTAGTGTCGACGTCGGTAACAACCGCACGTTGACCCCCAACTTTCGCCTGGGCGTGGACGTGACAGCCACCGTCGCCGCCAGCCAACGTGCCGGCGTGGTCTTCAACGTTCCGGATGAAGACATCGACGCATTCGTCGACGACCTGTTTGAAGGCAAGCTGAATCCATTGCAGGTGCTTAAGAAGGCAGTAGACCATGAGACCTACGAGGCTCGGCGATTCAACTTCGACCTCACGGCGGGCGGAACTGCCGATCTACGCGCAGGGATAAATCTGACCGAAAACAGAGACCCGGATGCCGATCCCAATAGCGATTCGTTCTCTGCGGTGGTACGCGGCGGATTTGCGGCGAACATCACCGTTAACCTGATGACCTACACCGATTACTCGTTGACCCAGAAAAACGACAAGACCGAGTTGCGCGAAGGCGGCAAGAACCGCCCGCGTTTTCTCAACAACGCAACGCTTGGCGGGCAGCTTCGAGGTCAGATCGGCGGCACCCACACGGCCCCCACAGGCACACCGGCCTCCGCCCCGGGACCGACGCCCGCGTCACAGACAGCCGCCAACAATCTGGGAGTAGCGGTCAATTTCAGCGTAGAGGACAGGACTGTCAAACGGGTCAAGTTTCGCTATAACGTCGCCAAGCCGATAACCACCGAAGGTTTGGGCAAGCTGTCTAAAAGCCTCGGCGAGGCATTCAAGGACAGCACGACCAAAGCAAAACTGGCCGAACTGGCCGACCCGCTGAATGCGCGTTACGCAGGCAAGAAACCGGATGAGGTTATTCAGGCGCACCTCGACGGCCTTGAAGAACTGTTTGCCGACACTCAATGGCAGAACGACAAGCAGTACAAAGCGCTTCGTGGTCTGAAACGCGGGGCGGTCGAGCATCGGGCATCAGTCAATAAGCACAGCGTGATGGATAACGCACGTTTTGAGACCAGCAAAACCAACCTCTCCGGCCTGAGCAGTGAAAGCATACTCACCAAAATCATGGGCTCAGTGCGTGAAGCGAGCGCCCCCGGCAATGCGGCCAGGGTTGCCGAGTTCATGCGCCAGGATCCGAAGCTCCGCGCCATGCTCAAGGATATGGAGGGCAGCATCGGGACGCTGGCGCGCGTAAGGCTGGAACCGAAGGACTCGCTGGTCGATAAAATCGACGAAGGTAGCCTGGACGGCACCATGACCCAAAGCGACCTCTCCGCCCTTCTGGGAGACCGCAACCAGATGCGCATCAAGCGCCTGGTGGTATTCCACACCGCGACTCAGGCTGAAAACTTCACCTCACCCACCCCCTTGGTCAGCTATAACAGCGGAGCGAATATGAGCGTCACTAAAACGCTGGGGCGCGTCAACTTCATTTATGGCGCAGACCAGGACAAACCGATTGGTTACACCTTTGACGGCGAGTTGTCGCGGCCATCGGCGTCGCTCAAGGAAGCGGCGAGCAAGTTGAAGCAAGAAGGGTTTGAACTGAAAAGCTGAAAACGCAAACAGTGGAAAAAAGCGCCGCTTTTACGCGGCGCTTTTTTATTCAAGCCTGTAGAAATGCGCGTGCCTCACGAGCCTGGGAAATGAAGCCGCGAGTCACGTCGCAGAACGCCGGCTCATCGAGCAATGCCAGTTCACGCTGGGCGCATAGACGTACATCGCCCTGATCGACAGCAAACCAGCAACCGTGCAAACGGGCGACGTCGAAGTTCAGGCTCAACAGGCGCTGTAGATCAGTGGAACGCTCCGGACAACGGCCTACTCGGCAATGAAAGACGACCATTTCGCTGTGCTCGGGCAATTCGATGACCGCCGCTTCGTTGTTCTGGCCGTCGTAAAGGGCGCATACGCCATTCTGCAAGGCCAGTGATGTACCGAGTTGGACGCCCAGAGCGTTGATGAAGCGTGCAAAATCGGGTGTCGGGTTTCTCATCGTTATAGTCCTTTAACGTTAAAGCAGTATGAATCAGCCGGACAGCAGACAGGTACGGACTGTGCCCGGCGTTGGAATCAACGCGGAGCGAGCAAGCCTTCTTCGAGCGCCCGCAACTGCTCGTCGTCAAGCGGAACGGAGGGTGCCGGCCTCTGCACTGTGGGGCTGGATGGCGGCGTTGGGGCCGTGTTCCGGAGCTCGTCGGCGGACCCGCGAGCTTCAGGCGGTTTTGCTGGCGTAAGCGCAGCGCGTGCTGACGACACGCCGTTCAGCGCACCGTCTGCCAACACTCGAACCGTGTCCACGGCCATCTGGGTTGGCAGCTGCAACGCGCCTCGTCCCATGTGATAAGCGCTTTCCATAGCCCTTGGAATACCGCTCAACGTGCTCGGCTGGAAGGTATGTGGCAGCGATGCCCTGTTCGGATGGCGGATGTTGTTCAAGGCTGTTTCGGTACGATCCAGCATCGGCGTTGCGCCCCCCATCCCCGCATCCTTCAACGCCTTGGCTTCGGCGGTGACAGACTGGTTGGCGTACAGCGTGGACAGGTAGGAAATCGAGCCCGTTGCGGCCAGAGCCATATTGCGCAGGATATTCCCCGCACTGAGCGTACCGCGCGCGCCTTCCGGCTGGGCTGTCACAGGCGGCAGTGCCGAGGTCAGCGCCGAGCTCTGAATACCCGATATTGCCTTGCTATAGAACGTGGTACGTACCGAGGCTTCGCGCAGGTCCATACCTTTGGCCAGATCCTTTTTCAGCTCTGTCTCGGCTCGGTCTGGCGTGAATACCGGAATTTTGCGCCCTGCGGGATCGACATACGTCGACTTCAACTGCAAAAGCGTTTGCGAACTGGCAGACACCGCCCCGCCAAAGCCGGATGCCAAGGCTCTTGCACTCAGCGTCTGACCATTGATCTGGTGTAAATCGTTGAGCATCTGGCGCACGGCCTGTGAACCACCAAAGGCACTGTAAGCCATCATTTCACCCACTGGATGGGTGGACGAACCCTGGACCTTCTTCTGATTCAGCACTGCGCGTTCGCCCTTGACGAACGCCTTGTCCTGAGCGATTTCCTCGGGCGTTTTTCTGATCAGCTCACCGTGCTCGCTTTTCAGTTCGAAGGGGTCAGGAATCACCGAATTGGTATCGATAGCCTTGAGTGGCACCATGTTCAGCCGTTCGTTCAGGCCAGTCTTCTGCAAAGTAGCCTGAAACACCGGTTTCACTACGCTGTTGACTGTCTCGTGGGCAATGCCCGCGACCATTCCGGTTATCGCCGCCTTGAGCATGCTGGCGTCGCTGCTGGTCTCAGGCACCTCCTCTCGCAGCTTGTCACTGGTGGACAAACGCACATAACCCAGGTGCGTCATTGACGACAGGAACTGTGGAACCGCAGCCGCGACAATCGGCCCGGCACCTTTCCAGCCGCCAACCGAGTTGCGGGCAGTGACAAGATCACTGACGACGGTGTCCAGTTGTGTGTGTGCGGCGACCGAAGCAAGGCGTTTGGCCTCTGGCGATTTGACGAAATCGGCGTGCAGGCCGACCAGAGTGGTTTTCGCATCAACCAGCGCCTGTCTGTTAGCGTGCAAAGCGTCCTTGGCGCCCTCTTCGGCACTTTGCAGGCTCACATCCAGTGCAGCGATGTGATCATCCAGCGACACGATGCCTTTGCTGAGCCCTTCGCCGATTGCCTTGCTCGCACGACCGGCGTACTCGCCAAGGGCTGTCTGACTGACGGCAAGAGTCGCCCGATCCTCGTTGGCATGCGGGCCTGTCTTGGTGGGCGTAGCGTCATGCATCAACTGAAAGTGCTCCAGTTGATCGGCGACCGATTGCGCGAAGCCCTTGATCAGTTGACCGACTTCGGCTTTGTCGGGGGCCTGACCCGGCTGGGTAAACTTGTCCAGCAGTTGTTGCAAGTCCGAACCATGAAACTGCTTCAGTTGATAGCGCTCAGGGGAGAGACGCTCGGCCATGACTTCAAAAGGCAGCTTTTCAGCTTGTAGCAAGCTGCCAATCAATAACGCGGCACGCGAGCTGATCATCGGCGCGCCGCTGACCGGAGCTGTCGCCTGCTCAGCCTTGAAGGCCTGCAAAAGCTGCGTGTGTCGCGCCGCAACATTCAGCCGCGCGGCACCGGTAGCCGAGCTTTCGGCTGCGTGCGGCCCTGCCTGATTGGGAGTCAGCGGCGGATTCATGCCTGGCGTCACTGCATTCGGGTGAGCGGTCTGGGCGGGAATCGCATCGGGCTGCTGGTTTATCCGGGCGAGCTCGATGCCGCCCGATCCACCGATTCGCGGAGTGTTCATTGAAACCTCCCTGAGGCCGATAGGCTCTCGCGTTTGGCTGCCGTGGCAACAGGCTGCTCAACCGGGGCACCTGCTGTTTTGACCTGCCCGATGA
The DNA here is from genome assembly GCF_032587795.1 of Pseudomonas syringae group sp. 247E2. Lineage (NCBI taxonomy): Bacteria > Pseudomonadati > Pseudomonadota > Gammaproteobacteria > Pseudomonadales > Pseudomonadaceae > Pseudomonas > Pseudomonas syringae group sp. 247E2. Next base: position 145,104 of record NZ_JAWHPK010000015.1, on the reverse strand, counting down.
ACCCATGCTCGCGCCACTCGTTCGCCAAATCAGCGAACGACTTCATCAACAGCAGCACGCCTTCGGCAGAGGCTCGCTCCAGGCTCACGGAACCCATGAGCAATACCCGACTGGTCTGAGCATTCCAGGAGAAAACCGGGCTATGGGCACCCGAGAACATATGAAAATTAATGTCCATCAACGCCAGCAATGCAGCGTCACGATTGCGTGTCGGCAACGCTCCCATGTCGCCGTAAATCAAAACAGCACGGCCCTCATCGCGATCCTGATACTGAAGTGTGAAGTCCACTTCGCTGATTTTGAAATTGGCAGACTCGTAAAAACGTTCAGGCGTGGAAATAAGGCTGAGCGCGCAGATTTCATTTATCAGGGTGTGGTACGGGTCATTATTGGTCATTTCACGGCCTCTGAGTGCGATATGAGACCACACCGTTTTTCTGTCGGTGTGTTCCGCACTGAGTCGAAGGTAAAGGCGTTTTGGTTCCGTGTGCTCGTCAAGCGCACCAGGGATGGCGTATTGAAAACATCGCCATCAATAGCGGCGAAACGGGAACCGCTCACCTCGCTTTGCCACTCACTTCGAGCAACATCTGGCGAATTCCTCGTCGACCTATAGAACTGACAGGGACGCGGCGACCGACGCTGGTAAATCCGGAAGACGACGCTGGTTCATATGTCCACCCCATCGAGGTAAAACATCATGAGCATCGGTATCACCCCCACACCCTACCAACCCACGTCAGCCGCGCTGGACTTCTCGGCGCTGAGTGAAAAAAGCCCGCAGACAAACACCTTCCACGATGAGAACGCCCCACAGGCCGTAGACGCTGGTGCCATGCTGTTCAACAGCGCCGCACCGAAAAACGTCAGTTTCGGGCAACCTGACAACAGCGTGCAGAGCCCGCAGGATGCCAACAACACAGCAAACCCCGAGTCCAACCTCATCAAGCTGTTCAGTGCATTGATTGTTTCACTGCTGCAGATGCTCATGAACCTTAATAAAAAACAGGACACAGATCAGGACTCGAGCGAGTGGCAGGACCCTTTTCAGAACAATGGCGGGCTCGGTACGCCTTCAACCGATAGCGGGGACAGCGGTGACGGCAGTACGCTAGCCGCAACGGGCGATGGCGGCGGCGATACACCCACTGCAACAGGTGATGGCGGTGGCGATACGCCGACTGCAACAGGCGGTGACGGCGGCGACAGCCCTGCACCCACTGCAACAGGTGGCAACACGCCTTCTGTCGAAGGCAGCAGCGAGAACGATGATGGCGTAACACCGCAAATCACACCGCAACTGGCCAACCCCAACCATACCTCAGGCACGGGTCCGGTTTCGGATACAGCGGGCGCCAACGACCAGGCAGGCAAGGTCATTGTGGTGAAAGACACCATCAAAGTCGCTGCCAACACAGTCTATGACGCACACGGCGCAACCTTCACCGCCGACAAGTCGATGGGTAACGGAGACCAGAGCGAAAACCAGAAGCCTTTGTTCGAACTGGCAGAAGGCGCCACCTTGAAAAACGCTAACCTGGGTGAGAACGAAGTGGATGGCATACACGTGAAAGCCAAGGACGCCCAGCAAGTCACCATCGATAACGTGCACGCCGAAAACGTCGGGGAGGACATGATCACCGTCAAGGGCGAGGGAGGCGCAAAGGTGACCAATCTGCAAATCAAAAACAGCAGTGCTGAAAACGCAGACGATAAGGTTGTCCAACTTAACGCGAACACTCATTTGAACATCGCTGGTTTCGAAGCCAACAATTTCGGAACGCTGGTTCGCACCAATGGTGAAAAGCAGTTTGATGACATGAATATCAAGCTGGACGGTGTAGACGCTAATCACGGCAAGTTCGCACTGGTAAAAAGCGACAGCGAAGACCTGCAGCTGGAGACCAGCAACATCGCCATGACCGATGTCAAACATGCCTATGATAAAACCAAGGCCTCGACCCAACACACAGAGCTTTGAATCCCAACCGGACAGCTGGAAAAAAGGGGTGGCCTCACTCGTTGAACCCACCCCTTTTTACCGTCTAATTGCAACTTACAGTTTGCTTACGACCGCCCAGGCTGAAACGGTGTTTCACTTGGAGACGCCGCAATACCACCCTCTTCGATATCCGCTTCACGAGCGGGACGATGACGCAGGTTATTGACCGTGTTGCGCAAGCTGGCACCGGTATTGACGAGCGCTTCCCCGCCTTTGTCTTTGACGGTTTTCGCCAGTTTTACGCTCTGGTCGGCGACATAGCCTGTCGTACTGGACGCAGTCGACTTCACCGTGTCCTGTATGAACGACTCGGCTTTTTTAACCGCAGGGTCAGTCGCCAGTGCAGCGGTGGTCCAGCCTGCGAAAACGCCTGCCGAACCCGCCAGGTTGGTCAACTGACTGACCGCAGCACTGGTCGCCGGATGGGTAATGTTTTTCGTCGCCATCTCCTGCAACTTGCCTACCCCTGCGAAACCGCCCGCCAAGGCAACACCGTTTTGTACCAGACTGGTTGCCGAGACCAGACTTCTCACCGCCTTGAGCCCGTCAGTCGCGATGTCCAGTGGCAGGCCGGCCATCCGCTTGCCAGCGTTAAGCGCCGCACCTGAGTAGCTGGCCGACTTGATCGCGTTGTAAGCATCGAGCCAGTCGGTTTCTTCATTCAGATCAGCCTTGGGCTCTTTATCCTTCAGGCCGAGCACGAATGCACCACCACGCAGGTGATCGCGCGACTGCACACTGAGCATGCGGTTGCCAAAGCCTGCGTTGGCAGCCAGACCACCCGCCGTCGACACGCTGATGTCAACAGCACTCTGGACTGCCGGTCTGGACGCCAGTGCCGGCGCCAATACCGTGCGTACTGCGTTGCGCGCCGAGTACGTTTGCACCGCAATCCCCATGTCCACAACCTGCCTGCCAAGCCCTGGCGAGTGGCGTTTCACGGAAGTAGCCATCGCATCATGGAGCCTGTCCGGCGAGGTGCTCAGATAATGCAGATCACCCGTCGCGCGATCCATCATCTTGGTGCCCACCTGGTCCATCGCTCCCGACAGCGCCCCGGAAATAAACGGGGTTAGCGGCTTGAGTGGAGCAGGTAGCCAATCGCCCTTGTTAATCGCCGGTTGCATGTACTGAAGCACCGAAGCCGCGGCAAATGGCGTGGCCCGTAACGCGCTTGATGCGGTAGTCGCCAATCGGTCGAACTTTTCCGCCTTGGCAAATGTTTCTCCGATGCTTGCACGGGTTTCGCCCTGCTCGCTCAAACGCCTGGCGCGTGCATCGATCAGCGCATCGATCTGCTCGTTATGAGCATGAATGGCAGCGTGGTCCTCCAATGAGTCGGTCAACGGCAATTTGTGTGCAGCGAACACATGATCCTTCAGGTAATCAGTAATCGCATGCAGATTGTCCTGCGCACCGGAGCTGACGGACCGCACAGAACTGGAAGCAAGAGACGCGTCAGACGCGGTTCGAAAGCTCTCCATCTCAATACCAGGCGGTTGTGGGGCGGATCGGTTGATGTGCATGGAAATTCCCTCTCGGTCTACGGAGTTTGAACAGCAAAACGCTGAGGCGGGCTTGTCCGGAACGAGTAGTTGCGCGAAAGCAATGCAGCGAAGTGTCGATCAAACAACGCCAGAAACAGCGAAACGTCCGGCTACCCGCCAATTGAACAGGATCGACAAAGGCTGTGTGGTCCCGGATCCGTTGACGGTTCCAGTGCATGACCTGTGCATGCCGAACTCAAAGGCTCCAGCCGAAACAGCACAGCAAACCGTGTTGAAGATTACGCACCTGGAAATTAAGCGGGCTTTAAGGCAAGCGGCGTAAGTTCGCGGCATAGCGTGTTCAATGAACATGCACAGCCTTTTTCCAACCCAGCAAGGGAGTGCCGTAATGACGGGTCTTTTCGAAAAAAAATGGCGGTGCATCAGCAGAACAGTGACCTATGTTGGCTGGTCGCTGTTCTGGCTTCTGCTCTGGGACCTGGCCGTGACCATGGATGTCATGCTGATCGAAGGCAAGGGCATCGATTTCCCGCTGATGCCTCTCACTCTGCTTTGCTCGGCATTGATCGTGCTGATCAGCTTTCGCAACACAAGTGCCTACAACCGCTGGTGGGAAGCGCGTACGTTGTGGGGCGCGATGGTCAATAGCTCACGCAGCTATGGCCGCCAGGTGATTACCTTGATTGAAGGTAATACCGATGATCGCAACAACCCGGTGAAAGAAGTGCTGTTTCATCGCCACGTGGCCTACCTGCGGGCACTGCGGGCCCATCTCAAAGGCGATGTCGGCACCGCAAAACTCGACGGACTGTTGTCGGACGCCGAAATTCGTCGGGCCTCTGATAGCAATAACTTTCCCAATGACATTCTGAACGGCTCGGCGGCCATCATCTCCGAAGAGTTTGCAGCGGGACGCATCGACAGCATTCGTCTGGCGCGACTGGAGTCGACCATGGTCGAACTGTCCAACTGCCAGGGCGGCATGGAACGCATCGCCAACACACCTCTGCCCTACCCGTACGTCTATTTTCCGAGGCTGTTCAGCACCTTGTTCTGCGTCATCATGCCACTGAGCATGGTAACCACCCTGGGCTGGTTCACCCCGGCGATATCCACAGTAGTCGGCTGCCTCCTACTGGCAATGGACCGTATCGGCACCGACCTGCAAGCGCCCTTCGGCAGCAGTCAGCACCGGATTCGCATGGAAGACTTGTGCAACACCATCGAAAAAAACCTGCGTTCGATGTTTAGTGCGCCGGAAAAGCAGCTGCTGTGGACAGGCTCGCAAAGCGAGGACGGTGATGCTTGGAAAGCGCATCGGCTGGCCGTTTGAGGGGCGGATATAAGCGCTAGCGGCCAACCCTGCAAATTTTCACAGCCCAAGGAGGTTTAGAGGCATAGCGTCGATGATCATCCCGTCGGCAGGTGTGAGGCCGTAGCCTGGGATGAGCGGCACATCATTGACTGCCAAAGCCGAGCTGACAGGAACGACGGCCTTCACCCCGTACTCTGGCGAAGGTCAGGGTGCCAAGCCATAAGCTTCTGACGCGGGGCCGCCGCCCTTGCCGTGAAGCGGGGCAAGGCATGCTGCAAGTTCGCTTTTGCGAAACGGCTTTGTGAGCCGCGGAAGATCCGGATCAAGGCCCTCACGTTCGGCATACCCGGAGACCAGAAGGACCGCGGTTCCAGGCCTTGAGGAGCGGACCACCCGGGCCAGATCGGTCCCGTTGATACCCGGCATGAGGTGGTCAGTGATCAGCAGATCAAATGCCTGCCCGTTGGCTATCAGTTGCATGGCCTCTTCACCTGACCCGGCCTCGATCACGCGGTAACCCAGCTCGGCCAGCATGTAACAGGTGCTTGCCCGTACCAGTTCCTCATCGTCGACCAGCAGCGCGATCCCGCGCGTCAATAGCGGCTCTGACGCCTCGACAATGTGCAAAGCCGCTGCTGGCACGGCCATGCTGCGCGGCAACCACAGCTCCACTTTCGTCCCGAAACCTGGCGAACTCTGAATCGTGAGAGCACCGTTCAATTGTGATGCCAGCCCATGCACCATCGAAAGACCCAGACCAGTCCCTTTGCCGACACCCTTTGTGGAGAAGAATGGCTCCACCGCTCGGCCAAGCGTGGCAGCGTCCATGCCAGTGCCCGTATCTGCGACGGTTAAACAGAGGTATTCGCCTTTCGGCAGCTTCGAACGATGCCCATCGCCGACCAGCACCGTGCCGGCAGATATGCACAGCGTGCCGCCCCCGATCATCGCGTCACGCGCGTTCACGGAAAGGTTGAGAACAGCCATCTCCAGCTGGTTTTGATCGGCAATGGCAGCGGGCAGATTCTCTGGAGCGTCGACGACCACTTTGATCTTCGGCCCGGCCGTTCTGGCCACCAGATCGCCCATATCGCTCAGCAATTTGGCCACATCGACCGGAACCGTCTGCAACGGCTGACGGCGCGCGAAGGCCAGCAGTCTCTGTACCAGCGTCTTGGCACGCTCCGCCGATTGCATTGCGCCCGAGATGAGACGTTGCTCTCGATCGCCACCCACGCCACGTCGCAGAAGCAGATCGAGCGTGCCCACAATGGGCGTGAGCAGGTTATTGAAGTCATGCGCAACGCCGCCGGTAAGCTGCCCCATCGCTTCCATCTTCTGGCTCTGGCGCAGCGTCTGCTGGACCTCCTCGCGCTCGGCGATGGCCTGGACAATTCGCCTTTCAAGGGTGTCGTTAAGCTCCCTCAACTCCTCCTCGGCGGCCTTGCGAGCAGTGATTTCGATTGCGGTGCCGGTGACGCGCAAACAGACACCGGCTGCATTGAACACCCCGCGCCCCTTTGCCGCGATCCAGCGAACGACGCCGTCCTCTCGGCCAACCGTGCGGTAGTCGACCTCGTAGAGCGCGCGACGCTCTGGATCTGCGGCCGCCAGGAAGGCGTCGATCGTCGCATCACGATCCTCAGGGTGCAAACCATCATAAAAATCTTGCAACGTGACTTTCACGTTAGCCGAGATGCCGAACATCGCCTTGGTTTGTGAAGGCCAAACCAGCGTGTCATGAACCAAATCCACGTCCCAGAAACCCACATCGGCGTGGTCGACGGCAAGACGCAATCTCGACTCGCTGATACGGATCGCGGAATCCGTTCGTGCACGGTGAACAATCAGTCCGACCGTATGAGCCACGAAGTTGATGATCTCAATATCCGCTGGCAATGGCTCACGCAGCTCACGGTGGTACAGGACGAACGCACCGAGCAGTGCGCCCTGCGCCGAACGGATAGGAACCGACCAGCAGACGAGCAGCCCATGTCCGACGGCCAGATCACGAAACTCGCTCCAGCGTGGGTCGATCATGATGTCGGCCACTGCCATTAATGCGCTCTGATAGCACAGGAACGGGGCGACAGCAATGGCTTTGAGAGCGTCAGTGTAAGCGTCAGGCAGACTCGGGCCGGCACAATGCTCCACGTGCTCCATGTCTTCATCCAGGAGCACGATGCTCCCCACGAATCCCGACGTTGACAGCGCTTCCACTTCGCGGACGATTGCATCCAGGGTAACGTTCAGGGTTGTTACTTCTACAGCCAGCTCCAGGATTCGATTCTGAGTGGTCCTTAGTGCCGCCCCGCGATTGCGTGCCTGGGTCAGGCGCGCATTCTCGATTGCGATGGTTGCCAGTCGCGCCAGACTTTCCAACAGTTTGATCGTATCGGGATCATGATCGCGAACATCGGACCAGTAAGCGCCAAGCGCCGAGAACGGAACAGGTCTACCGATGGGCACCATCACGAGGCTTCGGACAAAGGTCGGCGCGTAAGCGTCCTGCGGGATGCGTGGATCGAGCCAAACGTCACGGATCGCAACCGTCTCACCATGACGCATCGTCCAACCAGATACACAATGGTCAATCAGGAAGCTCTGTCCTTGCCAAAGGGGAGAGACCGCATCTTCGGCTACATAAGAACAGCGGCCTTCATTTTCAATGACGACCGCAATGCCCTCCGCGCCTACCGCAGCGCGCGCCGTGTCCCTCAACACAGCGACGACCTCCTCCACCGAGGCCGCACAGGTCAGTCTCTCGCTGGCACTCAGCATATGAGACAGGCGGTCATCACCGATCAGATCCTTGGGGACATTAAGCAAACGGATCTCCCAACGGCCGCAGAATCCTGTTCCGCGGCGTGGTTCAAATTGAAGGAGTAAAAGAGAGACTGAAGCGCGCCTCTCTTTTCACAATTGTCGAATTTCAGTCTCTCAGAAAAACGATTATCAAGCATCACCGCTGCGGTATTTTGCGACCGGTAGCACTTAGCCATGATTTTTTTCCCCGCGAAGGGCAGCTTTGGGCCGGCTGTGTTGAAAAAACTGGTTTTCTCAAACGGGCTGATCATTGGTCGACGACTTATTCAACAGAATCGGTAAAAACTGTCTTTCGCAGGCGCGATCTTGTTGCACAAAGAGTCTTGCAATGGCGGCACCGATGCCTTGAGCCGCGCCGGTAACGACTGCGGTCCTGGAAACCAGTTTATTTTCCATAAATGATGACATCTCCATGGTGAGGCTTATTCAGACCGCATGAGAATGAGGCCATGCCCTATGCCATGCTCACGCTTGGCAAAGAGGCTAAAACATAAGCGGGGCGGCTCAAAACACAAACCCCTGCCCTAACTCATTCTCCATCCATTCAAGAAATCTTCTGACTCTGGGGAAGCCGGAATGGGCCTTGGGAAAGACCAGATGATGCGCTGCAACCGGTGCAGTCAATTCTTGAGGCGCAACTTCGATCAGTTCGCCAGTGCCCAGATACTTTTGCGCCAGCAAGGTGCTTTCCAGCGAAAAACCCAAGCCGTGACTGGCGGCTTCCAGCGTCATGTACGAGCGGTCGAAACTCAGCGCATAAGGCTTTTCCGGGCGAGCCAGTCCATGCCGGGCAAACCATTCGGGCCATTTGAGCAACGTGGCTTCGGAGAGAATCAATTCGCGGTCGAGCAAATCCGCTGCGCTGTGCACCGGGCGACGCGCCAGCAGTTGCGGAGACGCCAGCACAGCGAATTTCTCGTCACGCAGGGTGCGCACTTCGTAGCTCGGCCAGTTTGGCCTGCCATGACGGATATCGACATCGATCTTGTCCCGGCTGAAATGCAGTGACTCATAAGAGCACGACAGGTTGATCTGGATATGCGGGTGGCTTACCCGAAACGCCTCCAGCCTCGGCATTAGCCAGAGCAGCCCGAAACTGGGCGCTGAATGCAGGCGCAAGCAATCGAGACTGACATCGCTTGCCGCACGTTCGGTCGCGACGGCAAGGCTGTGCAACACCCCCGAGACATCTTTCAGATACTGCTCGCCGACCGGCGTGAGCGTGACACCGCGCGCGGCCCGGACGAACAATTGCCGTCCGATCAAAGCCTCCAGTCTGGCCAGTTGGTGACTAACTGCCGAGGGTGTCAGGTCCAGGACCTCGGCTGCTCTGGCCAGATTGCCGAAGCGGGCAGTCTGTTCGAAGGCCTGAAGCGCTTTCAGCGGTGGCAGGCTCAGAGGTGCATCGTCATCAGGCTGCATGAACACTCCGATGTGTCCGATTATTCGAGTTTCATGCATTCAACCACTGGTATTGCGGATTGACGAGAGGTGAATTTTTTTCAGCACCCAGTGATTTTTGCGGCATTGCTCAGAACCGGCACCGGGAACACTCTGAAGTCATCGATCACCCGAATCGAACCCAACAACAATAATCAGAGGTATCCCTCATGCTTCTTCAAGGCAAAATCGCAGTCATCACCGGCGCGGCGTCGGAGCGCGGTATCGGTCGCGCAACCGCGGTCACGTTCGCCCGCCATGGTGCACGCGTGGTCATTATCGATCTGGACGAATCCGCTGCACGCGATGCCGCTGCCGCGTTGGGTGAAGGCCACTTGGGCCTGGCAGCCAACGTCGCCGATGAAAAACAGGTTCACGAAGCCGTCAGCAAAATCATCGCGCACTACGGTCGCATTGACATTCTGGTGAATAACGCGGGTATCACACAGCCCATCAAGACTCTGGACATCCGCCCTGGCGATTACGACAAGGTGCTCGACGTCAGCCTGCGCGGCACTCTGCTCATGTCGCAAGCGGTGATCCCGACCATGCGCGCCCAATCCTCGGGCAGCATCGTCTGCATGTCTTCGGTTTCCGCCCAGCGTGGCGGAGGCATTTTCGGTGGCCCTCACTACAGCGCAGCGAAAGCCGGCGTGCTGGGGCTGGGCAAGGCGATGGCACGTGAATTCGGGCCTGATCAGGTGCGTGTCAATTCCATCGCCCCCGGTCTGATTCATACCGATATCACCGGCGGTCTGATGCAGGATGAGCGACGCCACGCGATCATCGACGGCATTCCGCTAGGCCGCCTGGGCGCAGCGCAGGACGTGGCCAATGCCGCGCTGTTTCTGGCCAGCGACCTGTCGTCCTATCTCACCGGTATCACGCTGGATGTGAACGGCGGCATGCTGATTCACTGACCGCGTGTGGACGGGCTGGCAAACAGCCCGTGTTTGTTCTGGATCGACGATACGCCGGGCGAATGCCTGGCGGTCTATAAAAACAAGAGATCAGACCATCATGATAACCACCATGACCCTCGACGCGGTGTCGACCACGCGCGCCAATGCCTACCGCAAGACCGCCTGGCGACTGATGCCGTTCCTGATGCTGTGCTACCTGTGCGCGTACCTGGACCGTGTCAATGTCGGCTTCGCCAAGCTGCAGATGATGAACGACCTGTCGTTCAGCGAGACCGTCTACGGCCTCGGTGCCGGCATGTTCTTCATCGGCTATTTCCTCTGCGAAGTGCCCAGCAACCTGATCCTTCATCGCGTCGGGGCAAGACGCTGGATCGCCCGCATCATGATCTCCTGGGGCATCATTTCCGCCCTCTTCGCCTTTGTCGAAACCGCCTGGCAGTTCTATGCCCTGCGCTTTCTGCTCGGCGTGGCGGAAGCCGGTCTGGCGCCGGGCCTGCTGCTGTACCTGACGTACTGGTTCCCCTCTTATCGCCGCGCGCGCATGACCGTGCTCTGGTTCATCGCCATCCCGCTGTCCGGCATGATCGGCGGTCCGCTGTCGGGCTACATCATGACCCGCTTCGCAGGCGTTCATGGCTGGGCCGGCTGGCAATGGATGTTCGTCCTTGAAGCGATCCCGACGGTGATCGTCGGCTTGTTGGTACTGAGCTATCTGAAGGATGGCGTGCACCAGGCGACATGGCTGTCCGCTGAAGAAAAGGAATTGGTCAACAAGGAACTGCAAGAGGACAACAGCCAGAAAGTGGTACACGCGTCGGTAGGCGCCTTCATTCGCGACAAGCGTCTGTGGCTGCTGGCGTGCATCTACTTTTGCGTGGTGATGGGCCAGTACGCGATCACCTTCTGGCTGCCGACGCTGATTCGCAACGCAGGCGTTTCCGACCCGCTGCACATCGGCCTGATGACCAGCCTTCCCTACCTGTGCGCAATCGTCGTGATGCTGCTGATGGGGCGCAGCGGCGACAAGCATCGAGAACGCCGCTGGCACCTGGTAGGTCCGATGATCGCAGGCGCTCTGGGGTTAAGCCTGGCAGCGCTGTTCGGCGGCAATCTGCTGCTGTCGGTGCTCAGCCTGTGCCTCGCCGCTGCGGGCATTCTTTCGGCGTCCTCCATGTTCTGGATGCTGCCTACCACGCTGCTGGGCGGGGTATCGGCGGCCGCCGGGATCGCCGGAATCAACAGTTTCGCCAATCTCGCGGGCTTCTGTTCGCCCTACCTGATCGGCTGGATCACCACCACGACCGGCTCAAGCGCCATCGGCATGTACCTGATTACCGGCGTGCTGTTCATCGGCGCCTATCTGGTGCTGCGCATCCCCGCCGCCTCGGTCAATCGTTGAGTCAACGGAGTAATCACCATGACAGCCACTACTTTATCTGCGCCTTCAACCTCGCTGGCGCAGCGTGCTCATAACATTCGCCGGCACGCATTACGCATGGGCCAGGTTCAGGGCCAGGGTTATGTCGGACAGGCACTGGGCGCTGCGGACCTGCTCGCCGTGTCCTATTTTCACGCGCTGAACTATCGGCCTGAAGACCCTGAATGGGAGCAGCGCGACCGCTTTTATCTGTCGATCGGCCACTATGCCATTGCGCTGTACGCGGCATTGATAGAGGCGGAAATCGTCCCGCTCGATGAACTGGAAACCTACGGCTCGGATGACAGCCGTTTGCCCATGTCCGGGATGGCGACTTACACCCCCGGAATGGAAATAACCGGCGGTTCGCTAGGTCATGGTCTGGGCATTGCGGTAGGTGCCTGCCTGGGGCTGAAGCGCAAGGCCTCAAGATCTTTCGTTTACAACCTGCTGTCGGACGGCGAGCTGAACGAAGGCTCGACCTGGGAAGCGGCCATGTCCGCCTCGCACTGGAAACTGGACAACCTGATCGCGATCGTCGATGTGAATAACCAGCAGGCCGATGGCCACTCCAGTGAAGTGCTGGCTTTCGAACCCATCGTGGATCGCTGGCAGGCGTTTGGCTGGTTTACCCAGCGCGTCGACGGCAACGACTTGAACGCACTGGTCGCAGCCTTCGACGCGGCCCGCCAACACGTCGGCGCTCAGCCCAGGGTCATCATCTGCGACACGAAAATGGGCAAGGGCGTGGCGTTTCTGGAAACCCGTGAAAAGACCCACTTCATCCGCGTGGATGAGCACGAATGGGACGTCGCACTGAACAACCTCGACGAGGGGAAAACCGTATGAGCTCTGCCAATAACACCTCGGCTCCGTCCGTTGCCCCGAAGAAAAAACTCACTACCTCGGCGATGATCGCGTCCATCGCCTCCGAGGGTCAGGCCACCCGCCCGGCTCCGTTCGGTCATGCATTGGCGGCGCTCGCGGAGCAACGTCAGGATATCGTCGGGCTGTCGGCTGACCTGTCGAAATACACCGACCTGCATATCTTCGCCAAAGCGCACCCTGAACGTTTCTACCAAATGGGCATGGCCGAACAGTTGCTGATGAGCGCGGCTGCGGGCATGGCTCGGGAAGGCTTCGTACCGTTTGCGACCACTTATGCGGTGTTCGCCTCACGTCGCGCCTACGACTTCATCTGTATGGCGATTGCCGAGGACAACCTCAACGTCAAAATCGTCTGCGGCCTGCCGGGCCTGACCACCGGCTACGGCCCCAGCCATCAGGCCACCGATGACCTGGCGATCTTTCGCGCCATGCCCAACCTGATGATCGTCGACCCCTGTGATGCACTGGAAATAGAACAGGCGGTCCCTGCGATCGCAGCGCATCAGGGCCCGGTGTACATGCGCCTGCTGCGCGGTAACGTGCCCTTGGTGCTGGACGAATACGGTTACACATTCGAGATCGGCAAAGCCAAGACCCTGCGCACCGGCAACGACGTGCTGATCATCTCCACCGGCCTGATGACCATGCGTGCCCTGGAAGCGGCCAAGGCACTCCAGGCCGACGGTGTCGATGTTGCGGTGCTGCACGTGCCGACCATCAAGCCGCTGGACGAGCAGACCATTCTGGCGGAAGCCAGAAAACCAGGCCGTCTGGTGGTGACCGCCGAAAACCACTCGATTATCGGCGGGCTGGGCGAAGCAGTGGCGACGGTGTTGCTGCGCAATGGCGTTACACCGACCTTCAGGCAGATCGCCCTGCCGGACGCTTTTCTCGACGCTGGAGCGCTGCCTACACTGCATGATCGTTATGGCATTTCCACGCCCGCCGTCTGTACGCAAATCAAGGCGTGGCTTTAAGCACTGACAGGCGCAGGGGCTTATTTCCCTGCGCCTCGGGAGCACGTATTGAACGCCGATGAATTACTGGACCCGGCCTATCGTTGGTTCATGGACGAGCCGTCGAGCAACTGGACGCTGCACACCCTTGCCGACATCAGGGCTCGCGTCAGCGCCTCATGGGCAACCGCCGCCACCAAGCGCGGCGAGCAACACTGGACCTCCTCCGATTCGGACAACGGCGTCAGGTTATGTCTTTATCGTCCGGACCTTTCGCTCTCTCACTCTGGACTCCCCGTCATCCTGTATATCCACGGTGGCGGCTTTGTTCTGGGCAGCCCGGAGATGGCCGATGATTACCTCGCAGAGCTAGCCGTCGAGCTCAAGGCAATCATCGTCGCTGTCGATTATCGGCTCGCCCCCGAGCATCCATTCCCGATCCCGCTGGAAGACTGTTACGCAGCGCTGGAGTGGATATTCAGCCACGGGCCGACGCTGAGCATGAACACCGGTAACCTGGTGATCATGGGCCACAGCGCCGGCGGCGGGCTTGCTGCCGCGCTCGCTCTGCTGGCAAGAAACAAAGGGCTGCGGACACTCGCCGGTCTGGTGCTGATCTACCCCATGCTCGATCACCGCACTGGCGCGCCTGACGCTCCGCCAGCCAACCCGACTACCGGCACTTTCAGCTGGTCGCGCCAGGCCAATCATTTTTGCTGGGAAAGCCTGCGCGGTGCCTACGCACTGGACGATGATCGCAAGACCCTGTTCTCCCCCGCACTGGCCACCGACCTGAGCGATCTGCCGCCCACCTTCATCTGCGTTGGCGCACTGGACCTGTTTCTGGAAGAGGACCTGGCATTCGCGCTGACCCTGTCGCGCTCGGGGGTGCCGATGGAATTGCATGTCTACCCAGGCGTGCCGCATATGTTCGATCAGTTGCCAGGCGAGCAGACCGGGCAGGCGACGCAAGATATTGCCCGCGCCGTGCGCAGGATGATCGCCGCAGGGTTATGCGACTAGAATGACGCACACGTTGCGGTGATGATCGCGAGTGCCATTTCAATGATGCGCTGAATGTGCTTGGCTGAGAGGCTCCCGCAGGGTCACGGCCTCGCCTCTGCTCAGGAATGCACACCTTACGACTGGAAAAGGGACACGCCTTGATGCTCGCCACGAAACTTCACCTGCTGTGCGGCAAGATCGCATCCGGTAAATCGACACTGGCAAAATCAATCGCGACCGAGCATTCAGCGATCCTGCTCAGTGAAGATCAATGGCTCTCTCGGCTCTACCCTGACGAGATCAAATCAGTGGCGGACTACGTGCGTCTGGCCCATCGAATTCGCGACATCATCGGCCCTCTGGTCATAGACATGCTGAAGTCAGACATTTGCTTGGTTCTGGATTTTCCTGCAAACACGCTTGCAGACCGTGAGTGGCTTCTCAGCCTGGCTGAAGACGCTCAGGTTAAGCATCGACTGCACTATCTCGATGTGGAAGATGATATTTGCCTTGCCAGACTGCATGCTCGTAACGAAACAGCAGAGCATGAATTTGCGGCTACAGATGCGGAGTTCAGGCTGATCACGCGCTACTTCCAGACTCCACACACTGACGAGGGGCTGGATATTCTGGTTCACCGCCTGTAATTCATCAGAGGGCGCGTGGCGATGTCCTTCCAAGAGTCTGATTTCTGATGCTCCCGCAACAGGCACCCTGCGTAGCCGGTCGGCAAAGATCGGGACAAACGGATGCCTTAACGCCACTCCACAACGAAGCCTGCCATATGAACCTTCGGCCGATATGACGCTCACTTTATAGGTTGCCTTGTCTCATTGCCGAAAGGAACTCGCATGCTTTCAACCTCGCCATCGATCCCTCTTGCCAGTCCTGTCGAGCGTGAACTTAGTCTGCGCGCGGTCATTACCGGGGTCGTGCTCGGTATCCTGTTGACACCTTCCAATGTGTACGCCGGGTTGAAGATCGGCTGGTCGTTCAACATGTCGATCATTGCGCTGTTGATCGGTTATGCGATCTGGCAAGGGCTGTCGAAGCGCGCCTCCGGGCAGCTGCCGTGGACGCTGCATGAGAGCAACATCAATCAGACGGTCGCCTCGGCCGCTGCGTCGATCATTTCCGGCGGGCTGGTCGCGCCGATTCCGGCTTATACCTTGCTGACAGGCCAGCAATTGGACGCCATCCCGATGATCGCTTGGGTCTTTTCGGTGAGCTTTCTGGGGATCTGGATTGCCTGGTACTTGCGCCCATCACTGCTCAACGACAAGTCGCTGAAGTTTCCCGAAGGCATGGCCACTCTGGAAACCCTGCTACACATCTACAACCATGGGCGCGAAGCCGCAATACGCTTGAAGGTGCTGCTCAGCACCGCGTTGCTGTCTGCGCTGGCCAAGTGGGTCGACACGTTCATATGGGCCTTCCCGCGCTGGTCGCCGAGCGCTCACCTGGAGCGTCTGACCTTTACCGCCGACCCTTCGCTGCTGCTGGTGGGGTTTGGCGCAATTATCGGCATTCGCGTCGGCATTACCCTGCTGCTCGGTGCTCTGCTGGCCTGGGGCGGCGTGGGGCCGTGGCTGCTGGAACAGGGGCTGGTGATATTACCGGCCGACAGCAGCGGCCCGCAGTTCGCAGCACTGGTGGAATGGTTGCTGTGGCCGGGTGTAAGCCTGATGGTCTGCTCGACCCTGGCTTCACTGGCGATTCGTTTGTGGGCACTGCACAAATCCACCAGAGCCAGTGGCGGGACGACGTGGTCAATGCCAAAGGCAGGGCCTGCCGCCGGTTTCGTACTGGCGATCATATTGGTCGTTAGCCTGCAGGCGCTGTTGTTCGGCATTAACCTGTGGATGGCGTTGCTGACCATTCCCCTGGCAATCTGCCTGGCGGCCGTGGCGGCTCGAGTGGTCGGTGCCACCGGCATTCCTCCCATTGGGGCAATCGGGCAGTTATCCCAACTGAGCTTCGGCATCGTCGCGCCCGGGCAGGTGCCGATCAACTTGATGAGCGCCAACACGGCCGGAGGTTCTGCCGGGCAATGCACGGACCTGATGAACGACTTCAAGGTCGGCCGGGCGATTGGTGCCACGCCGCGTAAACAGTTGATCGCCCAGACACTGGGGATTTTCGTCGGCAGCATCGTCGGCGTCCTGGCTTACATGGCGCTGATCCCGGACCCGCAATCGATGCTGCTTACCGAGGAATGGCCCGCCCCGGCGGTGGCCACCTGGAAAGCCGTCGCGCAAACGCTGACCCACGGCCTGGATTCATTGTCAGCGAGTATCCGCTGGGCAATTTTCATCGGCGGGCTGGCGGGGTTGTTGCTGGGCATCCTCGACAGCACGTTACCCGCCCATCGCACCCGGTACATGCCGAGCGCCGCCGCCCTGGGCCTGGCTTTTGTCCTGCCAGCCTCAGTATCTCTGATGATGGCCCTTGGCGCGGTGCTTACCTGGCTGGTGAACTGTCGCTGGCCGTCCCTTACAGAACGCTTCGCCATTACCGCAGCGGCAGGCCTGATTGCCGGAGAGAGCATCACCGGTGTCGGGGCGTCGCTGTGGCAGATGGTTGGAAACGTAGGGTAATCGACGCGTGTATGAGCAGATATTCCAGCTGGTATCATCCACGCATCTGCAAGCGAGTTGAAGAGCATGAATCGTCGTAAAAAAATACAGCAGCTACTGAAAGCCCACGCAAAAAAGGCCAGCGCAAAAAAGGCCAGCGCAAAACTGGCCCCGCAGAGCAAGGCCAAATACATCAGCAAGGCCGACCGCTTGAAGCTGGCGGCCGAAGCGGATCAGGATTCGGTAAGCCTGTCCGAAGGCTGACCAGCAACGTACGCGCCTTGGCGACGCAGAGCGTGCGGAACGATAACCGCAACTATCGTGCGGCGCTCTGCGTCGCATGCCTTTCTGGACGCTCTGCGTCCTCTTGCGACGCAGAGCGTCGAGAACTGCGTTACCACGCTGGAGCATGGGAACGAGAGGTGTCCGGGAGAACACTTCTCGTGACTATGCGCGGCGCAAGCGCCTCAGGCACGGCGGTTACTTGGCGAAAGAATATTCCCCACCCTGCTCCAAAGCCTTGCGGTACGCAGGCCTGCCCTGCAGTCTTTCAACCCACACCGTCACATTCGGGTACGGCTGCAGCATTCCCTGAGCCTTGGCGAACTCGCCAATGAAGCTCATCTGAATATCCGCGCCACTCAGATCTTCTCCCAACAGATAAGGCGTCAACCCCAGAGAGTCGTTCAGGTAACCCAGATAATTGGCCAGCTCTGACTGAATTCGCGGATGCAGCGGTGCGCCAGCGTCACCCAGACGTCCTACGTACAGGTTGAGCATCAGCGGGAGAATGGCCGAGCCTTCCGCGAAATGCAGCCATTGCACGTACTCATCGTAGGTAGCGCTGGCAGGGTCCGGTTGTAGTCGGCCATCGCCATGACGGCGAATCAGGTAGTCGACAATGGCACCTGACTCGATGACAACATGAGGGCCATCTTCAATAACCGGTGATTTGCCCAGCGGATGGACAGCCTTGAGTTCAGGCGGCGCAAGATTGCTTTTCGGGTCGCGCTGATAACGCTTGATCTCGTAGGGCAGGTCGAGCTCTTCAAGCAGCCACAAAATGCGCTGCGAACGTGAGTTGTTCAGGTGGTGGACAGTGATCATGTCGGGCTCCGCGGGGTGAAAGTGTCTAGAAAAGACTGCGCTGCCACCGGGGAGTGCCCTGAAATGCTGTTACTTCGACGAGCGTGCCGGAAAAGCTGCGTTGATGAGCTGCACACCGATGAAAATCTCAGGCGCCTCTGTCACTGGAGCCGGCCGCTGGCTCGCCACGAAGTTCTCGCTCCACTGCGGCTTTATCAATGACCGACCAGACGCTGACAATCTTGCCGTCGCTGAATGTGTAGAACACGTTTTCAGAAAAGGTAATGCGCTGGCCATGCGCATCCAGCCCCAGAAATCGCCCCTGCGGCGAGCAGTTGAATATCAGGCGGGCAGCAACCTGTGACGCCTCAACCACCAGCAAGTCAATGTTGAAACGCAGGTCAGGGATAATCCTGACGTCGTTTTCCAGCATCGCCCGGTAGCCGGCCACGCTGATCCGCTCGCCGTTGTATTGCACATCGTCGTCGACGAAATCGCCGAGATCCTGCCAGCGGCGTTCGTTAAGACAGGCGATGTAAGCTCGATATTGCTCGGCCAGATTCATGGTGCGCCCTCCTGTTCAAAAAATACTTGAAGCAGCCTTTTTAAGGGGATGCTTCAAAAGATATGCGCTTCTGCGCATCTGAATGCGCTCAGGCCAACGCCTCGGCCGGACCAAAAAACTCATAATGGCTCTGCCGGTCCGGAACACCCAGCTCGTGCAGCGCGCGCTTGATGAACACCATGAACGGCTTCGGACCAAGAAAGTAGGCCTCGACATCCGTGTCCTCCGGCAACCATTGCTGCAGATGCTCCGTCGAAGCAAGCCCCGTCACGGTATTTGCCGGTGCGTCACCGGCCGTAGCTTCGCTGTAAACCACGTGCGCCGCAAACTGCGCATATCGCTCGCGCCAATCATCAATGACCGCCTGGAACGCCTGCACGCTGGCATTACGCGCGTAGTGGATAAACACGACGTGTCGGCCACCTGCCTGCAACGCCGCTTCCGCCATGGCCAGCGTCGGGGTGATGCCGACACCGCCGCTGATCAGTACCAGCGGTTTGCTGCCTTCGATAAGCACGAACTCGCCAGAGGGCGGGAACAATTCTACGGTGTCGTCCACTGCGACCTGATCGTGCAGGTAGCCGGACGCAACGCCGCCCTGCTCTCGCTTGACGCTGATGCGATAGCTCACACCGTTGGCAGGCGCAGAGAGCGAGTAATTTCTACGAATTTCTCCGCCTTCGGTGTTCAACCAGATACCGATGTACTGACCGGGCTTGTGCGCGATGACCGGTTTACCATCAACAGGCTGCAGGTAGAACGACATGATCTCGCTGCTTTCCGGCACCTTGCGAACAACCTTGAACAGCCGTCCGCCACGCCAGCCACCCGGTGCTGCGGCGATGCTTTCATACACATCGCGCTCGGCATTGATCAGCATGTCAGCCAGTTGCTGATACGCCGCAGCCCATGCATCGATCACTGCATCCGTTGCGATCTCTGCGCCCAGCACCTCGCGAATGGCGCGCAGCAGGCAGGCACCGACAATCGGATAATGCTCCGGCAGTATCTGTAGCGCGACATGTTTATTGACGATCTGCGCCGCCAGCGGCCCGAGGTTTTCGAGGCGATCAATATTGCGCGCGTACATCAACACCGCATTGGCCAGCGCCCGTGGCTGTGCGCCATTTGCCTGGTTGGCCTGATTGAACAGCGGACGAACCTGAGGATAGTCATTGAGCATGATGCGATAGAAATGAGTGGTCAGTGCCTCCCCGCCTGTTTCAAGGATCGGTACGGTGGCTTTAATGATGTCGCTATGGGCAGTGCTGAGCATAATCAATTCCAGAGTGAGCAGTTTCGTTACTGGAGTCAGAGCAACGCGCGTGCCAGATAAAAACTGCTTTGGAATCAATGAATAGCAGATTTTTAAGTCAAAAAGACCTAGTCTTATTAACCAATATCAAGAAAATTTTGGTCATTATGACCAGATCAAGTTAATCGTTTCAGCCATCCTCGCACGCAGAACGCCTTTAAGAATTCAATCCCGACCGGGTTTGTAGGGAACTAGCGCGCAACACATCGCCCTAAGCCTGACATCTACGTACTGGCGCGACGCTGGTTTCAAACGAAGGACTTCAGATTCATGTCTTCAAGTAGCACCTCAGCAGCGGCCGATCCGCAAGGTCGGCAAAGCGCTTCACCGAATCGACTCATTTTTATATCCGTGCTCGTGGCCACCATGGGTGCGCTGGCGTTCGGCTATGACACCGGCATCATCGCCGGTGCATTGCCTTTCATGACGCTACCCACCGATCAGGGCGGGCTGGGCCTGGATGCCTACAGCGAAGGAATGATCACCGCCTCACTGATCGTCGGCGCTGCGTTTGGCTCGCTTGCCAGCGGCTACATCTCCGACCGTTTCGGACGCCGTCTGACCTTGCGCCTGTTGTCGGTGCTGTTCATTGCTGGCGCACTGGGCACGGCCATTGCGCCTTCCATTCCGTTCATGGTCGCTGCGCGCTTCCTGCTGGGTATCGCGGTGGGTGGCGGCTCGGCTACGGTGCCGGTGTTCATTGCCGAAATCGCCGGACCGTCGCGGCGTGCGCGACTGGTCAGCCGTAACGAACTGATGATCGTCAGCGGCCAGTTGCTCGCCTACGTTCTAAGCGCGGTCATGGCCGCTCTGCTGCACACACCTGGCATCTGGCGCTACATGCTGGCCATCGCCATGGTGCCGGGAGTGTTGCTGCTGGTCGGTACATTCTTCGTACCGCCGTCGCCGCGCTGGCTGGCGTCCAAAGGCCGCTTCGATGAAGCGCAGGATGTGCTGGAGCAACTGCGCACCAACAAGCAGGATGCGCAGCGCGAAGTGGACGAGATGAAAGCGCAGGACGAGGAGGCTCGTCATCGCCCGAAAGCCAGGGAGTTGCTGCGTCAGGGCTGGGTCATCAAGTTGTTGCTGATCGGCATTGGCCTGGGCTTTACCGCGCAGCTCACAGGCGTTAACGCCTTTATGTACTACACCCCGATCATTCTCAAGAATACCGGCATGGGCACCAACGCCGCGCTGACCGCCACCATCGGCAACGGCGTGGTATCGGTTATCGCGACCCTGCTCGGCATTTGGGCGATTGGCCGTTATGGCCGTCGGCACTTGTTGATGACCGGACTGGTGATGGTCATCCTGATGCAGGCAGCGCTGGGTTGCGTGTTGCAATTCATGCCGCAGAACCTGACCCAGAGCTACACCGCCCTCGCCTGCATTCTGGTGTTCCTGCTGTTCATGCAGATGTGCATCTCGCCGGTCTACTGGCTGCTGATGTCGGAATTGTTCCCGATGCAGGTGCGCGGATTGCTGACCGGCACAGCGGTATCGATGCAATGGCTGTTCAACGCATCGGTGGCATTCACCTTCCCGATTGCAGTCGATACCATCGGCAACCCGACGTTCTTCATCTTTGCGGCCATCAACGTCGGCTCGTTGATATTTGTCTTCCTGTGCCTTCCGGAAACCAAAGGCAAATCGCTTGAGCAGATCGAGAAGCATCTGAAGAAGGAGCTGTAACGGCTGACCGGATGAGGCCATCAACGGCCTCATCTACCCTCCAGGCAGATCAGCGCACCAGCATCGACGCTGCCGCCGCTACCATGATTGCTGCCGCACCGCGAAACAGTTTTCTCTGGGCGCGCTCGCTCGACAATAAATGTCGAATGCGCAATGCGGCAAATATGAATACTGCACCGACGCCAAGCAACACCAGCACGGTCAACGGCACCAGAACCAGCCCCCACGTCTGCAAAGAAACCGTTTCGAGATTGATGACCAACGGTAAAAGCGCCAGATAAAAGGCAATGGTCTTGGGGTTGCCCAAGGTGATGGTCAATCCTGAAGCGGCCGCAGACAGCAACTCTTTTTTCTTTGCTGATTTTCCGATTTCTATGGCTTGATGGTCTGCGAACCAGAACTGCCAGGCCAGGTAGCACAGATAAATCGCGGCCCCCCAACGCACGACCTGAAACAACGCATTGAAGTGTTCGGCAATCATGGCAAGGCCAAATACTGCAAATGAAAGATAGGTCAAGTCACCGAGAATCAGCCCGGACAGCAGGCAGAAACCTGACACCGCGCCGCCACTGACGCTCCGTGCTACCAGCGCAGCCATACCGGGGCCGGGAATGGCTGCGGCAATGCCCAGCGCAGCCGAATATGTAAGAACCTGAGTAAGATCAAGCATGTTGCACTCCTTGAAATAATTATAAGTGCCCGGCGAGCAGCGCCGTAAACCAAGTAAGACCGCTAACCGTTTAAACGGGACGCTATCCACTGGCGGATTATTTCCCGAGAGAACACCAGATCCTGCACAGCCAGCCCAACCGACTTGAAAACTGTTATGCCTCGAGTTGTTTGCGGCGTTTCATCTTTGCACAGTGTGCCGATCTCTGTTCCGCCACCCGGCTGCGCAAGCAGACCTTTCTCAACGGCCTTGATCACGCAGTCGGATGCGGCCAGCACCGAACGGTTGCAGTCAGTGAATAACGTAACGTCCTGATAGATATCCTCGTGCAGTTCCTGAAAACCGGGGGCTGAAGCGCCGATTGCGTTGATGTGACAGCGCACCGGAAGATCCGCATGAAACAAGATAGGCGAACGTGCAGCAGTGGTGGTACAGATGATATCGGCTTCGCTAACAGCCTCGGCAGCGGTATTGCAAATCGAAATGGGCAGATCGCAGTGCTGCGCGCTCCAGGCCGCAAATTCGCGACAGGCCTCGTTGCTACGCCCCCATACTGAAACGTATCTGATCGGCCTTACCGCTTGCATTGCCTGCAGATGAGCTCTCGCCTGCAAGCCCGTGCCCAGGATGGCAAGGCGACTGGCGTCGGGGACGGCCAGCAACCGTGTTGCATGAGCAGATGCAGCCGCTGTACGGATTTCCGTAACTGCACCTGCGTCCACCCCTACGACAGGGGCAACCTGCGCCTCGTCATAAATCAGTATCGTGCCCATGTGAGAAGGACCGCTGGCAGCGTCTCCGAACCTGACGACCACTGACTTCAGACCGAACCCCTGGTAAGGACCGCTCTTGATGTAGGCAGGCATGACGCCCATCAGTGCGTTATCACCGCCCTTGATAACGGTACGCAACGGCTGCTCTACCTGCCCTGAAGAATGCAGCAGGAACGCGGCCTCGCTAAGTTGGAGGCTGAGCTGAATATTCATGAGCGACTTGACCGTATTACCGTCCAAATGAAGCATCGTTCAAGCCTCGGACACTGTGTTGAGCCCTTGAAAGGCTTCCCATTTGAACCGCTCATCGATTTCAGTACCGGCAATACTGTTCAGGATCGTTGACATGTTTTTCTGTGCGACAGCGAGAATAACGTCCAGCATGTTTTGTTTACTGAAGCCCGCTTTGAGTAAGGCCTCTACGGCTGCCCCGCTCAAGCGGCCACGGCAGTTGATCACTTGCTGGGTAAACTCGCGCAATGCCCGCAAACGGACATTCAGGTGCGCAGGCTGATGAGCCAATGCATCGACCACGGACTGATCGACGCCCTTGGACAAGGCAATGAAGGCATGCGCCTGAATGGTATAGGAACACGTGTTTTCCACCCCTGTGGTTATCCAGACCACAGCCTTTTCCTCTTCGCTCAACGAGCTTTCGATAACTAGGTCATGCGCCCGCTGGTAAGCGCCCAATAATGAAGGCGACTCGGCCATATAGGCACTTTGATTGGGGATCCAGCCAAAGTTGTCGATTGAACTCTGAAGCAACGCTTTACTTTTCAGGGGGGCAGAATCGATCGTGTGGAGCTTCAAGACAGTCATGATGACCTCGATCAAAAGTGATTCGGGGGCTACCCGGCTTGACCAGGTGGCCTTATGTTTGGGGAATCAGCGGTAGCGTGCGCTGACTTCAACGGGTTGAGTGCTCCACCGGATCGGCGCGAAGACGGACCAGAGCATGCGGATGGGGCGAGTCTTCGATATGAACTGAAGCCCATGGATATGGGCTGCCACCTCGGTGGTCAACGCAACGTCAACTTCACCCCTGGCTACCGCAGCCGCAGCGGCGCTGGTAGACAGCGAAAAGATCACCGAGTCGACTTCAAAACCGTCAGGCAGCAACTCCTGAATCAGCATCAGCGGAGCGGGATGAGTCGCTATCGTCAGTTTTCTGGTATTCAACTGCCCCTTGCTCACCAGGCCATACTCTGGGGTATCGAAGACGAAAGTGGCTACAAGGCTTAACCGCGGGTTCATATAAAAGTTATGAATCTGCGGATAGGCGTTGGCCACGATCAGTACCCCGGGGATGCGCTCGTCCATCGCTGAGCAGGCATGCTCATAAGAGTCACTGAGGTTGATCTGCACCTGTGATTCAGGAAAGCGCTGGCCAAGCCATTCGGTAAAAAAACCAGCAGCTGCTTCACTACTGGTTCCACTCGGCCCCAATGTATGAATCATCACCTCGCGCCAGTCGCCTACACTCAAATTCAGGAATTTACTGTCCATTGTCATAAATCTCCGGATGTTCGATTGTGCAAGGGGCTCAGCCAGTGGGCATATCGGCTATGCGAACCTTTTACCGTTTGCAGGTAGAGGCTTCTCAGCGCGCCGGTTACTTTGCCCACTTTGTGGTCCTGCAATACGTAGTGATCAATCTGTGTCACGGGTACGATCTCGACCCCTGTGCCAGCAAGAAAGCACTCGTCGACCGAATACAATTCGGAAAACGAAATGTCTCGTTCCACCACGCTTAATCCTAATGTTTCTCTGGCCAGGGTCATGATCGAATCACGGGTAATGCCCTCTAGAATGTGTGCACTGAGAGGCGGTGTGATAAGGCATCCATCCTTGACCACGAACACATTGGAGGTGGTTGACTCGGCCAGATTGCCGTGAATATTCAACATCAACGCATCGTCAAAACCGTTGCGTTGCGCCGACTCCATGGCCAACGCCGAATTGGCATAGCTACCGGTGATTTTCGCTCGCGAAGGAAGAGATACATCCGGGATGCGTCGCCAGCTCGAAACGGCGCAGCGGATGCCGGCAGCGGGCATGTAGGCGCCCATTGCCAGAGTATTGATCACCAGCCCTGAGCTGACGCCGGTCAGCTTTACACCAAAACCAACGCCGGGCAGCAGCGCTTTTTTATAGGCCATGGGCCTGATATAGCAGTCGGTCAGCGCCTCATTGCGACGCAGTAAATCAAGAATTATTTCCTTCAGTTCAGTGCGGCCAGGCAGGCTGTCCAACTGCAGCAACCTGGCTGAGTTCTCCATACGTTTAAGGTGATCGTCGAGCCTGAAGACATTCAGCTCGCCGTTATCAGCAACGTAAGCGCGTATACCCTCGAACACCGCAGTGCCGTAATTAAATGCCTGGGTCGTGATTGGAACCAGAGCTTCTGCAGCGGCGACAAAACGATCATCCAGGTACACCCATGGGTGAGGTTTGCGCGGACTACTTTTAGTGTTGAGCGGCACGTCGACCATGGTCAGGCCCTCCGTGCAGCGATCTTCAAGGCGGTATCACGCTCCAGATTATCGCCGCCCGTACGTTTGTCATGGAGTCGGGCAGCTTTCCAGCTGACCATCGCTGCCGTGCCAGTCACAGCGTCGGTAGGGCCGACAGTAATACTTACGGGAACACCGAGTGCAGTCTCCATAAAGCCGGCTACAGCGTTCAGGTCATTTCGGGCTTCGCTATTGGGCTGCAACTCGATAGTAACGCTTAATTTATCGACACCCGACACGGTCTCGACCTGGATGTGATAATCCAGACAGCCTGTGAGATGCTCGAACAGCGCTGCTTCGACGTCGTAGGCGCAATGGTTGCGTCCGTTTATAACCAGCGTGTCTCTGAGCCGTCCGATCGGGATGATCTGCCACTTGCCCTGATTCAGAACCCGGGCTCTGACCGTGTCTCCGGTGCGATACCGAATAAGGGGCTTTTGGCCCTGATAGAGGTGCGTGATAACCAGTTCACCGGTCATCTGGCCGTCTTTCGGTTCCAGGACTTCGCCGGTGATCGGATTGACCACTTCATAGACAACATTCAAGGGCACGGTGCACAAATGCCCCTGCTTGTCACACGCGGCGAGAATGGAAGACTCCTGGGATGCGTACATACAGTTGTAAACCGCGCTGTTCCATACATCGCCAATGTTGCGCAACAAGCCAGGGGTGGTGAGTTCACCCAACGTGAATATCAACTTCACACCCAGCGATGAGGGGGTCTGCCCTTTGTTGATCAAATGCCTTGCCAGGCTGATTGCAACTGCGGGAGTACACACCAGTGCGGAGATTTTCAGTTCCCTGATCAACGTAATGGCACGTTCCATCCCGACGACAGGTGATCGCGGCCACATTTTCACTACCGTGTGCCCCAGACTTCGACAGACGTCCTCGAATGTATCTCCGGTGGAGTGAAGCTCCGTAGGCCCCATGACACCGACTATGTGTCGTTCGCCGTGAGCCTTGAAAAGCGCCTCGTAACGAAGTATCAATGGGGTGTTGTTGAATATCGAATCCCGCTCGTTACGCGGACAGGGCGTGGCCGCTCCTGTTGTACCGGTGGTTTCGTAATAGATCCAGGCATCGGGCAGCGGAGCAGAGAGCATGAAGTGACCTGCCGTGCGCAAGTCATCTTTCGTCGTAAATGGCAGTTGACGGAAAGCGTGCCAGTCCAGAGTGCCCAATGCAGCGTCCGAAGGGGACAACAGGTCGCGATAAAACGGAGAATGGGCTTTGACGTAACGAAGTGTTTGCCTGAGGCGGTCGAGTTGGATAGACCTTAACTCCTCAAGGGAGATACCATCGTTTTCAAACAACGCATGCTGCTGGTACGTGGCACGCGCCAACTCTAGAAGATCCGGTTTGAATAAAGCGTACACGCCAACCTCCTTGTCATTAAGATATTTACTTGAACAGCGGAAAGTTTCCTGACAGTTTGCTTATCTTTTTCTTCGGCCCTATCAGCCCGATCGCGACCAACTCGATGGACGAACTGTCCGCCTCGGAGATTCGTGACTCATACTCCTGATAGGTTTTGCAGGACTGCGCCAGTGCGCTGAAAGGAATGCTGAAAATTTCATCGTCGGCCAAGGCTTTTTCCTGAAGCTCGCGCAGGCTTTCATTGCTAGACAACAGGATCGGCAAAGGCGCGTAGATAACGCCGGGATAGTTGACACTGTCGCGGCTCTGCATGTCCGGGCCTACCAGCCCGTCTACGGAACGCCCCATGCTGACGCCGATGACGCTAACTGCGTTCGCGGCATGCCCCAGACCCAGCGACTTATCAACAACGATTACACACTTATGAAGTGTCGCATCAAAATTCATGGTCCCCCCTCAAACTATCGAGAAACGCTCAAGGCATCGAGCGGTGACCTGACAACGTCAGCCCAGCCCTCGAGCAGCCCTGACCAATGCGTTGTTTCACTAGTAATATCAATGTCCACGACCTGCCAACTGGCGATCTTTTGCCACTTGAGCACACCGTCCTGATGATCAGGATGAATAAGAAAACTTGAAAGTTCTTCCTGACTTTCAAATAAGCCCATAGCCACAAAATCCATGGCTCTTTTACGAACGCTTATATTTCTTCCACAGGCCCAGCCTGCAATCTCGTTAATATGGTGCGGGTGTCGACGGGTGGCAGCCTCTGCCTCAATGACTTCATTGTCACACCACTGAAAAGGCTCGTGAAACTTGAAAAAAACCAAGTGGAGAATCATGCATCGTCCTTGTTTATAGCCCACAACGTTTACAGAGTTATTGATAAGCGGGCCTGCCCCTATGCAATTTTTAAACAACCCAGCTGTATGCAAACAGTGTATGGATGAGACGTTTACCAAGCCTTGCCTGAAAAAATACTACACGCTTTAAACAGGAAGAAATGATCTATTCTGATTGTCAGCATCACCGAATTAGGTAGAATTCCCCCCATCCACAGGGAGTTGCGGAATTTATGACCTATCAGACGTTGAACCCTACTGATGTAAGGATCCTCACGGCCCTGCAACAGGACGGCCGGATCACCAATCAGACCCTGGCCGATCAGATCGGCATGTCTGCCTCGCCCTGCTGGCGACGGGTCAAACAACTTGAAGAACATCGCTATGTGCTGGGTTACAGAGCGGTGCTGGACCGTCGCAAGATCGGGCTGGGTGTCATGGTGTTCATTCGGGTCAGCATCGACTCTCACAGTGAAGCCGAGGCAAGAAAATTCGAGCAGGAAGTCATGCAACTGGAGAACGTCGTGGCGTGCTACAGCATCGGCGGAGATGCCGACTTTCTGCTTCAGGTGGTGGCACGCGACCTGGATTCGTTTGCCGACTTCGCCATGACGGTGGTCAGAAGGCTCCCTGGGATTAAAGAGATGCAGAGCATGTTCGTCTTGAAGGAGATAAAGCCTTTCGTCTCATTCCCGGTCAAACCTGCGGCCTGACCGCATCAGGCTGAGGCTCTGGATGGCAAGTCCGGGTCAGCAAACATGCATCGCCTGCAAACATCAAACAATCGATCGTTTTCAATAAAGGAATAGTCATGTCCACGACCGAGCAAGCCACTGTGACTTTCGACAGTGCCATCCCGATCCTGCGGATGTTCGACGAACGCAAAGCGCGTGAGTTCTACCTCGACTTTCTCGGTTTCAGCGTCGAATTCGAGCATCGTTTCGAGGCCGATCTGCCGTTGTATCTGGGGATCAGCCGCAACGGGCTGCATTTGCACCTTTCTGAACATCACGGCGACGCCTGTCCGGGGGCTGCGGTGTTTATTCCCACTCAAAACATCGAGCAATTGCGCGATGAGCTGCTTGGCAAGCAGTACGGTTATGCACGACCCGGCATTGTTCAGCAGGGCTGGGGCCAGGTACTTGAAGTCTGCGATCCGTTCGGCAACCGCATCAGGTTCTGCCAGAGTTGAGGCAAACGCATTAACGTCAGCGGAGACCGATAAACCGGTTGTCCGGCTGACGCCACCACTGCCTGCACAATGGATATGCCGTGATCCATCGTTGTGCACATTGCCGCGTTCAAGCGCAAAGATGACGCATGACTGCGTCAAAAAACTTCGCTAACAGCCTTTAATCCCCTGCCAATCCGCCTTCGGTCAACCTTGGCCCATAACGTGCAAACGTGCCAGTTCATCTTGTATACATGAATGAACACCACTATGACCGCACTCGATATTTTCCAACTTCAGTCGGCGTTACGTTCAGGTCAAACAACCCTGACGGCACTTGTGCAAACCCTGACGGCGCACATTGATGCGGATGACCGGGCGGAAGTCTGGATTCATCGCGTGCCCGTGACGCAGCTTCTTGAAAGGGCGAAGACGCTGGAAAGCATTGCCGCAGAAGCGGGCGATTCGGTGTATGAGCAACTGCCGCTGTTCGGCGTGCCGTTTGCGGTCAAGGACAATTTTGACGTGGCCGGAATGCCGACCACGGCTGCGTGCCCGGCTTTCGCCTACACGCCCAAGGAAAATGCTCACGTCGTCCAGCTACTGCTCGACAGTGGCGCGATACTGATGGGCAAGACCAATCTCGATCAATTCGCCACCGGTCTGGTGGGTGTCCGCTCGCCCTATGGGGCCGTGCGCAATGCCCACGACCCGGCCTACGTCAGCGGCGGTTCAAGCTCCGGCTCGGCGGTGGCCGTCGCGCGTGGCTACGTGAGTTTTGCACTGGGCACGGACACGGCAGGATCAGGCAGAGTACCCGCCGGTTTCAACGGTATCGTGGGGCTCAAGCCCAGCCTTGGCCTGTTCAGCAGCCGAGGCGTCGTGCCTGCCTGCCGCACGCTGGACTGCTCGTCGATATTTGCCGGGGATGTGCTACAAGCCTGGCAAGTGGCGCAGGTCATCGCGGCTTATGATCCGCTCGACCCGGCCAGTGTGGCCGTGCAGGCATTGGCGGTGCAGCGCAGGGCTCGGCGTGTCGCGGTGCCAAGGCACTGCGAGTTCTTCGGTGATGCTCAGGCGCAAACGGCTTACATCAAAACCCTGGAAGCCCTGCAAAGCGACCCGCTGGTGACTGTCGAACCCATCGACTTCGATGTCTTCGCCGAAGCGGCGGCCCTGCTGTACCAAGGCCCATGGGTGGCCGAGCGAAGGGCAGCGGTAGGCAAATTCTTCACCACCCATGCTGACGATGTTCACCAAGTGGTGCGCGGCATCCTGCAGAGCGCCGCTTCGTTTGATGCCGTGGACACATTCAATGCCCGCTATCGACTGGCGGAACTGACGCGAACAGCCCAGCAACTGCTGGCCGGGGTCGATGTGCTGGTGGTCCCGACGGCGCCCTGTATGCCGACCATTGATGCAGTGCTCGCCAATCCGGTCGAGCTCAATTCACAGCTCGGCTATTACACCAACTTCGTTAACCTGATGAATATGTGCGCCCTCGCCGTCCCGGCAGAGCGCCGTGCCGACGGTTTGCCTGCGGGCATCACGCTGATCGGCCCCGCCGGTGCCGACCAACGCCTGGCAGAAATAGCCGCAGCCTGGCAGCCACTCTTCGGCAAGGCAGACCAGAGCGAAGCCGTCGCGATGGCACCCCTGCCCCGCAACAGCCCTGTCGTGCAGGTCGCGGTTGTCGGCGCGCACCTCGTCGGCCAGCCGCTCAACTGGCAATTGCTCGAAGGCAGTGCCCGTCTGCTGCGTATCACAACCACCAGCGCAGATTACCGGTTGTATGCACTGGCCGGGACTTCGCCACCGAAGCCGGGCCTGGTGCGTGTGCCTGACCAGGGCGAGCGCATCGAAGTCGAGGTCTGGGAAATGCCGCTGAACCTGTTCGGGGCCTTCGTCGCCGCGATTCCCGCGCCATTGGGCATTGGTTCTCTGCAATTGGCCGACGGCCAGTGGGTCAAGGGTTTCATCTGTGAGCCAGCCGGCCTTGAGGGCGCGCTGGACATCACTGATTTCAAAGGCTGGCGCGCCTACCGCGCCGCGCACACATCTTCCATCACTCATTGATCAGGGGTAGCACGCATGTCGAACGTTGATCGTCGCAGTTTCATCAAGTTGGCAGGCATTATCGGCCTGAGCGCAGCACTGCCGTTTGGTCGTGCCTACTCAGCCGATGCGCCGCTGGTGGTGGGTTTCATCTACGTCGGCGCTCGCGACGACTTTGGTTACAACCAGGCCCACGCCCAAGCAGCGGCCATCATCAAGACGCTGCCCAACGTCAAAGTGATCGAGGAAGAAAACGTTCCGGAAACCGTGGCCGTGCAGAAGACAATGGAAGCCATGATCCGTCAGGACGGTGCGACACTGATTTTTCCGACCTCATTCGGCTACTTTGAGCCGCATGTGGTCAAGGTCGCGAAAAAGTACCCGGACGTGCGTTTCGCGCATTGCGGCGGCCTCTGGCAGAAAGGTAAGGACCCGATCAATGCGGGCAGCTTTTTCGGTTACATCGACGAAGCGCAATACCTGAACGGCGTGATTGCCGGGCACATGAGCAAGAGCAAAAAACTCGGTTTCGTCGCCGCCAAGCCTGTGCCTCAGGTACTGCGCAACCTGAATGCCTTTGCCATGGGCGCACGCTCGGTAGACCCGAGCATCGTGACCACGGTGATTTTTACCGGTGACTGGTCGTTGCCGGTCAAGGAAGCAGAAGCCGCCAACGGCCTGATCGACCAGGGCTGTGACGTGCTGACCTGCCATGTCGACGGCCCCAAGGTGATCGTCGAGACGGCTGAAAAGCGCGGTGTGATGACCTGTGGCTACCACGCCAGCCAGGCTGCGCTGGCGCCCAAGGGCTACCTGACCGGTGCCGAATGGAACTGGGAGACGCCTTATCGTGCTCACGTCGCGGCAGCCCAGAGCGGCGCGCCGATGATCAACTTCCTGCGTGGCGGGCTGAAGGAAGGCTTCGTCAAAACGTCCGCCTACGGGCCTGCGGTAACAGCCGACGCCAAACAGAAAGCGGATGCCATCAAGGCGCAGATGATGGCCGGTCAGTTCGTGATTTTCAAAGGCCCACTCAAGGACAACAAAGGCGCAGTGGTGATTGCCGATGGTGTGTCACAAGGCCAGACCGACATCGCCCTGGAGAGCATGAATTACCTGGTCGAAGGTGTACTTGGCCAGCTCTGAGGAATGTTCATGAGCCTATCCATTAGTCTGCGTCGCCTCGCCAGCGCGCTGTTGCCGGGGCTGCCTACGGTGTTGGCGGTGTTTTCCTCGTGCGTGCTGTTCGGGCTGTTTCTGGCGGTTCAGGGCAAACCTGCCTGGCAAGCCCTGCAACTGGTCGGCGAAGGCGCGTTTGGTTCATGGTTCGCCCTGGAAAATACCTTGCAGCGTGCAGCGCCATTGATGTTGACCGCACTCTGTGTGGCCCTGCCCGCCCGGGCCGGGCTGATCATTATTGGCGGCGAAGGCGCGCTGGTACTGGGCGGTCTGGCAGCGGCAGTGACACCCTTGTGGCTCGGCCCTTTGTCACCCGGGGTGATGCTCGTCTGCATGGCCCTGGCGGCGATGAGCGTCGGCGCGCTGTGGATCGGTCTGAGTGGCTGGATGCGCCAGCGTCGCGGAGTCAACGAAACGATCAGCAGTCTGCTGCTTTCCTACATCGCTCTGGCGCTGTTCCGGCAGTTGGTGGAAGGGCCGTTACGCGATCCGGCAAGCCTGAACAAGCCTTCGACTCCACCGCTGGACGATGCCTATATGCTCGGCACCATCAGCGACAGTTTCGAGGTGCATTGGGGGCTGGTGGCGGGCGTGGTCGCGTGTCTGCTGGCGTATGTGCTGGTGCGCCACAGCATCAAGGGTTTTGCCCTCGCCGTGGTCGGCGGCAACGTACGCACGGCGTTGATGATCGGTCTTCCGGTAGACCGCTTGATCCTGCTCAGTTGCCTGCTGGGCGGCGCGGCAGCGGGTCTGGCCGGCATGTTCGAGGTCACCGCAGTGCAAGGCAGCGCCAACGCCGCGCTGATTGCCGGCTACGGCACCAGTGGCATTCTGGTCGCCTTTGCCGCACGCCATCATCCGCTGGCCATTGTCGTTTGTGCCATTTTGCTGGGTGGTCTGGAAGCCAGTGGTGGGCTGCTGCAACGACGGCTTGGCCTGCCGGACGCCACCACGCTGATTCTTGAAGGTCTGCTGTTCACCAATCTGCTGCTCTGGGAAGCCCTGGGTGGGCGTATCGCCGCCTGGAAGATCAGGCTGACGACGTCGCCCGCGTCACTCGACAAGGGAGCACTGCAACATGGCTGATATCGACCTGACTACCTTTCTCCTCGCCCTGCTGGCCGGAGCTATCCGCGTCGGCACACCTTTTTTGTTCGTCAGCCTGGGCGAATGCCTGACCGAGAAAAGTGGCAGGATCAATCTGGGGCTGGAAGGCATTCTGGTTGCCGGCGCGATGTCCGGATACGCCGTGGCGTGCCTGAGCGGCTCGGCGTGGCTGGGCGTTGGCGCTGCCGCCGGGGTCGGCATTTTATTGGGGCTGCTGCACGGCCTGGCGTGCTCGTTACCTCGGGTCAACGACATCGCGTTCGGCATCGCGCTGATTCTGCTCGGCACCGGGCTGGCGTTTTTTCTAGGCAAGGCGTTTATCCAGCCGCAAGCGCCCATGCTGCCTTCATTGGCGCTGGGTGCCTGGAGCGACGAAGAACGGGTGCGTTCGGCGCTGAATATCAATGTGCTGTTCTTCGTCGGCGCAGCGCTGGCATTCGTACTGCACTGGGGGCTGCGCACCACACGCTGGGGGCTGATGCTGCGCCTGGTCGGCGACCACGCCGAAACCGCTCAGGCGCTGGGCTATCGACCGCTCAAGGTGCGCATTCTGGCGACAGCGGTCGGCGGCGGATTGGCCGGAATAGGCGGCGCTTACCTGTCGCTTTACTACCCTGGCAGCTGGAATGAAGGGCTGTCCAGCGGGCAAGGATTGATGGCCGTCGCGCTGGTGATCTTTGCCCGCTGGCGTCCACTGGCGTGCCTGTGGGCATCGTTGCTGTTCGGCGCTGCCGGAGCCATAGGCCCGGCCCTGCAAGCGGTCGGGATCAGCACCGGCTACTACCTGTTTGCCGCAGCACCTTATGCGCTGACGCTGGTGGTGATGTACGCCACCTGCCGCCGTGGTCGCACTCTGAACGGCGCACCTGGCGAACTCAGTCTGACGCGATGAACTGATCTTTTCGAGGAGGCATGCACATGGCCAGTGGTCTTGGTGGTTTGAACAAGTCGCCCAATGGTGTGGTGATCGGCCTAGCGCAACTGGCGCTGCCTGATCCGCACACCCGTGAGGCGTTGTGGGCACAAACGCAGAAAGTGGTCAGCATGGTGGCCAAGGCGCGACGCAGCAATCCGGGCATGGACCTGATCGTGTTTCCCGAGTACTCGCTTCACGGCCTGTCGATGAGCACCGCGCCAGAGATCATGTGCAGCCTCGACGGGCCGGAAGTACTGGCGCTGCGCGAGGCGTGCCGGGAGCAGCACATATGGGGCTGTTTCTCGATCATGGAGGCCAACCCGCACGGCAATCCATTCAACAGCGGCCTGATCGTCGACGATCTCGGCGAGATTCGCCTGTATTACCGCAAACTCCATCCGTGGGTGCCGGTCGAGCCCTGGGAACCTGGCGATCTGGGTATTCCGGTCTGCGACGGACCGCGCGGCAGCAAGCTGGCGCTGATCATCTGCCATGACGGCATGTTCCCGGAAATGGCTCGCGAGTGCGCCTACAAGGGTGCCGACATCATGCTGCGCACCGCGGGTTACACCGCACCGATCCGTCACTCGTGGAAGATCACCAACCAGAGCAATGCCTTCACCAACCTGATGCAGACCGCAAGCGTCTGTATGTGTGGCTCCGACGGCACGTTCGATTCCATGGGCGAGGCCATGTTCGTCGACTTCGACGGCACGATCATGGCTGAAGGCGGCGGTCGGGCCGACGAAATCGTCTGCTGCGAACTGCGCCCCGATCTGGTCCGTGAGGCCCGTGTGCACTGGGGCGTGGAGAACAACATCTATCAATTCGGCCATCGCGGCTATGTGGCGGTCAAGGGTGGCGCGCGCGACTGTCCTTACACCTACATGCATGATCTGACCGCAGGCCAGTACCGTCTGCCGTGGGAAAACGATGTCGTGCATACCGATGGCAGCTCGTGCGGGTTTGCGGCCCCCGAGCGCGACTTCAAACCTACCCCCAGCAGTTGGGAGGAGTAATGCCATGAGTGAACGTCATATTGCATCGGCGCCCTACCCCTGGCCCTGGAACGGGCAATTGCATGCGCACAACACCGCGCTGATCGTCATCGACATGCAGACCGACTTCTGTGGCGTCGGCGGCTACGTCGACAGCATGGGTTACGACCTGTCGCTGACCCGTGCGCCCATCGAGCCGATCAAGGCACTGTTGGCGGTGATGCGCCCGCTCGGCTTCACCATTATTCATACCCGAGAAGGCCACCGCCCGGACCTCAGTGACTTGCCAGCCAACAAACGCTGGCGCTCGCAACGCATCGGCGCGGGAATAGGCGACCCAGGTCCCTGCGGCAGGATTCTGGTGCGTGGCGAACCGGGCTGGGAAATCATCGAAGAACTGGCACCATTGCCTGGCGAAATCATTATCGACAAACCCGGCAAAGGCTCCTTCTGCGCCACCGATCTGGAACTGATCCTGCGCACACGCGGCATCGACAACCTGATCCTGACCGGCATTACCACCGATGTCTGCGTGCACACCACGATGCGCGAAGCCAATGACCGCAGCTTCGAGTGCGTGCTGCTGGAAGACTGCTGCGGCGCGACCGATCCCGCCAACCATGCGGCGGCACTGAGCATGGTCAAAATGCAGGGCGGTGTGTTCGGCGCAGTGGGACATTCCTCGATGTTTCGCGACCTGTTTGGAGCATGAACATGCACGCCCCAAGCCTTGAGACGATTGGTGCCAGCAAGCATTTCGGTACGTTTCGCGCACTCGACGAGGTGTCGTTCAAGGTCCGCGCCGGCACCGTCCACGCCCTGCTCGGCGACAACGGCGCCGGCAAAAGCACGCTGGTCAAAGGCATCATCGGCTACAGCCCGCTGCAATCGGGCAGTATTCTGGTCAACAACCGCGAGCATGCGATCAGCACACCGCGCGATTCTCATCAGTTGCATATCGGCATGGTGTATCAGCACTTCACCGTCGCGCCGGGCCTGAGCGTGGCTGAAAACCTGGTGCTCTCACGTGGTGATCTGCCGTGGCGTATCAACTGGACCCGCGAGCATGAGCGTCTCGAAGCCTTCATGGCAAAGATGCCTTTTCGTCTGGATATCCATCGGCCGGTCAGCAGCCTGGCCGCCGGTGAAAAACAGAAACTGGAAATCCTCAAGCAGTTGTATCTGCAGCGTCGGCTGATCATTCTCGATGAACCGACCTCGGTACTCACGCCGCAAGAGGCCGATGAAGTGCTGGGGCTGATGCAGTCGATGGCGCATCGCGGTGAACTCACCGTGCTGATGATCACCCACAAGTTTCGCGAGGTTAGCACCTATGCCGATGACGTTACTGTGCTGCGCAAAGGTCGCTGGGTGGGCAGCGCAGCAGTGGCTGACACCACCACACAACAGATGGCAGCTTGGATGATGGGCGACGCACAGGTTCGCGGGGTTAGCACCGAGCGCCCGGTGATGGCGGCTCGTCCGCCGCAGTTGCAGGTGGCAGCTCTGGATGTTCCTGGCGACAAAGGCACGCTGGCGGTGAAAAACCTTTCTCTGGCGGTGCATCCGGGAGAGATCGTCGGGGTTGCGGGTATTTCCGGTAACGGCCAGCGCGAACTCACCGAAGCCCTGCTCGGCCAGCGACCATTCAGTGCCGGACAGATATCGGTCGATGGCCAGCCCTATCATGCGCAGCGTGAACAAATGCAGCGCCTGCGCGTGTTCAGCCTGCCCGAGGAGCCCTTGCGCAACGCCTGTATCGGCAGCTTCAGCGTGGCCGACAATCTGGCCCTGCGCAACTTCGACCAGGCGCCGCTGTGCCGTCAGGGCTGGCGTCTTGATCGTCGTGCAATAGGCGCACAGGCACGCACCCTGATCGAACAGTTCAAGGTCTCGCCCAACGACCCGAACCGCCCCATCGGCACCTTGTCGGGAGGCAATGTGCAGCGCGCTGTACTGGCGCGTGAACTGACCCGCGACGTCGCGGTGCTGATCGTCGCCAATCCGGTATTCGGCCTGGACTTTGCCAGCGTCGCGCTTATCCACCAGCGCCTGATTGACGCACGTAACAGCGGCACAGCAGTCCTGCTGCTCAGTGAAGACCTCGACGAGCTGCTGAGCCTGGCAGACCGCATCGTGGTCATTCATGACGGCGAACTGGTTTTTGAAACCAGCGCAGCGGCCGCTGATCGAACCGAGCTGGGTCGACACATGGCCGGTGCCGAACAGCTTGCCGGAGAACCGGCATGATCAGCGTCAATGCGCGTCCGGACTGTTTCACGTTCGCCCCCTCCTGTGCCGCTGTGGTGATCATCGACATGCAGCGCGATTTCCTCGAACCCGGCGGCTTTGGTGCCGCGCTGGGCAACGATGTCGTACCGTTGCAGGCCATCGTGCCATCGGTGCAACAACTGCTGGCGCTGGCCCGTGATCAGGGCATCACGGTGATACACACTCGTGAATCGCACAGCGCGGACCTTGCCGACTGCCCGCCCGCCAAGCTGGCCCACGGCTCACCAGGCCTGCGCATCGGCGACTCTGGCCCGATGGGCCGCATCCTGATTCGCGGCGAACCCGGCAATCAGATTATCGACAGCCTGACGCCGCTCGCCTGCGAGTGGATCATCGACAAACCCGGCAAGGGCATGTTCTTCGCCACCGACCTGCATCAGCGGCTGACCGACGCCGGGATCACGCATTTGATCTTCGCAGGCGTTACCACCGAAGTTTGCGTGCAGACCAGCATGCGCGAAGCCAGTGATCGGGGTTATCGCTGCCTGCTGAT
The DNA here is from genome assembly GCF_032587795.1 of Pseudomonas syringae group sp. 247E2. Classification (NCBI taxonomy): domain Bacteria; kingdom Pseudomonadati; phylum Pseudomonadota; class Gammaproteobacteria; order Pseudomonadales; family Pseudomonadaceae; genus Pseudomonas; species Pseudomonas syringae group sp. 247E2. The sequence goes on along the minus strand of NZ_JAWHPK010000015.1, from coordinate 107,198 downwards.
CGAGGATGCGACCGAAAGCTATTTCCCAACCTTCAAACAAGCCACGCTGGACATGATCACCGCACAAAACGCGATTGTCGGGCGTGCAGCGTCGCTGGCCGATCTGCAACAGGCCCTGCAAACAAGGAGTACACCCTGATGGACATCAATATTGCGCACATCGTCGCCGAAGTGACCCACGCTTTCACTGATTACGAGCGCGCCCTGATGGCCAACGAGCTGACCACACTGGATGCGTATTTCTGGAATTCCGAACAGACCGTTCGCTATGGCGTCGCGGAAAACCTGCACGGTGCCGAAGCCATCGCGCGCTATCGACGCCACTGTCAGCCAGTCGGGCCCGGTCGAAAGTTATTACGCACCGTGGTGAGCACCTTCGGTGAAGACTTCGCCACCGTCAGCACCGAGTTTCACGATGGCGTTACTGAGCGTCTGGGACGGCAGATGCAAACGTGGGCACGCCTGGACGGCGGCTGGAAAGTCGTTGCCGCACATGTCAGCATTGACCTGAGCAGCCTGGAGCCACGTCCTTGAATTCCCCCAACACCACCAACGCGCTGGCAGAAGACGTCTATCGTCGGCTCAAGCAGGAGATCTTCGACTTCTATCTACTGCCCTACGACCGCTTCACTGAAACCCAGCTGGCTGATCGTTATCAGGTCTCACGCACGCCGGTGCGTGACGCGTTGTACCGGCTACAGCGTGAGGGATATCTGGACGTCGAGTTTCGTCGGGGCTGGTCAGTCAAGCCGCTGGATTTCGACCAGATCGACCAGTTGTACGATCTGCGCATCGTGCTTGAATGTGCTGCGGTCGAGCGCATCTGTGCATCCCACGAAGTGCATCCGGAACTCAATGTGCTGCGTCAGCACTGGCTGATTGATCGCAGCCACTGGCAGAGCGACATGCAAGTCGTCGCAGACCTCGACGAACAGTTTCACACCCAACTGGTGGCCGCCTCGGGCAATCTGGAAATGGCTCGTGTTCATCAGGAAGTGACCGAGCGCATTCGCATCGTGCGCAGGCTGGACTTCTTCAAAAGCGCCCGTATCGAACATACCTACCTGGAGCACGCCGCGATCCTCAATGCATTGCAGGCACGCAAACGGGACGAAGCGCTGCTGCTACTGCGCTCTCATGTGGAAATCAGCAAACTCGAAGTGCGCAAACTGACGATATCGATGCTCAGTGATGCGCGACGGCGGCATGAAGCATGAAGCATGAAGCATTGAAGCATGAAGCATGAAGCATGAAGCATGAAGCATTGAAGATTATCAGCTGCTTCTGCCGAGTTTGCCGGTGAACGGGCGTCGGGAGATCGTTTCAAGATCAGATTGGCGATACCGCCAATTGTCAGAAACAGATGTCGAATACGGAGCTCAAGCTCGCCCAGAATAAGCGCGTTGGATTTCTGCGACCTGCTATACGCGTCGGGCGAAGAGCGCTTTCCATTCTTGCGAAAAGCGCCGGTCGTTTGCCACGTTCGGAACGTCGATGGTTTTCCCGGTCAATATGCCTAGTCCACATGAGTCGCGCTTGCCGGTAGTGATGTTATCCACAAGAGCTTCAGAAAAACCGGACGGCAGATTCGGGAAAATGCGATACGTGAGTTGGACAAAACGTCTTTTAGAGGAAAACAGCGTGCCCGTTGTTGTTCAGCTATTAACGCTATCGTCAGCACTTTCCGGAAATGGAAGCCCACAATGACACGAGCCGTATTATTGGTGCTGTTGATCCTCTCGGTTGCATGGCTGGCGCAAAGTGGTGATGGCGACGAAATGCACTGCCCTGACAAAGATGCGAATTTTTTTGCTGAATCCATCAACGCGTATTTTGACAAACATCCACCAAAAGCCGGTAAAGCCGTGACCATTCCTGACGGTGCCCGTTACGACAATCGTACCCACTGGTGGATAGTTCCGGTCGACGTCGGCCAGGAAAGATTACAGGCGCTGTTGAGTTGCGACGGCCATCTAGAACTGTCCGGGCGTAAAACATGAACAACATTGCGCTGGATATCACCTGCCTGACGCCACTGCCTTACCATCGATAGGTCGTTGATTATCTGAAAACCAGCGAACCTGCAGTGCGGAGCTGGGCCTAGTCGCTCGGTGTCAGGCAGGAATGTGCCGAGGACGTGAAGGTCGGAAGCTCTGGAGGAGGTCATGAGGTCTGTTGCGGTCTGCAGTGTCTGTCAGCTGTGAGTGACAAGCCGGTCAAGTGCATCAATTGCCGAGCTGCACCATTCGGTCACATCATCGAATTTGTACTCCACTGCCAAGGCGTCGGTGATTTCAACTTCAAGTTCTGCCTCCGCCCCGGAGTTGTCAAACAAGTAAGCTCGACTTGACGCTTGAATGGCCTCAGGAAGCAGTGCCAGACACCTATGATAACGAGCACGTATCGTTTCTGGCTTAACGTCGTGCCCTCCTTCGCCAACACGAATGGCAACCCGGTTGATATTGATTTCCGGGGCCTCGGTTGAAACGAAATACAAGTATGTGCGGTATCCCAACGACCTGGCTTTCTTGATGAAATCAACCTTGGAGCGGTCTGACATAACCGTTTCAAAAGTGAAGCTGGCGGCTTGTTCAAGCAATTGATGCCGGATGAAGTCAGCGACGACCGATGAGTGGTACGAATTTATCTGGATCGAGTCGATCATCAGGGATTGACCGACAACAGTGAAATGCTCAGCCTGAGCCCCCAGCTGTTCTCTGACGATCAACGGATGAGAAGTAAAAAAGTCTTGAAACGCTTGCTGATCGAGGCTCACGGAGAAAGGCGAGAGGTCTATGAAACCGTTCTCTCCCGCCTCACGTTCCAGGTCGTCAGCATTAACGTATATATAGATTAAATCAGGATCAAGAAGACGCTTAATGGTGCTTTTGCCAGAGCCGTTTGGCCCTGCAAATACACGGAGTCTAGGAACCGGCACTGGCGGACGCCCCAGAGCCGATTTTGAAGCAAACTCCAGCCTTCACGCTGCGACGGGGTTTGGAAGCACAAACAATTTGCTCGGTACCGTCTGCTCGTTCGGCAACGATAAATCCGCCCTTGGAAAGCACAACGGTACGACCAGCTGCCTTGGCTTTTTCGTAAGCCATCCGTGTCGCAAGAGAAGCCTGAGCCGGGATCTGAGCTTCAAGCTTTTGAGTGGCCTCTTCAGACAATGCTTTGTTGACGGCTTTAGGCATGAATCCTCCTGGTCCTTCTGCTTAGGTGAGCGTGAACGACTTCATAGTAGCCCGAAAAAATGCTTTTCGACACGAGACAGATTAAACCTTGTTTAGCAGATGTGGCGCAAACGAGAGACTTGTCTGCGCCAATTCCTTTCGTACAAGCAGCCATTTTACCGATGCGGACAACCCCGTTTCACACCAGCCAATGCCACAACAACAGCGTACCTATCAGCCCCACGGTCGCAGACGCCCGGCAGTGCACTGGATATCGTCGTCACGCGCGCAATAAATCATTTTGGTCATGTAGGTATAGTGCCTGTGCAACAAGGCTTGGTGCTTGCGGTCCAACTCACTGCACTTACTACCCGCCCGGCATCGCGTCACCCATCATCTGATCAGAGCCGCGATCAATTCAACGGATCACTCGACAGGACATCAGATGACCTCATCCAGCCAGCGCCTGGCCTTGCTGGAAGCAGTTGTCGAGCAGTCATTCAATGCCGTTTTGATCACCGATGCAAATCTGACCAATGGCGGCCCGTTCATTGTGTATGTCAACCCGGCATTCTGCGCGATGACCGGCTACGCAGCAGAGGCATTGATCGGCCTTTCGCCACGGATCCTGCAAGGACCCGACACCGATCGTCAGGTGATCGAGCGTATGCGTCAGTGCTTGAGCGAAAGCCTCTTTTTCGAAGGGTCGACAGTCAATTACCGCGCGGACGGAAGCCCCTATGTCGTCGAGTGGAAAATTTCCCCGGTGCGCGACGATGCGGGTGCGGTTTGCAACTTTGTATCGGTGCAGCAAAACATCAGCCCGCGCATTCGAGCAGAGCGCGAACAGCATTTGCTGGCTCAGGCGCTGAACGCCGCGCTTGATCCGATCATGATTACCGATTGCAACGCCACTATCGTTTTTGCCAATGAGGCCTTTCAGCACATCACCGGTTACAGCGCGTCGGAAATAATCGGCGAAAACCCGCGAGTGCTTAGCTCGGGTAAACATGATGAGATGTTTTATGCGCAATTCAATGAAGCGCTGGCCAGTGGTACGCCCTTTCGTACTACCTTTATCAACAAGCGCAAGGATGGCTCTCTGTTCTACGCAGAACACAGCATTTCCCCGCTGTGTAACCTGGAAGGAACCATCACGCATTACGTCAGCATCAGCCAGGATGTAACCACGAGGCTGGGCCGTGAACAGAAGTTGCTGGAGATTGCTCACAGCGACCCGCTGACCGGGCTGAACAACCGAAGGGCGGCGGAACACACCCTTGAGCGGCTCATCGATACCGCGCGAATATCGGGCAAGCCGTTCAGTCTTATCATCGGCGACATTGATCATTTCAAATCGGTCAATGACCGATACGGCCACCCTGCTGGTGACAGGGTATTGACCAGCGTTGCAGTCATCCTTAAACAACGGATCCGCCTGCAGGATGTCGCGGCTCGATGGGGAGGAGAAGAGTTTCTGATACTCGTGCCCGATAGCTCACTGGATCATGCCGCTGAATTGGCCGATCGCATTCGCGAGGGCGTTGAGGGTCTGTTGATACCGAATACAGGCTCAGTGACTATTTCTCTGGGAGTTGCGCAACTCAGCCCGGGAGAAACAGCGGCAAGCCTGATTCAGCGTGCAGACAAAGCGCTTTATCAGGCCAAGCGCCGGGGCCGCAACCGTGTCGATATCGCACAGGCAGACGACACGATTTATTGAGGTTGGCTACGAGCGGAGTCTTCAGGAATACCGCACGGCGCTATTGGTATCTCACCGTGACGGAGGCTTTACGGCCGACTACCACCAACAAGAGCGGGTATTCTCAGCACCTTGTTGGCAGCGGTGATGTAAATCCAGTGCTGTGAACCGGTAGAACAGAATGCAAGATTGCCGGTGTCTTTCGCCGTCACCTTTATTTTCCCCAGCAACTCACCGCTGGCAGAGAACACCTGAATGCCCTCTTTGCTGCTGCTCCAGACGTTGCCCTGCGCGTCGACCTTGAGTCCGTCAGGGATGCCGGGGGCAATCTCGGCAAACACCTTGCCGTTACTCAGCGCCCCGTCGCGCACCTGATACACCCGGATGCTGTGTGCCAGTTTAGGATTCTTGAAATCATGCGCCAGTTGCGAGTCGGCGACATACAGCAAGCTTTGATCGGGTGAAAACGCAAGACCGTTCGGCGAATGAAGTCCCGGGGTATTCAACCTTACCAAATGGTTTTGTTCCGGGTCGTAGCGGTATACATACTCGCCGCCCTGCTCCGGTTTGCCGCCATAACTTTCAGCCTTGTTCAACACGCCGAAGGTTGGATCACTGAACCAGATACCACCGCGCTTATCGACCACGACGTCATTCGGGCTGTTCAAACGCTTGCCCTCGTACCTGTCGACCACTGTGCGCCATTGACCATCCGCCTCCTGTCGCACTATTGCGCGTTCGCCATGGGATGCGGCGATGACTCGGCCTTCGGCATCCAGAGCATGCCCGTTCTGATAATGGGCGGGGTCGAGCCATACAGTGACGCCGTCATGCTCTTTCCAGCTCATGACCTTGTTCGCCTTCACATCACTCCAGATCAACCGACCGTCGGTCAAACACAAAGGGCCTTCCGCCCACTGCGCATCGGCGGTAAGCACTTGTGCCTGCGCGCCGGGCTGGATGAGTGCAGCAAACCGCGGATTACTGGCAACCACCGTGACTGGCGACGCGTCTGAAGCCATCACTGCGCCTGCGGCGAGAAGCGCGCCCGCCAACACGAGCGAAGTGGTTTTCCTGCCTGGATGACGGAAGACTCGATTCATGCATTTCGCCCCAATTGATCAGTAGGCACATCGGCCAGAAGAACGTTTGGCAGCAGCATCCGGCTTGAGTTTCACGATGAGCTGAACGTTGGGCTGATCACCCACGGTACGAGTCAGATGCCCGACCCTGTTGTCGCCAGGCCTTGCTTTGGAGCTGCTGTCGGCATTGAACTGCATTTCCCCGGGGCCCTGAACCAATACCGTGCCATCGGTGGTTTCCACCGACCACTGACCCTGTAAGGTGATCACCCACTGAGGGCCCGGCGCATGGTGCCAACTGCCGACGTAACCCGGCGGCAGTACCGCGTAGGCAATACTTTCTACTTCGTCGGGCGATACTCCGATCCACTGAGGCTCGGCAGGTGGCGCGTAACTTTTGAATTCCAGCCCCTCGATACGGCAATGTTCGACATGGGTGGCCCCTGTCTCGTCAGCCCAGACAGTGGCGTACTTGACGGGGGGCTGAAGCTTGCCGTTGCTGGTGGTACTTTCTTGAGAGTTTGCGGGTACAGACAGTACCGCCGCATTGACGCTACTGCTTGCCGCACAAACGGCAGCAAAGGTCAGTGCAAATGCAAAGAGCGTTTTCATGGGTAAATCCTTGTTCGCGAGAACACTGGGTGGGAAGACAACGTCGCTGTGCCACTACCAATCACTAGGCCAGTCGCGTAATAACGCGCGATCAAACAATCACTCATCGAAACCGGACCTGCCCTGACAGGCCCGGACGTTAAATCAGAGTTTCGGTAACTGACCGATGCGCGCCATCATTTCGGTAACGATCTGCAGGTCCAGCAGAAACTGTCCGGTCGTCTTGAACTCGTTGTCCGTGTGGCCGGTATATTTGACTTCGGGCCTCGCCAGACCGAACTGCACGCCATTGGGCAGTTCATGTACCGACGTCGCGCCAGCCGAGGTGCCGAACGCGTGTTCCATACCCAGATTTTCGCTGGCAACCGCAAGCAGCGCCCTGACCCATTCGCCCTCTGGATTGCGGTACATCGGCTTGGCAATGGAATAGTCGAACGCAGGCTTGATGCCGGTTTTCACGCTCCACGCTGCAAGTTTTTCGGAGATTTCGGATTTGAGCTCTTCCGGAGACCTGCCCTTGGGCACGCGCAAGTTGACCGCAAGTTTGAACGCTGTTTCATCCATCGCGACATAGGTAAGAGAAGCGGTCAGCGGCCCCATGAACTCGTCGGAGAAACCAACGCCCAACTTGTTGCCCAGATAATCAAGGCCCCAGTTGTCGGCTGCATAGCGAGCAGCGTCAGTAATCTGGTTATGTTTGAGCGCGACCTTGCCTTGAAGGCTGTTGATGAAGTCAAGCATCCTCGCAACCGGGTTGACTCCAGACTGGGGCGCCGATGAGTGCGCGGAAACACCCGTCACTGTCAGCTTGACGTCATTGCCGTCGACGCTGGCATCGACCGCGAAATTGCCGCCATTGTTTTTCACGTAATCCGCACCGGCCTGTTGCAGGCTGGCAGCCAGTTGCGCAGGCTTGTCGGTTAACAGAGTAGCGACCGATTTCGATGGAATCTGGTTGGTGGCCGCACCTCCGGTCATCGAAACGATTTCAGCACCCTCGCCGTCAGCGTTGCGTCGCGCGAAACTGGCCATGACCGTCCCATAACCTTTTTCCGCGATGACAACCGGGTAGCTGCCATCCAGCGCCAGGTTGTAACCAGGCGTTGGGTTGCGTTCAAAATAGTAGGGGATTGCGTCACCCGTGGTCTCTTCAGTTGTATCGATCAGCAACTTGAAGTTTCTGGCCAGCGGCAGCTTTTCTTCCTTGATGACCTTCATGGCATAGAGCGCCACGACAATGCCATTCTTATCGTCTTCGGTGCCACGCCCATACAGGCGATCACCAATCAATGTAACCTTGAACGGATCGAGCCGCGTGCCGTCCGGCAACACCCAGTTTTCCGGCGTGACCGGTACAACATCGGCATGGACGTGAATGCCCACGACTTCATCGCCCGCCCCGTCGAGCGAAACTTCATAAACGCGGTTATCGACGTTGCGAAATTTCAGATCGAAGCGTTCGGCAAGGCCTTTGATCGCGTTGGCGATCTTGATGAACTCCGGGTTTTCATGCTGGGCAACGCCGTCAACACGGGCGGTTGGAATGGCGACCAGCTCACGCAATGTGTCGGTTGCCGCATTGCCATACTTCAACCGGGTATACAGACCGAGCAGGCGATTAATGTCGTTCTGTTGCGCGTCGGAAAGTGTTTTGTTGTCGAGAAAGGCGTTGATGGCCGGGCCAAAATCAGCAGCTTTGACAACATCAGTGCAGGACAGACTTTTCAGAAACTGCCTGAAATCCGTGACCGATTTCTCACCGAAAGTCTTGAGAATGATCGTGCTCTGTTGTGCAGTAACGTTGGCATTCGCCACGCAGGTGAAGGACGAAAGGCTGGCCATTATCAGCGCGGTTGCGGCCAGTTGCTTGAGTGACAGGTTCATTGTTCAGGGCATTCCTTGGCAGGTACAGCACGCAAAAATTCTGACCACTTGATCAGTAAGATTTCAAACTTACACCATGAGCAATGATGCGAGAATCCCCGCTTTGAAATGAGGCAATGCCTTAAAGGGCTCGAATGATCAATGTGCCTTGAAACACACGTGATCAATACAACCTGACCGAGTTGCAATCACCCATCCGATTACCTATATTCCGGCGTGGCGCCATCTACGCCACCTACCGCGGAAAGGGCTGCGCCCAGGATTCTGATTCGATATTCCGTCACTACGACTCCCGACCTTCAAGCGGACAAGGTTTTTGCAAGGAGATCGTATGCCCAGCAATAAAACGTCCTCGTCCCATCACGGCCGTATCAACCTCGAACAGCAGCGTAAGCGTGCCAAAGAGCTTCTGCTGCGGATGAAAGACGGCACTGCATCTGATCAGCTCATCCTGCTCGACAAGACGGCGCCGACCTTATCTGATGCCCAATGGCTGATCGCGAGGCAATTGGGCTTCAGCAGCTGGCCCAGGCTAAAGGCCCATGTCGATGCAGTCGACTTCGCAGCCCGGAATCCGGACTTCGAAGCAAGCGACGAAGCGCGAACCGTGCATTGGCGATGCGGCAGCGACATTGCCCACACTCTCAAACTCGCGGGCTTCAAAGGCTCTTTCAAGATGCTGACAGACCCTTTGTGCATGGGTCCGGTTCAGGCTGTGCCTGAAAAGGCATATCAGGCAGCGCGCAGTCAGTACATCAGCCAGGCATTCGGGCTGAGCCTTACGAATGTCGCACGCCGGTTTGATGATGAATACACCGACCTGCAGCAAATGAGCAGTGCCGATCACTGCGTGCTGTGGTGCGAGGCAGATGCCTACGATCAGCTTTTCCTGATCAGGACGCTGTCAACCCTTGAGCAACTGCCTGCCAGGCTTGAAATTATTCAGGTGAGCCAGATTCCAGGCGTCCAGCGCTTCATCGGCATTGGCCAACTGGCGCCCGACCTGCTTGCCTGGCTGTGGCCGCAGCGCAAGGCGGTGACCAAAGAAATGCTGCATCTGGCCCGCCAGACATGGGCGGCTTACTGCAACGCCTCGCCGGTTGCCCTCGCCGAGCTGGCCCACACCGCGCAACCATCATTGCCCTGCCTTGCCCCGGCCCTGTTACGTCAGCTACAGGAATTACCAGGCGTCGAAGACGGCCTGTCACTCACCGAGCGCCTGTCGTTGCAGTGCATCAGCGAAGCCGGGTCAATGACCTTCGGCCAAGTGTTTGCTGAGCTGACGGACAAGCGCGAGCCTTTACCGTTTCTGGGCGACATGATGTTTCACGCGATGATGCGCCCCTTGATTGATTCTCCGACCGCGCTACTGATCGAATCAGACCCCCAACTTGAATGGCCTCGCCGCTCGCTCAGGCTAACCCCGCTGGGACAGCAAGTATTGGCCGCAAAAGCCTATTGGCCCAACTACTGCCATCAAGCGCGCTGGGTTGGCGGCGTCTGTATTCAGCCCGGACAACCTCACTGGATGATAGATAACCACTTGCGCCCCCTATGGCGCGCCTGACTCTCAGGAACGCACTGACGGCCAGTTGTAACGCTGATGATGCTGATCGGTCGCGAAAATATCCAAGGGGTGCCTGCACCCGAACCGGACACAGGCACGGCGTATCAGATCACGCCACAGGCTGCACGATCACCGCCACCGCCCAAGGGTGCAGGGTGGTCGGAATGGTTGTCGCCGCCCGCATGAACCATCAGCGCATGGCCTTTGATTTCGGAGATTTTCTTCAACCGTGGTGCCAGTACCGGATAGTTTGCAGTGCCGTCGGCGTTAACGTACAACGCAGGCAGATCGCCTAGATGGCCATCGGCGTAAGGCCCCAGATGCTTGCCGGTCTTGGCCGGGTCAAAGTGGCCGCCTGCGGCCAGCGCAGCGACCTTCTTGCCGTCCTTCGTACCGGCTTCGCAGCTGCCGTTTTCATGTACGTGAAAACCGTGAATGCCCGCAGGCAAGTCTTTCAGATTCGGGGTAAACAGCAAGCCGTACTGTGTTTCGCTCACCGTCACGTTGCCAATAGGTTTGGGCGCGCCGTCAGCGCTGACCAGATTGATGGGAACGTCCAGCGATGCAGCCTGGACACTGAGGGAGAAAACGCCAAGCAGGCCTAGCCAAAGATGAGGTTTCATGATTTCAATGCGTCCCTGATCTGGTAATCGGATTGAACGTCGCGACGGGCAGCGTGAAGCGGCATGCCACGCAACGTCCTTGATGTCACAGAGGGTGTGACCACAGACCAACGCACTTGATGCAAAAAGATGACCGAGGAAAGTTATGCAAAACGTCTCGACTGGCCTGCCATTACGAAAGTTGGCAGACCAGCGACATTGACTTGCGCTCAGCTATGGGCGCAGGGGCGCCACTCAGATATCCAGGCAGATCTTGCCGAAATGCTGATTGGTTTCCTGGTAACGGAACGCCTCGACAATGTCGGTCATCGGGAAGGAGCGATCCATGACCGGACGCATGCCATTGGCATCAATGGCGCGGATCATGTCCTGCTGCTGGGTGCGGCTACCCACCAATACACCCTGCATGCGCAGTTGCTTGACCAGTGCCGGGACGAATTCCAGCTGACCGGCGACACCGCTCAGAATGCCGATGACCGAGATATGCCCAGCGACCCGTGCGGCTGTCATGGAGTGCTGCAATGTCGAGGGGCCGCCCACGTCGATGATGTGATCAACACCACGGCCGCCAGTCAGCTTGCGGGCCGTCTCGCCCCAGTTGCTGTCCTTGCGGTAGTTGATCAGGTGGTCGGCGCCCATGGCTTTCAGACGCTCCAGCTTTTCATCACTCGACGACGTCGCGATAACGGTCGCACCCACCATCTTGGCGAACTGCAGCGCGAAAATCGATACACCGCCAGTGCCCTGCACCAGAACGGTATCACCGGCTTTCAACGCATCATCGACCATCAGCGCGCGCCACGCGGTCAAGCCTGCGGTGGTCAGGGTGGACGCTTCGGCATGGGTATAACCCAGTGGCGCGTGGGTGAATGAGGTGGCACGGGCAGTCACCTGCTCGCGGGCATAACCGTCGATGCCATCGCCCGGCACAGTGACGAAACCTTCAACCAGCGGCTCGCCGCTGATCCACTCAGGGAAGAACGTGCTGACGACAGAGTCGCCGACAGCGAACTCGCTGACGCCCTCGCCTACTGCGGTTACCACGCCTGCGCCATCGGCCATGGGAATGCGTTTTTCAGTCGGTGCCCACATGCCGGTGACGACTGCGAAGTCGTGATAGTTGAGCGAATTTGCGTGCAGACGCACAGTAATCTCATCGGCTTTCGGTGCCAGTACTTCGCTTTCGCCAACGCTGACCTGATCGTAGCCGCCGCCAGCCTGCACGTAGATGGTTGTATTGCTCATGGTCAATCTCCTATCAATTCAACATTACGCAAAATGACGAAATGTGTGAGTAACGCTAAAGGGTCATAGTTCTTTCTTGAGCCGATCGGCAAACCGGTCGATGGCTAGCTCGTCGCGGCGAAAATAAGTCCATTTGCCGATCCTTGTTGCCTGAACCAGCCCGGCGCGTTGCAGAATCGCCAGGTGCGCAGACGCGGTGGAAGCCGACAGACTGGCCTTGGCCTGAATGTGCGAGACGCACACGCCTATCGCCGGATCACCGTGGTCCTGTGGAGGGAAATGGGCTTGCGGGTTTTTCAGCCACTCCATGATCAACATGCGAGTGTCATTGCCGACCGCTTTGATTTGCTCAAGAATCATGGGGCACAACATTACGCTTTTTTACGAAATGTTCAACCCCTGATTTATGCCCGTACATCTGAACGCATGTTTTCATTACAGCTTCACACCGGCCTGACAAATGAAGCAATCTGTCGACTCCAACAAAACCGACTGCACGGCTGAGAGCACTCAGACTCATGATGAACCTTAAATACAGCGCATTCACCGCCCTGCTGCTGGGCATGACAGGCATGGCTCAGGCTCAGGAATCCACCTCGCATCTGGACAAGGTTCTGCAAGCCGGCCAGTTGGCAGTCTGCACGACTGGCGATTACAAGCCGTATACCCTGCTGCGCGAAGACGGTGAATACGAAGGCATCGATATCACCATGGCACGCTCGCTGGCCAAGAGCCTGGGAGTTAACGTGCAGTGGGTGCCTACCACCTGGAAAAACCTGATGCCGGACATGGTTGCCGGCAAATGCGACATAGGCATGGGCGGCATCTCGGTCAGCCTGGAACGCCAGAAGAAAGCCTTCTTCAGCAATACGCTTGATGTCGATGGCAAGATTCCCCTGGTGCGCTGTGAAGACAAGGCCATGTACGAGACGGTCGAGCAGATCAATCAGCCCTCGGTGCGCTTGATAGAACCTGCTGGCGGCACCAATGAAGCCTTCGCGCGCGCTCATCTGCCGAAGGCGTCTCTGGCATTTCACGACAACAAGACCATCTTCCAGGAACTGCTGGACAAGAAGGCTGACGTGATGATCACCGATGCCTCCGAAGCGCTTTATCAGCAGAAACGCATGCCAGGCCTGTGTGCGGTCAACCCGACCGCGTACATGCAATACGGCGAAAAGGCCTACCTGTTGCCCCGCGATGATGTGACCTGGAAAAGCTACGTTGACCAATGGCTGCACCTGAGCAAGGCCACTGGCGAGTATCAGCAGGCGCTCGGGGAATGGCTGGCAGTGCCTACGCAACTGTAAAAAGTATCATTTAGCCACCATCCCTAAAGCTTGAGTTCGGGACGCCGATAGTTGATGACCAGCGATGCATTCGCAAGGTCCTGATTCAGCAGGCGAACAAACCCTACAGGGGAACTCCCATGTCTCAAACTCAAGCGCCTCATGGCGGTTTCACTATAAAACAACGATTGATGGCCTCGACCTTCGCCATCATTGTTGCGTTTATCGCTTTGTCGTTTTTCATGATCCATACACTCAAGACATCCACTGAGAATGTCGACGCTTTGTACAACCGGGATTTTCTGGCCACCGAGGTCGTGAACAATATCGACGGTGCACTGACCCGTGTGGACATCAATATCCTGCGCATGATCGCCATCGGCAATCCGGAGCAGACTGCGGGCTGGAAAAACGAGAACGAGGCCGCTTTTGCCAAGCTTGATGAGCTGACTGTTCTGCTCGGCAAGGACACCGCTGAAACGCTGGATGTCACGCTGACCCAGCAGTTGCAGCGCGACTACACTAAGTTACGTGATGGTATGCGGCACCAGACGAGCGTTATCCAGACGGGTGATATCGCCGCCGCCACCAACATCAATCGCACCGAGGTCAAACCCTTCGCCGAGCAGGTCTTCAAAACCCTGCAAACCCTGCGCGAACAAGGCAAACAAAAGGCAGGCGAGCGCTTTGAGGCTCAGGAAGCAAGTGCTACCCGGACCAACAACCTGTCCATCACCGCCACACTTTTGATTGCGGTGCTGGGTGTCGTGGTGACACTACTGACCATACGCAGCATTCTGGCCGCCATCGGTGGCGAACCGGGTACGGTGGCCACCATTACCCGCACCATCGCCAGAGGCGACCTGAGCAGTACTATCAAGGTCAATGCCAATGACAACACCAGCGTCGCCGCTGCCGTGGTTGCCATGCAGACTCAACTGCGGGACACCCTGCAACAGATTTCAAACTCAGCGACCCAGCTGGCTGCCGCTGCTGAAGAGATGACCGCCATCACTGAAGACGGGGTTCAGGGCATCCAGCGACAGAACAACGAGATTGACCAGGCCGCGACTGCCGTCAATGAAATGACCAGTGCGGTAGAAGAAGTGGCGCGTAATGCCGAACACACCGCACGCTCTTCAAGCAACGCGACCAGCGCAGCACAAGCAGGTCTGGGCCTGGTTAAGAAGACCGTCAGCGCAATCAATACCATGAGCACCGACGTACAGAAAACAGCCGTGCTGATTGGCGAGCTGGCTGATCAGTCGCGCGACATCGGCAAGGTTCTGGATGTGATCCGTGGTCTCGCCGAGCAAACCAACCTGCTGGCCCTCAACGCTGCTATTGAGGCAGCGCGAGCGGGTGAAGCCGGACGCGGATTTGCCGTGGTGGCGGATGAAGTGCGTGCCTTGGCGCACCGCACTCAGCAATCAACCAGCGAAATCGAGCGCCTGGTCAGCAATATTCAGAACGGCACTGACCGGGCGGTGAGCTCCATGCGCGGCAACACTGAACTGGCCAGCGACACGCTCAGTATCGCCGAGGGTGCCAATGATTCTCTGAGCGTCATCAGTACAGCAGTCAGTGAAATCAACGACCTCAATCTGGTCATCGCCAGCGCCGCACAACAACAGGCACACGTTGCGCGGGAAGTGGACCGCAATCTGGTGAACATTCGTGACCTGTCTGCGCAATCTTCATCAGGTGCACAGCAGACCAGCAGCGCGAGCCGTGAATTGTCGACGCTGGCTCTGGACCTGAACAATATCGTCGGGCGCTTCCGTCTGTCCTGATGCGAGACCACTCTGTGCGCTGCCATAGCGCGCAGAGTGCGCAAATTCCGGACCTGGCCGGGCCTATATCCGCGTCTGCGTACATATTCTGTTGCAAGCCCGTTGCGCCTGAAATAGCGTGGTGTTCTGGACGAACAAGGACTACACGCATGAAGCCCGGCAAACCTATCACACGCGCATTTTGTGTCGAGTTGCAGCAAGAGCTGTCAATCGCGGCTGCCCGACGCGAATACTTCTCTCAGGAGCCGCCACGCAAACGCTTCGAGTTTCTCTGCTCGAATGAGGCTTGCAGGGCAATGGGGGCAAAGGTGACCGGGGTTCGCTATGACGTGAAACCACAGGACAACCCAACCTTCGTTGCTGCGCACTTCCGCGCCAACCCGCACTACGATCACCATCCGGAGTGTGAATGGGTGGACGAGAGCACCGACGAAAAGCCGGATGTTCATGTCGAAGAAACAGATGCTCAGACGCGTGTGCGCCAGGCCAAGCGCAAGTTGGATGACTACATCGACATATTCGACCCGACGCTCAAAACACCGGTCAAAGAGAAGTCCGGTGAAGAAAAAGCCGGTGCAGACAATCTGCAGCCCATCGTCAGCCAGCCTTTGACCGAACCCGCGTCACCCAAGGCCGCCCGCTACAGCGAAACCCGCACCAACAACCTGGAGCGCCTGGTAGACAGCTATCGACAGGCCAAGGCCGAGTTGTCACTGGAAGATTTCAAGCTGTTGAAACTGAGAATTCCCGGTCAGGGCGAAGTGTCGCTACGCGGGTATTTTCGCCATATCAAGTACGCGCAAACGGGTGACAACGGCCGTGTGCTATTTGGTGGAGGGTTGATTGAGCAACGTTACGGGCTGGGCTTCAAGTTCAGGTTTTTTGACCGTATCGACGGCAAACTGGTGACGCTTTACGTATCGCCCGCGCAAATGCAGGCCTACCGTTCAAGCCGCTATATCAGTGAGTTGTTAAGCCACGCGGATGACGTGAAGTTCTTCACGGTATATGCACTGGGAACGGTCACGCAAAGTCCATCGGGCAAGAGTTATGGCCTGGAAGTCGATGACTTGCGGCATCTGGCGATTGTGCTGGGCCCAGCGAAAGACCTGGTCGAGGAAGGGAAACCCGCTGCGCCTTGAGCATGCGGCCAGTGACCGTTCCAGCGCATGGCGCTGGAACGATACAGGTCAAGCTATCAGACCTTGACGATCCAGCCCGCTGGCGCCTCGATATCACCGGATTGAACGCCGGTCAATTCCTTGTACAGACGCTGAGTGACCGGACCGACTTCGGTCTGGCTGTAGAACACATGCAGCTTGTCCTTGTAGGAAATCCCGCCAATCGGGGTGATCACCGCAGCCGTACCGCAAGCGCCCGCTTCCTTGAAGGTGTCGAGCTGGTCGATGAATACATCGCCCTCCTCGACCGTCAGGCCAAGACGGGATTTTGCCAGTTCGATCAACGACAGGCGGGTGATGCCCGGCAGCACAGACGGTGATTTCGGCGTCAGGAACACATCATCCTTGGTGATGGCAAAGAAGTTTGCCGAACCCACTTCCTCGATCTTGGAATGGGTCTGCGGGTCGAGATAGATGCAATCGGCAAAACTGTGTTTCTTGGCTTCAGAGCCGGGCATCAGGCTGGCGGCATAGTTGCCACCAACCTTGGCAGCCCCGGTGCCATTGGGCGCAGCGCGGTCATACCCGGAAATCACGAAATTGTTTGGCTTCAGGCCGCCCTTGAAATAGGCACCCACCGGGATGCAGAAGATCGAAAAGATGAACTCCGGGGCCGTACGCACGCCGATGTTGTCACCCACACCAATCACGAACGGGCGCAGATACAACGCGCCGCCTGAACCATATGGCGGGATGAAACGTTCGTTGGCCTTGACGACCTGTTTGCAGGCCTCGATGAACACATCAGTCGGTACATGAGGCATCAACAGACGAGAACAACTGCGCTGCATGCGCTGCGCGTTCTGATCGGGACGGAAAAGATTGATCGAGCCATCCTTGCAGCGATAGGCCTTGAGACCTTCGAAGCACTGCTGACCATAATGCAGCGCGGTCGAACCCTCGCTGATATGCAGCGTGTTGTCCTCGGTCAGCGACCCCTGATCCCAGGCGCCGTCGCGCCAATGAGAAAGGTAGCGCTTGTCAGTCTTGATGTAATCGAAACCCAGAGTGTCCCAGTTGATGCTTTCTTGACTCATAACGCCCTCTATCATTTTAGCGACTGCCTGGACGAGTCAGGCCAATGCCTTATTCTGCCAGATCATTCAGGCCCTGAGGCTCGAAATAAATGCAAACCGACATGGCATTTCTGACCCAGGCCCAAACATGGGCGCTCTGTATGCTCAGTGAGTTGACCAACGACGATGATGCTTACCGATAGCTCAGCAGCAAACGCTTGCAGCGTCGCCAGGTCGTTCCATTGAAATATTTCCAGGGGATGGTACGCAAAAGACTCCAGGCGTATCGCTTATCCGCGACCGCAGCGTATTTCAATGCCTTGTTGACGACTTGAGTGCGGCCACTCTGATATTCGGGATGCTCACGATAGGGCTCGATACTTTTGAGATCAGCCTCAAGCAGCACCTTGTACTTGCGTGAAAGGTTGTTGGGGTGACGTCGATAGCGTGTCACGACTTCGGGGATCACATGCATTTCATAGCCCAGGCGGGCAATTCTCAGCGTGGCTTGGAAATCCTGAACCTTTATCTCCGGATCGTAGCCGTTCGCGTCACGCATGGCCTGCATCCGATACAGGGCCACCGGCGCCCCGACAACGACCGCACCGCGCAACACGTCGTCGAATGTCAGCCGTTCGATATAGTCGCGCGATTGGCATTTGATCGTGTTGCCGTCGCAGTCCATGTAGCTGATCAGTGCGCCTACGCAGCCGACTTCGGGGTGCTCGTCGAGATACTGCGCACGGATACGCAGCGAAAACGGGAGCATGATGTCATCGAGGTCCGGTGTGGACAGATAGACGCCTTTCGCATATCGCAGGCCATGATTGAGAGCGGCACTGACCCCCTGATTGGCTTGGCGATAGAGCTGGAACGGGTAACGCGCCTGCAATGACTCAAGCATCGCGATGCTGTTGTCGGTCGAACCATCGTCAACGATGATGACTTCAAAATTACCGTAGTCTTGAGCAAAGATGCTCTGAAGGGCAGCTTCAAGGAAGCGCTCGGCGTTATAGCAAGGGGCGACGATCGAAACCAGGGGTTGAGGCGTGAGGCTCTGACTTTCTGAGGGCATCATGGGGTAATAGCCATAATCATTATCGGCCCTGACGGGGTCGGAAACCGGATATCTATAACAGGTCGCTTGAAAACGGCACATCATGCGACAAGCGATCCTGATTTTCTACAGCAGGTCACAAACGCCGTGTAAACAGGTGTATCCAGCCACCAGGAATCTGCTGCCGTTTGCTGTCATTCATCAAGTGTAGATCGCATCCAAAAAAAAAACCCCGCTCTGCGCAGAACGGGGTTTTCAGGTTGTGCATCAGGTGAAAATCAGAAGGCGTAGGTCACCAACAACTCTTTTGTCACCTGAAAGTCCACCGACATCATCACGCTCAAGGCAGTGATGGTGAAGATAGAAAACACGAACAGCTTGCGAGCCCAGACAGTATCGTCAACGGCTTTGTAACCCTTCCAGGCCATGTACAACCAGTACATCCCCATGCCTGCTGCAACAGCCAGGTAGTTGAGGCCCGCATAACCACCTACGGTCAACATCAGGGTCGCCACGAGGAACGCCAGGATGTAGAGCATGATGTGGCGCTTGGTGACCAGAATGCCGCGCTTGACCGGCAGTACCGGAATTTTCGCCGCACGATAGTCATTGAAACGGAAGATGGCGATCGCATACGAATGCGGCATCTGCCACAGGCTGAACATCACCAGTAGCGTCAGGGCCGCGAAGTCGAAGCTGTTGGTCACTGCACAGTAGCCGATCACTGGAGGCATGGCCCCCGAGAGACTGCCCACCAGTGTGCCGTGAACCGATCTGCGTTTCAGGTACAGGCTGTAAAGGCCGACATAGATCACAAACCCGATGACCGCAAACAAGGCAGCCAACGGGTTGGCCTCGGTGTACAGCAGGGCAACGCCCGCAACGCCGAGTATGGTTGCGTAGAGCAGCGCCAGTTTCAATGAAACCAGGCCCTGCACCAGGACCCGGTTACGGGTCCTTTCCATTCGCTGATCGATATCGCGATCGATGCAGTTATTGAACACGCAACCAGACGCAACGACCAGGGAAGTACCGATTACTGCAGCGAGGAAGACGCCGAAGTCGATATTTCCCTTGGAAGCCAGAAAAAAGCCACCTGCCACCGAAAGCACGTTACCGAAAATGATCCCCGGCTTGGTGATTTGGATAAAGTGCTTCAGTGACATCTGGTATTCCTCAATGCGCCATCATTTCGCGGTGGACGCTGAAAATGATCCACAGCGACAGGCCAACCAGCAGGACGATAACCATCGTGGTAAAGGCGAAGGCCATCACGTTGTTGCGCTGCACGCTCGTGAAATCCAGGTGCAGGAAGTAATGCAGGTGCACAAGGATCTGGATGATCGCGAAGACCAGAACGATTGCAATCGTCATGTCCTTCGGCAGCGACGGCGACATCACCAGGGCGAACGGAATGGCGGTCAGGATGATCGACAGTACGAAACCGATGATGTACGACTTCACTGAGCCGTGACTATTGTCTTCAGCGGAGTGATGCGAATTTGACATTACAAAGCTCCCATCAGATAGACAACGGTGAACACGCCGATCCAGACAACGTCCAGGAAGTGCCAGAACAGGCTGAGGCAGCTCAGGCGAGTCTTGTTGGTGTTGGTCAGGCCCTTTTTCTGGACCTGGAACATCATGATCGCCATCCAGATCAGACCGCTGGTCACGTGTGCGCCGTGCAGGCCTACCAGCGCGAAGAACGCTGACAGGAAGCCGCTGCGGCTCGGACCGTAGCCTTCGTGGATCAGGTGATGGAATTCATAGATTTCCATACCGATAAACGCAGCACCACACAGGAAGGTCAGGGCCAGCCAGCCAAGAACCTGGCTTTTCTTGCCCTTGTACAGCGCCAGCATGGCGAAGCCGTAGGTGATACTACTGACCAGCAGGAACGCGGTTTCCACAGCCACGAATGGCAGCAGGAAGATGTCCTGGCCCGACGGGCCGCCCGCGACACTGTTGACCATCACGGCGTACACCGCGAAGAACGAAGCGAACAACACGCAGTCAGTCATCAGGTACAGCCAGAAGCCGTAGACCGTCATGCCACCGCTGTCGTGGTGATCGTCATGCCCATGATCATGGTCGTGACCGTGATCGTGGGCTCCGGAGTTGATTGCAATATTTGACATTGTTTAAACCTGTTCCAGCGAGGACTTGACAGGAGTGTATGCACCGTTGGCCGCCAGGACCTTGTGATGCTCACCTTCAATACGCGCTACATCTTCAGCCGGCACCATATAACCCTGGTCGTCACGGACAGCGTGAGCAACGAAGACTGCAATGGTCGCCACCAGGCTTGCGCCTACCAGCCACCAGATGTGCCAGATGAATGCGAAGCCGAAGACCGTCAGCAACATACCCATGTACAGGCCTGTTGCAGTGTTGTTAGGCATGTGGATCGCCGAGTAGCGGGCAGGAACCTTGTAAGCGGTGCCGGCACGTTTTGCATCGGTGAACGCGTCGATGTCGTCAGCTTTTGGCAGTTCGGCAAAGTTGTAGAACGGCGGTGGCGAAGAAGTGGACCATTCCAGGGTATGGCCATTCCATGGGTCACCGGTCAGATCGCGGTTGTTGTCGCGGTCACGGATACTCACGAACAGCTGGATCAGCTGCGAAGCGATACCCATGGCGATCAGCACGGCACCGAACAGCGCGACGTCCAGGTAGATGTTCCACTCTGGCATGTCGGTAGCGTTCAGACGACGGGTCATGCCCAGGAAGCCCAGCGCGTAAAGCGGCATGAACGCGACGAAGAAGCCGACGATCCAGAACCAGAACGCTGCCTTGCCCCACTTCTCGTTCAGGGTGAAGCCGAACGCTTTAGGGAACCAGAACGCGAAGCCGGCGATGTAACCGAATACCGCACCGCCGATGATGACGTTGTGGAAGTGAGCGATTACGAACAGGCTGTTGTGCAGTACGAAGTCAGCACCTGGAATCGCCAACAGAACGCCGGTCATACCGCCGATCGAGAAGGTGACCATGAAGCCCAGGGTCCAGAGTACTGGCGCGGTAAAGCGCAGACGCCCTTGATACATGGTGAACAGCCAGTTGAATAGCTTCACACCCGTCGGGATCGCGATAAGCATCGTCGCCAGGCCGAAGAAGGCGTTGACGTTGGCACCCGCACCCATCGTGAAGAAGTGGTGCAGCCAGACCATGAAGCCCAGGATACAGATCGCACCGGAGGCGAAGATCATCGACTTGTGGCCGAACAGACGCTTGCCGGAGAACGTGGAGATGACTTCCGAGAAAACGCCGAAAGCCGGCAGGATCAGGATGTACACCTCAGGGTGACCCCACGCCCAGAACAGGTTCACGTACATCATGGGGTTGCCGCCCATTTCGTTCGTGAAAATGTGGAAGTCCAGGTAGCGGTCAAGGGTCAGGAACGCCAGGGTAGCGGTCAGGATCGGGAACGAAGCCACGATCAGGATGTTTGCCCAGGTGCAGGTCCAGGTGAAGATCGGCATGTCCATCAGTTTCATGCCAGGGGTACGCATCTTCAGAACGGTCACGAGGAAGTTGACCCCCGTCAGCGTCGTACCTAACCCGGATAACTGTAGCGCCCAGATGTAGTAGTCAACCCCTACGCCAGGACTGTATTGCAACCCGGAAAGAGGTGGATACGCTACCCAGCCGGTCTTGGCGAATTCACCGACACCCAGGGAGATGTTGATCAGCAGCATACCTGCGACCAGCAGCCAGAAGCTCAGGGAGTTCAGGAACGGGAACGCCACGTCGCGAGCGCCGATCTGCAGAGGCAGAACAATGTTCATCAGACCCGTGAAGAACGGCATCGCCATGAAGATGATCATGATCACACCGTGAGCGGTGAAGATCTGGTCATAGTGCTCAGGCGGAAGGAACCCTTCGGAACCGTTCTGGGCCATCGCCAGTTGGGTACGCATCATGATGGCGTCGGCAAAACCGCGCAGCAGCATGACCATGGCAACGACGATGTACATCACGCCGATTTTCTTGTGGTCGACAGAGGTCAGCCATTCAGACCACAAGTACGTCCACTTGCGGAAATAGGTGATCAACCCGACAACCGCAATGCCGCCGAGCGCAATCATGGCAAGTGTCACCATGACTATCGGCTCGTGGAACGGCACCGCTTCCAGACTTAATTTGCCAAACATCGTTTACTCCTCTGCCCCAGCAGCTGAATTTTTGCCTTTTTCCGCACCAGCGTCACCGGCCACTTCCTTCTCACCAGCAACAACCTTCTTGCCTGGATTCATACCTTCATACTTGTCGATGACGATCTGGAACAGGTTCGGGGTGACCGAGGAAAAGAGTTCGACAGGGTTGCGTTCGCTCGGCTTGATCAACTCGGCGTATTCGGCCGTGCCAAGCTTTTTAGGTGAGCTCTTGACTTCGCTGACCCAGCTGTCGAAATCAGCCTGGCTGGTGGCGATAGCCTTGAACTTCATACCGGTAAAGCCCGCGCCACTGTAGTTGGCCGAAATACCGTTGAATTCGTGATTTTCGTTGGCAATCAGGTGCAGCTTGGTGTGCATGCCCGCCATTGCGTAGATCTGACCACCCAGACCAGGGATGAAGAAGGAGTTCATCACGCTGTCCGAGGTAACCTGGAAATTGATCGGGGTCTTGGCCGGGAACACGATCTTGTTGACCGTGGCGATGCCGTAGTCCGGATAGACGAATACCCACTTCCAGTCGACCGAGATCGCCTGAATGGTGATCGGCTTCACGTCCGACTCAAGCGGACGGTAAGGGTCCAGCGAGTGAGTAGAGACGTAAGTGATGTACCCCAGGAAGACCAGCAGCAGCATGGGTACGCCCCAGACTGCGATTTCGATCTTGGTGGAGTGGGACCAGTCCGGCGTGTACTTGGCGGCCTTGTTCGAAGCGCGATACTTCCATGCGAAGATCAGGGTCATCAGAATGACCGGGATCACGACAATCAGCATCAGCAACGTAGCGATTACGATCAGGTTCCGCTGCTCGATACCCACCTGCCCTTTTGGATCGAGCAGAGGTACGCCATCGCATCCACTGAGCAAAAGCATACAGAAAAGGGCCAAGAAGCCAAAAAACCTGGGGTACCTTTTTTTACTCATTTCACGACCTCTAAAAGCAGCTTGCGCGGTGCAGTTGGGTTTCGACCGCCAACACTTCGCCCTGCCAGTGCCGGCTAATTTTTTTGAATTGAACAAGGGCCTGCCAGTACGCACAGCGGCATATCGACAAGTCCGGGTTTAGCTATGGATTCTTGTTTTTTGAGTTGCTGGAACTGCCCAAAATATCGGGCAGACGCTTTCGACGCGGCCATCATACGCCCTCAGAGGCAAGCGTTGCGCTGCCTGTTCAGAGTGCACAGGGGACGCTCCAAGCCTCAAAATGCTGATCGTTCAGCCAGGCTGGACGACAAGTGGTGGGGATTGTAGATACGTAAATTTTTAATGACTATGCCTAATTTTGTAACAGTTATTCTCTCAATTCGTAACAATCACCCTCCAAACACGTCATTTCACCCAAAAAAAGCCCCGTAATCACGGGGCTTTTTTCTCGAAAGCCCCTGTATTTAGTAAGGTTTGCGGCGGTTACGAATGATGCACGCCGGTACCAGAACTGCAGTCAGAACAAACGCTGCCAGCGCCCATTGCGCGAGTGATAATCCGAGGACCGGCGGATACGGCGTCGTACAGAAACCGCTGACCTGAAACCCTGTTGGGAACAGTGTAGCCAATGGCAGGCCATCAACGATCGGTTGCAGGACGTCGATACCGCAACTGTCGGACGGATGGGCAAGTATCCATACATGCCGACCGGCCGCGGCAATTCCGCCCAATGCGCTGAGGGTGACCAGCGTTTCACACACCGTAACGCCGCGACGTCCGGACATGGCAGCGCCGATGAACGCAAAAATGGCGATGAACAGCAGTGCGTAGCGCTGCAGGATGCATAGCGGGCAAGGCGCCTCGCCCAGCACGATCTGCATGTACAGGGCACCGCCGATCAGAGCCAGGCAGATAATCCCCAGCAAAACCAGAAAGCGCTTTTCGCGTCTCAGGTACAACGTGTTGTCGCTCATTCACATACCTTACTGAACTGATGAGGTGGTTGGTCAACGCCCTGCAATGTAAGGGCGAAGCCTGAAACAGGAGTGCACGGCCCGACCGTACCGAAGCGTGTGCGATGATCATCTGTCTGATTCTGCAACTCAAGCGCTCGCCAGCTATACGGGCACATTTGCCCGCTGGATGGTCTGAGCAGTGCCTATGCGATCAACCAGGCGGTCTTCGCCAAGGGCTGGATGAAAAACGCTTCTATATATAGAGGGTGCGTCACTATGTCGCACCACCTCTTCTATATATAGCTGCGGTATTTTGCCGCAGGGCATGCTGATGTCAAAGCACAGTCGCGTACGAACCTGCGACGCTGACTGTCGGAATGCGCAGAGCGACAGTGTGCCGCATCTCGCCCGGTTTGACTGGACCGGAGCCAGACTGCCACTATTCACGCTTGCACTGGCAGCTTATGCCGGCTGCCGTTACGTGTTGAAACAACTTTCAAGGACCAGCGAGCGGCGCGGCCAGCCGTCCGTTAAAAATCCTCAAGCCTGCTCGTCGCAGGTCGATAACCTGTCATAGAAAGTTGTTTGCCGCTTCCAGGCGACGAAACACCTACAGCCAGAAGGTTCATATGTCCAAGAACGTCCGAGCAGATTCACTTTCGCTGCTCCTCTTCACGTTGCGCAGCGGCAAGCTGATGGCGATCAACCTGCTCAAGGTCAGTGAGATCATTCCCTGCCCTCCCCTGACCCATCTTCCCGAATCGCACCCGCACGTCAAAGGTATCGCCACGTTGCGCGGCTCATCACTGTCGGTCATTGACCTGAGTCGTGCAATCGGTGAGCGCCCTCTGGCCGATCCCGACGGTGGCTGCCTGATCGTTACCGACGTCAGCCGCTCCAAACAGGGCCTGCACGTTCAGGCCGTGAGCAAGATTGTGCACTGCCTGACCACCGATATCCGTCCTCCACCCTATGGGTCGAGCAGCAAATCGTTCATCACCGGGGTCACTCAGGTCGATGGCGTGCTGGTACAGGTTCTGGATATCGAAAAAGTGATTCACGGTATTGCTCCGGCGCAAATCGTCGTGCAGTCGACGGAGCTGGCCAAAGAGGATGC
Source organism: Pseudomonas syringae group sp. 247E2 (assembly GCF_032587795.1). NCBI lineage: Bacteria > Pseudomonadati > Pseudomonadota > Gammaproteobacteria > Pseudomonadales > Pseudomonadaceae > Pseudomonas > Pseudomonas syringae group sp. 247E2. The sequence goes on along the minus strand of NZ_JAWHPK010000015.1, from coordinate 81,796 downwards.
CGAAATGCTCAGCAAGGCGCGAATTCTGGTCGTCGATGACAGCCAGGTTGCCCTGCAGCAGTCGATCATCACCTTGCGCAATCTGGGCATCGAATGCCACACGGCGCGCAGTGCCAAGGAAGCCATCGACGTTCTGCTGGATCTTCAAGGTACTGATCGGCAGATCAACGTGGTGGTTTCCGACATCGAGATGTCGGAGATGGATGGCTACGCGCTCACCCGTACTCTTCGCGACACGCCCGACTTCAGCGATCTGTATATCCTCTTGCACACCTCGCTCGACAGCGCGATGAACAGCGAGAAGTCGCAGATCGCCGGGGCCAACGCTGTGCTGACCAAGTTCTCGTCACCCGAGCTGACCAAATGCCTGATCGAGGCCGCACGTACGGTGGTCGCCCAAGGGCTCTGATCCCGGAGCGCGCACCGACGCAACGTCCGAACCTGACCGATGCATCTGCCGGACACTACTGGCTGATGCGTCGGACTCTCGCCTTGCCAGTACCATCCGCGGTCTGGCCACCGCGCGTCCTGCCGCGACCTTTCACCCTTGAGCAAGCCCCAGAGGTTCACCGCCTGCTGACATTGGGTCATGCCAGCGCGACAGGCAGTGTGCCGGATTATCCGCACTGGCGAGCTGCCTTCGAACAAGACCCTGAATTCGACACGTCGCGGTGCTTTCTGGCCATGCTCGACGGAACAGTGGTGGGCGTGATCGTCTGCTGGACCAGCGCATTCATCAAAGACCTGGTCGTGCATCCCGATGTGCGACATAGCGGGATCGGTTTCGCTCTGCTCAACCACCTGTTCGCCCATTTGAGTAAGTGTGGCGAAGCAGCGGTCGATCTTCACGTCATGGAAAACAACCTCAAGGCACGGCGTCTTTACGAGAAATCAGGGATGTCCTACCTGAAACGTTTCGATATCCCCGAAGCCTGACGGGCCCGTTGACTCAACCAGCGACTGGCGCACAACTTGCTTCCTGAGCTGCATCAGCCGGGAGAGTGACCAATTGTTGTCGCTCGGCGCGCAGCTCTGAAAGGGTCATCGAGACAATGGACACCAAGTTTTCCTGTGTGGGTTGCGGCGGTTGCTGCACCGACCACCACGTGCCTCTCACGCTCGGCGAAGCCGCGCAATGGGCGGCAGACGGCGGCAACGTGATTGTCTTGACCGAAGCGTTTCTAAGCAATGGCTATGGTGTGTCCGAGACCCAACTGACCCATGCCAGCCGTCGCTCGACGCAGGTGAACAGCGGCAGCACCACAGCCTTTGTGGCGATCACCTTCGCGGCCTACAACGTTGGGCGTTGCCGGAATCTTGACGAGAAAAACCTGTGTCGCATTTACGAGCGCAGGCCGCTGGTGTGCCGGATCTATCCGATGGAGATCAATCCGCACATTCCCTTGCGCCCCGAAACCAAGGGCTGCCCGCCAGAGTCCTGGGAGCAGGGCCCCGACCTGATCGTTGGCGACAGGCTGGTTGATACGCAATTGATGGACTTGATCGAACAATCCCGTCAGGCCGATCGGGATGAGATAGAGACCAAACAGTTGATCTGTCAGAAACTGGGCATACGCACCACCGCCCTCAAGGGCAACGGCTTCGTCGCGTATCTGCCGGACATGAACGCATTTGCGACCGCCATCGCGGAAGTCGCAAACCGTGCGCAGGATATGCAACCCAATGGCGCGCACTGGGAATTTCATGTGGCGGGACAGCAGGTTCTAGACACCCTGCAACAGGAGGGTGCCGACGTTACGGATCGGGAGCCGGTTTCCTACCTGTTCATACCCTTGCAGGCAGCCTGAACAGGATTACTCACGCGATCAGCGCTTGCCCATCGATCTGCGAGTGCCCGCCGGGGCTACGCCAGGGGTTTTGTGATGGCCATGCTTGTTGGCTTTCTGATGCCATGCGGGTTCCTTTTTGGCCTGGGCAAACTCCGAAGGCTTGAACGGAAAGCTGAAAGGCGCAATGACAGCCTTCTTTTCAGTGTCTGCGTTGGAGTCGGCTGCGGCGTCTTGAACAGTGGGTTGTTCAGGAGTGGTCATGGTGTCACCAGAAAGTCGAATTGGCCGGGCACATGCCCGCGGTCGCGCAGCATACATCAATCGCCGCGCAACCGCCCGAGCCTCCTGTCGCCGTCATTTGTAGAACAGATCGACCATGATCTCGGCATTGAACGGCCCCGGCCTTGGTGTGTTGGTATTCCAGAGCAATTGCGCATTGAAGTCAGCACTGGCAGCGTTGGTTTCGCCCAGCAGTTCCGCCAGATGGAACGGCTCGTTGTAACGTAACGGCTGGCCATTGACGGCACTGGCAATGCGAATTCCCAGTGAGTCGTTGCCAGAGGGAACGAGCAGTTCGCCCGACAGACTGCCTGTCACCGGCCTGAAACGCGCATCAATGCTGAAAGGCGAATCGCACGTGCGGCTGGTCAGCAGAGAAAATGTCTGTGTGGCGATCACCTTGCCAATAGTCACCTCGTGTATGGCAACGTCGCCGAACTCCACGGTTTCCGGGAGCACCTGCAGGTCGGCGTCGCAGGCCACGAACCGCAGCCCCCGCAGGTTGTTGATCACGTAACTGAGGCTGCGTCCCGGCACCCGGCTGGAGTCCGTCGCACCACCCAGTTGAAAAAACCGGTAATCCAGCAGATCACTGGCCACCCCAGAGGGTGGTGTTGCGCCGAACTTCTGAATAAACACGGAAAACGCCAGATTGAAGCGCACCTTTGGACAATTTTCGATATTGCTATCGCCTTCATGGCAGACAGGCAGGTAACTCCCGGTACTGACCCGTCCACTGCCTTGCAGGTAATCGGTACCCTGAAGTGTCATGCCAGCGCGGATACCCTGACCGATCAAACGATTGTCCGGATTCAGGTAGATGAAAATTTCTTCCTCGACAGACTGCGAGCCCTCCTTGGCACATTCGACCTGAACATTCACAGGCTCGGAACGCCACACTACCTCCCCGTTGGGAATCGACTCCGGGATCGCCACCGTACTACCCAGATCATCGTGAATTTCGGTTTCGCCCGTCCCCTGGGTGGTACAGACCAACGCGAAGACGGAAGTCGGATTCAGCATCAGCAACACCACAGTGGAGCGCAGCCAGCGTCTGGCAGACAGTAGTTTCATATCAGCATTCGTCCTGAAAGGAATTGTTCTCCAGCAGGCGGGCTGTAAAGACCGCATGCCCCTTGAGCGGTGTGCAATAAGTTCGCTGACCGCCGTAGTCGGTCAGCGCTTTGTATGAAAAACGGCGGGTTGCAGAAGGCAGAACGCTCGCTGGCACAACCATTTCAGAATGGGCACCCGGTGCCAGCAACAGGTACTCGCTGATTTGAACAGCGTCGATGCGCAACGCTTGCAGGGAAGCGTGATAAGGCATTGGGTTACTAACCGTCAGTACGGAAACGCCTGCCTCGTCATGAGTCAGTGTCCACAGCAACTTTGCGCCCGTGTCAGCCGGATTCCCCTCTAGACCAATGGGCCGGTAAAACACATTGATGCGCTGGCGCACGGCAACATTCAGCTGGCGAACGCCTTCCTGCCGTCGGGGCACCTCAAGCACATACAAATGCAGCAGTGACTCGCGCCCCTGTGGCATGCCTGTACCCTGATACAACACGCGCAGGGCCTGCCTGCCACCCACCGGCAGACGTGAAAGCGGTGGCGTGACCACGAACGGCAGCGTACTGCGCCGGGCCTGGGGAGTGTCGTCGTCATCGCGGGCATCACTTATCCATGCCTGAAAAAGTGCCTCGGAATCACCTCGGTTGCGCACCTCAATACTGGCTTCGTGATATTGGCCATCAAAGACCAGCCGTGTGCCGCTCAGCGAAATCGCCCCTTGTGCGCCAACGCTGCCCATTAGCAGCAGCACCGCCAACATTGCCGGGCATGAATCAGCAAGGGCGCTCATTGGCATGTCACCCTGATCCGCTCGTAGGCACGGGTCGGATCTCTGGGCGGCAGCGAGAATGCTGCCTGACAACTTTGATCAGACCAGCGAACCCGCAAGCTGCCGACATCATGCTCACTGAGAACCAACGCCTGACTGCCAGGGTCGACCACCGCCAGTGCCCTGCCCTGTTCATCTTCGACACTGGCACCCAGCGGTATTTTGCTACCGTCGGCGCGCACCAGTTCAAACTGGACCCGGCGGCCCACAACGGCTTTGAAGCGCACCAACGGTATCGCTCCCCGGCGCGGTACGAGCTGGGTGATGGCATTTTCCAGGTCGACATCAGCACCCAACTGGCGGGTATCCAGGCTGACCCAATTGGTCCGGTAGGCCTGCGCATAGGGCAGAACCGCATAGCCGTTGCCTGCGGTTTCGACGTTACTGAAGGACTTCAACCGAGCCCCGCTGACGTCCGGGACCTGAACCAGGGCGAAGGTTTCACCCAGCGCCTGCCCCAGGTTCACACCTCCGGGGTGAGCCACCAGCGAACCCGCCGCAGACAGGCTGAATGCATCGTAGTCCTGGCCCTGGCTATAACCTGCCTCGAAGCGACCGAACCCGGTGGTGGTACTGATCTTCCCGGCACCGAAACTGCCGGAGCTGCTGTCATGCCCGGCCTGTACCGAATAAAACGTATCACGATCCCCCAGCACCTGGCCGTTGAGCCCGGTCTGAGCGTTGTACTCACCGGTGCTGTCGCGCACGGCATTGAAAGACAGTCGCGACGAACCGGGGCTCGATCCGAGTGGCAGGGTCACGCTCAAGGCAACACGATTGTCGGTGCTCGCTTCACCGTTTCGCCCGAAGTCCTCGTTGCGTTCAATGGACAGGCTGTAATTGACGGTCTGCCAGGCAGCGTTATAGGACAGATAAAGTTGCCGGGTCTTGCCGGGCAGATTCCAGTAGCGCTGCTCGGAAGCGGTCAGACTCAGCGATGCGGCGTGGCTCGACACTATCTGGGTAACACTTAGCTCAAGCCGATCCCGAGCCAGGCCAGTGGACAGCGCATGTCTCTGCGGGTCGGTATCGCTGATGTGCTGGCTCAGGGTCCGGTACGCTTCAGTGGAATAGCGGTAACCTGCCACGGCCAGCGTGGTGTCGGTAACGTCCAGCGTGTTGGCATAGCGCACCCGTATGCTCTGGCCGCTGCGCGACTGTTGAGCAACCTGACTGACAGACCGGGTGATATCCAGCGACACTGCGCCCAGCCCGGTATTGATCCCGGCACCTATATTCGCGGCCTGATAATCTTCGGCCAGCTGCAGCCCCCCAAACCCGGTAATCCGCTCGGAAAGCCCATAGATCAGGGCTGTGCTGGCAAAGTCGGGAGAGGCTTGAACATCATTACTGTTATCGACCTGCCCGACGGCCAGGCTGTAGCGCAAGGATCCCCAGGGGACCATGATCGGCAGCGATGCGTAGGCCTGGGTAAAAGTCCGTACGCGCCCATCGGCCTCAATGACCGACACCGACAAATCACCATTGGAACCACTGGGGTAGATATCGGCAATTTCGAAAGGCCCCGGTGAAACACTGCCGCTGTACAGCAGAAAACCGTTCTGACGAACTTCCACCGTCGCGTTGGTCTCGGCAACCCCGCGGATGACCGGGGCATAGGCGCGCTCGCTGTCGGACAGCATGCCATCGTCAGAAGCCAGTGCTGCGCCCTTGAAGCGAACACTGTCGAAAACCTGCGAGTCGCTGAAGGTCTCCCCCACCGTGAACTGGCTTTTCAGGAAAGTGATGTCACGCTGCGCGAAAGTACGATTGCTGCGATAACGCCAGGGCCGATCACTGCCGCCGACCAGCGAGGACTCATTGCGCAATCGCCAGGCCCCGAGGTTCAGGCCATTTCGCATCCCGAGATAATACTGGTCCGTTTCCAGACCCTTGTTACGGCGTCTGCTGCCATTGGCGTTGTAATTGATAAAACCTGCCGTCTCACCCTGATCCCAAAGCTCCGGTGAAACATAACCGCGAGCGCCCCGCGACATAACGGCTTGCGGCACACTGATTGTGAGTCGCAGCGCACCGGGCTGATAGTCGACGCGCGCAAACTCGACACGCGCAGGCAAATCGAAACAGCCCTGAGCAGCGCCTTCATCTGAAGGCAGGCGACTCAGGTCCAGACCGAAGCTCTGTAGCATTTCAAGCGACAGACAGGGTTCAATCAGGCCTGACACCCGATTTTTTGAAAAGGCGATATCTCGCCTGCCGCTCAGTTTGCGATTGACGTAAATATCAACCCGATAAGTGCCGGGCAGTACGCTGTTGGTACGCAGAAACTCCTGGAGGTCAGGCGGCTGATCGCTTCCCTGGATAAATGCCGTATTGAATTTGACTGTCCCGTCAGCCCGAGTACCGCCAGGCGAGGCTGCGAACGCGCTGAGCGAAAACATCAACGTCAACCCCAGGCCGATACCCAGCGGACAGTGTCGTGGGTGAGGCAGAGCGAACTGTGCAATGACTCCCTTGTGATCTTTTTTGCGCCATTCCATAGCGGTCTTCACTCTACTTCGGCTGTCGCGCGCGCCGCGCAATCCTTTACACAGACGCAGGTCTGCCGGGCCGGTTTGTCACGCAGGCCCAACGGTTTGAACAGTTAACGCTGATGTGTGATGCGGCAGGTTACCGAGGCAAGGCCTTGTGGGCATGACCCGGTTCTTTATCGGCCAGTGTCACTTGATAAGGCACTTGCCCGCCGTAATCATTGATACTCACGAAACTCACCAGCAACGGCGCACTTCCCGGTGTGTGCAGCAACGGGATACGCAGTTGTTGATGGGGGGCAAGCATCTGACTGTCGAGACGGGCAAGTTCACTATCGTGTTGGCGTATGGAAATCCTCAGCATGGACACGTGATAGGGCCCTGGATTTTCCACCTGCACACCCGCGTTATCGATTGATTGCCAGTTCAGCTGTTCAGGTGCCTGCTGCGGATCGCCCTGCAAACCGTCAGGCCGAAAGAACACTTTTATGCGCTGACGTATCGCAATCTGCAGTGTGTTCTCGGCAGCAGTCTGGGGGATTTCCTGCACATTGAGCCATAACACTGATTCACGATCAGTGGGCATGTCTGCACCGGAATGAATGATGCGCAACAGTTGCTTGCCACCTCCGGCCATGCGCGTCAGCGCAGGCGTGACGATAAAAGGCAAATACGCTGGGGTGTCGTTGTTATCAGTCTTGTTGGTCGCCACTGTCGGAGATTCAAGCCAGGACTGCAGGAGAATCTCTCCCCCGCCACTGTTATGAACACCCAGACTGACCTCTTTTTCATTACCCTGATAAATGACGCGCGTCGTATTCAATACGATGCCCGCCTGAACAGAGGACGCACAGCACACTAGCGCAACAAGCATCGTGTAGCGAAAAAAAACAGGAAACATACTGGCGTTCGCCTTGAATTCGATAAGGGACAAGGCGAGCCGTGCCCGCCCTGTCCGACACGGTTACTCGTAATCCATCACGAACGGCAGGAAGCCGTCGGCATTACCCGGATTGGTCGGCGTGCCGTTAAGCACATAGACCGCGCCAAAATTTATTTCAGCAGTCGCGCCGCCGGCACCATCCTTGATGAGCGTGGTGTCGACGGTTTCAGCACCGCTCAGGTCCATCAGAACGCTGGAGGTATTGAGCAGGCCGATACCGACACCATCTGCCGCGCCGGTGGTGCGCAGAAGTTTGGCATCGTTATTGTCCAGGCCGCTGCCGTTACGGGCAGTAAGGCGCATCTTGACCATGCTGTATTGATCTGCGCCCGCGCTACAGTTGACCAGCAGCTGAATAGGCGCAGCCGTTTCGAATCGACTTTCACTCGATACACCAATATCGGAGAAGGAAACGTTACCCAGGTCGACATTGATTTCGCCAGGGTTGGTGCCCGTACTGACGCCTGTGCCCGGTCCCACATCGCAGGAGATATTGGTCAGTGTGCCATTGAAGACCATTTTTCCGTTGTTCGCTGCACTGACGTTACCCGCCATGCCAACGCCCATTACGCCCAGAACTGCCAATGTAAGAGAAAGCTTTTTCATGCTAACGACCTTCCTTGTGTTATGTCGTGTGTGCCCGCTATCGGACGGTGAGCACTATAGATCCAGGTCTATTTCGATGCTGTCAGCTGGATAACTTTTAACCCGCAGACAACACAACACGACACGCAGGACAGGTCTGTAGGAATAACCAGGCGTCTTGCGCAAGTAGGCTAATTACGGCTGTTAAACAGTGTGGCGCCGATGTTTTAAACCGCGGCGCTTTCAGTTTTGAAAGGGCTGACCGGACACGGGACCGTCACTTAAGCGTGGGTGACAGTCCGGTCGAAAAAATAATACAGATCTGTATTTATTGATAGCTCAACGTGATGACTCCAGCGCGGGCCTGCAGGGCCTCGCCGTCGGTCTCGGCGACCGGAAGTACCTGATACTGCGCGACAAAGGGCACGGCCTGATCACCACATGCATTGTGTTCAGTGCTCACCTGCATATTGATGCCCGGTGCAACTTGCAAAATGCGCGCATGAGCAACAGGCGTATTCACATTAATGTCGGAAATCACGCAACTGCTGTTGACGATACTGCCATGCAACGTCAATGCGCCGTCCTTTGCCCATGAAAAAGCAGGCGCAGCCAGCAAGGGAATCGACACCATGACGGCCCCCAAACCTTGACGAAGAAACAAACACCTCAACATAAATTTCCAGGTCGATTTTTTACTGTTCATGGCGTTCTCCACTTATAGGCTCATACAGTGAGTTAAGTTGATGGGAGAATTAACTGCCAGAAGCCGGCCTAGGAAAATGTAGGAAAACTCTTAGGACTTTATAAACATCTGGACAAATATCTCTTCAACATAGATATCGTCCGTTAGCGGATTTTCTTGACTGCACGCTATGCGCGGTGGAGGCTTCCTGACAAACCTGACAGCTAAAAGTCATTCTGCTGACCGGGTTTGCAGGCTATAAGGAAGCCCTAAAAAAATATTACTCCCGTACCGACATTTGGCGTTTTCTTCATATGCGCAGACAGACCCTGACCGTCACCGCTGTAGTCCTGCTGATAGCCTGCGCGGCCATGGCCGGATGGAAACTGACACGCCCTGCCACACTCCCGAAAAACTCCGTGACTGCGGTGCCTGTGAAGGTGATCACGGTCAGCATTGAGGACGTACCACGTTTCGTCACAGGTATCGGTTCGGTGCTGTCACTGCAAAGTGTGGTGATCCGTCCTCAGGTAGATGGCGTACTGACGCGCGTGCTGGTCAAGGAAGGTCAACAGGTCAAGGCCGGCGAGTTGCTGGCGACGCTGGATGATCGATCGATCCGCGCCTCGCTGGAGCAGGCACGCGCGCAGCTGGCGCAGAGCAAGGCGCAGCTTGATGTCGCGCAACTGGACCTGAAGCGCTATCGCCAACTCACTCAGGACAATGGCATTTCGCGCCAGACATTCGATCAGCAGCAGGCACTGGTCAGGCAACTCGAAGCCACGGCGAAAGGCAACGAAGCAAGCATCAACGCCTCACAGGTGCAGCTCTCCTACACCCAGATTCGCTCGCCGGTCACGGGAAGGGTCGGCATCCGCAATGTCGATGAAGGCAACTTCCTGCGCGTCAGCGATGCTACCGGGCTGTTTTCGGTGACACAGATTGACCCGATTGCGGTGGAATTCTCTCTGCCTCAGCAAATGTTACCGACCCTGCAGGGGCTGATTGCCGAGCGTAGCGCTGCGACCGTCAAGGCGTATCAGGGCGACGGCGCGGCCAACGGACTGCTTTTGGGTGAAGGCACGCTTTCGCTGATCGACAATCAGGTTTCGGCAACCACCGGCACGATCCGCGCCAAGGCTCAATTCAAAAACCCCGGCGAACAACTCTGGCCTGGGCAGTTGGTCACGGTGAAGATCCAGACCGGTGTCGAACTCAACTCGCTCAAGGTACCGCCACAAGTAGTGCAGCGCGGCATCGATCAGCACTTCGTCTATCGACTCACTGCTGATAAAAAAGTGGAAGTCGTACCGGTCAAGGTGCTTTATCAGGACAGCGAGCAGACATTGATCAACGGTCCAAATGCCGGAGATGTGCTGGTCAGCGACGGCCAGTCGCGACTGCGGCCTGGGGCAACTGTCGAAGTGGTCAGCGCGCCCGCCCCGGATGTCGCGAGCGCGCAAGTGGAGCACGCACGATGAGTGGCCGAGGCTCGGTATCGGCGTGGTGCATCGACCACCCGGTGGCCACCTTGTTATTGACCTTCGCGCTGGTACTGCTGGGGGTCATTGCCTTTCCACGACTGCCGATTGCGCCGTTGCCGGAAGCGGAGTTCCCGACCATTCAGGTTACCGCGCAGTTGCCCGGTGCCAGCCCGGAAACCATGGCGTCTTCGGTTGCCACGCCGCTGGAAGTGCAGTTCAGCGCGATCCCCGGCATGACCCAGATGACCTCCAGCAGCGCGCTGGGGTCCACCAACCTGACGCTGCAATTCACCCTCAACAAAAGCATCGACACTGCCGCCCAGGAAGTCCAGGCCGCGATCAACACTGCGGCGGGACGCCTGCCAGCCGACATGCCGAGCCTGCCGACCTGGCGCAAGGTCAACCCGGCTGACAGTCCGGTGCTGATCCTCAGTGTCAGCTCCAGCCTGATGCCCGGCACGGAGCTGAGCGATGTCACCGAAACCATCCTGGCGCGCCAGCTCAGCCAGATCGAAGGCGTGGGCCAGGTGTTCATCACCGGCCAGCAAAGGCCGGCGATTCGAGTGCAGGCCGCCCCCGAAAAACTGGCCGCGCTGGGGCTGACCCTGGCCGACATTCGCCTGGCGGTGCAACAGACCAGCCTTAACCTGGCCAAAGGTGCCTTGTATGGCAAGGACAGCATTTCGACACTGTCGTCCAACGACCAGTTGTTCAAGCCGCAGGACTACGCGCAACTGATCGTTTCCTACAAGAACGGCGCCCCCGTCCAGCTCAAGGATGTGGCGCGGGTGGTCGCGGGTTCGGAAAACGCCTACGTCAAGGCCTGGTCCGGCGACCAGCAAGGCGTCAACATCGCTATTTTTCGTCAGCCGGGCGCCAACATTGTCGACACCGTTGACCGCATTCAGCGTGAACTGCCAAGGCTGCAGGAAATGCTCCCGGCCACCGTTGAGGTCTCGGTACTCAACGACCGGACCCGCACCATTCGTGCCTCGCTGCACGAAGTGGAACTGACCCTGATGATCGCAGTGCTGCTGGTGGTGGCAGTCATGGCGCTGTTTCTGCGCCAGCTGTCGGCCACGTTGATCGTCAGCGCGGTGCTCGGGGTATCGCTGATCGCCAGCTTTGCGATGATGTACCTGTTCGGCTTCAGCCTGAACAACCTGACACTGGTAGCCATCGTGGTCGCGGTCGGGTTCGTGGTGGACGACGCTATCGTGGTGGTGGAGAACATCCATCGCCACCTTGAAGCCGGACAAGGCATGCGCGAGGCTGCCATAAAAGGCTCGGGGGAAATCGGTTTTACCGTGGTGTCGATCAGTTTCTCGCTGGTGGCGGCGTTCATCCCGCTGTTGTTCATGGGCGGCGTGGTCGGGCGGCTGTTCAAGGAATTCGCCCTGACCGCCACGGCGACCATTCTGATTTCGGTGGTCGTCTCCCTGACCCTGGCGCCGACCCTTGCGGCATTGTTCATGCGCGCCCCCACGCACAACCCGCATCAGAAGCCGAGCTTCGGTGAACGTTTGCTGGCTTCCTACGAGCGAGGCTTGCGTAAGGCGCTGGCCCATCAGCGACTGATGCTCGGCGTGTTCGGCCTGACCCTGGCGCTTGCGGTGGTCGGCTACATCCTCATACCCAAGGGTTTCTTTCCGGTTCAGGACACTGCTTTTGCACTCGGCACCACCGAGGCCGCTGCCGACATTTCCTACCCGGATATGGTGGAAAAACACCTGCAACTGGCAAAAATCGTCGGTGCAGACCCGGCAGTGCTGGCGTTCTCGCATTCAGTCGGTGTGTCAGGCAGCAACCAGACCATCGCCAACGGTCGCTTCTGGATCTCGCTCAAACCGCGCTCTGAACGCGATGTGTCGGTCAGTGAGTTCATTGACCGCCTGCGCCCCAAACTGGCAAAGGTCCCCGGCATCGTTCTGTATCTGCGCGCCGGGCAGGACATCAACCTGAGTTCCGGGCCGAGCCGCAGTCAGTATCAGTACGTGCTCAAGAGCAACGACGGCGAATTGCTCAACACCTGGACGCAACGGCTGACTGAAAAGCTGCGTAGCAATCCAGCGTTTCGCGATATGTCCAACGACTTGCAACTGGGCGGCAGCGTCACCCATATCGATATTGATCGCAGTGCTGCCGCGCGATTCGGCCTGACCACCGCCGACGTCGATCAGGCGCTGTACGATGCGTTCGGCCAGCGGCAGATCAGCGAATACCAGACCGAAGTCAACCAGTACAAAGTGATCCTCGAACTGGATGCCCAGCAGCGTGGCAAGGCCGAAAGCCTGGCTTACTTCTACCTGCGCTCACCGCTGACCAATGAAATGGTGCCGCTGTCGGCACTGGCCAAAGTCAGTGCGCCGCGCATGGGCCCGCTGTCGATCAGCCACGACGGTATGTTCCCGGCTGCCAACCTGTCATTCAACCTGGCGTCCGGAGTCGCGCTGGGCGACGCGGTAAGCATGCTCGATCAGGCCAAGAAAGAGATCGGCATGCCTGCCTCGATCATCGGCAGTTTTCAGGGTGCGGCGCAGGCATTCCAGAGTTCGCTGGCCAACCAGCCGTGGCTGATTCTCGCCGCGCTGGTGGCGGTGTACATCATTCTGGGTGTGCTTTATGAAAGCTTCGTGCACCCGCTGACCATTATCTCCACCCTGCCCTCGGCAGGTATCGGCGCGCTGTTGCTGCTATGGATGATGGGGCAGGACTTCTCGATCATGGCCCTGATCGGCATCGTGCTGCTGATCGGCATCGTCAAGAAGAACGGCATTCTGCTCGTGGACTTTGCCCTGCAAGCGCAGCGTGAGCAGGGCCTGTCGCCACAGGAGGCCATTTATGAGGCCTGCATTACCCGCTTCCGACCGATTATCATGACCACCCTTGCCGCCCTGCTCGGCGCACTGCCGCTGATGCTGGGTTTCGGGGTAGGTGCCGAACTGCGTCAACCTCTGGGTATCGCAGTGGTCGGCGGCCTGCTGGTGAGCCAGATGCTGACCCTGTTCACTACGCCGGTCATTTACCTGCAACTGGAGCGGCTGTTTCATAAACGCCACCCGGCGCCCGCCGCACCCGCGCTGGCCCTTCACAAGTGAGAGTCACCCGATGCGCGTGCTGATTATCGAAGACGAAGAGAAAACCGCAGACTACCTGCGTCGCGGCCTGACCGAACAGGGCTACGCCGTCGACGTGGCGCGCGATGGCATCGAAGGTCTGCATCTGGCGCTGGAGAACGACCACGCGATCATCATTCTTGATGTGATGTTGCCCGGCCTGGACGGCTTTGGCGTGTTGCGTGCGTTGCGTGCGCGCAAGCAGACGCCCGTCATCATGCTGACCGCTCGCGAGCAGGTCGATGACCGCATTCGCGGCCTGCGCGAAGGTGCCGATGACTATCTCGGCAAACCGTTTTCCTTTCTGGAACTGGTCGCCCGCCTGCAGGCTCTGACCCGCCGCAGCGGCGGCCACGAACCGGTGCAGATCACCATCGCCGACCTGTGGATCGACCTGATCAGCCGCAAGGCGACCCGCGCCGGAATGCGTCTGGACCTGACCGCCAAGGAGTTTTCGCTGCTCAGCGTGCTGGCCAGACGCCAGGGCGACATCCTCTCCAAGACATCAATCGCCGAGATGGTCTGGGACATCAACTTCGACAGTGATACCAACGTGGTCGAAGTCGCGATCAAACGCTTGCGGGCCAAGCTGGACGGTCCTCACGAACACAAACTGCTGCACACCATTCGTGGCATGGGCTACGTGCTGGAGAACCGCAGTGCGGGTTGATTCGATCGCCCTGCGCCTCAGCGGGCTGTTCGCGCTGGTGGCACTGGTGGTATTCCTGCTGATCGGCTGGGCCTTGTACCTGCAGGTCGACAAGAGCCTGGACCTGTTGCCGCGTGCCGAAGTCGATGCGCGCTACAGTGTTCTGGAATCGGCTGTCGGACGTTTCGGCAACCCGGAGCACTGGGGCAAGATCAAGGCAAAACTGGAGTTGCTCAGCGAGGAAGACAAGCGCTTGCGTTTCTGGGTAGTCAGCGACAACCCGCTGTACGAATTCGGCAACCCGGACGCGAACATTCGTCGTTTCGCGCAAGGCGCACCGGGTATGCATGACCTGAAGCTGGCCGATCACCCGTTCGCATTCAAGGTGCTGGTCAGCGAATTCCCGGCCAAGGAACAGCGCCCGGCGCTGCGTTTTCTGACCGCCATCGATACAGAGACATTCTGGCATACCCAACACTCGCTGCTGGTCGCGCTGATCAGCCTGGCCACGCTGGGTATTTTGCTGGCTTCGGCGCTTGGTTACTGGGTCGCTCGTATTGGCCTGCGTCCGTTGACCAGCCTATCGCAGGAAGTCCAGAAGCTCGCCCCACCACGGCTGTCCGGACGCTTGCAGCTGTCGCCGCTGCCACCTGAGCTTGAACAGTTCGTAGCCTCGTTCAACTCCACGCTGGAACGGGTCGAGCAGGCCTACTCTAGGCTCGAGTCGTTCAATGCCGATGTGGCACATGAGCTTCGCTCACCGCTGACCAACCTGATCGGCCAGACCCAGGTGGCGCTGACCCGCGGCCGCTCTGCCGAGCATTATTTCGAGGTGTTGCAATCAAACCTCGAAGAGCTGGAGCGTTTGCGCTCGATTATCAACGACATGCTGTTTCTGGCCAGCGCGGATCAAGGCACCAAGGTCAAAGCACAGACCTGCGCGTCACTGGCAGACGAAGTCGCCACCACGCTGGATTACCTGGATTTCATTCTGGAAGATGCCCACGTACAAGTCCGGGTTCAGGGCGACGCCAGCGCGCCGATTGAAAAGCCCCACTTGCGCCGCGCGTTGATCAACCTGCTGCACAACGCCGTGCAACATACCGACGCCGGTCAGGTCATTGAGGTAACTATCGAGTCGCGCGATGCCGATGTGAGTATCAGCGTGACCAATCCTGGCGTGCAGATAGCCCCGGAACATTTGCCCAGGCTGTTCGAGCGTTTTTATCGGGTCGATGCCTCACGCAGCAACAGCGGCGCCAATCATGGCCTGGGGCTGGCCATCGTCAAGGCCATTGCATTGATGCACGGCGGCACCGTGTTCGTGAACAGCGACAAGGGTGTCAATACGTTCGGCATACAGCTGCCTCGCTGATCCCTTCAAGAAATAAATTACTCCCCCTGTTTTTTACAGTCGTCCGTGTGCGTCTGTTCGCATCATTTTAAATACACTTGCTTTATTCACATTCCATTCATATGAGGCTATAAGGAGCGTGCTATACACCCAGCATTAAAATCATAAAAATAATGATAACTATCTTAACCATTTATCAAGATTCATTCGTCTGCAGGTAGAACAACCAATGATGTTGTTTGCGTCATCTCGGCAAGACCGGCTCAAATGGACCCGACCGGAACTCATGCTGATCTTTGGCAGCTCACTGTCAATGTTCGCCATACTGGGGATTGTGGCGTCTTTACTGGCCCGAGAGCGTGACGACGCAGCGCAGACTGCGGCGCGTGCGGCGGCCAATATCGTGCAATTGATTGATGCCGACGTCATGCATAACGCAGAACTTTACGACTCGTCCCTGCAAGGCATGATCAGCGCATGGCAGCGTCCGGATCTTCAGAACCTGTCACCTGAACTGCGACAACTTGTCCTGTTTGATCGCTCCACTGCGGCGTCTTTCAAAGGCGATCTGGTATTGCTCGATAACAAGGGCGCCATCCTGGCTGACTCACTGTCCGTCATCCCTCGAAACGACAATTTCTCTGACCGTTCCTATTTCAAGGAACACAAGGCGGACCCTTCACTGGGTCTGCACGTCAGTGCGCCGTACAAAAGCCGTTGGGGTTACAAGGACTGGTGCATCAGTTTCAGCCGTCGCATGTCAGGCCCCAATGGAGAGTTCACCGGAATGGTAAGTGCGGCAATGCGACTGGTGTATTTCAAACACTTGTTCATGAGCCAGAATCTGGGTGTCGGCAGCAGTATCAACCTGATCAATACCGCAGGCATCCTGATCGTCCGCTACCCCGATCTGGAGGGTGAAGATCTGATTGGCAAGGATTACAGCCACAGCCCCAACTTTCAGCGCATTCTTCAGGAAGGAGATGGCAGCTTTGCTGCCATGTCGACGCAGTTGAACGCTCGTCGGCTGTATACGTTTTCCCGGGTCGGCAATCTGCCGCTGGTTGTCGTGATCGGTCAGTCCGAGGATGAGGTGTATGCCGTATGGCGGCGCAATGCCTGGCTGGTCGGCTCCGCTACCAGCGTACTGTGTCTCGGAATCCTGTGGCTGACATGGCTGCTGTGTCGCGAGTTGCGACGACGCCATCGCGCTGAGGATGCACTGGCCAGCCTGGCTGCAACGGACGGTTTGACAGGGCTCGATAATCGTCGCCAGCTTGACGAGGCCATGGAAACCGAATGGGCGCGGGCACAGCGCTCAGGCAAACAGCTGTCTTTACTGATGATCGACGTAGACCATTTCAAGGCATTCAACGAGCGTCATGGTCATCAGGGCGGTGACGAAGCACTGCGCCTGATTGCACAAACCATCTCCTTCAATATCCGTCGTCCCGGCGACCGGGTTGCACGCTATGGCGGCGAGGAGTTTGTGGTAGTGCTGCCGGAAACCGACTTGCCGGGAGCCATGATGATTGCCGAACAGATCCGCAAGGCAGCTGAATCACTGCCGCTGTTTCCGGGTGCACAACAGCCCATAACCGTGAGTATCGGTGTCGTTTCAGAGATGGTGCGTCAGGGAGACAAACTGGAGGCGTTTTTCGGAATAGCCGACAAGGCGCTTTATCAGGCCAAACACAAGGGTCGTAACCGTGTAGAGCATCGCAGTTCGGTTGCCAGAGAGATGACCGACCAGCTTTGATGAGCTACCCACGGACATAAAAAAACGCCAGACTGGCTGGCGTTTTCGGCTACCGCTGCAACATCGAATTACGATGCGGCGTGGGCTGCACGTGCTGCGTCACGCAGTGCTTTTACTTTGTCGTGGTTGGCCAGAACGCCAGCCTGCTGCTTTTCAATCAGCGCGATAACGTTAGGGGAAACGTTCTTGGCACGGGCTTTTTCCAGCGCTTCGCGATAGGCCTTCTTGGCAACGTCTTCGCCTTTTTCGACTTCTTCCAGTACGGCCTTGTCGTCATCCGAAGTCACCATCGACTTCAGGTTGACCCATGCACGATGCAGTGCGCCAGACACGCTGGAAGAATCTTCAGGCTTGCCACCCAGTGCGGTCACTTCAGCTTGCAATTCACGAACGGCTGCAGCCACCTCAGTGGAGCGATTGGTAAGGAACGATTTTACCTGAGCGCTTTTTGCGTGTTCTGCGCTGGTACGGAAACCTTCTTCACCATCTTTGCTGGTTTCGATCAGGTCATTCAGGATAGAGATCGTTTCTTTGTTGATATCAGTCATTTGATAATTTCCTAATGGCAGGTTGATACGAAAGTGTTCGATGTATAGGTAATTGCAGACACCGTGCCAGTTTTCGATATGGAAATAATTGTTTAAAATCAATGAATTACGAAATTTTCACAATTGGCTGTTCGTGACTTCTGCATGATCTGTCGTTTGGCCTGCATGCAGAATGCACGTATCGTGATGTTCGACATGTATTGATGGGAGGCTTGCAGGTGAACCCGGAGAAACTCAGGTTATTGGTGACGCAGGAAATGCCATTTGGCAAATATAAAGGACGGCTGATCGCCGATTTGCCAGGTCATTATCTGAACTGGTTCGCGCGAGAAGGCTTTCCGAAAGGTGAACTGGGAGGTTTGCTGGCATTGATGCAGGAAATCGATCACAACGGCCTTGGCGCGCTATTGGATCCATTGCGCACACGTCCGCGTCAGTCGTTCAAGGACAAGGGATAAACAAAGAGGCGGTCCGGGGGAGAAAAAAACGGTGCTCCGGACCAGGGAGCACCGAAAAGCCATACAACCAACAACAACTTCCTTGCCGGAGTCAGCCGCAAAGGGGCTGACTCCGATATCCTGAAAATCAGTCAAACAACGCCATTGCCTGCGCAGTGGCTTCCTGTATGCGGCCCCAGTCGCCATTCTTGACCCAGGCGTTATCAATCATCCAGGTCCCGCCCACGCACATGACGTTGGGCAAGGCCATGTAGCTCTTCAGGTTCTGCTCGTTGACGCCGCCAGTCGGGCAGAAACGCACCTCATTGAAAGGTCCGCCCAGGGCTTTGATTGCCGCCACACCGCCGCTGATCTCGGCCGGAAACAGCTTGAAGCGGCGATAGCCCATGGCATAACCGATCATGATTTCCGAAGCACTGCTGACGCCCGGCAAAAGGGGCAACGGGCTGTCGACTGCGGCTTGCAGCAGGTCTTGCGTGCTGCCAGGGGTCACAATGAACTGCGAACCTGCCGCCTCGGCGTCCGCCAGCATCTTGCGGTCCAGAATGGTGCCGGCGCCCACACACAGCTCCGGGCGCTGCTCACGCAGAATACGGATGGCGCTTAGACCGAACGCCGAGCGCAGCGTAACTTCCAGTGCAGTCATGCCGCCAGCGGCCAGAGCATCGGCCAGAGGCAGCACATCCTGGTCACGGGCAATGGTGATGACAGGCAGAATCTTTGCCTTGGCGCAGAGTTCGTCAATCTGGGCAATCTTGTTCGCCATGCTGATGAGCGGCTGATTATTTTCGTTCTGTGTCATGGCGACGTTTCCTTTGCTTATGGGCACCAGTAAATCTCGAGAGACGGGTTGAGAAACGCACGCACCGGCATCTCGGCGAGGTCATCGCCCGCCAGCGCGGTGCGCAGGGTGTCGAGTTTGGCCTGACCGGACACCGACAGGATCGGCGAACGTGCCGACGCCAACAGGCGGCGGGTCAGGGTCAGGCGCTGATGCGGCACGCTCGGTGCGAGCATCGGCAGGCAGCGGCGCTCACCTTGCAGATCAAGGGCTTCTTTCAGGTTCGGGCTACCAGGGAACAGCGACGCGGTATGCCCGTCGTCGCCCATGCCCAGAATCAATACATCAATCGGTGGCAGCTCGGCCAGCGCCTGATCGGCAGCCAGCGCTGCCTCCTCGACACTGCCCGCCACGCTGTACAACCCCAGAAACTTCGCCTTCGCCACAGGACCCTGCAGCAAGTGGCGCTTCAGCAGGCCCGCATTGCTGTCGGCATGCTCGGTCGGCACGAAACGCTCGTCAGCCAGGCTGATGACTACTTTCGACCAGTCCAGCGGCTGCACGGCCAGGCTCTGGAAAAAGGCCACCGGACTGCGACCACCGGACACCACCAGGGTCGCCAGACCGTTTTCGCCAATTGCCTGCTTCAGGCGCTCGGCGACGTTGGCAGCCAGCGCATCAGCCAGTTGCTGCGGTGTGTCGAAATCACGTGCTACCAGCCCTGCTGGCAGCTCAAGGTCACATATCGCCATACCAGGATCTCCCGTCACGAGTAATCAGGGCAATGGAGCTCATTGGCCCCCAGGTTCCGGCCGGATAAGGCTTGGGCGCATCGCCCGCCTTCTTCCAGCCAGCGATCAACTGATCGCACCATTGCCAGGCGTACTCGATTTCATCTTTGCGGACAAACAGGTTCTGATTGCCACGCATGACTTCCAGCAACAACCGCTCATAAGCGTCGGGGACACGAGCGCTGCGGTAGGTGTCGGAAAAATTCAGTTGCAAGGGCCCGCTGCGCAGCTGCATGCCTTTGTCCAGCCCCTGGTCCTTGGTCATCACCTGCAAGGAAATACCTTCGTCGGGCTGCAGGCGAATGATCAGGCGGTTGCTGATCTGCAAACGTTGTTCAGGCGCGAAGATGTAGTGCGGCGGCTCTTTGAAATGGATCACGATCTGCGACATTTTCTGCGGCATGCGCTTGCCGGTACGCAGATAAAACGGCGTACCCGACCAGCGCCAGTTGCGGATATCGGCACGCAGCGCGACGAAGGTTTCAGTATCGCTCTGGGTGTTGGAGTTCTCTTCCTCCAGATAACCCGGCACCGCCTTGCCTTCGCTGTAGCCAGCGGTGTACTGGCCACGCACCACCTGGGTCGCCAGACGCTCGGGCGTGAACGGTGCCAGCGCCTTGAGCACCTTGACCTTCTCGTCGCGAATACTGTCTGCCGACAGATCGCTGGGCGGGTCCATGGCAATCAGGCAAAGCAGTTGCAGCAAGTGGTTCTGAATCATGTCGCGCAATTGACCGGCCTGATCGAAGTACCCCCAACGGCCCTCGATGCCGACCTTCTCGGCAACCGTGATTTCCACATGAGAAATATGGTTCTGGTTCCACTGGGTTTCGAACAGGCTGTTGGCGAAACGCAGGGCAATAAGGTTCTGTACCGTGTCCTTGCCCAGGTAGTGGTCGATACGATAGACGCGGTTTTCCGGGAAGAACTGCGCCACTGCATCGTTAACCCGGCGCGAAGAAGCCAGGTCGTGGCCAATGGGTTTTTCCAGGACGGCGCGCGTCCGCTCGGCCAGATTGACCGAAGCGAGGTTCTCGCAGATTGCGCCGTAGACCGAGGCCGGGGTGGCGAAATAGGCGATCAGGGTTTCGGCAGTGCCGACGCGTTCGGCAAGCGCGACGTAGTCCTCAGCCTTGAGGAAGTCGACATGCAGGTAGCTGAGGCGCGCCAGAAACCGGCCCAGGTTGTCGGGCTCGAGTTCGGCCTCGGGAATGAAGCGGCGCATGGATTTTTCGATATACGCCAGATGCGACTGTTCGTCGCCGGGTTCACGCGCCAGGGCAAGAATTTTTGTGTCTTCGTGCAGCAGTCCAGCGCGATCAAGCTGATAAAGAGCCGGGAACAGCTTGCGTACCGCCAAGTCCCCCAGGGCACCAAACAGGGCAAATGTGCACGGTTCAACCGTAATCAAGGGCATAATGTTGGTTCTTTTATCAAGTTAGGCTACAAATACCTTTTTTAAAGGCGTTACTCAAGGCCATATGTAGTAATAACCACAACATTCTGCCTAAAAGCATATTCCAGTGGTGATCAACACAGGCCCTCAGTACGATAGGCCACCTTTGCTACAGGCTAAAGAGCTAAAAAAAGCTCAGGCCAAAACCGTTGGTGAATCAGCCCCCGACAAGGACTTTGAATGGACCGCGTAAGAAACCTCCTGGAGCAAATCCAGGGCCGACTCGATGAGTTGAACAAGGCCGAGCGCAAGGTGGCCGAAGTGATCCTGCTCAACCCGCAGATGGCAACGCGGCTGAGCATTGCAGCGCTTGCCCAGGCCGCCAAGGTCAGCGAACCGACGGTCAACCGCTTCTGCCGTTCGTTCAGCGTCAGCGGTTATCCGGAGCTCAAACTGCAACTGGCCCAGAGCCTGGCAAGCGGCGCAGCCTATGTCAGCCGCGCTGTGGAAGCCGACGACAATCCCGAGGCCTACACCCAGAAGATTTTCGGTAGCGCCATTGCTTCGCTCGACAGCGCCTGCCAGCAACTGGACCCGGCGCTGATCAGCAAGTCCGTGGACATGCTGATCCAGGCACGGCAGATCCACTTTTTCGGGCTGGGTGCCTCGGCGCCGGTGGCGCTTGATGCGCAGCACAAATTCTTCCGTTTCAACCTGGCGGTCACGGCGCATGCCGATGTGCTGATGCAACGGATGATTGCGTCGGTGGCCCATACCGGCGAATTGTTCGTGATCATTTCCTACACCGGGCGCACGCGCGAGCTGGTGGAAGTGGCCCGCATCGCCCGTGCAAATGGTGCTTCGGTGCTGGGACTGACCGCCGCTGGCTCGCCACTGGCGCAGGCCAGCACTGTGAGCCTGAACATTCCATTGCCGGAAGATACCGACATCTACATGCCGATGACCTCGCGGATCATCCAGCTCACCGTTCTCGATGTGTTGGCCACCGGCATGACCCTGCGCCGCGGCGTCGACTTCCAGCCGCACCTGCGCAAGATCAAGGAAAGCCTGAATGACAGCCGCTATCCGATCGAGGATCAGGGCTGACTGGGTGTCGTTGACTATCGTTCACTCTGCGTAGTAATGCCTTTTGTGACGCTCTGCGTCACACAGCGGTTCTGTGACTTCAGGTGAATTGGTGTTCGACTCAGATTCTCGTTCCCACGCTCCGCGTGGTAATGCCCTTCGTGACGCTCTGCGTCACACAGTTCTGCGATTCAGCGAGATTCAGGCTCGACTCGATTCACCTTTTCGCCCCTCGGCGAGTTACTTTGATGGGGCCAAAGTAACCAAATCCCCTCGCTCCTGTTTCCGGCCCGACTTCGTCGGGTTCCTTCGCCCTGTCACTGATCCGGGGGGCGCCGCAACGGGCCATCCTTGGCCCGATGCGGCTTGCTCGGCGTCCTGCCTCGCATCCCCCGGATCAGCGCCAGGACTCAGCCGTCACTAACGTCGCACTCTGCGTTGTCTGTGTCATCGTGGTTGAAAAGCGCTTAGAGCAGTTTGGTTAAAGGCACGATTCAGATATCACTATCTGTGACATCAAATGGATTGGCGTTCGACTCAGATTCTCGTTCCCACGCTCCGCGTGGTAATGCCTTTCGTGACGCTCTGCGTCACACAGTTCTGCGATTCAGTGAGATTTCGGCTCGACTCGATTCACCTTTTCGCCCCTCGGCGAGTTACTTTGATGGGGCCAAAGTAACCAAATCCCCTCGCTCCTGTTTCCGGCCCGACTTCGTCGGGTTCCTTCGCCCTGTCACTGATCCGGGGGGCGCCGCAACGGGCCATCCTTGGCCCGATGCGGCTTGCTCGGCGTCCTGCCTCGCATCCCCCGGATCAGCGCCAGGACTCAGCCGTCACTAACGTCGCACTCTGCGTTGTCTGTGCCATCGTGGTTGAAAAGCGCTTAGAGCAGTTTGGTTAAAGGCACGATTCAGATATCACTATCTGTGACATCAAATGGATTGGCGTTTGACTCAGATTCTCGTTCCCACGCTCCGCGTGGTAATGCCCTTCGTGACGCTCTGCGTCACATAGTTTTGCGATTCAGTGAGATTCAGGCTCGACTTGAGTCACCTTTTCGCCCCTCGGCGACCTACTTTGATGGGGCCAAAGTAGGCAAATCCCATCGCTCCTGTTTCCGGCCCGACTTCGTCGGGTTCCTTCGCCCTGTCACTGATCCGGGGGGCGCCGCAACGGGCCATCCTTGGCCCGATGCGGCTTGCTCGGCGTCCTGCCTCGCATCCCCCGGATCAGCGCCAGGACTCAGCCGTCACTAACGTCGTACTCTGCGTTGTCTGTGTCATCGTGGTTGAAAAGCGCTTAGAGCAGTTTGTTAAAGGCACGATTCAGATATCACTATCGTGCCGACGCTCCGCGTCGGCATGCAGTTCGAGACGCTCTGCGTCACACGCAAATCACCCCGCCAGGCTGGCCTGCAATTTGAGTTGCACCTGCTCGCCCGGTTGCAGGCTGAAGGCGTCGCCGGAAGCCGAAGCGGCTTCCACGCGCACAAAGCCTGCGGTCTCGCTGCCACACACCCCCAGTAGCGGTCTGTTGCCGGGGTGCCAGACCACGGTATTGGCGCTGTCGCCGGTGTCGATGTTCAGCCTGCGCTGCCAGGTCGGGTCCTGCAGTTGCAGGGCTCCCGCATGTTCGAAAACTCGCTGGCAGCCGCCTGCCACACGCAATTCGCCATGTTGCTGGCAGACCTGTCGGCTGAGTTCGTCATAACCCTGCGCCCCATCAAGGCCCTCAAGCGCGACTTCAGCCACATCGCCAATCCGCCAGTACGCATGCAGCGCATGACTGAAATGACACGGTTCACTGTCCTCGTGGCGGGTGCTCAGACGCAACTCCATGCCCTGCCCCAGCTCGGCATGCAGATCGACCTGCCAGTCCCACAGCTGCAAGCGCCAGTGCAGGCTGACGCCCTTTTCGCTCTCGCTGCTGTCGATCAGTTTCCAGTCCAGCAAGCGCCCCCAGCCGTGTGCCGGCCAGCCGCTTTCACCGGGGTGTCGGCCGTACCAGGGCCAGCACACTGGCACGCCACCCCGAATCGCCCCCACCTGCGGCCATTGTGCAGCGCACCAGAGCCAGGGTTTCTGGCCTTGCGGCTGAAAATGCAGCAACTGCGCGCCTTGGCGACTGAAGACCGCCTGACACTGCGGATGATCGATAACCAGTACATCGCGCAGCTGGTGACGCTCCCACTCGAAAGTGGGTCTGGCACGTCGGGATCGGAAGAAGCGTTGCAATGGATGTTCAGGCAGTTGCGCGTCGAGAGAGGTCATCGCCAATCGCGTCCCTGAAAAATAAAAGGATCAAGCCAAAAAAAACGGGCAGCCAGGCTGCCCGCAAAGCACACACGACCTTTGATCGCGTTACGCGTCAATCAGTAATCAGAACTTCGACTGGATCTTGATGCCCGCCACAATCGCGTCATCAACCTGATCTACACCGCCGGGGTGCTTGACGTACTGCAGGTTGGGACGCACGGTCAGCCAGTTGGTGACGTGGAAGCCGTAGTAGATTTCCGAGTTGTACTCAGTGCTCTGGACCGGCAGGTAGCCAGGGTTGTCGTAGTCATTGATGCCGCTGATCTGGTTGGCCAGACGCACGCGATCCTGCACATCGTCGTTGACGTGGATACGGGCGATACCGATACCGATGTCATCTTTCGGACGCGAGTTGAACGGACCTTTGTACGTGAAACCGATCTGCTGGTAGTTATCGACGAAGTTGGTGGCCTTGTCATGTACGGTAGCGTTGGCAAAAATGCTCAGGCCGCGCGATGCATCGCCATCGTGAGTAGTCAGCTGTTGCTGAGCAACAACCCACCAGCCGTGCTTGCTGTCATGCGACTTGAACGCAGCGCCGGTAGCTGCCTGTGGCTGACCGTTAACGTCTTCATAGACATCGTCGGCGTTGGGCGTGCTCTTGTAGAAGCCGACACGGTATTCACCGGGCAACGAATTGACGGTCGGGGTCCAGACCAGTTCAACCGGCAGGATCATACCTTTGGTGCCGCTGCCGCTGAGTTTGAAGCCGTTGCCGGTTTCGAGGTTGGACGGGTTCTGCTCGTAGACGCCGACCTGTGCGTACACTTCCGGCGTGATGTTGTACTTCACGCGCAAGGCCCACTGGCTGATTGGCCAGTTGTACCAGGTGTTCACATAGTTACCGACCTGCGAGCCGCAGAACGACAGGTTCTGGAAATCGCAAGGGAAGCTGTTGAAGTCTTCGCCCGGTCCGAAACGACCTGCCTTGACGTCCAGCGCGCCGTCAAAATACTTCTGCTTGATCCACATTTGCGTCAGACGCCAGGTCTGGCCGCGACCCCAGACTTCCTGGGAGGAACTGAGGGTACCGGCACGAGGGTCGCCGATCCGGTCGTTGGAGATGTTGCGCCCGCTACGTTCGGTGATTGCCAGCTTGAACTCTGCGTCCTGCCAGCCGAAAGCCTTCTGCAAATCGACTTTCATGCCCAGCGCGAACTGGTCGCTGTAGCGGCCGGTCTTGTCGTCGTTGTAACCGCCCTTGATGTTGCTGGCCATCTCGGAAACGTATTCCAGCGAGAAGTCATAGCCCTTGTCGAGCAGTTCGGTACGCTTGCCGTTCCAGTCGCCAGTCATCCACGGTGAATCGGCAGAAAATGCATCGGCCGCATGAACGCTGCCTGCCAGCCCCATCGCACCCAACACCGACAGCGTGCTTACCAATTGGAACCGGGAAAGCGATTTTCCTTTGTTGATCTTCTTCATCCCATCAATCCTCGTTTTATTGTTATTAGCTTTGGTAGACGTTTTGCTTCATTCACTGCTTCGTTTTCGCCGGTCGGCCGCTTCATTGTGGCAGTAGACAGCCGGCCAGCGATGCTCGGTGCTGAATCAATTTATCACTTGCGGCTCAACTGGAACATTGTTTGCCCGTTCAGCCAAAGGTGGTGTTCCCAGAACCCCAAGACGCTCACCGCTCTGAGCATCGAAAATCAGCACCCTGGAAGGGTCGAACTGCAGGGTCAGACTTTCGCCCACCTGCGGTGCGACATCCGGCGCAAGGCGACAGCAGACCTTGCTCTGATTGAGCGTGACGAACACCAGCGTGTCCGGCCCGGTAGGCTCGGTCACCTGGACCTCGGCACGGATGGTCGGCATGCCATTCGACTCAGCGCCAGCAAGCATAATCTGTTCCGGCCGGATACCGAGAATGATTTCTCGATCTTCCAGCCCGGCATCGGATACGCCGACCGGCAGCTCGCAACGCGCCTGACCACTGTCGAGCAGCGCAATCAATTGGCCATCCTTGCGTTGCAGACGCAGCGGGATGAAGTTCATCGGCGGCGAACCGATGAAACTGGCGACGAACAGGTTGGCCGGATCGGTGTAAATCTGCTTGGGCGTACCGAATTGCTGAACGATACCGTCCTTCATGACCGCGACCTTGTCGCCCAGCGTCATGGCCTCGATCTGATCATGGGTCACATAGACGGTGGTGGTTTTAAGGCGCTGGTGCATCAGTTTCATTTCGGTACGCATCTCGACGCGCAACTTGGCATCGAGGTTGGACAACGGCTCATCGAACAGGTAGATCTTGGGACGACGCGCCAAGGCACGACCCATCGCGACACGCTGCTGCTGGCCACCGGACATCTGGCCCGGCTTGCGATTGAGCAAGTGCTCGATCTGCAACAGCTTGGCTACACGAGCCACTTCCGCATCGATGTCGGCTTGCGGCATCTTGCGGATCTTCAGCCCGAACGCGATGTTTTCACGCACGCTCATGGTCGGGTAAAGGGCATAGGACTGAAAGACCATCGCGATGTCGCGATCCTTGGGGCTGGTGCTGCTGACGTCCTGGCCATCGATGAGAATCTCACCGCCGCTGATGCTTTCCAGACCGGCAATGCAGTTCATCAAGGTGGATTTGCCACAGCCGGAAGGGCCGACCAGAATCAGAAACTCGCCATCCTTGATCGACAGGTCGATGTTCTTGAGCGTGTCCGGCAAGTTGCTGCCGTAGGTCTTGTTGACGTTGCGTAATTCGAGAGTCGCCATGATTACCCCTTGACCGCGCCGGCCGTGAGCCCACGCAGGAAATACTTGCCAGCCAGTACGTAGACCAGCAGTGTCGGCAGGCCGGCAATCATCGCCGCCGCCATGTCAACGTTGTATTCCTTGGCACCTGTGCTGGTGTTGACCAGATTGTTCAGGGCCACGGTGATCGGCTGAGACTCACCACTGGAGAACACAACGCCAAACAGGAAATCGTTCCATATCTGGGTGAACTGCCAGATAAGGCAGACCATCACGATGGGCGTGGACATCGGCAGAATGATGCGCCCGAAGATGGTGAAAAACCCGGCACCGTCCAGCCGTGCAGCCTTGACCAGCGCATCGGGAATGCTGACGTAGTAGTTACGGAAGAATAGCGTGGTGAACGCCAGCCCGTAGACCACATGCACAAACACCAGCCCGGTGGTCGTACTGGCCAGGCCCATTTTGCCCAGCGTAAAGGAAGCCGGCAGCAGAACAGTCTGAAACGGCAGGAAGCAACCAAACAGCAACAGACCGAAGAACAGCTGCGAACCCTTGAAGCGCCACATCGACAATACATAGCCATTGAGCGCGCCAATGGCGGTGGAAATAATGACTGCCGGAACGGTTATTTTTATCGAGTTCCAGAAATAACCATCTACCAGGTCCCAGGCCTTTATCCAGCCAATTGCAGTGATCACACTTGGCCAGCTCAGCAGGTTGCCGGTGCCGATGTCTTCGGGGGTCTTGAAGCTGGTGAACAGCATCACCACCAGCGGCACCAGATAAATCAGACAGGCCAGTATCAGCACGGCGTAAATCAGAATACGACTGAAGCTGATGCCCGGTTTGCCAACATGACTAGTCATGGCGTTTGGTCCTCAGCTCGGAATACAGGTACGGCACCAGAATCGCCAGGATCGCGCCGAGCATCAGAATCGCACTGGCCGAGCCCATGCCCATCTGGCCGCGGCTAAAGGTGAAGGAGTACATGAACATCGCAGGCAGGTCGGATGAGTAACCGGGGCCACCGGCGGTCATCGCTGCCACCAGATCGAAGCTCTTGATGGCAATGTGCGCAAGGATCATCACGGCACTGAAAAACACCGGACGCAGGCTTGGCAACACAACGCGCCAGTAGATCATCGGCAAACTCGCGCCATCCATCTGCGCAGCACGAATGATCGATTGATCGACGCCACGCAGGCCCGCCAGAAACAACGCCATGACAAAGCCGGAAGACTGCCACACCGCAGCAATGACCAGGCAGTAAACCACGCGGTCCGGGTCGATCAGCCAGTCGAGACGGAAACCTTCCCAGCCCCAGTCGCGCAGCATCTTGTCCAGGCCCAGGCCGGGGTTGAGCAGCCATTTCCACGCCGTACCGGTGACAATCATCGACAGTGCCATCGGGTACAGGTAAATGGTGCGGATCATGCCCTCACGACGGATCCGCTGGTCCAGCAGGACGGCCAGCAGAACACCGATCACCAGGCTGATGGCAATGAACATCCCGCCAAACACCGCAAGGTTCTTGCTTGCCACCCACCAACGATCGTTGTCCATCAGGCGTGCGTATTGCGCCAGACCGACCCATTTGTAGGACGGCAGAAACGTCGAGTTGGTAAACGAAAGCGCGAATGTCCAGAGGATGTAGCCATAGAAACCCACCAGCACGATGAACATGCTGGGTGCCAGCACCAGTTTTGGTAGCCAGCGTTGCAGCGCATCCATTGGCGAGGCTTTGCTGATCGCAGCGACAGAGCTCATCGGGAGTATCCCATCCGGTGTATCGAATCCAGGCCGCAGCCGCGGGTGAAATCAACAGAGGATTTCAGCACCACGAACTGCGGGTACAGGCGGTTCAGAGAGAGTTACTGGGCCGATTTGACCGCAGTGGCCAGCTTCTTGGCTGTCGCTGCAGGATCAGCTGCCGGGTCGTTGATGTAGTTGGTGACTACATCAAAGAAAGCACCCTGCACCGCCAGCGTAGTGGCCATGTTGTGCGCCATGCTCGGTTGCAGGCCACCGGTCTTCGAATCGGCCAGGAAATCCTTGGCAGCGGTTTGCGCACACGAGTCGAAACCGTACTTGCTCATGTCGGACAGCATGTCCTCACGAACCGGGATCGAGCCCTTGTTGATGCTGAAGACTTTCTGGAAGTCCTCGCCCATCGCGACCTTGGCCAGATCCTGCTGTGCGGCAGTGGTGCCCTTGTCTTTCTGCTTGAACACCGCCAGCGAGTCGATGTTGTAGGTAAACGCCTTGTCGGTGCCAGGGAAGGCTACGCACTGGTAATCCTTGCCGGCGACCTTCTTGGCTGCGGTCCATTCACTCTTGGCCCAGTCACCCATGATCTGCATGCCGGCCTTACCGTTGATAACCTTGGCAGCTTCCAGGTTCCAGTCCTGGCCCTTGCCATCGGCATCCATGTAGGTCGCGACTTTCTTGAGCTCGGTGAGGGACTTGACCATGCCTTCACCGGTCAATGCGTCCTTGTCCAGATCAACCAGGGCCTTCTTGTAGCCATCAGCGCCCATGACCGAGAGCACAACGGCTTCAAAAACAGTGCTGTCCTGCCACGGCTGACCGCCATGGGCGAGCGGAATGAAACCGGCTTTTTTCAGCTTGTCGCCCGCAGCATAAAACTCTTCGAGCGTGGTAGGCGCCTTGTCGATACCGGCTTTCTTGAAGACTTCAGGGTTGATCCACAGCCAGTTGACGCGGTGAATATTCACCGGCACCGCTACGTAATCACCGTCGTACTTCACGGTGTCGGAGACCTTCTTGTCCAGCAGCGAGCCCCACTTCTCGGCCTTGGCGACGTCTTTCAACGCGTCCGTATCAAGCAGACCGGTAGAGGCCCATTCCTGAATGTCAGGCCCTTTGATCTGGGCAACACCTGGCGGGTTACCGGCAACCGCACGGCTCTTGAGCACGGTCATGGCGGTGGAACCGCCACCGCCGGCAATGGCGCCGTCCTTCCAGACAAAGCCGTCTTTTTCGACCTGCGCTTTCAGAACGTCGACCGCAGCCTTTTCGCCACCCGACGTCCACCAGTGCACAACTTCTACAGTGCCTTTGGATTCAGCGGCAGTAGCGCTCAGAGGGAACAACGAAGCGAGAGAGATGACAACAGCGAGACGTGACATGGAATTCATCGAATTGACCTTTCTTGTTGTTATGCATGAGCAAGTCTGATGCTTGCGCTTCGTGGGAGTCTAACCAAGCCTGAAGCGCCGACAGTAACGAAGGGACGCGCGATTGTCACAAGATGGTGACAATTGAAATCCCGGTGCAATCGATAGGTAAAAGCCACTTTGCAGCGCGTCATTCCGCAGTTCTCGGCAGGTACAACGTTACCCGCAACCCACCCTCACGCAGGTTCTGCAGGCTGACTTCGCCACCGTGACTGTGGGCAATGTTGCGCGCGATACCCAGGCCCAGACCGTAGCCCTGCTGCTGATTGCCTGCCAGACGGAAATGCGGTTCGAAAACGTGTTCGAGACGTTGTTCGGGCACACCAGGCCCTTCGTCATCCACATGCAGGACGAAAGCCGTGGCGTTATCCTCGACTTTCAGATGAGCGCGATGGCCATATTTAAGGGCATTGTCGATCAGGTTGCCCATGCAGCGCCGCAGCGCCAACGGCTTGCCGGGATAGGCAGCCTGAGCCTCGCCTTGCTGGGTGACACGTCCGTCGCCTTCAACATTCAGCCAGGGCTCGACCAGGCAATCAAGCAGTGCATTGAGGTCCACCGGCTCGATGTTTTCATGAATATCGGTATCTTTGACGCACTGCAGCGCGCCTTTGACCAGCAACTCCAGTTCGTCCAGATCGCGGCTGAATTTACGCTGCATGTGCTCATCTTCCAGCAGCTCGACACGCAACCGCAGCCGGGTGATGGGCGTGCGCAGATCATGCGAGATGGCACTGAACAACTGACCCCGTTCGGTCAGATAGCGGCTGATACGGGTGCGCATGGCGTTGAACGCACGGCTGACCTCGATCACCTCGCTGCCGCCGCCCTCGACCACCGGCTCGACGTCCGCGCCCAGTGACATGTCCCGTGCGGCCCGCGCCAGGCGTTTGAGCGGCCGGCTCTGCCAATGCACCAGCAAACCGATGAACAACAGCAAAAACATGCTGGTCAGGACGATGAATGAAACCTGCTGAAGGGGCAGCTCCTGCTCCTCCAGCGAGGTGTAGGGCTCAGGCAGCAGAGAGGCAATGTAAAACCATTCACCGGGCGCCATTTCGATTTGCGTAACCAGCACCGGCGGGTTCACCGGCTCAAGTGTCAGCGCGTAATGCGCCCAGGAACGCGGCAGTTCATCGAGCTTCAGGCCGCTGTTGAAAATACGCAGCTCATCGGGCCGCGCAAACCATACGGTGATGTCCGGCCCATTACCCAGACGCTGGCGCAATACCTCGCCCACCACGTCCAGGACCGCCTGCTTGCGAGGCGTGGGCTGCATGATTTGCATATCCAGCGGGTGATCGTTGAGCGAGACGACGAAACGGGTGCCGCCCATACTGCGCAGTTGATCCAGCACCATGGGCCGGTAGGCCAGCGGCAATGAGCGAAAGTAACTGACACTGGCCGCCATCGAGTAAGCGAGGCTGCGCGCGCTGGTCACCAGCCCTTCGGTCTGTGTGGCGCGCAACTGTGACAGCCAGATCACACTGGACAGTGTCTGAGCCAGCAGAACCGCCAGTAACGTCAACAGCAGCATGCGCCCCAGCAATGAGCGCGGCAGTGGCAGGCCGGTTCTTTTCGCTCCTGCCACCGGCGAGTTAATAGCCGTTGCCCGCTTGCGAGTTGACGTTCGCGGCCAGCAGATAACCACTGCCGCGAATGGTGCGGATCAGGCGCGGCGACTTGCCAGTATCGCGCAGACGCTGACGCAGCCGACTGACCGCCATGTCGACGATCCGCTCCAGCGGCATCAGCTCACGCCCGCGTGTGGCATTGCCGATAGTGTCGCGGTCGAGAATCTGCTGGGGGTTGTCGAGAAACAGCTTGAGCAGCGCAAAGTCGGCACCGGACAGAATCACTTCTTCGCCGTCATTGTGAAACAACCTGTGACTGACCATGTCCAGCCGCCATTCGTCGAACAGAATGACATCGCCGCCAGGACGCTCCTGACCGAACTGGGCGCGCCTCAACAGTGCCTTGATACGCGCTTGCAGCTCACGCGGGCTGAACGGCTTGCCCAGATAATCATCAGCGCCCAATTCCAGGCCGATGACCCGATCGGCTTCGTCCGAACTGGCGGTCAACATGATGATCGGCACATGCGGCTGGCGCGGATGCTGACGGATCCATTTGCACAGACTGAAACCGTCTTCATCGGGCAGCATCACATCAAGGATCAGCAAATCACTGGGTTCTTCGTTGAAGGCGCGGCGAAAATCAGCGCCATCACCCACCGTGCGCACCTGAAAACCGGCACGACTCAGGTAGGTGTCCAGCAACTCGCGAATCTCCTGATCGTCATCCACCAGCAGGATCGATTTACTGACTGAACTCAAGTTGAGGCGTCCTTGTTTGACGGTGAATCTTTGTTGTTATGGGATGCTGCTCAGATCTGCGAACCGAAGGCCTGTTGCAGAGCGACGCCTGAGCCCATCAGGCCAGGGTACTCGGCGGTCACCAGCCAGACCGGCAGGTTCTTGAAATAGTCGCTCATCACGCCCTTCTCGGCCATGGCGCGCTTGAAACCGCTGTTGATGAAGAACTCAGTGAAGCGCGGCACCACACCGCCGACAATGTACACGCCGCCCAGGCTGCCCAGGGTCAGCACATTGTTGCCCACCACCCTGCCTAGAAACACACAGAACTGCTCCAGCACGGCTGCGGCTACCGGGTCGCCCGCCAGCGCTGCCGAGGTGACAGCCGCAGGCGACTTGAGCACTGGCTCGATATCGTCCAGGGCGCAACTGACCTGATAGAGCAACAGCAAGCCCGCGCCACTGAGTACCACTTCAGCGCTGACATGCTCATGCTCAGCCATCAGGCGTGTCCATAACAGGGCCTCGCGTGCCGTGCCGATTGGCAGGTCAGCATGCCCGCCCTCGCCCGGCAGCGCCAGCCAGCGACTGCCGTCAAGCTTGATCAGCGTACCGATGCCCAGCCCGGTACCCGGCCCGACCACCACACGCGGCCGATCCGGCTTGCCAGCGCCAGGGCAAACCGTCAGGTATTCATCTTCCTTGAGCCGGGTCATGCCCAGCGCCATGGCGGTGAAGTCGTTGATCAGCAGCAGGTGATCGACTTTCAGGTCAGCGCAAAATGCCTCACGGCTCAACCGCCAGTGACTATTGGTGAACTGGAAAAAATCGCCATCCACCGGTCCGGCAACGGCCAGGCATACGTGGCTGATATCACCGCGCTGCAATTCAAGGTCCTGCAGATAGACTTCGATGGCCTTTTCCGGGCCGGCGTAGTCAATGGTCGGGAATACCCGGACAGAATGCAGCGTGTCGTCTTCCCAAATGGCAAAACGTGCATTGGTACCGCCTATATCACCGACCAGGGCCAACTTCACTTGAGCGTCTCCAGACTAGAAGTAAAGGCGCTGGCACCCTGCTCTGCGGAGCTGAAGGCCATGCGCATGAATCCAAAGAGCTCGCGACCACAGCCGACACTGTTGTCGATCTGGTTGATGGCCGGTTCTCTGGCGGCCAATTCTGACGCTTCGACCAGAACTTGTAACGTGCCTTTTACGCCATCCACACGGATCACATCACCATCGCGCACCAGTGCCAACGGGCCACCATCAAACGCTTCAGGGCAGACATGAATGGCCGCCGGGATTTTTCCCGATGCGCCCGACATACGTCCGTCGGTGACCAGCGCCACCTTGAAACCACGGTCCTGCAGAACACCCAGAAACGGCGTCATCTTGTGCAACTCGGGCATGCCGTTGCAGCGCGGACCCTGGAAGCGCATCACGGCGACGAAATCGCACTCCAGTTCACCGGCCTTGAACGCATCGGCCAGCTCCTTCTGATCCTGAAAGACCTTGGCTGGCGCTTCGACGATCTGATGCTCCGGGGCCACGGCAGAGACTTTCATCACCCCGCGGCCCAGGTTGCCCTCCATGACCCGCAAACCACCTTCCGGCGAGAACGGACGGGCGACCGGACGCAAAATGTTTTCATCAAGGCTTTCAAGCGGTCCTTCGCGCCAGACCAGCTTGCCATCCTCCAGGAATGGCTCTTTGGTGTAGCGGCTCAAGCCGTAACCGGCCACGGTATTGACGTTTTCGTGCAACAGACCGGCAGCCAGCAACTCACGGATCAGGAACGACATGCCGCCCGCCGCCTGGAAGTGGTTGATATCGGCTTTGCCGTTGGGGTAGACGTGACTCAGGGTTGGCACCACTTCCGACAGGTCGGCCATGTCCTGCCAGGTCAGTTGAATGCCCGCGGCCTGGGCAATCGCCGGCATGTGCAGCGTGTGGTTGGTCGAGCCACCTGTCGCGTGCAGGGCAACGAT
Source organism: Pseudomonas syringae group sp. 247E2 (assembly GCF_032587795.1). Classification (NCBI taxonomy): domain Bacteria; kingdom Pseudomonadati; phylum Pseudomonadota; class Gammaproteobacteria; order Pseudomonadales; family Pseudomonadaceae; genus Pseudomonas; species Pseudomonas syringae group sp. 247E2. The sequence goes on along the minus strand of NZ_JAWHPK010000015.1, from coordinate 47,183 downwards.
GGAGTTGACCAGCGAGCGCTCGTCGACGATTTCGCCGATCGGCATGAAGCTGCCGCTCTGCTTGGTCAGACGCGTCACCTGGTGAGCCGCTTCGGCGGTCAGTGCATCGCGCAGTGGCGTGTAGGGATTGACGAACGAGGCACCGGGAAGGTGCATGCCCATGACTTCCATCAGCAGCTGGTTGGTGTTGGCAGTGCCGTAGAAGGTGCAGGTTCCCGGACCGTGATAGGACTTCATTTCCGAGTCGAGCAACTCTTCACGGCTGGCCTTGCCTTCCGCGTAACGCTGCCGTACGTCGGCTTTTTCCTTGTTGGAGATACCTGAAACCATCGGTCCGCCCGGCACGAAGATGGTCGGCAGATGACCAAAACGCAGTGCGCCCATCATCAAGCCAGGGACGATCTTGTCGCAGATACCCAGCATCATCGCGGCGTCGAACATATTGTGTGACAACGCAACTGCCGTGGACATGGCAATCACTTCGCGACTGGCAATGGCCAGCTCCATACCCGGCTCACCCTGAGTCACGCCATCGCACATGGCAGGCACGCCGCCGGCAAACTGACCGACCGAACCAATGTCACGTAAAGCCTGTTTGATCTGGGCAGGAAAGTGTTCGTAGGGTTGATGCGCCGAGAGCATCTCGTTGTAGGAGGAGACGATTGCCACGTTGGCGGCGTTCATCAGACGCAGGCTTTGCTTGTCTTCTGGCCCGCAGGCAGCGACGCCGTGAGCAAAGTTGGCACATTGAAGCTTGCCGCGCATCGGGCCATCGCTCGCTGCGCCGCGAATCAATTGAAGGTAGCGCTGACGGGTATCGCGACTGCGGGCGATGAGTCGCTCGGTTACTTCAAGGACGCGGGGATGCATGTGATGAACTCCAGGCTAACGTCTAAGGTCACCCGTAAAGACGGTTCCGGTTTTCGAGCAGTGACGGGCGGGGAGCAGAACCCTGATCTCGATCAACCGGGAGGGCCTTTCAGGCTTGTAGTTGTAGATAAAACAAAATATTGCCACTAAAAAGGCTTGTTTTCTATTTCTATGAGAATAATCTTGTAATTCCAACAACAAATTCAGAAGGACGGCTGTATGACTCTTCGTATCGCAATCAACGGTTTTGGCCGCATCGGCCGCAACGTCCTACGCGCACTGTATACCCAAGGCTACCGCCAGGACCTGCAGGTCGTCGCCATCAACGATCTTGGCGACAGCGAAATGAACGCACACCTGCTGCGCTTCGACACCGTACACGGCCCTTTCAGCGGCACGGTCGAGTGCGACAAGGATAGCCTGACCGTCAATGGTGACCGTATTTCGGTCAGTGCCATTCGCAATCCGGCCGAGCTGCCGTGGAAGGCGCAGGACATTGATGTAGTGTTCGAGTGCACCGGCCTGTTTACCAGCCGTGACAAGGCCGCAGCGCACCTTACTGCCGGTGCCCGCAAGGTCATTATCTCCGCCCCGGCCAGCGGTGCCGATGCCACCATCGTCTATGGTGTCAACCACGACACGCTGCGTCAGTCGCACCAGATCATCTCCAGTGCATCCTGCACCACCAATTGCCTGGCCCCGGTCGCCCAGGTACTGCACCGTGAACTGGGGATCGAAAATGGCCTGATGACCACCATCCATGCCTACACCAACGACCAGAACCTGATCGATGTCTATCACACCGATCCGTACCGCGCCCGCTCGGCGACGCAGTCGATGATCCCGAGCAAGACCGGCGCTGCCGAAGCAGTGGGCCTGGTACTGCCGGAGCTGGCAGGCAAACTCACCGGCATGGCGGTACGCGTACCGGTCATCAACGTTTCGCTGGTCGACCTGACCGTGACCCTGAAGCGTGAAACCACGGTCGATGAAGTCAACGCGCTGCTGAAAGAAGCCAGCCAGCATTCCAAGGTGCTGGGCTACAACGCCCTGCCGCTGGTTTCCCACGACTTCAATCACAACCCGTTGTCGTCGATTTTCGACGCCAATCACACCAAGGTCAGTGGCAAGTTGCTCAAGGTACTGTCGTGGTACGACAACGAATGGGCGTTCTCCAATCGCATGCTCGACAATTGCCTGGCGCTGCACAACGCCGAGTAAATTCAGCGTCGCAGCGGGCAGCAGCGTAAGATAATTATTTACAGATGCAGGCTTGACCCGACCAAAAGATGAGAAGCATTATCATTTGCTCACATCTCTGGTCGGGCCTCTCTGTGTCGCAGTCACGCTTCAACGATGTCTTTCTGGCCCAGCGCCCGGTTCTGCTACGCACCCTGCAACGCATGGTCGGCAACCAAAACGCTGCCGAAGACCTGCTTCAGGAAACCTGGCTGCGCGTCAGCCGTGCATTGACCGAACACCCCGTCGACCACCTTGAACCCTTCGTCTTTCAGACCGCCCGCAACCTGGCGCTGGATCATTTGCGTGCGCGGCGTATTCATGGCCGGACCATGCTCGAAGATGTCTCACCCGCCCAACTAGAAAGCGTCGTAGCCCAGATGGGCTCGCCTGAGGACGCTGCGCATGCCAAGCGCCTGCTTGAAAACCTGAGTGCCAGCCTGAGTACGTTGAGCCCGCGTCAGCAGAAAATCTTTACCCTCAGCCGCCTCGATGGCCGCAGTTATCTGGAAATCGCCGAGCAGCTTCAGGTCTCCGCCAGTACTGTCCAGAAAGAACTGAAACTGATCATGGCAATCTGCGTAGGCGTCCTCTCAAGACTTGACCCGCCCTGAACCCTGCCGCACGCTGCCAGACTCTTATCGATACAGTTTCAGGATTGCCGAGGAACACTGTGGCCCCGAGAACCGAACGCCCGCACGCGATTGCGCAGGACGTGTTGAGCAATGCTGCAATGGATCAGGCACTGACCTGGCTGCTCGAACTGGAAGGCGCAGACGCCACCCGGCTTGCCCGTTTTCAGGAATGGCTGAACGCCGATCCGGAACACGCACGCGCCTTCGATAAGGCCCGGACACTCTGGAATTCACAGCCGGTTCAGCACGCCGCCGAAAGCATCGCGCAACCCCGCAAGCCATCGGCGTGGAAACGTGTCCGTGCGCAATGGAAACCTCTCGCCACTGCAGCGGTGTTGCTGTTGGGGCTGTTCAGTTTCAGCAATCTGCCGCTGCGCCTGCAGGCCGATCACCTGACCATAGTGGGTGAGCGCCAGCGCCTGGAACTGGCAGACGGCTCGAAAGTGCTGCTCAACACCGACTCGGCGTTCTCCAGTCAGGTAGGTGAACAGCGGCGCTCTGCTCGCCTGCTGCAAGGCGAAGCATTCTTCGATGTCAGTTCCAGAGCGGGCATGCCACTGGAAATCGAAGCCGGACCGGTGCGCATGAGTGCCAACAGCACCGAATTTTCCGTGCGTTATCTGAACGGCGTTGCCCAGGTAAAAGTGCAGCGCGGCGCTGTCGACGTGCGTGCCACACGCGGCGACTCCAGCGTCAGCCTGGGGGCCGGAGAAAGCGTTCGCGTGGGGCCTGCTGGCTTCGGGCATCGTGAAAAGCTTGACCCGCTCAGGGATTTCGCCTGGGTGCAAGGTCGACTGATCTTCGATAACCGCCCGCTGAGCGAAGTGCTGACCGAGCTGCGTCGTTACTATCCCGGCTGGATCATCAGCACCAACCCGCAACTGGATCGTGTGGCAGTGACCGGCAACTATCGCCTGGACAACCCGCTCGACGTGGTGCGGTCGCTGGCACAGATCACCTCGGCAAGCCTTCACGAAATGCCTGCGCTAGTGATTCTCAACTGAAGCAAAGTTTTTTTACTCGATAGCGACTGCCCGTTCGTCTAGTTATAGCCAATGCAACTGATTCTCATTTTGAAACGGTTTGTAAACACTATAACGAGCAACACCCCAGGGAGCGCTACCGATGTCATCCACGTTCACGCCTGCCGCCCAACCACACGTACGGCTCACGCTATCTCTGCTGACACTTGCAGTGCTGGGCGCCAGTCTACAGACGGTCAACGCCAGTGCTGCCAGTGAAAGCACCCAGGCGGCACGTTCGGCAGGCACCTACAACTTCTCGATTGGTCAGCAATCGCTGGTGTCGGCACTCAATGAATTCAGCCGCATCACCGGCTGGCAGGTGGGCGTGTCATCGGATCTCGCGCAAAATGTCACCTCCCAGGGTGCCCGCGGCAATCTGAGACCTGCGCAGGCGCTGGACACCCTGCTGGCCGGCAGCTCGCTGAGCTATCGCAATCTGGGCAACAACAATGTAGTGCTGGAAAGGCGCACCGCAACCGCCGGCGTCTTGGCCCTCGATCAGATCACCGTCAGCGCCACGCGTCAGGCACAGGATGTCGCCACGGTACCAAGCACCGTCAGCGTGCATTCCCGTGAAGAACTGGACCGCAGCAACGTCAACACCATCCGTGATCTGGTGCGCTACGAGCCGGGGGTTTCGGTGGGCGGCGCAGGCCAGCGCGCAGGCACAACCGGCTATAACATCCGCGGCATTGACGGCAACCGGATACTGACTCAGGTCGACGGCGTGGAAGTCCCCGACAGCTTTTTCACCGGTCCTTATGCGCAGACCCATCGCAACTATGTCGACCCGGAGATCGTCAAGCGCGTGGAAATCCTCCGCGGTCCGGCCTCGGCCCTGTACGGCAGCAGCGCAATCGGTGGGGTGGTCAGTTATTACACGCTGGACCCGGATGACATCATCAAGCCCGGCAAGGATGTCGGCGCACGCCTCAAGACCGGTTACAGCTCGGCAGACGAAAGCTGGTTGAACTCGGCCACTGTCGCAGGCCGTCAGGGCGAGTTTGACGGCTTGCTGCACGTGAGCCAGCGCAATGGTCATGAGACCGAATCCTATGGCGAAACAGGTGGCACAGGCCTGAGCCGCACCGAAGCCAACCCTGAGGATGCGCGCAGCACCAACGTGCTGGCCAAGCTGGGCTGGAATTATACCGACGGTTCGCGTCTGGCTCTGGCTTACGAAAAGTACAAGGACGACCGCGACAGCAACCTGAAAAGCGCAGTCGGCGGGCCGTTCACCAACGGCAGCGGGCTGGGCATGTATCAATCGCGCGAGGGTAACGACACCATCACCCGCGAGCGCTTCGGGGTCGAAAACAGCTTCGCCGTCGATAGCCTGCTGGTCGACAACCTCAAGTGGAGCCTGAATTACCAGACCGCAAAGACTGATCAAAGCACCCGGGAGCGGTACTTTCCGTTCTCCCGAGATGTCATTCGTGATCGCGACACGCACTATCAGGAAAAGCAGTGGGTATTCGATGCCCAACTGGACAAGGCATTCTCTATCGCCAGCACGGACCATGTGCTGACCTACGGTACGACGGTAAAGCAGCAGAAAGTCACCGGGCTGCGCAGCGGCAGCGGGACCTGTGCGCGCGTATTCGGCTCCTGCCGCGTGGTCGGTGCAGACAGCCCGAGCGACCGTCTGGCCGCGACGAGCGATTTCCCGGACCCGACCATCACCAGCTATGCGCTGTTCGCCCAGGATCAGATCAGCTGGAACGACTGGACCTTCATGCCCGGCGTGCGTTATGACCACACCACACTCGACCCGAAGTTCACGCCAGAATTTCTCAGGTCGGTCAGCCTCGCCGACCCCGGTCAGGGCAACGACGAAACGCGGACATGGCATCGCTTGTCGCCCAAGTTCGGTGTGACTTATGCACTCAGCGACGCCTACACCTGGTACGGCCAGTATGCCGAAGGTTTCCGCACACCGTCGGCCAAGTCACTTTATGGACGCTTCGCAAACCCGACGGCAGGCTACGTGGTTGAGCCCAATCCGAACCTGGAACCGGAAACCAGCAAAAGCTATGAAACCGGTTTACGCGGTCGCTTCGAAGCGGGCTCGTTCGACATCGCGGTGTTCTATAACAAGTACCGTGACTTCATCAACGAGGACGCCATTACCCCCGGTTACAGCGAACTCACGTTCCAGTCCAACAACATCAAGCACGCAACCATGAAGGGCGCGGAATTCAAAGGGCGCATCAATCTCGACAGCATCGGTGCGCCAAACGGTCTCTACAGCCAGGCATCGGTTGCCTACGTGCAGGGCCGCAACAACGATACAGGCGAGCCAATCAACAGCGTCAACCCGCTGACCGGTGTGATCGGCCTGGGCTATGACCAGAATGACTACGGCGGCCTGCTGAGCTGGACGCTGGTCAAGCGCAAGAATCGCGTGGATGACAGCAATTTCCACACGCCGGACGGCACCTCCAGTCAATTCAAGACCCCGGGCTACGGCATTCTGGACCTGAGCGGCTACTACAAGGTCAGCAACGATGTGACCGTCAATGCGGGTCTGTACAACCTGACCGACAAGAAATACTGGCGCTGGGATGATGTGCGCGGCTACGACGGCGTGGGCGAAGCTGGTGTGACGGCGCCCGCTAATCTGGATCGCCTGACCCAGCCGGGACGCAACTTCAGCGTCAACGTGGTGTGGGACATCTGAACCCGAAAGTAGCGTAAAACCCGTCGCCGAGTACATCGGCGGCAGGCTTTTTTTACGCTTTCGGGTGCAGCTATTCGTCTATTCAACAAGCCCCCTTTTTCAGCAAGGAAGAACTCGATGACCCTTGATCAGAACCGACCGACTCTGCGTTCGCAACGCCTGAGCCAGATCACCCACGCGCCACACGAACAGCTCGACAAGGCGGTCAAGGCACATGCGCCGTTTGAAACCCTGGCCAGCTACGCTCGCTTCGTGGTTGCTCAATACCTTTTTCAGACGGAATTGCAAAGCCTGTACAACGAGCCCGCGCTAGGGGCGATCATCAACGACCTGCCGGCCCGCTGCCGCGCAGAACAGGCCGGAGCGGATCTTGCCGACCTGAACATGGACCTTCCCCTGCCGGTGGCTGGCGCAGTACAAGCGCCGAGCACCGCAGAAGCGCTCGGCTGGCTATTTGTCTCCGAAGGTTCCAAGCTGGGTGCTGCATTCCTGATCAAACGTGCCGAAGCCTTGAACCTGAGCCACAGCTTTGGCGCCCGGCATCTGAGCGAGCCTGCCGGAGGCCGCGCAGCAGGCTGGAAGACCTTTGTCAGGACGCTTGACGAGCTGTCGCTGACCGCCGAGCAGGAAGCAGCACTTGATCGAGGCGCCATTGCCGCATTCGAGCGTTTCAATGTCCTGCTGCAATACGCCTACGCCGATGCCCCGGTTGCAGACATGGCACAGGCATGAAAAAGCGCCCGGTGCTGTTAAGCTGGCCGGGCTCCCCGAACCTGCCTGTAGAGACCATGACGTACAAACCACCCGGCTCAAGACTCTCGCGCCTTTTATACGGCATCCTCGCCTACGTCGCCCTCGGCATAGGCATTGTCGCGATCTTCATTCCCGGCTTGCCGACCACCGAGTTCATTCTGCTGGCGGCCTGGGCGGCGACACGCAGCTCGCCGCGTCTGAATGCCTGGCTGGAAAACCATCGTGTGTTCGGCCCGATCCTGCACAACTGGCGCAACGGCAGACTGGTCGCCCGCAAGGCCAAGATCAGCGCCACCATCAGCATGCTGGTCTGCGCCGTGGTGATGCTGAGCCTGATCGGCCACGCCTGGTGGCTTTATCTGGCTCTTACCGGTATGGCGCTGGGTAATATGTGGATATGGTCGAGGCCGGAACCGGACAAGATCGATCGTTGAGCGCAGGCATGATGCAAGCGGCACCCTGCACGAGGCTGAACCGTCCGGTCGCGAGGAGTGTCAGACTGAACACACTCAACACTTGATGGAGTCACTTCATGTACGAGCCAGGCCATCTGCACCTCACCCACGTGGCGCTGCAGCCATCGGATATCAGCTATGACATCCACTTGCGCTACAACGTGGAGGAAGATCCCAAGCAAGGCACGTCCATGCACTTCACCATGCAGGGCGAAATCAACGGCAAGCCGTTCGAAGAGCAGTTCCAGCTGCCCCGTGACCTCGCCTTCAACTTCGCCCATGACGCCAGTCGCATCGCGATCAGACACGGCTTGCCCAACTCGGCCGCACTGCCCATCGCCCAGCACAAGGACTACGACCGAATGTTCGCGGACATTCGCGACAAACTCCACGCCAAATCAGGCGACCCGGTGAAGCCGGAGCATCTGGAGTAAGCGCCAGGCTCCTCTTGGCAACGGGAGCACGAGGTCCGGAGAACACTCTCGTGCCCATGCTCCGCGTGGGTATGCCGTTCCGGACGCTCTGCGTCCTCTCCTGAATAAACAGCATGGCGTAAATCCATGACGCAGAGCGTCAAGAAGGGCATTCCCACGCTGGAGCGTGAGGAACGATAGATGTACGGCAGAACACCAGCGTGCAGTAGCGTGAGGAACGACGCTCCGCAGAACACCATCGTGCCCATGCTCCGCGTGGGTATGCCGTTCCGGACGCTCTGCGTCCTCTCCTGAATAAACAGCGTGGCGTAAATCCATGACGCAGAGCGTCAAGAAGGGCATTCCCACGCTGGAGCGTGAGGAACGATAGGTGTACGGCAGAGCACCAGCGTGCAGTAGCGTGAGGAACGACGCTCCGCAGAACACCATCGTGCCCATGCTCCGCGTGGTTATGCCGTTCCGGACGCTCTGCGTCCTCTCCTGAATAAACAGCATGGCGTAAATCCATGACGCAGAGCGTCAAGAAGGGCATTCCCACGCTGGAGCGTGAGGAACGATAGTTGCCCGGGAGAACACTATCGTGCTCATGCTCACCACCGGATTTCACCAAACCTGCCGCTACAAGGCATACTTGCCGCCTTCTAATCCGCGAACCGTCAACGCCTCATGCGCATCCATGTCAGCTTCATCGACCGCGTCGGTATCACCCAGGAAGTGCTGGCGATCCTGGGTGGACGCAATCTGAATCTGGATGCCGTGGAGATGGTGCCGCCCAATGTCTACATCGACGCGCCGACCCTCAGCCACCAGATGCTCGAAGAACTCAAGGACGCGCTGTTTCGGGTTCGTGGGGTAGAAGCAATCACTGTGGTCGATATCCTGCCGGGTCAGCGCCGCCATCTGCAACTGGACGCGCTGCTCGCCGCCATGACCGACCCTGTGTTGGCACTGGACAGCGCCGGGCATGTGCTGCTGGCCAATCCCGCGTTGATCGCACTGATCGGCCGGGAACCTGCGGGCGAACCCATTGCTGAACTGTTCGCCGACCCCGGTCTGCAAGCAGCATTGCTGGAAAACAGCTTTCGACTGCCACTGCGCGAAATCACCCTCAACGGTGAAGCGCTGTTGCTGGATGCCACCCCGATCACCGAGGCGGGTGCGCTGATTACCCTGTACCTGCCCAGCCGTATCGGTGAGCGCCTGTCGGCGCTGCATCACGATCACGCCGAAGGTTTCGATGCGCTGCTCGGCGAGTCAGCCGCAATCCGCACCCTCAAGGCGCGCGCGCAACGTGTGGCGGCGCTGGATGCACCGTTGCTGATTCAAGGTGAGACCGGCACCGGTAAAGAACTGGTAGCGCGGGCTTGCCACGCCAGCAGCGCGCGTTACGGCGAGCCATTCCTGGCACTGAACTGCGCGGCGCTGCCAGAAAACCTGGCTGAAAGCGAACTGTTCGGTTATGCCCCGGGTGCCTTCACCGGCGCCCAGCGCGGTGGCAAGCCGGGGCTGATGGAACTGGCCAATCAGGGCACCGTGTTTCTTGATGAAATCGGCGAAATGTCGCCTTATCTGCAAGCCAAACTGCTGCGCTTTCTCAACGATGGCAGCTTCCGGCGTGTCGGTGGAGACCGGGAGGTCAGGGTCAATGTGCGTATCCTCAGCGCTACCCACCGCGATCTGGAAAAAATGGTCAGCGAAGGTACCTTTCGTGAAGACCTTTTCTACCGCCTCAACGTCCTCAATCTCGAGGTACCGCCGCTGCGCGAACGCGGGCAGGACATTCTGCTGCTGGCCCGCTACTTCATGGAACAGGCCTGCGCGCAGATTCAGCGTCCAGTGTGCAGGCTTGCGCACGGCACCTACCCTGCTCTGCTGGGCAATCGCTGGCCGGGCAATGTTCGTCAATTGCAGAACGTGATCTTCCGTGCTGCCGCCATCTGCGAACACACTCAAGTGGATATAGGCGATCTGGATATCGCAGGCACTGCAGTTGCGCATCCGCACGACAGCCCCGTGGACAGCCTCGAACATGCCGTCGAGGCATTTGAAAGAAATCTGCTGGAAAAACTCTACGCAGACTATCCATCTACCCGTCAGTTGGCCGCGCGTCTGCATACTTCGCACACCGCCATCGCTCATCGACTGCGAAAATATGGAATACCGGGCAAGCGCTAATCTATTGACGCCATTTATCGAAAATATATTCCGAAAAGATTCATTTAATAACTAATCTGCCGATACTGATCTGGTATGGTCCACAAACCTCTTATCATCCATTTGAGTGGATGTCCGTAAGTGTGATTACGGCCGTAATGGCAGAAAGGTCAGGTAGTACCGGGAAGTGATATGTCAACCCCGCCAGCAGACCGCCCGCTTGCCGATTCTCAGTCTCGTGCTGAAAAAATCGTCGAATCTCGCCGTCAGAAAATCCTGCTCAAAACCGGCGCGCTGCAGGACGCGATTTTCAACAGCGCCTACTTCTCCAGCATCGCGACCGACGAACACGGCGTCATCCAGATATTCAACGTGGGTGCCGAACGCATGCTTGGTTACCACTCTGAAGATGTGGTCGACAAAATCACGCCGGCAGATATCTCCGACCCCGCCGAGCTGATCATCCGCGCGGCAGCGCTCAGCCATGAACTGAACACGCCCATCACGCCGGGCTTTGAGGCACTGGTATTCAAGGCTTCGCGTGGCATCGAAGACATCTACGAATTGACCTACATCCGCAAGGACGGCAGCCGCCTGTCGGCCATGGTGTCGGTCACTTCACTGCGAGACAGCGCCGAAACCATCATTGGTTATCTGCTGATCGGCACCGACAACACCGCGCGCAAGCAGGAAGAGGAAGCCCAGGCTCTACTGGATCAGCGGTTGCGTGACCAGCAGTTCTACACCCGCTCGCTGATCGAATCGAACATCGACGCGCTGATGATGACCGACCCGCAAGGCATCATTTCCGACGTCAACAAGCAGATGATGGCGCTGACCGGGCGCACCCGTGATGAGTTGATCGGCGCGCCCTGCAAAAACTTCTTCACAGACCCGGCGAGTGCCGATGCCGCGATCAAACGCGTGCTCAGCGAACATAAGGTCAGCGACTACGAACTCACCGTGCGGGCCTACGACGGCACCGAAACCGTGGTGTCCTACAACGCTGCGACTTTTCATGACCGGGACCGCAAGCTCAAGGGTGTCTTCGCTGCCGCCCGAGACGTGACCGAGCGCAAGCGCTTCGAACGCACGCTGGAAGAAAAAAACGTCGAGCTGGAACACGCCAGCCATATGAAGTCCGAGTTCCTTGCCACCATGTCCCACGAGTTGCGCACACCGCTGAACGCCGTCATCGGTTTTTCCGAGGCGCTCAAGGACGGTATGGTCGGCGACATGACCGATGCCCAGCGACGGTACATCGGCGATATCTTCAACAGCGGCCAGCATCTGCTCTCGCTGATTAACGACATTCTCGACCTGTCCAAGGTCGAAGCCGGAATGATGACGCTGGAGCTTGAACCGGTCGATCTGGAAGAATTGCTGAGTAACAGCCTGCTGATCGTTCGCGAGCAAGCCGCCCTGCAACGCATCCAGTTGAAACTGGAAACCGAAGCCGACTTCGGTCTGCTTGAGCTGGATCGGCGCAAGACCAAGCAGATTGTCTACAATTTGCTGGCCAACGCAGTGAAATTCAGCGAACCCGGCGGCTGGGTGACCCTGGCGGTGCGCCAAGTGTCATTTGCCCAGGCAGGCGTCATTGAGGGTGACTGGCCAGCGCACACGTTTCCATTGCCCTCCAGTGAATACGAACAGTTTCTGGAACTGAGCGTCAGCGACACAGGAATCGGTATCGCCCAAAGCGATATGAACAAACTGTTCAAAGCCTTTAGTCAGATCGACAGTGGTCTGGCACGCAAATTCGAGGGCACCGGACTGGGCCTGGCGATGGTCAAGCAGCTGACCGAACTGCATGGCGGCTGCGTCGCGGTCGCAAGCGTCAAGGACCTCGGCGCACGCTTTGTGGTCTGGCTGCCCATCCGCCCGCCTGAATGCGAGGAGGCACGATGGCCCAGATCCTGATCATTGAAGACAATGCGGCGAATATGCGCCTGACGGAGCTGTTATTGACCAGCGCCGGTCACAGCGTACTGTCGGCAGTCGATGCTGAAACCGGCCTGAAACTGGCCCTTGAGCGTCAGCCCGACCTGATTCTGATGGATATTCACCTGCCGGAAATGGACGGCCTGATTGCCACCGCGCTGTTGAAGAAAGACGCCGGCACAGCCGCGATCCCGGTGGTCGCCTTGACCGCAATGGCCATGAAGGAAGACAAGGAAAAGATCCGTCTGGCGGGCTGCAACGCTTACATCATCAAACCATTGCGCTACAAGGAGCTGTACCGGGTTATCGACACCCTGCTGGAAAAAAAACTGCCTCAACAGCCAATTACCTGAGCATTCGATATGACCCAGAGCGCCGCAACCATCCTGATTATCGATGACGATGTCCATGTCCGGGACCTGCTGGAGGTTCTGCTGCAGAATCAGGGTTATCGGACGCTGACTGCGGAATCGGGCGAGCTGGGGCTGGCCATGGTCGAACTACAAGCGCCTGACCTGATCCTGCTGGACATCATGATGCCGGGCATGGACGGTTACGAAGTCGCCAGTCAGCTCAAGGCCAGCAAGAGCACCGCCAATATACCGATCATCATGCTCTCGGCACTTGACGAGCAAAGTGCACGTTTGTCAGGGCTGGAAGCCGGTGCCGAGGAATACCTCAACAAACCGGTGGACAGCGCCGAGCTATGGTTACGTGTGCGTAACCTGCTGCGCCTCAAGGCGTTTGGCGACTACCTGAAAAACCACAGCCTGATCCTCGAAGACCAATTGCAGCAGCGCACCATAGACCTTGAGCGTTTTCGTACGGTGATGGACGCTTCTGAAGATGCCATTTTCCTGATCAACCGCAACACCATGAGCCTGATCGAATTCAACCGCAGGGCATGTCAGCTGCTGGGCTACACCGCTGAAGAACTGGCGCACAAGACCCCGGCCGAGCTGGGCGAGACGTCAATGGAAAATCTGGAAGTCGTGTATGACCAGATCATCGCCGGCAAAGGCCCCAGCGAACCACTGGAAACCCAGATTCGCGACAAGAGCGGACGCGATGTCGAGGTAGAGATCCATCGCCAGGCCTATCGTACCGGCGAGGACTGGGTCATCGTCGGCATCGTCCGCGACATCACCCGGCGCAAGGAAAGCGACCAGCGCCTGCTGACCATGGCCCACTACGACGCACTGACCGGCCTGCCCAATCGGGACCTTTTTTTTACCAGCCTGCAAATGGGCGTGACCCAGGCGGCCATCAGCCGCTGGAAGCTGGCAGCACTGACGGTGAATCTGGATGGCTTCAAGAACATCAACGAAACCTGGGGGCATGTACTGGGCGACGAGGTGCTGCTGGAAGTCAGCCGCCGCCTGTCGGAGTGCCTCAACGCCAGCGACACCCTTGGCCGTGTGGATGGCGATCAGTTTGCACTGATTCTGATGCTTCGTGACGGCCAGGCCGATACCCGCCAGACACTGGACCGCATTCGCAACGCATTGCGCGTGCCTTTTCAGTTGGAAGGCCAGAGTATCGTCATGACCGCCAGTATCGGCATCGCACTTTATCCGGAGGACGGCGAAGACTCTCGCGAGCTGATCAAACACGCCTACACCGCAATGAACAGTGCTAAAAAAATAGGCCCGGACACCTATCGGTTCTATACCGCGCAGATGAACGCTGACGTCTCGGCACGCCTGGACCTCGAAGCGGCCTTGCGTGACGCCGTGCAAAAACAGGCGTTCGAGATTGTCTACCAGCCTAAACTCAACCTAACTGACAACCGGGTATGCGGGCTTGAAGCCTTGCTGCGCTGGCCGCGCCCTGGCCAGGCAGGCATTTCGCCCGCCGTATTTGTTCCGGTGCTGGAAAGTCTGGGGTTGATCGGTGAAGTCGGCAACTGGGTGGTCGACAGCGTTTGCGCGCAGATTGCGCGCTGGCAACGTTCCGGGCTGGGCTCTTTTCAGGTGGCAGTCAACATCTCCGGGCAGCAGATTTCCAGCAGCAGTCTGGTGGCCGACATTCGTCAGGCACTTGAGAAACACAAAGTTGCGCCGCAGTGGCTGGAGGTCGAACTGACGGAAAGCTCGTTGATGGAAAACACCTCTCACACCATCGCTACCCTGGGTGCGCTACGCGCCAATGGCGTGAGTATTTCCATCGACGATTTCGGCACCGGCTATTCAAGTCTGGCTTACTTGCGCCGATTCCCTATCGACAAGCTTAAAATCGATATCGCATTCATTCGCGAAGTGACCAGCAACCCACAGGACGCGGCCATTGCCAGAGCCATCATTGAACTGGCTCACAGCCTCGACCTGAAGGTTATCGCCGAAGGTGTGGAAACACCCGAGCAACTGGCGTTTCTGCGTGAAAACCATTGCGATCAAATCCAGGGTTACCTGATCAGCAAGCCGCTGCCACTTGGAGAGCTCGAGGTCTTTCTTCGATCACCGGCAAGCCGCGTCGGGTGACACAGCATAGTCGGCACAGGCGGTGCCGATCATGCCATTTTTGAAGGAGTTCGCTGCATGCGGTGTTTGCCAGCTGTACTTTTAGGGATGCTAAGTGTGGCAGGTCTGGCTCAGGCGCAAACGCCGAGCGATGCCGGACTGATCGAGGACAACGCAGCAGCCAGTACACCCACCTTGTCCAGCGAGGCGCGGGGCGTATTGCGCGCAACCAATCAGGCGGTCCTCGCCAGCGAGTTGTCCGGCCGTATTACTGACCTGCCTTTCCAGGAAGGCGAGTCTTTCAACAAAGGCGATACCCTCGCCCGCTTCGACTGTTCGGCCTACCAGGCTCAGCTCAATGCCGCGCAGGCAGCCAGCCGTGGTGCCAGCGAGGAACTGGCGCACAACCGGCAACTGGCGGCGCTCAACTCGGTGGGTCGTTTCGAGGTGGCACGTGCCGAGGCGAAGCTTTCCGAAACTCAGGCGCAGTCTGGCGTCTATCAGGTACAGATCAAGCGCTGCAGCGTGGTTGCGCCCTACGACGGGCAAGTCGTCGAGCGCAAGGTGAAGCGTTACGAGAGTGTCGCAGCCGGTACGCCGATGCTCGAAATCGTCGACAACCGCACGCTGGAAATTCACCTGCTGGTGCCCTCGCGCTGGATGAGCAGACTCAAGCCCGGACAAACCTTCAGCTTCGTTCCCGACGAGACCGGTCAGCCGCTGACCGCCACCGTCAAGCGCCTCGGTGCGCGTATCGATGAAGGCAGCCAGACATTGCTGCTGATCGCCAGCCTGCCCAAAGCGGAGGGCCTGCTGGGAGGCATGAGCGGTACTGCACATTTTGCGGAGCTCAAGTGAACGCCCCCGCATCCGGCGCGGTTGAACGGGTTTTCGCGCAGTTTCTCGACCTTGAACGGCTGACCCGCGCCGCACCTGCGATAGATCAACTGGCGTACAGCCTGGTCAACGACAGCCAGGGGTTGTTCGGCTATCGCCACGCAGCGCTGGTGATCGCCGGCAAGGTGCGCTCAGTGACGGGAGTCAGCATCATCGAACCCAATGCGCCGTTCGTGGCCTTTGTCGAACATGCCGTCGGCCAGTTGCTGAAACTGGAGCAGGTCAAACCGGCGCGCGTCGTGCACATGGATTCACTCAGCGCATCGGTACGCGATGACTGGAACAGCCTCTCGGCACCGCATGTTTTCTGGCTGCCGCTGCAAGACCGTAAAGGTGAGGTGTTTGGCGGCCTGTGGCTGGCCCGCGACACGCTGTGGACACCCGCAGAGCAAATCCTGCTGGCGCAACTGGGCGATACCTGCAGCCACGCGTGGCTCGCCTTGCAGCCCGGAAAACCGTGGCGCCTGCGCTTCAACCGCAAGCGCCAGGCCTTACTAGTGATGCTGGCGCTGTTGTGCCTGCTGATTCCGGTGCGTCAGTCGGTACTGGCACCCGCCGAAGTCGTACCGCTGGGCGGACGCGTGGTGGCTGCGCCGCTGGATGGCGTGGTGGCCGAGTTTCTGGTCAAGCCCAATCAGGTCGTCAAGACCGGGGACCTGCTGCTGCGTTTCGAGAACACGACCCTCAAGGCTCAGGCTGATGTAGCCGAACGGGCACTGGGCGTTGCCGAAGCGGAACTGAAAGCCAACTCGCAGCGCTCTTTCGCCGATGCCGAATCCAGTTCACGAATCGACCTGCTGGCGGCCCGTGTCGAGCAGAAGCGTGCCGAGCGCGATTATGCCCGTGAACTGCTTAAACGCAGTGAAGTGCGCGCCGAACGCGACGGTATCGCGGTATTTGCCGATGCCCAGCGCTGGCTCGGCAAGCCGGTGCAGACCGGCGAGCGTCTGCTGGAAATTGCCGACCCGACTCAGGCCGAGCTGCGCATCGAGCTGGCAGTTGGCGACGCCATCGCCCTGCAACCGGATGCCGAAATCGCATTGTTTCTGGACAGCGACCCGCTGCAACGGCATGCCGCCCGCCTTGAGCGAGCAGCCTATGAGGCCCAGCCCACTCCCGGCGGGCAGCTGGCGTATCGTCTGGATGCCAGCTTTCTCGATTCGCCGCCACCCCGGATCGGGCTGCGTGGCACAGCCAAGGTATTCGGCGACCGTGCTCCACTGGCGCTGTACCTGCTGCGTCGCCCTCTTGCCGGCCTGCGTCAAAGTGTAGGCCTGTAATGAACCTGCCCAACCTGCGTGCAGATTTGCAGCTTACACCTGCCGCCCCAGCCCTTGACGGTTCGCCACGCTGGACCTTGGCCGACCCGGTGCGCGGTCGCTATTTCAAGCTTGGCACCCAGGCCATTCGCCTGTTGCGTCATTGGGCGCTGGGTGATGCTTCACAGGTGCTGCAAGCGGCCAACCGCGAGCCGGGCCTGCCGTTGGGCAACACCGAGATTGACGAGTTGCTGCGTTTCTTGCGCGGCCATGACCTGATCGCAGCGCGCGACCCGGAACAGCGCGCCAGCTACGCCTACAAGGCCGCAGCGGCACGTCATGGGCTGTGGCAGATGCTCTTGCATCAATATCTGTTCTTCCGGATTCCGCTCTGGCGTCCTGACGCATTTCTCAACAAGGCTTGGCCGTGGCTGGCGCGCTACGGTTCAAGGCTGCTGCGCTACGGGCTGCCGCTCACGCTGGGGCTGGGAATTTTTCTGGTAGCCCGGGACTGGCAACGCTTCATCGGGACCTTTCCCCACCTGTTCAGTCTGGGTGGCGCGCTGGCATTCGGTATAGCGCTGTTTTTCGCCAAACTCTGCCATGAGTTCGGCCACGCATTCATGGCCAAGCGTGCCGGATGCCGGGTACAGAGCATGGGCGTGGCGTTCATGGTCCTGTTGCCGTTGTTCTATACCGATGTCAGCGATGCCTGGCGGGTCAACGATCGCCGCGCCCGACTGCTGATCGGCGCGGGTGGCGTGCTGGCGGAAATGCTGCTGGCATGTATCGCCTTGCTGGCCTGGTCACTGCTACCCGACGGACCGGCGCGCACCGCAGCATTCATGCTCGCCAGCGCGACGTGGCTGACCACTGTGGTGGTCAACCTCAATCCGTTCATGCGCTTTGATGGTTACTTTCTGATCAGCGATTTTTGGGAAGTCGACAATCTTCAGGGTCGGGCTTTTGCCCTGTGTCGCTGGCGACTGCGCGAGGCGCTGTTCGGCTACGGCCTTCCCGCACCGGAGCCGTGGTCAGCGGCCATGCAGCGTCGTCTGCTGTGGTGGGGGTATCTGTCCTGGTTGTGGCGTGCAGCACTGTTTTTCGGTATCGCGCTGGCGGTCTACCATCTGTTTTTCAAGTTGCTGGGGATTTTCCTGATGCTGGTGGAGTTGGGCTGGTTCATTTTTCTGCCGATTTTCAAGGAATGTCGCCACTGGTGGTCACACCGCGAACAGGCGTACGCACCCCGTGTGCTGCTCAGTGCGGCAGGCTTGCTGGCACTGCTCCTGTTGCTCATCGTACCGTGGCACAGCAGTGTCGAGTTGCCGGTGATGCTGGAAGCCGAAAGTGTGACGGCCATACATGCCCCGGCCGCTGCCAGAGTCAGGCAGGTCAATGTGCACGACGGCCAGAAGGTCGAACAAGGCGCCGTGCTGATGGAACTGGAATCCCCGGATATCGACTCGCGGCAAAGTATCGTGCGCCGTGAGATCAACATTTTGCAGTTGCAGATGCGTCGTCAGGCAGGCCGCAGCGAGACCGCCGCCGATGCCGGGATTCTCGAACAGCGTCTGGCCGAAGCCGTTGCCGAGTATCGCGGCCTGGCTGCACGACGCGAACGTCTGCTGTTACGCGCTCCCAAGGCCGGGCAGGTGCGCGACCTGCTGCCCCAGTTGAGCGAAGGTCGCTGGGTTTCAACCAGAGACCCGCTGCTGAGGATTGTCGAGGAAGGCACGCGAATTCGCGGTTACGTGGCCGAGAACGCGCTGTGGCGTATCGCACCTGGTGATCGCGGACGCTTTATTGCCGATGATCCGATGCGTGAGTCGCTGCTCGTGGAGCTTCAGGAAGTCGATGCCAACGGTGTGGCGTGGCTGGATCAAGAGGCGTTGAGTTCCGATCACCACGGACCGATTGCCGTGCGGCGTGACGAAAATCAGCGCGCCGAACCGGTACAGGGCCAGTATGGTGTACGCCTGAAACTGGTCGACAACAGCGCTGCACCGTCCCAGCCGTTGCGTGGCGTAGCGGTGCTGGATGGCCGCAGTGAATCCCTGTTGGGCGCAACCTGGCGCAGGCTTGCCGCCCTGGGAGTAAGAGAAAGCGGGTTCTGAAGCTGACACATGGACAGAGGACAGCAGACATGACAAAAAAACCTTTCACCAATATCGATGGGCTGGTGGTGCGGCCATCGAGAGAAACCGACAGCGCCTTTCTGCAGATGCTCTACCACTCGGCGCGTCCCGATCTGCAATTGATCGACGGCGAACGCGATCAGGTTGAAGACGTCATCGCCCAGCAGTTTCGCGTGCAGGATCTAGGGCAGGGAGAAAACTTCCCCAACGCCATGCGCTACGTGATTGAAAAGCTCGGCACGCCCATCGGTGCGCTGGTCACAGATTTCGGACACAACGAGATACGCGTGCTGTATCTGGCGTTCATTCCGGCAGCGCGTGGCAAGGGCTACGGGCGCAACGTTTTGCAGGGTGTGCAGCAGGCCGCCGAACAGATCCGCTGCCCGGTGGCAACAGTGGTCTGGGCCAACAACCCGCATGCTCGCCAGCAATATCTGGCGCTGGGGTTTCAGGTTGAAGAGCAGGATGTGGCAGCGGCGAGACTGATCTGGTATCCAGGCCAGACCGCTGCCTTTTGATCAGTTGAAGCTTATGCAGTAGTAGGCCAGGTTCTCGTCGCGGCCCATGGCGGGAACACGAGAGACGAACACATTCTGTAGCAGGCCCAGCTCCGGCAGTTCGATAGCACAGGCCCCATCGACAAACTCGCTGGGCTCAAGTGACTCAAGTGAAACGTTGAACGGCATACGTTGTTGCCGGGCGGCTCGTGCCTGCGGTTTTTCGGCCACTGAGGCGACATGTACAGGCAACTGGCTGCCGTCGCTCATTTGCAACTGGCAGGTATTACCCAGCAGGCTCTGGAAGTGTTCAACGGTAACGTCTTGCAGCATGACGCATCTCCAGTGAAATGAGTGGGAAGAGCCCGTCCCTGGACTCGTGTCAGATCAGTCCCTGGTAGGGAAAAGACCCTGCAGGGCGATACTGAAGTTCACCACCAGGAACGGGTTCATGCTGTCGATAGGCAGGCTGCCTCCGACGGGCTGCATGGTTCCGGTGATGGCGGTACTGACGCCCTTCTGCACGACAGGTGCGGTGCCTGCATTGGGCGAAAAGATATTGGCGGAGGTCGGTCCGCTAGTGGAAGCGCCTATGAACGCATTGTCTGTGGTGGGCGCGATGGTCGCCCCGGTCACTGCCGGGTTGGCCAATGTGATGGTGGTGTTTGCGGTCAGCGTGCTCATCTGGTGCACGTGTGCAGGCATGTTGGCGATGGCCACAGTGACCTTCTCAACACCCGATACAGAGCCGATCACCCGGTTGGTGAGGTTGACCCCGGTCCCCTGATTTATCGGCACCCGGCCTTGAAGATTGGGCAACATGAAGTTCTGCGAGGGATTCCCTCCATAAATGACGCCCAATAGTGCGTACAAGGCGTTGTACTGACTGATGTTCAATGTTTGTCCATTGCATTGCATCCAGCCAGCAGGCGCAAACGGAAAGCCAAACGTCATGATCGAACCCATAAAAACTTCCATACACCCTCATCCTTCTTCTATGTCATGGGAAACTTCGATCCACCGGGGCACGGTCCACAGGTGGCAGGATAGAAGCGTAGACGCAGTTTTCAGGGTGTAAATGTTTTTGCAAATGACCGTTATCCGTTGTACATCCAGTGACACTCAACAGTCATTGCCGGAAAGTTCACTACCGTTCATCTGATACTCATCATTCTTTCACCGGAAAACCCTAATAAAACCGGGAGGGAGAACGCCACATCAGTTTTTTTAACGTTCCCATCCCTCAAGACATGCTGGCTCCTGTCGAACTACTGGCATATGAATGCACTTTGTTACGTAGTTCACACACTCGTATAAACAGTTGTTTTTCCGGGGCGCATGGATGCAAAAATTCCACTTCATTGCAGGTTTGCCACGATCGGGCTCCACCCTGCTATCAGCCATTCTCCTGCAAAACCCGCGCTTTCATGCGGGTATGAGCAGCCCGGTTGGCTCTCTTTTCTCCAGTATTCTTGGCCAGTGCAGCGCTGGCAGTGAATTCTCCTCAGTGATCAACACCGATGTGCGTCGTCGCTTGTTGCGCGGTGTTTTCGAGTCCTACTACGCCGACAAGGCCGCTAAAGACGTGGTGTTCGATACAAACCGTGGCTGGTGTTCACGCCTGCCCGCGCTCATGGACCTGTTCCCGCAAAGCAAAGTGATTGCCTGCGTGCGTAACGTCGCCTGGGTCATGGACAGTATCGAACGTTTGTACCGCGCCAACCCTTTTGAAAACACCAAGCTGTTCAACGATGACGTGGAACGCAATACGGTCTACAGCCGGGTCGAGACGCTGGCGCAGCGCAATCGTCTGGTGGGCTTTGCCTGGGCATCGCTCAAGGAAGCCTATTACGGCGAGCATGCCGACTCGATTCTGTTGATCGATTACGAACTGCTGTCCCAGGCCCCGGAACGGGTCATACGGCTGGTCTACGACTTCATCGAAGAACCGTGGTTTGAACACGACTTCAACAACCTCGCCTATGACGCCCCGCAGTTCGACGATGCGCTGGGCGTATCAGGCTTGCACAAGGTCAAGCCGCGCGTTGCGCTGGAGCAAAGGCCCACCATCCTGCCGCCCGACCTGTTCGAGCAGTATTCAAAGTTGTCGTTCTGGAATGACGGGTCTGCCAGCGCAGCCAATGTCATCCGCATGAAATCAGACGCCGCCGTTAACTGACTGCGGTTTTATCACTCGTAACGTTCGATCTCTGGTGAGCAACATGTGGTGGAATAAACAAAAATCGCGGACTGCAAAGCGGGCACCTTCGAGTGCAACCTCACCCGTTTCCCCCATGATCATGTCTCTCGAACCGCGCATGCTGTTCGACGGTGCGGTCGCAGCCACCGTTGCTGAAGCGGCCCAGCCGGACAGCCAGCCCACGCCCGACGCATCGGCCAAAAGCGCCGAGCAGGCCAACAGCGCCAGCAACGACCATCATGCGCAAGCGCCAGCCTCTTCGGACGTGGCTGCAACGCCTGCCGCCGTGCCCGGCACCACCGTCGTATTTGTCGATTCACGGGTGAAGGATTCGGCCAGCCTGCTGGCGGGCGTTGCGCCCGGTGCGCAAGTGGTCGAACTGGACGCCACCAAGGATGGCCTGCAACAGATTGCCGATTACCTGGGGTCTCATCAGGGCGTCAGCTCAGTGCAGATCATTGCGCACGGCAACTCCGGCGACCTTTGGCTGGGCAACAGCTATGTTTCGGCGGACAACATCGCGCAACGCAGCGCCCTGCTGGCCGAAATCGGCAACGACATGAATGTCGGTGGCGATATTCTGATCTACGCCTGCAACACCGCCGAGGGCGACACCGGCCTGAGCTTTGTCGACTCGCTGGCAACCCTGACTGGCCGCGATGTTGCTGCGTCCACTAACCGCACCGGCGTGGGTGGCGACTGGGATCTGGAAATCGCCACCGGCAGCATTGAAAGCGTCAGCGCCCTTTCGCGACAGTCGATGGACGCTTACCAGTGGGGGCTGGCAACGTTTACGGTCACCTCCACCAGCAACACCGGCGCAGGCAGCTTGCGTGACGCGCTGACCAATGCCCAGAACGGCGATATCGTAACCTTTTCGACCGGCATGACCGTCGCGCTGCAAAGCCAGCTGGTAGTCAGCAAGAACATCACCATCGACGGCGACCTGAACAACGACGGCGTCGCTGACGTCACCCTCGATGGGCAGAACAGAACCAGTGTCATCCGGGTCAACTCCGGGGTGACGGCCACACTCGACGGCGTGATCATCACCCGAGGCGTGGCCAGCACGGCGGGCGCCAGCAGTGGTGCGACCATTGCGGCCTCTGATGCACTGGGCGGCGGAATCAACAACGCCGGCAACCTCACGCTGCGCAATGTCACCGTCACTGCCAACTCGGCAGCGGGTGGTGGCGGTGGCGGTGGCGTCAACTCGCCAAACGTGGGTGGTGGTGGTGGTGGCGGCGGCGGCATCGGCGGGCAGAACGGTGCTGCGGGTGGCAGTGCCGGCACCTATACATCCACCGCCCCGTCAGCCAATACCGGCGGCAACGGGGCATCGTTCAGCACTGCTTACCTGGCCGGCCAAGGCGGTAACTCCTCAGGAGGCGGCGCAGGAGGGAATGGCACGCCTGTCGGTTACACCAACGGCGGCGCAGGCGGCACCGCGACCAGCGGAGGTCGGACCATCGGTGGGGGTGGCGGCGGCTCTGGGTTTGACGCCAATGGGGGCAGAGGCGGCTCGGCAGTTGGCGGCATTTACAACGCCTCGACCGGCACTCTGGCGATCATCGGCACGTCGACCATCAGCAACAACATCGGTGCAGGTGGTGGTGGTGGTGGCGGCGGCACGATTGGTGGCAACGGTGGCCGTGGCATCGGCGCGATCTGGAACAAAGGCACGGTCAACATCACTTCCAGCAATAACTCGGCGATGACTGGCAACGTGGGTGGCAGCGGATCTGGCGGACAAGCGACCAGCGGCGGCACCAATGGCTCCTCGCCTACCGCCGTCACTAATATCTTCAACGACGGCGGCACGCTCAACGCCACCTACACCTCAGACACGACGGCACCAACGGGCACCAGCATCGTGATTGCCAATTCGTCGCTGAGTTCGGGTGGCACATCGGCGGTCACCTTCACGTTCAGTGAGCCGGTCTTCGGCCTGGAAATCTCCGAAATCACCGTGCCCAACGGTACGTTGAGCAACCTGGTGACCACCAATAACATTACCTGGACAGCCACTCTTACGGCCTCCAGCAATACTTCCGCCAATTCCAATGCAATCAGCCTGCCGTTATCGGCGGTGCAGGACTCAGCCGGCAATATCGGTACCGGGACAGTGACCTCCAACAACTACGCAGTGTCCGATACCGTTCCGCCGACAGTGACTGTCGTGGTAGCAGACACCGCACTGGCGGCGGGTGAAACATCACTGGTCACCTTTACGTTCAGTGAAGCGGTTACCGGCTTCGACAACACCGACATCTCGGTCGCCAATGGCACATTGACCGCTGTGAGCAGCAGTGACGGCGGCAAAACCTGGACCGCGACCCTGACGCCGACCGCCAACCTGACCAGCACCACCAACCAGATCAGCCTGAACCGGGCAGGCGTGCAGGATCTGTCCGGAAACGCCGGTTCAGGCACTGCCACGTCCAACAATTACGCCATCGACACGTCGCGCCCGACCGCAACCATCGTGCTGGCGGACAACTCCCTGAGCATTGGTGAAACCTCGCAGGTCACCATCACCTTCAGTGAGGCGGTGTCCGGTTTCACCAACGCGGACCTGACCGTCGTCAACGGCACCCTGAGTGCCGTGACCACCAGCAACAATATTGTCTGGACCGCGACATTCACGCCGACCAACAACACTACCGACAGCACCAACGTGATCACCCTGGACAACACAGGGGTCAGCGATGCGGCGGGCAACACGGGTTCGGGAACCACAACCTCGAACAATTACGCCATCGATACCCAGCGCCCGACTGCAAGCATTCTGGTGGCAGACGCCAGTCTCACGGCCGGTGAAACCTCACTGGTGACGATTACCTTCAGCGAGGCCGTCAGTGGTTTCACCAACGCCGACCTGACAGTGCCCAACGGCACCTTGAGCACCGTCACCAGCAGCGATGGCGGCATCACCTGGACGGCGACCTACACGCCGAACAACAACGTCAACGACACCACCAACGTGATCACCCTGAGCAACGCAGGTGTAACGGATCTGGCTGGCAATGCCGGGTCCGGCACCAGCAACTCGGGCAACTTCACCATCGACACCGTGCGCCCGAGTGCCACAGTGGTTGTGGCCGACAGCGCCCTTTCCGCGGGTGAAACCTCGCTGGTGACGATTACCTTCAGCGAGGCCGTAACCGGGTTCACCAATGCCGACCTGACCGTCGCCAATGGCACCTTGAGCACAGTGAGCAGCAGCGACGGCGGCGTCACCTGGACCGCGACCCTCACGCCAGCCGCCAACGTGACCGATACCACCAACCTGATCACGCTGGATGCGAGCGGCGTTGCCAATGCTTCCGGCAACGCAGGCACCGGCACCATCAGCTCCAACAATTACGCCATCGACACCCAGCGCCCGACCGCCACTATAGTGGTAACCGATAACGCGCTGGCCATCGGTGAAACCTCACTGGTAACCATTACCTTCAACGAGGCGGTCAGCGGTTTCACCAATGCCGACCTGAGCATCAGCAACGGCACACTGAGTGCGGTCAGCAGCAGCGATGGCGGCATCACCTGGACCGCAACCCTGACGCCGACACTAGGGGTCACCAGCAACAGCAATTCGGTGAACCTGAACAATGGCGGGGTCACCGATCTGGCGGGCAACGCCGGCAGCGGCCTGAGCACGTCGAACAATTACGCCATCGACACGGTACGCCCGACTGCCAATATCACAATGTCGGACAATGCCTTGACCGCAGGTGAAACCTCACTGGTGACCATCACCTTCAGCGAGGCCGTTATCGGCTTTACCAACGCCGACCTGAGCGTACCCAACGGCACCTTGAGCGCCGTGAGCAGCAGCGACGGCGGTATCACCTGGACGGCGACCTACACGCCGAATGCCAATATCGCCGATACCACGAACGTGATCACGCTGAACAACACGGGCGTGACCGATCTGGCCGGCAATATCGGCAGCGGCACAACCGATTCCGGCAATTTCACCATTGCCACGCAGCAGCCGACAGCCACCGTAGTGGTCGCTGACAGCGCGTTGTCTGTGGGCGAAACCTCGCTGGTCACCATCACCTTCAGCGAAGCGGTCAGCGGTTTCAACAACGCCGACCTGACGGTCGAGAACGGTACGTTGAGCGCGGTCAGCAGCAGCGACGGCGGTATCACCTGGACGGCGACCTTCACGCCGACCGCAAACGTGACCGACGCAAGCAACCTGATCACTCTGGACAACACCGGCTTCACCAATGGTTCCGGCGTGACCGGCAGCGGCATCACGTCTTCGAACAACTACGCCATCGACACCCTGCGCCCTACCGCCACCATTGTGGTGGCCGACAATGCGCTGGCCGTCGGTGAAACCTCTCTGGTAACGATCACCTTCAGCGAAGCGGTCAGCGGTTTCACCAATGCGGACCTGAGCGTTGCCAACGGCACCCTGAGCGCGGTCAGCAGCAGCGACGGCGGTATTACCTGGACGGCAACGCTTACTCCGACCGCAGGCATCACCGACAGCAGCAATCTGGTGACCTTGAACAACGCTGGCGTCACTGATCAGGCAGGCAACGCGGGCACCGGGCTAACCTTCTCCAACAATTACGCCATCGACTCGGTGCGTCCGACCGCCAGTATTGTGGTTGCAGACAACGCGCTGTCGATCGGTGAAACCTCGCTGGTTACCATCACCTTCAGTGAAGCAGTCAGCGGCTTCGACAATAGCGACCTGAGCATCGCCAACGGCACCCTGAGCACGGTCAGCAGCAGTGACGGCGGCATCACCTGGACCGCGACCTTCACGCCAACCCTCAATGTCGCCGACAGCACCAACCTGATCACGCTGAACAACACCGGCGTAGCCGACCTGGCCGGCAACATCGGTAGCGGCGTCACCAACTCCAACAATTACAGCATCGACACCATCCAGCCGACCGCCACCATTGTGGTCGCTGACAGCGCGTTGTCTGTGGGCGAAACCTCGCTGGTCACCATCACCTTCAGCGAAGCGGTCAGCGGTTTCAACAACGCCGACCTGACGGTCGAGAACGGCACCTTGAGCGCGGTGAGCAGCAGCGACGGTGGTATCACCTGGACCGCGACCTTCACGCCGAGCGCCAATGTCACCGACGCAAGCAACCTCGTGACCCTGGACAACACCGGGTTCACCAATGCCTCGGGCAACGCCGGCAGCGGCGTCACTTCCTCGAACAACTACGCCATCGACACCCTGCGCCCTACCGCCACCATTATGGTGGCCGACAATGCGCTGGCCGTCGGTGAAACCTCGCTGGTTACTATCACCTTCAGTGAAGCGGTCAGCGGTTTCACCAATGCAGACCTGAACATTGCCAACGGCACCCTGAGCGCGGTCAGCAGCAGCGACGGCGGTATTACCTGGACGGCAACGCTTACTCCGACCGCAGGCATTACCAGCGCAAGCAACTCGGTGACGCTGAACAATGGCGGTGTGACTGACCTGGCCGGTAACGTAGGCAGCGGCCTGACGCTCTCCAATAACTACACCATCGACCAGACGCGACCGACTGCCAGCATCGTAATAGCAGACAACGCCCTTTCGGCGGGTGAAACCTCACTGGTCACTATCACCTTCAGTGAGGCAGTCAGTGGTTTCGACAACAGCGACCTGAACGTACCGAACGGCACACTGAGCACGGTCAGCAGCAATGACGGCGGCATCACCTGGACTGCCACCTTCACACCAAACGCAAATGTGAATGCCAGCACCGGGCAGATCAGCCTGAACAGCGCAGGTGTCACCGACCTGGCGGGCAACGCGGGCAGCGGCATCATCAGTTCGGGAAGTTTCACCGTCGACACGACCAGACCTTCCGCCACCATCGTGGTGGCCGACAATGCCCTGTCCGCAGGCGAAACGACTCTGGTCACGTTCACGTTCAGTCAGGCGGTCAGCGGGTTCAGCAACGCCGACCTGAGTGTCGCCAATGGCACGCTGAGCGCGGTTTCCAGCAGCGATGGCGGCATCACCTGGACTGCCACCTTCACACCAAACGCAAACGTGACCGATGCAGGCAACCTGATCACGCTGGATAACACCGGTGCCACCAACGCATCGGGCAGTACCGGCAGCGGCACCACGGCCTCGAACAACTACACCATCGATACTCAGCGCCCGACAGCAACTATCGTGGTCACTGACAGCCTTCTGGCGATCGGCGAAACCTCACGGGTGACCATTACGTTCAGCGAGGCGGTAAGCGGCTTCAGTAACGCCGACCTGACCGTCGCCAATGGCACCTTGAGCGCCGTCAGCAGCAACGACGGCGGTATCACCTGGACCGCAACGCTGACCCCCAATGCAAACGCCGCGAGCAACAGCAACGTGGTGACGCTTGATAACGGCGGCGTAACGGATCTGGCAGGCAACGCAGGTAGCGGCACGACGCAATCCAATAGTTACGCCGTTGATCAGGTCCGACCAACCGCCAGCATCGTGATCGCCGACAGCACCCTGTCTGCAGGTGAAACCTCGCAGGTGACGATTACCTTCAGCGAAGCAGTCAATGGCTTCAGCAATGCCGACCTTACAGCTGCCAATGGCACCTTGAGCGCAGTCAGTAGCAACGACGGGGGCATCACCTGGACCGCAACCTTCACGCCAAACGCAAACGTGACCGATGCAAGCAACCTGATTACGCTGAACAACACCGGAGTCGCCGATGCTTCCGGTAATACCGGCAGTGGCATTACATCGTCGAACAACTATGCAATCGATACGGTACGCCCGACCGCGACCATTACCGTCGCCAATCCGAACCTGGCCATCGGTCAAACCTCGCTGGTGACCTTCGCCTTCAGCGAGCGCGTGACCAATTTCGATCTGTCGGACATCAGTGCCGGCAACGGCAGCCTGTCCGGCCTGAGCAGCAGCGACAGCGGCCTCACCTGGACCGCCACCCTGACGCCGGATGCCAATATCACCGCAGCCAACAACTTCATCGTTCTGGACAGCGGCAGAGTCAATGATCTGGCCGGCAACGCGGGCACAACAGTCGCGCTGTCCAGCAACTACAGCATCGATAACCAGCGTCCTACAGCGAACATTTCCATCGCCAATCCAAACCTGGCGACGGGTCAGACATCCCTGGTGACTTTTGCCTTCAGCGAGCCGGTGAATAACTTCACGCTGGCGGATGTCAGCGTGGCCAACGGCACGCTGTCCAACCTGGCCAGCAGCGATGGCGGAGCCACTTGGACCGCGACCCTGACGCCGACGGCGAATGTCACTGACCCGAGCAACTTCATTGTGCTGGACAGCAGCACAGTAACTGACCGGGCAGGCAACGCAGGGACAGGCATCGCGCTGTCTCCCAACTACGCCATCACGACCACGTCGCTGACCGGAGACCCGCAGTTCCGGATAGACGCGCCAGCACCGCTGGTCAACACACGGAATCTGCCACTGCAGCCGGCACTGTTCGGTCCGCCAACCGGCAATCTGGGTTCGCCATTGAGCTTCTCGCCGTTGTTCGAACAGCGCACTACCGGGGGTGGTCTGCCGCCTGTGGGCAATATCTTCATTACCAACCGCGCCCTGGCACCCAGCTTTATTGCCCAGGTGTTCGACTCCAGCAGTGTCGGCGGCCCGGGCTCCGGGTTCACAGGCTTCAACAGCGGCGAAGGCAGCGTGTTCGGTACCAGTACGCTGTCGACGCTGTTTTCCCGCGAATCCGCGACGGACAGCTCGACGACGGGCGCCTTCAACAGCGCTGGCAGCAATGGCCTGCGAGACTCGTCACAGAGCATCCAGGCAGGTTTCGGCGCGTTGACCCTGGGTCAGCAGTTGCAACAGATCACCGATAACGAGCAAGAAAAACTGCGCGCACTGGCATGGGCTTTAGGGGAAGTCGGTGTGAGTGAAGCGCAAGCCTGAAACAGGGTTTGGTAAGGCGTCGTAGCTGTACGGCGCTCATAAAAAAGAATGCGGTAGCTAGAGCTAGGGGCGGTCGGAGCATGAAAAGAAGTCAGAAGTTGTTCAGCATCAGCCTGCTGGCGCTGGTAGTGAGTGGTTGCGCTGTTACCAGCCAGCCTATCGACCGAAGCGTCAGCGAGCAGCGCGCCAAAAGCGATCTGCAACTGATGTACAAGGATCAAGAACCATTGAACGGTGCATTGACCCTGCACCAAGCCATGGCCCGCGCGGTGAAGTACAACCTTGAAGCGCGCCTGAAAATCATGGAAGAAGCCCTGGCCAAACGTCAGTTGGACCTCGCCAGCTTCGACATGCTGCCGCGCATGGCACTTTCAGCGGGCTATGCCGGACGCAGTAACGTCAGCGCATCGAGCAGTGAAAGCGTCGAGACCGGGACCCAGTCTCTCGAACCCTCAACCTCGCAGGATCGCAGCCGTCGTGTCGCCGACCTGACCATGGTGTGGAACGTACTCGACTTCGGTGTCAGCTACATCAGCGCCAAACAGCAAGGCGACCAACGCCTGATCGTTCAGGAACGCCGTCGCAAGGTGATCAACACCATCGTTCAGGACGTGCGTTCAGCCTATTGGCGCGCCGTCGCCGCCGAACGCATGCTCAAGCAGATCGACAGCCTGATGGTTCGCGTTGAAAAAGCGCAGGACAACAGCCAGCAAATGAGCCAGCAGCGTGTAGGTGACCCGGTACAGGCACTGGGTTATCAGCGCTCACTGATCCAGGCGACGCGTCAGCTTGAAGAACAGCGCAAGGCGCTTTCACTGGCCAAGACCGAACTGGCGACCCTGATCAACCTGCCGCTGGGCACCGATCTGAAGCTGGCGACGCCGGACGACTACTCGATTCCGCAACTCAAGGTCGACATGGCGCGCCTGGAAACCGAAGCGCTGGCCAGTCGTCCCGAGCTGCGCGAACAGGATTACCAAACCCGTATCAGCTCGGCCGAAACCCGCAAGGCCATGCTGCGCATGCTGCCCGGCCTGGAGTTCTCGGCAGGCGGCCATTACGACAGCAACTCGTTTCTGGTCAACGACAAATGGGCTGATCTGGGCGTAAAAGTCACCTGGAACCTGTTCAATGTGCTGTCGGCACCTGCCGCCATTGACGTCGCCAAAGCCGGTGAGGAAGTCGCTACTGCGCGTCGTCAGGCAATGTCCATTGCCGTACTGGCCCAGCTCTACGTGGCCAACGCCAACTACAACGAGGCGTTGCGCCAGTTCAAAACCAGCCAACAGCTGTCGAGCATCGACAGCCAGATCGTCGGTCAACTGCGCAATCGTTATCAGGCTGCCGGTCTGGGCGAGCTGGATCTGATCCAGGGCGAACTGAACACCCTGCAGGCTGATCTGCGTCGCGACCTGGCATATGCCGACCTGCGCAACGCTTACGGCCAGATTTTCGCCAGTGCGGGTCTGGATCCACTGCCGTCGGAGCTTTCATCCACCAAGGTGCAAGCCATTGCTGTTGCACTGGATGCGCGCGAGTCGCAGTGGGAAGCAGGTAATATTTCAGTAGCCGCTACCACGCCCAAGCCTTAAGCCTGCGTCATGAACGACCACCCGGTCAGCGCTGTGCGCTGGCTGGGTGCAGTAACGCCCCTCGCCTCGCAACGAAATCGTTCCACTGTAATGATTTCACTCCATTAAAGCGCACTCCCCTTGCATCAAGGCCTTGATCAGGCACGTATTTTCAAATACCTGAACTGTGTAGCGATTTCGCTACAGCTGAAATCGGTTGTACTGACCTAATAATCAGTAACTATTTGATTTATATGAAAAAATAAAACATGGCCGCTAAATTGCTTAGCCATAGCTCATATTGTTCGCGTGCTGCGCGAGCCCTGTTCTCCGAGGAGTTTGTATGAGCGAGTTGCGATTCACCGTTGACCATGAATGGCTGCGTGCCGAAGCCGACGGCAGCATTACGGTCGGCATCACGCCCTATGCGCAAGAGTCGCTGGGCGACGTAGTCTTCGTGCAGCTCCCGGATTTGCAGGCCTACACTCAACACGCTGAAGTGTCAGTGGTGGAATCGGTGAAAGCCGCCAGCAGCATCAACATGCCGCTGGACGGTGAAGTGGTCGAGGTCAACTCAGTCCTCGATGACACGCCGGAGCTGGTCAATGAAGACGCTCTCGGTGCAGGCTGGTTTTTTCGTTTCATTCCACAGGATGCCGACGCCATCCACGGCCTGCTGGATCAGGACGCCTACGACCGCCTGATCAAAGCCAACGCCCAAGCCTGAGGAGCACGCCATGACTGACCGTATTGAACTGACCACTGCCAACGAATTCATCGCCCGTCACATTGGCCCGCGCGCTGCCGACGAGCAGGCCATGTTGCAGACGCTGGGTTTCGACTCCATTGAAGCGCTGAGCGAAAGCGTTATCCCGGAAAGCATCAAGGGCACCAGCGTGCTGAACCTGCCTGCCGGGCAGAGCGAAGCCGATGCGCTGGCGTCCATCAAGGCCATCGCCAGCAAGAATCAACTATTCAAGACCTACATCGGCCAGGGTTACTACAACACCCACACGCCGGCACCGATCCTGCGCAACCTGCTGGAAAACCCGGCCTGGTACACCGCCTACACGCCCTATCAGCCGGAGATTTCCCAGGGCCGTCTGGAGTCGCTGCTCAATTTTCAGACGCTGATCAGCGACCTGACCGGCCTGCCGATTGCCAACGCGTCCTTGCTCGACGAAGCGACCGCTGCTGCCGAAGCAATGACCTTCTGCAAACGTTTGAGCAAGAACAAAGGCAGCCAGCAGTTTTTCGCCTCCAGCCACTGCCACCCGCAGACACTTGATGTGTTGCGTACCCGTGCCGAGCCATTGGGCATTACCGTTGTGGTGGCGGACGAAGCCGAGTTGGGCGACGTCAGCGATTACTTTGGCGCGTTGCTGCAATACCCGGCCAGCAACGGCGACGTGTTCGATTACCGCGAGCTGGTCGAACGTTTCCATGCTGCCAACGCGCTGGTCGCCGTGGCTGCCGACTTGCTGGCACTGACGTTGCTGACCCCGCCAGGCGAATTTGGCGCCGACGTGGCCATCGGCAGCGCACAACGCTTCGGCGTACCGCTGGGCTTCGGCGGCCCGCATGCGGCTTACTTCTCAACCCGCGATGCCTTCAAGCGCGACATGCCGGGCCGCCTGGTCGGCGTATCGGTGGACCGTCACGGCAAGCAGGCCCTGCGTCTGGCCATGCAAACCCGCGAACAGCATATTCGTCGCGAGAAGGCCACCAGCAACATTTGCACTGCACAGGTCCTGCTGGCCAACATCGCCAGCATGTACGCCGTCTACCATGGCCCGCGCGGCCTGACACAGATCGCCAAACGCGTTCACCAGTTGACCGCGATCCTTGCCGAAGGCTTGAGTACGCTGGGTCTGAAGGCCGAGCAGGCATTCTTCTTCGACAGCCTGACCCTGAACACCGGCAGCAGGACCGAGGCGCTGCACGCAGCGGCTCGCGCCAGGCACATCAACCTGCGTGAAATCGACGACCAGCACCTGGGTCTGTCACTGGACGAAACCACCTCGCAGTCGGCAGTTGAAACGCTGTGGGAAATCTTCGCCAGCGACGGTCAGAACCTTCCGGACTTCACCGCACTGGCAGCCAGCGTCCCGTCGCGTCTGCCCGCTGCACTGCTGCGCCAGTCGGCAATCCTCAGCCACCCGGTGTTCAACCGCTACCACTCTGAAACCGAACTGATGCGCTACCTGCGCAAGCTGGCTGACAAAGATCTGGCGCTGGACCGCACCATGATTCCACTGGGCTCGTGCACGATGAAGCTCAACGCCGCCAGTGAAATGATCCCGGTGACCTGGGCCGAATTCGGCAACCTGCACCCGTTCGCCCCGGCCGAGCAGAGCGCCGGGTATCAACAATTGACCGACGAGCTAGAGGCCATGCTCTGTGCGGCCACCGGCTATGACGCAATCTCGCTGCAACCGAACGCCGGCTCCCAGGGTGAATATGCCGGCCTGCTGGCCATCCGCGCTTATCACCAGAGCCGTGGCGATGAGCATCGCGATATCTGCCTGATCCCTTCATCGGCACACGGCACCAACCCGGCCACAGCCAACATGGCCGGTATGCGTGTCGTGGTCACCGCCTGCGATGCACGTGGCAACGTCGATATCGAAGACCTGCGCGCCAAGGCCGTTCAACACCGCGACCAGCTTGCGGCGATCATGATCACCTACCCGTCGACCCACGGCGTTTTCGAAGAAGGCATCCGTGAAATCTGCGGCATCGTTCATGACAACGGCGGTCAGGTCTACATCGACGGCGCCAACATGAACGCCATGGTCGGCCTGTGCGCTCCGGGCAAATTCGGTGGCGATGTATCGCACCTCAACCTGCACAAGACCTTCTGCATTCCGCACGGCGGCGGTGGCCCAGGCGTTGGTCCGATCGGCGTCAAATCCCATCTCGCCCCGTTCATGCCGGGCCATGCACGCATGGAGCGCAAGGAAGGCGCAGTCTGCGCAGCCCCGTTCGGCAGCGCCAGCATCCTGCCAATCACCTGGATGTACATCCGCATGATGGGCGGCGAAGGCCTGAAACGCGCTTCGCAACTGGCGATCCTCAACGCCAACTACATTTCGCGCCGCCTGGAAGAGCACTACCCGGTGCTGTACACCGGCACCAACGGGCTGGTTGCCCACGAATGCATCCTTGACCTGCGCCCTATCAAGGACAGCAGCGGCATCAGCGTCGATGACGTGGCCAAGCGTCTGATCGACTTTGGCTTCCATGCCCCGACCATGTCGTTCCCGGTTGCCGGGACCTTGATGATCGAGCCGACCGAGAGCGAGTCCAGAGAGGAACTGGACCGTTTCTGCGACGCCATGATCAAGATCCGTGAAGAAATACGCGCGGTTGAAAACGGCACACTGGACAAAGACGACAACCCGTTGAAAAACGCACCGCACACCGCCGCGGAAATCGTCGGCCAGTGGAGCCATCCTTACAGCCGCGAACAGGCGGTGTATCCAGTCGATTCGCTGATCGAGAACAAGTACTGGCCTCCGGTCGGCCGTGTCGACAACGTCTTCGGCGACCGCAATCTGGTCTGTGCCTGCCCGTCCATCGAGAGCTATCAGGAAGCCTGATAGCCCGTGCTTTGGCATGCCTGTGCGCAGCTCGATGGTGAGTGCGCACAGGCGATGCCGTTCTGCATGGCCCGCTCAACAAGGAATTGAACATGTCCACAGAAACCCTGCTGACCACTCCTCTGCACGCCCTTCACCGCGAACTCGGCGCGAAGATGGTACCCTTCGCCGGTTACGACATGCCCGTGCAATACCCGGCTGGCGTAATGAAAGAACATTTGCACACTCGCGCGCAGGCCGGCCTGTTCGATGTCTCGCACATGGGCCAGATTCGTCTTACCGGTACAGATGCTGCCAAGGCCCTTGAGGCCCTGGTGCCAGTGGACATCATTGACCTGCCAGTCGGCATGCAACGCTATGCGATGTTCACCAACGATGCTGGCGGCATTCTCGATGACCTGATGGTTGCCAATCTCGGCAGTGATCAACTGATGCTGGTGGTCAACGCGGCCTGCAAGAATCAGGACCTGGCGCACTTGCGCAAGCACCTGGCGGGGCATTGCACTATCGAACCGTTGTTCGAAGAGCGCGCCCTGCTCGCCCTGCAAGGTCCGGCCGCTGTCACGGTGCTGGCGCGCTTTGCGCCGGAAGTGGCGAAGATGACCTTCATGCAGTTCGCCAGCGTCAAGCTGCTGGACGTTCAATGCTATGTCAGCCGCTCGGGCTATACCGGCGAAGACGGCTATGAAATTTCAGTACCGGCCGAACAGGCTGAAGCCCTGGCGCGCCGCCTGCTGGAAGAACCGGAAGTTGCCCCGATCGGTTTGGGCGCACGTGATTCGCTGCGACTGGAAGCAGGTCTGTGCCTGTACGGTCATGACATGGACACCGACACATCCCCCGTAGAGGCCAGCCTGTTATGGGCTATTTCCAAAGTACGGCGCGCCGACGGTGCGCGTGCAGGCGGCTTCCCGGGAGCAGAGCAGGTCTTTGCCCAGCAACAGAACGGTGTCGCCAAAAAACGTGTCGGCCTGCTTCCCGAAGAGCGTACGCCAGTGCGTGAGGGCACAGAAATCGTCGATGAACAGGGCACTGTCATCGGCACTGTCTGCAGCGGCGGTTTTGGCCCGAGCCTGGCTGGCCCGCTGGCCATGGGTTATTTGAACAACGCTTACACCGCGCTGGATACACAGGTCTGGGCAATGGTGCGCGGCAAGAAAGTGCCCATGCGTGTTGCAAAAATGCCTTTCGTTGCACAACGTTACTTTCGCGGCTAAACAACGGCGTCAAAAAAACAGCAACACTTCGCTGTTGCGCAGGTGCTGTTACACACTACTGTTTCGGCCGTGTTTCATCCGAGTGAACAGTCTGTTGTATATGCCAAAAACGCACCTATAAAGTGCAAAATGTTATGACAGACCAGACACCGTGCACAGCAGGCAAACACGCCGGGCATAAGGCTCTCCCCCCCGGAAACAGGGTACAAGGCAGGGGGGTTGTATTTGTAACGAGAGTTGGCGTAGAGTTTCCGGACTGTGTTTGCATGGGTCGCCGAATCTGGACCTGGGCAGTAGCTCTAGGTTTGCTACAACCCGTTCTACGTTTCTTACTTCCTGCAACCAGCCCCAGTGCTCTTTCGTGTGAAAGAGGCTGTAACCAATTCAAGTCAAGCGTCAAGGAAATAAGAAAATGGCTGATCGTCAGAGCGGTACCGTCAAGTGGTTCAACGATGAAAAAGGTTTTGGTTTTATCACTCCTGAGAGCGGGCCGGATCTGTTCGTACACTTCCGCGCCATTCAGGGTAACGGCTTCAAAAGCCTGAAAGAAGGCCAGAAAGTTACCTTCGTTGCCGTGCAGGGCCAAAAAGGCATGCAGGCTGACGAAGTTCAAGCCGAAGCCTGATACGACACACTCTCGTACGTACAGAAAGCCTCTGACAGCAATGTCAGAGGCTTTTTTATATGTGCGATTCCGCTCGACAAGTACATGAGTACGCCCATGAAAAAGCCGACTCAATGTCGGCTTTTTCACTGCGGCTACATGACGCTATCCGGCGCGGCGCAGCAGATACACACCGGCCAGCGC
The DNA here is from genome assembly GCF_032587795.1 of Pseudomonas syringae group sp. 247E2. NCBI lineage: Bacteria > Pseudomonadati > Pseudomonadota > Gammaproteobacteria > Pseudomonadales > Pseudomonadaceae > Pseudomonas > Pseudomonas syringae group sp. 247E2. Next base: position 10,446 of record NZ_JAWHPK010000015.1, on the reverse strand, counting down.
ACAGGCTGCAGCAGGCATCAGCACGGCCAGCAACGGCGGGAAACCGAACAGCAGGCTGGAAGGACCGAGCAGGTCCTGAATAATGCGGAAGGTAAAGCCGACCACCACCCCCGTGAACACGCGCTGCCCCAGCGTAACCGAACGCAGCGGGCCGAAGATGAACGAGATTGCCATCAGCACCAGCGCTACTGTCACAGCCGGTTGCAATACCTTGGTCCAGAACGCCAGCCAGTAGCGGCCATTGCTCAAGCCCTGATCAGCCAGATAATGCGCGTAGTTCCAGAGACCGCTGATCGAAAGCGACTCGGGCGGCATGATCACTGTGCTCAGCAATTGCGGGCTCAACGCTACATCCCAGCGCTCGACCGGCGTATTGATGACCTCGGTACGGCCGTCATTGAAATGCGTGGTACTGACGTCCTTCAACTCCCAGTAATCGGTCTTGAAATTGGCCTCTTTGGCAAAGCTGGACGTCAGCATGTGGCGTTGATCGTCGAAACGGTAACGTGTCACGCCAAGCATCAGACCATTGGGCTGGACGGTGTTGATGTGGATGAATTCGTCACCCTGACGGTGCCAAAGACCATGCCTGGCGCTCTGCGCATCACCCGAGCCCTGAGCCAGCGAGCGAGCGGCCTGAGCCTGGTTCTCGGCGTAGGGAGCCACGTACTCGCCGACCAGTACACCAGCAACCATCAATAGCAGCATCGGCTTCATGACCGCCCAGACGATGCGCCCGATGGACACACCTGCTGCACGCATGATGGTCAGTTCGCTGCTGCTGGCCAGCGTACCCAGACCAATTAGGCAACCGATCAGGGCAGCCATTGGCAGCGTGTCGTAGACACGCCGCGGCGCGGTCAGCATGACGTAGCTGAGGGCATCCGCCAGTGTGTAGGTGTCACTGATATCACCCATCTCGTCGATGAACGCGAACAATGAAACCAGCCCCAGAATGATTCCCAGAACCGCAAGAATCGCCAGCAATACGCTTTTACCGATGTATCGATCAAGCTTGACCACGAGTCACCTCCGTGACGCTGCGACGACTCGCCATCTTCAGACGCAGAGGCTCCCAATAGAACAACAGCAGGCCAATGGACAGGTAGATGCCATGCACCCACCACATGCCAAGGCTTAGCGGCAGCTTGCCCTTCTCCAGCGAACTGCGCACCGAGATCAGAATGGCCAGATAAGACATGTACAGAAGGATCGCCGGCAAAAGTTTCAGGTAACGGCCCTGACGCGGATTGACGCGCGACAACGGAATAGCCATCAACGTGACGATGAACACCGACAGCGGCAGCGAAATACGCCATTGCAGCTCGGCGACAGAGCGCGGTGCCGGGTTGCCGACCAGTTCGCTGGTCGGAATGGCCTCACGGTCGGTGATTTCTTCACTGATTTCCGGTTTGGGCAGCATCGCCCCGTAGGTGTCGTACTTGATCACACGGTAATCAGCCGCACCAGGATTGCCATCGTAGCGGTAGCCGTTTTCGAGGATCAGGAAGCGACTGCCATTGGGCCTTACCTCCTGATGGCCCTTCTCTGCCACCAGCACGGTGATGCCGTTGTCCTTGCTCTTGTCGCCGGACATGCGTTTTTCAGAGATGAACACACCAGCCAGTTGCGAGCGGTCTTCCGACAGTTCCTTGGTGTAAGTGATACGCGTACCGTCACGCAGCGCCTGAAAACGGCCCGGCACCAGCGTGTCGAACTCGGTCATGGCGTCCTGCTTGTTGATCAGCAGCGAAAACTGGGTAGCGCCCTGTGGAGCCAGACTGAAACTCAGCCAGGCGACCAACAGCCCGACCAGCGTGGCAGGCCCCATGGTGATGGCAAGCAGCCGCTGCTGACTCATGCCGGTGGCGGCCAGCACGGTCATTTCACTTTCCAGGTACAGGCGCCCGTAAGCCATGAGAATGCCGAGGAACAGGCCCAGCGGCAGAATTACCTGCAGAAAGCCTGGCAGGCGGAAGCCCATGATCAGGAACAGCACGCCCGGATCGAGCGCACCGGACGCGGCCTGCGCCAGGTACTTGATGAAGCGTCCGCTCATGATGAACACCAGCAGCACGGCGCTGACCGCGCTCAAGGTAAGCAGCACTTCTCGGGACAGATAACGGAAGACAATCAAACCAGACACTCCAGAGTTGTCAGGCTCAGGCAGCCAAACAGGGAAAAATTGTGAGCCACGGCAACCAGAGATTCACGCCGGCAAAAGGCGTGGGCATCAAAAAATATGCGGCATTATCCTGTGATTGTGTGTTTCTGTCACTGCGCACCGGGGATAGTTCGCACATACACGCAAAGCAGGCGGCTCTACGGGGTTGTCAGCAGTCGTGCAGCGGGGTCAAACTGCAAAGCTTACCGCGGGCATCCTCCTTGAAAACACTCAGGCCATCCCGCGTACATCATTCATATTGCGACTCTCATCGTCTACTCGGGGACCCCACATGGAATTGGTTGTTAAAAGCGTAAGCCCAGAAACCTTGAAAACCGCAACGCTGGTGGTCACCGTCGGCGAAAGCCGTGTACTGGTTGGTGCTGCCCAGGCTGTCGATATCCTCAGCGGCGGAGCCATCTCCCTCATTCTCAAACGCGGTGATCTGGCGGGCAAGGTCGGTCAGAGCCTGCTGCTGCACAACCTGCCCAACATCAAGGCCGAGCGCGTTCTGCTGATCGGTACCGGCAAGGAAGGCGAACTGTCGGACCGCCAGCTGAAAAAAATCGTCGGCGCAACACTGACCTGCCTCAAAGGCCTGGGCGGCAGCGACGCTGCGATTGCGCTCGATGACCTGTCAGTGAAAAACCGCGACACCTACGGCACGGCTCGCCTGCTGGTCGAGGCCCTGGCCGATGGCGAATACGTCTTCGACCGCTTCAAGACCCAGAAAGCCGAAGTTCGCGCCCTGAAAAAAATCACCCTGCTGACCGACAAGGTACGCATAGCTGACATCGAGCGCGCTTCCACTCACGCCAAGGCTATCGCCACCGGCATGGCACTGACCCGCGACCTGGGCAATCTGCCACCCAACATCTGCCACCCGACCTACCTGGGCGAAGAAGCCAAGGCGCTGGGCAAGGCACACAAGAATCTGAAAGTGGAAGTTCACGACGAGAAGAAACTGGCCGAACTGGGCATGGGCTCTTTCCTCGCGGTGGCTCAGGGCAGCGCCCAGCCACCTCGCCTGATCGTCATGAACTATCAGGGTGCCAAGAAAGGTGATCAGCCCTTCGTGCTGGTCGGTAAAGGCATCACGTTCGACACCGGCGGCATCAGCATCAAGCCTGCCTCGGGCATGGACGAGATGAAGTTCGACATGTGCGGCGCTGCCAGCGTATTCGGTACCCTGCGCGCTGTGTTGGAACTGAAACTGCCGATCAATCTGGTGTGTATTCTGGCCTGCGCCGAAAACATGCCGAGCGGCACCGCGACACGTCCCGGCGACATCGTCACTACCATGAGTGGCCAGACGGTCGAAATTCTCAACACCGACGCTGAAGGCCGTCTGGTGCTGTGCGATGCACTGACCTACGCCGAACGCTTCAAGCCACAGGCAGTCATCGACATCGCCACTCTCACCGGCGCGTGCGTGGTTGCGCTGGGCGGCCACACTTCCGGCCTGCTGGGCAACAACGACGCGCTGATCAATCAGTTGCTCGACGCTGGCAAACAGGCGGATGACCGTGCCTGGCAATTGCCGTTGTTCGATGAGTACCAGGAGCAGCTCGACAGCCCGTTCGCCGACATCGCCAATATCGGTGGCCCGAAAGGCGGCACCATCACGGCGGCCTGCTTCCTGTCGCGCTTCACCAAGGCCTATGACTGGGCTCACCTGGACATCGCTGGCACTGCGTGGCTGAGCGGCGGCAAGGAAAAAGGCGCCACCGGACGTCCGGTTCCGCTGCTGACCCAGTACCTGCTCGACCGCGCCGGCGTATAAAGAAGACACTCTGGCGTGTCGGCCTCACGGTCGATACGCCACTGGTTCTGGAACCTGTATGACCCAAGTCGATTTTTACATCCTGCCCAGCGCCGATCCTGCCGCGCGCCTGGACTTTGCCTGCAAACTAACGGAAAAAGCCTGGCGTTTGGGCCACAAGGTCTATCTGCATTGCAGCGATGCAGCGCAGCGTGAAGACCTTGATGCCCGGCTCTGGCGCTTCAGGGGCGAAGTGTTTCTGCCCCACGGCGACGCCGAGAGCGACTCCGATGCCCCCGTGGTGCTGGGTCTGGGTGACGACTCGGGCGCTCACGAGGACCTGTTGGTCAACCTCGACCTGAGCATTCCGGCCTTCTTCAAACGCTTCGCCCGCGTGGCGGAAGTGGTTGTCGAAGACCCGGCCATACGTCTTGCCGCACGCGAGAGTTTCCGTTCCTACCGTGAACAGGGCTATCCTCCGCAAGATCACCGACTGCAGCGCCTTTGAGGACACGATGGATACTTCAAAAAAAGCTGAATCCGCGCATTTGCTGAACGATCTGGAATCGATCCGCCAATTGCTCGGCGATGACCCCGCACACTCCCCGCTGCCGAACGACCCGGCTCGTCCGGAAGGCCAGATTCCTCTGTTATTCGATGTGGTCGGCGCTCGCCCCGACGCGGCGTATCAACAGGACTTCGACGAAGACGACATCCCGACGCTGACGCCTGATGTGCAAGCTGCACCAGTCGAGCAGCTTCAGACCGTTCAACAGCCTGCCCAGCCTCAAGCACTGCCGAACCCGGATGCCCTGCTGCATCTGGACAACGAATTGCGTGCCGCCGCGCAGTTGATCCTGCAGGACGTGATCGCCGACTTCGCTCCGCACATCGAGACTGAAATCAAGCGTCGGCTGGAGGCAAGGCTGGAGCGGTTGTTGGCGCAGCAACAGAAGTGAAGGGTGTGGTCAGGAATACGGAACACTCGCGCGTAGAGATTCTGTCAGGGAGAGTTCAATGCAGTGCGTATCTCGGCTATGCGCCGGCCCGTATCTGCTTCACGATTGATGAGTGCACCCCAGTCATTGCGCAACTGCCTATATTCGGCCATTTGCCGAGTGATTTGTGCCAATTTTTCAGGAGCAACTGCCTGGAAGCGCTGGGCACGCTCTAAAGCGCGCTTAGCCTGCAGCTCGCTGGCACCTGTCACTCTCGCCATGTAATCAAGAATGGATTGTGTTCGACGATCAACACTCTGGATTTCTTTGCTTATTCCTTGCTTGATGTTCGCCGCTGCGCGTTCGAACTTTGCTTTGAACGCGTCATTTTTGAGCACGCCGGGCGAAATGCCCATCTTGCTTTTCAAAACATTATGAATTGCAAACAGTGCGTTTGGATCAGTCACATCGATTGGCAAGCGGTCCACAGCTCCAGATACTCGCCTCCCCATCGCCTTGGATGTTAAAGACAGGTTGACCAAATCTTTGGACGTCAGGTTTTTGAGTATGCTTCTAAGCGCCAAATCCGGTAAGCCTAATAGCCCGGCGTGCCCGCTAGGATCACTTCTGTTCACCGGGTCTCCCTGACAGTACACATATGCATTCAAGCCTCCCCGCCCGAATGGGTTCAGGCTGTCCGGGCTATTGAACCGCATCAGCACCGGATTGAAAGCCCGATAGCCGTTACCCAGCAAGTAATGCCCGGTCACAGGGTCCGCGCGCTCGCCGTTGAAACCGGAAAAGGGACCGCCCTGCGCGCGATGTCCGTAAGGGCTATAAGCAAGCGGCTGCCGTTCCTCTGAACTCAGGGCATGCAGCACGCTGATTTGCCTGTCGGTGCCCAGCAGATCGGTCCGAGTGATGGAGCCGTCCGTTTCATACTCAGCCAACAAGCGATCATCGCCGTGAAATACACGACGGCGCGTTTCACCCTGTATCTCGACCGTCAAACGGTTCTTTTGATAAAAACGCAACACCGCTCCCTGTGCTCCGGGATCGACGACGGCAACACGATCCAGCGCGTCATAGCGATATCGGCACAGTACGCGCCTGCTTTCCGAAGTCTTGTTCATGGCCGCATCCGTCCTGTGATCAATGCTTGAACACCGGATCATGCCCCTTGGTCCACTCGCCGCCTACTGACAGATCTGCCAGTTGTGGCCCGGCGCTTATGGCTTGTCGCTTGCCGTCAGGTCTATACTTACCGGTTTCCGAATCAATGCCACAGGTTCCCGCCGCGCATGGACAAGACTTACCAGCCGCACGCCATCGAAACTTCCTGGTACCAGACCTGGGAGTCCGAGAACTACTTCGCTCCGCAAGGCGTGGGTGACTCGTACACCATCATGATCCCGCCGCCGAACGTTACCGGCAGCCTGCACATGGGCCACGGCTTCAATAACGCGATCATGGACGCCCTGATCCGTTTCCGTCGCATGCAGGGCCGCAATACGCTGTGGCAACCGGGCACCGACCACGCCGGCATCGCCACGCAGATGCTGGTCGAGCGTCGTCTCGAAGCGCAAGGCGTAAGCCGTCATGAACTGGGCCGCGAGAAGTTTCTGGACAAGATCTGGGAATGGAAAGCCGAGTCCGGCGGCAACATCAGCCGTCAGATCCGCCGTCTGGGCTCGTCCGTCGACTGGAGCCGCGAGCGCTTCACCATGGACGACGGCCTGTCCGACGCCGTGAAGGAGGCCTTCGTGCGCCTGCATGAAGACGGCCTCATTTACCGTGGCAAGCGTCTGGTCAACTGGGACACCAAGCTGCACACCGCGATTTCCGACCTTGAAGTGGAGAACCACGACGAGAAAGGCCATCTGTGGAACCTGCGCTATCCGCTGGCCGACGGTGCAAAAACCGCCGAAGGTCTGAATTACCTGATCGTTGCCACCACTCGCCCGGAAACCATGCTCGGTGACGCCGCCGTTGCGGTGAACCCACAGGACGAGCGCTACAAGGCATTGATCGGCAAGTTCGTCGAACTGCCACTGGTAGGCCGCCGCATCCCGATCATCGCGGACGACTACTGCGACCCTGAATTCGGCACCGGCTGCGTGAAAATCACCCCGGCGCATGACTTCAACGACTATGAAGTCGGCAAACGCCACAACCTGCCGCTGCTGAACATCTTCGACAAGAATGCCAACGTTCTCGCTGCTGCTCAGGTTTTCAACCTTGATGGCACGCTGAACGAAAGCGTCGACGGCAGCCTGCCTGCGGACTACGCCGGTCTCGACCGCTTTGAAGCGCGCAAGCAGATCGTTGCTGCGTTTGATGCCGCCGGCCTGCTGGTCAGCGTCGATGATCACGCCCTGAAGGTGCCGAAAGGCGACCGTTCCGGCACCATCATCGAGCCGTGGCTGACCGATCAGTGGTATGTCTCCACCAAACCGCTGGCCGAGCCTGCGATTGCCGCTGTCGAAGACGGCCGTATCGCGTTCGTGCCCAAGCAATACGAAAACATGTATTTCTCGTGGATGCGCGACATCCAGGACTGGTGCATCAGCCGTCAGCTCTGGTGGGGCCATCGCATTCCGGCCTGGTACGACGAGTCCGGCAAGGTTTACGTCGGCCGCGACGAAGCCGAAGTTCGCGCCAAGAACAACCTTGGCCCGGAAATCGCGCTGCAGCAGGACAACGACGTACTCGACACCTGGTTCAGCTCGGGCCTGTGGACCTTCTCCACGCTCGGCTGGCCGGAAAAGACCAAGGCACTGGAAACCTTCCACTCCACCGACGTGCTGGTCACCGGTTTCGACATCATTTTCTTCTGGGTCGCCCGGATGATCATGCTCACCATGCACTTGGTGAAGAACGAGGACGGCACGCCGCAGGTCCCGTTCAAGACTGTTTACGTGCACGGTCTGGTGCGTGACGGCCAAGGCCAGAAGATGTCCAAGTCCAAGGGCAACGTGCTTGACCCGCTTGACATCGTCGACGGTATCGACCTCGAAACGCTGGTAGAGAAACGCACCAGTGGGCTGATGCAGCCGCAGCTGGCGAAGAAGATCGAAAAGCAGACCCGTCAGGAGTTCGCCGACGGCATCGCCAGCTACGGCACCGACGCCCTGCGCTTTACCTTCTGCTCGCTGGCGTCCACCGGTCGCGACATCAAGTTCGACATGGGCCGCGTCGAAGGCTATCGCAACTTCTGCAACAAGATCTGGAACGCTGCGCGTTACGTGCTGGACAAAGGCGAAGACTGCGGCCAGAACGGCGAAGCGGTCGAACTGTCGCTGGCTGATCGCTGGATCATCTCGCAATTGCAGCGCACGGAAGCCGAAGTGACCCGCCAACTGGATCAGTTCCGCTTCGACCTCGCGGCCCAGACGCTGTACGAGTTCATCTGGAACCAGTATTGCGATTGGTATCTGGAGCTGTCCAAGCCTGTGCTGTGGGATGAAACCGCACCGGTCGAACGTCAGCGTGGCACACGCCGTACACTGGTACGCGTGCTCGAAGTCGCACTGCGCCTTGCGCACCCGTTCATGCCGTTCATCACCGAAGAAATCTGGCAGCGCCTTGCGCCGCTGGCGGGCGCAGAAGGCAAGACCATCATGCTGCAGCCGTGGCCAGTGGCCAACGAAGCACGCATTGACCAGGCGGCCGAAGACGATATCGAATGGCTCAAGGGCCTGATGCTCGCCGTGCGTAACATCCGTGGCGAGATGAACATCGGTCCGGGCAAGCCGCTGCAACTGTTCCTCAAGAATGTGAGTGCCGAGGATCAGCGCCGCCTGAGCGAAAACGATTACCTGCTCAAGAAGCTCGCCAAGCTGGAATCGATGACCGTACTGACCGAGGGTGCAGAAGCGCCACTGTCGGCCACCGCGCTGGTGGGTGACATGGAAGTGCTGGTGCCGATGGCCGGGCTGATCGACAAAGGGGCCGAACTGGCGCGTCTGGACAAGGAAATCCAGCGCCTGCAAGGCGAAGTGCAACGCGTCGGCGGCAAGCTGTCCAACGCCGCCTTCGTCGACAAGGCACCGCCTGAAGTCATCGCTAAGGAACGCGCCAAGCTGACCGAAGCCGAACAGGCACTGGGCAAGCTGGCCGAGCAACACGCCCGCATCGCCAGCCTGTAAGGTGGCCAGAAAAGCCAGCCCGATTATGGGCTGGCTTTTTGTTATCTGAATTTCTGTACTCGACATCACGGCTGACCATCGAACCCATGACCGATACCCGCAAACCTCCGCGCAAAAAGCCTCAGCGGCCAGCCAAACCTGCTGCGCCGCGTGAAAAGGCCACCTTGCACCCGCGCAATCGTCATCAGGGTCGTTACGATTTTCCGAAGCTGATCAAATCCAGCCCCGAGCTGGCAGCGTTCGTGATCCTCAATCCGTATGGCAAGGAAAGCATCGACTTTGCCAATCCACAGGCGGTGCGGGTGTTCAATCGCGCGCTGCTCAAAGCGTTCTATGGCATCGCCCATTGGGACATTCCGGCCGATTACCTGTGCCCGCCCATTCCAGGGCGTGCGGACTACCTGCACTTCCTCGCCGACTTGCTGGCCGAGGACAATGAAGGCGTGATCCCACGCGGCGCATCCATCAAGGCGCTGGATATCGGCACCGGAGCCAATTGCATCTACCCGCTGCTGGGGCATAGCGACTATGGCTGGCAGTTCGTTGGGTCGGACATCGACAGCACGGCCATCGCGGCGGCTACCACGGTCATAAAAGCCAATGGCCTCAGCAAGGCCATCAGCGTGCGTCAGCAGGACAACCGCAAGCAGATCCTGCTCGGGTTACTCGACAGCAGCGAACGCTTCCACGTGAGCCTCTGCAACCCTCCTTTCCATGCCTCGCTGGATGAGGCGCAGCGTGGCAGCCAACGAAAATGGCGCGCACTGGGCAAGGCTGATCCCAAGCGCAAGCTGCCGGTTCTCAACTTCGGTGGGCAATCTCAGGAGCTGTGGTGCGAAGGCGGCGAGATCGGCTTCGTGACCCAATTGATCCAGGAAAGCGCCACATTGCCAGGCCAGGTGGTATGGTTCAGCACCCTGGTGTCCAAGGCATCCAACCTGCCACCGATCCAGAGCGCCCTGAAAAAAGCCGGCGCGCTTGAGGTGAAAGTGATCGAGATGGGCCAGGGCCAGAAACAAAGCCGCTTCGTGGCCTGGACATTCCTCGACAAGGCACAGCGCACACCCCACTGATAGGGCTATCGTGCCGCATCGACTATCGTGCGGCGCCACGTCGGCAGGCCTTAATCTCGATTATCGTGCGACGCTCCGCGTCGCATGCCGTTCTGGACGCTCTGCGTCCTCTCTTGAGTATGCAGTGCGGCACAGATCTGTGACGCGGAGCGTCACGCAAGGCATTCCCACGCTGGAGCGTGAGGAACGATAATCTCAACTACCGTACGACACTCCGCCGACATGCCTTAACCTCGACTATCGTGCGACGCTCCGCGTCGCATGCCGTTCTGGACGCTCTGCGTCCTCTCTTGAGTATGCTGTGCGGCACAGATCTGTGACGCGGAGCGTCACGCAAGGCATTCCCACGCTGGAGCGTGAG